>CAVSWI010000014.1:0-79805 GCA_963731535.1 uncultured Acidobacteriota bacterium | reverse complement strand
ACGCCAATGAATCTCCGGCGTGTCAAGGGTCCAGTCTCGACCGGAGGATTGACAGCGATGTTTTCGTTCCTCATGCGACTCCTTTCATCCTCTTATTCTGGAAAAGGCGCATTTTCGAAGAGGTCGGCCACGCTTGGAGCTGTGTAGCCCTCCACATACCGCGTGCCGAGATCCCGCAGAGAGTTGTCATAGCTTGTGGCCGGCTTCCGGCGAACGACACCGCAGAGGCAGTCCCGGAATTGCTTTTTCATCGACAAGCGCGGGAACTCCTCGAGAATTGCGCGAAGCTTGCCTTGAGGAATCAGCTCCAATCCCGCCCCAATCACGTCCACGAAGATTCCTGAATGCGTCATCGCGACCTCTGGCTCTTTGTGAAGAGCAATGGAACGAGTCGTATGAAGCGCAATGGCGTCCCACACCAATTGGATCTGATGTGCCGGAATGCCACGTTCTTTCAGAAACGAGCCCGCGGCGTTGGCCCCATCAACTTCGAAACGCTCCAGTGCGGAGTAGCGGTCGGTCAGTCCCAGATCGTGCAGGATCGCCGAGACCGCCAAGAGCTCGGGGTCTGGAGCAGGTTTCGCCCCTTCGGCCAACAGCACACCAAAAAGCCATGAGCGCATCGCGTGGTTGAAAAGGTATGGCTCTGAGGAACTCCTCGCTAGCTCAATCGCGTCGTGCACCATACGCGTATCAATTACCTTGATCCCGGCTAAAACCATATCCACGGTCCTCCTCACGCTCTCCCTTATGGCTCCTACTTTGCGTAGTTGAAATCCAATAGAACCTTGCCGCCACGCTCGTAGTGCTCGGTTGCTTCTTTGATTTGGGACGGCTTGTATGTCGTGGTGATTGGGAGAGTTAATTTTCCGGAAGCGACCACTTTTGTTGCCTCAGTCAGTGCCGCGCGCATTTTGGGAAGATACTCTTCGTAATACATCCAGAAGCCATGGATGTTCAGTCTCTTGCCGATGAGATCGCCCTGCGGCACGTGAATCGGCAAACCACTCAGCCACGCATAGCTGACGAGATGAGCCCCCGGAGAGAGCGCGCTTGTGATCGTTGCTGTCGATGGACCACCTACGGCATCAAGCCCCAGAGTTATTGGCTTTCCGCCCGTTGCACTCCGAATTTGCTTTAAGAGTTCTGGCGATTCGACGCCAGCGAAATCAACACCCAGTTTTTCAATTTCATGGAAAAGCTCGGGCCGCCTCACAATGCCCATAACCTTGAGATCGCGCGATTTTGCAATCGCGATCAGGCACCGCGCGACCTGGGAATTTGCTGCGTTTAATACAATCCAGTCTTTTGGTTTTAGCTCTACAAATTCGTCCAAGAGAAGAACTGCGGTCGTGGGATTGATATTCAACATTGAGGCCGTTTTGGCATCGACTGAAGGAGGAACAACGAAAAGGCCTTGGGCCGGGGCGAGAACTTTTTCAGCCCAGGTGAATGTTCGAAACGGGATCGTAACGCGATCGCCTACCTGGACGCCGGTGACTCCCGGCCCGATCGCTTCGACGATTCCCGCTCCTTCGCCTCCAATCACGGAAGGAAGCTGCGGATTCAGAAAGTACACTCCGTTGGCCAAAAGAAGGTCGCTGTAGTCAATCGGCGCATACTCCATGCGCACAAGGGCCTCGTCCGCGGACGGAGCATGCGGTTCCGGAACTTCGACCATCCGTAAGTTCTGGGCCGGATTACCGTAGGCGGTGAGATGAATCGCTTTCACTTATAACGTTCTCCCTGCTCGAACAAATCTCGCCCTGCCAGCGGGCCACCTGCTTGCTGAATCAGCCCTCCGTCGCGAAGGTTTCCAAGATCGATCACGGAATAGCCGAAACCACCGAGTAGGGTTTCCACTTGCTTCTTCGCACCGTCATCGTCCGCAGAAACAAATGCGACTCGTCTTGCTCCGTTGACGATGGGATCCGCCTCCAAGTTGCGAACGGTCAAGTTGTTCAGCGCCTTGACCACCCGTGCCCCAGGGGCTAGGGCCGCAACAAGCTGGCTGGTAGAAAGGTTCCCTACATCGGCTGGCGTGAAATTTCCCGCCCCACCGTGATAAGGGTTGATAGCATCGATCAGAATCTGATTGTCCCACCCGGAAAGACTTGCGAGTGTTTCTGGCACGTTGTCCCAAGGCACAGCAAGTAGCACCATCTCGCAAGCCGCTGCCTCTTCCTTGGTGGCAGCCTGGGCCCCGGGGCCAAGTTGATCAACAATTTCTCGCAGACTTTCTAGGCCGCGGCGATTGCTGAGCTTTACCCTATGGCCTGCCTTTAATGCCTGTTTCGCGAACGCTTGTGCGAAAGGTCCAGCTCCAATGGTTCCGATTTCCATACGGATACTCCCTACGCTGAGCCTTTTCAGCCGGTGCTGCGCGTTTAGTACTCAAACCATTGATTGAGTGCTTGTACCTTTTCTTTGGTATAAGGCGGAAACAAGTGATCGATCTCCACGTCCGGAGGGGATATCAAAACTGATTTGGCGTGAGTGAGGGAGTCGAAGCCGTACTTCCCATAGTAATTTCCGATACCGGCCGTGCCCACTCCTCCGTATGGCATGGACTCGATGAACAAGAAAACGTTCGTCTGATTTACTGCGCCGCCCCCGAAAGATACAGACCGCAGGACCCGGTCAATTGCCTTTTGATCGCGGCTGAATACATAGCCGGCAAGCGGCTTTGGCATCGACTTGATCTTTGCAATCAGTGTCCCGATGTCGGAATACACAAGAATGGGCAAAAGCGGCCCGAAGATTTCATCCTCCATGATTTTGTCGGACCAGGAAATTGGGTAGAGGATAGTCGGGTCGAGATAGCGAGCTGCCGCATCGGACTTACCGCCATAGACCACCTTGGCGGGATCAATCAACGACGCCAGTCTGTTTACTGCGCTAGGGCTTATGACGCGTGAATAGTCCGGATTGCTCTTCGGGTCCGCACTGTAAAGCTCGACAACCGCTTTCTTGCACTCGGCCACGAACGCTGCCGCTACAGACTCATGAACGACCGCGTAACCCGGCGATGTACACCACTGACCGCCCCATGCCATTGCGCCCCACACGATTTTCTTGGCAGCATCCGGAATGTTGGCTGTTTCATCGACGATGGCTGGGTTCTGTCCTCCCAACTCCAACAACACGGGAGTGACGTACTCCGCAGCTGCGCGCATCACCACCTTGCCTACTGCCACGCTTCCCGTCAGAAATATGAAATCGAAAGGAAGCTTCAACAGGTTCGTTACTGTTTCTTTGGCGCCCAGTACGGCACTTAGAGATTCCGGCTCGAAATATTTAGGAATCAGTTCTTGGAGCAATTCGTCCGTCGCCAGAAGCGCTTCGGAGAGTTTCAAGATGCAAGGATTGCCAGCCGACAAAGCGGCAATCGCCGGACGCAGTGACAGCAAGAGCGGTCCATTAAAAGGACAGATGATCAGCGTCACGCCGTACGGCTCGCGATACACCATTCCCTTGTGTCCCGATGCAGCCAGAAACTTCGGGAGGGGAGCCTCGACCGGTTTCATCCACTCCTTCACCTGAGACTTCGCATATTCGGCGGTCGCGATTGTTGCGGACACCTCGAATGCGTTCTCCTGAGAGGCCGTCTTGAAATCTTTGCAAGATGCATCTGCGAAGCGCTGGTAGTTCTCCTTCAGCATTCGGCCGAGACGATCCAGCTGATCGACTCTCCACTCGTAACTCTTCGTCGCGTCCGAAGCGAAGTAGGACTTTTGTTTGTTGAAGAGCGCCTCAACGGAGGCCCATGCAGTAGCTGATTGAGTCGGCCCTGCCGGAGCTTTTGGTTGTGGTTGTGTCGACATGTTCTTCTCCTTCTCGCTCTGCTCGTTCTCTATTCGTCTTAACTCACTTCAGCGAAGCACTATTGCGAGCGCCCGCCTCTGTGACGAGAACCATGCGAAACCGTGCTTTTGCCGCCATCATTCGGTCGTATGCTTCGCGAGCCTTGGATAGAGGCATGACTTCGATCATTGGCTCGACATTTTCGAGCAGGGAAAACTCGACTGTTTCTTGTTCGTCCTGCACGCTACCGGTGGTCGATCCGGAGATGGAGTGCATGCCGAAAATGAGGGAGCCGGTACTCACTTCCAGGGGATCCGGGGCGATCCCGATCACCAACAGTTTTCCCCTCACGGCGAGTCCGTTTACGAGGCCGGACATTGCTTTGCCACTTGGAGCGGTGGCAAGGATGGCATCGGCTCCGCCAAGCGCTCGTAGACTGGCTCCCGCATCTTCCGCTCCGCTGTCGATGTACTGGTGCGCGCCGAGTTCTTTTGCGAGCTTCTCCGACTCAGGACCAAGACCAATGGCGATAGTCCTGAATCCCATCCGCCTTGCATACTGAATCCCGAGGTGTCCAAGTCCGCCAACTCCTTGGATCGCGACGAGGGCACCGGTACGCAAGCCGGCGTTTCGCAGGGCGTTGTATGTCGTCACACCCGCACATAGGAGTGGTGCGGCCTTGACAGATTCCAGACCGTCCGGAATCGTAACCGTGGTTCGCGCCTCAATGATCATGACTTCGGCGTATCCGCCGTCGATCATGATGCCGGTGAGCACAACGTTCGTGCAGTTGACAAAGTCTCCTCGAAGGCACGAAAGGCAGGTGTCATCCCATCCACCGCAGATTCCAACACCCACTCGCTGCCCCACGGAACGGGTCGTGACATTCGCGCCCACGGCGTCGATGCGCCCGATGACTTCGTGCCCGGGGACGCGGGGATAAGTAAGGTTAGGCAATGCGCCGTCTACCAGCAGGCTGTCGGTGTGGCAAACGCCGCAAGCCTCAACCCGGACGCGAACTTGATTGGGGCCGGGCTCTTGCAGCGGCCGGCTAACCTCAGTGAAGACGCCGGGTTTGCTGATTTCAATTGCTCTGTACGTTGCGCTCATATCGCCTCGGCTTGATTCGATGAACCGTTACTCTAGGCCGCGAATTGCTTCAGGTGGTAATCGATGTGGATTTGAAGCAGCTTTCCCCATTCGGCCAACGTCATTTTTCCGAACATAGGGTGCGGTCCCCAGTTATCGGGCGATCTCGCTTGCCAGGCAGCATCCACGATTTTGAGCAGCTGTTGCTTTTCAAAGTCGAAATCGAATTCCGCCCCGTGGGGAATCTTGAAACCTTTTGGCAGTCGCAGTCCTACGGGTTGTTCCGGGAACCAGTCAACCAGAATCCAACGAAATACTGTTCGCGATACGAAATAGCTCTCATCTGGAAGTGTGTAGAAGCCGAGCGAACCGCCACACGCCAAGTTAAGGTGATGCAACATTTGGGAGACGCTCATCGTCCCCCATTGGCGCGGCTTAGCAGGGGTAACCCGAAGAACCCTCTTCCGAAACTCGTCGTGTTTCGATTCCGTGAAGAAAGCCATTCCGTCGACCTGCTTCACACGGAACGAACCCGGAATGTACTTCAGCATCGCAAGACCAGACATCCAGAAGTTGCTGGTGAATACCTCCCTTGCGAAACTTGTCCCCTTGGCTTCGGTCAATTGTGTGGGGACCGCTTCGGGGCCATGATTGTTCATATCAAGCAACTCCGCTCATTTCTAAAACGCGGCCGAAGACTTAACCGAGGCTGAAGCCGGGTCAGCTAACTGAGAATTCCCCTCGGTCAAGAACAGGTTCACATGTTGCAAGAATGTCCCTGCATGTTGATATTGGGCTCCACGACTCGAATCCGAGTACACGACTAGCTGGGCATTCGGTAGGCGCTCCGCAAGAATGAGAGCATTGATCGGCGCAACGACAACGTCTTTGTTGCCGTGAACAATGAGCGTCTCTTGTGTCGTGTTTTTCAACGTGGCGTAACGGTTGGTGCTCGGTATGACTCCCCATTCTCTAATCGCCGCAAGCTGTGCGACGGCAGAATTTCTCGACACAGGAAGGTCGCAGTCTTTCGTGCGAGATTCGAGGCGCTTCATGTATTGGCGTCCAGCCGCCTGGCTCGCGTCGGAAGGCGTAAAGAAAGCGCCCAACAGGAACGCAACCGGATCCGCTTGTTCTTCAGCTGATAGCTCGGTGAAGGTTAGTCCTTCACCACCACGCGGGGCCGTCCCCAAGAGAATCAGGCGCTGGATGAGGTCCGGATGGTCCAGAGCTAGCTGCTGCGCAATCATCCCGCCTAAAGAGAAGCCCACGACGTGAATCGCCTTGAGACCGATCACACGACAGAAAGCCACGCTCTGAGGCGTCATCTCTGCAACCGTGTACGGTGTTTCTCCTCCCGAGGCGCTGACGCCAGCATTGTCAAACAGAATGACCTCATGATCCGCCGCGAGGCTGTTCGTTACTGCCGGGTCCCACGCATCCATGTTGGAGTTGAAGTATCCAAGAAAGAGCAGAGGAACCGTCCCTGCTTTGCCGAAGCGGCGGTACGCATAACGAATCCCGTTCGCCTCAGCAAATTGTGTTGGTGCCGTCTCATGGGTGTAATTGCTCATGGTCTGCATCTCAAATGGTCCTTCGATAACTGCTGGCAATGGCGATCTCTCATGTTGCGCAGAACTTTTGATTTGCGAAGCGCGGCCCTCGCGTGGTGAAGTCGTCCCCTTCGCCGCCGGAACCGAAACGCCGATCTCTGCTGCCATTTCTTCCAGTGAATAACCCTGTAGCTTGTGCAGCTCCAGAGGACGCCGAATGCTCAGACGAAGGTTTGTGATTGCTTTACGGACCAGTCCTGCTCGCTCTTTCTCTACGTACTGCTTCTCCGGATTTGGGGCGGAGTCCGTGATTTCCCAGAGCGCGTCGCTTTCATTGCTGTTTTGCGCCGGAACTTCACGAGAGCTGCGCCTCTTCCGAAGGATCATTAGTGCTGAATTGATGCCGATGCGCGTCAACCAAGTGGAAAAGGTCGATCTGCCGTCGAAGCTTTGGAGGTGGAGGAATGCCCTCAAGAACGCGTCCTGGATCGCATCTTCGGCGTCTTCGTGGTTGCGAGTTATGCGACGGACGGTGCAAAAAAGCTTTTGCGCGTGTGCTCCGTACCACGTGTCGAGCGCCCCAGTTTCTCCGGTTCTTGCTGTCGCTGCTTCGTCCATGCCCCTCATCCGATTTCTCGCCTTCTACCGGTGCTTTCCATGTTCGTCTTCCGAAGCACAGCGCCCCTTCTTACGCTTCCGGGCCCGTGCCTCAGGCCGACTTCGTTCCCGCAACATCCATTCGCTGATGTAAGGCAAACAATGCAACACTGAAATGCCCTTCGCCTCACATGCGTTGAGAAAGCGAACGGCTTCGACATCCACGAGGTTCAATTCCTCCAAATCCAAAACCGCTGGTGATTCACAAAGCTCGATTTCGGCTTTAACCTGATCCAGCTGTTCAGAGCGAAACTCTCCGCTCAGCCGAATCCGCGATCGGATCCGTTCAATCTTGAGCGTCATGAAATCCCGGCTCCGGAGTGCACAAATGCTAATGCAACGCAAGGCCCGGTCAGAATCCAGTGAAAAGCTGGGACTTAGAATCGCCGGTGATGCTCGTTCTTGAGCAAACGCTGTTTAATGAGCAAATGTAATGGGATTTTACGTAGTCAGGGCAGGAGTCAGCTGGACCGTTGGACCTTGAACCGATATTTGTCGATTCCCAATCGCTTGATTTTCGCGTCAAGGGTTGGTCTTGGAAGTCCCAATTTGATTGCCGCACCATCTGGGCCGGAGACGCGGCCCCGAGCTTCTGCCAGAGCGGCCTCAATCATTTCCTTTTCCTGCCGTTGCAGCGCGCCACTAAGTGCGACTGCCGAACCAGCGAATTGTGGCGCTTGCTGTTTGAGCCACGTTTCGTCCACGCAAAAAATGTCGCCGTCGCTCAGGATCACAGCTCTTTCAATCACGTTTTGTAATTCGCGAACGTTGCCCGGCCACTGGTAGGATTCGAACAGCTCAACTGTTTTTTTCTCAATAGTTCTGAACTTCTTGCCAGCCTTTTTTCCCAAACGACCGACAAAGTAGTCGACAAGCAAACGGATATCATCCGTGCGCTCTCGTAACGAAGGCATCTGAACAGGCACCACACTTAGTCTGTAAAGGAGGTCTCGGCGAAACTTTCCTTCGGCGACGAGGGTGTCCAGGTCGTGATGCGTCGCGGCCAGCACTCTCACGTCCACGGGAATGGCGTGGTTGCTTCCTACGCGTTCGATTTCACGTTCTTGCAGTACCCGTAACAACGCGATTTGAATTTCGGGGGGCAAGTCACCGACTTCATCCAGAAAAATCGTCCCGCCATTCGCCGATTCAAAACGGCCCAGCCGACGTTGCGTAGCGCCGGTAAACGCGCCCTTCTCGTGACCGAAGAGTTCGGAAGCAATCAGAGACGCTGGAATTGCCGCACAGTTTACGCCGAAAAACGCGCGCTCCGCCCGGTTGGATCGCTTGTGGATGGCGCGAGCTATCAACTCCTTTCCGGTACCGGTTTCGCCCAGAATCAAAACCGTGGAATCGGAAGGTGCCACCTTGGCAACCTGGCGTAGCACTTTACGTAGTGCTTCCGAGGAGCCGACAATATCCTCGAACATCGAATCGCGATCGATTTGCTCTCGTAAGGCTAAATTCTCGTTGCGTGTCCTCTCTTCGGCCCTGACACGGTCATCGATGTCAGTTCCCGTCGCGTACCAGCGAATCACCTGCCCCCGCTCGTTTCGGAAGGGGTTGTATCGAATGAGAAACCAACGGTACTGGCCATCCCTTCGAAGGGCTCGTTGTTCTACTTCGAATGGAAGCCCGCGTGCGAGGGCAGCCTTTCGCTCATCGCGTAATCTCTCCAGGTCGTCCGGGTGGAAGATTCGTTCGCGAAATTGCGGGGCAAACACCCCTTCCGGGGTGAGACCCGTATAGTCGAGCGTCGCTTGGTTGGCGTAGACCGGGGCACCGGCCTCGTCCAGGACGACAATCGTCTGCGGTATCGCGTCAGTAATACGGCGAAGCTCGCGTTCATCTTCGCGCAGCTTCTCTTCCGTCTGCTTGAGAACTTCAATGTCAGTGCTTGTTCCGTACCATCGGATGGTCTTGCCGGTTTCATCGCGGAACGGCTCGACGCGAATCAGAAACCATCGATAGACCCCATCCCGTCGGCGAAGACGGGCCTCGATCTCACCCGGTTCTCCTGAGACCAACAGCTCCCGCCATTTTTCCATTACCGACGGCAAGTCCTCCGAATGGAACGCAGCCTGCCAGCCCCAGCCATGCGACTCTTCAGGAGAAAGCCCTGTGTACTCATGCCATCGTTTGTTGAGGAACTCGATTGGACCATCCGCCAGATTGCACCAGGCCAGTGTGGGAATCGTATCAATCACCTGCCGAAGCTTGGTTTCTGATGTGCGGATCTCGTCTAGGGCGCTTGTGAGAGCTTCCTGTGATCGTTGGCGCTCGACGGTGATGCTTGCGATGTGTGTGAACTGGTCGATTATGGCCTGGTCCAGTGGTGTGGGCATTCTGGGTTCCGGGTAATAGATCGCGAACGCGCCTAGGACGTTGCCCGCCGAGGACGAGATCGGCGTTGACCAACATGCTCGTATCCCGTGCGCCAAAGCCATAGGGCACCACTCGTCCGCTGCCCATCGTGTCTCCGTCGTGAGGTCAGCCGCAATGACTTGTTCGTTCAGGTACGCGGCCATCGCGCAGGGACCCGAATCGGCGTTTAGGGGTCTGCCAACAATGGAGGTGACGAAGCTGTCCGGAAGGCTCGGAGCCGCTCCGTGTTCAAGACGCGTGCCGCTCGGATCGACCAACACAACGCTGCAGTAACTCCGACTGGTCATGCTTTCGACAAACTGACAGAGCGCTTCGAGTATTCCCTGCATCGAATGGCCGCTCGTCACCATTTCCAGGAGCCGCTTCTCGCCAGCCGCCAAGTCCTCTGCGCGTTTTCGATCTTCGATGTCGATCGCCGTCCCATACCACCTGACAAGTTCGCAGGTTTCGTCGCGGAGCGGTTCGACCCGGAACAGGAACGAACGAAAGACGCCGTCAGAGCGCCGCAGCCGCACTTCGCACTCCCCCGGATTATCAGCCTCGTGGAGCGCCTCCCATTTTTGCATCAGCATGGGGAGATCCTCGGGATGAATCGCGGCCTTCCATCCCCAGCCGTGCGCTTCTTCCGGGGAGAGACCCGTGTAGTCATGCCATCGTTGATTAACGAAATCTACGGAACCGTCCGAATGACTCGACCATGCCAACGCTGGAATAGCGTCGATCACACGACGAATGTCTGGCGCCTGTCCAGGTCGTGAGGACCCATCCGTTGCTGATGCCATCTTTAGATTATAGTCGGATGTCAGTTCCAAAACCTCAAACCTGTTTCGGCCTGCGGGCGCAACTGACAGGCTCGAGCGAAGCAGGATTGAAGCACTCAAAGGAACCGCATGTGCCCTTCATCCGTGAATTCAACAGCAGGTGGTCAGGAACCTGTAGTCTCTTAACCAGCAGCAACCTCGAATATCCGCGTTGCCAATTCAATGATTTACGGGTCCTGCGGAAACAACCCTTGTGAACCGCCACCGATTTTCAACAAGTTAGCAAAGGCTGGCAGTAGGAACAGCGGTCCGAGAATCCGAGGCAAGTAGCAATCAATCGGTAGACACAAGCGCGTTTTCCGTTACTAATCCTCTAACCGATCTCAACCCAAGCTCAATGAGTGCTATGCCGTGTTAGCGTCAATTGAGAATCATTTCCGGTTGGCCTGTCATCCGCCCCAGAATCGCCGAGCGCCGTCCGAGTCGATCGCCACCTCGGTAGATGGATTCCACTGGTGACGTCGCCTCCGCCCCCTTCACCGCTTCCTAGCAGGGAAGGACCGGCGGGCCGATGCGGCTCCGTTGGACTCAACGTAGCCCTCCACTTCCAAAGATGATTTCTCCTGTAAGCCAGCGCGCTTCATCGGACGCGAGGAAAGCAGCGATCAAGCCTATGTCTTCTGGCATGCCGATGCACCTCGGCCAGCCAAGGACAAATTCATAAAGAGGGTTCCAGATTTCAAATAGTTAAACGTTGGTTTTTACGAAGTCCGTCGCGTAGCTAAGATCTTTCCATTTTTTCCCCAGCTCGATCTTTGCCAGATCGTTTGCTTCCGCCGCATTGAATGCATCGATTCCAAGGACGATGCGTAACGGTGGCTCCTTAACCGAGGCGAGCTTCAACAATGCCGCTGCAGCCCTAGTCGGGTCACCGGGTTGCTTTCCGTTGTAGTCGCGCTGGAAGCGCGCTGTCGTACCCACCGTCGCATCGTATTCGGGACGTCCTTCCCGCAGCTCGGTTGACGACCCTGCGAAGTCCGTACGGAAACCACCTGGTTCGACGATGGTGACCTTGATGCCGAGGGGTCCTACTTCTTTCGCTAGCGTCTCGGAAAAACCCTCCACGCCCCATTTAGCGGCTGCATACGGTGCGCGTCCAACAGGTCCGATGCGACCTGCAATGGAAGTGACCTGGATGATGTGGCCTGAACCCCGCTCCCGAAAGTAAGGCAGCACGGCCTTGGTGAGAATAATCACCCCAAAGAGATTCGTTTCAATCTGCGCGCGAAAGTCCTCAAGCGTGGTGTCCTCAATAGGAGCAACATTTCCGTAACCAGCGTTATTGACCAGAACATCGAGTTTTCCGAAAGTGCGAATTGTAACCTGCACGGCCTCATGTGCCTGCGTTTCGCTGGTGACATCGAGAGAGAGCGGCAGGATGAGATCGCCATATTTATCCTTCAACTCCGCTAAATCTTCTGTGTTGCGAGCAGTCGCGGCTACCTGGAAGCCCGATGCGAGCACCGCCTCCGCAAATGCCCTTCCAAGACCCCGTGAACTCCTGTGATTAGCCAAACCTGTGACATCATTCCTCCTATTGCTGCGCCACTGCATCTTGCAAATGTGTTCTACCTCTTGTTTTGTACCGATAGCCGAACTTTGCTGGTGGTCCTCTTCGCACTCTCGCGAATCTCCAATTCAGTGAGGGCCTGTAGCAGAGTGCGTTGCCCGAGCATGGAGAGGATCGCCTCCTGCGCGTCGTCAATCAACTCTTCGAAGTAGCCTTGTACGTTGGAACTCACCAGGCAGCGATGCGGAATTCCGGTTCGAGGCGCCCAGATTTTGGTATCTGCTACGACCGCGCCGTAGATGTCCCGCAGGGTGATCTCTGCTGCTGGTCGTGCGAGACGCACGCCACCGGTCTTGCCCATCTGGGACCGTAGGAGTTTGCTCTGGACGAGCGGCACTAGGAGCTTGCGGACGAAGCTGGGATTCGCCCCGAGGCTCTTCGCCAACTCGGCGGAGGAGAGCTGGGAAACGCTGTTCCGGTCCGCCAACGCCAGGCTGAGCATGATCTGAAGCGCTGTAGGAAATCGAACGTCGATCAAAGGTGAGGCCCTCCCCCCCTTCCATTAAGTCTAACTGTTCCTATGATGATTGCACAACCTCCTTTTATATGCTTCAATGATAGATACATATAGAGCGTAGTGAGGACTGCGCTTGAAATGGACCAGCTACCAGGAAACCTGGATGCGGTCGAACTGAAGAAAAAGGAGAAGCGATGAGCGAGGAACGAGCAGTACAGCAGGTGCTTGCGAGGTATGTACGCGGAACGGATGCGAACTTCCTCGATTTTATTGGGGATTTTGCTTACTTTTTAAATCTGGCGGAGAGGGGGGGATTCGAACCCCCGATCCCGGTTTTGCCAGGATAACTGCTTAGCAGGCAGCCCTGTTCGGCCACTCCAGCACCTCTCCGCAGTGTTAAACTTTTGTGAATGCAGATTTTAGCAGTTTGGTCTTTTTTGCGTTTTTATACTGTAGCCAGTTTTGTAGCTACCCCGCACCAGCGCGTTCCTCGCCGCTTGTACCGCTTGGTCGCACGATTGGCAGTATAAACGCTCTACTTAATGTTGCTGTGCCGGCGATTCTCATCAGCGTCCACGCGTACGCTCCGCTCTCGCCCAGTCGAGTGAGAAAAGTGTGGCGCAGATTGTAGAACACGAACAGACGCCACCACCGCTTTCAAGTGTGGTTCGTAAATTGAGTTTGGAACCATGTGTTCCACAGAAGCTTCCGGCGCAGGTCGAACCCAGCCGTCCTGCAATTTCCCGGCTGCCTGCCAGCGAGCGTGAATTATACCACGCACGGTCGGCGTCATGGGCACGACACGCGGAGCCGCTGGGGTCTTGCCGCTGGTGACTTGTAAGGCGCCGTGCCGCCTGGGTACCACAAGCCCTTCGGGAAGCGCTTGGACGTGTAGAGCTACTCAATCCTAGAGCGGTGTTCACATCAAGAGCCGGACGTCCATGCAACACAAGGAACCAATCGCCGAGTCGGCTAACCGGAGATTCTCGTATTGGGGCACGCTTTTCCAGAAAGCGCACGCTGATCAGGCGCCATGTCAGGTTCACAAAACCAATTCAAAAGGCCGAGACTGGATTCCAGGTACCGCATCATAGATTCTACGCCTCGGAACCGCTAGTTCTCGGTGCCCTACATCGAACATTGTATTCCCCAACAAAAAGCACTTGGCGTAGATTTCTTTGCTTTAACTCATTGATGCCCAAGCTGGCGTCCCGAAGGAGTCGGCAGGCTCCCCGATAATGGAGACGATGGCTCCATCTAGGGTTGTACGCCGCTTGAACCTGTCGCAGACTCCCAGCCGAATCAAAGCCCAATAAACAGCCACGACAGCGTAAAGGTGGAGTTCGAAGTCAAAAGGAAGAACTGCTTAAGTAACTGTTGAACAGTGTCATGCGAACCCTATTCCCAGTCGGGCGCCAGAATTACTTACCGCGCAAGAGTATGTTCACTTCTCGCAGCGGACGAATAAAGGAGGAAAAATGTCGGTACAAATGAGCTGGGCAAATGAAGGACTCGCAGTTAACCATAATGCGCTCTTTGAGATCGGGGACGTGACGTCAGCATTGACTGCGCGCGACGACAACGAACTCTCCGATAGGCGACTACCCCGGATTGTCGGTAAGAGCGCCGCTCTCCGGCGCGTACTTGGCTTGGCGCGGGCCGTGGCACCGACCGATGCCACGGTGTTAATCAACGGAGAGACGGGAACCGGTAAGGAACTCATTGCGGAAGCCATTCACAAGTACAGCGATCGATCGAACGGACCGTTCGTAAAAGTGAATTGCGCCACGATTCCGGCCGGTTTGCTCGAAAGCGAGTTGTTTGGTCACGAGCGTGGCGCCTATACCGGAGCGGTAACACGCAGTATTGGGCGCTTCGAGCGCGCTAACCGAGGTACCCTGTTCTTGGATGAGATCGGCGACCTTCCGTTGGAGTTGCAGCCAAAGCTTCTTCGCGTCGTGCAGGAAAAACAGTTCGAGCGACTAGGCGGTACTGCCACAATTCACACCAATGTGCGAGTGATCTGCGCTACAAATCGCAATCTCGCTGAGATGGTAGACAAACATCAATTCCGCTCTGATCTCTTCTATAGACTCAGCGTGTTCCCCATTGAACTCCCTCGACTGCGTGAACGCCGCGAAGATATCCGTTTGTTAGTCCAGCACTTTGCAATGGATTACGCTGCTCGATTGCACAAGCGAATTACGGCTATTTCTGAGCAATTCATGGCGGCACTTGTGCGGCATTCATGGCCGGGAAATGTCCGGGAGCTCCAAAATCTGATTGAACGCTCGGTGATTCTGTCCACTGGCGCTGTGCTCAGTGGTTCGCCGCCCAAGCCCATTCCCACAAGAAGCTCACCGCTAGGTGGAGATCCCAACGATTCTTCAAGCTCGATAAATCCCAGTCGCGACTTTGGCGCGGGAAGAGTGCGCACTATGGCGGAAGCCGAAAGAGAACACATCACGGAAGTTGTGCAGATGACTGACGGATTGATTGCAGGCAAGGGCGGTGCCGCAGAAGTCTTGGGATTGCCAGCGTCAACTCTTCGGAGTCGCATGAAGAAGCTCGGCATTAAATCAATGTGGCGCTCTTAACAACCAACACCGACTTCTCTGTTCAAATTCTTGTAGTTCACAGAATCGGATCAGCATCCGTATTTTGCGGTAGCCGTGGAAGCGGACTGTACGAAGACAACTATTTAGGAGGATATTTCTTGAACATCTTGTCCACTGATTTTTCCGTCTGTTTTTCATCGCCTTTTTGAGAGTTTGATACGCTGTCTACGGTAGCTTGTCCACGCCACACGAGATGCTTCTGGGCGACATCGTACAAATCGACGGTAAGTATTCCCATTGTGCGAGGTTGTTCTGTGGTAATCGCTGTGTCCGAGAAATCGCCTCCTTCCCAACCGCCCCATCCACCCCAGCCTCCATAAACCCCCCAGAGACCACCACCCCAACCCCAACCTGGTCCGAATCCGTCATCGGTTGTCGTTGCGTCGAGTAGCTCTTGGGTCTGGATGTGAAAAGTAACGTAAAGATCGGGTACTTGCTTTCCCGAGGCCAAGGTGAGTCCTTTCTCACTGAGTCGTGCATCAACATCGGCCTTTACCCAACTTGTGTAAAAAGAGTTAGCCTGACGCGGGGCGATCTTCCAAGCGTAGGTCTCATAACTTGGAAATGGGGCGGTCTGGCTCCAGTTGACCTTGATAGTCTGTGCGAACAACGGGGACGCCATCAACATTACGCAAAGCGAAGTTAGAATTCGTAAGCTTTTCATGGTGACTTTTCTCCTTTCCCCTGCCGAGAATCGCTCCCGGCTGTTGCGCCCGAAATTATAGCGAATCCTCTATTCAAAGCTCCATCTGCGTTCCGCTAACAAAATTTACGACCTTTGTAAGAGCGCAAGATCCACTTCTCCGCTTAACTCC
The DNA here is from genome assembly GCA_963731535.1 of uncultured Acidobacteriota bacterium. GTDB lineage: Bacteria > Acidobacteriota > Terriglobia > Acidiferrales > UBA7541 > Palsa-295. Next base: position 64,036 of record CAVSWI010000014.1, on the reverse strand, counting down.
TGCCGACCCCGAGAAAGACGTGATTTAACCGCGGCGATCGAAGCACTCAGAGTGTGAGCCGTTTCCTCCACGGAGCGTTCGTCCATGTAGCGGGCTAAGATCGTTCTTCGAATTATTGGACCGAGGCGAGTGATCGCTTCCCTCAACACTTCGATACGCTCTCGCCGCAGATAGCTCTCTTCTGGATTCGGGGCCCGGTCAACAAATATCTTGGAGACCGAGTTCTCAACATCGTCCGAACTCTTTGGGAAGACTTCCAGAATTTTCCGCGTACGACGCAGCACCATGAGCGATTCATTCACGGCGATGCGTATCAACCAAGTGGAGAACAGGGATCTTTCTTGAAAGTCATCGAGATGAAGATAAACCTTGTAAAAGCACTGCTGCACCACATCTTCGGCATCCTCACGGTTCTTCGTTATCCGATATTCCACTGCAAAGACTCTCTGTTTGTAACGTAAAGCCAGTTTCTCAAAAGCCTGCGCGTCTCCACGCTTTATAGCTGCTACCAACGCGGCGTCGGAGTGTTTTTGTGACCCGCTTATGGGAAATCGTTCCATGATCACTACGCCTCCTCGGGTCAGTCCCGAAAACAAGCAATTGGCGTGCCAAGGCCCAAGTGCCAAGAAACGGGCGCGCCGTTGGTGGTGGAATGGAAGATGCATCACATTTACATTCTGTCCTTTCCGATATTCGAACCAGCGGACGTGGTATTTCGTGTCGATATTTCGCCTAGCGCTCAAATTTTGACATTCCGCCAACTGGTTCGGTGCTTGCCTAATTTCTGTAAACCCTTTGAATTCGTGAGGGTGGATCAGCGTCCCACTCGCGGCGGTCGTAGCGGGTGAATTGCCGTTCTAAATGGCGATCGGGTGATGCAATGCGACTCGCCAATTAAGATTCTTGTTTTTAACAAACAGAAGTTAGCAAAAAGGAGATTCGGTCGCGCCGTTTGGACCGGCGTTGCAGTTGCTGAAGCGCGCGAGGGGTGCGTCGCATCTGCCCGTACGGAACCCGTTGCCGCCAACTTTTTTTCAACGACACCCACCGAAAAATCATCTTCCCATTCGCGGACACGTACTACCGGCTGCTGGACCGCGTCAAGGCAGCGGCTTCGGCCGCGTCAGTACTACCTGACAGACCGCCAAGAAAAAGGAGATCATGTGTGTTCGTATTTACCTCGACTGGCTTTCCCTTATAATGCTTGTTCTCGACTCCTTTTTTTCTGTATGGAGGTTCCTCCGTGGCCGCGAGTTTCCGGCGAATAGCCGTGCTGCTTCTTTTGGTTCTGCAGGTATCGTTTCCACTTGATTCATACGCGCAGCAAGTCCCGGCGGCGCCACCGGGTGTGCTGCAACTGACATTGAAGCAAGCGGTGCAACTCGCGCTAAAGCAAAATCCGCAGCGCATCATCGCCCAACTGCTGATTTCCGAAAGCGATCGCAATAGCCAGATCGCGCGCGCAACGCTGCTTCCGCAGGCCAGCATGGCGGCTTCCGGATCAGTGAACCAGTACAATTTTCAGAGCATTGAGCGGTCGGAGAAGCGAACGGAGGCCGGGCCTTTTCAGTTCATCGAAGCTGGTCCCACTTTTTCGCAGACGATTCTGAATTTGCCGCAGATTCGGGGATACCAGATCGGGCGGGAAGGAACAAGGCAAGCGCGCGCAGACGAACAAACCACGCGCGAAACGGTAGTCAACGCGGTAGTGGACCAATATCTGCTGGTTCTACGAGCGCTGGCAACTCGCGACGCCGCGAATGCGCGCGTCGTTCTTGCTCAACGACTTTACGAACAAGCTACCGAACTCCAGAAAACAGGGATCGGTTTGAATATCGACACGGTGCGAGCGAACGTCGAATTGCAGAACGAGCGGCAGAATCTGATCGACGCGGAAACACTGACTCATACTACCAAGTACGGATTGGCGGAACTCCTCGATCTGCCTCGCGACCAGGATCTGGAAGTGACCGACCGCTTGGACTTTTATGATCTTCCCGTGTTGGAAAAAGGGGCGCTGCTCAATCAGGCATTGAGCTCGCGACCGGAGATTCGATCGCTGAATTCCCAGCAACGCATCGCCAAGTTGACGACCGATTCGGCTCGCGAGCAACGCCTTCCACAATTGGACTTCTCGGGATTCTGGTATTACCAGGGCTCCCGTTTCGACAACGGGATTCCGGCCTACACCTACGAAATCTCGCTGCAATTTCCACTCTTCACAAGCGGGCGAATCCGCGCGGAAGAAGCGCACGCAAGACTGGAAGAACAACATATCGCGGAAGTTCGGCGCCAAGTTGAAGCGCAAATCGTGAATGATGTAAAGTCCGCTCTCGATGAACTGGCTGCGGCGCGGAATTCGGTGGAGGTAGCGAATCTAGGCTACCAACTGGCGGAGGAAGAAGTGGCCCAAGCACAGCGGCGTTTTCAAGCGGGCGTCACCACAAACGTGGAAGTCGTCACCGCCCAAGACGCCTTGGCGCGCGCCAGCGACAATCGAATTGGGGCTTTGTATCAATTCAATCTGTCTCGCGCAGCTCTTGCCCACGCTACAGGCCAGATAGAAGCGATGTACACGAAGTAAAAGAAACGAGATTATGAGTTCCACTCCTCCAATGCCAACTTCACCGCCCAGCGCGGCCGCGTCGCCTGAAACTCCGCAGCCGCCTCCGGCGCAACCGTCGCCGGCTCCTTTTTCATTGAGCCGCTGGTTTCGAGGTCTGAGTCCCTTCGTGAAGGGCGCGATCGTCGGAGTCCTGCTCTTGCTCGCAATTGCGTGGTACGTGTTCACGGGCCGCGTTTCGACGGACGACGCTCAGGTGGATTGCCATATCACCGCCATGGCGCCGCAGGTTCCGGGCTATGTCGTTAACCTTTATATTGACGACAATACGCCCGTGAAGGAAGGCGACCTCCTGGTGCAGATTGACCCGCGCACCTATGAAGCCGAGGTAGAGCAGGCCAAAGCCAATCTCGATTTCGCGGAGGCCCAGGCAAATTCCGCGAAAATCCAGATTGGCTTGACGCGCGAAACCACAACCCACAGCACCAGCGGAGCCGTCCATCAGAAGGAATCCGACGCCGCTGACTATGCGAGCTCTCAGGCACAACTCGAACAGTCCGCCAGTGCAAATCTTCAGGTCGCGGAGGCCAACGTAGCTGCAAAACGCGCCACCAACGATCGCGCTCAGGCCGATCTGGCTCGCTACACGCCGCTGCTCGGCACTGACGACGTCTCCAAATATCAATTCGATGCCGTCGAAGCCGCCGCGCGCGTGGCCAAAAGCGACCTGGCCGCAGCCGAACAACAGCTTTCCGCTGCGCAACAAGCCGTGCTGATTGCGCGAGCGAATGCACGTTCCGCCCAGGCGCGGGTGTCGCGCTCGGAGTCTCAATTCATGGAGACCAAAGCGCGCGAGCAACAGGTGCCCATCGCCGAAGCAACTTATAAATCGGCGCTCGCCGCCGTCGAGCGAGCCAAAGCCGCGCTACAACAGGCCGAGCTCAATCTCGCCTACACGCACATTACCGCGCCGATCACCGGGCAAGTCACGCAGAAGTCCGTGGACCTGGGGCAGTACGTTTCGCCGGGGCAATTGCTTTTCACCATCGTGCCCCTCGATCAAGTGTACGTCACCGCGAACTTCAAGGAGACTCAGATGGCCCACGTCGCACGCGGCCAGAGAGTTCGCATCCACGTGGACACGTACCGCCAAGAGTTCGAAGGCGTGGTAGATTCTATCGCCGGAGCGGCGGGCTCGCGGCAAGCGTTGCTGCCGCCCCAAAACGCGACCGGAAATTTCATCAAAGTCGTGCAGCGCATTCCGGTGAAAATTCTGGTCAAGCCAAACAAGAATCCGAATCTCGTGCTGCGGCCCGGCATGAATGTGGAAGCGACCATTTACACTCGCTGACTGGCAAGAGGCGCAATGTCCTATCTAAGTAGCAGCCCCCCAGAATCCTGGGAACTCGAAGAGGAGCGGTTTCTCAGCAGCATACTGTCGGGCGTGTCTTACGGGCGCCGGATGGCCATGCTCCTGACCGTTGGCATGGTTGCCGCCATTGAAATCTCCAACCGCCTCTCCATCAACGTGTTCCTCCCGGACATGCAGGGCAACGTAGGCGCCAGCTCCGATCAAATCAGCTGGGTGATCATTCTTTATAATGTGGGCTACCTCTGCTCAATTGCAATGGCGGCTTGGATGACTCGCGTCATTGGCACCAGGCGCCACTTGCTGTTAAGCATCGCGATCTATGCTACGGGTGCGATGGGCTGCGTGCTGAGCACGGGTAGCCTCGCGCAGCTGCTGGCTTCACGCTTGATTATGGGATTCGGTGGTGGAGCGTTTCTGGTGCGTGTCGTCATTCTCTCCGGGGTGCTGTTTCCCGGGAAAGCGAGGATGGCGGCGGTCACCCGGCTTTACCTCGTTCTTGCTGCTTTTGAAGTCCCGTATCCGGTCGTCATGGGGTGGGTCACCGACACCTTTCACTGGAATTATGCTTTCCTGGTTGATTTTCCCTTTCTGGCGATCGGCGCTTTTCTTATCTGGAAAATTATTCCACCAGGTCGTTTGTTTGAGCGCAAGAAAGAGCGTCAGGTTGATGTGTGGGGTGCAGTTCTGCTGATCGCCTCGCTGGCCTGCCTGGAGATTGCCATCAGCCGCGGCGAGCGCGATCTGTGGCTCCAGTCGAACTGGATTCTTACCGCACTGGTTGCGGCTGCCATTTTCTTTATCGCGTTTCTCTGGTGGGACTATCGCCCCGAAAACATATCGCCGGTACTTCATTTGCGCATCATCGCGCGGCACGCGTCCCTGCGCTCCTTCTTCTTGGTGATAATGATCGTGGGAGCGTTCTTCGGTGCCGGGCTTTATGTCGTCCCGCAATACCTTCGCTTCGTCCAGGATTACAGCGCCTTGCAGGCGGGCGGTTTTATTTCGATGTACACGCTCGGCCTTGGGTTGGGACTCCAGCTCACTTTGCACGTGCTCGTTCCCCGCTTGGGGCCGGTCCGCACGCTTGTCATCGGATTGCTGCTTTTGATCGCAACGTATGTCACGATCTTCTACATCTGGACGCCCACCACTCCCACCGTAGTCTTGGCTCCCGCAATTTTCCTGCAAGGTTTTTGCGTCGCGCCCGTTATCCTCGCTGCCGGCAACGTTGTCACCTCCAACGCGCCCGTAGCCGACGTCAACGATATTTCCACCACTTACTTCTTTGTCCGCCAGCTCGGGAACACTTTTGGAGTCACCGCGGCGACGGTCATGTTCGATCGCCGCATGACGCTGCATTCCTCGCGCCTCTTGGACATCTCCAATCGTCTGGACGCCAACACTCGATCCACCCTCGCGCAATATGCCGATCTGATTCACCGCAACGGCGGCGCTGCCAGCGATCCCGCGCTGGGAGCATTGCAGCTCTTTCAAAATAATGTGATCACCCAGAGCAGGCTGCTCTCCTACATAGATATCTACTTCGGCCTGGCGACGCTAGGCGTGGTCGCCCTAATCTCGATAGCCGTCACCCGAATAAGACCCAAGATCGGCCCCACCCATTTTCACCCGTGGTAAGCGGCTGCTCCGGGCGACAGGTATTATTTCATTACAAGGTAAACCCCCTCCATCAAGAAGCTTGGGATTAAATCCAGCTGGCACTCGTAACGTTCGGTCCTCGACACTTCTGTTCAAGCCTTTCAAGGTAGCGGACGCGATATTTCGCGTCCGTATCTCGGCTCGACGTGAGATTTCACGTTTCACTAAGTGGTTCGCTACTCGTCTGATTTCACAAATCCTTTGAATTCATGAAAGTGGATCAGTCTCGCGGTCGCGGCAAATGAAATGCTCTTCTGAATGGCGATTGGGTGATGCAGTGCGACTCGCCAATCAAGATTCTTGTTTTTAACAAAGAGAAATTAGCAAAGGAGGCCTATCAATGCCTATTTACTCAAAGTCTCAAATTCCCGCACAAGTCGAACGCACCAAACTCGAGCCGGAGATTGCGGCATGGCTCCCGACAGGCCCCGTTCTGGGTGCGCACTTACCCATACACGTGCAGCGCCGCGAACACGACGCGTTCATCGATAAGGTGAAACCACCGATCGGCAGAGTCGAATTTGTCGCGATCGAAGGACCACATGGAACTATTCCAGTGCGTGTTTACCATCCATCGAAACCAGGCCCCGCAAAGGGCGCAGCAATGATTTATCTGCACGGCGGCGGCTTCATTGTCGGATCACTCGACCAGTTCGAGTCCGCGATGCGCTTGCTCTCCGAGAATAGCGGTGCCCAGGTGTATGCCGTCGATTACAAGCTCGCACCGGAGTACCAGTGGCCTGTCCAGATTGAGGAGGGTGAGTTTGTCGTCCGTTGGTTGTTCAAGCACGCTGCTGAGCGCGGCATCGATCCGAAGCGCATCGCTCTTAGCGGTGATTCCGCAGGCGGCAATATGACCTGCACCATCTCGCTAAAGTTGAGAGACGAGAAGGGACCAAAGCTTGCGTTACAGATGCCGCTCTACCCGGAAGCGGCGATGCCGTTCAATACGCGCGCGGGCGTTGAGAATCGCTCAGGTGGCTATGTAGATACCGCCGGAGTTTTGTTGTTTGTGTGGTCGTTGCTTCCACAAGGCACGGACTACTCACAGCCTTATGTGACTCCCTTGAATGCACCGAGCCATGCCGATCTTCCGAAGGCCATTCTTGTCACCACCGGTTTCGACATGCTGCGTGATGTTGGCCATGCCTATGCGCAGAAGCTAGCGAAGGATGGCAATGACATTACCTATGTCCACTACCCGGAGTTGCCACACGGTTTCATTCAAATGACAGCGCACTCAAAGCGCTGCATGGAGGCGACACTGGAACTGGCTCGCTTACTCGGCGAGGGTCTGGAGGAAGAGACTCGGTACCAAAAGCACGCGTCAGCCGGCGATTGAGCAGGCAAGGAGAAATGTGAGTCTGGCTCGCGAAGGTGAACACGCCTTGCACATTTTGATGAACGCAAAATTGCAATTTGGCGGTCTCTGATTTTGCAGGGTCGCTGAAGGGGGGTAATTCTCCGAAGAGAACACATGCGGCGGAGGCTGGAGGCCGAACACAACAGCGAATATATTTTGAAAATTTCTGTTTCTCATTCTCGAATCATGAAACGAGCTGCCCAATACCGGATATTCGACGAGTGGCCGCCACGCGACTACCCACCAAGTGGGGAGAGTTCCAGGCCATCGGGTTCCAGCAAGAAAGAATACGAACAGCGCCGACCTCAATTTCTGTAGATGTCGAAGAGCAGTTTCTATCTTATGCGTGTGGGGATGTCTAGCATGGCAAAACGACTCTTCATCTCTGGGTGGGGGAGAGCGGCATGGTGCTGAGAAGAAAGTAGCGGACTTGTTGTTTCGTGCGCAATGTGCCGAGTCTGGTGATCAAAATCGGAATTTCACCTCAAAACGGAGGTTCCTATGTCGAGAAATGTTGCGGATGTCTTGTGGGAGATGCTTGCGAATGCCGGAGTCAAACGCTGCTATGGAATTGTTGGAGACGCTCTAAATCCCGTCGTTGACGGACTGCGCCGCAACGGGAAGATAGAGTTGATACACGTTCGCCACGAAGAATACGGCGTTTTTGCCGCCGTCGCAGAGGCTTACCTCACAGGCAATCCGGTTGCGGTGTGTGTAACGGCCGGCCCAGGCGTCACCCATTTGATCAACGGACTGTTGGACGCGCGCAAGGAGGGAGCCCCGGTTATCGCGATTGCGGGAGATGTGGAGACGAGCATGATAGACACATCCGCAATCGAAGAACTTAATCCTTACACATTCTTCGAAGTCGCATCCCTCTACACCGGGCGCCTCGTCAACCCGAAGCAAGCACGGGCGATCATTAATACCGCGATTCTAACCGCCGTGACGCAAAAGGGACCTACGGTAATCTCGATTCCGGGCGACATTGCGTCGGCCGATGCGGCCGACCAATCTGCCGAGATCAGAATCCCCGGCGCGTCCACTTTGCGTCCGTCTGATGCAGATCTGAATCAGCTTGTGAAAATGATCGACGATGCGAAGACGGTAGCTATCTTCGGTGGAGATGGTTGCAGGGATGCTCACGACGAAGTGATCCAGCTAGCGAACAGATTGAAGGCGCCTGTCGGCTATTCATTTCGCGGAAAGCAGTGGCTGGAACACGACAATCCTAATGCGGTCGGCATGTCCGGCCTGCTCGGTTACGGAGGAGCCTATGGCGCTATTCATGAGGCCGAGCTCTTGCTTCTGCTCGGCACGGACTTCCCGTTCTCGGAGTTCCTCCCTGGCAAGAGCGTGAAAAAAGTCCAGATCGACAAAAATCCCAAGCATATCGGCCGCCGGACGGCAGTTGATATGGGGCTTGTTGGCGACGTCAAAGCGACTGTCACCACTTTGCTGAAGAGCGTGACTGCTAAGAGCGACGCCAGCTTTCTCGACAAGCAGGTCGCGGACACGAAATCGTTCCACGAGTTGGTACAACACTACGTGGTGAAAGGGCCCGGGATCAAGCCCATCCGTCCGGAATTCCTGGCTGCGACGCTGAGCCAAGTGGCCGCCGATGACGCCATGTTCTTCGTTGACACTGGCACGGCTTGCATTTGGATGGCGAGGCACGTCACCGGCGGCAGAAACCGCAGAATTTTCGGGTCGTTTTCATGGGCATCCTTGGCTAATGCCACGCCCAACGCGTTCGGCGCGCAATTGGCATATCCTGGCCGGCAGACGATCGCCATGTGCGGGGACGGCGGCTTCACCATGCTTGGTCTGGGCGATCTGTTGACGCAGGTAGAACGAAAGACACCTGTGGTTCAGATCATCCTCAACAACGGGTCCCTCGAGTTCGTGAAAATCGAACAGCAAGAGGCCGGTTTCGTCCCGTTCGGGGTGGAATTCAAGAACCCGAATTACGCGAAGGTGGCCGAGGCAATGGGTGCCAAGGGAATTCGAATCGAAGAGCCAGGTGATGTACGGGAAGGACTTGTTGCGGCACTAGCGCACAAAGGAGGCCCCGTTGTCGTCGACGCGGTAGTCGATACGTTTGCCCTATCGCTTCCATCGCATGTCCCCTTCCACACGGCCAAAGGCTTCACCCTTAGCCTTGCTAAACAAGTATGGAACGGCCAGATGGACGCGGTGATCAAGACGGCCGAACGGAATATCAGGCTGATCTGAATAGCTTTGGACGCCGCATTCCTGTTGGTATTTTGCCGACCGAACGCTTCAGGGGATGTGTGGGCGGCCTATATTTCTCCGAATTCAAGCGGTAAGCAATTGAAAACTTGCGTGTCTGCAGATTGGCGCATCGGAACCTCAAAAGAGACGATCCATGAAACGCAGCGAGCACACTCGGGGGTTGTTACGCAGGGTGGCAGGCATCGCCGTATTACTAGGGGTGTTTTACTCGCCGCAAAACTGTGCGCGGGCGCGCCGCTAGATCCCGGACAGATTCCCAGCATTTTCAAACCACAGTCAACTCCTGATCATAGTATGTCCTGGGGAGCTCTTAACCCGGTTGGTCGAGCTTCAGTAGGCGGACAGCGTTTTGTTTCAGGATCAGCGGCCGGACTTCCTCTCGTATTTCGATTTTTGCAAAATCGGCAAGCCACCTATCGGGAGTGATCAGCGGATAGTCGGAACCGAAAAGAACTTTTTCTTTGAGCAAGGTGTTAGCGTACTGCACGAGCGTCGGAGAAAAATATTTTGGCGACCAGCCCGACAAATCGATATAAACCTGTGGCTTGTGCAAACAGACGGAAATAGCTTCGTCCTGCCAGGGAAATGACGGATGGGCCATGATGATCGGCATGTCCGGGAAATCGACCGCGACGTCATCAATGTCCATGGGATTGCCGTACTTCAACCGCACGCCTCCTCCTCCCGGCACGCCGGTGCCAATGCCACTGTGCCCGGTGTGGAATATCACGGGCATACGCGCTTCAGCGAGGACTTCGTAAAAGGGATATGCGATACGATCGTTTGCGTGAAATTGCTGTATGGGTGGGTGCAGTTTGAATCCGCGGATTTTTCCAGTGGAGATCAATCGGCGAGCTTCGCTTATGGCTTGGGGGCCACGTGTGGGGTCCACGCTAGCGAATGCGATCATAATGTCGCTATTCGCAGCGGCTAGAGCGGCGACTTCGTCGTTGGGAACCTGTTTTCTGCCGGTCAGTCGCTCGTCAACCGAAAAAACCACGCAGGCGATTTTTCGCGAGCGGTAATATTCAGCGAGAGCAGCGCCGCGCGGGGCGTCTCCCTTCGCGCCAAAATATTTGCGCGCAGCTTCGTTTACGGAGTGGCCGCTGTCGGATTCGATGTGGACGTGCGTGTCGATGGCTACGAGACCTTCTGTGTCGAGCCTAGCGGCGGAATTCATGTCGTTTTCCCGAACAATAGCCAAAATTGCTCACAATTCCTTCCGTAAGAATTTCTGACTCAAAGTCCGCAGTCGAAGAAAACCGTTTCGTTGGAGCCCTGCAGGATGACGTTCCATTCAAGCGCGCCGACACCGCCCACTAGCTTTTTTGCGATTAGGGTTCCGCGCCGCGACGGTTCAACGAGCTTCAGCGCAAAATCTGAGTCATTCGCGGGTTCGTCGGGGAAATAAATACGCGTCACCAGACGCCGCAGCAAGCCTCTCGCGAACACAGATACCACGATGTGCGGAGCCTGCAGCTTTCCATACGAGTCCGGCACTGGTCCGGGCTTGATGGTGGTGAAGTGGAACTTTCCTTCAGCGTCCGTCGGAATACGTCCGTAGCCGGAGAAATTCGCTTCCAGCGGCTTGTCCTGATCATCTTCCGGATGCGCATACTTTCCATGAGAGTTCGCTTGCCAAACTTCGAGAATCGCGTCGGGAACCGGTTGGCCGTCTCCATCGAGCACGCGGCCTTCAATACTGACACGCTCTCCGGAGACATTGGCGTCTGCGAGATTCTGTTTTATCGATCGGCACATACCGATGGAAAAGAACGGGCCAACTGTTTGCGAAGTGGTGGCGTTCGAACTCACGCTAGCGCTCCATGGGCGTGGCTTCGCGCCCGCTCATTACAATGTCGAACCGGTAGCCGAGTGCCTGCGAGGGAATCGTGGTCTCCCAGTCGAAAACTGAAATCAGCCGATTGCGCGCGGTTTCATCTGCCGTGCAATTGAAAATTGGATCGAAAGGCAAGAGCGGGTCACCGGGGAAATACATTTGTGTCACCAGGCGCGTAGCGAACGCGGCGCCGAACAGCGAGAAGTGTATATGCGCAGGCCGCCAGGCGTTGTAATGATTGCCCCATGGATATGCGCCTGGGCGGACAGTGACGAAGCGATATTTGCCTTCATTATCCGTGAGGGCATGGCCGCAGCCGGTGAAGTTTGGATCGAGCGGAGCAGGGTGCTGGTCGCTCTCATGGAGGTAACGTCCAGCGGCGTTGGCTTGCCAGATTTCGATGAACGCTTGGCGCAACGGGCGCCCGTCCTCGTCCGTAACTCGCCCGCTAACGATAATGCGTTCGCCAAGAGGGTCACCGTGGTGCTGACTGGTGAGATCGGTGGCTTTTACGTCCGTCACCACATTTGGAAAGGATGGGCCCGTAATTTCAGAGAGAGTTTGCGGCAAATAGACTGGCGGTCTTGCGGGTGCGCGCTTGATCGTGGATACGTAAGGCGGATGTAAATAGTGGGGCTGCGTGTCGGGATTCGGCCTTCTATACGGCAAAATTCTGGCCACGCGATTTCCTCCTATTAGCGGCGCGACTTGCAATCTAGCATCCTATATCTAATACAAGCGGCCTAGTCCTAACCGAAAATGAAGAATCTTATAAATTTTGTTTGATCGGCGGATCTTGCACGCTAGCAGCGCGATTCTCGCGCGTGCCACGGATTACGCCGCTCTCATCTGTGTAAAAATTTATGTAACCGAAATTGCCCGCTCGCGCAGTCAGCGTGTAACTTTTTACACGGCCTTCCGCGTCAGGTTTTCCCGGGATGTATTGCACCGTGTAGTGCGCGGACTGCGCCTTTTCCGCTTCAAACCGCACGCGGTCTCCCAAGCCTTCCAAGGACGAAGGGAAACCGCCTTCGCTGCCTTGATAGGTAGTGAGTGCTTGTTGAATGGTGCCCAGCGCCTCCAGCCCGTGGGCCTCCGCATCCGGCTGCGTACCGGAAATTTTCCATGGCAAGGCCAGCCAAGCCGTGGCTGCCAAGATCGCAAGAAATATTCCAAGGAGAATCGCGATGCGAGCGGGTGTTATTTTCTTGTTTTGCACGCCGAGGTTGGCAAACTCACTGCCATCGGGCGCATTAGTGACATCGGCGCCGCAATAAGGGCAGGCCACACTCGCCTGGTTTATGGCTTGCTCGCATTCCGGACAAGTGAACATCAACTTCAAATCTTATCAGGTTCGCATGCAAGTTATGTCGCTGTGTGCGTTCCTTAGAGCAGGCATGATGCGGCCGATTGCTTGATGAACCTCACGAACCAACGCAATGGCTGGCGACCAACCCCAAATTTGCGTTTCGGGTATCATCTTTTAGTTTCATAGCGAGAGGAGACAGCCCATGTCCACACGCGGACGCAGATGTATTAGCGCAGTTAATTTCGCAGGCTTTATTTTGACATTCCTGGCTGCGGGAAATGTCACGCGAGTATTTGCGGCGCCTCAAAACGGCAACGATGTATCGGCGCCCGCTGAACACTTGTTGCCGGCTGACGCGGCAAGCACTACGCAGAAAGACCAAGTGGATTTGAACGTGACCGTGTACAACTCGAACCTCGCTCTGATTCGCGACGTCCGGCAAATTCATCTGGCCTCGGGCGTTTCGCCGTTGCGTTTCGAAGACGTCGCCGCTGCGATCATGCCGGCCACCGTACATTTCCGTTCGCTTAGCGAGCCTGCAAAGCTGGCGGTCGTGGAACAGAACTACGAATACGATCTTCTCGATGCGCAAAAGCTATTGCAGAAATATGTAGGCCGCGAGGTTACGCTGGTGCATGGCGAAGAGCAGGCGAGCTCAACCAAATGGGTCGAAACGAAAGCCACATTGCTAGCGGATAACAACAACCAACCTGTATGGAAGATAGGTGTTGAAATCGTTACAGGGATGCCCACGAGCTGGTATCGATTCTCGGAGTTGCCGGGGAATTTGTATAGCCGGCCCACGCTTGTCTGGACGCTCGACAATCGCGGCGCCGCGGCGCAAAAAGTGGAAGCGTCTTATCTCACCAATAATATGAATTGGAACGCGGATTACGTGCTTACCGTGTCACGCAACGAAGAAACCGCCGATTTGGACGGCTGGGTGACACTAACGAACAATAGCGGCACGGCGTACGAAAATGCAAAACTGCAACTCGTTGCGGGTGAAATCCATCAGGTGGCGCCCGTCGTTGCTGCAGGCGCAGGGGTTGCAAGAATGGAGCTAGCCGCTCCAGCGCCGCCTCAATTTCAGCAAGAAAACATATCTGAATATCATCTGTACACGCTTGGGCGGCGTACTTCCATCCAAAATAACGAATCCAAGCAGATCAGCCTGCTTTCAGGGACTGGCATTCCGATAGAAAAGTTTCTGGCAGTTGAAGGGCAACCGTATTACTACCGCAACCAACAGGGAATTGGAAACCCCATCCCGGAGCCGGTGAAGGTTTACTACCGTTTCAAAAATGAAGAAAAAGGCGGGTTGGGAATGCCGCTGCCTGCTGGTACCGTACGCGTCTATCAAGCGGATTCAAAAGGCGGAATCCAATTCGTCGGCGAAGACCGCATCAATCACACACCCAAAGATGAAACGCTAAAGATTTATGTAGGCAACGCTTTCGACCTGGTGTGCGAGCGGAAGCTGATCGATTATAGGAAGCTCGATACGAATTTGTATGAAATGGAATTTCAAATTACGTTGCGCAACCACAAGGATACGCCGGTTACCGTCGAAGCGCGTGAACCCATAGGCGGCGACTGGGAAGTGGTGAACTCAAACTTAAAGTGGACGAAGTTGGACGCCACAACTATTAGCTTCGAAATTCCCGTGGAGAAGGATGGCACTGCCACGCTGGACTATCGCGTTCGCGTGAAGCGGTAGAGGCAGGGCGGCAATGCCCGGTAAGCAAATCGGGAAAGATCAACGCTTGACGCAAAGCGTAAGTTCTCGTGCGAAAACAGGGTTAGAAGGATACTCCACAGCAAGCTGAGCGAGCAGATCGTGTGCCTTGTCCATCTGGTGCTCGCGTTCGTAGGCCAGAGCAAGCATGACTTTAGCGAATGGCTGTAAGTAATGTCCGCGGTCGGCCGCCTGCTCCATCAACTGCATGCCCTTGGTGCGGTCACCATGAATCCCGCCGAACCACACAAAAGCGCGTTTGTATCCAGGCAAGCATCCGATTACATAATTGCTCATACCTAAGGCTACGTTCGCATCTTGTTGCGACGGATCGATTGTCAGCAGAATGTTGGCTTCGGTTTCCGCTTGCTTCATCATCTTCAAGCCATCCAACTGCTTCTTGATGATCAACGCATCGTAATCAGATTCCATTCCATCTGCGATTGTTATTGCAAGCAATCCGTGAATGTCGTGGGGATTGGATTTTAGGCGAGTTTTTGCCATTTCCCGGGCTTTGCTGTTGGCCGTTATAAACGCCGCATTTTGGTTTCGGGCTGCTCCCCCCGCTACGCCACCGAGGAACTTTGCATCGCTCAGGAAAAATTCCGAGGTCAAAACGCCCTTGGCATTGAATTGTTCAAACAAATAGCTGGCGGCTTCTGCGGCTTTGCCCAGCGGGTCATCCGGGCGGCTCTTCTGATACGAAAAGAACTCCACACGCGCGCCATCGAAGTTCAACTCGTACAAGCGCTGGAAGCCTTTTTCAAGATATTGGGTGGAAGGATCGGCTTCCATCACCGGACCTTGAGCGGGAGCAGCTTTCTGCGCCGCGCTCTGATCTGCTTGACCGGTCTCCTGCGATTCTGCGTTTAAGTTCGGGCACAGCAAGATCCCCATTGCGATACAGGCAACAATCAGCATTTGGCGGGTCGTCATCGATAGTCCCAAATCCATTCCTTGCGCGTAGGGTCCTTACTGCAGCTAAGGGGTCGCTGGCAGCTTCATTATATTCGAGTATGCTAGAACAAAATCAGTTGCTTTGAAAGAATGTTTCTTCTTGTGTGCCTTCCGGCTAAAGATTTTCCAAGAGGAACTTCATGATCCCTTGCATTAGTTGAAAGCGCGCCGCGGGGTCGCTGATGCCATGTCCGCGGCCCGGAAAAATCATTAAGCGGTCGGGATAGTGGCCGTCATCGATGAGCATGTTGATTAATTCCGTGGAATTTGCAAAGTGCACGTTGTCGTCGCCGGTGCCATGGGCAAGCATTAACTTCCCTTTGAGCTGTGAAGCTTGGTTGACCGGCGAGGAATTCTTGTAGCCATCCGGATCATCTTGAGGCCGGCCCATGTAACGTTCGGTGTAGATCGTGTCGTAAAGTTTCCAGTCACTCACCGGAGCATCAGCAACTC
This sequence comes from uncultured Acidobacteriota bacterium, assembly GCA_963731535.1. Classification (GTDB taxonomy): domain Bacteria; phylum Acidobacteriota; class Terriglobia; order Acidiferrales; family UBA7541; genus Palsa-295. Next base: position 48,526 of record CAVSWI010000014.1, on the reverse strand, counting down.
CGGCCTTGAAAACATCAGCAGCGTTGAACAGGGCATTCAAAGTCATAAATCCGCCGTAGCTGCCGCCCCACATGCCGATCCTCGATGAGTCCACATAGGGAAGCGATTTTAGATATTTTACGCCGGTGAGCTGATCTTCCAACTCGACTTTGCCTAGCTGGTGAAAGATCGGCGTTTCAAAAGCGTGCCCTCGCCCCCACGACCCGCGATTATCGAGCGAAAAAATTATGTACCCCTTCTGCGCCATGATTTCGTGCCAAAGGAAAATTCCCCCACCCCAAGCATTTCGTACCACCTGCACGTGCGGTCCACCATACACGCTGATCAGCACGGGATACTTTTTCGACGGATCAAAATTCGCCGGCTTGATAATGGAAATGTGGAGCTTCGTGCCGTCCTCCGCGGAAACTTCGGAAAACTCCACGGGCGACAGGTGATATTCCGAGAGCTCGGGCACTTTATTTTCGTTGATTGCAACAACCAACGAACCATCCGTTCGGTAAAGGTCCTGACGAGGCGGGATCCTGGAGCTGGAGTACGTATCTACAAATTCCATCTGGTCCGGCGAAAGTTCAGCGGCGTGTGACCCCGCTCCATGGGTGATCTGCGTAATCTTCTTGTCGCGCAAAGAGAAACGATAGAGCTGGCTCTCCAATACATCGTCCTTGTTCGAACGAAAATAAATATAGCCATGCTCTTCATCGACGCCGGGTTGCGTGGAGTGCGGGCCGAAGCCACTCAAGCCTCCCACTTCCCAGTCGCCGCTGGTCAGTTGGTCCAGTTGTTTGCCGGAAAGATCGTAAAGATAAAAATGGCGGAAGCCGGTGCGTTCGCTGGACCACAGAAACCTTTTGTTATCGGAGAAGAAGTACAAATCATCGCTGATGTTGATCCAATATTTATCCTTCTCGGTCAGAATATTTTGCGCGGCGCCGGACGCGGCTTCGCAAAAAAGCAGATCGAGCTGATTTTGTGCGCGATTTAACCGTTGTATTGCAACGCGTTGGCTATCACGCAGCCAATTAACGCGAGCGAGATAAACGTCGGTACTCGTTCCGGTGTCCATCCATTTAGTTTCGCCGCCAGTCACCGCTACAACGCCCACACGCACGATCGGATTCGGCTCGCCTGCTTGGGGATAGCGGGTATATTCCGTTGAGCCGAGCGGCGAACTCATATCCACGATGGGGTAGCGTGTTACCGGGCGCTCGTCCATTTCGTAATAGGCAAGCTTCGAAGAATCCGGAGACCACCAATAGGCAGTGCGCGAATCGAGTTCTTCCGGATACACCCAGTCAAGCTTGCCCTTTAGAATTTCTTCGCTGCCGCCCTTGGTAAGAGCCCTGGTTTCGCCCGTGGATCTATTGATAACCCACAGGTTCGAATCGCGAACGAAGCTGACCCAGTTGCCATCGGGAGAAAATTTCGGGTCCTCAATTTCGGATTCGCTGGTTAGGAGAGATTTCGGAGCCATGGTGCGCAAATCCAGCAGCGCTAAACTATTGCTTCCGACAAACAGCAGGGAATCGCCACCGGGAGCCCATTGATAATTTTCTGCCTGCACGCGGCCGAGTCCGGTGGCCTGCGTCGTTTTCGCTTTTTCCGGTTGCATGGTTGCTTTCAACGTGGCGGCGTTAACCAATACCTTGCGCTCTCCGGTCGCCGCGTCCATAGTCCACAGCTCGACCGTGGCGTCTTTACCCAGGCCCTTCGGTTCGAGATAGGAGATACGCTTGCTGTCGGGACACCATTCGATGCCTTGCGTTAAGTGACCGCTCAGGTTCGGCGCGCTGAAGAGTCGCTCGAGGGTCAGTGATTTGCCCGTGGGCGCGCTATTTTGGTCTTGCCCAAATGCCGGCAGAGAGAAAGCTGCGGCTAGGAATAGAAAAGAAAGAAAGTGCAGAACTGCGCGGCGCGAAACCCGATGCATCCATGCCTCCTGATCAAACGCGACACATTATACTGCTCCGGCACAACACGATAATGCGTCAAATCGTCCGCTGCCGAGGCGAGATATCCAAGGATATTGGACAGAACAGTGGCAGACTAGTTTGCCCGCTGAGGTTCGGAGGCTGTGGCAGGTAAGGAGTTTGCGGATTCACTGCGCTTTCTCTTCGACAGAAAAGCGCAAATGGTGACCGCAAGCGAGAAAGCCAGTAGAGAACCATCCCGCAGCAGTGATTTCTTGCCGAGTTGTTCGCCGGGACCAAAACAACCGCAGTTGATTTCCAGTCCCAACGAATATGTTCGAACCATCAAGGCAAAAAATCCCAGCAGCAGAAAGCTCGTGGCTAGGGTTGAATAACGCAGCCACAATCCACTCAGTAGCCACAATCCGAGCGCCAGTTCAACGAAGGGTAATGCGTGAGCCGCCATGCTCACTGCCTGCGGGGAAAGCAATTGGTAAGAGTCCACTTGCATCGCAAACATCGATAGGGAAGTCCTGACCGAAGCGACGGACCAGGGGAGGGCTGCCTGCGGCTTTAATTTCGCGTAGGCCGCAAACAAAAACATCCCAGCGAGCGCAAGACGCCCTATTAAAAGAAAAACTCTCCGCCAAGTTTCGCGTTTTCCCGCAGACACCGGAGCAGATCTCCTACTGGCTCAAAAGTGAAGTCAAAAATTGTTTCAGAATCGGCCAGGTTACAAAGCCCGGCATAGCCGGATATCGCTGACCTTTAGCAGTAATAACGGATGTGGGCGTTTGCGTCACCGGAATTTGTTTTGCCAGCTGCTGGTCCTGTTCGATATAGGTGTCTAGCGCGCAGCCGTGATCTTCCTGTCCGTTATTTTTGAACGCGGCCGGTTTCGCCGAGGCATTCGGATTTACCTCGCACCCTTCCATCAGTTTCTTGATGCGCTTGAAGTCAGCGGGCCCAACCGTAGCAGCTACGAATTTTTCTATGTTTCCGTCCGCCGACCACGCCTGCTGATTATCCCAGAGCGCCGCATCAACCGCTTCGAACCTCCCGATCTTGGCCGCCGCATTCGCCCATCGCGCGGCCATGTAAGAGTACGGATGCATGGGCAAGGGAAAATCGCGATGTATAAAATAAACTTGCCCGCTCGCGACCAGGTCCTGAATCATGTACTTCAGCGTATTCTCGTAGAAATTGCCACACGATGGGCACTGGTAATCGCTGAAAACTTCCATCGTAATCGGAGCATTTCTGTTACCCAAAGATTTCACAGGCGCAGCGGCTGCATCGGAATTTGCCACCGCGTGGGTTTGTGCGCGCGTGTGCGTCTGCGCCGAAATTCCTGCGTTGCAAATCAGAGCAAGCGCTCCCACCATCACAAACTCGCGCAGAATGGGCCCGCTAAGCGGATAAAAATTTCGGCGAATCAATGATGCCCTCCTATATTTGTTGCCAGCGATGCCAGCATTGTAGCGCGAATCGAGCTGTCTCTCAGCGACCCTGATTTGCCAGATTTCCTTTTCGAGCAGTGAAACTATGATGACGTTAAGCGCAATGGAGTTGGGTTCGACCAACAAACGGGCGACCCTGATCGACCATCAGGAGCAGTTTTGACGCAAAATTTAACCGTTTAAAAGTTAAGTCTATATATTTCATAATTATACAGACAAAAAACGGATACTTGACAATGGGACGCTCAACATGTATTATCACGTCTCTCGTTAGTAGAGTTTTCTGGCTATCAATAGCCGGATGTCACAGGAGCGTATTTCATGAGCAAGATTATAGGTATTGATCTTGGCACTACCAATTCGGTGGTAGCGGTGATGCAGGGCGGCGAACCAACCGTCATTCCCAACCAGGAAGGTGCTCGAACCACCCCCTCGGTGGTTGCCTTCACCAAGAGTGGCGAGCGTTTAGTGGGACAGGTGGCCAAGCGCCAATCCATTACCAACCCGGAAAACACCGTTTACTCGATCAAGAGATTCATGGGCCGCCGGTACGACGAAGTTCAGGAAGAAGCCAAGCGTGTCCCTTACAAAGTCGTGAAAGGTCCTCACGATGACGCGCGCATCGAGATCCTGGGCAAGACCTACACCCCTCAGGAAATTTCCGCAATGATTCTCCAAAAGCTGAAGAGCGCGGCGGAAGATTTCCTCGGCGAAAAAGTCGCGAAAGCGGTCATCACTGTTCCCGCGTATTTTAATGACAGCCAGCGCCAAGCCACCAAGCAGGCCGGAGAGATCGCCGGTCTTGAAGTTCCGCGCATCATCAACGAGCCTACTGCGGCAGCTTTGGCGTACGGTCTCGACAAGAAAAAGGATGAGACGATCGCTGTGTATGACCTCGGCGGCGGAACTTTTGATATCTCGATCCTCGAAGTCGGCGAAGGTGTGGTCGAAGTTAAATCGACCAATGGGGATACCCACCTCGGCGGCGACGACATCGACCAGCGCATCATCGAGTGGATCGTAGCTGAATTTAAGAAAGAGCAGGGCATCGATCTGAGCAAAGACCGCATGGCCATCCAGCGCCTGAAGGAGGCTGCGGAAAAGGCAAAGATCGAGCTGTCCCAATTAATGGAAACGGAAATCAATCTCCCATTCGTCACTGCGGACGCGTCTGGGCCCAAGCACTTGCAACTAAAGCTCACCCGTTCGAAACTCGAACAGTTGATGGAAGACTTGTTGCAGCGCACGGTGGGTCCGGTGAAGCAGGCATTGAGCGACGCAGGACTGACGCCGGATAAAATCGACGAAGTAGTTCTCGTCGGCGGTTCCACCCGAATCCCGCGCGTTGTTGACATCGTAAAGGGGTTGTTCGACGGCAAAGAGCCGCACAAGGGCGTTAATCCGGACGAAGTTGTCGCGGTAGGCGCTGCGGTTCAGGGCGGTGTGTTGGGCGGCGAAGTGAAGGACATTCTGTTGCTCGACGTGACCCCGCTTTCGCTGGGAGTCGAAACGCTGGGAGGTGTCTCTACTGTACTGATCCCGCGTAACACGACGATCCCGACGCGCAAGTCCGAGACGTTCTCCACGGCTGCGGATAATCAAACCTCCGTAGAGATTCACGTTCTGCAAGGAGAGCGTCCCGTCGCCAGCGGAAATCGTTCGCTCGGAAAATTCCATCTCATTGGAATTCCTCCGGCGCCGCGCGGTGTGCCGCAAGTTGACGTCACCTTTGACATCGACGCTAACGGCATCCTGAACGTGTCGGCCAAGGACAACGCCACCAACAAGGAACAGAAGATCACCATTACCGCGTCGAGCGGCTTGAGCAAGGAAGAAGCGGAGCGCATGAAAAAAGAAGCGGATGCGCATGCCGACGAAGACAAGTCACGCCTGGCGGAAGTAGAGGCACGCAACCGGCTCGACAACTTGGTCTATCAAACCGACAAAATCCTCAAGGAGAACCGCGAGAAGCTGGCCGAAGCAGATGTAAAGGCTGGCGAAGAAGCTGTGGAAGAAGCGCGGCGAGCCTTGACGGAAGGCGGGGTCGACAAGCTGAACGCGGCGGTGGAAAACCTGACCAAGGTATCGCACCGCATCGCCGAGACGATGTATAAAGCGCAGCAAAGCGCTGCCAGTGCCGGCGCAGGGGCAGCCGGCGCACCCGGCGGCCAAGGCCAATCTTCCGGCGACGGCAAGTCTTCGTCTTCAGGACAAAGCGATGTTGTGGATGCCGAGTTCGTTGACGTGGACGACTCAAAGAAGCCGAACTAACGTCTGCGTAAGCATTAAGGATGCGGGGCGAGTCTAAACGCTCGCCCTGCATTTTGTTTTAAGAGTGTCGGGAGGAGAGAGCGTTTGACGACAACGGGTATCCGGCGTTTGGGTCCACCGCAGGCCGTACAGAAAATTCGCGACAATTTCTTCCTGGTGCAGGTTTCTATCTCTGAATCACCTACGGCTGACTGGCGACGTCTTTTCTATGACGCGCAACAGGACGTGCAACCAGAATTCCCGCCGCGCTCGGTGGAAATATCCGGCACATTCCTACGGTTTAAGTCCGATCCGAATACGGTGGAGAAAAAAGTCGGTTGGATCGATCGCTGGCTTGAGCGCGCTAACGCCAAAGAAGCTTCCATGGCCGGAAGATCGTCAGAGATGCAGCGGCAAAAAAAAGAAGAAGCGGCTCGCGAGACACAAGAGATTGCCGAATGGAACGGGCGCTGGGCGAATCTGTAACGACGCTGGCCGGTACGTAATCGCGGCCTCGACGTTGTCGAAGTTAACTTTCAAGAATCGATCATGGCTACAACAACGAAACAGGATTACTACGAACTCCTAGGTGTACCGCGCAAAGCAACCGCGAAAGAACTTCGCGCAGCCTACCGCAAGCTTGCGCGTAAATACCATCCGGACCTGAATCCCGGCGACAAATCCGCGGAAGAAAAATTCAAGCAGATTCAGGAAGCCTACGACACGCTTTCCGACACCAAGAAGCGCCAGATGTACGATCAGTTCGGTTTCAACCTGCCAGGCCAAGGTGGCGGCGCTCCGGGAGCGGGGTACGGCGGTGGAGGCTCACCGGAAGACATACATTTCGATTTCGGCGGGTTCGATTTCGGCGGCGGGGCGGGTCAAGGAGCTGGCGGCGCGGGCGGCGGCACAAGTTTCCGCGATCTTTTCAGCCAGTTTTTCCGCGGAGCCAGCGCGGCACAAACTTCCGACGAACGCCAGCCCGGCGATGACCTCGAATATCAGATCGACATTACCTTCGCTGAGGCTATGCGCGGCACGGTGAAGAAATTAAGTTTCACGCGCCTGGATGTTTGCAACGTGTGCCACGGCACGGGCGTGGCTCCCGGTGACGAAAAAGTCTGTCCCACCTGCGGTGGCTCGGGCCAGGTGACCCAGACGAGTGGAAAGATGCGCTTCCAGATCACCTGCTCGCGCTGCGGTGGAACGGGAAAACTTCGTACGGTGTGCCGCAATTGCGGTGGCGAAGGCCGTGTCGCGCGTATGGAAACTCTCGACGTGCGCATACCGCCGGGCGCGCAAACCGGTTCACGCGTTCGAGTCGCTGGCCGCGGCAATGCGGGCATGCATGGCGGCCCGCCAGGCGATCTGTACATCGTGATGAGGGTGGAACCTCATCCATTTTTTGAGCGGCGTGGCGATGATCTTTTTACCGTCGTGCCCATCACAGTTCCCGAAGCCTCACTCGGCGCAAAAGTGGAAGTTCCCACGATCGATGGCCGCGCACAGGTGCGCATTCCACCTGGCACCAACAGCGGGAAAAAACTTCGTCTGCGCGAAAAGGGCGCACCCTCTGCGCGACATTCCGGGAAGCGCGGTGACCAGATTGTGGAAGTGCAGGTGGTAGTGCCGAAACCTGAAGACGAGCGCGTGCGCAATCTCTTGAAAGAACTCAGCAAGATTGATCCGGAAGATCCGCGCCGCGAAATTTTTTCTCGCGCCACGGTGTAACTTTGCAAGGAGACGATGATGGCTGGCCGCTCAAAAAAGAAAGCTAAAGCGGGCTATATGATCAGCGCCGTCGCCGAGTTGTACAGGCTTCACCCGCAGACTCTGCGTTTGTATGAGCGCGTAGGCTTGCTCAAGCCGTCTCGTTCGCAAGGCAACACTCGCCTTTACACTGATTCTGATCTTGAGCGACTGGAAGTGATCCTCAACTTGACGCGTGAACTGGGCGTCAACCTTGCCGGCATTGAAATTATTCTCAATATGCGCGACAAAATGGCGGACATGCAATCGCAGATGGAGTCTTTCATCAGTTTCGTGCGCAGCGAGATGGCCCGCAGTTTTTCGGCTGCTGACGATCGCAAAGTGCGCCACGCCATTGTCCGCGCGGTTCCGCGCCAGGCCATTCGCGTTGAGAAATAGCGATCCCTCGTCCTCCTCGATGGCTCTGTTTAATCGTAATCTGCGGCTTATGTCGACGCTTTCCACAGATGCGCGCGCTTTGCACAGCGATGTGCGCTTGCGCTCCACGCGCGCCGCGCTTATCCTTCGACCATGGCACAACCAGATTGTCCCCATTGCCAGGGCAGCGGCTGGAAAGTTGTGGAACGCAACACGCAAGGCGCGCAGGCCGTCTCTTCCGATAAGCCCGGCAGCTCGTCGCAAGGAAATCCAAAACTGGTTTGGGCGGTCCCCTGCGATTGCACCAAAGGTGACCAGACGGAGCGTGCTCTCGCCCGAGCGCGCGTACCGGAACGCTATCGCCACTGCGATTTCGATAATTTCGAAACGGATAATGAACTTGATGGCGTCTCGTCCGATCAACTTGCTAGATATAATCGGAGCCTCTCAGAGGCAAAGCTAGTCGTTAAGGGATTCGCCGAGGCATTTACCCCTGTCCGGGAACATGCCACGCCCGGAATTATGTTAATGGGCTCGTGTGGAGTAGGCAAAACGCATCTAGCGGTCGCCGCTTTGAAACAAATTGTGCTGCGCGGTCATAGCGGTCTTTTCTATGATTATCGCGATCTGCTTAAGAAAATTCAGGACAGCTATAACCCAGAAAGTCAGTCCACAGAAATGGGTGTGCTCGATCCTGTGCTGAAAGCTGAAATCTTCGTGCTGGATGATGTGGGATCAAGCAAGCCTTCGACCTGGGCGCTGGAGACCGTTGGGCATGTACTCAACACACGTTACAACGAAAAACTAGTCACCGTGCTTACCACAAACTACCTAGACGAAGGTGCCGACCAATCTCGAAATGTGGAATCCCTTAGTGGAGGGGTCGGCCCGCGCGGAAACGTTAGCTTTCCTGACTCCTATCGCACCCCGAAGCTGCCTTCCGGCGAACCGATCCGAGCGGCGCGGGAGGACACACTTACCGACCGTGTAGGCAAACGAATCCGTTCTAGACTTTATGAAATGTGCCGCACAGTCGAAATTTTTGGCCCCGACTATCGCAAAGATTTTCGCCCGGCCGCCTTCTGCTAACAATCCGGTGCATTCTGCGTGAGACTTTGCGGTGCATTCCAGAACTCGTGAAACTTCTACCCCGCGGCGATCATCAAGGCAGACCGGCCTTGACAATTCGCAAATTACTGAAAATTAAAATCTAGCGGCTTTGCTTCCTCCGCAACGGTTTGTTGACAACGCGCAAACTGCACGCGTATCATCCTTTCGATGTGGGCGCCGAGCACGGACGCTCAATCCCCTTCATTGCTCTAACCCCCTAGGGTGGAGTAGTCCGAGCTTGCATTCTCGGCAGACGGGCACGAACTCGTACGGAGGCCGCTCTCCATGTCAGCCGAGCAAGACAATAATCTCCAACCTTCCGCAACGGAAGCTGTCACTACCGAAGTCCCGGGCGAAAATTCCAGCGATCAGAAATCAGATCAGGCTACCACACAGATTCCTTCCGCTAACGTTAACTCTAGCTCTTTGAGCGGCGCTGCGACTGCAGTGGTTCGCGCGCCCGAAAGTGTCGAGGCTTCGCCGCTGACCAGCGTTCCGCCTGAAGAAATGTCTGGTGCGCAACGCGACGATTCTGAATCTTCGGCAGGCGCGGCTCTGGAATCTCCGTCGCCGGATCATTCTGAGACGAGCAAAGGGAGCGCTCCCACATTCGCTAGCGAGTCGACCGAAACTGCGGAGGCCGAATCCTCGGAAACCATGGATCAGCTGCTCGACCAGTTCGCCGTGCCAGAACCGGCCATTGCAGAGGGCGAAATTTTCGACGGGCGCGTTTTGGCCGTAACTGACCTCGGTGTAATCGTGGACGTCGGCGGAAAATTCGAAGGTTTGGTGCCTGCTCAGGAATTCGTCGATTCCGGAAGTCCCATCCAGTTCGGCAAGGGCCAGACAATTGAAGTTGAAAGATTGCACGAGCAGAAGAATGGATACGTTCTGCTGTCTCACGTGCGCGCTCATCGCCGGCGCGTGTGGGAAGGCATCGAGAAATCCTATCGCGAGCAAGCCACTATCACGGGCAAAGTAACCGAGCGCATCAAAGGCGGCCTGGTCGTGGACATCGGAGTCCGCGCTTTCTTGCCTGCCTCGCAAATCGAACTGCGGCCGGTGCACGATTTGGAAACTTGGAAGGATCGCGATATCGAAGTCCGCGTTTTAAAACTGAATCGCAAGCGAGGCAATGTTGTCGTCAGCCGTCGCGCGATCCTGGAAGAAGAGCAGAAATCGAAACGCGATGCCTTGATGGCTTCTCTCTCGGAAAATTCTGTGGTCAGCGGTCGGGTGAAAAACGTAACAGACTACGGCGTGTTTGTGGATCTCGGCGGTATCGACGGACTTCTTCACGTCAGCGATTTGGTTTGGGGACGCGTGCCGCATCCTTCGTCCATTGTGAAGCCTGGCGATGAAATCGAAGTGCAAATTTTGAAGTTTGATAAGGACAAACAGCGCATCTCGCTTGGCCGCAAGCAGCTTTTGCCGGATCCGTGGGCGACTGTTCCCGAGCGTTTTGCCGTTGGTACGCGAGCCCAGGGAAAAATCGTTGGCGTCACCGACTATGGCGCGTTCGTGCAGATCGAACCCGGTGTCGAAGGCCTGGTACACGTCAGCGAGATGAGCTGGTCGAAACGCACCAAGCACCCGTCGAAAATGGTGAAGGTGGGAGACGAAGTAGAAGTAACCGTACTCGAAGTGAAGACGGACCAGCGCCGCATCTCACTGGGATTGAAACAGACCATGCCAGATCCCTGGGACGCGGCTGCCGAAAAATATCCGGTGGGTGCCATCATCAATGGCCGCATTCGCAACCTCGCCGATTTTGGCGCCTTTGTTGAAATCGAAGAGGGCATGGAAGGCTTAATTCACATCAGCGATATTAGCTGGACCGAGCGCATCAAGCATCCCAGCGAAAAATTCAAGAAGGGCGATGTCATCGAAGCGAAAGTACTCAAGGTTGATTCGCAGAACCGTAGGCTTTCGCTTGGAATCAAGCAGGTCAAAGATATCTGGGCCAACTGGTTTGCAGATCATAAAATCGGCGACGTCTTAAAAGGCAAAGTTGCGAGAACAACCGATTTCGGCGCCTTTGTGGAATTAGCCGAAGGAATCGAAGGTCTCTGCCACGTTTCGGAAATCGAAGAACGTAAAGGAAAAGGGGACCGCGATAAGCAAAAGCCAGCAAGAGGCGCGCGCATCACTTCTGTTTTGAACACGGGCAGCGAATACGACTTCAAGATTCTCCGCCTGGAACCAGAGCAGCATAAAATCAGTTTGAGCTACCGCGCCGCGCAAAAACAAGTGGAACGCCAGGAGATTGAAACGTTCAAGCAGCAGCCCAAGCAGGTAAAATCGTCACCCAACGCCACAATTGGTGACGCAATAATGGCCAAGCGGCAATCGTCGTAGATGGATTCCTGGGCGCCGGGGGGCGGCGGCTCCGGAAGGCCTTCCTTCGCAGGAAAAATCATTTACCTTAAGCTAGATTGATGATATGCAAAGACCTACGGTGTTGCCCCAGCCCGTAAATAGCGTAACGTCTTCACATGTTTCGGCGTCTTCATATATCGCGAAAGGAGGCCTCATCCAATGGCAGAGGCTGCGGGAGAGCGTGAAAACAAAGATCATACGATGACGAAGGCTGACCTCGTGGAAGAGGTCACTCGCGTCACCGAACTGCCTCGCAAAGAGGCGGAGGCAGTCGTCGAGACAATTTTCGAGAGCATCATTGCGGCTTTGCAGTCTGACGATAAAATTGAGATTCGCGGTTTCGGCAGTTTTCGCACCCGCGAACGCCGCGGCCGAACCGGACGTAATCCGAAAACCGGCGCGAAAGTAGAGGTTCCGCCGAAGAAAATTCCGTTCTTCAAACCCAGCAAAGAACTAAAAGATTTCGTGAACCATCCGCGAGCCAGCGGCGCTTCGGCAAGCTCGTCTGAACCCGGAGCGCAGGCCTAAACAGAATGGATTATTTGTGGACCCCGTGGCGGTATCGTTATATCGTCGACGCGTCGAAGGACGAAGGTTGTATTTTTTGCGCCGCAATCGCCGCCGGAGATGACCTAAAGACTCAGATTGTTCTGCGCGGCGCCAAGAATTTCGTAATCCTCAATCGCTATCCTTACACTACCGGCCATGTCATGGTCGTTCCTTACGCCCACGTCGCTGATCTTTCCGCTGCCGACCCGGACACCCTCGCCGAAATGATGGTGCTGTCGCAGCGCGTGCACACCGCTCTGGAACACACCTATCACCCGCAAGGCTACAATCTCGGCATGAATCTTGGCCGAGCGGCCGGAGCTGGCGTCACCGGCCACTTGCATCTGCACGTCCTTCCGCGCTGGTCCGGCGACGCAAATTTCATGACCGTTGTGGGTGAGACTCGCGTCGAGCCCGAAGAGCTTTCCACCACCTACGAACAGCTCCGCAAAGCCCTGGCATAAAATTGCCCTTTCTTAATTCTGCGGTGCAGCCTAGAATTTTCATTCGCTGTTATCGCCATGCCATAAGGATCGTTCAGTGGATCTGGATCTAACCGAAGAGCAACAACTGCTGCAACGCAGCGTACGCGATTTTGCGCAAGCGGAAGTAAAGCCGCACGCCAAGGAAATTGACGAGAGCGGACGTTTCCCGCGCGACAATTTCAAGAAAGCCGCTGAACTGGGACTTACCGGCGTTGCCGTGCCCGAGAATTACGGCGGCGCCGGCATGGATCACGTCAGCTACGCCATCGTTATTGAGGAAATCTCACGCGTTTGCGCTTCTACCGGAGTGATCCTGTCGGTTCAAAATTCGCTGTACTGTGATCCCATCCTCCGGTTTGGCACCGACCAACAAAAGCAGAAATTTCTGGTGCCTTTCGCACGCGGCGAAAAAATCGGGTGCTACGCGCTCACCGAGCCGCAAGCGGGCTCCAACGCGGCCGCTCTCAGCACCAAAGCCATTCGCAAAGGTGACACCTACGTAATCAATGGCACAAAGGCGTGGATCACCAATGGTGGTGCCGCCGATGCCGCAATCGTTTACGTCAACACCCAGCCTGAAAAAGGTGAAAAGGGAATTACCGCGCTCGTGGTGGAAAAGGGCACGCGCGGTTTTGCCGTCGGCAAAGAGGAAAAAAAACTCGGCATTAACGCCACCGCCTGCACCGAGCTTTCGTTCACCGATTGCGAAGTTCCCGTAGGCCATCGCATCGGGAACGAAGGAGAAGGTTACAAAGTCGCGCTCTCCACGCTCGACGGTGGCCGCATCGGCATTGCCGCGCAGGCCACCGGGATTGCGCAAGGCGCATTTGAAGCGGCGCTATCCTATGCGCAGCAGCGTCAGGCCTTCGGTCATCCCATCTCCGATTTTCAGGCCATCCAGTTCATGCTTGCCGACATGGCCACCGAAATTGACGCCGCGCGGTTGCTCGCTCGTCGTGCTGCCTGGAAACAAGACTCTGGCGCGCGGTTTACCATGGAAGCGTCGATCGCAAAACTCTTCGCTAGCGAGATGTCCACGCGCGTGGCGCACAAAGCTATCCAAATCCACGGCGGCTACGGCTACAGCCGTGAATATCCCGTCGAACGCAACTACCGCGATGCCCGCATCACGGAAATTTACGAAGGCACCAGCGAAATTCAGCGCCTGGTGATCGCCGCTTGGGTCCTGAAAGCGTACTGAGAAAATAACGCCGCACAATTTTCCCGGCAGTCTTCCCTCAGTGTATTCTTGTGCGCATGTTGGAACTGGATAGCCGCCTTCCATTCGTACCTGAATTCGATGCGGACTTTTTCAACTGCATGCCTTCTGGTCCCGGCGTCCTCTTGCTTGAGATGCGCGACGCCAAAGCCAAGCCCTACCTCGCGCGCACCGCGGACATTCGACGCGCCGCGGAAAGATTGCTCGGCACGCCGGACGCGCCGTCGAAACGCCTGAATCTTCGTGACGTAGTGGCGGGCATTCATTATCGTGTGACTGGATCGAAATTCGAACAAACCCTTACGATGTACGAGCAAGCGCGCAAATATTTTCCATACCGTTACCGCAGTTTGTTACGCTTGCGACCGTCTGCGCTCTTGAAAATCAATCTTCGCAACGAATATCCGCGGGGCTATGTCACTCGCCGCATCCGCGCGGACGGCGGATTTTATTTCGGACCGTTCGCGTCCCGTCGCGCCGCCGAAGCATTCAGCGAATCGTTTCTCGATCTCTTCAAAATTCGCCGATGCCAGATAAAAATTCGCCGCGACCCGGCCTTTCCCGGCTGTATTTACTCCGAGATGAAGATGTGTCTGGCGCCCTGTTTCGCCGGCTGCTCCAAGCAGGAATATGACGTCGAGGTTGGCCGTGTCCTCGAGACCCTTGAAAGCGGCGGCTCATTCCTGATCAAAGAAATTCAGGCCCAGCGCGAAGCTGCCAGCGAAGCCTTGAACTTCGAAAAAGCCGCCGCGCTTCACAAGCGTCTGGAAAAAGTTTCCGGCACATTGCGAGGATGGGGAGAATTGACGCGCCGTATCGATGAAATCGACGCGGTAATCTTGCAGCGCAGCGCCGAAGAGAAAACGATTGTAGTCTTTCCCACTCGCGCAGGAATTTTGGCCGAGCCCTTGTTTTTGCGTTTTGTGGAACTATCGACCGAGCCAAAATCCGTGGAAGGGATGTTGCGATCCGTTTTGGACCCGCCGACAAGCCTTCCTCGAAGCAAATCAGGGGCGTCGAAAGTGGATTCTTCCGCCGAAATTAACTTATCAGCGCAACCGCAGGAGGAAAACGCGTCGCCGCAGTCCCAGGCCCTACCCTCCGACGTTGCTTCGGCGAATCGCTCGCGGTACGGTTTGCAATCAGCGCCTCCAGAACTCGCCGAACATCTTTCGCTCCTTTCGCGATGGTTTTATTCCAAGCCCCGCGAAGGAGAAATCCTGTTCCGCGAAGGGAGTTGGCCCTATCGACGTATCTTGCGCGCCTGCAACCGCCTTCTTGCGCCCCCGCCAGGTCCTCCGCAAGAGCCGCCGCCCGGCACTCAATCTGCGACCTGATCTTGTGCCTGGCATTTTGGTATGTCCAGGTGGAGAAAGATCGCCCGATCGAAAATAACATCTCACCATTTACATCGTACAATTGACTGGATGGCTAAAGCGTCTTTCGATCAAGCATCAATTCCCGCAGCTCCGGAAAATCGTTCGCGTGTACGCGACATGGTGCGCTCGCTCCGCCATCGCAACTTCCAGCTTTTCTTCAGCGGACAATTAATCTCGCTCATCGGCACCTGGATGCAGAACATCGCGCAAGCCTGGCTTGTTTATCGGCTGACCGGCTCGTCGCTGCTCCTGGGTGTCGTCGGCTTCGCCGGACAAATCCCAGTGTTCCTGCTCGCGCCCGTTGGCGGTATGGCCGCCGACCGTTGGAACCGCCATCGTGTGATCATTGCACCCAAACCACTTCGATGATTCTCGCGCTCATCCTCGCGATTCTTACGCTGTCTCACGTCGTGCGCGTCTGGGAAATTGTAGTGCTCGCGTCTTTGCTAGGTGCCGTGAATGCGTTTGACATTCCCGCCCGACAATCTTTTCTAATCGACATGGTCGGGCGCGAAGATTTGATGAACGCCATCGCGCTGAACTCTTCGATGTTCAACGGCGCTCGCGTAATTGGCCCGGCTATCGCTGGTCTGCTGGTGGCCTGGATTGGCGAGGGCTGGTGCTTTTTCGCCAACGGCGTGAGTTACATCGCCGTACTAGTCGGTTTGCTCCTAATGAAACTCGGTCCCATGCGTTTTGTTTCCAGGGAAGCCACGGCCATCGAACACATCGCTGAAGGATTTCGTTTCGTTCGACGCACCGCGCCCATCATGGCCATCATGCTGCTGATTGGTGTAGTCAGTCTGGTGGCCGTACCCTATTCGGTATTGATGCCCATTTTTGCCGATCGCGTTCTACACGGTGGCGCTCGCGCACTCGGCATCCTAATGGGTGTCAGCGGCCTGGGAGCGTTGTTCGGCGCGCTCACTCTTGCCATGCGTCGCGGAGTTCATGGACTCGGGACGGTGGATCGCTTTTTCAGCGATTGGATTCGGGGCGAGCCTTGTTTTGTTTTCGTTTTCCAGGTGGCTCGTGCTGTCAGCCATCGTTGTTACTGCCGGTGGGCTATAGCGTGATGTTGCAGATGTCCAGCTCCAACACGATGATTCAGGCCATGGTTCCGGACGAGTTGCGAGGCCGCGCTATGGCCGTCTATACCATGATGTTCATGGGCATGGCGCCGATGGGCGCTCTGTTCGCAGGAATTCTAGCTGATCGCATCGGTGCCCCTTGGACTGTCGCCATCGGTGGAATCGGAGCGATCCTAGGCGGTTTTATTTTCTTGCGGCATTTGCCAAAACTTAGATTGGAAGCGCGGGAGTTGCTAGTCGCGCAAGGCTTGGCTGGCGAACCCGATTGAGCGATGAGAATGCCCGTCCGCAAACACCATCTCCGAACGTTTGATATACTGCGCGCCAGTTCCCATCGTGCATATTAAGAGAGAGGTGTGATGTCACCTGCTTCCGCAATAACGGAAGAACGCAAAGCCGGTTTCGCTACGCCTGAAGGAACTTTGCGCTATGCCGCGCGCTTCAAAGGCCGCTCTGCCGCCGGTCACTTCCGTGAAATTCCGGGCGGTCTCGTTCTTTCTTCCATCGGAATTGGAACCTATCTCGGCGAGCCCGATAGCGCCACCGACGCCGCTTATACCGTGGCAATAGTCTCCGCTGTCGAAAATGGCTGCAACGTCATCGACTCCGCCATTAATTATCGCTTTCAACGCAGCGAACGTTCCGTGCGCGCCGCGCTGAAAGAGCTTTTCGCCAAGGGATTCTCTCGTGACGAAATTGTGGTTTGCACGAAAGCCGGCTTCCTGACTCCCGACGGAGAAATGCCTGCCGACCCCAACGAATACTTCGCGCACGAATTCCTCGAGCGCGGTATTTTTCGCGCGGAAGAAATCGCTGCGGGATGCCACTGCCTGGCCCCAGCCTATCTTGCCGATCAGCTCGAACGCAGCCGGCGCAACCTAGGCCTCGAAACCATTGACGTTTTCTATCTGCACAATCCCGAGACACAGTTGGGCGAAGTTTCGCCCGAGCAATTCCGTCAGCGCATTCGTGCGGCCTTCACTTTTCTGGAAACCGCCGTCGCGGAGAAAAAAATCCGGGCGTATGGCATGGCGACTTGGAATTCATTCCGCGAGGATCCCCAGGGCGTAGGATACTTGTCGCTCGCCGAGATGGCCGGAATCGCGAGCGAAGTTGGCGGGGCCGCCCATCATTTCCGTTTCGTGCAGTTGCCGTTCAATCTCGCTATGCCGGAAGCGCTCACGCGGCCAAACCAAATGATCGACGCCAAGCCGGTGCCCATGGTGCAGGCTGCGCGAACCCTCGGAATCTCGTTGATTACCAGCGCCGCGCTTCTGCAAGGCCAACTCACCAGGAATTTGCCCGCGTTCGTGTCTTCGGCGCTCGGAGTGAAAGAAAATTCCACGCTCGCTTTGCAATTCGCGCGCTCTGTTCCCGGACTTACTACGGCGCTGGTCGGAATGAGCCAGACCGCTCACGTGGATAAGAACCTGAGCCTCATGGGGATTGAGCCCGCCCCACGTGAACAATTCCTTAAATTATTCGAATCCAGAGGTTAGAGACCAGCGGAACTGCTGCGTAGCTCCGGGTAAGTTTCACCAAGCCACTTATCGATTGCGGCAGCCATTTCGCTGAGATGGCCAGTAAAGAAATGATCTGCCTTGTCGACAAACACCAGCTTCTTGGGCTCCGCTAGTTGGTTGTAAAGCTTCTCGACGTTCGTTCGCGATCCAAACTGATCGTTGGCGCCTTGCGCAAAGAATTTTGGCTTTGCACAACCTCGCAGGTAAGTGAGATCGGAACTGTCCACCGGAATTCCTAAACCAATCAGGCTAGTTACTCGTTCGTCCGCGCATCCCACCTGCAAACCCACCCACGCGCCAAAGCTGAATCCTGCAAGCAAAATTGGAAGCCCAGGGAAATCTTTTGCTAGGTAATCCAATCCCGCGCGAACATCCTCACGCTCACCTTGACCTTTATCGTGCTGCCCCGCACTCATTCCCGCTCCGCGAAAATTAAATCGCAGCACGGGTATTCCTCGCCGATGCAAAGTCTTCGCTGCCTGATAAACCACTTTGTTATGCAGGGTACCGCCGAAAAGTGGATGCGGGTGGCAAACAACGGCCGCCAAGCGCGCTTCGGTTCCCGGCGTGGTCCACAAGGTGGCCTCCAGTCGCCCGGCTTGCCCTTCCAGAAAAATACCACGATGAAATACTTCCGCCATAAATGAGTCTGCAAGTGTAACGGACCGTTTCGCCCATCGCAAAGGCGAATGAATTTGATAACGTGATTTTCTCTTTGTTTTTGCCGCCGAATCTCATTGCGGCAATCGCGTGGCGGTGGTAGTTTGGCAAAAGCTGAACGGCTCCCTGGAGGGCGGATGGAATCGGATGTAGAGCGTCGCGCCGCGCGAAGATTTACGATGAATCTGCCCATGAAAGTTCGCTTCTCGGCCGACAGTGGCATCCTGGAAAAAAAGGGAGAAACGCGCGACGTCAGCTTCCGCGGCCTCTACTTCGTGATGGAAGCGATTGTCGAGACTGGCAGCCCCATTGAATTCGTCCTTACCTTGCCCCAACAGATCACACTCGCCGGGGACGTTCATATTCGCTGCTACGCCCGCGTCCTTCGCGTGGATCAGAATAAGGGTACTCCCGGAATCGCCGCTCGCATCGAGCGTTACGAATTTCTTCCCGCCTCGGTTTAAACTCCTCCAACCTCTCGCGATTCGTTGATTCGGAGTAGAATGTGGTTTCCGCCGGTTTGTTGAGGAGGAACCATGTATCACTACGATCCGAATGTAGCGCTCGAAGAGCTGAGGGACGAAGCTGTTCTGCCGCACCCGGTTCACCTGCGCGATATGATCTTGCGCACCAAGCTCGATGCCAACCTGGCGCTTGATTTGAACCGCGATTTTCAGGAGTATCTCGCGCGGTTTGGTGATTTGCAGAAAATCGCGCGTGAGATTTTGGAACAAGTCGCGGCCGGGACGCGCAAAGCTTCCGCCGTCTGACAATTTGGCATGCTGAGGGATGTTCATTTCCTCCATCGAGCGAGATAGATTCTCTGTGCACTAGGTAAAATAGATTTCTGACTTTATTTCAGCGAGAGCGCGAGACTTTGCTATGGCCAGGCACACAATACTGATCGACGCGGACGACACCCTCTGGGAAAACAATATTTTCTTTGAGAAGACCATCGATCATTTCATTACCCAGCTCGAACATCTTGGTTACACGCGCGAATATATCCGTCACATCCTGAACGAGACCGAACGCCGCAATATCCGCCAGCACGGTTACGGCGTGCGCAGCTTTCGCCGCTCGCTGGAAGATACCTACCTAAAGCTTGCAGGAAACGCCGCGAAGCGCGAGCTTGTGAAAGAGATCGAAAGAATGGCCGCGGAGTTGGAAGCCACGCCACCGCACATCCTCGAAGGTGTTCCGGAGACTCTGGCATATTTGGCGAAACATCATCGCTTGATTATGGTCACCAAAGGTGAGCCGGCGGAGCAAGCTGCCAAGGTGGAGCGCTCGGGCTTGCAGCCTTATTTCGATTCCATCGAAATCGTGCTGGAAAAAGATCCTAGCTTGTACGAACGCATGATCGAGCAATTCAAAATTGTGAAGACGCACGGCTGGATGGTGGGCAATAGTCCGCGCAGCGACATCAACCCGGCGATGCACGCTGGCCTGAGCGCAGTGTTCATTCCGCATTCGGCTACGTGGGAACTGGAAAAATGCGAGATCGAGAGCGGCGGGGGAAAGCTTTTGATTCTGAACAGCTTCCGCGAAATGCGCAGCCACTTTTGATGCGCTCGAGAATTTCTTAGACAAGATATTTTTCTTCGATGATGCAGCCGAGGACTTTAGTCTATGACTCCAGCTAACACGCAGATTCGGGTTGCTGTGCTGGGCGCGGGCGCAGTGGGCTCGTATTTCGGCGGCATGCTCGCGCGCTGGGGCGTGCAGGTCACACTGATCGGCCGAGCCGCGCACGTGCAAGCAATCCACGCGAACAAACTTTTCCTCGACACAGTTTCTTTTCAGGAACGCGTTGCCGTGAAGGCTTCCACGGAAACATCCGCGGTGCGCGACGCCGAGGTGATTTTGTTCTGCGTGAAAACCACCGACACCGAGGACGCCGCTCGGTCGCTCAAGCCCTATCTTGCGCCGGATGCGATCGTCGTCAGTTTGCAAAATGGCGTGGACAACATTCCTCGGATTCGCGCGGCGTCGGGAATCGACGCGCTGGCTGCCGTGGTGTACATCGCTGCGGCCATGCCCGAGCCGGGCCATGTAAAACAATCTGGTGGTGGGAGCTTGGCGGTGGGCGAGTTTCCCGACCGCGATCGCTCTTCCAAATCTCCCGCGTCGTCGCCGTCGGGGCGCGCTGGACGTGCGCAGCAAATAGCCGCGCTCTTCACTGCCGCGGGCGTGCCGTGCAGCGTTTCACCGGACATCGAGGCGGACCTTTGGTCTAAATTTGTGATGAATTGTGCGGGCAACGCGGTCACTGGGATCACCCAAATCAGTTACGCGCATTTGGCTCACAGTACGGTGACACGCGACATTTTCAGTCAAGTGATCGCCGAGACGGTTGCAGTAGGACGCGCGTCGGGAGTGAAATTGCCGGAAGTGGATTTTCTTTCGCGGGGTTTGCAATTCCTCCAAGGCGTGGGCAGCGATGCCACATCTTCCACGGCCCAGGATCTGGCGCGCGGGAAGCGCACTGAGATCGATTCGCTCAATGGTTACGTTGTCCGTCGCGGCAAGGAACTTGGCATCGCCACTCCGGTGAATCTTGTGCTCTTCGCGTTAGTAAAGCTTTTGGAAGAAAAAGCCGCAGAGCAGCGCCGCGCCTACTCGCAGAAAGCTTGCACGTAAATCTCGGTTCGTCGAATTGAAACTCCGTAAATTGAATTGTTGGCGCGGCGTCTGAGCGCGCTAGGAATTTTCCCGGTTTGCATTGCTGTTCTACTCGGGAGGGTTGTAGCGGAAAGGGATGTGTATGACGGCTTCCAGTTCGATGGGCTGGCCCTCACGGGTTGCGGGGCGAAATTCCCAGCGAGAGAGGGCTTCCATGGCGTTTTGATCGAGTTGCGGATCGATGCTCCGCACCACTTGAATGCTGTCCACGTGGCCGTCTTTGCGGATGATGGCGTAGAGGATTACTTCTCCATCGATGTGCTGCTTGATGGCGAGCTGCGGATATTTTGGATCCACTTTGCGCACCGGCACGGGCGCGGCTAACTTTCCTTTTGGATGCTGGTAGGCGGGCGCGTAATTGTCTAATTGCGCGAAATTCAGAATCCAGCTTCCACTTGAGCTCGTGAGGTTAGGCATGTCCACGTGCAGAGTGAACACTTCCTTGCCCGAAAGGATTTTTTCCGGCGGCATGCCTGGATCGATTTTTCCTATGTCGATTGGTTCGTTGCGCGACGCGTGGGGCGGCGCGGAAGTGTTCGGCATAGGTTTCAGAATTAGCGGCTTGGAGCGATTTCCCGCGGTTCCAAGTCCTGCGCTATCGGAGTGACCATTTTCCCCGCTGATGCTTACGCCGGAGAGAAGTCCATTTGCATTCGTCCCTGAATTTTTTCCGGCGCCACCGGCGCTTGCTGCCAAACCACCTGCGCCTCCGTTGCCTTGCGTTGCGTTCGGCGAACCGCCCGGCACGCCGGCACGGGTACCGTCTGGAGAAATCGAGACGCGCGCTGAAAGATTTCCCTGTGGAACGTTGACTTCCGGGGCCGGCGGGGCGGGCGTGGCAGAGATGGCGATCAGGCGATGCAAACTGTCATCTCCCGCGGAAACGGTGGCGCCGATTACGGGAGCTGCCCCAGCGTCGGCGTGCACATTGCGCTGGGCTGGCACGGAGTTCGACATCGGATTCACCGGCAATTTCGGTTGGACATTTTCAAGCGGAGATGGCGCGATGTTCAACGGGCCGGCGTTTCGTTCAGGTGCTGCCACGTTGGGCGCGGCGACGTCGCTCACCGCACGATGTTGCATGCGAGGAGCGACCACGGACGGCGCAATTTTAAGTTGTGGCTTAGGCTCCGGCGAAGTGGCGGCCCACTCCGCGATGTTGGGCATTTGCGGCACCATCTTGGGCGGCGCTGCCGGCGCTTCCGGCTGGATTAAAGTTTGCCGCGGGTGCGTGACTTTTACCGGCTGCGAAAGAATTGTCTGACGCGGATGAAAGGCGTCTGCGCCGCTGCGTGGGAGCGGCTTGGCAGGATCGTCGGTAGGGCTGGGTTTCGGCTGATTTCCGGGGAGTGAGATTGGCCGAAGGTCCTGCGCCGGAACATAGGTCAACTCAATTTGGGGCAGGGTTAGAGTCGGCTGAGCATGGGCCAGGAATCCCCATATGGGAAGCAGCAGGATCAGCACGATGGCGACGTGCCAGAGAGAAGAAGCCGCAAACGCGCTTCGTGGCAGCTTGCTTTCGATCCAATCGACGCGCAGAGGAGGATTTTTCAGGGCTTTGGCATCCCGTATTGGGCGCGGGCCGAGGAAGAAAGCGCGAACGCTGGTGCGAAACTCTTCCCACGGGGATTCCCAGTCCACGCCGAGGTCGAGACGAGGCAAACGAGAGTGCACGGGCAATGCTTCGAGCGAGTTTCGGGACTCGGTTCGGGGCTCCGTTATACGGGCGCGCTGGGTGGCCTGAGATCCTGAAGGCATGTGAATGGCATTATACCCGATGAGATACGATGCGTTGAGTGCGGATGCGGCTGTACTTTGGATTCCGAAAGCCAGTGAGAAAAAGCGCGGAACGGTGAAATCTATCCATGCAAATCTAGAACCGGTTAGAAGTGGTAAAACCGCTTTGCGAAAACGCGTCGTTTTCCCGTTTAAAGCGTTCTGTGCTTCGAAAGTCGGAGCGGATGAAACTGCTGTCACACTGATCGGTTGAAAGTTCGCGATTAGAACTAGGTGTGGTTGTTTGTTTTGTGTGGGTTAGCGATGGTTCTAATAAATTGAGTTCGTGATTAGAAAGTGCAAAGCAGACCCCTCGCATCGCGTTGCTCGCTCCCTTTGCCAAATGCGCTCCGGGCAAGCGGGATGCCGATGCTCGTTGTAACGTCAGTTCGCGATTAGGATGGACGCGCGAGAGAGAGGAGTTGAGGGCGGGCATGGATGGTCTAATGAGGATTGATGCTTGCGGGAAGGGGAGCAAGCGCAGAAGGCGTGCACTCGATATGAACGACGCTATCCCGGTTATTTTGATAGGTCCTATTCTTCTGGGTTTCAGTTTTCTGGCTTACTGGACTTCACTGAAGTTCCTGACGCTCGCTGTGGCACTCATAATAATCAACTTCGTTTTTCAGCATCGGTTGGAAGCGCCTACCAAAGAGGGCCGCAAAGCAATTGCGGAATTGGAGAACTTTAGAGAATTTTTGTCTCGCGCCGACGCCGACCGACTGAATCGCGAGAACAATCCGGGACGGACACCGGAAATTCTTGAGAAATATAGCGCCTATGCAGTCGCTCTGCATGTGGAGCACGCCTGGGGCGAGGAGTTCACCGCGAATTTGTTGGAGCTTCTTCAGTTCGACCAAGCCTACGATGTGCTGCTGCCAAAGCCGGCGATGTCCGGAACCAAGGATGAAATCATTCAATTGAATATCGACCCGCGCAAGTAGCCAGTACCTGGAAACGTTGCCTTAAGCGGCGGCGGCTAGGCGGTAGAAGCTTAGGGCGGCATCGCCTTGTTCGAGGAGGCGGGTGCGTTCCAGGCGGTCGAGGCGTTCGGGCAAATCGAGCTGGGAGCTGTGTTCGGCGATGACGAAGCCTTGGGGAGCGACGAGATGCGAGGCGTCGAGATATTCTAGGACTTCCGTGCAGCCGTCATCGTTGTAGGGCGGGTCCAGGAAAATAAAATCGGCGATGAGGTGGCGGGCGGCAAGTTTGTCGAGGCCGCCTTCGGCATCGGCGGTGATTACTTCGACGCCGATGGAAATTTGCAGAGACTCTAGATTTTGGCGGACGAGTCTGATGGAGCCGGGATCGCGGTCGATGAAGAAAACTTCGCGGGCGCCGCGGCTGATGGCTTCAATTCCGATAGCGCCGGTGCCGGCGTAAAGATCGACGAAGAGGGAGTCCTCGATGGATGGGCCGAGGATGTTGAAGAGCGTTTCGCGGAGGCGGTCGCTGGTGGGGCGGACTTTGAAGGAGCTTGGAGTTTTCAGACGGCGGCTGCGATATTTTCCGGCGATGACGCGCATTAGAGTCCCAGGAACTCCTGAATAATTTACCCCAGGTTAGGAAATCAAAGAAACGTTGTGTGCGGATAGTCTAAAATCTTCAAAGCGGAGCTTCAACAGCTGAAGCCGCGAACCAGTCAGCCGGCTTTTTGTCGTGGCTAAAGCCACCACCCACAAAGATTTATCATCCGACGGAGGCGAGCTGGTAGCGTTTTTGCCAGGCGGCGCTTAGCGATTCGAGGCGGGCCACTACTTCGGAGGCTTGGGCCGGATCTTCGGCGAGGGCGAAGGCTTCGCGGCGCGCCCTTTCCAGGAGTTCGTGGTCGCGCAGAGGCTGGGCGACAGCGAAGGCGGCGTCGCCGTGTTGGCGGGTGCCGAAGAATTCGCCGGGGCCGCGCAGTTTTAGATCGCGCTCGGCGATTTCAAATCCGTTGGAAGTGGCGACCATGGTTTCCAGGCGCTCTTGCGCTTCGCCGGTGATTTTCTTTGGCGCGATGAGGATGCATTGAGATTTCTGAGTGCCGCGGCCGATGCGTCCGCGAAGCTGGTGCAGTTGAGCGAGACCGAAGCGGTCGGCGTGTTCGATGACCATCATGGTGGCGTTAGGGACATCGACGCCCACTTCGATCACCGTGGTGGCGACGAGGATTTGGATTTCGTTGCGGCGAAATTGTTCCATGACGGAATCTTTTTCGTCATTTTTCAAGCGACCGTGAAGCAGGCCGAGACGTAATTGAGGGAAGACGTTTTTCGCCAGGCGCTCGTACTCGGCGGTGGCAGCTTTCAATTCCTGCTTGGATTCTTCGATTACTGGATAAACGACGTAGGCCTGGCGGCCACGCGCGATTTCTCGTCGCACAAATTCCCAGACGCCGGGGAGTTGTGAATCATCGCTCCAACGAGTTTCGATGGGCGTGCGTCCGGGCGGCATTTCGTCAATTACAGAAAGATCGAGGTCGCCGTAAAGTGTGAGAGCGAGAGTGCGCGGGATGGGAGTAGCCGTCATAACGAGAACGTGCGGCGACGCGCCTTTTTCGATCAGGCGCTTGCGCTGAAGAACGCCGAAGCGGTGTTGTTCGTCTACGATTACCATGCCGAGACGTTTGAAGATCACGGGATTTTCGATCAAGGCGTGAGTACCGACGACCAATTGAGCTTGGCCTGATTCGGCGCTGGCGAGAGCAGCGCCCTTCACTGATTTTTTTCTGCCGCTTACGACAAGTTCGACGCTATAACCCGCGGACTTAAAAATTCGGCGTGCGGAAAGATAATGCTGCGCGGCGAGAATTTCCGTTGGGGCCATCAGCGCCACCTGATAGCCGTTCTCGATAACGATTGTGGCGGCTTCGAGAGCGACGATTGTTTTGCCGCTGCCGACGTCGCCTTCGAGGAGACGGTGCATGGGGAAGGGGCGTTCGAGGTCGGCTGCAATTTCGACGAGAACGCGTTTTTGCGCAGCGGTGGGCTTGAAAGGGAGGATGCGTTTCACGGCATCGCGGATTTTTTCTTCACGCACGCGCATGGCCATGCCGCGCTGAGAGTGGTCGCGCGAACGGCGCAGGGCGAGAGCGAGTTGATAGTAGAAAAATTCTTCGAAGATCAGGCGGGTTTGGGCAGGGCTGCGAAAACTGTTGAGTAACTCGACATTTTCATCTTTCGCAGGGAAGTGGGCGAAGAGGATCGAATCCCGACGCGAGGGAAACTTGTAGCGTTCGCGAATTTGCGGCGGCAGCGGGTCAGGAATGTTTCCTTCGAAATTGGTGAGGATGCCGTAAATAATTTTGCGAAGCATGCGCGAGCCGATTGCGCCGATGGCTTCGTAGATGGGGACGATGCGGCCGACTTCGGTGGAATCGGTGGCGGCGCCTTCCGTTGCGCTGACCGATTCAATTTGCGGGTTCACCATTTCGAGGCGTGCGGGACGGTAGGGGTCGACTTCCACTTTTCCGTGCAGCACGAAACGCTGGCCTTCTTTCATACGGCCTTCGAGATACGCGCCGTGGAAAAAGCGCGCGTGAAGCGTGCCGGAACCGTCGCGAAGCGTGGCGTGGAAGATGGCGGGGCGACCACGTCGGAAGCGGACGGTGGCACCTCCGCCGGAAGTTACTTCAGCGAGGATCGTGTGGACTTGACCAGGGATAATTTCGGCAATTTTGGTGAAACGGATCCGGTCTTCGTAACGGAAGGGGAGATAGCCGAGCAGGTCGCCAGCGGTGAGGAGTCCGCGGTCTTCGAGTATAGCGGCGCGGTGGGGACCGACGCCGCGAACAAATTGAACGGGGGTTGTCAGGGAGATGCTCATGCGTTCAGAGTATTTGCGGATTGCTGTTTAATTCGCTTATCCGGACTCGCAGGACTTTTATACCACCGTTGGCGCGGCAGACGCTCCTCGCTAGGTTCCCGGAACAAGTTAAAACTCTCAGGTGTCAAATTAACATATGGTACTTGAACTCTTCGGGTTCCATCTGGGCGTGGCCCGATTGGTGGTATCGCATAGGTCTCAGCCCTTTCACTCGGCTCTTTCTTCTCCTCTTAGGTCTGGTTTGCATGTACACCGCGTACTCGGCTTCGGTAACTCTGCTGCGTCTTAGATACCTCCGGAGGCATCGCAAGGACGAAGATGGCAGACTTCGTCAGGAATCCTTCGTTCGGCTGAACTATCGACTACACAATGTTCGGCGTCTTGCATCTCGCGTCAGTACCCCAATGCTGTTGATACTCGCGGGTGCGCTTTTGCAAGGTGGTCACATGGCTCAATGCCCGATTAGCCGGAGACACCGGAAACTGCCGGCCATGTTCGATTTGTCATTTTGCGACTCGCTTGGGGTTGGGCTATATTCGCATCGCTCGCGTTGGGCGAACAAGCGCAACATCCATGCAACGTAAATTTCTGGGGATTACGGTTCGACGGTGGGTGGAGTACGCGGCTGCTATTTTGGTTGGGAATGCGATTTATTATTTTTCTTTGGTGCCACATTTGCCGCAGGCTTTGAGGCATCGGGAATTTTTGTTGGACGGGGGAAGCGCTACGGATTTTGTGGTTTGCGTCGCGGTCTATGGGCTGATCCGGTGGGGCTCGAAGATATGAGTTTTGGCGCATGCCGTGCAATTCATTTTGCGGCTGACTTTTGCACGGCAGCTCGCGCGATTGGATACTCGAACTTCGAAAGACTAAACGTATCCGCTACAACATCTTACATACCCCGTGCATCACAGCTGGAGGACAGGTTTTGGGACCTATGTCCGATCGTGGGAAATCTACGTCAAGTGGTGCTCACCAACGGTCACAAGAACCGTCTATTTACTCGAATCTTGTAGAAAGGTCCGGGGACCGCGGGGTTCGCGACGGGGATGGCGGACAGAAGAAGCCCTCCGAAGCGGAAACCCAACCGGCGGCAAACACCATGGGGATGAGCGTCGCGTTGGAAGGAGATGCGCGCGCCGCAGCGGCGGTGAAGCTTGCGGAGGAGCAGGCGCTGGTGCGAAGCGCACAGGCGGGAGACCGTCTGGCGTTTGAGGAATTGGTGCGGCGCTACGACCGCGACGTGCTGCGTCTGGCGCTGAATTTGGTGCATCGTCCCGAAGATGCGCGGGACATTTACCAGGAAAGCTTTTTGCGGGTTTACCGGAACTTGCACCGTTTCCGGTTTGAGTGCAGCTTTTACACCTGGCTATATCGCATCGTGACCAACGTGGCGCTGGATCATTTGCGGCGCCGCACGAGCCGTCGAGAGGATCAAGCACCGGTGCCGGAAGAAGCGGAAGGCGGGACGCGAGATTTTTTTGACCGTCAGCCGGAACTGAGACCGGGAGCGAATCCGGAGAAGAATTTGTTGGGTCAAGAGCTGGGAGCGCATATTGCGACGGCGCTGGACCGGCTTTCTCCACGCGAGCGAATGGTTTTCGAGATGAAACACTATCAAGGATTGAAATTGCGGGCGATTGGCGAAATGTTGGGAACGTCGGAAGAGACCGTGAAGAATTCTTTGTTTCGCGCGACGCGGAAGTTGCGGGCGAGCCTGGATGGCATGAGGTAGGCGCGGCCAGTTTTAGTAAGGTTGGGCAAGTTCGAAAAGTTTGATACGTTTTGATCAGTGAGGAAGAAAAGGAATGCAGCAGGAGCAGCACGACAAAATGGCGGCTGAGATTTGTAAGGGGTTTGAAGAGAAGTGGACCCTGTTTGCCGCGGGCGAACTCGATGCATCAGAGCTCGCCGAAATGAAAAGCCATCTGGTTGAGTGCGAGCGGTGTAATGACACGGTGGCGCAGGAAAATGCGTTGGTGGCGTTGCTGTCAAGGAATCGCACGGAGCCGGATGCGGCGCTGCTGGCGGGATGCCGCGCCAGTCTGGAAGATGCGTTGGATACAGAAGAAGAGCATGGCTGGCTAAGGCGCACGATTGGTGGTTTGCTGCCGACGAGCTGGATTTCTCCGGCGCCGGCCTGGAGCGCGGCTCTACTTTTGTTGATTGGATTTTCGGTGGGGATGCTGGGGCCGAGGCTGTTGCAGCATCGCGCGGCTGGTAATACTGTACAAACGGGCGTGAATACGGAGAGCGCCAGCGTGGTTGGAACAACTTCGGACGATCCCAATTCTCTGAGTAGGTTGGATTTTCACACCGCGAAGGTGGCTGGGATGAGCGTGCTGCCATCCGGGGATGATGAGCCTCCGCAAGTGGAAGTGCACTTGAACGCACAACAGCCTTTCACCATGCATGGAACGGTGAACAACGACGATGTGAAGAATTTTCTGATGTTTGTGCTGCACAACAACCAGCGTTTTGATGCGGACGTTCGCATGAATGCGGTGGACTTGCTGCGCGCGCGCAACAAAGATGCAGACGTTCGCTCAGCGCTTTGCCAGACAGTGCACACGGACCACAATGCGGCGGTGCGACTGAAGGCGCTGGAAGCGTTGGACGGCGCGGAGCCGCAAGACATCATTCAACAGACTTTGCTCGATGCGCTGGTGGATGACCAGAATCCCGGTGTGCGCGTGGAAGCAATCAACGCGTTGCGCGCGATGGCGGCGAAGGGACAAGTGGAATCTGACGATCACTTGCTGTCCGTGTTGCGAGAGCGCATGCACAAAGATCCCAGCACATACATTCGCCTGCAAAGCGCGGCGGCGATTCAAGATCTAGGGCCGCGGCAAAAGTTCTAAAATGGCGCGAGCGAGGCTTGCTTCCAGGCCGATGCGCGCCATCGGGAAATACTTCAGGGAATTCTCCGGTTTAACTCTTACCTGCAATATCACTTTTCTCGCGTTGTTCGCTCTAACCACGCTGGCTGGTTCCGCTTTGGCGGATCCGCCGGATGGTCCTCGTACTCCCAGCGCACGGCTGAAATCCGATTTGAGAGGCACGATTACAACGCGCGACGGGCTGCGGCTTCATCTCGCGCTGGACCTGGGCAACATCGTGGTGCACACACAAAATTCAGGAAAGATTGATTACACCGTTCATCTGGAGACCGATGCTTCGCAGAAAGATGCGAAAGAACTGTTGAAGAATTTTTCGGTGAGCGCGCGAGAGACGGGTGATGGAGTTTATCTGCGTGGGCAAACCTCTCGGCTATCGAGTGGACGGCTTTGGGTAACGGTGACGGTGAACGTGCCAAAAAACTACAGCCTGGATCTTTCCACCGGCGGCGGAAACATCGATAGCGATGACATTGAAGGGCCGGAGAGAGTGCTGACCTCCGGCGGAAATATCATGGCTGGAAATATTGGCGGTGAAGCGCGGCTGGTAACCGGCGGCGGGCACATCACGGTGAACAATGTGAGCGGAGGGTTGTTTGCCAACACCGGCGGCGGGCATATCACGACCGGTGCGGTTTCTGGCGGCGCGACGTTGCACACGAGTGGCGGCCACATCCGCATGGCGTCCGTGGAGGGCGTGGCGAAATTGCAGACTGCGGGCGGAAACGTCACGGTGGAGCACTCGGGAAGCGCGCTCACTGCGGAGACTACGGGCGGACAGATTGAGGTAGGGGAGTCTACCGGGTTGGTAAGGGCGAAAACAGGCGGAGGCGGTATTCGTGTGGTGCGCGTTTCGGGGCCAACCGATCTTGAAACGGTGGGAGGCAGCATTTACCTGACGCAAGTGGATAGCCCGGTGAAGGCGTCCACGGGAGCGGGAGCTATTACCGCGTGGTTTGTGGCGCCGGTAAAATCACCGAGCCAGTGCGAGTTACAAGCGAATGACGGCGACATTGTTGTATACCTTCCGCGGCAACTGCCGGTGACGATCGATGCGCAGGTTCAATCGGGCGATGAGCATCGCGTAATTGTCGATCCGGCGTTTCAGTTGAAGATGAGCGATGACGGCTCGTCCGACAGCAGCGGTGTGCATATGGTTCGCGCAGAAGGCCCCTTGAATGGCGGAGGCGAAGTGCTGCATCTGCGCACGGTGGCGGGAAACATACGCCTGGTAGCCAGTGACGCGAATAAGCAAGTTCAGCTATACAAACAGCAAATGGAACAAATGCAGGAGAAAATACGTTTGCAGTTGCAGCAACTCGAGCGAGCGCAAGCGCACGAGAATGCGCCGTAGACGGAGCAACAAAGCCTCCCGGCGCGGCGTTGCCCAGGTCGTGCGGGCGAAAAGATTCCCGGCCGAAAAGGGCCGAACGTCCACAGAGCAGAGAAGCAGTAGATTCAAGGGGGCGTACTGTGCAAACGACGATGCGAAGCAGGCCATGCCAGTCCCATGTGCAATGGCCGATGAAAGCTGCAGCGAGCTTTCTTTTGTTGCTGGCCGCAATCCTCTTTTTTTCGCCCAACTCTTCGGCGGGCGAAATTGACAAGTTTTTCAAACAAACCTATCCGCTGCCGCCGGGCGGAAGCTTCCTGCTGGACAATGTGAATGGATCCGTGCAGGTGGACGGCTGGGAACGCGATGAGGTGGAAGTGACGGCGGTAAAAACTTCTCAGAGCGATCAGCACGACGTGGAGCTGGTGAAAATTGAAGTGGACAGCACGCCGGGCAAGATTGCGGTGCACACGCGCTATCCGAAAGGAGAAGGCGCGGAAGTAGCGGTGGAATATCACGTACGCGTGCCGTATCGAATCCTGTTGGGAAGCGTGGAAACGGTAAACGGAAGCGTGATCGTTCGCGGTGTAGAAGGCTCCGGAGCGCTGCGTTCCGTAAATGGGAATGTGGAAGTGACCAACAGCACGGGGCGGTTCAGCGAGAAGACTACCAATGGAAATGTACGGCTGGAGCTTCGCCAACTGTCCGATGGCGGCCCCATGAATCTAGAAACGGTAAACGGGTCGGTTGTGCTGGGATTGCCGACTTCGGCTCGCGCGGACCTGAAGGTGCTGAGCATGAACGGTGACGTGACTTCGGATTTGCCGGTAACTTCGACTGCTGGATCCCCCGGGGCACGCGCCTATCAGGCGAAACTCGGAGTGGGGGGCGGCCAAATTTCAGTTCGCACGATTAACGGCGGCATACGCCTGTTCCTGCAAAGGCCAGGTGTCTGAAGGGTCGTACTACCTAAAGCGAGGACAATCACATGAAGAAGTTCCCGTATCCGTTGGCAAGTCTCGGGATCATGTTGCTGATGGTTGGTAGCATGCCCGGAACGCTAAAAGCGCAATCCCCAACCCAAAGCCCAACCTCAGCCGGCCCAGCCGCCGCGTCAACCCCTTCTGAACCAGCCACTGCTTGTCCAGATTTAAAAGATTCCCTGGAACAATGGAAGGACTCCGTGCGTATTAACGAACAGGAATTGCAGGAACCGCTGGCCGACCTGCAGGAGAAGATCGCGAAGGAGGTCGAGATGAACGCGCCGCAAATTGCCAAGTTACAAGGTCTCTCGGCCCGCATAGCGGGAAATCAGGGTGAGTGGGGAGCTCGCGCGCAGGAGCTTGCGTCGCAGGCAGCGGATCTCGCGGCACAAGCGCAGGAAAAAGCGGCCGAGACAGGGGAGCAGGAACCGAGGGTTTTTACCACTGCAACTGACGAAGGCAACGGCTGGCTGGGGGTGGAAATTGGCGAAGTGAATGCGGAAAAAGCCAAGGACTTGAAGCTTACCGAAGTCCGTGGCGTGGAAGTGGTGGATGTCGAACCAGACAGTCCCGCGGCCAAGGCCGGCTTGAAAGAACATGATGTAATTACGCGCTACGACGGACAAGCGGTGGAAGGCACAGTTCAATTCCGGCGGCTGGTTCGCGAAACGCCAGCGGGCCGAAACATCTCGATGACAATTTCGCGCAATGGCAGCACACAAGAAGTTTCCGTGGAACTGGGAGATCGCAGCGCGTTTTACGAAAAGAAGATGAAAGGCAAAATGCGCGATTTCGGAAACGCCTACGTTCTCAGCGATCCAAACTTTGATTTCCATATCGACACGCCGGCAATGTTGAGTGACATGGATAGCCGCGCGCCTTCGCTAGGAATCAGCGCGGAAGATCTTTCGGGTCAACTGGGGGATTATTTCGGCGCACCGAACGGGGCAGGCATCCTGGTTCGGGAAGTCCGCTCAGGCACCGCCGCGGAGAAGGCCGGACTCCAGGCCGGGGATGTGATCGTCAAGGTAAACGGAAAGCCGGTGGGTTCGCTCAGCGAGCTGCGCCAGCAACTCCGCGACAAGAGTGACCAGAAAACAGTGAGCCTGGGAATTCTTCGCAAAGGTTCGGAGATGAGCGTTGCGGTGACGATCGAAAAACCTAAACCTAGTGAATCAACACATATGGTTCGCCGCGCGCAGCTTTAGCGGTAAACTGAGCATCCACTTGTAACTCCCACCCCAAGGCCCGGGCACGCTCCCGGGCCTTTAGTTTTCTTCTTCGCAGCGATCGAGTATTGGCGCCCAAATCGCGAGCGGTGAAAGGGGCTTGCTCTTATTCGCGAACTATTTCAGCGTTAGCCGCGGGAGCGACGAGGCGCATCAGCTTAGGGCCGTCGAAAAATGCGTCAATTTCATTGTCTTCTGTCTTCACGCTTAATTCTTCGAATTGCGCACTGCCCACCGGCTGTTTGCCTAGCGATTCCACGGTGATGCTTCCAGGCGTGTTTTCCTGAGGGACGAGAACTGAAAAAGTTTGCGCGCCCTTTTTATCCCAATCGTAAATCCGGCCAAGAATGGCGTATTGATGGTAGAGGTTGTTATCGAGAATGATGACGAGGGGCGAGTTGAAAGTGAACTGCTGATTGTAAGGCCGGGCGCCTTCGAGATGCAGCTCGATATCGGCTTTCGGGCCGTTGAAGGCAATAACCGCCGAGGCTTTTTTCGGGGCCTCGGTGGACCACTGGTAATGTATGGGTGTGCCGTCCGGCATTAATTCCAGAGTTCCATTCACGTGTGAGTTTCCCTGCGGGCTTTGAATTTCCGCAGTGCCGTGAGCTACCCAGTTACTGCCACTGGGACTGATTTCAAATTCTTCCTTGCCGACTTGCTGTCCATTGACCAGGATGCGCAGTTTCCCTTTGTCGGCCACGATGAGGGAAGCAGCGGACCCATAAGGAGCGGCCGTTCGATTTGAGCGTCCTGCACGGGAGGGAGCAGTGCAAAGGATGATGACGGCGGCTAGCAATACCGGTGCAACGAATAATGCGGCGCGGCGCAAAGCTCCGGAGCGCGAAGAAATCAATTTTGGATTCATGCAGTCACCTTGGGAAAGATTCCCAGCCCAAGAATCTGTTCGACCACGCGCAAGGGCTCGGTGTTGGCTTCGACTTTAAAATCGGCGAGTTCGTAAGAGGGCAGGCGTTCGTCGTAAAGCTTGCGGAAACTGGCTTCATCGCGAAAGAGCGGACGGTCGGTGATGCGGGCGGCGCGTTTTAAAAGATCCGCAACCGGACAGTGTAGCCAGATAAGCGCGATGTCGGCTCTACGCAAAAGAGCGACGTTCTGCGGCTGCGCAGTGGTTCCGCCACCCAAGGAAACGATGCGAGGTTTTTGCTGTTCGGCGGACTCGCCGAGAACGCGCGCGAGTTGTTCGTATTCAATGCGCCGAAATTCGGGTTCGCCAAGCTTGGCAAAAATATTAGGAATGGATTGTCCGGTATGTTCGATGATGCGCTGATCGAGGTCCACGTGCTGCCAGCCAACCTGACGCGCGAGCAGACGCGCGACGGTGGATTTGCCGCTGCCCATGAATCCGGTTAGGCAAACGAGTCTGCGCACGCGTATTTCAGCGATCATGATGCTGGATACCGGTAATGGATTTAAGAAATTGCGGAATGGCGCAATCAATCACGTTTAAGGATATTGATTGTACCATCGAAGGAGGTCAGTTCAACTTTAGCGCGGCCGGCATTGAAGGTGCCGAACAAGCTGTTGCCGAACCGGCTGTAGAAATGTTGCTGATGGCTCTTGGGCGTCAGGCTGGCTTCGTTGATTACTTTTCCCTTCAGCGAAGTGGCGCTCAAGTCGAAAGAATCCGCGGGTGAAAAGCGGACTTCAATTACGCCGCTGTAATTCTTCAGGCGATAAATACCGTTGGGAAGGAATTCACCGGAAAAAAGAATGTTGCCGGTGGAAGTTTGCGCGTGCACGTGATAGCTGTGAATGTCGGTGAGGCGAAGATTTCCGCTGATAGAAGAAATTTCGAGTTTTCCGGCGCAACGAGTGCACTGGAAAGAGCCGCCCACGGTCTTGATGGTTACATAGCCGGCGGAATCTTCCAGATCTACGGCTGCGGCGACGGTCTCAACGTTCATGTCGCCCAGGACGTTGGCGACGTTCACTTCTCCGGAATCGTTGTGAATCTGGAGCTCGGCGTCTTCCGGAACGTTAATCTGATAATCGGCGCGCATATCCTCGGGCGCGACATTGTCAGAAGCGGCGTGGGTGGAAACGTCCACGCGATTGCCCATTTGTTCGGCGTCAACTTCCACGTTGTCGCTCGCGCGATTTGAGATCACCATCACTTCAGCCTTGGTCCAGGCTTTCACGGTGATCAAGCCATTGGGATTGTGAATGGTTACGACGGGATGGGCTTCAACTTTGAAATGTTGTTCCTGGCGGCGAGGCGGTTGCGGGTCGGCGGAGAGAATGCTGCAGACCAAGAGGCTCGGCACGATTACCGCGATCGGCTTCCAGCTTGCGGTCCAAGTAAACTGCTTGCGAACGAAGTGAGTGGTGCTCATCGGTTGTTTTCTCCGCGTTCTGTCATCTGCGCTAGCAGATCCGCCTTCTGCTGATAGGCTTCGTAGAGATAATCCCGCGCCACTTCATTCTGGGGTTCTTCTTGCACACTTTTTTCACATAAAGCGATGTAGTTGTCAACAATTGCTAAGTTCTCGTTGAGCGAGGCGGTGACTGCCGGGTTCGCGTTATTGAAAGAAGCGAAAGAATCTTGTTCAGCGGTTAGCTGGGCACGCAAGGGGAGGGTGGAATCCTCCGAGGCTGCCAGCCAGCGTGCTTCGTTGGTCTGTTTATTTATTGGACGGCTCAGGGCAAAGGCTCCCGCGATGAGTAAGGTTAAGTAAGCGCCAGCGAGGGCCGGGCGCGGCAGCGCGGCGAGCCAACCCCCGAACCAAGAGGTTTTGGCGGCGTCAACGGGACGATTTTCGTGAATCAGGCCTTCCTGTTCAAGTTGAGATCGCAGAGAAGCCCAAATCTGCGGCGGAACCTCAACGTCTTCCGCGCGCCAGCTTGCCGCTTCTGTGCAAATGGCCTTCAGATCTTCAATAAGACTGCGGCAATTGGGACAGTTGCGAAGATGAGCTTCGGCGTCGGACGGAGGGTTGCCGCCCATCCAAGAATCGAGGCGGTCCATGAAGTCTTTACAAGTGATCGTGGCCATTTCTTTTAATCCTCGCTGCCGGACTCGGCGCTGGCAGCCTTCCGATCTTCGCGGGCCTTGTCGCGCATGGCTTCGTGAAGGAGCTCGCGGAGCCGCATACGCGCTTTGTGCAACTGTGATTTAGAATTACCGATGGAACATTGCATGATTTCAGCAATCTCGTTGTGTTCGTAACCCTGAACATCGTGAAGCACGAAGACCGCCTTATATCCCGGAGGCAATTGCTCCACGGCGCGCTGCAGGTTCACGCGATCAATGGAGCCGCTGAGCCGCAAGTCCGGAGTGCCGAAATCTCTACGAGGGCCGCCGGATTCTTCGTCCGGCTCGGTTATTTCGTCGAGCGAAGTTTCCGTTCCGGACTTCTTACGCAACTTCATCAGCACGACATTGACAGCCAGCCGATGTAGCCATGTGGAAAAAGCCGATTCGCCGCGGAAAGTAGCGATTTTCCGGAAGAGCTGGAGGAAGGCTTCCTGAGTTAAATCCTCCGCCTCGGCCGTATTTCCTACCATCCGAAGACACAGCGAATACACACGGCGGTTATGCAGTCGGTATAAACGCTCGAATGCCGGCGCATTGCCCTGCTGGGCCAGCCGGATAGCCTCCGCCTCCGGCAACTCGTCCGTATCAGTTCGTCTCGTTCGGGCCACGCTACCCGTCGGGACGCATCCCTAGCTGCGATGCGTCGGTCGCCTTAGAAGTTGTACTTGTGGTTCTTTAACGCACAATAAATTCCCGTCGCTGACAATTTACGGCAGTCAGAGGAGGCTGCCATCCCAGTAATGGTGTAGCGAGCCTATGATACTTGGGTATTTTCGTCGGAATTCCTTCCAGCGTCTAGTGTTGTTCATGTTTAGACGAGCGCGGAATCCATCCGGGGCATGAGCTATAGGTGCTGCGGGAACGCTCAGAAAGGAAATGAAAAAGCGAAAGCACCTCTAAGCCGAAGCACGGATGATGCGAGAGCGCGCCTTCAACCTCTGCCGTATCCCTTTGGTCACTGGGACAGAACCCAGCTCGGCGGCAAAGGTTGCGAGCTGCTCGGCCGGAAGCGCGCGGAGAAAGGATTTCAGTATGATTTCGGATTCGCAGAGACAGGTATTGAAGTCATAGTGCAGACAGTCGAGGCTCTTCCAGCTATCGGCTGGTTGGATGGAAAGGCCCTGGCCCAGGTCTTCGGCGGTTTCATCGAACTCGCGCACGACATGCTCGACCGTATCGGTAAGGATGCGCAGCTTCTGGAAGAAGCGCGAGCGATTGGCAAAAAGTACGTGGTGGAGAAGTGCGTTCCAATGAGCGGCGTTCTGAGCCGTTTCGCCGCGGAAGAATTCAGTTTTGAGCGGCTCGACCAAAGGAAGATTAGCCAAGTGGCGACCGCGAGCGGAAAGAGCGTCGCAAGAAGTGACGAGAGCGTCAGCCACACGCACGAGAAGATCGGCTGACACGAAAGCTTGCTGGCGCGCGCAGACCAGTTCGCCACGGGCGCGCAGGGATAGCGCTCCGTCCAGCGTCACGCTCATCATGGCGAAGGATGATTCCCAGTGTCGCACGGTGGTTTCATACACGTGGGCCTTCTCGCGCGGCAGCGCGGCTATCCAGTCTTCGCTAACACTATGACGCGCAGCGGCAGGCGTCCGCCTCCCTCTTCCCAGCACGCGCCCTCCCAAGTAGCGGGGCGGATTATACCACCGGTTTCGCCCGGAGGCGTTTTCTTGACGCTCGTGGAAGGCAATCGATATACTGCGCCCGACCCATCAAAAAACCCGAAGTTCCCGGCAAGCCCGCTCGCCGAAAGGATTGCGATCCATTGGAATTTGAGCCACTCGATCAGTTTCAGCAACGCCGCAAAAAGTTGAGCGATATCGAAGCGCTGGGACATACAGCGTATCCGCGGAACTTTGCGTGGTCGCACACGTCGCGGCAGATTGGCGAACAGTTTGCGAATCGCACGGCGGAGGAGTTAAAGGCCGAGCCTGTGAATGTGCGGGTGGCGGGAAGAATCATCGCGCTGCGTCCGCACGGGAAGGCCACGTTTGCGCACATTGTGGGCGATGGGGCACGGCTGCAGATTTACGTGCGATTGGATGCGGTGGGCGAAGAGCCTTACAAACTTTTTCAGCTTCTGGACCTTGGCGACATTATTGGAGTGTCGGGGCACCTTTTCCGTACGAAAACAAATGAATTGACAGTGTGGGTCGAGAAGATCGAGTTGTTGAGCAAGGCATTATTGCCTCTGCCTGAAAAATGGCATGGGCTTGCGGATATGGAGCAGCGTTTTCGGCGGCGTTATGTGGATTTGATTGTGAACGAACGCACGCGCGAGACTTTCCTGCGGCGCGCACAAATTATCCGCGAAATACGGCAGTTCTTCGAGGCGCGAGGCTATCTGGAAGTGGAGACGCCGATGATGCATCCGATTCTGGGAGGTGCGACGGCCCGGCCTTTTGTGACTCATCACAACACGTTCAAGATGGATTTGTATCTTCGCATTGCGCCGGAGCTTTATTTGAAGCGGCTGGTGGTGGGCGGGCTGGATCGCGTGTTTGAGATCAATCGGAACTTTCGGAATGAGGGTGTGGATGCAATCCACGAGCGCGAATTCACGATGCTCGAGTTTTACCAAGCTTACAGCGATTATGGGGAGCTGATGGATCTTACGGAGGAACTGTTTCGCGGGCTGGCCGTGAAAATTTGCGGGAACACGAAGTTTAAGTATGGAGAAAACGAGATCGATTTTGGGCGCTTTGAGCGTCTAACAATGCAGGAAG
Source organism: uncultured Acidobacteriota bacterium (assembly GCA_963731535.1). GTDB lineage: Bacteria > Acidobacteriota > Terriglobia > Acidiferrales > UBA7541 > Palsa-295. The sequence goes on along the minus strand of CAVSWI010000014.1, from coordinate 9,890 downwards.
CGATTCGGAAGTATTGGCCGAGCGGTGTTGCGCCGGCTCCGTCGCCGGAGGATCTGACGGCAGCGGGCGGGCCGCGCGCTCTTGCGGAACGGTACAACACATTTGCGAATTCGAACGGCTGGCCGCCAATTGCTAAGGTGCAAGAGCTGTCTGAGGGAGAGTTAATCGGAGAGCTTTTTGAGGCGGTTGCCCAGCCACACCTGATGCAACCGACATTCATTTACGATTTTCCTACGGCCATCTCGCCACTTTCGAGACAAAAGGCAGACGATCCTTCGCTGACGGAGCGGTTCGAACTTTTCGTCGCGGGAATGGAGCTGGCGAATGGCTTTTCGGAGTTGAACGATCCCTTCGAGCAGGAGAAACGTTTTCGCCAGCAGGTGGAGAAGGGAGGTCTGGAGTTACCGAAGGAAGTGGATACTGACTACATTCGCGCGCTTTCGCATGGAATGCCGCCAACCGCGGGCGAAGGCGTGGGAGTCGATCGTCTGGTGATGCTGCTGACGGATTCCCACACGATTCGCGAAGTGGTTTTGTTCCCGCTGTTGCGCAACCAAGGTAGCGAAGCGGAAGAGCCGCCGGCCGCGGAGAACAGCGGTGATGCGAAATGACTTTTGAATGGCTGGTGGCGCTACGGTATTTGCGCTCGCCGAACCGGCCTGCGGTGCTGCGAATCGTGACGCTGCTGGCAGTGCTGGGGGTAGCGGCTGGTGTCACCACGCTGGTCATCGCTCTTTCCATGAACACGGGTTTCCGCCAGGCAATCCGCGACAGACTGTTGAGCGTTACCGCGCATGTGAACCTGAAGCCTATCGGCTCGGAAGGTATTCGCAATTACCGACAATTGATAGAGCACCTAGCCGGAACGCCCGGTGTGCGTTCTATCGAGCCGGCCATTTACGATACGGTTCTGCTGTCTTCCGGTCCGCACGCACGTGGCATTGTGCTGAAAGGCGTGGACCCAGAACTGGAGCGGCGCGCGAGCGAAGCGCTGCACCATATCGTGGCCGGGTCGCCTGACTTCGCCCCCGATGCGGACGGAATCCCGGCGCTTTTAGTGGGACGCATGCTCGCGGATGACATGAGGCTTTCCGCCGGGGAGTATGTGACGTTGACCAGCCCGCAGGGAAATTTGACTCCATTTGGAATGCTTCCGCGTTCAAGACGGTTTCGCATCGCAGGAATATTCGACTCCGGCTTCTACGATTACGATGCGAACTGGGGATTCGTAAACTTGCAATCAGCGCAGGGGCTTGCTGGAATCGGCGATGTGGTGAGCCTGCTCGAAGTGCGCGTAACGAATATGGATGAGGCACCCGCTATTGCCGACACGCTTTTGCGCCGCGCCGGAGATGGATTCACTACTAGCACATGGATGGACGAGAACCGTGCCCTGTTCCGCGCGCTGAGCCTGGAAAAACTAGTCACCGCGCTGTTCATCGGGCTGATCACTTTTGTGGCGGGCTTGAATATTCTTGTGGTACTCACGATGACGGTGACGGAGCGCGCGCGGGATATCGCTGTGCTAATGGCGATGGGAGCGCGAAGCGCGCAGATCCGTAAGATTTTCATGGTGCAAGGGATCGTTGTGAGCATTACCGGCACGGCGGCGGGACTGTTGCTCGGTTACGCCTTGGCGTGGGTCGCCGATACCTGGCGATTAATCCCACTAAATCCGGAAGTCTATGCGATTTCATACGTCCCGTTTCACGCGAATGCACTGGACTCGGTGTGGATTGCCGCCGCGGCGTTCGCCATCAGCATTGCGGCAACAATTGTTCCTGCCCGTGCCGCTGCGAAAATCCTGCCTGTGCAAATTCTCCGCTTCGAATAATTCCCAGAAACTTGTTCCTTTCCAGACGTGTTAGAATCGAAAAAGAGGCGAAGTGTCGGCAGAGATAAACAAAGCCCAATAAGGGACGAAAGTGTGGACGTGGTAACAGTACGGGCAAAAAGTGAAATTCATTAGAATCAAAGCTATCCGTTGCCGGGCGGCAGCTGGCTAGCAGGCTGTAAAGTAAGGACATACAGAACTTCGGGTTCGGCATCCTAATTGAGATAGGTTATTGCCAGATATGCAGACGCAGTTGAATTCGCGTGCCGCGGTCGGTCAAGAACGGGCCCCTAATGGCCTGGCTGCCTGCGAGACACTTCTGCGCTGCGACGATCTGCGGAAATCATTCCGCTCTGGTGCGCAAGAAATAGTTCCAATCGACGGGTTGGATTTTTCGATTCAGCGTGGAGAGATGGTTTCGATTGTGGGTCCGTCAGGAACGGGCAAAAGTACTTTGCTGCACATCCTCGCTGCGCTGGACACTCCGACGAGCGGTACAGTATACTTCGGCGGGAATTCGCTCCGGTCTTTTTCCGAGGCGGAGCTGGCGGAGTATCGCAATCGCGCCGTTGGGCTAGTCTGGCAGCGTCATCACCTGCTGCCGGATTTTACGGCTGCGGAAAATGTAGCGATGCCTTTGCTGGTTCGGGGCGTGGCGTTGGGGCCGGCGCTCCAAACGGCCGGCGGATGGCTCGCAGAGGTGGGGTTGGCCAGTCGAACCGAACAGCGTGCCGGTGAACTTTCCGGAGGCGAGCAGCAGCGCGTGGCGATTGCGCGCGCGCTGGTGAATGGCCCCGCATTGCTACTCGCGGATGAACCTACCGGGGATTTGGACGAACGCAGCGCCGAAAATGTTTTTGAGCTAATGCAGCGTCTTCATACTTCTCACCATCTAACCTCGGTATTGGCCACTCACAACTTATCGCTGGCAAGGCGAACCGGCCGCGTTGTGCTGTTGGAACGAGGCAAGCTGGCGGCGGCCACCAACGTGCACGCAGATTCCGCAGGAGCAGGAGCAGTTTCAACAGGCCCCGACCACGACCTTGGGAGAGTGCAGGTGACTCGTGTTTGAACGCTATACAGAAAAAGCTCGGCGCGTAATCTTTTTTGCGCGCTACGAGGCGAGCCAGTATGGCAGCCCCTACATCGAGACCGAGCACTTGCTGTTAGGACTTCTCCGCGAGGACAAGGCGCTGGCGAACCGGTTTTTGCGTTCGCACGGCTCGATTGAATCGATCCGAAAAGAAATCGAAGCGCGCATCACCGTGCGCGAACGAATTTCCACATCGGTGGAAGTGCCTCTAAGCCAGGAGTGCAAACGCATCCTGAACTTCGCGGCGGAAGAAGCAGAAAGATTGGGCCACAAGCATGTGGGCACCGAGCACCTCCTGTTAGGAGTCCTGCGCGAGGAGAAATCCTTTGGCGCGGAGATTTTGCAGGAGCGTGGATTGCGTCTTTCAGCTGTGCGGGAGGAGTTGACGCGCAGCGCAGGAGAGAAAGTGCCAGTCAACCGTCCGAAAGAGGCTTCACTGCTAGCCGAGTTCAGCCGCGACTTGACGCAAGCGGCGATGGAAGGTCAGCTTGATCCGTTGGTTGGCCGTGACCGAGAACTCGAACGCGCCATTCAAATCCTTTGCCGCCGCACGAAGAACAACCCGGTCTTGATTGGCGAACCAGGCGTAGGGAAAACTGCCATCGTCGAAGGCTTGGCGCAAAGAATTTCCGACGGAGACGTTCCGCCATTTCTCGCCGACAAGCGCATTCTTTCGCTCGACCTTTCCTTGATCGTTGCCGGAACAAAATATCGCGGGCAGTTCGAAGAGCGGCTGAAGACCATCATGAAGGAGCTGATGGAAAGCCAGAACGCGATCGTGTTCATCGACGAATTGCACACACTGGTGGGCGCAGGCTCAGCAGAAGGTTCGCTGGACGCCGCTAACATTTTGAAGCCGGCGCTGAGCCGCGGCGAAATTCAGTGCATCGGCGCCACGACTCCGGCGGAGTATCGCAAGTCGGTGGAGAAGGATCGTTCGCTCGAGCGGCGGTTTCAGTCAGTAAAAGTTTCGGCGCCGAATGAAGAAGAAGCCATTCGCGTGCTGCAAGGCGTTCGCGACCGCTACGAAAAGTTCCACGCAGTGAGCTACACGGACGAAGCTATTCGATACGCGGTATATCTATCGAACCGGTATATTCCCGACCGCTTTCTGCCGGACAAGGCCATCGACCTGCTGGACGAGGCCGGTTCGCGAGTGAAACTGCGCCAAGCAATGCTGCCAGACGAGGTTTCCGAGGTGCAGAAGCGCGTTAAATTCATTACGCACCGGATGGAAACGGCCATCGCCAATCACGAATTCGAAAAGGCACGGTTTTATTCCGAAGAAGAGCGCAAGGAGAAAGAGCATCTGCGCATGCTTCGGGAAAAACTGAAGATTGACGATTCGTCCACCGGGATCGTGACGCGCGAAGACATCGAAGAGGTAGTGGCGCGCTGGACTGGAATTCAGGTCTCGGCGATCAAGGAAGATGAACAACAGAAACTGTTGCGCATCGAAGAAGAGCTGCACCGTCGCGTGATCAGCCAGGACAAGGCGATCACGGCGTTGGCGCGGGCGATTCGACGAAGCCGCGCCGGGCTGAAGGCTCCCGGGCGTCCGGTGGGATGCTTCCTGTTCCTGGGACCGACTGGCGTGGGCAAGACAGAAGTTGCACGAAGATTGGCGGAATTTTTGTTCGGTAGCGAGAAGTCTCTGGTTCGCTTCGACATGTCGGAATACATGGAGAAGCATTCTGTGTCGAAATTGATCGGAGCGCCTCCAGGATACGTGGGCTACGAGGAAGGCGGACAAATGACCGAGCGCGTGCGCCGAACTCCCTATTCCGTAATTCTTCTGGACGAGATTGAAAAAGCGCACCCAGACGTGTACAACATCTTGCTGCAAGTTTTTGAAGATGGACAGCTGACGGACGGGCTGGGCAACACGGTAGATTTCCGCAACACAATTATCATACTGACTTCGAACCTGGGCGCACGGCAACTGCAAAAACAGGCCGGCCTCGGTTTCGCGTCGAAAGAGCTCGACTCCATGGCGAAGAGTCAAGATGACATGGTGATGAGCGAGGTGAAGCGGGTTTTCAATCCCGAGTTCCTCAATCGTCTGGATGAAGTGATATTGTTCAACTCGCTCACGGACGACGATCTGTTGCGGATCATCGATTTGCTGGTCGGACAGATCAACGAAACATTGGTGCACCGCCAAGTGCAGATTGCACTGACTCCGGAAGCGCGCCAGTGGATTCTAGAGAAAACTTGCAGCGATCGAAATTATGGCGCGCGGCCGCTCCGGCGCGCGTTACAGAAGTATGTCGAAGACCCATTGTCGGAAGCTTTGATTCAGGGTGGATTACAACGGCCAGCGACGCTGGAAGTTTTTCTTTCCGGTGAAGAGGGACTTTCGTTCCGACCCGCAGTTGAAGCAACCCCAGTGGCCCACTAAGAATCCTACGCGCAAGCCGGACGGGAGCGGTTCCGGTTGGGGGAGCACATAATCTTGGGCGGGAATCTGCGGCCTTGACCGAGGCCGCGAGCAAGAAAAATTTTGTGCGCCTGTTTCAAATCCCTGTGGTTGTGTGCTTGTGCATCGTCGCGTATGCGTATCCTCTTTGGGGTCAACAGGTGCAAGCGCCTACCGGGCGGCAGTATGTTATTCAACGCATCGAGTTCATTGGGAATCGCCGTATTCAGTCGGATACTTTACGCGCGCGAATATTTTCGCGTCCCGGAGATCCTTACAGTGAGGAAGCGGTTCGCCGCGATTTCCAAGCGCTTTGGAATACGCAATTCTTCGAGGATGTGCGGCTGGAAGTGGAAGACAGTGCGGATCAGCCGGACGGCAAAATCGTGGTCTTCTATTTGAAAGAGCGGCCGATTATTCGAAGGATCGAGTACAAGGGGAACAAATCGATCACGGAGTCGGACATTCTGGACGCGTTTAAGGAAAAGAAAGTGGGCCTTTCGGTGGAAGGGCAATTCGATCCCACCAAAATTAAGCGCGCGGAAGTGGTGATCAAGGAATTGTTGGCGGAACACGGGCGTCAATTTGCGACGGTGAAGCCGACCTACGAGCGCATTGCGGCGACCAACGCTGTGAAGCTGGTGTTCAATATCGATGAAGGGCCGAAGGTGAAGGTTGGAACAGTCACGTTCACCGGCAACAAAGTTTTTTCCGACGGGAAACTGCTGCGCGCGATGCGCCATGACCGACCGTATGCAATTCCGCTCTACATAACGAACATTCCGGTGATGGACAAGACCTACGACCGGCAGAAACTCGATGAAGACCTGGAAGTAGGTATTCGCGGTCTGTATCGCGACCACGGCTACTTCAAGGCCACGGTAGGGGATCCGATTCTGAATACGCATGACGAAGATCGCAGCGGTATCAAGGGGCCCTGGCCGGTGTTGGGCTCGAAGCATGGTAAGCGGGTGGACATTACGATTCCGATCGAGGAAGGCGAACAGTACCGCATGGGTTCGCTCAAGTTTCGCAGCAGCGATCCGGAAGTGGGGCTTGTTTTCAAGTCGGAGATCCTGGCGAAGGTATTTCCCATAAAAGAAGGCGAGATTTTTTCGGCCGAGAAAATCCGCAAGGCGCTGGACAATTACAAGAAACTTTACGGGGAATATGGATATATCGATTTCGTGGCGGAGCCGCTGACGGACATTGATGACAAGAAAAAAGTCGTGAACTTGACCATGGAGTTCGACCAGCAGAAGCAATTCTTCGTGCGGCGCCTTGAATTTTCCGGCAACACCACCACGCGCGACAAAGTGATACGCCGCGAAATACTGTTGGATGAAGGACAGGTTTACAACAATCGTCTGTGGGAACTCAGCATTCTGCGCCTAAACCAACTGGGCTATTTTGATGTGATTAAGCCGGAGAATGCGGAGCTGAAGCGCAACGTGAAGGCCGGAACGGTCGATATTAAGTTGAAGGTGCATGAAAAAGGGAAGCAATCGATCAGCTTTTCGGGTGGCGTAAGCGGCGTCGCCGGCACGTTCGTAAGCGCTTCCTACCAGACGAACAATTTCCTGGGACTGGGCGAAACACTGACGTTGTCCGCACAGTTGGGCGATTTCCAACGCGGCTACACTTTCGGATTTACCGAGCCGTTCCTTTTCGACCGTCCGATTACCACCGGATTCACGATTTTCGCCAACAAGTACGATTTCAACCAAGCCAAGCAGTACGGTCTTCTGTTAGGGCAGCAGATCGCGCTGAATCCCGCGTTGCAGGAAAATTACAACACGGACACCAAGGGGTTCACGCTGTTCATAAGCTCTCCGCTGCGAAGATTCTCCTTTGCGCGCGTGGGCCTTACCTATGGATTCTCGAGTACGAACATCACCACGTTCAGCCAGTCGGCGCAATTGTTGTTCGACAGCATTCAATTCACCAGCCTGGCAGGACCCTCTGCGTTGAACGGGATTCATTCCAGCAAGATGACGCCGACGATCAGTTACAGCACGGTCAACAACCGCAAAATCCAACACACGGAAAGAAGTTTTATTACGGTGATGGCGCTCGAAGGCGGGCCGCTCCAGGGGAACGTCAACACGTCAGCAACACGTTCTCGACCACCTACTTCCATCCACGTCAACAATCACCGCAACGTGATCGGCATGAACTACCAGACCGCCATGATCTCTGGCTACGGCGGAAAGGATATTCCACCCTTCGACCGTTACTATCTCGGCGGCGAAAACGACGTGCGTGGATTTGACTTCTACACCATCTCGCCCTTCGTTTCGATTCCTTTTCGCACCACCACTAGCGTTCTTTACTACGATCCCAGGAAGCTCGGTCCGACGGGAGCGCCCACGCTACAATCACTGACCGTTCCGCTGCTGGAGTTCATCCCTACTCGCCCCGGCGGCGATTATCAGAATGTCTTTAACCTGGAATATATCGTTCCCATCGCCGGGCCGGTAACCATGGTCTTCTTCAACGATCTCGGCTTGAATGGCATACTTCGGAAATCTCAACTGTCTTTGAATCCTCAGGCTGTTGCGCTATATCAGGAGCAGTACCCGAACCCTGACTTTCCCAATACCCATGTAACCAGCAATCTTCCGATCATACCCGGCACGAATTTTCATCCGCACACTTCCGCCGGCGTCGAGTTTGAAGTTATATTGCCCATCGTCAACGCGCCCTTCCGCTTTTATTACGCATACAATTATTTGCGGCTGAATGGGACAATCGTCGGGCCGCACGGGCGCCTATGATGTCACCGACGCGATCAAGGGTACTTTGCCTCCCGGAGTCTTTGAGACGCAAATCGCACCGCAGCTCGATACGATTCTGAACCAGCAGTTGCAGCACATTCCGGCCGGCCTGATCGAACCGAAGCAGACGTTCCGGTTCACGGTAGGAAAAACATTCTAGATGGAACATTTTGTTTACAAGCATTTGGGCATGGCGCGTAAGTAAACGATTTGAGATCCGCGAAGATCAGGGCGTGGGGAACGCCGGAGGATTTAGGATGAAAGTTTGGCAAATAGGCGCGGCAATTATCTTGGCCGCCTGTATGACTGGGTGCGGGGGCAACTCCACGCCGGTGGGCGTTACCGTGACTCCCACGGGAACGGCGGCATCACCCCAGACTGTGCTGCTTAGTGGCCAGCAACTTTTCCAAGCAACGGTAACCGGAACCTCCACCATGACGGTGAACTGGTTTGTTTGTCTTCCTCCCACGAGTTGCCGGTCACAAATCCCATCCCCGTGAATTGCGGCCAGCTAACAGGCTTCGGCACGATCAGTGCGACCGGCCTCTATGTCGCACCACCTACGCCTCCTCCCAGCGTTTTCGTGGTTGCGGCGCAAAGCACGGTGAACACGAATATCTACGGGGCTCAGCTATGTCGTCGTAGGAACTGGGGTGCGCATTTCGATTGAGCCGAGGACCGCTACCATCAACCCGGGAGAAAAACTTCAATTCAATTCGACAGTGAGCGGTAGCTCCAACACAGCGGTGACCTGGAGCGTAACGGCCGACAGCATGACCGTGGTGGGCGGCAATTCGACCATCGGAATTATATGTCCGAGCAGTAACGACACGCAGAACCTGTGCACGAACCAGCCTGCGGGGACTTATTTTGCTCCATTGGTTTCGCCGGGCGCTGTGACCATCACGGCAACCTCGGCGGCGGACACTTCGCAGTCCGCGACGGCCAGCGTGACGATTGCAGGGGGAAGCGATCCCACGCTCAGTTCGATTGCGCCGACTACGACCCAGGAAGGCTCGGTGCAACAGGACATTTACTTGAACGGTCAGAACTTTGCGTCAACCAGCACAGTGCTGGCCAATGGCGTTCCGGTTCCAAATGGTCTTTTTCCCACAACTTCGCTGCTGCGCGCCACCATCCCGGCGGCTCAGTTTGCTACCATGGGATCGGTTCAAATTTTAGTGCAACGGCAGAATGGAGATCTTTCGCTTCCAGTCCCGCTCACGGTAAATCCATCGCGTCCTGCGCTGGTGGCTTCCACGCCCGATAGCTTCGTCGGAAACACCGCGAATGTAGGCGTGACACTTACCGGCGGGTATTTTTCGCCATCCACGGAAGTCTTCTTTAACGCGCAACCGCTGAGCCAGAGCGCCGGAGGTAACACGCGCGTGCTGCAAGTCACCATTCCGGCTGCCGATTGGGGCCCCCAGTGACTTTACCCCATCATCGTGAAAAACACAGATATGTGGTGCCACCGAATCCGGGAATCTCCGGCATAAATATCGGCGTGGAACCGACATCGTTTCCCTCTGCGCCGAGTGCGTCAATCACAGTAGGAATGACTCCGTCTGCAATCGCGATCGATCCGGCGTTAGGTCTTGCGGTGGTAGCGAATATGGGATCGAACAATGTCAGCATCATTAATCTGGCAACGAATACACAGGTGGCAGGCTCACCGGTCAGTCTTTGCCAGGCCGCATGCAGTAGTCCAGGTCCCACTCCGACGAGTGTGGCTATAGACGACCAGTTGCCGCAGCACCTGGCAGT
>CAVSWI010000013.1:0-319028 GCA_963731535.1 uncultured Acidobacteriota bacterium | reverse complement strand
GACTACCACACGCGGAAGGTGATCGTCTCCACCGGATACTACGATCTGGCCAATCAACTGGCCTTCCGGGCGAAGAACTGCCGAGGTCTCGCATTATTACGCCGAGGCCCATCCCTACTACGATACCGATGTGCTGGTGATTGGCGGCAAGAACTCCGCCGCCATCGCGGCCCTCGATCTGTGGCGTCACGGCGCGCGAGTCACCCTGGTGTATCGCGGTTCGCAGCTGCACCATCACGTCAAGTACTGGATCAAGCCCGATCTCGAAGAACCGCATCAAGAACAACGATATCGAGGCCTACTTCAACAGCTCAGTGCAGGAAATCGTAACCCGTCTTGGAACCCGGGGTGCTCGAAAGTCACTCCGGCCGGCGCCACCAGATACTTGTCATACCGCGAGAAGTAATGGACGGCGTGCCGCAATGAGGTTTGCTCGTCGGGAGTCAGTATTGACCGTTTCGAAAGAGGCACCACAATGGCGACGAGCTTGGTTGGCTCTTTCAGAACGGGGACGTTGACGCGCAGGATCATCGTCCCACTCCCTGGAAACGCCCTTGTTCGGCTTCGCTCAGATCATTTCGCATTTTCACAACGCGAGCCGGAGACCCCACAGCGACCGCACCCTCCGGCACGTCATGCGTCACGACCGCACCCGCGCCGATCACTGCCCCCTTGCCGATGTGGACGCCCGACAGCACAATTGCGCCGAAGCCCAGCCATGCGTCGTCTTCGATAATGATGGGGCCCTTCGATTGGAGTGGTTGTTTGCGAATCAACTCACCCGGTGCAATTCCGTGGTCGTACGAATAGAACGCGCATTGGGGTGCGATCTGGACCCCGTTGCCGATCCGAATCGGCGCAACGGCTGCCGTGAAGTGGCAATGCGGAATACCAGACGATGGTCAGCATCAGGGTGCGGACGCGACCGAATTTGTCTCCGACCGGCCCCCAAAGAAAGGCAAGGCCCCAGCCGATCAAGAACAGGGCGAAAAGCAAACCGCCGTAATATCCGATGTTGGCCTTGGTGGCTGAAATGCCGGAGCGCGGGAGGAGTTCACGTAACGAAGGAACCAGGACGAGCGCGTAAACAAAGGAATCCATGCCGTCGAGCGTCCAGCCGCCCCAAGAAGCCCAGAAGCCGCGAATCTGGTTTCGAGTGAGAGGCTGAGTTGAGCCAGGATGATTCGCTTCGTCCGGCACTGTACCGTTCGACATTTTCTTTATCACCATCTCTCGCAGCGACACTCAACGGAACAATAGCTCAGAACATAACGCCGCGAAGCATCCATTGGGCAAAAATGATGTAGGTCGGCTCAAAGTGCGCGGCGTGCAAATGCACTTAAACGGGCTTCTGGGCGAAGTAGCCATGCCAACGATTTTGGACACAAACGTGCTGCGTCCTGGAGCTAAAGGATCTGAGTTGGTGGACGCATTTTCGAACGGCGAAGCCATTGTTGATTTTTCCGCGAGCCTCGCTGTTGCGCGGAAGCTCGCCTATTATCCAGCAACGGAAAAGAGGAAGTGTTCGGTTTTCCTGAACCCGTCGGGTTCTGATCTTGTGCTGCGGTGCGAAGATCAAGATCGGAAGGACCGTCTCGACTGGCTGGATTTCCGATATTACCGCGAGTTGGTCAACAACAGGTCGTTGGATTCGCATTTCCACTGGGAATACGGGCGCATCCGCCGGGGTGATCATCATTGTTCCCAGCGTTGCGCCTGCTCGTCAGCGAGAGCTCTTCAGCGTGGCCCTCAAGCATATCGGTGCAAGAGATCTGACGAATACTGTGGTTGAGGTCCAATATGCGGGAACTCGGATCGTATGTTCCGAGTAGGACTTAGCAAACCTGGGTCAATCATAGAAGGAAGCAAGAAGAAGACGAATGCTGACGGTTCATTCTGCCATCCCGAGATTCACGTCCGACCCTCTGCTTAGGAGTTGCGACCACCTCTGCCGTGACAGTTACGAGGGTCCCCGCTGTGCTCCGATAAACGTCCGCCGCACCGGACGCTCTTGACCGTGCGGGCGGCGAGTCACCTGGAACCGCTAGGAAGGACATCCGCTTCGAGTGCACTACCGGAGCAAGTGCCCTAAACAAAAATCTCTAAGTTTAAAAGACCTTGGTCCCATAGAGGAAACAACAGCTCGGCGCGCACAAGATGCCATTTTAGGAAAGGGCCACTGACGGTTATTTTTCGCGGGATGGTTCTCGTGGTTGCGGCGACCTGTCGCCGACAATGCACATTGCGACACCCGTTACTCGCCCAACGATTTCCGCTTGGGTTGGGTAGTCGAATACGCGTACTTCGCGATGCGAATGTGCATGGGGAATTACCATCAACTTTCCTCGGTCAATCTCGCACCAACCGCACACATAGCCGTCCCGAAGTTCCGCGAAATAGATCGGACGCTCGAACTCGGTTTTCCACGGAGCAGAACTGATCCTTCTTTGCCTGGCATCGATTTGCACCAACGAACCGGGCCGAATGAGCGGATAAAGTGTGAAATCTTCCAGACCTATATATCCGTACATGGACTCGCGTAGGTCGAGGTGTTGTAACAATCCGAGGGGCACGGCCTCCCACTTCTCGACGGCTCTGGCCAGGAGATTGGTTTCTTCAAAGCAGAAGTCGGGCTTGAATTGAACCGGCAGGGACACGGCCTCGGTCTCCGGCTCCTCAATTTTCGCGATGAGATGCGTTTTCGGCAGTTGAATGGAAGCGCTATCGCGTCGAAGATCGGCGATCTCCAATCCAAAATAAGAAGCCACCTCTGTGTATTTCAGCTTATAGATGGCGCTGATGGAATACATTCGGAACATACCGGGCCTGAACCTGCCGCGCTCAATGTCAGTCACCCAGTTATGCGATAGAAAGAACTCTTCGTTTTGTTTTTCGGTGGCGATCTGCCGGCTCATTGCTTGCACGTCGCGTGTTGACAAGCCGAGTTGCTCGCGCAATGCTTTGAGCCGTCTTCCGGCGAGCGAGTTTACTTTGTTTACGTCCATGAGCGGGCATCCTACTCCGTGAGTTAGTTCCTGTCCAGCTACGTGCCTTCTCAGCTATATCGAACTGTCTTTGCGCGCGGAGAAAAGCTCCGGACTGGTCGCAACTGCGGCCACTTGCGGAATTGTTCTGTCCGTGGAACGGGATCTTAGCTACATGCTCAAGAATGGGCCTCGTTGCCAACCCCCGGGCAGAGCGAGTCCGGCAAATCCTGTCCACTAAAGACTTGAATTTCTATCGTGTCGCCGAACGCTCAGCAACGATGTTCGGGCGCTCATCCCGGTTCTATATCCCGCATAATCTCTACTATCGACTATCTGCACCTTCCGCCGCGCCCAACATTTACCAATTCTTTGCGCTCAGCCGCATTACCAACTATCGATTGAGCAATTGGCTTAAGGTGTTCGGATTTGATCTCGATGTAATTCCCGAACTTCAGGTTCTGATTCCCAGGAAACGCACGGTGATTCTAGATTCTTCCGTCTACGATACCGAAGTGTGGATTCCTTGGTTTGTGGAACGGTCTGGCGCCGAGTCAGTTATTCCAATCGCACCATTAGGCCAACTCTTGTCTCGCGCCCAGCCGCAACGCGCTCGAGAATTCCTCCCGCAAAGTGAGACAAGGTTTCTCTATGCCAAAGTCGGCCGTGACGATTTGCTGGCCTTTCCGGATGTTGCCCCGGAGAGCATCGTCCGCATTGATCCACGGCAATGGAAGGACGCGCCTCGAGTTACTAGAAATTTTTCCGATAAGAGAATTTTCCTGATTGAGTGCGAGCTTGGCTTGGTGTGTTCTCGCCTGTCATTTCTCGCTAATGGCACGGTTGCGTTTCGTTCACCGCAGCTACCTTTCGGGCAACGCAACTTGTCTCCGGGAAGAGATTTCAGAATTCTGGGTGTGATCGATTCTGAAATTCTCATTCTTCCGCAACGCGACAGCGTAGTCGCGCAACCTGTTGGCAGGAACGCCCGAACGCGTCAGCGTCTCTCCGGAAATGCTGGGGAAATAAACCTTAAGCAATTGATCCGACGATCGCGAGTCATCGCAGGCCTCTCGTTCAGGGACGCTTCGAAACTGACGCGATGGATCGCACAGCGGCTTGCTGATCCGTTGTATCTCGCAGCAGCCAGCACGCTATCGGACTACGAGACGCTTTCAGTCGCACCGCGCCATATCCAGAAAATCGTAACATTGTGCATCGTCTATGCCATGGGCTTTAAAGACTTCCTTCGCACGAGCGGACTCGCACTCGAGGAAACTGGCACCGAGCCTATTCCCGATGAATTCATCCCTCGCGAAATTCCGCTCTCCCGGCGCAAGTCCAATCAGACAAACACCCAGGGACACTCCCGAATTCAGAACGGTTTTTTCGGCGATCTTCTCAAGCGGTGGGAAGAAATACCGCTCTTTCTTCGGAGATCACTGGGCGAACTCATTCGCCTCGCGAACTTTTCCGTTTCCGACGTGTTCTGGGTAGGTGCAGACTTGAATCCCATCCATCCATGGCTCGAGAACGCAGAGTTCGTGGTGATCAATCGCCGAGTCAAAAGACTCCTCTCATCGAGAGGTTCAACATTTTGGGAACAACCTCTCTACCTGCTGCTCACACGAGACGGCCGCTATCTCTGTGGGTGTTGCACCCTCGAGCGAGGACTGGTCGTCGTCCATCCTTACCCCGATCGACCGTTTGCCCCGCGTCAATTCAAGAATGGGAGTGAAGCAGAAGTGATAGGGCGGGTGACCACGATCGTAAAGCGCGTTGCTTCCTTTTCTCGCGAATAAAAAACCCTCATGTCTGCTCAGTCGATACGCTCCTAGCAGCTAGCGTCCCCATCTCACGAATGTAGGGCACCGGCCTTCAGGGCGGCAGCAGCTTCAGCCGCTGAGGCTCGCTAAGCGATTCCGCGCGCTTTCACCGGCGTCCACGACGCCTCCGCAGTCGCAGCCGCGGCCGCAGCCGTAATTTCAGACCTGCGGACAACCTTAGCTGCAAGACGCTTCAGCCACAGCAACGCTATAAACGCCGCAATCAGATCGCATATGATCGTGGCCCAGAACACCTTGGACCACGAACCGGTCTTGGCAAACAGCCATGCGGCGCCAGGTCCGGCAAATTCTGCGGCGACTCCCTTAGCCGTGTACACGATGCCGTAATTAGTCGTAGCCCATTTGTTTCCGTATAGGTCTCCGGTAATTGACGGGAACAACGAAAAAAATATTGCCTGACGCGAAGAAACACAGGCGCCCCTAGCAATTGTTTTTATCTCAGGGATACAAAAATATTATGGCCAACTTTCGATGCTTCTCGGAGCTTACTTCGTTCCCCGCGTGGCACTTTGCGATAACAGCTTCGTAAGTTCGTAGATCGTTCGCGTATAGGGCATGTTCACACCAACCCGCTCGCCCAACTCTATCACCGCTCCCACCAACGCTTCCAGTTCCATCGGTCGACCCGTCTCCAGATCTTGCAGCATGGAAGTCTTATGCTCGCCAACTTTCTCCGCTCCCGCCATTCGCTGGTCTATGGAAATCGGCAGCTCCATTCCCATCTTGTTGGACACCGCTTCCACTTCTTCCATGATCTTTCGAATTACTGGGGATACTCCCGGATCTCGCATGATCTGAACCACGGTAGCCCGGGTCAACGCACTCACCGGATTCACAGACGCATTCCCCAAAACTTTCACCCAAATCTCGTGGCGTATACGTGCAGTAACCGGACAGCGTAAGCCCGAAGCGACCAGCGCCTCGGCAATTCGTCGGCAGCGCTCGGAGCGCGAGCCGTCGGGCTCGCCCAGCGTAATTCGGTTCCCCTCGATGTGTTGAATTACTCCCGGCGAGGAAATCTCGGTCGAAAAATATACGATGGACCCAACCACCGAACGCGCTGGAATAGCCGAAGAGATCACCCCACCAGGATCCACGCGCTCCAGCCGCAATCCTTCTAACTCGCCGCCGAATCCCTGGAAATACCACCACGGAATTCCATTCTGCGTGCTAACAACGGTAGTTTCCGACCCCAGCACCGGAGCCAACTGCGGTGCAAGTTGCGGGAGTCCATGCGCCTTCACACCGAGAAAAACAACGTCAACCGGCCCCACTTCTTCCAGCGAACCCGCAATCGCCGGACGCGCCACAAAATCTCCCTCGGAACTTTTCACCCGCACGCCATGTTCTTGCATGGCGCGAAGATGGGGCCCTCGCGCAAACAGCGTCACATCAAAACCTGCATTTGCCATGCGTGCGCCAATGTAAGCGCCAATGGCCCCGGCCCCCACAACCAGAAATTTCATGCTTGGTCCGCGAGCGCTGCGGCCACAGCCTGCCGTCTAATTTTTCCAGTCGCGGTGGTAGGAATGCTCTTCACCAGGTAAATCTTCTTAGGACATTTGTATTCTGCAAGAAACTCGCGGGAAAACTTGATCAGCTCCGCTTCGCTAACTTTATTATCTTCGTGCAACACGACTGCCGCAGCCACTTCTTCACCCAGCGTAGGATGCACGCATCCAAACGTGACCGCCGCGGACACCGCAGGATGCCGCAGCAAAATTTCATCCACTTCATGCGGAGCGATGTTCTCGCCGCCTCGAATGATGATGTCCTTAATTCTGCCGGTCAAATGCAAATAGCAGTCGTCGTCCAACATTCCCTCATCGCCCGTGCGAAACCACCCCTTCACAAAGGCACGTTCGTTCGCTTCCGGGTTGTTTTCATACCCCTGAAATACGTTGGCCCCCTGTATCGCCACTTCTCCTCGCTGATTCGTCCCCAGGCGATTGCCTTCTTTATTGATGATGCTGATCCGA
Organism: uncultured Acidobacteriota bacterium; assembly: GCA_963731535.1. Lineage (GTDB taxonomy): Bacteria > Acidobacteriota > Terriglobia > Acidiferrales > UBA7541 > Palsa-295. The sequence continues at coordinate 312,218 of CAVSWI010000013.1, read as the reverse complement.
AGCCCTATTCCCACGCCCACCGATCCTGCCTTTCGATGTCGAGGCGGCAGGGGATTCGTAGTCATCTGGTGCGCCGCCTCCGTCATTCCATAAGCTTCCACGAACGGCACGCCGAACAATCCCTCGATTTTGTGAATCAGCTCAGCCGATAAAGGAGCGCTGCACGAACGTATAAAACGCAGTGTCTCCGCTTCCGGCGGTTTATGGTGCGCGCGCGCCAACAGCAGCTGATGCATGGTCGGCACGCCCGAATACCACGTCACGCGATGTTCCTTCACCGTGCGCCAGAAAGAAAGCGCGTTGAACTTGCTGGGAACAACTACAGTCCCTCCCGAAAGCAAAGTGGCCAAGAGCGACCCGATCAGCCCATGCACGTGGAACAGCGGCATGATGCACAGCGAAACATCGTCGGGCGAAAGCGCGTAGCTGTTTGCAATATTCGCCGACGATACCGCCAGATTAAAATGTTGCAACGGAACGCGCTTTGGCCGGCCAGTGCTTCCGCTCGTGTGCAACACCAACGCAATATCGTCAGCCGTGGGTTCGGTGACGGATCCACCATTCCCGGCACCCTCCAACCAGACGTTGCCGTCGTCACTCGTTTTTACCGACAGCACCCGGATCTTCTTGTCCGCCGCCGCGCTGCGTGCGTATTCCGCTCCCACCGGCGGACACAGCAAAATCTTCGCGTTGGTGTCGCCCAGGAAAAATAGAAACTCCTCGTAGGGATAAGCCAGGTTCAAAGGTGCCGCTGTTCCAGCAATCGACGCAGCCAGAAAACTTACAATCGACGGCAATCCATTCGGCAGCGCAATTGCCACGGTATCCCCGCGCCGGATTCCCACCGAAGCCAGAGCCTTCGCCATCGCCAGGACCTGCTCCCGCAGCGATTCGTAAGTCACTCGAATGCCAAGCTCGGGAACCACCACCGCCGTGTGGCTGTCAGCGAACTGTAGGACTTCCAGAAGTGTGTCAGCCGACTCTAGTCTCATTCGTTTTCGCCCCGGGTCCCGCAGTTACCTGCACTTTCATTCCCCGTTCTGCAAACGCTGCCTTGCCCTTCCGCTAACGTCCAGAAATCAAACCGGACTTAACGTCTGCAATACCTGCAGTTTGACACTGAGCGCCCATCACCCCAGCGCTGTCAAACAAATTCGCTTTATCTCCGTAATAAGCTTTTTGTATTCCCCGGCCAGAGCACGCGGATCTAAATCGGTGAGTGCCGACCCTGCACAATCAGTTCCTCCGCAATCCGGCGTGCTTCGGGGAGTGTCGCCGCCGCCTTGCGATCGATTTCGCTCGGCAAATCGTGCTGAATCTTCGCCAGTTCCTCGTCAAACAGATGCGTCACTAAAGCCGGAGTGTGTTCCACTGTCTTGCCATCCTCGCCGGCAACTTTCACTTTGTGCCGCACGCGCTGCGCAATCATCAGCCGGTAGATTCGGTCGGTAGCCAGATCCTCCATATAGCCATCCAACAAGCTGGCGCCTTTTCCGTTTAGTACACCGTTGCGATAACGAATCACCGTGCGCACTGCCGCGCGGCTTCCCTCCATAGTTATTTTGCCAACACCCTTCGGAATCGGCCGCAAGTCGGGATGCACGCTGGCCAGCTTCGGCCGTTTTGAAATTTGATTCGGAAAAGGGAACTGCCCCACCGCGATCTCGTTCTGATCGGGATGCCCGGTCCACGCCCCATCCATCAAGCAATTGGCTTCGTTCTGCTTGTCTTGTTTCAGCACTTTCATAGCGCGTTCGTTTAAATCCTTGTCTGTGCGGCTGGGAAAAAGTGCGGTCATTCCGCCAATCGCATGCGCTCCGTGCTTGTGGCAGATTTCAGGCATTAGCGTTCGGAAATTCTGGAAGAACGCCACATCGTGCGGGATAGTATTGCGATCCGGCAAAATCCAGTCGGGATCCTCCATCATGAAATCGATCAACGACGCCATGTAATCCCAGCGGCCCAAATTCAATCCCAGGCAGTGCTCGCGCAGATTAAAGAGAAACTCCTCCATCTGATAGGCCAGCGGATGCGCTTCCACCAGCGCCATGCACTTGATGTAGTTCTTGGGCAGTCCTTTGGATTTCGCAAAAGTCTGGAACAGGTCGCGCCACCAGAAAGCTTCTTCAGCAGATTCGCTCTTGGGAATATACACCGAGAAGTTGTGCGGCAATGTTGCGGGATCGATTTGGTACCAAATCAGCGCCAGATCGAACAGCGAAGCGGACATGAGCTCGTTCTTGATCACCCCGCCCTGGCTGATATGTAGCCCTCGCGGCCGCACCCATGTGGCGGTCTTCGAGCGATTCACCGCGACTTTCTTGCCTCGCTTCTTGTCGTCGTAACTCAGCTCATATTGGTAGGCGGCGATAGTATTTTTTATCGCCAACATAACGTTTTGCCATTTGTTGGCGGTGGAATCTTCCAGGTCGATCATCACCGCGGGAGATCCAGAGTTCAGCAGTTTCACCGTCAACTCCGCATCGTCGGCAGGCCCCGTCATCTGATTGCGCTGATCCAAGCACCACGCCGGAACTTCAATTCGCCAATCGCCGGTCGTGGCCTCCGACGCCGGCAAATAATCCGGCGCATGCCCATCATGTGACGCTTGCAAAACTTCCCCACGTTTGGCCGCTAGCTTCTGTTGTCTAGGAGTAAATTCCTTGTGCAGCGGCAACAAAAAATCAAAGAAGCCTTTCGGAAGGTCCTTCTCGGGATTCAAATCACTCGGCGCGTAGTTCATGGATTGCAGTGAGGCGTTCGAGATGTAGTGTCGGGCGGTCCAGCATCAATAAGCCCGGTAAGGCGCCATCATGGCAAAACGACAATGCAGAGTCAAACACCTAGAAGTACTTAAACGCCGGACGTAGTTGGCACCATAAACCTAGTACGCCATGGCAAAAAACCTCTTCGCTTCTTCGAATTTTTGCCTGAAATTGCTGATTTTCCATGGTCTCCGCTCTTTCTCTGATACAAACGCGATGATCTCCGAACCGTCGCTAGTGGTCACCGTGGACTCACTAGCTTTAGGGAATAACATCCGTCTTTTTCTTGCGAACGTTTCGCAGTTCAGTTGGGTCTTGTTGGTCAACTGCTTGATAAGTTGCGTTGTCAGAAACTGACCCAGACCGAACGGTCAGTCTAGTGCTTTCCACACTTAGCTCGCTGCGACAAAAAAGTACGCGCTCATCGCCAAGCCAACTCCGATTACCAAGACCCGCACCTTCTGGGGATCCGCTTTCTGCGCGAAGCGCGCTCCGAACCAACCGCCGGTCAAAGCGCCCGCGACCATCACCGCAAACTGCGGCCACAAAACCGCCCCGGCCACAACGAACGTAACCACTGCAGCCGCGTTCACCGCTGCCGCTAGTAGCGTTCTAATCGCGCCCATGGCATGAATGTCCCGCATGCCGAGGGCTGCAAACATTCCCAGCATTACAAATCCGATCCCGGCGCCGAAATATCCGCCATAAACTGCCAGGATCAACTCAATAAACGAACACACTGTAATCGCGCGCCACGACGCCTTTTGAAGATCATCATTCACCGCGCTCTTTCCGGCGAAGGAACGAATCTTATTGCCAAAAGCGAAAAGCAACGTTCCGCTTAGCAACAGCCACGGAACAAAATGCAGAAAAGTGCGTTGTGGCGTTTTCAGCAGCAGCAGCGCCCCGGCCCAACCTCCGGCAACGCTGGTCACCAGTAGCGGGATTAATAGACGGCTTGGTGCGTTCAGTCTCTTCAAATAAGCGAGACTGCTGGCGGCTAACCCCGGCCAAAGCGCGACCGTATTGGTGGCGTTGGCCCGCACCGGTGGCACGCCGGTAAACAGAAGCGCAGGAAAGGAGATGAAGCTCCCGCCGCCCGCTAATGCATTCAGCGTTCCCGCAATCACGGCGGCAAAAAACAGAAAAAGAGCGTGGCTGAATTGGAAGGTCATGAAATAAGCGATGATCGGACGAGACACTACTACTTACAACTACCCTATTCTTGCGCAGGGAAATATGACTTAGCCGTGCGCCGGAAACAAGCCGCTATTGCACGGCAGCCTTGGCTTTTTTCCTCAGCGCTGCGAGGAGCTGCGGAGGCGGAGGCAGTGCGGAGTACCCCGGCGAAACCGCAGATTGCTGGCCATCTGAGTAGATCCAATCCAGGAAATCGCCTAGTGAAGCCGCAGGCACCGAACCCGTCGGCGGAGTTCGCAAGTAAATCCAGGTGAAGCTTGTAATCGGAAAAGAATCGGCTCCGGACGCATTAGCTAATGAACCGCTGAAGTTATTCCAGCCACGTTCTTCTGCTGCCCGGCACGCCTCGGAAATACTTTCCTTGGAACCCTTCACAATTTTACAGGCCGCGTTCAACACTGCCGCCTGAGGAATATTCGTCTTCACCGCATATTGATACTCCACCTACCCGGTTGACCCGGGATCGTTATTCACCTTGTCCGCCATGTCCGAACTTCGTTCCGCTGCTTCGCCGACCGGCCATTTGGGCGAAGGAGAAACTCCAACTGGCGACCGGAATTTCGAACTTACCGTCGATAAATAATCTCTGAAAACTTCGCCTGAGAGCCGGAGGTCCTGACGTTCCGATTGCCATTCTGTACCTCGGAATCGGCGGAAAATACTGTGGCGCAGTGCCAGTAGAGGGCAAGCATCGTAAAAGTTAGCTCGTTAAAAAAACGGGGAGCTCCATGCTTCCCGTTTTTTTTTGACCATCGGGATGTTGTATTTGACTTGGCGCCCATCGCATCCTACTATTTCGTCTCTCCTTACTTATTCATCGGAACGTATTAACGTGGTCGCCCAGGAGGGCTCGTGGAAGATTGGCAGTACGCGCAGGCTAACCCCGTAGACGAGTTAGCTCAGCTGCATCATTTCACGATGACCAAGCACGAGGACGGCCGCGACATTCCGTTTAATATCACCGTGAAAGAGTTTGCGGTGCCGCCGAAAGGGCAGCATCTTCGCTTCTTCGCGGAAGCGGACAAACAGGTGAATCAGAAAACGGCGCCATTTGTCCCCTCCGGTTGGGGAGATTCGACGTTGAAAGCCTTAGCCGACTGCATGCGATTGATTCGACAGTTTCCGTTCGAAGGCTAGCCGACGTAATAATTGCGATGCCATCCATCGAAACGTCCGAAAATCCGCGCAAATGAGGTACGAAATTCCGTGATGCTAAAAAAGCAGGAGATTAAACCGGGAATCTGGGTGTTCGAAATGAGCGGACGCGTTCAGATGGGCGCCGATTGCAAACGAGTGGATCAGGAAGTGGAGAATCACATCGAAAAAAAAGAGACGCGCATTATTTTCGACATGCATGATGTGGATCACATCGATAGCGCGTTCGTCGGCCAAATTGTGAAATCGTTCACGCGCCTTTCAAAATCCGGCGGTACGCTTCGCCTCGCCCGGGTAAGAGGCATGGTCGAAGGCGTCCTGAACATGACCCAAGTAAACCGCGTGATTCAAGTCTTTCCCACCGCACAAGCCGCCTCTGAAGATTTCCCTGCGCAGAAATAAGCCCGGCATGAAGTAAGCACAGATATTCGTTGGAGGCGATGCAGAAAGCCGAGCAATCGCGACGATCGGCTTTACCCGGCTATCTCGCTTCCAGCACGGCGCTTGCGATTCGGCGTCCGACCGCTGGGGCGATCACGCGCACTTCGTCCATCAGGCGCGCGAATTGTTCCGGATAGATTGACTGTGCTCCGTCCGACAGAGCGCGCTCGGGGTCTTGATGAACTTCAATTAACAATCCGTCGGCTCCTGCGGCAACCGCGGCTCGGGCCATGGGCGGAACTTTGTCGCGGCGTCCGGTCCCGTGTGATGGATCTGCCATCACCGGCAAGTGCGAGAGATGTTTGATCACCGGGATGGCCGCGATATCCATGGTGTTGCGCATGTACGTATCGAACGTGCGAATGCCGCGCTCACACAGAATCACATTGTAGTTTCCACCGGACATGATGTATTCAGCGCTCAGTAGCAGTTCTTCAATTGTTGCAGACATGCCGCGCTTCAGCAGCACTGGCTTGCTGTTTTCCCCCAGCGCGCGAAGCAGATAATAATTTTGCATGTTTCGCGCGCCCACCTGCAGCACGTCCACATACTCGACCATTAATTCAATTTGCGACGGATCCATCACCTCGCTGACCACCAGCAAGCCGTTCTTGTCCGCAGCTTCACGCAATAATTTCAATCCCTTCTCGCCTAACCCCTGAAAAGAATAGGGCGAGCTTCTGGGCTTGAATGCGCCACCGCGGAGCAGTTTGCCGCCAGACTGCGCTACGGCCGACGCAATTTCATTAATTTGTTCGGGCGATTCCACGGCGCACGGCCCTCCGGCCACAATCACTTCGGCACCGCCAATCGAGACGCCTTTGCCCAGCTCAACGATCGAGCCATCCGGCCGAAAATTCCGGGAGGCGAGCTTGAAGGGATGGGTGATCCGTATGATTTCCTCCACGCCCGGCGCGGCCAGCAAAGCTTCGAGTTCACTCTGATGCTGCGCGCTTCTTCCCACCACGCCGATCACGGTTCTTTCCTCGCCGCGGCTCAAATGCGCCTGGCAGCCGCACTCTCTAATCCGTTCCACTACGTGGTTGATTTGTTCTTCTGTTGCGCCCTGCGCCATGTTGACGATCATGTTTGGTCTCCCAAGCTACGATGCATTGCTGTTTTCACTCTTTGCCGAAACGTAAGAACCCAAAATCCGCAAATCTACCGTGAGCTTTTTCAGTTCGCGTAGCGCCGCCTGAACCTCCGGATCGCTCGCAGACGCTTGCAGGTCCAGATAAAAGCGGTATTGCCAGGGAAGCCCGCGAACGGGCCGGCTTTCGACTTTCATCAGATTAATTTTTCGACGCGCGAAAGGTTCCAGTGAGTAAAATAGCGCGCCGGGAACGTGCGCGAGCCTAAACACCAAAGAAATTTTGTCTGCTCGCTCCGGCACGGCCTCCGTGTCCGGCGCCAGCAGGACAAACCGCGTATAGTTTTCGGGATCGTCTTCCAAATGCTCCCGTAGAATTTGACCACCATAAATTTGGGCCGCGCGTTTGCTGGCAATGGCAGCTCGTTTGCGATCTCCGGCATGCACGATCTCGCGAACGCTTCCGGCGGTATCGTCCGTTGCAATTCTTTTCAGCGATGGCCGCGAGCTTAAAAAACCCTCGCACTGCGCCAGAGCTACGGGATGCGATTCCACGACGGTCACATCATCAAAAGTCGATCCTGGCGGGCCGATCAAGTGGTGTTGCACGCGAATGATCACCTCGCCGACAATGGTCAAAGCGCTCTCCACTAGTAAATCCAACGACCTGTGAACCGGTCCCGCCAAGCTGTTTTCGATAGGGGCCAGAAGGTAGTCCGCCTTGTGCTGCGCAATCGCGCTGAAAGCAGCTTCGAAAGTTGGAAGCGGCACCACAGAAACTTCGGCGCCTAGCAGCTTTATCGCCGCTTCTTCACTGAACGCGCCGCGCTCGCCTTGAAAAGCCACGCGCTTGTCGCCGGCAAGCTTCATGCCACGCTCGGCTTCCGCCGCTTTGGTTGAATTTCAAGCGGATTCGTCCGGTTTTGATGAGACCCGGAAACGTTTTTCGATGTTGCTGCGGCTCCGTAACCATGGCTTTCCTGGATCCTGATCGATTCATCCAAAATCAGTTGATAGATTTTTTCCACTGCTTCGCTATCCAGCGGCCCCGGATTCAGTTTCTTCATGCGGGAGAGAATCTCCTGCTCGCGCGCCGGGACGCGTAACAGCATGCCAGCCTCTCCCTTCAGCTTCCCGACCTCGAGCGCAAAAGCCGCGCGGACATTCAGCAGGTGCAGCAAGGTTGTGTCGATCGCATCTATTTTCGTGCGCCAGTCTCCAATCTTCAATCCTCGCATCCGGCCTCCTGCGAATAGGGAGAAACAACCCTAAGACTTCTTGCTTGAAACCAATCAAGCATTCGAGTTGCAAAATCTTGCGCCGCAAATCCTGCGCAAAACAAAAAAGGCCGCGTCCTCTCTGGAGGGGCGCGGCCGGCGTCTTAAGACTTCTTGCGGGTTTTCGCTGCTATTTTCTCAGATCGTCCGCGCGCGTCTCGCCGGCCCGCTTCCTATAAAGGAGAAGCGGTAAGTAAAGGCGAAACAGTAATAAAACGATCGCATCGCGGATTCCAGTTTTCCTTTCGACTACCGCACTCGCAGAGTCGAGCAACAACTATAACGAAAGCTTTGCAAACGCGTCAAGCTCTCGATTGTAAAAAGTTCTGCAGCTTTCTGTTACAAATCGGTACCAACTCGCGAAAGACATCCGCAACTCGCACGCCAGATTGGCGCACCTCACGCGGTGTGGCTAAGGGCAGCCAAGGGAAGGCCAGAGAAATCCAGCTCTACTTCATCCACGTAGCACCAGCCCCAAGTCTCTCCAGGTTCGAACGACTTGATGATCGGATGCTTGGTGTGATGGAAATGTTTCGTCGCGTGTTTGTTTTTCGACGAGTCGCAACAGCCCACGTGGCCGCACTCCAAACAGAGACGCAAGTGAACCCAGGTGTCGCCCATTTTCAAACATTCCTCGCAGCCATTGGGAGTGCGTGGTGTTACGTTCCGAACCTGATTCAGATGTGTACAAGCCGCCATAAATGAATCCTCCTTTACGGTCCTGACAAACCTAGGTGTTGGTCAAATAGCGATGCACGAATGTGACTGCCATGGCGCCTTCGCCCACAGCCGACGCGCACCGTTTCACCGAACCGTGCCGCACATCGCCTGCCGCAAACAGTCCGGGCATACTCGTTTCCAAATAATAGGGCGAACGCTCCAAAGGCCAGTTTTGCGCGCGCACGCCGTTTAGCGACAAGTCCGGACCGGTCACCAGATACCCGTCGGAGTCGCGGCAAATTCCAATGTCCCTGGCCCACTCGGTCTGCGGTTCACCACCCAAGCACAAAAAGAGCCAGCGCGTCTGGAAAGTTTTTTCCTCGCCGGTTTGATTGTTTCGCAGTGTGATTGCGTGCAAAACATGGTCGCCGTGCAAAGCGACGACTTCGGTCCGCGATAAGACCTCGATATTGGGAGATGAATGGATCCGGTCCACCAGATATTGCGACAGAGTGCGACGCAAGCAATCACCTCGAATCACAATGGTGACCTTCTGCGCGAATTTCGCGAAGTGCATCGCGGCTTGACCGGCAGAGTTGCCGCCTCCTACCACGAACACCTGTTCGTTATAACAAAGCTGCGCTTCGCTGGCTCCCGCGCCGTAATACACGCCCACAGCCATAAAAAGTGTCTTCCTTTTCCAAGCCCAGCTTGCGATAGCGCACGCCGGTGGCGCAGATGGTCGCGTGCGCCACAATTTTCGTGCCGTCCGCGAGGTAACCGGTACCTTTGCCCGGTTCAAATTCACCGCGTACTCCCTCGCGCAGCATCAGGATCTCGGTTCCGAACCGGCAGGCTTGCTCGCGCGCGCGTTTCGCCAGATCGGCGCCGCTGATTCCGTCGGGAAATCCCAAGTAGTTTTCAATCTTTGAGCTCGTTCCGGCTTGCCCACCCACTACGGAGCGCTCGATGAGAACGGTCTTCAAGCCTTCCGAGGAGCCGTACACAGCCGCGCTCAGTCCCGCCGGGCCCGCGCCATAGATTGCGAGATCGTATTCGGTTTGCGATGGATTGCGGTACCAGCCAAGCCTTTCTGCAATCTGGCGGATCGTGGGATTTTCCATTCGGGTGCCATCGGGACAAATGCTGATCGGCAGCCTGGGGTCGTTCAACCCGGAAACGCCATACGGGCGAGCCTGTTCATCAGTCTTTAGTTCCACCCATTCGAAGGGGATATCGCCCCGAGTGAGGAAGTCGCGAATCGCGTACGCTCGCGCAGAATCGCTTCGTCCTATGATTTTAATGACTGGCTGATTGGCTTGCTGTTCGTTGCTCATGCATCCTCTGATGAGATGATCAGCGTTCCGCTCGCAATCTCACCGGCTTACTTGCGAGGGGTACGAAATTCCTTGCCGCGGGCTTCCAGCTCGGTATCGTCGGCGCTCGTTGTAACGCCGGGTGTGCCGGGCCGGAGGCGGTTGCGCCGATTGCGCGCGCGGGCGTGGTTTCGGGTTTGTCTTGGTGCATTTTGGCGGGCGGATCACCGGAGTTGGAAACATTTTCGGCACCATGTTGACGCAAAGGTCCCGTGATGCGATCGACGAAGCGGGCATCGCTTGAGCGGACAATGATTAGGGTGCGTCCGGGATGGTGCTGTTTGGTTGGTGAAAATTCGGGCGAGGCCTTCTTATTCGAGTCGGTCGATTTGGAGTCGGAGAAATTTGCTTTGGGATCGCGGGCATCATGCACGGCGTCGGTGATTACTTCTACTTCTTCGCCAGTAATTCCGGCGAATTCCAGCTCGCACACGGCTTCCTGGGCTTTTGCGCAGGTGCTAAAAGCTCCTGTGATTTCTATTTTCATAAGAATCCCCAATCGATATTTGCCTACAACTATTTAGATGCATGGGGCTTTACCAAGTCGTCCAAATAGTCGGGTTTGCTTTCGTCGCGTTGGAGATGCGGGTAGCGCTCGCCGCCGTGATAGTCGATGGTGCAAGTTTTGTAATAATCGTCAACGATTACGAGCAGGACGATGGGCGTCGTGGAGTCTTTGCTGGCTTTAATTGCGTCATTGAGAAGATCGTGAGTGTACACGCGGCCGTTCACCGCAACTACTTTCATTCCCGAGGTGATGCCGGCTTTGAATGCGAGGCCACCGACGATGGAATCTGTTACTGAGCCGTCTTCGCCAACTTGAAGGCCGAGGCTATAGGCATCTCCGGCGCCGCCGCGGCGTCCGGGCACCTTGGAGGGCTTGTCGGTGTAAACAACTTTCCATCCGCCATTTTCGATTCCTCCGATGGGCGCGTCGGGAGAAGTGGAGGTGAGCTTTTCATGGAAAAAACCAGCCCAGTCATATGGCACGATGCTGTTGAGCGTGGAGACGACTTCTACAAACGTGTAAGTTTTTATTTCAGGGCCGTTGTTTGGGTTGCCGTGAAATGAATGAGCGAAATCGTCGATGGTTTTTTGGCCGTGGGTTTCGCGATTGATGATGGTGGCGACTTCGAGCCAGATTAAATCGCCTTCGTCGTAATAGTCAGAGCCACGCCGCCAATTCAACCAGCCTCGTCCGAAGCCGAGCTGCCCGACGGCGGTGTCGAGCAGAGGTCGCCACGTCCTGCCTGGGCGGCCAGGACCAAGCGCCGCGGAGATGGAGGCAAGAACGTCGTGATATTGCTCGGGAGTCCACAGGCCACTGCGAGCTGCAAGCATGGGGCCAAAATAATCTGTGAGGCCTTCGTAAACCCAGAGCAAATCGGTTTTCATGGGCACTTCGTAATCGGGAGTAGTCAAGTCAGCCGGGCGCCGAAATTTTCCATTCCAGGAATGCACGAATTCGTGAGCGAGCAAGCCGCCGACGGAAAACGCGCCGGTGGGTTCCAGCATGACGCGCTCGGGTAAGCGGCTATCGTTTGATTCGTGATGTTCGAGGCCGAAGTGCGCGACGTGATCGCTGAGAGTGAGCAGGAAATGATAATCGCGGTAATGGCGCGTGCCGAAAAGTTTGCCGGATTCAGCGACCAAATTAATCAAGCCGGTCTTAAGTTCTGGAGGCATGGCGAGTGCGGCTTCACTGTCGGCAGCCATGTCGATTTCGTGATGGATTGGCTCGCCGGGAGGAGTGATGTCGATGGCGCGGTAGTATTCGCCTGCGATTACGGGGGAATCCACTAAGCGTTCGAGGGAAACTGGCTTGAATGTAGCTTCATTGCCCGATTGATTGGCGATGGGGAGCGCGGTGCCGAATTTCCAGCCGTCGGGGAGAATAAGTTTCGCTTCGTAGGTGAGTTGATCCGCGGGCGTGCCGGCAGGGTACAGGACATTTTGATTCCAGCTGATGACGTCGAGCTTGGCGGTGGCCGAAGCGCCTGCGGTGTAAGCGCCGGAACCGGAGGGCTCGATGTAATCAAAATTAATGTCGAGGTGATCGACGCCTTCCGGAACGTCGACGTGGAAAGTGAAGTTGTCGAGGAGATCACGCTGCCACGGAATCGTTTTGCCGTTGGCGGAAAATTTCAGACCGGTGAGATTGGCGATAGGGCCGTCGGGGCCATGCTCGCCGGGAATCCATTTCGGATAGTAGAGAGTCTGGGGGCCGGGTTTTACGGGCATGATGATGTGGGAGCGGACTAGTTTTATAGGGGCTTGGGTGGCGTCTACGGTGAGCGAGATTGTTTGGCTGGACTGAGCTGGCAGCGGCACCGCGGCTAGCGCGATAAATATTGTTAGAAGCAATATTGAGAGTAGGAGTTTTCGCGGCATTGCAATCTCCTTAGTATGTTTTGGCGGCGTCGAGAGGGCCGATGACCGCACTTCGCGCGCCAGCATTGCGCTGCGATTTTTGGCGGTACGACCGAGAAACATACTACTAAAAACTGAAGGAGGCTTGGAGGTAGATTTGGCGGTTGGCGGAGTTGGAGTTGAAGGGGCCGAGGGCTTGGGAGTTTGGTCTGGCGAAGAATGGCGAGGCCTCTGCCGGGGACGTGGCGGTGGGCGGGAATAGGACAGCACCGGGGACTGCGGCGTTCACGTTGTTGAATAGATTGCGGGCGTTAATGCTAAAAGTGATGTTGTAGCGTTTGTTGCTTCCACCGGCTATTCCGCCGAAGCCGCCGCCTCCGCCACCAAATGGGCCGCCTGGGCCGCGCCCTCCTCCACCACCTCCGCGGCCGCCGCCACCGCCCGGACCTCCAGCGCCAGCCCCATTTGGCCCTTCCGCAACCTTGCCGAAGCCGAATGTTTTGCTGAGGCGCACGTTCAGCGTGAAGCGTCCGGCGCTGGTCAAGATAATTCACGGGAATTTCTTCACCGGGAGGTGGAACTGTGTTGAATGCGTGCAAGCCGGGAACGGTGACGACATTTTGCGCTGGAGTGGATGCGGTTGCGAAAGTCGGCCGGTAGTTGAATTGTGAGCTACCGAGCACGTCCTGGCTCAGGGTGACGTTATACGGAATGCCGGAACTAGCAATCATAAACGGGCTGAAACGGAAGCCGTAGGGCAGAGCGATGGAAGCCAGCATGAAATATCGATTGCGAATATCGAAAGAGGCGCGGCCATAGTCCGCGAGGATGTTGAGCGGATTCGATGGGAAGGAATTTGCGCCAGCGGTGTCGCTCTTGGCGTAGTTCAAAGTGTAGTAGCTGGTGATGAGCAGTTTGGAGCCTGCGCGCACCGTGGCCTGCACGAAAAGTTGGTTCTGGCGGAAGATAGCTTCCGATTCGTATTCGTATACGTTGCCAATGGGGCCGAGCGGGCGGTTGAGCAAAGGCTGCGTGGGGATGTACTCACCGATAAAGGGCGTGTTGATATTGTTGGTGAAGAGCTGATCGGCGCCGCGTGAGTTTAAATAAGAGACGGACATATTCGCTATTTTTGTGAGCTGGCGCTCGAAGCTGACGGCCGTTTGCGTGGTGGAAGGCGAGCGCAGATTTGGCTCCAAACGATAAGTGGAAGGCAAGGTCAGGTTGGCGGGGAGCGAAGAGATAGGAACCGGAGTGCTGGCGTTAAAAAAACCGGGAGTGGTAACTACGAATTGCGTGAGCGCATCGGCTCCGCCGGCCAATCTTTCGGCTTGGAGAGCGTAGGTTTCATTGAAGCGATCGTAAAAGATTCCGAAGCCGGCGCGCAAAACAGTTTTCGGCGGAGTTTTTCCGTGGCCGCCAATGCCCCAAGCGAAACCGAGGCGGGGAGCCCAATCGTCATGATCGCTGATTTCATTCTGCGCTTCGAAGCGCGCGCCGAGGCTGAGAGTGATATTGGGTTTAATGCGCCAGTCGTCTTGAACGAAAAGACCGACATCAACCTGGCCTACAGAAAAGTTCGTTAAGTTCAGATTCGCGTTTGCGTTGCCGGTAACGGAGTACTGCACGGCGCCTTGCTGGGTGCCTTCGAGGGTCGCTTGATAAGCCTGGATCGAGGGAAAAACGAATGCGCCGTTGAAACCTGAGGTCGCGAAATTTGAATCCGTAAGTCCGCGCAAGCGACCACCAAATTTTAGAAAGTGTTTTGAGAATTGGATGGAAGTGTAATTCTGAAGTTCGTAGTGGTTCGCATTGTCTTTGATATTTCCGGAATTACTCCCGCCGCCGGTGAAAGCGCCGCCAACCGTTACGGTAGGAGCAGTGCTTACCGGGAGCTGGCTGCTTTCGTCGCGAAGATATTGAAAGTGGGTTTCGTTGATGATGTTGGTTCCAAAGGCTTGGGTATCGCTGACCTGCAAAGTTTGCTCGGTGGTCAGCGCGTTATAGGCCTGGGATGGCAGAGAAAAGCCGCCGATTCCTTCGTTGGTTTCATTGTCGCGGTAATACTGGTAGCGTACGGATAAAGTATTCGTTTTGGTGAGCTGATAGTCGACACGCGGGCCAATGTTGTAGCGTGTGCGCGGATTGGGAATAGCGGCGCTGAAGGGTGTGATGGCGAAAGTCGTGGGATCGACGGTCTGCGCGTCGACAATTTCAACGTCGTTGATATCGCGAATATCGGCGGTGAAAAAGAAGGATGCTTTCTTGCTGAGCGGGCCGCCGAGATTGCCGGTGTATTGGGTGCTGTAATACCCCGGGTAGGGTGTGGTGGAAGCGTTTTTATTGAAAAAAGGATTTTCGGAATTGAGCGCTGAAGTGCTGGCATTTACGGACACTTGGCCGTGCCATTTGTCGCTGCCGGGCTTGGTGAAAATTTCAATGCGGCCGTAGCCCACTTTGTCATATTCGGCGGAGAAAGGATTTTGGTTGATGCGAATTTCGCGGATGGAAGATTTCGGAGGAAGCTGGCCGGCGGTGAAACCGTCAATGTAAAACTGCCCGCCGTTGGGGCCGGCGGAAGGACCTGCCAGGGCTTCTAAATCGGTCTGCAATTCGTCGGGGTCGTCCGGAAGAGCATCGAGTTCTTTTCCGGAAATAGTGATGGCGCCGGCATTGTTCGCGGGATTGACATCCACCGTGGGCGTTTCGCCTTCGACGGTCACTTGCTGCTGCTGTTCTTCAATGGTGAGAAGAATGTTCAGGCTTTTAGTTTGGTCGGGTGAGATTTCAACGTCTTCGTTTTTGTACAGCGCGAATCCTTTGGCGATGACTTCCAGGGTGTATTTGCCGGGAGCGAGATTTTTTATATCGAAGGCGCCTTGTTGATTGGTGGTGGCTCCGGCGGAGGTTCCGTCGGCGCCGGTGAGGATGACCGTAGCGCCAGCGACGGCTGCGTTGGAGGGATCGAGCACCTGGCCGTGGAGCGCGCCGGCGGTAGCGGTGGCTGACTGGCTATAGGCACGAGCGGCGGTTAAACACAGCAATGCGATGGTTGCGATTTTTAGAAAAATTGTGAGGCGCCGAAATTTCATTCTTTCCCCTAAGAGTCTTCGCAGAACTCCGCTCGGACCTTGAGGGGTTAAAACCCCTGAAGAAATCGAACGGCTAACGGCGGGGTTGAAACCCCGCCCTTCCATATTTCGAAGGATTACGCGTTGAACTCCTGCCCTCCCGTGTTTCGAACCGCAAAACCATACCTTCGTTGCCAGCTCGAGCGGCTAACGGCCGTGTTCCTAATCGCCCATCCGTGCCCTCGTTGTCAGTTTCTGCGAACATTTTTACGGGTTACCTGCGGCGTCCATCGCGGAAGAGCCGCCGAGGCTCCAGGGCGAGAGAGTCATCGCCTGGCTTGCATTTGGCGAAGCGGCCAGAATCGGGTCCACTCCGCCTAGCAGGGTAATTGCAGTGACTCCGCCCGAATCTGTCCCTTCTGTCGAGACAACCATTACGACATCGCCTTTCTGAAAATCAGCAAGCGATGAAGCCGGCATGCGGTTGAGTATTTGCTGGAGGTCACCCTGACCGCCGCCCGAACGACCTGCGCCACCCGGGCCGCCTTGCGGTGCGTTGGGAGATGTAGAAGCAGATGCGCCGCTTCCCGGGGCACGATTGCCGTTTGGCGGGCCTGAGCCAGGCGCGGCCGAGGTGTCACCTGATTGCGATGCGCCGCCTGCGGCGGCTTTCAAGCGAAATGCAATTCGTTGCGCAACTTCAGGAGGAAGTTTGCGGAGTTGCGTTTGATCGGAAACTTTAACCGCGACGGATTTCTTGGCGATCAGGTCGTTCACGGTGATCGTATTCGACGCGGGATCGACTGAGATGATGGGTCCGGCGATATTGCGGAACGAGCCGGTGACAACTACTTCTGCATCGACTGCGGTTCCGTCGGTATTGCGCGTGCCGAGGGCGCGGAGCTGATCTCCAGGCATGATTTGATCGAGAGAACTGACCTTGGCGTCATCGAACTTCACGGAATCAGGAGCGTAGCGGCGAAAAACTGTCTTGGGCGTGGTGTTGATGGTAATGGATTTTTTACTGCCGATAGCGGTAACTGAAATCGTTATAGTTTTCGTTGCGGGATCCACGGCGGTGACTAGGCCGCCTACGCTGCGTTTCTGCCAGTCTTCGCGCTCGTGTTGTTGCTTGGCGTCCACATCCCCTCGTTTCATTACGATGATGCCAATGGCGTTCACAGGCTGAGCGGTGTCTGAAGTTTTCCAGCGGACGAAGACGCGGTCACCGACTTGCAGGTCTTTCAATTCGAGCGGGGCGGCGTTCTTTAAATCTGTTTGGCCAGGTTCCACGCGGACAATTTTGGTGGTGGGCTGAACGTTCACGCTGGCAGTCGGCTCCGGAGTCGGTGGTAATAGTGACGGTAGTTCCAACGATGGATTTAATGGCGCCAACCTGCTTTTGAATTGCGCTTTGCTGGTCGGCTTGATTGGCCTGCGACCGCGACACTGCAAACGCCGGAGAGGCCGCGTTGGCAGCTGCGATGGTTAAAGAAGCATAAATTATGAATCCCAAAACTCTATTCATTTTCGAGCGCATAAAAGTTCCTCAACATGGATACTAAAATTCCACAAAAGGGAGCATCGTTCACCCTAGTTGCAAGCTCACTGCCGGAAACAACTCAATGTTTTCCATCATCCGTTAGACGCGGGCACACCTAGAAACAGTTACGGAGAAATATTCGATCCGAGCGGGATCGTAACGTCGCGTTCGACTACTCGTTTAAGAGAGCCGGCGGTGGCGGAGGGCTCGGAATCATGAGCGGGCCGCTGACCAGGCCGGGCACGGAGGGGAGTTGCGACGCGTCCCAACCGCCTCCAATCGCTTCCACCAGCTGCACGCTCGCAGTGATTTGTTGAATGCGCAGGTTGACGTCCGTTTGCTGATTGCTGAACAAGGTGGTTTGCGCGGTGATCACGTTTAGATATGGGTCGATGCCCAGTCTGTAGCGATCGGTGGCGATTTTAAGATTGCGTTCGGCGGAGCCGACAGCGGTGTCCTGCTGTTTGATTTCCACGGACAAAATTCTGATGGAGGCCAAATTATCCTCGACTTGTTGAAAGGCGGCGAGGACGGTCTGGCGGTAATTCGCGATGGTCTCGAGAAAGTTAGCCCTGAACTGCTGGACGGTGGCGTGGCGAAGGCCGCCGTCGAACAAGCGTTTCTGAAACGCTGGGGCCCACGGAGAAGAAACGGCTGGGCCAAGTGAACCACTTCGTAATTGAGCTGCTTTCGAGTCCCGCTGACGCGCTGAGTGTGACCGTGGGGTAATATGCGGCGACGGCGACGCCGATTTGCGCGTTGGCTTGAGCCATCAATCTTTCGGACGCAGCGATATCAGGGCGACGCTCAAGAAGTTGCGACGGCAATCCGAAGGGGATAGCTGGGGGGCTGGTCTTCAGCGGCAGCGTTCGAATTGAGAAACTGGATGCGGGTTGGCCTACTAACATCGCGACAGCATGTTCGTACTGGGCGCGAAGAATGCCGAGATTGGTGTCCTGGGCCTGTGCGGACTCGAGCTGAGTCTCGGCCTGGGCGACGGACTCATCGGAATCGATGCCGGTTTCGTATAGCGCTTGCGTGAGACGTAGGGATTCCTGATAGGCCACGACAGTGTCGTCCAATAATTTCTTGAGGGCGTCCTGGCCGCGAACATTGAAATAGTCAACGGCGACTTCGGCTTCGATCATCAGGCGAGTATTCTCGAGGTCAGCCGCGCTAGCTTGTGCTGCGTTTGCATTTGCGCGCACATTATTTCGAACGCGGCCAAAGAGATCGGGCGTCCAAGTGGCGTCAAACGGTAGGGAATAGTCGGTAATGATTTGCGGCGAGACCACGACGCCAGTTCCGGTACCGCTGGTTGAGCCGGTTGCGAAACCGCTAGTTATTGTCCCCGATTGCTGACTGGTATTGATTGAGGGACCGACGGTGACGGTTGGAAAATACTGCGAGCGGGCTTCTTTGACCATGGAGCGCGCAACCAGAAAGGCTGCGGCGGCGGAAGCGATGCTCTGGTTCGAGACATTTACCTGTTCTTCGAGAGCGTTAAGCTCGGAATCGTTAAATATTTCCCACCACTTGCCTTTCAAAGCGGAATCTTTCGGCTGCGCCACTTTCCACCCATCGGTATTCTGGTAATCGGCGGGAGTGAGTTCCTTGTAGGACTCCGGAACGGTTGCCTCGGGCCGGTGGTAGTGCGGACCTACGGTGCATCCAGAAAGAATTATGGCGAGAACGAGAGCACAGGCGAGAACCTGGCGTGGACTCGAAATGGAAGCTGTATTCATGGGATGTTTCAAGACTTCGACTCCGTTTTGTGATTAGTCTGCATAGTTCCCCAACTGTTCTCCGGGAAGCTGATCGATGGACTTGTGATGCTTGCGCGCCCAGCGGATACGCAACCTGTCCATAAAGAGATAGACGACTGGGGTGGTGTAAAGCGTCAACATCTGGCTTACGATCAGGCCGCCGATAATCGTGATACCAAGAGGCCGACGCAATTCCGAACCTGTGCCGGTTCCCAGAGCAAGAGGGAGAGCGCCGAATATTGCGGCCATAGTGGTCATTAGGATGGGGCGGAAACGCAGCAAGCAAGCCTGATAGATGGCCTCTTCGGAACTCTTTTTCTCGATGCGTTCAGCGGCGAGAGCGAAATCGATCATCAAGATGCCGTTTTTCTTCACGATACCAATGAGAAGGATGACACCAATTATTGCGATAACGCTAAGATCAATGTGGAAAATAAGCAGCGCGAGTACCGCGCCCACGCCCGCGGAAGGCAGTGTAGAGAGAATCGTGATGGGGTGGATATAACTTTCGTAAAGAATTCCGAGCACGATGTAAACGGCCATCAGGGCAGTGATGATGAGAAGAGGTTGCGTTGACAGAGAGGCTTGGAATGCCTGCAAGGTGCCGGAAAACATTCCGTGAATGGTGGAGGGCATTCCGATTTTTTGTTCCATATCGGTGATGGCTTTGGCAGCGTCGCTGAGCGAAACACCGGGGGCGAGGTTGAACGAGACGGTGACGGAAGGGAATTGACCCTGGTGGTTCACGGCAAGGGCGGCAGTCCGAGTCTCAGCATGGGCGATCGCGTTGAGGGGGACTTCTTTTCCCTGCGAAGCTTCTACGTAGACATCTTTCAGCGCTTCGGGACTTTGCCAGAACTGTGGCGCGACCTCCATCACCACGTGATACTGGTTCAGAGAGGTATACATCGTAGAGACCTGGGCCTGGCCGAAGGCTTCATACAATGAAGTGTCGATCTGCTTCGGGGTAATGCCGAGCCTCGACGCGGTTTCGCGGTCATAGACTAGCTCGGTTTCAAGGCCGCTGTTCTGCTGGTCGGTGTTGACGTCGGTCAACATGTGCTGCTGGCGCATCTGGGTGAGAAGAGTGGGGCCCCAGGCAACCAGATCGTCCAAGTTGTCGCTCTGAATCGTGTATTGATATTGCGCGCTACTCTGGCGGCCACCGATGCGCAAATCCTGTCCGGCCTGGAGAAACGCGGTAGCGCCGGGCACGGAGATGAGTTTTGGGCGCAAGCGATTGATGACATCGCTGGCAGAAATCTTGCGTTCATCGAGCGGCTTCAGCGCCATGTAAATAAAACCGGAATTCACGGCGCCCGCCCCTCCGGTGAAGGCCATTACATTTTGCGCGGCGGGGTCCTTCCCGACGATATCGACAAAACGCTTGGTGATAGTCTGCATGGCTTGAAAAGAAATATCCTGTTCGGCCTGGATACCGCCAAAAACGGTTCCGTTATCCTGCTGCGGAAAAAATCCTTTGGGCACGACGTAAAAGAGATAGCCATTCAGAGCTATGGTGAGTAGCAAGATAGTCAGAGTGAGACCGGAATGGTTGAGCACCCAGCTTAAAGATCTTTCGTATATCGCGAGCACACGATTAAAAGCGCGCTCACTGGTTTGGAACAATTTGTTGTGCGCGGACTCATCCATATGTTTCAAGAGTCTGGAGCACATCATGGGCGTGGTGGTTAAAGAAATAACCAACGAGATCATGATGGCGACCGATAGGGTGACGGCAAACTCGCGAAACAAGCGGCCCACGATGCCGCTCATCATCAGAATGGGAATAAACACGGCGACCAGGGAAATACTGATGGAGAGAACAGTGAAGCCGATTTCGCTGGCGCCTTTGAGGGCGGCATCCATCGGAGAATAGCCCTGTTCGAGGTAGCGAGAGATGTTTTCGATGACAACGATGGCGTCGTCCACCACGAAACCAGTGGCGATGGTGAGGGCCATCATCGATAAGTTGTCGATGCTATACCGGCACAGATACATGACTGCGAAAGTGCCGATTAGCGAGACGGGAACGGCCACGCTGGGAATGAGGGTGGCGCGGACGTTCCGCAGGAAAAGGAAGACCACCAAGATTACGAGGGCGATGGATATGGCGAGGGTACGTTCGACGTCGCTGACGGAGGCGCGAATGGTGGTGGTGCGGTCGAGCATGACGGTGAAATCCATGGCGGCCGGAATGGAGGCCTTCAGAGAGGGAATCGAAGCTCGGATGCGATCCACGGTGTCGATGATGTTGGCACCGGGCTGCCTGAAAATAATCAACAAGACGCCGGGTTTTCCGTTGACGTATCCGGCAGCACGTATATTTTCTACGGAGTCCTCCACATCGGCAAAATCAGAAAGTTTTACGGCGGCGCCGTTGTGATATCCAACTACAAGATCTTTGTAGAATTGGGCCTTGAGGAGTTGATCGTTGGTGGTGATGTCGGCGGTTCCGCGATCGTCGGATATTTGTCCCTTAGGCTCGTTGGCGTTTTGCGAGCTCAACATGGACGCGACATCCTGAAGCCCGAGGCCGTAGCTGTTTAACTGAGTGGGATTAATTTCCACTCGGACTGCGGGAAGAGAGCTGCCGCCGACGCTGACCTGTCCGACACCTTCGATCTGCGAAAGCCGCTGCGAAATGATGGTGGAAGCTGCGTCGTACATGGGGCCGCGGTCGTAAACATCAGAAGTAAGCGCCAGAATCATAATGGGCGCATCCGCGGGATTTACTTTCCTGTAGGTGGGATTTCCGGGCAAATTGGCGGGCAAATAACTGCGCGCGGCGTTAATGGCAGCTTGAACGTCGCGCGCGGCGCCGTTGATGTCGCGATTCAAGTCGAACTGAAGCGTGATGCTGGTGGTGCCGATACTGCTGGAGGAGGTCATTTCCGTGACGCCGGCGATGCGGCCGAACTGTCGCTCGAGCGGAGTGGCAACGGAAGAGGCCATGATCTCAGGACTCGCTCCGGGCAAAGTGGCGGCTACCGAGACGGTGGGGAAGTCCACCTGCGGAAGAGCCGAGACAGGCAACTGCTTGAACGCGACGGCGCCAGCGAGCGCAAGGGCCACGGTGAGAAGGGCGGTGGCGACAGGGCGTCGAATAAATGGAGTAGATAGGCTCATATCTAGTCCGCTGGGGCGGCCTCCGCGGCGCCCTGACCTGCGCGGCGCGCGCGCCAATCAGCAGCTTTCTTTGCGAGGCGGTCGAAGTAAATATAAATCACGGGCGTGGTGTAAAGAGTGAGCACCTGGCTGAGGAGCAAGCCGCCCACCATGGAGATGCCCAGAGGACGCCGCAACTCGGATCCGATCCCTGTGCCAAGAGCGAGCGGGAGGCCGCCCAGCAGCGCGGCCATGGTCGTCATCATGATGGGACGAAAACGCAGCAGGCAAGCTTCATAAATTGCTTCTTCCGAACTTTTACCTTCTTTACGTTCTGCTTCGAGAGCAAAGTCGATCATCATAATGCCGTTCTTTTTAACGATTCCAATGAGCAGGATGATTCCTATGAGCGCGACAACGCTCAGTTCGCTGCCGCAAATCAAGAGAGCGAGAATCGCGCCAACTCCCGCGGACGGCAGAGTGGATAGAATCGTGAGCGGATGGATATAACTCTCGTAAAGAATACCCAAGACGATGTAGACGGTTACCAGCGCGGCCAGAATTAGAATTGGCTCGTTGCTGAGCGAAGCCTGGAACGACGCGGCACTGCCTTGAAACGCAGCTTGAATGCTGAGAGGCATTCCGATTTCTTTTTGAGCTTTATCGATGGCTTTGGTGGCTTCACCCAGAGATGCGTTGGGCGCCAAATTAAATGAGAGCGTGACAACCGGGAACTGACCCTGGTGGTTTACCGACAGCGGCGCGGTCTTGGATTCAAAGTGTGTGAAGGTGCTGAGCGGAACGGCAGAGCCATTTGCGCCGGCTACAGCCGTCGGATTTGCCGAACCGGAACTGGGCAATGACGACGATGAAGCAGAGGGACTTGGAGTCGAGTTTGTAGAACCTCCCGTAGAGGATGTGGCTGTAACTACACCGCTGGAGCTCGTAGTGCTAGGGCCCGTGGTTGTAGCGGACGGCGCGATTGCGGAGCGCACGTAAATGTCCTGGAGCTTGTTAGGATTTTTCTGAAACTCCGGCATGGTCTCGATCACGACGTGGTATTGGTTCAACTGGGTGTAGAGGGTATCCACCTGACGTTGGCCGAATCCGTCGTACAAAGTTTGATCGATCATGTTGGGGGTGATGCCCATGCGGGAAGCGGTGACGCGGTCGATGACGAGGGAGGCTGCCAGTCCCTGAGTTTGTTGATCGGTGGCGAGATCGGTTAATTCCGGGATCTGCTTTAGTTTGTCCACCAGTTTCGCGGTCCATAAATTCAGCTCGTTGATGTCCGGATCTTCCAAGGTGTACTGATACTGCGTGCGACTAACGCGGTCTTCGACCGTGATGTCCTGGACCGGCTGCATGTAAAGCGTGATTCCTTCGATCTTTTCGAGATTGGGCTGCAGGCGGCGGATGACGTCAGACGCATTGATCTTGCGCTCATCGAGAGGCTTGAGATTGATGAGCATGCGACCGCTGTTGAGAGTGGGATTGGTTCCGTCAATTCCGATGAATGACGAGAGACTGTCGACAGCCGGGTCTTTCAAAATTACTTCGCTGAGCTGCTGTTGTTTTTCGGCCATGGCCGGAAACGAAATGGTCTGGGAGGCCTGGGAGATGCCCTGAATGATCCCAGTATCCTGCACGGGGAAAAATCCTTTGGGGACGATGATGTACAAAATTACGGTGAGAACCAGTGTGGCCACAGCGACAAAAAGAGTGGCGGTCTGATGTTTCAGCACCCACTTAAGCGTACGTCCGTAAAAAGCGATGACGCTCTCGAAAGCGTGTTCTGAAATCTGGTAGAAACGACCGCGCTGCGATTCGGGCTGATGTTTGAGCAGCTTGGAGCACATCATGGGCGTGAGAGTGAGCGAAACGACCGCGGAGACGAGAATGGTTACGCTCAGTGTGACGGCAAACTCGCGAAAAAGCCGGCCGACGATATCGCCCATGAAAAGCAAGGGAATCAGCACGGCAATCAAGGAAATGGTGAGCGAAACGATGGTGAATCCGATTTGTTCGGAGCCTTTTAAGGCGGCTTGCAGCGGGGGATCGCCCTCTTCGATGAAGCGAACGATGTTTTCGATCATGACGATGGCATCGTCCACCACGAAGCCGGTGGAAATGGTCAAGGCCATCAAAGTTAAATTGTTCAGGCTGTAGCCTGATAAATACATCACGCCAAATGTGCCGATCAGCGAGAGAGGCACGGCCACGCTAGGAATGATGGTGGCAGAAAGATTCCGCAGGAAAAGGAAGATAACCATCACGACCAAGCCGACGGTGAGCATCAGCTCGAATTCCACATCTTGCACGGAGGCGCGGATGGTAGTGGTGCGGTCGGTCAAAACGACGACATTTACCGACGCGGGCAGATTGCTTTGCAAAAGAGGCAGTAATTTTTTTACGCGGTCGACGACTTGAATGATGTTGGCGCCCGGCTGGCGCTGGATGTTCATGATCACGGCGGGCGTGGTGTTCATCCAGGCGGCTTGCTTGGTGTTCTCGACGTCGTCGATTACATTTCGCGACGTCCGAGAGAAAAACCGGACTTTTGTTGTGATAGGCGACGACCACGTTTTGAAAGTCTTTGCTGGTTAGGAGCTGATCGTTGGCGTCGATCTGATAATCCTGATGCGGACCGTCAAAATTTCCTTTGGCTAGAGTCCAGGCTGGTGCTTTGGACGGCGGTTCTGACGTCCTCCAGATTGATGCCATAGGAAGACAGCGCCGTGGGATTGACCTGGATGCGCACGGCGGGCTTTTGTCCGCCGCTGATGCTTACAAGTCCAACGCCGGTTACCTGGGCGATTTTTTCCGCGAGGCGCGTGTCAGCCAAATCTTCCACTTGAGATAGCGGGATGGTGGAAGAAGTGAGAGCCAAGGTAAGGATCGGCGCGTCCGCTGGATTGGTCTTGCTGTAAACGGGAGGAACAGGAAGATCGGCGGGCAAATACGTTTGCGCCGCGTTGATGGAGGCTTGCACTTCCTGCTCGGCGACGTCGATGTTGAGGTCGAGTGAAAATTGCAGAACGATGACTGAGCTTCCGTCAGAGCTGGTAGAAGTCATCTGATTCAGGCCAGGTACCTGCCCAAACTGGCGCTCCAGCGGCGCGGTGACAGCGGAAGCCATCACATCGGGACTGGCTCCGGGATAGAAGGTGACCACCTGGATAATCGGATAATCAACTTCCGGAAGAGCTGAGACCGGGAGCTGCATGAACGAAACGATTCCGGCGAGCAAAATAGCGGCCATCAACAGCGAGGTAGCCACTGGCCGTAGAATAAATGGACGAGACGGACTCACGGATGACTGCCTCCGCCTGTATTGCTGCTATTGCTGCTGGAGTTCGAGTTTGCCGGTCCGTGACTTTGCTGGTTCGGCGCGTTGCCACTATTACCACTGGGATTGCTGTTGGGATTAGCGTTGTTACCGCCAGCTCCAACGCCAGCGCCGCCGGGGTTTTTAACTATGGTTACTTTGCCGCCGTTCTGTAGTTTGTCGAAACCGGTGACCGCGAGCACCTCTCCGGGATTCACACCTTGCACGGCTGCGGTGTTTCCATCTGTGGTGCCTACCGTAACGGTGCGCAAGGTTGCCGTGTTGTCAGAACTGATGACGTAAACATAGGCACCTTGCGCGTTCCTTTGTATGGTCGCAGTGGGAATCAGCGTGGCTCCGTGTTGAGTATCAACCAGCAATCTGGAGTTCACAAATTGCTGGGGAAACAGCTCGAAGTCCTTGTTATCAAAAATAGCTTTCAGCTTCACGGTGCCGGTGGTCTGGTCGATCACATTGTCGAGGGTGAGCAAGGAGCCGGAGCTGAGCTTTGTGGTTTGATCTCGCGAGAAGGCGTCCACGGGCAACTTCAGGCCGTTGCGCAACTGTTTTTGAATTTGCGGTAGATAATCTTCGGCGACGCTGAAAATTATGGTGATGGGTTGAAGTTGAGTGATAACTACCAGCGCGGTGGTGCTGCCCGATGTGACAATGTTGCCGGGGTCGACCAAGCGGAGGCCTACGCGCCCGCTGATGGGAGCAGTGATGCGGGTGTAGTCGACGTTTGTGGCGGCGCTGGCGACGGTGCCTTCGTCTTGTTTAACCGTGCCTTCATCCTGATGCACAACTTGAGCCTGGTCGTCGAGTTGTTGCTTGGCGATGGCGTTGCGCTCGTAGGCTTGCTCATAGCGAGTTAAATCGATTCTCGCCTCGCTCAGCACGGCAGTGTCTTTTGCCAGCGTGCCTTGGGCTTGGGTGAGCGCTGCTTGATAGGGGCGCGGGTCAATCTCAATCAGGAGATCTCCCTTCTTCACCATCTGACCTTCGGTGTAGGCCACATTTGTTATTTGACCGTCGACGCGGCTGGTGATTGTTGCGGTGTAAACGGGGGTGACGGTTCCCAATGCGTTGATATAAACGCCGATGTCGCCTTTGCGGGCGGTGACGGTAGAGATGGGGGCCGTGGGAACAGGCTTCTTGGCCGCAGCGGCTCGTGCCGCCTTCTCGTGTTGCCGGTAGAAGTAAAAAATCACCAGGATCAAAAGGATTACGACGACGATCCACACCCACTTGTGGCTCGCGCGCGTATCCCTTTTTTCGGGCGGTTTTGGAGGCGGCGGGGCGGGAGCCGGCGGCGCGGTGGCCGTCGTGCTGGGAGAGTCTTTGGTGCTAATAGTGACCGGCGCAGTGGGAGCAGCCGGGGCACTCGGGGTGCCAGGAGCATTTGGTTCGTTGCCAGGACCTGGAGCGTTGGGCGTGTTCGGGGGATTCTCAGCCAATTTGTGGTTCCTCTTTTAGGATTAGGATCTTGAACCGTTCAGGCCTTGTTATTGAACTTCTATAGAATCGCCGTTCTAGTGCCCCAAGATATTAACCGAGACTGGTTTTTTTGAGTCGTTTTCATGCACGGCAATAGTAGGGGCGGCCCCGCCAATATTCCGGTCACAGATAAGTCCAACTAAAGAAGCGCATTACTTTCCGACGATTGAAACAGGCATTTGGTTACAAACAACTCTGGTCACTCATAACAAAACGACATGGTTCTTGAATCCGGGCTTAAAAAACGACTGAACGGGCTAACGATGTTCCAGGAATTTGCGTAAGTGAGATGTTAATTGGCCTAGTGAACTTTGGAGGCAAAAAAAAAGCGGCGCACCTTTTGCAAGGTGCACCGCCCGGTTAAGGGGTTAAGCGTTTACGGCGCTCCGTAGAAGCCCACGGCAAACAATTGCGGGGTTGTGGGATCGCCAGAATTCAGCAAGTAGCCGTTGTAAAAGTACGTGGTGCCGGCTGTCAAGCTGCCGAATCCGGTCAGCGTACCGCTATAGGTTGCAGTGGTACTCGCCGTCCCGCTAAGCGCGGTAACACCATTGCCCGTGTAGAACGAATTCAGGCCAGTGACCGTGAATGTCGGGCTAACGGGGATGTTGATGATACCGGAGACGTTACCTGGAAGCAGCTCGATAGCGTCTGCCGTAACCGCTCCCGGGGTTGGCTGTGCCGGAGCGACTCCCGCTACCGGAGCTGTAAACTGGCACGTTGTAACCATGGCGACGGTGGGGCAGAACGTGTCAATAAGGACATTCTGACCCACAACCAAGTCTGTCGCGGCACCAAACGTTCCGGTAACCGGCAAAGCAGCGCCAGTAGAATTGCTGAATACCGGAGCGGGAGAGAAGGTGAGAGCGAGGACTTGTCCAACAGCAATACCAGACAGCGTGTTTCCTGCGGGTATGGCAGTTACAACCACCTCTGGAGTTGCGCCAGCCTCAACTATAGTCCCTTCGAATCCACCTGTGGAGGTGATACCGGGGTTGCCATTGATGTTGATGGCGGTGAACTGTACTGGGTTGGTGTTCGAGGCTCCGTACGATAATGTAACGACATCACCCACCTGTGGACAGGTAATCGCGTTGGCTGTCGGGCAGGTCGTGGTGTTCATCGGATAATTGGTGACGGTGGTGTTGGCGCCGATATTAAGAGTCAAAGGCAGGCCGGTCGCGCCGTCCGTTAGGGTGATGCTGGAGGATGAGATACTGCCAACGCTGCCAGTCACGTTGCTGACGTCAATCAGGTCTCCATCAGCTGCTGGGGTGCCTTGAGTAACGACAACGGTGGGGTTAAATGACAAAGTAGCCGGCGCCGCCCCCGTCGCGACTAGAGAACCCGTCAGGTCCACCCCGATGACGAAGGATACGGGGGTCCCTGCGGTGAGGGCAAGCGCGGCCGGGAACGTTAAGGTTACCGAGGTTGTCGATACTACCGGAGAGACCTGGCAGATAATCGGTGGCGTGCCAGCGGCGTTGGTATTGTCGCAAGTCGAAGTACCATCCGAGTAGTTCCCGCCGGGATCAACCGTAATGGTCGCCGAAATTGGCGAGGAGAACGTGACCATAATACCTGTGTAAGTATTTGCGGTCACGGCTGTGTTAGACAACACGTCGGGTTGAGCTGGAGTTGCAAGGCCTGCAAACTGGACGTCGGCCCCTACTGGGATAAGGGATTGGCCTGTCGGGCAAGCCGCAGCGCCAGTATCAGACGCCGTCAAGAGACAAGCACCAGTGACGGAAGCCTGCACAGAAATCAAATTTACTCCTGCCGGCAACGCTTCGCCTGCTGCGGGCGTCGTAGCCGAGATAGACACGACTACAGGAACGTTGTCCGACGGCGGAGGAGTGGTGTGACCGCTGCTACCGCAACCTCCGAGAAAAGCTAATACCAACGGCAGAGCCGCCAAAGCTAGAATCTTCTTGCGCACGTAAAAATCCTCCTCAGGAAATTTTTAACCTACGCCACTATGATGCAACTTCCAGTTAATCCCCGCATCGGGTAATTCCCGTATTTCCATGCCGGAATTAGCTGTTGTCTGCACTTCAACAAAGAGAATCTACAAACCTAGATATTCATCGCGATTCTCTCGACTGGTAGCTAGGCTTAACAGTATTTTAATAGATTTTGCCGCGCACCGAATGTGCGCAGCAATAACCCCGGGGAGAAGCCTACATGTTTGGGATTCCTTTCGCAAGCTAAACAAATTAATGTCCTAATTGATTAACGCCTCCGCGGAGGCAGAGTCGAGGGCGGATGAAGATCCTAGACTTATTGTTTGGAAAACCTCTGGTGGCTTCGGACGAAAGAGCGGAGCAGTTGGGCATTGCAGCGGGAATTCCAATTTTCGGACTGGATGCGCTTAGTTCCGCGGCGTACGGCCCGGAAGCGGCGCTTACGCTATTGATTCCGTTAGGCGCGGCGAGCGTTGCGTACATGATTCCAATCAGCTGCAGCATCATTGTGCTGCTGGCGATCGTTTATTTTTCGTACCGGCAAACGATTGCGGCGTATCCGGGAGGCGGAGGCTCGTACACGGTCGCTTCGGAAAATCTTGGAACGTTCGCCGGATTGCTCGCGGCTGCCGCCTTAATGATTGATTACATTCTCACCGTGGCGGTGGGAATTTCCGCCGGAGTTGGCGCGCTGGTTTCCGCGCTGCCAAAACTATTACCGCACACGCTGTTCTTCTGTCTGATCATTCTGATTCTCATTACATTCATCAACCTTCGAGGTACGCGGCAGGCGGGAATCGTTTTCATGTTTCCGACTTACATATTTATTGGGAGCCTGCTGGCGGCGCTTGGGTTCGGAGTATTTAAGACATTTATGACGGGGGGACATCCGGTTCCGGTGGTAGCGCCGCCAGCGCAGGGGCCGGCAGTCGCGGCAGTAAGTGCGTGGCTGCTGATGAAGTCTTTCTCGAGTGGTTGTACGGCGATGACCGGTGTGGAAGCAGTGAGCAATGGAGTGCGCGCTTTTCGCGATCCGGTGGTGGACACGGCGCGGCGCGTGCTTACAATCATCATCGGACTTTTGATGGTGATGCTTGCGGGTATCGCTTATCTGGTGCACGCTTACAATATTGTTGCGACCGATCCGGGGCAGCCAGGATATCAGAGCGTACTGTCGATGATTGTCGCGGCGGTGGCGGGACGCGGAGTTTTTTATTACCTGACGATTGGATCGGTGCTGGTGGTACTGGCGTTGTCCGCCAATACTGCGTTTGCCGACTTTCCACGATTGTGCCGAGCCATCGCGTTGAATGGTTATCTTCCCGATTCATTCAGCCTTCGCGGACGCCGCCTGGTGTATTCGCGAGGAATTTATGTGCTGGCAATCCTGACAGGCTCGCTTCTGATTCTTTTCCGCGGTGTGACGGATCGATTGATTCCTCTTTATGCGGTCGGAGCGTTTCTGGCGTTCACTCTTTCGCAAGCCGGAATGGTGGCGCATTGGAAAAAGAACAAAGGGCCGGGGTCGCGGCGAAGTATGTTCATCAACGGCCTGGGCGCCTTTGCGACGGGCGTGACGGTGATCGTGGTGCTAGTGGCTAAGTTTGTGGAAGGCGCTTGGGTTACGGCGCTGCTGATTCCAGCGCTGCTTTTTCTGATGCTGCGGGTGAGACGGTATTTTGTGCGTGTCAAACTGGAGCTGTTCAGCAAGGAGCCACTGGACACAACCAAATGTAAACCTCCGGTCGTGGTTTTACCCGTGCAGACGTGGGGCAAGTTAACCCAGAGAGCCTTGCAATTTGCTCTAGCCATCACAAGCGATGTTCACGCCGTGCACGTGTGCAGGGAAGAACAGAAGGAACAGTTAAAGGATGAATGGAAGAGGCTGGTGGAAGAACCGGCGCAACGAGCCGGATTACCGGTGCCGAAATATGTAGAGTTGGAATCGCCGTATCGCCTGGTGATCACACCAATCGTGGATTACGTGCTGAAGATTGAGGCGCAACACCCATCGTGCCAGATTGTCCTGCTGGTTCCGGAGTTAATCGAACAGCATTGGTACCATTACTTTTTACAAAGCAATCGCGCTGAGCTGTTGAAAGGACTGATGTTGCTTAAAGGAAATGACAACATTGTAATCGCCAATTTGCCTTGGTATGTGAAGAGGACGGGAGTTTAGCATAATCGGCGTGGAACGGGCGGTCATGCATCAGCATTTTTTTCGGGCGCGCCGGCGTTTCGCTGGCTTGCGAGTGAGTGGGACGGGCGTAGCGGCAGCATTTTGCAATAGCAGAAGAAAAGCTTGAGCATCGGGCGAAAGGGCGCGATGTCGAGGATGGATTACGTCGAGGTTTCGCCGCAGCGGTTCCGCGTTGATGATTTCGATGGCGACAAGTTTGCCGCGTCGCAATTCGGTGGTGACCGCAATTTGCGGAAGGAAGCTAAGGCCCAATTTACGTTCGACCATTTTTTTGGCTGCTTCGATCGTTTCCACTTCCAATACGACGTTCGGCAGCAAACCGGCGCGGCGGAATAAACCTTGGCTGAGCGTCCAATCGCTGGAACCCCGATCGAAGAATATGAGCGGCCAGGATTCAGTCTCTTCCAGACGAACTTGCCTTTGTTGGGCGGCCGCGTGTGCGGGATGACCTACGAGTATTAGAGGATCGTCGCGCAGCGTGGTGGTTTCAACTCCCGGATGCTGCAAGGAACGGGCCACGCCGATATCGGCTTCGCCGTCCAGAACCATCTTTAGGACCTGCAGAGAATTGCCGGAGCGAAGATTCACCAGTACTTTTGGATTTTTAGATTGGTACTCCTTCATCACATCGGGCAGAAAATAAGTGCAGATGGAGAGAGCGGCGGCAATGTTGAGCACACCGCCCGCTGCCGGCTGCGGAACGTGAACCGCTTGCCGTGCTAGCGCGACAGTGCGCAGCAGTTGTTCGGCAACGGGCCTAAGCGCTTTGCCAGCAGGAGAAAGCGCTACGTTGGAATGAACGCGGGTGAAGAGCTTTACGCCCAGAGACTCCTCTAAGGCACGGATACGCGCGCTGATAGCGGGCTGGCTGACGCGCAAGGCTCCGGCGGCGCGGTGAAATCCGCCGTAGGTGGCCACGGCTAAGAACGTTTCGATTTGATCGATTTCCATGGGACACCTTCCCACTGCAGTTTTCGTAGTAGAACCATTGTACTGGAACTGATAATGTAATTCTATCAAGACGATAAGGACAATCCGTTTGACTGATTGGCTTTGCGCGGCGCACAATCGCTCGAACGTTGCCGCTCGAAGAGACCCGGCAACGTTCCGGCCGCTTCGGCCCGCGCAGAACGGCTTCCCAGTTCCAGCTTCGGCGAGGGCGCAAGCGCAAATCTCACTCAGAGAGGCGATACCATGGCCAGCAACGGAAACTCCTCGGACGGCAATTCCTCACACGGACAGAATGATTGGAAAACGAATCCACGCTGGAAGGGTGTGACACGTCCTTATTCGCAGGCCGATGTTGAAAAGCTGCGCGGCTCGGTGAATATCGAGCACACGCTGGCGAAGCTGGGCGCTGAGCGGCTGTGGAAGCTGTTGCATGAGGAACAGTTCGTTCGCGCGCTGGGTGCGACAACGGGCAATCAAGCGGTGCAACAAGTGAAAGCGGGGCTGAAGGCGATTTACGTGAGTGGATGGCAGGTGGCGGCGGACGCGAACAATGCTGGGCAAATGTATCCGGACCAAAGTTTGTATCCGGCTGACAGCGTTCCGAATCTGGTGCGGCGGATCAATCAGGCGCTGATGCGCGCCGATCAAGTTCATCACGCGGAAGGAAAAGACCATACCTACTGGTTCGCTCCCATGGTTGCAGACGCTGAGGCGGGATTCGGCGGCAATCTGAACGCGTTTGAATTGATGAAGGCAATGATTGAGGCGGGAGCGGCCTGCGTACATTTTGAAGACCAATTGTCGTCGGCCAAAAAATGCGGGCACTTGGCGGGAAAAGTTCTGGTCCCAACGGTTGAGGCGATTCACAAATTGGTGGCGGCGCGGCTGGCTGCGGATGTGATGGGCGTGCCAACT
Source organism: uncultured Acidobacteriota bacterium (assembly GCA_963731535.1). Taxonomy (GTDB): domain Bacteria; phylum Acidobacteriota; class Terriglobia; order Acidiferrales; family UBA7541; genus Palsa-295. Next base: position 279,541 of record CAVSWI010000013.1, on the reverse strand, counting down.
TTGATTCTGGCGCGGACTGACGCCGACAGCGCCACGCTACTGACCAGCGATATCGATCCGCGCGACCGCGAGTTCATCACCGGCGAACGTACGGCGGAGGGATTCTTCCGCATTCGCGGAGGCCTGAAATCGGCAATTGCGCGCGGGTTGGCCTACGCGCCTTATGTGGATTTGATTTGGTGCGAAACTTCGAAGCCGGATCTGGCGGAAGCGCGCGAATTCGCGGAAGGCATTCACGCTAAATTCCCGGGGAAAATGCTGGCCTACAATTGCTCGCCGTCGTTCAACTGGAAGAAGAATCTGGACGACGCTACGATCGCGCGTTTTCAGGATGAGTTGGCGTCGATGGGATACAAATTCCAGTTCATTACGCTGGCGGGTTTCCATGCGCTGAATTTGACCATGTTCGATCTGGCGCGTACCTACAAGCAAAGTGGGATGACGGCTTACTGCGAGTTGCAGGAAAAGGAATTTGAATCGGAACGAGCGCACGATTACGAAGCGGTGAAGCATCAGCGTTTCGTGGGCACGGGATATTTCGATGCGGTGCAGCAAGTGATTACCAGTGGGACAGCTTCGACTACCGCGATGGAAGGATCCACGGAGGCGGCGCAATTCACGAACGCGAAACCAGCGGCGCGGGTCGCGGCCAGTTCGGCCGCCGCAGATTAAGTTCGTTGCGCTAGCACGATCTTCGCTGTGGTGATGGCTTGTCCGACGTGGCGCTGGGTGTGATCGGCTAGGTGAACTAGCAACCCTCCCAAGGTTGTTGGCAATTTCTTTTGGCCTACTTCGCGTGGCTGGTCCAGACGAGTTACGTCGAACGCGCGAATTCGCTGGACGCTTCTTTGGAGCGCGGAATTCAGTTCTTCGAATAACTCCTCGCGCTGTGCTGGCGGATCCACTTCGGACTTCCTCTTAGCGAGTTGATCCGCGGTCAGTTGATTTCCTTCGGCGTAGGTTAACAGGCGGTCGAGGCTGCGTGCTATATGTCGCAGGTGAAAAGCTACGGAAGGAAGTGCGGCGGGACGCGCGTTTAACTCTGCATCGTTTAGCGGCCCGCACCAACGAGCCAAATCGTCCTTCGCTAGTTCGAGGGCGTGTAACACGGCTCGTGGGACGGCTGGGATGTCTCTGAGTGTGCCGCGCAGCCAGGGTTCTGGCGATTGATTCGGCTCCATCATTTCGTTCTCCTGGGAACTTCGTTGGTCATGATATTTCGCAATGCTACGCAAATTTATCTGTCGACGGCCGCCTTGTCATACGCAATTCTGTGCGATAGAGTAGCCGCCTTTCCAGCGGGGCGAAACCGAAATGCCGGTCGCGGCGAAAAACGAAAAACTTAAAGTTTTGATTCGCCGGGCGGCGATTCAAAAGCGTGTTCGCGAAGTGGCACATCAAATTACCAGAGATTTCAAGGGAGAGCGCGTACATCTGGTCGGAGTTTTGAAGGGGGCGTGCATTTTTCTTTCCGATCTTGTGCGCGAGATCAGCCTGGAAACTTCGATTGATTTCATCGCGGTGTCGAGTTATGGCAAAGGGAAACAATCGTCGGGGCAAGTTCGCGTGCTGAAGGATTTGGATAGCAGCATCGAGGGGCTCAACGTTGTGGTGGTGGAAGATATACTGGATACCGGACTGACGCTGAGTTATTTATTGCGCGTTCTGCAGCAAAGAAAACCGAAGACTTTGAGAGTTGCGGCGCTGCTGGATAAACCTTCGCGGCGGATTAAGGACGTTAAGGGCGACTATATTGGGTTTAGGATTCCCGATGAGTTTGTGGTGGGGTACGGATTGGATTATGCGGAGCGCTATCGCAATTTGAAAGACGTTTGCGTTTTGAGTTTGCCGGGGGAATGAGCTTGCCACTTACAGAACTGCAAATTGCGCGGCTGATCGATCACACGCTGTTGAAGCCGGAAGCTTCGCGCGATGACATTCAGAAACTTTGTGAGGAGGCGCTGGATTACGGGTTCGCGTCGGTGTGCGTGAATCCCTGGAACGTTTCGCAGGCGGCGGAATTGCTTCGCGACAGCGAGGTGCGCGTTGGCACCGTGGTGGGTTTTCCGCTTGGCGCGACGCTGCCGATTGTGAAGGTTCTGGAAGCGAGCGAAGCGATCAAAGCAGGCGCGCAAGAAATTGACATGGTCATTAATATTGGGGCGCTGAAATCGGGGCAGGAAGCCCTGGCGGAAGCGGATATTCGGGGAGTGGTGGAAGAGAGCCACCGGGGGCGCGCGCTTTGCAAAGTGATTCTGGAGACTGCGCTGCTCACGAATGAGGAAAAAGTTCGCGGGTCGCTGTTGGCGAAAAAAGCCGGAGCGGATTTTGTAAAGACTTCCACGGGATTTGGTGCGGGCGGAGCCACGCTGGAGGATGTGCGGTTGATTCGCGAAACCGTTGGGAGCGGCATGGGGATCAAGGCGGCCGGGGGCGTGCGAACGTTGAGCGACCTGCAAAAAATGGTGGAGGCCGGGGCCACGCGAGTTGGGTCGAGCTCAGGCGTGAAAATTGTGCAAGAGCTTCGCGGCGCGACTCCGGCAAGCTCGGCTGGCGCGAGTGGCAATTCTTAACTTCGCTGAATTTTCCTGGATTTGTCCCCCGGCCTTTAACACACGCCTGTTATAATTAGCCGAAATTGACGCGTCAAACGAGAATGTTTTCGTTTTGCGCGAGCAGGAAATTACCTCGGCGGAGACCGGGGCATTCGATTTACTTACTATGGATTCGCTTGGACTCAATTCGAAAGTGGAAATCCCGGCTGAAACTCTTGCCATCCTCGCGGAGATCAGCGAGGAAATCAACGCCTCCCTGAATTTAGACGAAGTGCTGGCCAGCGCGGCGGCACAAATCAAGCGACTGATCGATTACGAAATTTTTGCGGTCGTGCTGCCTGAAGAAGGCACGGACCAGATGTATTTTCGTTTTGCCATCGGGCACCGGCCGGAAGTGGTGAAGCACTGGCGCATTCCGATGGCGGAGGGAATCATTGGCTCGGCTGCGGCGACTGGCCAGCCGATACGTGTGGGTGACGTTCGAAACGACCCGCGTTACTTGAATGCGCTCGATGCCGTGCGATCTGAATTGGCTGTGCCATTAATTGTTCGCGGGCGCGTGATTGGCGTTCTGGACATTGAGAGTAGCCAGCCTGATTATTTCACGACCGATCAACAAAACATTTTGACGCTGGTGGCCAGCCGCATCGCGGGCGCCATTGAGAATGCCACACTGTTCGAGCACGAAAAAAATCAAGCGGAGACGTTGTTGCTGCTGAATGAGGTGGCGCGCGAAGCGAATTCCTCGCTCTCGGTGGAAGAAGTTTTGCGACGAGCGGCGGAACTTACCAAGCGGCTGATCGATTACCAGATTTTTTCCATTTTGCTGTACGACGAGAACGACAAGGTTTTTCGTCATCGCGTCACGGTGAAATTTGGCCAGCGTACGCAGGAAAAATACGCGGTACCTGGACATGAAGGCATTGTGGGTGCGGCGGCTTCGGCGCGACGTCCCGTGGTAGTTCCGGACGTGAAGGCCGATCCGCGCTATTTAATGGTGAACCCGGAGACGCGATCGGAGATGGCCGTGCCGATGCTTTACAAGGACCGCGTGATTGGTGTGATGGACCTCGAGAGTCCGCAACTGAATTATTTCACCCCCGATCACGTGCAGGCGCTTTCGATTCTTGCAGCACACCTGGCGGTGTCGATTGAAAACGCGCGGCTCTACGAACAGGTGGCGCGAGACGAAGCGCGCATGGAGCGAGACCTGAGCGCCGCGCGGCGAATTCAGGGCGCGTTGCTGCCTCGATTGCCGGGATCGGAGTACGGGCTCGATATTGCGGCGCGTGTGGTTTCGTCACGTGAGCTGAGTGGCGATCTTTATGATTTTTTGCGCTACGGACCGCAGGAATTGGCGATCGCGATGGGCGATGTTAGCGGGAAGGGAAGCGCGGCGGCTCTTTACGGTGCTGTGGCGATTGGAACGCTACGAAGTCTGGGCCCGCAGAAACTTCCTCCCGCTGAGATGCTTCGAGCGGTTAACGGATTTTTGGGCGAACGCCGGATCGAAGGGCGGTTCATGACCCTGTGCATCGCGACGTGGCATCGTGGACGTCATAAGCTGCGTATATCGAATGCGGGGCAGGAACAGCCTTTTCTTTATCACGGGGGCAAGTGCGAAAGGATTCCGCTGGAGGGATTTCCGCTGGGAATGTTTGAAGACGCTACCTACGATCAAAAAAGCTACATTCTCAACTCCGGCGACATTCTAGTTTTTTACTCCGACGGCATCGGTGATACGCAGAACCCTACGACCATGGAGTTTTACGGGCACGACCGGCTCGGAGTTTTAATCTCCGAGAATCATGTGCTGGCGGCTGGTGATATCGCGGATCGTATATTGGAAGCGGTGGATGGGTTTTCCGACGGGCGGCATGCGTTTGACGATCGCACGCTGGTGGTTTTGAAAGTGAAGTGACTGTCCGGCGAGGATAGTCGTCCCGAACGGCGCAACGCGCCGGAGGATCGGATGGAGAGTAGTTAAGGTTTATAGCAGCTCCTGGTTCTGACATCGCGGCCGAATTTTCTTTCCTGCCTACAAACCGATTCACCGTTCTCCCCAGCGAAGTTTATTCCGCAACACCTCGTAGTAAGTTTTCCGCGGCGGGCGTACAAACTTAACTTTGGACGAAGATTTGGTGATGACCACGTGATCCTGTGGTTCCAGCTGAAATCCAGTTTGCCCGTCGAGCGTTAAATACACGGGTTCGTGCGCTGCGGTGAAATCCAGCTCTACGCGTGACGTATCGGGAATTACGAGGGGCCGGTTGGTCAACATGTGCGGACAGATCGGCGTGATCACGAAGGCGTCGAGATCTGGCTGAAGAATGGGGCCGCCCGCGGCCAGCGAATAAGCAGTGGAACCCGTTGGAGTGGCGACGATAATTCCATCCGCGCGGTAGCGACCGACGTGACGTGAATCCACGAACACATCGAAATCGAGCATGCGAGCAAGTGCGGCTTTGTTGCCTACCGCTTCATTCAATGCGCGCTCGCGCTCGGCAGCTTTCCCGCTGCGCAAAATTTCCGCTTCGAGCATCATGCGTTCGCCAATGCGATGCTCGCCTTTTATAACTTGCTCGAGAAGAGGGTAAAGCTCGTCGAGGGTAACGCTGGTTAGAAAACCGAGGCCGCCGAGATTCACCGCCAGAATTGGGACGTTCGCTCCGTGAAGCGCACGCGCGGCGGAGAGAAGCGTGCCGTCACCGCCGAGAACAATGATGAGATCAACTTTTTGGCCCAGCGCTTCGCGCGCCAAGGCCGGGAAATTCGTGTGGATGCAGGCTTCCGTTTCCAGGTCCACAAACACTTCGATCTGGCGCGCTCGCAGCCATTCCGCTAGAGGTGGAACGACGGACGAGACCATTTCTTTGACTGGTTTGCAGAGGATGCCGGCGGCGCGAATCATTGGGAGGGGGAATTCTACTCTACCCACGAGCGCGGGCGTGGAGAAAAAACTCCTGATTACCCTCGGCTCCAGTTAGATGGCTTGGGCGCACGCCTACAATGTCCAGAGATAGTTCAATGGCGATTGTGGTTACGCGCTCGATTGCTTTCTGATGTAGCAGATTGTCGCGAACGATTCCACCTTTACCGACCTCACGTTTTTCCAGTTCAAATTGCGGCTTGATGAGAATCAAGAAATTGGCGCCAGCGGCTGCCAGCGGAACAATTGCAGGGAGCACTTTTGTGACGGAGATAAACGAAACGTCCATGGTGATAAGGGCGGCCCGCTCGGAGATTTCCTCGGCTCGGAGGTACCGCGCGTTGCGTTCGATCGCGACTACTCTGGGATCCTTGCGCAGCTTCCAATCCAGTTGGTCTACGGAGACGTCCACGGCGAAAACGCGCAGCGCGCCTTGTTGCAGCAGGCAATCGGTGAAACCCCCGGTGGAGCTTCCGACGTCCAGGCAAATTTTGCCCTGCGGAGAGAGGCCAAAATCTTCCAATGCACCTTCGAGTTTCAGACCACCGCGGCTGGCGTAACGCAAAGTTTCGCCGATGATTTCGATTTGAGCTAAGTTGGTTACTTGCGCGCCAGGCTTTTCGATTTTCTGACCGTTCACGAGGATATTTCCAGCCAGGAGCATGGCTTGCGCTTTCTCGCGCGAAGGGGCCAAGCCGCGTTCGACGATCAGGACATCGATGCGCGCCTTTCCGGGACGCGCTCGTTTCCGGGAACTGTTTCGAGGCGTTTCATCGCTGGGCGAACTCGATTTCATGGCAGGTTTTCGTAGCGGAATCTTAGTTGCGACGCGCGACCAGGAATTGGGCAAGTTGACGGAGCCGGGTTGCCCGTTGACCGTAACAATCAAGTTCACGCAGGGCTTTGGTTTCCAGGTCGCTCGCGATCTCGCGCGATTTTTCCAGACCATAGAGAGCGGGGTAGGTGGCTTTTTGCTGGGCTTGATCTTTTCCTGCAGTTTTTCCCAGCGCGGCGGAGGATTCGGAGACATCCAGGATGTCGTCCACTACTTGGAACGCCCAGCCAATTTGCTGGCCGAAGCGGCGCAAGCGTTCCACGTCTTCGTCACTTGCGCCTCCCGCGATTGCGCCAGCGACAATTGAGCCGCAAATCAAAGCGGCCGTTTTGGAGCGGTGAATATATTCCAGCATGGCGGCGTCGGCGGGTTTTTTCTCCGCCTCGATGTCGGCCACTTGTCCGCCGACCATTCCATTGACGGTACCGGCAGCAGCGGCGATTTCGGAGATGACGCGAACGCGGCGGGCGGGCTCCATTGCGGAATTGGCAAGCGTCTGAAAAGCGAGCGTGAGTAGCGCGTCGCCGGCAAGGATGGCCATGGCTTCGCCGAACACTTTATGGTTCGTGGCTTTTCCGCGGCGGAGATCGTCGTTGTCGAGAGCGGGCAAATCGTCGTGGATCAAAGAATATGTGTGAATAAATTCCAGGGCACAGCCAACTGGAATCGCGGGCGCGGGATCGGAAGTGAAAAGTTTTGCGGACTCGTAGCAAAAGATGGGACGAATGCGTTTGCCGCCGGCGAAAACGCTGTAGCGCATGGCGCGATGAATGGAGGGCGGCGGCGTGGACTCCACCGGCAACAGTTTTTCGAGCGCGGACTCAATTGCGGCGTGGTCCTGCTGAAAAAAATCCGGAGTGCTCACGCGATCACCGGAGCGAAGCTGACAGATGGATTATAAAACAGAGGCAAGTCATGCCTTATGGGACGGGCCATTGTCCGGATTGAAGGGCTCGGCCACAATTTTGCCGTCCGCTTTCTTCAGTAGAATTTCCACGCGGCCTTCGGCCTCTTCCAGTTGCTTCTGACACTCGCGCGAAAGAGTGACGCCTTCCTCAAAGAGTTTCATAGCCTCGTCGAGAGAGAGGTCGGGGCCTTCCATGCGTTTCACGACTTCTTCAAGCCGCGTGAGCGACTTTTCGAAATCACCTTTGCGCGCCGGCTCTGCAGGTGCTGGTTTGTTCGGCACTGGATTCATTCTCCCTCGCCGCGCTGCGCCAAGAGCGCGTTGTAGATTTCGCCAGGCAGCATTCTAGCGCACGTCAGAGAACGCCAACAAGTTCTTGTCGACCTTGCGGCTAGGAATTCCGCGTGTGGCCAATCGTAGGATGCAGAATCCTGCTGGTGTGCGTTGGAACGAGCGGTGGATAATCCATCTGTCAGGGGAAAGGGCGGTCTTGCGGAATACATTGTCACAAAGTTGGCTCGCGCGGCGTTGTTATAGTGTGAATTCGACGAGCGAGGCTGTTGTCGAGGGGAAGGCTGACGACGCGCCGTTCGACTTCGAAGCCGTTTTCCGAGATCAATACGAGCGCATCGCGCGGGTGATTGCGAGAGTGGTGCGCGATCCAGCGCGCGCGGAAGAGTTGGCGGTTGAGGTATTTCTAAAACTTTGGCGGAATCGGCGAGCGCAGGGTGAACGGGCTGAAGGATGGCTGTACCGCTCGGCCGTGCGGATGGGGCTCGATGAACTCCGGCGGCGGACACGCCGCGCGCGGTACGAAAGTTTTCTCCGATTTGGACGCGCCACACCTACGCCGGAAGAAGTTTACGATTCCAATGAAGAGCAGGAGCGTGTTCGTTCGGTGCTTGCGGCAATCGGCCGACGGCCGGCAGAACTGCTGCTCTTGCGCAGTCAGGAACTCAGCTATGACGAAGTAGCGTCCGTTGTGGGAATAAATCCTGCTTCGGTGGGAACACTTCTAAGTCGTGCACAGGATACGTTTCGAAAGGAGTACCTCAAACGTTATGGCAAACAACATAGAAACGAATAGCGAGACGAATGTAGCGCGCTGGGTGGATGACTGCCTGGCTTCCCTGAATCCAGCCAGTGAATGGCAACCTCATAGGACCAAGGCTCTGGCGCGGCTACGATCTAAGCGAGGCGCTCGAAGCGGACCCGGGCGCAGATTGACATGGATCGCGGCGGGAGCGGCAGCAACATGTATCGGTTTCATGGCGCTACCCGTGTCCGGAGTGCTGGCTCATCGTTGCTTGGAATGCTCCGTAGCAATTTTGCAGAGCCTTTCAGCTTCGCGTCCGGTGCAGACGGCGGTACGACCCGTTGATGCGCGAAAGATTGCGCCGGATTTTGCTTTACGCGAGGCGTCCGGAAAATCCGTAAGACTTTCGGATTTTAAGGGCAAAGTGGTTCTGCTCAACTTTTGGGCCACTTGGTGCGGGGGATGCAAGGTGGAGATCCCTGAGTTCATTGAATTTCAAAGTAAGTATAAGGAAAGCGGTTTCGAAGTGATCGGAGTCTCGACCGATAAGGATGGTTGGAAAGTGGTGAAGCCGTTCGCGGAAGAAAAAAGGATTAGTTACACGGTGGTGCTTGGCGACGATGAAATCTGCAAGGTCTATGCTGTCGAAGCTATGCCGGTGACACTGCTGATTGATAGGGAAGGGCGTATTGCGGCGTCACATAAAGGCGTGTTGAATAAGGAAGCTGGCGAGCACGAGATCAAGACCTTGATCCAGGAAAGCTCAAAGCATCCTGCGGACTAAGGCCTGCCAGAACCGACACCAGCTTTAGGCAGCGTTGTGTCAGGGTAGCGCATCGAGGCCTGGAATTCTCCCACTCAGACGCTGGTATTGGTAAAATTCCCGGGATGGCTGTCCCCTCTCTCCCTCCCTTATGTTGTGCCTACGCGAATGTAGTGCTCTGCGCGGAGCACGATTGGGTTTCGCGTTCAACTGAAGGGGCGCGCGCATGGTAGCTCTACACCTTTTCGCTGTGCTCGCTCTCGTGGCGGTGAACGCATTTTTCGCTGCGGCGGAGTTTTCTCTTGTGGCGGTGCGTCTCTCGCGGGTGCGGCAACTGGTTGAAAAGGGAGATGCGCGGGCGAAAATCGTGGAATCGCTGCTCAGCGATTTGAGCCGCGTGGTTTCGGGCGTTCAAGTGGGAATCACGCTGGCTAGTCTTTCACTCGGATATCTTGGGGAAATTACGCTGGCGGGAATTCTGAGTCCGCTGGTGCAGGCGATTCCGCGGCCGTGGGCGGCTGTGATTGCGCATGGAGTGGCCTTAGCGATCGCGTTCGCATTGCTTACCGTGCTGCAGGTTGTTTTAGGCGAGTTGGTGCCGAAGAGTTTGAGTCTGGCGCGCGCTGAACGCGTTGCTTTGATTATTGCGCGACCGTTCCACTGGTTCTTGAACACGTTTCGTTGGGCTATCGATTTGCTCGACGGCTTCGCTGAAAAAATTGTGGGGGCGCTCGGAATTGTTTCTCCGCATAGCCACACGCTGGTGCGGTCCACGGAGGAATTGCAGGTGATGATTCAGCAGGCGCAGGACCGCGGTTTGCTGCCCGCCCCGGAAGTGAAATTCATTCAAGCAGCGATGGAGTTGCATCAGGTGCAGGTGCGTGAGGTGATGGTGCCGCGACCGGATGTGCACGCGCTTCCGGCGGATGCCAGCCTGGAAGACGCGATGAAAATGTTTGCGACGACGCAACGGTCGCGGATTCCTGTTTACGAAGGCACGCTCGATCACATTCTTGGCTTCGTGCACATCAAAGATATGATTTGGGTGTTGCTCGAACGCGCGCGGCGCGCCGAAGAAAATATTCCGACGACGGAATTTCATCTGCGAAATATGCTGCGAGATGTTTTGATCGTTCCAGAAACAAAGCCGGTGAGTGAGCTGCTGGTGGAGTTTCGTTCTAGGCGCACGGGGCTGGCGATGGTTGTGGACGAATTCGGGAGCATTCTCGGGCTTGCAACGCTGGAAGACATCCTGGAGCAAATGGTTGGCGAGATTCACGACGAGTTCGACGTGGTGGAGCATCCGTTGGTTTTGCCGGACGGCGGGATGATTTTTGATGCTGGAATCAACGTGCGCGAACTGCAGACGCAATACAACATTGTTTTGCCGGATGATCCATCGTACGAAACCATAGGCGGATTCGTTCTGAACCGGCTCGGATTTATTCCGCGCGGCGGCGAAAGCTTCGAAACCGATGGGTATCGTTTCACTGTGATGGAGATGGAACATCGCCGCGTGTCGCGCGTGAAAATCAAACCGCTTCGCGTGGCTGGAGCCACTGCGTCGCCTGCGACGACAAGTGCCAGGCCTGCGGACGCTTTGCTGCAAACCGCGGAACAGGGAAAGATGTTTGCGACGCCGGCGAAGACAGACACCGATCCGGCCGTCGAAAAGAAAATTGCCGCGAAAGCCCGGCGCGCGAAATGATCCGTTACATTTCCTTCCGGCTTCTGCTTGCTTTGCCTGCGCTCTGGCTAATCGTGACAATGGTTTTTATGCTGGCGCACATTGTCCCGGGCGACCCTGTCGCGCAAATGTTGGGGGAAGGCGCGCGCGCGGACGATCTTCAGCAGCTTCGTCATACGCTGGGACTGGACCTGCCTATTCCGGTGCAATACGGGCGCTATCTGGCGGGAATTGTCCACGGCAATCTTGGGGAGTCGTTTCGTTTTCAGCAGCCGGTGCTGCAGGTTGTGATTTCGCATTATCCGGCGACGCTGGAGCTGGCCTTCGTCGCGCTGCTCGTTTGCGCCGGCATTGGCATACCGGCGGGACTGATGGCTGCGCAGAAACGCGGGACGCCAACGGACCACGCGATTGGCGTTTTGACTTTGTTTGGTCTTTCGGTGCCAAATTTTGCGTTGGGGCCGGTGTTGATACTTATTTTCTCTGTGATGCTTGGCTGGCTTCCGGTTTCGGGACGCGGCGGACCAGCACATTTAATTCTGCCGGCGGTGACGCTGGGTGCAGCGCTTGCGGCTATTCTGACGCGCATGGTGCGCGCGTCGGTGATTGAAGAACTTTCCAGCGATTACGTTCGAACGGCGCGCGCAAAGGGACTTTCTGAATCTGCCGTTCTGTTTCGCCACGCATTTCGCAACGCGCTGATTCCGATTATTACAATTCTCGGATTGCAATTCGGCACGCTGCTTGCGGGGACCATCGTAACTGAATCAATTTTTTCCTGGCCGGGAATTGGGCGGCTCGCGGTTCAAGCGATCGGTGCGCGCGATTATCCGTTACTGCAGGGTTGTATTTTGATGATAGCGGTTTCCTACGTTTTCGTGAACCTGCTTACCGACTTGGTTTATGCGTTGGTGGATCCGCGAGTGCGTTTCGAATGAATGGCCTGCGCGAGTTTCTTCGTCAAAGCGGCCCGGGACGGGCGGGGCTAGCGCTGACTTTATTTCTTGTCATTGTTGCGCTTGCCGCGCCATGGATCGCGCCGGCGGATCCTACGGTGCAAAATCTTCCGGCGCGCCTGGCCGCCCCGAGCGCGGCGCATTGGATGGGAACCGACGAACTCGGACGCGATATTCTTTCGCGAATTACTTATGGCGCGCGTGTTTCGATGATCGTGAGCGTGAGCGTGGTGCTCGGCGCGGGAATGGTGGGACTCGCGATTGGAGCACTGGCGGGTTATTTCGGCGGCTGGTTCGACCGTTTTGTAAACATTGTATTGATCAACGCATTTCTTTCGTTTCCGGGAATTCTTTTGGCGATTGCGTTTGCTGCGTTTTTGGGGCCGGGGTTGGGAAAAGTGATTCTGGCGCTGGTCATCACCGGCTGGGCGGGGTACGCGCGGCTGGCTCGCGCGCAAATTCTGCAAGCGAAGGAAATGGAGTACGTGTTGGCGGCGCGTTCCGTGGGTGCTTCGGACATGCGCATACTCGTGCGTCATCTGCTGCCGAATATTTTGCAGCCGATTCTGGTGCAAGCGACGATTGCGATGGCCGGAGCGATTCTCGCTGAATCCACGTTGAGCTTTTTGGGGGTAGGAGTTTTAGCGCCAATGCCTAGCTGGGGGGCGATGTTGAACGACGCGCGCGGCCACTTATTTGACGCGCCGCATTTGGTGATTTTTCCGGCGCTGGCAGTAATGACAGCCGTGCTAGCGTTCAATCTTCTGGGCGACGCGCTTCGAGACTGGATGGATCCGCGCATGCGGGCGTATCTAGTGGTTACGACGCTGGCTCGCTAGGTTTGGCGCGAGACGCTACGCGGATCTTCTGATTAAGCTAGCTCGACCGTCACTTCAGCACCGCGACCTGCGCCAATTGTCCTAGCGGCGTTGCCTTTGTTGACGCAAATCTCGATATATCCGCTTGATCCGATAATTGCGAAGGGCTCGGTGCCGGTGCCTTGCGCGAATGTGGGAACCATCTTGGTCACTGCGGCGTTTCCGACGCGGATTGTAAATTTTATATCTGGCGCGACCAACGCGGGTACATCTTCCGGGGTTAAATTCGTAATCAGGTTGCCAAAATTATCAGTGCGCAGGACAATTCCTTTCACCGTATTACCAGAAGTCTTTGGTTTGGGAATAGCAAAGCGAACGAAGTCGGTGACCTCTTCACCAAAGCTTGCTGTCTGCCACGACTTCGAAAGCCAGGCGGCCACCGGCGCGAAAATGTCGCGGCCGTGAAAAGTGTTGCTGACCGGCTGCCTGAAATAATGTTCCGAGGTGATGTTCCATACGTAAAGCGATTCCGACTTATCGTAAATTGCGGAGAGAACTCCGTTGTCGGGCGCGACAAAATAGTGCGTGTCGCCGGCTACCAGGATGGGCCTTCGCGTGGTGCCTACTCCGGGATCAACCACGACGAGGTGGATCGTCTTCGACGGAAAGTATTTGTAAGCCTGGCTGACGGTCAGCGCGCCGTCGAGAACGTCATGCGCCAGGACGCTGTGCGTGATGTCAACGATGTTCACCTCCGGATTGATATTGAGAATGACGCCTTTGAGCACTCCGACTAAGTGATCGTTGGTGCCGTAATCTGTGGTTAAGGTAATGATGGGCCGCGCCAAAGTTTGCTCCCGTGATTTTCGCGCTGTGGCTGATGCATGCGCTTCTTCTCGACGCTAACGCCCGCTCCCATCTGTGTCAAGACAGCGTGCGCCATTCAGTAACGTGCATGTATCAGATCTCCCCGGGATGTGCGGCGGGCCAATACTTTGGTCACGAAGAAGAACTGAGATAGACTGTCGGCGATTTCAGATACAAGAAGAATTCTTTTTGGGAGGCTGAAGTGCGTTCCTTAATAGCGGCAATCTTATTTTCGTTCTCATTGGCAAGCGCGGTAGTTGCGCAGTCCAACACAACTCAAAATCAAGCGCCCCCTGCCAAGAAGTCGGAACAGCAAGCAGCGGCTAAGACTCCGGAGAACAAGCCTCCTGAAAACGCCGCGAAGAATCCTGAGGCGGCCGCGGCAGCTGAACAAAAATCGTCCAGAGAGGGCGGCGATAAGGACAAAGACAACGAAGAGCACTTCGAGATGGCCGAAGTGCCGCCGGTGGTGACGCACCATCAAATCACAGTTGACGGCAAACTGCTGAAATACACAGCCGCCGCGGGGCGGCTTCCAATCAAACGCGCGGACGGCAAGATCGAAGCGGAGATGTTTTTTGTCGCTTACACGGTCGATGGGCAGGATCCGGCTCGGCGTCCGCTGACCTTTGCGTTCAATGGCGGGCCAGGCTCGGCTTCCATTTGGCTGCACATGGGAGCGCTGGGGCCGCGCAAAGTGGTGTTACAACCGGAAGGTTTTCTGCCTCCGGCGCCGTACCGCATGGAAGATAATCCGTACACCTTGCTAGACAAAACCGACCTGGTGCTGATTGATGCGATCGGAACAGGATTCAGCCGGGCCGCTGACACGGAAACCTTCAAGAAATTTTGGGGAGTGAAAGGTGACATCGAATCCTTCAGCGAATTCATTCGCCTTTACATCACGCGCAACGAGCGTTGGAGTTCGCCGCTGTTTTTGTTGGGTGAAAGCTACGGAACCACACGGTCGGCGGGAGTGGCGGGTTACCTGGCGGATCGCGGAATTTCTTTTAACGGGATAACGCTGCTCTCGATGGTTTTGAATTTCGAGACACTGGAAGACAACAAAACCAATGACGAGCCTTTCATTTTTCTGCTGCCTTCTTTCACCATGATTGCCGGATATCACCACAAGCTTGCGCCCGACCTCGCGCAGGATATGGCCAAAGCGCGGGCCGACTCGGAAAACTGGTCTTACGAAGAATATGCACCGGCGCTCGCGAAAGGTGACGCACTCACGGCGGAAGAGCGGCAAAAAGTGATCGAGCAGTTGTCGCGCTTCACCGGGATCAGTAAAGAAATAGTCGACGAAGCGAATCTGCGCATCGACGTAGCGAAGTTCACGCATTATCTGCTGATCGATCAGAAGCTGCGAGTGGGACGTTTGGACGGGCGTTTCACTGGGCCCGATCCCAATGGACTGCTGGACACGCAGTTTTACGATCCAACTGGCTCGGCGACGGAGCCACCGTTCACTTCGGTCTTCAATAATTACGTGCGTTCCGAATTAGGGTACAAAACCGATATGCCGTACTACATTTTTGCCGCAAGTGCGGGGTTCGACAAGTGGGACTGGGGATCGGCGATTCGGGGCTTTCCGGACACGGCTTCGGCCCTGCGAGAAGCCATGGTGAAAAATCCTTACTTAAAAGTTCTGGTAATGGAGGGCTACTACGATTTGGCTACTCCGTATTTTGCGGCGAATTACACCATCGATCATCTGGATTTGCCGCAGAAATACCGCAACAACGTTTCTTATGCTACGTACGAAGCGGGGCACATGATCTATTTGCCGATCGAAGGGCTGAAGAAGATGAAAAACAATCAGGTGAGTTTTATGGAGAAGTCTTTACCTCAATAGTTTCTCGTACGCGATGGAAGCTCGCGCAGCCGGATTTGGCTGCGGCTACTCTTCCACTAAACTGATTTCGCCTACGCCGCCTTGCACGTTCACTTGAATGGTTGGGTGAGTTTTGCCGTAAGCCTCGTTCACGTAAGCATCGCCTTCGCGGCGCATTCCATGGGCGTTCACGCTGCCAATGCCGCCCGAGGCGTCCACATGCACTCCAACATTTTTTGGCAGCTTGATTCGTGCGGAGCCGACTCCTCCCTGTAGGTCCACCAATAAATCCTCTTTTCGGTCGCCGGTGAGATCCAGATTCATTTGACCTACGCCGATGTTGATTTCAAGGCGAGTGATATTCATTCCGTTCAGATTCAGGTCGCTCTGACCAGCTCCCAACTCGAGCTTCAGGTCCAGAGGAATTGCGTTGCCGAAGCGAAGCGTCCAATCGTTGCGCCGGCCGCCGAAATGAATGTGTTTTTCTTCTTGCGTGACGTCGAGCTGGCCTCTATCACCGGTGACGGTATATACGGCGCGGGGTTTTCCCTCTGCAGTTCGATAGTTGAAATCGGCATCGAGCAAGCGGCCGGAGCCCCCGGTCAAGAAGAGCTTCCCGGCGGGCATTTCGATATCGGCATTTACAGATTTTGCACCTTGCAACTCGACGGCCTGAGTGTCATGAACGGTGGCAGCAGATCCGCCTTTTCCGACCAGGACCGCAAACCCGATGATGGCCAGGAAAACCAGCAGCGCCACTACGGTTCCCGAGGATCCGGCGTCTCGCGTACCGGGATTCTGGCGCACTCGATAGGAGTCCCACATTTTCCCGAGGCCAAGTAATATCAGCACAACCGGCCAGTATCGAAAGAGCGCGGACCACGGGTCGAAATTCGGCATCAAGTTGATTAAGAGAAAGAACACTCCGAGGCCGATCAGGAAGAGCGCACCGGTGATTGAGCCTAAGTGCCTGGGTCTATCGCTTTGGTCCATGACGCACCTCTCTTGCCTATTATTACGCGTGCGCGCCAGAAATGTTTCAAAAGCGGTATAGGATGAGCCGCCCATAGCCTGGTGAGCGTCAAAGGAGTGGCTTGAGGTTTTTTGGCGGCGGGACTGATGCCAAGCAACGCGCTTTTTTAGGAGGCAGTATGCCAGCCCAGGATAGCTCAGATGTCCTGAAGCTCGATAAGCAGGGAGTCATCCACATAATGCGCATCACCGCTGGCGCACTACTTTCGCTATTGATTGCGCAACTGTTCAAGCTACCTGAATCGTACTGGGCCGCTATCACCACACTAGTAGTTACGCAATCCACATTCGGAGCCTCTTTCAAAGTTTCGTGGCAGCGCTTTGTCGGTACGGCGATCGGGGCTGCCGCTGGAGCATTGGTAGCTACCTACTTTGGAGAGAACATATTCATTTTCGCACTGGGTGTATTTGCCCTGGGAATTCTGTGTTCCGCGTCGAACCTTGATAGAGCCGCTTTTCGTTTTGCCGGAATCACGCTAGCGATTACCATGTTGGTCGCTCATCCCAAGGCAGCCTGGATAATTTCCTTGCATCGCTTCATTGAAGTTTCATTAGGCATTGCGGTGGCCTTGGCATTGACTGCTGTGTGGCCCGAAGCTCCGACGAAATCGGAATAGCCATCTCGCTAGATCCGGCTGAATCTACGCCATTTTCTTCTGTGAGGTTCGCGTGGCCGAGTCAGTTTGCTATGATTGGCATAACTAATGCTTCCGGCCCACAGGTCATTTCAAGTTTTGTTGTTCCTGCTGCTGATCATCTTTTCTTTGGGAGCGCAGCTTGCCCAGGGGGCCTCCGATTCAGCATCGGCACCAGCAATTGTGATCGGATTTGTTGGCGGATTTGTAAGTCCGAACGATCCGGTGCATCGTGAAGTGGAGCTCGCCAACCGACTACGCCGTGAGTATCCTTCGGGCGTGTACGTGCGGGTTTTTGACAATCGTCATGCAGAGGAAGCCTACAAGAAAATTGTAGAACTTCTGGATACGCGCCACACCGGAAAGCTCACGGATGACGAAAAGAAGAATGCTCGGATCGTCATTTATGGACATAGCTGGGGAGGGTCGGCGGCCATCAGACTCGCTCGGCAACTTGGCGCAGCCGGTATTCCGGTGCTACTCACCGTGCAGGTCGACAGCGTCGCTAAGTTCCACGAGGATGACTCCATCATTCCTTCCAACGTGGAGGCAGCCGCCAATTTCTACCAGCCGTACGGACGGTTACACGGCCGGGCTGAAATTCGCGCCGCGGACACGTCGCGCACGCGCATCATGGGGAATTATCGATTCGACTACAAGACCAAACCGGTGAACTGCTACGGCGACTATCCGTGGTGGGACCGCTATCTGACCAAGGCGCACACCGAAATCGAATGCGATCCCCAGGTGTGGAATCAGGTGGAGTCGTTGATTCGCTCTAGCTTATCCGCGCCTGAGCACACTTCTTAATGGCCTGACTGATTTCTAATTTGCCGGGCAGTGAAATCCAAATCGTAGTGTCACTTCAATCGGCGATTTCAACGCTGCTCCGGTTTCGAATCGCCAGAATTGCGCGGCTTTTACGGACGCGTCTTGCAATTTGTCGTCGCCGGACAAAGGCTCCGCGTTGGTGACCAGTCCGGTGGATGGGTCGAAAAATATTCTTAGACGCACTTCGCCTTCGGCCATAGCGCGTTGCGCCTCTCGCGAATACGAAGGAAGATCGTATTTCGCCAGATGGAGTGACGCGGCATTTAGCAGTTCTACGAACGCCGGATCCTGGTCGTCGACGGGTCCTCGGTAACCTTGCAGCGCGGATTTCGCGTTGTGGTCACGGCATTCCGCGAAAGCGCAAGTGCGATCGGAAAAACCCGAGTCGAATTTGCCGGCTAGAATTTCGGGTACAAATTTCGCACCCAAGGCCTGGCGCTCTCTGTTTTGCTCGGCGGTGGCTTTGGCAAATGCAAAATCCTTGCCGAAGGCGCGGTCTTCGAGGTCGTCTTTCAAGTCCCATAGCGCAGCAATTCGGGCATCCGCTCTTTTCAAGGCTTCGAATTTCAGCAAATCCTGATCGGGAAGCTCGTACAAGAGTTCCTTGGTGCCACATTTCGCGACGATTGTTTGGTTCGCGGCCGACTCCAGGCTGTCCGGTTCGATATCGCTCCGTTTGGCCACTTGAATCACGCCGGCGAAATCCTCTTCGGGGTAAGAACAGAGTCTAAATTTTCCGGCTACTTTTGCTGCGGTTGTATTCGGCAGCACGGTTTCCACTGCCTTGACGGTGACGATGTGCGCGCAATTGCGGTTCAATGGCGCAATTCGGATTTCGCGTACGCGGACACCACCTACTTCGTCGCGAACATCCAGAATGGTGTCGGACCACCCTGGGCCATTATTGGAAACGGCCTGGCGCACGACATAAAATTCTCCCAATTCAGTTTTTTCCTGGGTTTGAATGGCTCGGTTGATTGCATGGCGTAGGACCACTGGGGTACCGGCTGACACCAGACCGGCGGCTGGCGCCAATGCGGTAAGTGCGAACAGCGCCGCCATTCCTGGTTGGTTCAGTTTCTTCACTACAGAAGTATAAGTCAGCTAGGGTTGGGGAGAGGTCTTGTTAGAACGGCAAGAGATTCGGTTAGCTTTGAGTCGCTCCGCGCTGTAACACACTTTTTTCCGGAGTAGCCTTAAACCACAGGCCGCCTTTGAGTATGGTTTCAACCGCGGGAACAAGCTCGCTGCCAATTCGCCGCTTGGGAACAAAGCCGCGCACGCCTATCTCTTTGAGTTTGTCGAGCAATGGCTGAGGTTCATGGAGGCTGATTGCTAATACAGCTGCGCGGGGACACGCGGCTAAAATTTGCTGCGCGGCTTGGATGCCGTCCAGCTCCGGCATCTGTATGTCCAACACTGCCACGTCCGGGCATTCCGCTTTGGCCTTTTCCACCGCCTCGGCGCCGTCCGCGGCTTGAGCGACCAACTCCCAGTCGCGTCGCGTGGCGATCATTAATTTTAATGAGGCGCGGGCCACTTCGTGATCATCCGCTATTAAGATTCGGGTGGGCATTTTTCCTTCTTCTCGGACCGCCCCAGCGCCGGACAGCGCTAAGTGGAAGGTTATCGTGGTGAAGCCGAGCCATGCATCGGGTAGACGCTGTATTTCTCTGCTAGGTTTGTCTAAGACGCCGGGAGTCTCCCAAGGGTCCCAAGGGCAGTGATTTCGCAAAGCAGGCACGGAAGTAGCCGGAAGACGTTTGGATGCACACCTTTCTGAGTGAACTCTTTTACCGATCATTCTTGCAAATCTAAATACCCCTTGACTAGAAGCCTGTTCTGAAACTATTATAAGTTGCAGATAGACGAGGCTCCGCCTTGGCGAGCTTCCGTCTTAGAATGGGGGTTATGTCCGGCGATCCAGATCTTCAGTTGCGCGGCCGACTCCTGCGCCGTCTCGGGTTGCTCCGCGAAATGCTGCCCGGCTCATTTGTGGAACACAAGCGTGCCTGCGGACGAGCGAACTGCCACTGTGCGGACGGCAAGAACCTGCATACCCAATACCAGATTTCGGTTCTCCTCGACGGCCAGCCCAAGACTTTCCACATCCCGGCGGCTTTGGTCGGCGAGGTACGCCAGAAGATCCAATTGCGGCATCGTTTTGAAGCGGCGGCCGCCGCGATTTGCCGCATCAATCTGCGTCGTTTCTTAAAAGAAAAGGAAAAGTCATAGCTTCGCGTCGGCACCGGTTCGAAGCCTATCTGGACAAGGTGTTTGATTTCTCGGCAAGAGTGGAGACTTTGCCGGACGGACGCCAAGCTCCGCAGCACTCCGGGAAGAAGATCTTTGACGCCGTCTTTCTGGGAGCCGCTTGCCAGTTTCCTGCTGTGCACCGCATCGAGACGGAATGCCAGCCGGGGGGTGCGCTGTCGAAACGGATTGGCGCTCTGAGTGAAGATGCCATGGGATACACCCTGGAACGGTACGATTCCCGTACCGTGTTCGCTCTGGGCTGTGATCTGGCCCGTCAATTGAAGCGCAATGGAGTCTTGCGCTCGGACTGGTCCAGAGGTTTGGTGGTGGCCGCCGTGGACGGCATAGAGATTTGCAGTTCCTTCGCGCGCTTCTGTGATCACTGTATGGAGCGCAAGGTCAAACATGTCGTCGCTGGAGAACTGCGCGAAGACATCCAGTATTACCACCGCCTCTGTGCCGTGACGGTAGTCAGCGCGGCCTTTCCGATTCCTCTGGGGATTCGTTTTCAGAAGAATGGGGAGAGCGAAGTGGCCTGTAGCTTGGCCTTACTCCGCGATCTGATGGAAGAGTTGGGGAGCCGATTCCTGGATCTGTTAGTGGCGGATGCCCTCTATTTGCAAGCGCCGTTTGTGAAACAGGTCGAAGCTCTGGGCTGGGACTGGGTTATCAATCTGAAAGAAAATCAGCCGGAATTGCTGGCTGAAGCGCAGCGCGTGAGCGCCGAAATATGCGTCGAGCGAATGGACCATCGTCCGGAGTTGCAGCTTTGGCATGCCCCGGAGGTCTACTGGCCGGCGGCCCACCGCACGGTTCGGGTGGTCCAAACGGTACGTACGCAGCCCGAGAAGCGTCTCCGCATTCAAAGGGATGAGCAGAAAAGGAAGCGCACGGAGAAAGAAACGGTCCTGGAGACGAGCACGAATTTTTACGCCAGTAATCTGGAGCTGGGTTCTGTTCCGCCACTGTTCATCCACCAATTAGGTCGCAGTCGTTGGATGATCGATAGCGAGGTGTTCCAAACCATGACCACGGAGGGACATCTCAAACGGCCTTCGGTGCACCAGGGTCGTGGTCAGGCGTTGATCGTGCTCACGATGATTCGAGTCCTGGCCTACACCCTGACTCAGGTGTTCTTTCACCGCCAGGTGCGCAGCCACTTCCGATATTCTTCGCTCGGTTTTTGCGATCTGGCGCAAAGGTTGGCCTACTGGTTCCTTGTTTTGCGACCGGATTCCAGCTGAGCTGCTCCACAATCCAAACCCTACGCACCCCGGGCGAGGTGCTGGGATTCCCTTCTTCGGATGCTTCCTGAAGCTGTTTTGCCTCTTCCAGACATCCCTTTTACTCCCGCAAATCCTCCCGTCTATCTGGCAGAGAGCCAACACACATTCAAATCAGTCCACTAACCTTTCATTGCACCTGACTTTGCGAAATGGCTGGTCCCAAGGGCCGAGCGCTTCAGTTTTGTTAAGGATTGAGTTAATATTGACCACGCTGAGGTAGTTATGCTGAGGAACTGCGTTAAGAAGTTTTCCGCCGTGCTGGCCTTCGCTATTCTTTCCTCACCGGGAGCGTTTTGCCAGGAAACGGCATCAACCCCGCCGCCCTACCGTGGAGTTGAACAGCATATTGCCGGGGTCTTCGTCACTCCTGTGCCGAATGTTCCGTTCACTGCGACCGCTGAAGTGGAAAGCTCTCAAGTGCTGCCTGACGGTTCCACCGAGCAGAAGAAAACCTTTAACAATATCGCGCGTGACTCTGCGGGCCGCATTTACAACGAACGCCGTTCCCTGGTGCCCTCGTCTTTCAACGGAACTCCACAGATTCTTTCAATGCATTTGTACGATCCGCAGAACCGGTTGAGCACTTTCATGGATCCTTTCACACACATCGCGCGAGAAAACGTTTTGCCCAAGCCGGAAGTAGACCCGACGAGACAGGTCACGAACTCTTCGGCTCAAGGGGAAGACCTGGGCAGCGACACAATGGAAAATGTGCAAGTTCACGGAACCCGGAAAAGCAAAGCTATTCCTGCGCAGTTTAGCGGCACGGGACAAGCCATCGTCGTGACCGACGAATACTGGTATTCCGAAGATCTCCATCTGAACATGCTGGTGAAACACAACGACCCACGTACGGGCGAGCAAACGGTGACCGTCACTCACGTTAGCCGTGCGGAACCCGACCCGGTAATGTTCCAGGTCCCGTCCGGCTACAAGATTGTGGACGAAACTCCGGTAAGCCAATAAAGCACACTTCGTTTTCACCGCCTAGTCGCCTATTTCTGCGCGCTGCAAGATCAGGTCTTGCTTGCTACATGGGCGCGAGGTCGCTATTCTGAAGGCTTCACGTTACAGCCATGCACATCTATCTTGATTACAACGCGACGACACCCGTAAACCGCGAGGTCCTTGAAGCGATGCTGCCGTATTTTGCCGAGAATTTTGGAAATGCGAGCTCGATTCATTCTTGTGGACAGCGCGGACGCTCCGCGGTGGACGCAGCTCGCGATTCGGTTGCGGCGCTTATTGGTGCGAAGCCGGCGGAGATTGTATTCACAAGCGGAGGTACGGAAGCCGACAACCTCGCCCTTTTTGGCTCGGTGGCGGCCTCGAATCAGTCTCGCAAGCACATTATTACTACAGCGATCGAGCATCATGCTGTGTTGAATGCTGCTCAAGCGCTTGAACAGCGGGGAATCGAAGTCACCTACGTTTCGGTGGGTTCCGATGGAGTTGTCGATCCGCAGGACATTCGCCGGGCACTGAGGCCCGAAACAATTTTGATTAGTGTGATGCATGCGAACAATGAGCTCGGGACCATCCAACCCATCGAGAAAATTGGCCGAATCGCCGCGGAGGCGGACGTTTACTTTCACTGCGACGCAGTACAATCGGCGGGAAAGTTGCCGCTTACTGTTGACAGTCTTGGCGTGAATCTGCTTTCCATCTCCGCGCACAAAATTTATGGACCGAAGGGAGTTGGCGCGTTGTACGTTCGCACAGGAACTTCGATTGAGCCTCAATTTCATGGCGGACATCACGAGCGCGACCGCCGTCCTGGGACTGAAAACGTTCCCGGGATTGTTGGCTTTGGGAAGGCAGCCGAGCTGGCGGAAATGAATCGCGAGGAGGATAGGGCAGGTATGGAAGTGCTTCGCGACCGCTTGGAAGAAACGTTAACGCGAGTATTGCCGGCGGTGCGTGTGAACGGAAACCGTTCGCGGCGTGTGGCCAATACTACGAATCTGGCTTTTACCGGAGCGGGCGGGGAAGCGCTGGTCATCGCGCTTGACCTTCAAGGCATTTCGTGCTCGACGGGCGCGGCGTGCTCTTCGGGAGCTGTGGAGCCCTCGCACGTGCTGCTCGCGATTGGGCTGTCTGCCGATGAAGCACGCTCGAGTTTGCGCTTCAGTTTGGGCCGCGGGACGACCTCTGATGAGATCGATCGCGCCATTGCTATCATTCCACCGACGGTGGAACGACTGCGCGCATTGTCGCCTCGCGCGTTGAGTACGGTGCAGGCCCGGTAAATTTGCAATGCAAAATCCACTCGTACAACTCGAACCTTTTTGTGAATCCGCGGATAGCGTTCGCCGTTCAACACCGTCAATCGTCGCGGAAGCTCCTGCGACTGCGGAACAGAGCGGTCACCGTGCAGCCACCAGCGGCACTGCGCCTGTTGCGGTGGCCATGAGCGGCGGAGTTGACAGTTCCACCGTGGCGGCGATGATGAGCGCGGGCGGGCAGCAAATCCTCGGATTGACGATGCAGCTTTGGAATCAGCGGCGCTTACCGCAGCTTCAGACCGCCGAGCCTGCGCAACATCGCTGCTGTTCGATCGACGATGTGTATGATGCGCGCCGGGTCGCGGAACATCTGCACATCCCGTTTTACGTGGTCAACTTCGAGCGCGAATTCGAAAAGAACGTCATTCGTCCTTTCGTGGACGACTACCTGGAAGGGCGCACTCCGATTCCTTGCACACTCTGCAATAACCATGTGAAGTTCGATCAACTGTTGCTAACCGCCCGTCAAATTGGCGCAGAGCGCATTGCCACCGGGCATTACGCGCGCGTTCGCCGCAATCCCGAGTCCGGGCGATACGAACTGTTGCGCGCCGTGGATGAATCAAAGGACCAAAGCTACTTTCTTTTTGGGCTAACCCAAGAACAGCTCGCGCGCACCGATTTTCCGCTCGGAGAACTTTCCAAGGGCGAAGTCCGCGAAATTGCGCGGCGGTTGCAAGTTCCGGTGGCGGAAAAGCCGGAAAGCCAGGAAATCTGTTTTGTGCCCACGGGGAATTATGTTCGATTCATCGAAGGCTACCTTCACGAGCAGGGACGAACGCTGCCGGAAGAGGTGGGCGACATCGTGACTACAACTGGCGAAGTGCTCGGCCAGCACAACGGATTGCACCGTTACACGGTGGGGCAGCGCAAGGGATTGGGCATTTCAGAAGGGCGCCCGATATACGTGGTCGCGCTAGATCGCGCAAACGATAGGTTGGTCGTGGGCGAAGATCGCGAACTGCGAAGCACAACCTGCCAAGTTCGCGAGGTGAATTGGATTCCTTACGTGGTTGCAGAGGGCTCGCTGCACGCGAAGGTGCGCATTCGAAATCGGCACGAACCTGCGGACGCAGAAATCACCGCGGTGGGACCGACCGAAGCGCGAATTGTTTTTGATGAGCCGCAGAGGGCCGTCACGCCGGGGCAGGCTGCCGTATTCTATTCGGGCGAACGTGTGCTAGGTGGCGGCTGGATTCGTTGAGATCTTAGTGGATCAGATAAAAAGTTCTTCGTCTTGAGGAGCGCCGTCGGATTCTCCGCGACGGCCCTGCGCGCCGCGAAGCACATCGATTCCGACTTTTACGCCCTTCAATACTGCGGAGACCTGTTGCACCGGAGCCCACAAAGTTTTGCGAACCTTTGTGCCGGTATCTTCAATCACTTCCAGCGCGCCCGTAAGGATTTGATCGGCACGGATTACCTGAACGCGCAAGCGTTCCAAACTATCGCTCAAGACACGGTCAATTTTCTGCGCTTGCCCGCGCGCCAAACGAGTAATTTCGGCGGTATCGCCAGTGATACTGGCAAACTTGTCTTCAGAGTCTTCCAGGATGCGATCCACGCGAAGCAGGATGGGGTCGACGCGCACTTTCACTTCGGTGGCGATAGTGGTGAACTTCTCGATCGCGGTCTTCATCTGGATAAACATGCCCAAAAGGATTGCCATTTGCACAACGATGGCGACCGCCGCGATCACAATAAATGCTTCAATCCAGACGTTCATGGAATTCCTCGCAGCTGCTAACTACGCTTTCGCTTCGCGCCGGTAAGCGTCTTTACCCGCTTCTACCGCCGCTGCAACGCCTTCTTTCTGTCGGTCCATGATCTCCTTGCTGCGCTCGATCAAATCTTCGGCGCGTTCGCGAAGTTCCCGCGCCTTGCGCTGGGCGTAGTCGCGGCCTTCGTCTGCCTTCGAGGTTAGATATTCTCTTGTTTCTTCGCCGGACTTCGGGGCAAAGAGGATACCTACAAGCGCGCCAATTCCCAAACCCGCCAGAAAATAGCTCACTTTCGAGCCGCCATTGTCACCCACAAAGCACCTCCCAGGTTAATTTCGCTAAATTTGACCTTAGCATAGCCCCTAGATACAAGCAATGGCGCGAAACCATTAGAAAGGACGGGAAATGTTTGTAGGCGCGGCCGTTACGGCTGCGTCTTCCTTGCATTCTTGTGGAGAGATCTATACGGATTTAGTAGTCCAAATTCGGTTGTTGGATTAGATTAGCAGGCCCCTATGCTGAAAACGAAAACTCGATTTTCTGTTGCGCAGACCGCTATTTATTCGGCGATTGCATTTCTTCTTTTGTGCAGTCCAGTTTTTGCACAAGATTCCTCGTCGAATGCGGCGGCTAATCGAGTCGAGGCGCGTCCTTGGATGAATTCGAAACTGTTACCGGAAGAGCGCGCGGATATAGTTCTGAAGGAGATGACGCTCGACGAGAAAATTGAGCTGACGCATGGCAATGGAATGGAGGGTTGGGGACGGCCGATGCCCAAGTTGAGTTCCGGTAACGGCGGAGCCGGCTTTGTGTTTGGAATACCTCGGCTGGGAATTCCGATGATTCAAATGAGCGATGCTGCGTATGGCGTGCGCGGCAGCGCCCAGAACGGGCGATATTCCACTGCGCTGCCGGCGAACATCGCTTTAGCAGCGACCTGGGACGCGCGAGCCGCGTGCGAATATGGCGCGTTGATCGGTCGCGAGCTAGGGGCGCAGGGCTACAACATGTCCCTGGGCGGTGGAGTGAATTTGGCACGCGAGCCGCGCAATGGCCGGACGTTTGAATACCAGGGCGAGGATCCCATGCTGGCCGGAATCATCGTCGGTAACAGAATCAAATGCGAGCAGGCGCAGCATGTGATTGGCGACATTAAACATTTCGCGTTGAACGATCAGGAAAGCGGCCGGGATGAGCTGAACGTAATCATTGGCAAGCGAGCCATGCAGGAGAGTGACCTTCTCGCGTTCCATATCGGAATCGACTTAGGGAAACCGGGCGCGGTGATGTGCGCGTACAACGCGGTCAACGGCGATTTCGCTTGTGATAATAAATACTTGCTGACGGACGTGTTGAAGAAGGATTGGGGTTTTAAAGGATTTGTCGTTTCAGACTGGGGTGGAACGCACAGCACTGCGAAGGCGTCGGCTGCCGGCCTAGATCATGAAGAGCCCATGGATGATTTCTACGGCGACAAATTGAAGAAAATGGTTTGGTCCGGCGTAATTCCAATGTCGGAGCTGGACGAACATGTGCGTCGCATACTGCGGTCAGAATTTGCGAGCGGGATTGTGGATTCTCCGAGGCCAAAGAGCGCGGTGGACGTGGAAAGCGGGCTCGAAACGTCGCGGCGGATTGCTGAACAGAGCATGGTTCTGCTGAAGAATGATGGAGTGCTACCGCTGGATCTAGCTTCGGTGCGCTCGATTGCAATTATCGGAGACCATGCGGACAGCGGCATGATCTCGGGGGCCGGATCGGCGCAAGTGGATGCACCCGGAAAGCCTGCGGCGGAATGGCAAGCGCAAGTTTGGTTCCCTACTTCACCTTTGAAGGTCATTAAAGAAAGAGCCTCCGGGGTGAATGTGCAATTTGATTCAGGGGCGAATCCGGCGGCTGCGGCGGCGCTGGCGAAAAATTCGGACATCGCGATCGTGTTTGCCGATCAGTGGATGAGCGAAGACATGGATTTGCCAAATTTGTCGCTGCCGGACGGCCAGGATGCGCTGATCGAGCAAGTAGCGGCGGCGAATCCGCATACGATCGTCGTGCTCGAAACAGGATCCGCGGTGACGATGCCATGGATCAAAAATGTGAGCGGCGTTGTGGAAGCGTGGTACGCGGGCAGCAAAGGCGCCGAAGCGGTTGCGCGCGTTTTATTTGGCGATGTGAATCCGAGCGCGAAGCTGCCGCTCACATTTCCGCGCAGCGAAGCGGATTTGCCTCATCCCAAGCTGACGACTCCCGCTCCCGGCGCACAGCCGCTTGATGTAGCAGATCCAGAGGCTAAGCCTGCGTTCAGCATTCGGTACGATGAAGGATTCAAAGTGGGCTACAAGTGGTATGACGCGGAAAATAAAACCGTGCTGTTTCCGTTTGGGTACGGACTGTCCTACACGACCTATAGTTATTCTGATTTAAAAGTTCATTCGGTTAGCCAAGGCGTGAAGGTGTCTTTTTCCGTGAAGAACACAGGGCGGCGGGCTGGATCTGAAATCACCGAGGTTTACGCCGCGTTACCGGAGGAGGCCGGAGAGCCTCCCAAGCGATTGGTGGGTTGGGCTAAAGTCCCGTTGAATGCGGGCGAAAACAAGGAAACGACTATCACGATGGATAACAAATATCTCTCGATTTACGATGAGTCGATCGAAGGTTGGAAGCTAGTGCCGGGGACTTACACGTTCATGGTAGGCGGATCTTCGCGGGATTTGCCGCTGAGCGCGAAGATCACTCTGAAGTAATGCGCTTATTCCGAATCAAAGTTAACGAAAATTCCACGGAGATTGATGCACTCAACTGCGGAGCTGCGCAAAATTACATTTGCGATTCTGGGGCTGGCCGTTCTGCCACCGGGGAATCGGCTGCGCGGAGCGCGGCGTAAATATGTTCAGCGCGCGAGCGTGGCAGTTCAGAAGCAAGTTCGCCTACGGTGAGCTGCTTCAGCCGTGCGACGCTGCCAAAGCGGCGAAGGAGTTTCCGCGCCGTCTTTTCGCCGATGCCGGGAATTTCGGTGAGCGAAGTGCGCAGCCGCCGACTGGAACGGCGTTGTCGGTGAAAGGTGACAGCGAAGCGATGGGTTTCGTCGCGGATTTGCTGGATCAAGTGCAGAACGGGCGAGTGCCGTTCGAGGACGATGGGTTCATCTTCTCGTCCCAAAACATAGAGAATTTCTTCTTTTTTCGCGATGCTGGCTAGCGGCTGATTGATGATGGCAAGTTTTTCCAGCGCTTTAGCCGCGGCGTGTAACTGGCCGATTCCGCCGTCAACCAAAATCAAACTGGGCAGCGGCTTGCCTTCATTTTGAAGGCGGTGGTAGCGACGTTCGACCGCTTCCTGCATGCTGGCGAAATCGTCGCGAAGGCGACCTTCGGATTTTTCATCACAGTCCCGCATGGCTTCGCCGCGAATGATGAATTTCCGGTAATCGGACTTTTTCATGCGTCCCGATTCCCAAACGACCATGGATGCCACCGTGTCGGAACCTTGAATGTGCGAAATGTCGAAACACTCGATTCGTTGCGGCGCAGTCGGTAGATTGAGCGCGGACTGCAGGGCCTCGATAATCGCTTTGGAGCTTGGCTTCAGGACGCGGAAACGCTGGATGAAGGATTGTTTGGCGTTTCTCTCCACCAGTTCAAGAAAGGCGTGTTTCGGACCTCGCTGCGGAGCAATAATTTCTACGCGATGGCCGGCGCGCTCGGTGAGAACTTCCTCGAGCAACTTGCAATCTTCAAAGGCCATGGGTGTATTGATGTAACGGGGTAGATAGGCCGCGTCGAGGTAGAGCTGTTTCAGTAAGGACGGCAGAAATTCCGCGGGATCGAACTCTTCCAGATCTTCCCAGTAGAAATCACGGCGGTCAACCGCGCGTCCCCCTCGCAAGTGGAAAAGATTTACGGCAACTTGAGGAGGCTCGGCGTACCAAGCCAGAACGTCGGTGTCGTCCCCGGAAGCCGCTGCAATTTTCTGGCGCTCTTCCATTTCGGTGAGAGTGCGCAGTAGGTCGCGATAGCCGGCGGCCTCTTCATAGCGCTCTTCTTCGGATGCGATCCGCATGCGTTCTTCGACGCTGCTTGCGAGATCGCTGCGACGGCCTTCCAGAAATAAGCGAACGTCGCGAGCCGCTTCGGCATATCGCTCGTCGGTGACAAGTTCTTTCACACACGGACCTAGGCAGCGATGAATGTAATACTGCAAGCAGGGGCGCGGATGATTCCGCGAGAGGTCCACGGTGCAGGAAGGAACCAGGAAATTTTTGTGAATCAAGTGGACCAAGCGATAAGCCAAACCGGCAGGGAAGTACGGGCCAAAATAAATCGAGCCGTCTTTTCTTAAGCGACGGGTGACATACACGCGAGGATATTTTTCGAAGGCGGTGTACTGAATGTAAGGATAGGTTTTGTCGTCGCGAAGAAGGATGTTGAACTTTGGCTGGTGCTGCTTGATCAGATTATTTTCCAGCGCAAGCGCTTCTTTTACGTTGTCGACCACGATGTAATCGAGGTCAGCAACTTCGCGCATCAGGGAGTCGGTCTTGGCGTCTTGTATGCTCTTGTCGGGAAAGTACGAACGCACGCGGTTGCGAAGGGATTGGGCTTTTCCGACATAGAGCACTTTTCCGGCGGCGTCCCGGAAGAGATAGACTCCCGGGCTGCATGGGCAAATTGGCAACTTTTTCGCGGAGTTCCATCGATGCGTTACAATATTACTGGGTCTGAGCGGATAGCGGTTTGAGTCGCCGGCCGCTGGACAACTTTAATGATAACAAACGCAACAAATTCAAGCAGGCCGATGCTTCATTGGATGCTGAGACTGGCGCTGCTGATAGCTGTGTGCGGAACTCCGGCCTGGTCTTTCGAGCCGGGGCAGGACGCGCAACAGCAAAAGCCACAGCCGCCGGCTGATCAGTCAAGTTCGTCGCATCCGCCAGCAGCGCCGCCGCTGGGGCCAGGTGAATCTTCGTCAGCGAAGCCAGAGCAGACCGGGGATCCGACTGCGCCGCAGCCAGAGCCGACGCCGGAAAAACCCGCGAGCACCCCAACCCCGGGTGCAAAGCCGACGCCTTCCAATGCCGCAAAGCCCGGTGTGTTGCCGCCCGAAGATAACCCTGCATGGGACCCTTTCCACGCCGCTCAGGATATTGATGTGGGCACTTTTTATATGCACAAAGGTGATATGGACGCGGCGATCGGGCGATTTCAAGACGCCATTCGCTTGCGGCCGAATTTTGCCAAGCCCCGACTTCTCATCGCCGAGATTTACGAGAAAAAAGGCGATAAATCAGAGGCGCTGCATTACTACAAGGAATACTTACAAGTTTTTCCGGACGCGCCAGAGGCCTCAAAAGTCAAGAAGAAGATTGAGAAACTCTCCAAAGAGTAGTTTCTGCTCGCCGTTCTTTTACATCAGGAGCGACATCCTTTGCCGATCCGCGGTGGAGTGACATTTCGCCGCATCCGTACAAAGGTAGGCAATCCCGGGAAGTGATTTACAAGTGAGTGACAGCGCTGTTTGTTTTCCGCGTCAGCATCCGACATTGTAATAAGATGACGCGTCGAATTTTTGCCTGGTTGTGTCACGTAGAAAAATGGAACTACGTAAAGATCCCATCACTCGAAGCTGGGTTGTAGCGGGCCATCCGGAACGCGAAAAAGTTCGCCTGGATCCCTGCCCGCTCTGTCACGAGAACCGTACCCAGACGGGCACAATTCTGGATTTGCCCGCGCATGGGCCGTGGCAGGTGCGCGTGTATCCGCATTTTCGTCCGCTCTATCGAATTGAGGGCGAGCCGGGGCGCGAAGCCGAAGGAATCTACGATCGCATGGCTGCCACCGGCGCCCACGAAATTATCGTGGAAACTCCGCAGCATACTGGGCAACTGTCTCAGATGAACGACGAAGAAATTGAGCGCGTGCTGGAAGCGTATGCGCTGCGCATTGCGGACTTGAAGCGAGATGCTAGATTCAAGTACGTGACCGTGTTCAAGAACCAAGGTGCGCAAGCGGGAGAAGAGTGGCCGCACGCGCATTCGCAGATCACCGCCACAACGTTTGTCCCGCGCAGAATTCTGTACGAATTGCGCGCCGCACGAGAATGGTACCGCGACCGCGAGCGTTGCGTTTTTTGCGACATTCTGCGGCAGGAAATTCGGCAGGCTAAGCGCGTGGTGGATAACGCGGGTGATTACTATGCATTTTGCCCTTACGCATCACGTGTGCCCTACGAAGTGTGGCTAATGCCGAAAACGCACAATCACCAATTCGAAATTCCTCAGCCGGGCGAAAACCGTCGCAACCTGGCCAACTTGCTGGGAAGAACGCTGCGAAGGCTGCTGAAATTTTCGGAAAACTATCACATGGTGATGCACACCGCTCCCAACACGCTGCAAACCAAAGGCGAATTAAGCGAATATTGGCGCACCATCGCAGGTGATTACCATTGGCATATTGAAATTCTTCCCATCGTACAGCAGAGAAGCAAGTCATACAGCATAAAGGAAATTTATTTTAACGGGACGCTGCCTGAAGACGCGGCAGAAAGCCTGCGCAAGATCGACCCGGGCAAATGATGAAATCGGAGCAAATATTTCTGAGAAAGAAGGCCAACCAGCGCGGTGGAATTTTCTCAAAACTTCTGTTTCTGATTTTCTTGGTCGTATTTGTGTTCATTATTTATCTGGCACGGTACCCGATTTTGCGTTTTGTCGGAGATTTCTGGGTGGTGGATGAAACTCCGCAGGTTTCCGACGTGATCGTGATTCTCAGCGACGATAATTACGAGGCGGCCCGCGCGACGAGAGCGGCGCAACTTTTCAAATCGGGCATGGCGTCGCACATTTTAGCCAGTGGGCGTTTGCTTCGCCCCTATGCCGGCATCGCCGAGCTAATGGAGCACGATTTGAAAGCGCAGGGCGTGCCGGCGAATGCGATTGTGCCCTTCGCGCATCGCGCAGCGAATACGCGCGAAGAAGCGGTCGCCGATGCACAGGAAATCGCATTGCACGGCTGGAAAAGAGTTCTGCTGGTGACCTCGAACTACCACACGCGCCGGGCGGATTATATTTTCGCTCGTACGCTGCCCAAAGGCACCGAACTGCGCGTGATCTCCGCGCCTGATTCTGAATACGATCCGAGCAACTGGTGGGAAAATCGCACGGGCCTAAAGAGATTTCTGTATGAAACAGCAGGATACATCGTCTCTTTATGGGAATTGCGTCACAGCGACGTGCAGACCTCTTGAGCTAGCGGGATCGCTCAGTGGGTCAGCTAGCCGTTACGTCAGGTTCTGACTGGACAGGCGACCAGCCCGTACCAAATCGTCACTTACCCCAACGCCGCGATTTACTCAGGGGCGCCTCTGTAATATAGTTTGGACATCGCTTGGGGACCCTGGCCGCCCGGCGTAGAGACCTAAGCATTCTGGGGGAGAAATCTAATGTGGAATAAATCCGCCGAGGCTAAGCCGTCTTCGCAGCCCAGCGAGACCTCAGTTCCGGTAATACCAGCACTAGCGGCCAACACTCAGCAAGCGCCCATTACTCTGACAGCTCCGCCGACCACAAAGAATTCCGATCCGGTAAATCCGATCACACCTTCTTCGGCGAGCGTGACCACGATTGCGGCCGGACTGAAAATCAGCGGCGAGATTTCCGGGACTACCGACCTGTACGTTGATGGTGAAACGCAGGGAAAGGTGCGGCTACCAAATGCTCGAGTGACGGTGGGTCCCAATGGTCGCGTTCAGGCGGACATCGAAGCGCGGGAAATTGTTATCGAAGGAACCGTGCTTGGGAACCTTAAAGCCAGCGAGCGCTTGCGTCTTGGCGCAGCTAGCCGAGTGCAAGGTAGCATTCTGACGCCTCGAATTGCGATTGAAGATGGAGCGCGGTTGCGTGGCAAAGTGGAGATGGTACGTGCCGCGAACTCCCCGTCCACTTCTACCGTCCAGACAAGCGCGGAAGTGGAGAAAGCGAAAGCCATGTCCGCAATCGGCAAGGACGAGTAAATCACAATGAGCTGGCAAGCCAAACCTCGTCTGACTGCGATGCCGGTGTCTGACGCGCGCGCTAAACCCGGGCCCTCGGCGGTGGCCACAACTTCCGCGAACGTTCGCATCTCCAATGGTCTGAAGGAATTTTTGTGGCTGCTCAGCGATTCGAAACAAGGACGAATCTTAGATCTTGGTCAAGTTTCGCAGGCGACTCTGACTTTCTTCATCGAGAAGGGATTCCGCGTTTCTACCGAAGATTTATTGCGCGCCTGGAAAGAGTTTCTGGCCGCCGAAGAGGAAAATTTCCGAATGGCCCCGGTGGGAAATGGCGCGGCCGAGGTTTCGCCAACGATATTCGCGGATAAGTTTCTGGAGACAGCGCTGCAGTACCCCGCGGAACATTTTCACGGAGTTCTAGCCTGGGATATTTTTGATTACCTGGATGCGCAGCTATTGCCCAAAATGATGGACCGGTTGTACTCGATACTGCAACCGGGCGGCGCAGTGCTCTCACTTTTTCACAGCCGCACTCCCGAAAGGTTTTCTCGATATCGGATATCGGATCCGCAGTCGATTGAACTTTTGCCGGCGTCCACGCTGTCAGTTCACGCTCGTATCTTTCAGAACCGCGAAATTCTGGATATTTTCGGGAAGTTCCGCTCGTCAAAGACCTTTGTGGGGCGCGATCAGGTGCGTGAAGGCCTTTTCCTCAAGTAGCTATCTGGCTAGATTCTCCGAGTCCTAATCCTCCGCTGGTTCCGCTGGATTGAGGTGAGTGCTGGCTTTCTGTCTGCGCGATTTCCATGCGTGATAAGCGGCAGGAAGAAGCGAAACGACGATGACCGCGGCAATTACGTAGTGGATGTGCTTATCGATGTGCGGATCGGATTTGCCAATCGTGAACCCCAGCAGGATCATTCCCCAGACCCAGCAAATCCCTCCGACGATGTCGTACACAAGATAGCGCGAATACTTCATACCTGCGGCGCCAGCCACCGGGGGACAAAATGTCCGAATGATGGGTACGAACCGCGCCAGGATAATCGTCTTGCCACCATAGCGCTCATAAAATTCGTGAGCGCGCGTAAGATGGCGCTTCTTGAAGAATCTCGAATCCTCGCGGCGGAATAGGCTTGGGCCTGCCTTCCAGCCAATGAAGTAGCCCAATTGATCGCCAGCTATGGCGCAGAGGGTGACTAACGAAAGCAGCCACGCCAGGTGCAGCTTTCCCGCGCCCGCAAAAACCCCGGCGGTGACTAGGAGGGAATCGCCCGGCAGAAAAAAACCTACGAACATCCCGGTTTCAACAAAGACGATGCCGCAAACCATCAATGTGCCGCCCCAGTCGAGCAGTCCGCGGATGTCGTAAAGGCGGGCTAGAATTTGCTTCAGAAATTCGATCATTTAGCTTCTTTCTCGGAACTCTTCTGCGGCCAATGGGGCAGTAAGTCCTCGAAACACAATAACATCAAAACTTCCGAAGCGAGCTGCAATGCTCTAGTACTTTTCTCCTACCAGCTATAGCCCCCTGTACCATTGGCCACTCCGAAGCCCTGTACGAAGATGCAGTTGCACGCGGGAAGAACGGAAGGGGGCCAATCATGCAAGGTGAATACGCAGCCTGGATGGGCCAGCCGGTGGTTCTTCGCGTAGTAGCAGGCAACATGCGAGTCCCGCTGCGCGGGAGATTGATGTCGGAAACAAACGAAATTGTGAGATTAAGAATTGCAGATAGTTGGGACGTGGACATCTTCAAATCCATGGTTGTAGCAGTGGAGCACGACAATCCGGTTTACGTAGTTAATTAAGGGGGAAGCGTGAGCGCACTGGCTAACAACGGTTTCACGCCTGAAAGCGACGCAGATGTAACGGCGCCCTCCGGTTCTTGGGAGGATACAAATATGCGCGCCCGGTTGGAGACCTTGTGCGACACAATCTTGGTCGTGGCACTCCAGATAATTTTTCGAGCGAGCTTAGTTATGCGACGCTGGAATTACTAAACCCAAGGTTACTCAACTAGCTTCCCCGGCCCCTCCTCAACCCCCCGCCCCAGGCCTGTGCCCCCAGGCCTGGGGTTCTTCTTTTACCGCGGTATTTTCAATTTGCTCTCGGTACCAAGTAGGATGCGGCTTTGAGTGTTTGCACGGAGAATTTTCTTTGACTCTCTGAGTCATCCTCTATAAGACTAGGCCGGTTCCGTTCCTACATGAGACTAACTCTCGCCGACTGGGCCGTGGTCGCGGCCTATCTCTTATTCACACTTTTGCAAGGATTGTATTTTCGCAAACGCTCGAGCGGCAGCACGGCTGACTATTTTGTCTCCGGACGCCGCGCGGCGTGGTGGCTGATTGGCACCTCCATGGTCGCGACCACCTTTGCCGCCGATACTCCGTTGGTTGTTACCGGACTGGTCTATAGATTTGGAATCGCCGGGAATTGGATTTGGTGGAGCATGCTTCCGGCCGGCATGATGACGGTTTTTCTTTTCGCGCGGCTGTGGGTTCGCGCGGGACTTCTAACGGACGTTGAGTTTGCTGAACTGCGCTACGCGGGGAAGCCTGCCGCTTTCTTGCGTGGATTTCGCGCGCTGTACCTTGGTCTGCTGATCAATTGCGTGATTCTGGGCTGGGTTACAAAAGCTATGACCACCATTGTTAGCGTTGTGATGAGACTGGATGATCGCCGGTCGCTCGCTCTTTGCGTATTCTTTCTGATTCCGTTTACAGGCTTGTACGTTTCGCTGGGCGGACTCTGGGGAGTTCTGTGGACGGATTTATTTCAATTTGTGCTGAAGATGGGCGTCGTTATCGCGGTGGCCTGGTATGGAGTGCGCGCGGCCGGTGGGATGAGCGAATTGCTATCCAAGCTTGCAGCGATGCAAAAATCGGCAGGGCCTGGCGCAGCAAACATTACTTCGTTTTTCCCGGATTTTTCGCGGGGTTTCGCCAGCGAAGCATTATGGACAATCCCTGTGATCACTTTTTGCGTATATCTAGGTGTGCAGTGGTGGGCCTTTTGGTATCCAGGGGCCGAGCCGGGAGGCGGAGGTTATATTGCGCAACGGATTCTGAGCGCGCGCAACGAACGCGAAGGGCTGCTTTCGGTTTTATGGTTTAACTTTGCGAATTACGCTTTGCGGTCGTGGCCATGGGTACTAGGTGCGCTTGCCGTGGTGGTGTTATATCCACAGCTTGCCCGGCCTGAGTCAGGATACATTTTGCTGGCGGTCGACCATTTACCGCGCGCGGCTCGCGGACTGTTGCTCGCAGGATTTCTTGCCGCGTTTATGTCAACGATCGCAACCCATCTGAACTGGGGTAGTTCTTACTTGGTTTCTGACTTTTACCGGCGGTTTGTGCGGCGCGATGCCAGCGAAAAGCATTATGTTTCTGTTTCGCGTTGGACGACGGCGCTCCTGGTGATTGCTGGTGCATGCGTTTCGTGGGAGCTGGCTTCCATCCGCGCAGGCTGGCAGATTTTACTGGAAGTGGGAGCGGGAACCGGGAGCGTCTATCTGCTGCGTTGGTATTGGTGGCGAATCAACGCATGGAGTGAGATTGCGGCGATGACCACGGCGCTGATCGTTTCGGTTACGTTTCGCGTAATCGCGCCGTTCCACGGTTCAGAACCGGCTGTTTTCGCCAAGCAGACTTTGGCAACCACGTTGATAACTTCGACGGTATGGGTGTTGATAACTCTTCTAACGCCTGCCGAGCCTGATGATACCCTCGTGAAGTTTTACCGCCGAGTCCGGCCGGATGTCTCGGGTTGGAAACCGATTGCGGCTCTTGTAAAAGATGAATCGCCCACTAAAGACTTGGGCCGAAATCTGGTAGACTGGATTATCGGCTGTGCCATGGTTTATGCTGCACTTTTCGGCGTGGGGAAATTTTGCATATTGGAATTCTGGCAGGGGTCGGTATTCGTGGCAGTATCGATTTCTTGCGCCGCATTCATCTATCGGAGCCTGAATCAAGCCTATTCATAGCTGGTCTTTTTCTGGATTGTGGTGGAAAGGCCCGGCATGTGTTCGCAGTCTTTATAAGAAGCGCTAAAAAGTTCCAAATCGACGTGGGAGATTGTTCTGAGTCGCGGTATTATGCGCAGTCACGCCAACGATTGAGGGGAGACTAGATGAGGATTGCCAGCGTTGCGAGTGCTTTTCCTGAAAATTACTACAACCAGCAAGTCTTGACTGACGCTTTGAAAAACGATTGGCGGCACCGGCTAGCCAATCCGGATATTCTCGATCGCCTTGACGAGAGCATGAAAGTGGAGGGGCGTTACCTCGTTCACACGCTCGATTTTTACGAGAACCTGACCACCTGGGGGCAGGCCAACAACGCATGGATCGACCACGCGCTCGAACTGGGCGAAGAGGCATTGTGCAAAGCACTTCACGCGGCGGGCATGAAACCGAAGGAGCTGAGTGCCATTTTTGTGACCTCAGTTACCGGCATCGCGGCTCCCTCCATCGATGCGCGGCTAGTGAATCGAATGGGCCTTTCGACAAACATCAAACGCATTCCCATATTTGGATTGGGTTGCGTCGCCGGCGCCGCGGGCATCGCTCGCGCCTCGGATTACGTGCATGGCTATCCGGACCAAGCGGCAGCATTGCTCTCCGTCGAGTTGTGCTCGCTGACTCTACAGCGCGACGATCTTTCCATGGCGCACTTGATTTCGGCCATGCTTTTTGGAGACGGAGCAGCGGCAACGATCGTAGTTGGATCTAACAGGAAGTCGGACGGACCGGAAATCCTTGCCACCAAATCAATTTTCTATCCACACACCGAGAAGGTGATGGGTTGGGACATCTCCGAAAAAGGATTCCGCATCGTATTATCGCCGGAAGTTCCCGACACCGTTGTAAAGCATCTCGGCAAAGACGTAGACGCGTTTCTGGCCGAACAGGGCCACAAGAGAAGCGACATCAAGACCTGGGTAATGCACACCGGCGGCCCAAAAGTTCTTGAGGCCACAGCGACTGCGTTGGGCTTGAATGAAAAAGACCTGGCCGCTTCCTGGGAATGTTTGCGCAAAGTTGGCAACATTTCATCTACGTCGGTGCTTCTGGTCCTTGAAGATGTTTACATGAACCGGCGCCCGGAACCTGGGTCCCTAAGCATTCTCGCGGCTATGGGCCCGGGATTCTGCTCAGAATTGGTACTGTTGAAATGGTGAAAGGCGGCCTGTTCTGGCCACTCATGCGGATGTCCTGGTTATTGGAGCAGGACCTGCTGGAATCGCAACCGCGATTGCAGCAACCCTTAAGGGGCTTCGCGTAGAAGTTTTGGACTGCAGAAAGCCTCCGATTGCAAAAGCCTGTGGGGAAGGATTGCTCCCCGGCGCCGTTGCGAACTTAGTCGGTCTCGGCGTTAAATTGGATTCACGCCACGGACACCCATTCCGTGGCATTTCTTTTTCAGACCAAGAATCTTCTGCCAGCGCGAGAATTTCCCAGGGCACCGGATATGGAGTGCGACGCAGCACGCTGCATTCGTTATTGGTCGAGCGGGCCAGCGAACTCGGGGTGACCTTCCATTGGGGCGTTCGAGTTAGGGGATTCGACAAGCGCAGCGTGTTTATCGATGGCGCGCATATACCGTGCAGATGGCTGGTTGGCGCTGATGGACAGAATTCATGCGTTGGAAAATGGGCCAACCTAAATTCTAAACGTCCGCGCATCTCCCGGTTTGGATTCTCTCGTCACTACGGCGTGTCTCGCTGGACCGATCTAGTTGAAGTTCATTGGGGTCCTGGCTGCCAGATGTTCGTCACTCCCACGGCCGACGACGAAGTATGCGTTGCGGTCCTGTCTCACGATCCGGGGTTGCGAATAGAACCTGGCTTAGCTCATTTTCCGGGGATAGCTAAGCATTTGAATTGGGCGCGTCCTCGAACCGCGGAATTGGGGAATGTGACCTCACTCGGACACGCTCGGGGGGTAATTAGTGGAAACGTCGCGCTGGTCGGGGATGCATCGTTTTCCGTGGACGGAATCTCCGGGCTCGGATTGACTCTTGCGTTTCAGCAGGCCGTTCTCGTGGCGGAAGCTTTTTCCCGCGAAGATCTGACGTACTATGAAGACGCACATCGCAAAATCTCAGTGGCTCCGTGGCGAATGACACGGCTGCTGCTTCTTATGGATCAAAGCGCCTGGGTACGAAGAAAGGTACTTCGTCTATTAGCGCGCAAGCCCGCGCTGTTTTCGAGAATGATGTCTGCGCATATGGCGCAAACCATGAATGAGACCCTACATACGACGGAGATGTTAGGTCTCGGCTGGCAAGTGCTGCGAGCTTGATCGTGCAAAGATCAAAACTTACTTCCGCATCAGATAATTCTTGTGCAAATTCTAGACGAACACTCTTTCTGGGTATCCCCGGAAGTCTTCCTGCGTTGTGCATCGTGGCGGTTCTCACTAGTATTCTTTTGTTGCCTTCCGCAGCTCGCGCGCAAGCGACGGGGTCGAGCGAATTCAAATTAGATCCCGCACAATCTACGATTAAGTTTACTCTCGACACCACTCTCCACATGGTTGAAGGAACATTCAAACTCAAGAGCGGCCACCTGAGTTTTGATCCGGCGACAGGGAACGCGAGCGGGCAGATTACAGCGGACGCTACGAGCGCTGATACGGGCAACAAAAGCCGCGACAAGAAAATGCATCAGGAAATTTTGGAGAGTCAGAGGTATCCCGAGATTGTTTTCATTCCGCAACGAATCAAAGGTGCAGTGAACCCCCAAGGCCCGTCGCAGGTGGAACTATCAGGCGTCTTCCGAATTCACGGACAGGAGCACGAATTTGACGTGGCGCTTAACGTTCAGCGGGAGCCCGGCGGAGCGATTCTAGCCGACGCGAAAATTTCCGTTCCGTATATTAAATGGGGTCTGAAAAACCCGAGCAGTTTTTTGCTGCGCGCAAGCGATACCATGGAAGTTGAAATCCACGTTACCGGTCAGTTCGTTTCCGAAACTCAACATTAATCCTTCAAAGAAACACGGCCTCGATTTCTCGAAGCCGTGTCCTCGTTCGAAGTGAAACATTAAATCTAGCTCTTGGGTTCTTTGTCTTTATCCTTCTCCTTTTGGTCCTTCGACGGCTTTGATTCCTTCGGCGGAGGGACGGGTTTCTTTGCCTCCGGCGCCGGTGGATGAGGAGCAGGCTTTGCCGCCGCAGGCGGCGGTGTTCGGTTAGGAGCGGGTTTCTCCGCGGGCGCCTCATTCGTGCGAGCCGGTGGTTGATTCTCCGTTGCGGGCGGCTGAGTCCGATTGGGAGGAGGTGCTGGCCTATTGGGCTGTGCTTCGTTTGTACGAGCAGGAGGTTGAGCCTCGCGCGCTGGGGGCTCGTTTGGTCTTGCCGCCGGTTGATTTTCTCGGACCGGAGGTACGTTCGTCCGCGTAGGCGGCTGATTTTCCCGCGCGGCTGGCTCGTTCGTTCGTGCCGGTGGCTCAGCGCGATTCGCAGGGGCTGGTCTTTCACCCGGGGCGGCATTTGGCCTGTTGGGTTGCGCCTCAGGTGGACGCGCCGCCGAAGGCTCGGCCGGACGATTCGCTGGCGGCGCTCCAGTTCGAGCTGGCGGCTGTGATGTAGCAGGCTTCGCGTTGGCCATCGAGCGGTAAGCGGATCGTGGTGCCGGCTTAGTCTGACCCACCGGAATTGCGCGAGCCGACGGAGCCATTTTGGTTACCACTGGCCTGCTGGCAAGCGTAGCAGGAGGACGCGACGACGGTTTGGCCGGGGCGTTAGGTCCGGCGACGGCCCTCGGCGTCGGAGCAATCGCCGCTGTTTGCACTACTCGGGCGTGTTGAATTTCTTGAGCGTTCACCTGGACTGCGGCCTTGCCCACCGGCTCACCATTCTGGAATGCAGTCTTGGAGACTGCCGTTACTGCCCCTGGCGAGCTTTGGTACTGGTAAGTTCGATTCACCGTCACGTTCGTCGTTCGGTTGATCACTGTCGTGTTGTAAACATTTGTAATTTCCGTTCGGTTGATGACGCGCGTATTGGTGATGTTCACATTGGTCATGTAGACCGCGCTGACATGATAAGAAGGAACCCAGACATCGCGTGGGCCCAAAGGGAACCAAGCTACTCCCACTCCGGCGGCGCCGCCAATCTCGATCGACGCAGCGAATCCGCCGCCTCCAACGAACGCCACGAGCGCCGGTGCGTACACAGGCCTTACAAATACAGCGCCAGCGACGGGCATTGGACCGGGCACCCAGCCCCAACCGCCGCCTACGAATGCCCATCGTCCGTAATGAAATGGAGCGAAGCCCCAGGGCTCATCCTCGACCCAGGTCCAGCCCCACGGAGCCACGAATGCCCAGTGTCCGTAATGATAGGGTGCCCAACCCACTGCGACGCCATTGGGAAACCAAACGTGCCCATAAGTTGGGTCGTCACGCCATGTGCCGTGGTCGTCCAAATCTTCGTAACCAATCACGTCGCGCGAAACATACTGCGCTGACGCCAGATGATCTTCGCGTTGATCGCGCTGGATATTCCATTGCTGAAAATCATCCGGTTCCGGAAGGGACTCCGCGTCATAACTGACTTGGTCTGTTCCGGAGAAAGTGTATTGCTGCCCGCGAGCAACGTTGTAGGCTTGGCCGCCGGCGGTTACTTCACCGTCACCATTGTCCACGCTGACGACGCTGGAGGTGCCATCAGGACTTACATCCACGCGATATTCGCCGGGACGCAAAATCGAAAAGGCTGCGTTCGGAGTGTCTATCTCGTAATTTTCGTTGTCCTCAAGATGCAAAACGCGGAGATCCGCGGAACCTTGTGCCACCTGAATCTGAACTGCTTGGTCGTTTAAGTTGAGGAAAGAAACTGCGGTCTGGCCTGAGATGCGCAGGACACTGCCGCCCAAGTGCAACTCACCTCGTGAATCCTGGTCGGCCCAAAGCTGATCGCCGGTGGTGAACGGGCGGTTCGGATTCGCATCCAGCCAATCCGATGTTCCGGCTGGTTGAAAGGAAACGGAGCCTTGGATGAAGTTGAGTCGTGCGACCCGGCTGGGGGGATCGGCGTCTGGTTGGTCTGCATCCTGGGCAAGTGTGACGCCCGTGAAAATAAACAGAAGCGCGAAACCTAAGAGCGTGAGCGCATATTTAGAGATGGTGTTGGAACGATACTTTTTCAAGGGTTCTCCTCGTAGAATATTTAAACTGATTTAATCTACCGCTGATTATTTACTGGGTTGACCGCAAGGCTGGGGGGTATATTGCGTAACTTAGTTATATTCTTAGCATTCCAAAGATGCTCCCCGAGAAATGAATCTCGGCAGCTAGTATCATCTTCGCCCGCACCTCGCATTGGAATCCCCGGAATCCTGTATTCCTCCCGGGGAGATGCCCAAAAAGGATACCGCTCTTGAATTTCGCACGCTTACAAACGGCCTCTAGCTCTGACTTCCTATTGAACCCTGACAAGGCTGATTTGTTGCGAAGATTATGAGGCGGTTAGAACTGACGGAGGCAAGGAGACGAAAAAAGGACTGGCGCCATCCTGAGGAGATTGGCGCCAGTCCTGTTAGTCGCTGAGCGGTATGAGCCACTCGGCGTAGGGGGAAAGCTACTTACTTACCGCCATTGCTCGATGCCGCGTCAGCCGGCGTAGTGAAATTGAACATTTCAAACAGATCGCTTAGCGCCGGGCTGTTGGTCGGTACGTAGGGGTTGCTACCGTTTACTTTCGGATTGGGGAAATTATCGCGGCTGCGCTTGGTGATGGGGCCGAGTCCCCAGTTGCGTTCGACGAATTTCAGGATCGAAACATGATCGCCGTAGAGATGCGACACGTGTCCGCCCTGCGTGTACGGGGAAATAACGAGCAGCGGAATACGCGTGCCGTCTCCGAAGAAGTCGAGCGGTTGAACGTAACCGGAATCGTAGTAACCGCCCCCTTCATCGAAGGTGACGAAGATTGCAGTGTCTTGCCAGAGCGTCGGGTTGGCTTGCACCGCATCCACGATCTTCTTCACGAATCCTTCGAACAGGTCCAGCTTAGATGACGCTGGGTGACCGTCAACGAATCCACTGGGCTTCACGAATGAGACGGCTGGCAGTGTTCCCTTTGCGATGTCTTCATACAGATTGATCGTGTCTTGCAGGTGTGTAGTTCGCACTTCTGTGTTGGTCATGATCGAAGTGGAATATTGG
Source organism: uncultured Acidobacteriota bacterium (assembly GCA_963731535.1). Taxonomy (GTDB): domain Bacteria; phylum Acidobacteriota; class Terriglobia; order Acidiferrales; family UBA7541; genus Palsa-295. The sequence continues at coordinate 236,137 of CAVSWI010000013.1, read as the reverse complement.
AACGGGTTGCAGATGTTGCAATATTCGTCGCTCGCGGTGCCATAATCCCCGTAGTTCAGTTGGTACTTGTCCTTGAGATACCGATCCCACTGGTCCCCGTAATACTTCCACGAAATGTTAGCTTCCAGTAGTTCGTCGCCGATGCTTCGCACTGTCGTACCAGGGATGGTGAAGGGAGTGTTGTAAACATAGTGGTCTGTGTAAGCGTTGCTGCCATCGCCAAAGTATCCAGGATTGTAGTTGTTCACCAAATAATAGTGGTTTGGATCGCAGTTGGGATTTACTTGATAAGGCAGCTTGCTCAGATATTCAAGAACCGCTGGGATTCCGGGCTGCGTAATATCGGCACAGTTTACGTAGGATCCGCCCCCAGACACGGAAGATCCGAAACCACCGCCGCCGTAACCATCTTCGGTGTACCAGTTATTTGAGTTGGCTGCCGGGTCCGGATCTTCCACTTCATTTACAACTCCAGCATCAGGCGAGCCTTTCCATACCATTACGTTTTCTGGAGGAGCTGCGGGGTTGCCATGGCTATCGCTAAAGTAAATCGCATCACCAAAGCCGAGCGCGATGTGGTTTGCGCCGGTTCCACCCATGATCGACTGGTGGAAATTGTCGTCAAGAGTGTATTGCTGCGCGAGTTGCAGCATGTAGGGAGCGTCGCCCTTCTGCACATTGTAGAAGCCCATTGCTGCCGAGCCTTCGCCGGTGGTCTCTTCCGTAAAAGGCGAGGGGACTGGCGCTCCGTTGGAACCGGCTCCGATAGTGACCTCGACGAACGGGAAAAGGTCCGCCTTGCATCCGACTGGATTGGTTTCGGTGGCGTACTCGATATTGCAATCCAGTTGCTGCCACATTTGGTAGAAGCGGTGCACCGGGCTGGCGGTATAAGCATCGTAAGCCATGCCATCACTAAGCTGGAAAGGTCCTGGCTGCAGATTAAACACGTCGGGAATGCGCGTGTCGGGCGAATATTTGGGAAGACCGGTGCCGCCGGTAGTCAAATATTTGTAGTAACCCGCCGCCAATCCATTTTCGTCTCTCTGCGCTTCCGATACGGTCGGTACGTAAGGATCTGTCGGTGCGCCGGCGGTCAAAGGAGTTGGCAGAACAGCATAAAGACTCTTGCCCATTGGACTAAGCAAGAACGGGTTGGGCTGCTTGTCAACCGCATGGAAAGCGGTGGCCACAGAGAAATTGGGTCCCGGAGTTCCGTCCGCGTTGATGATTCCTTGGGAGAGAAGATTGTGAACTTTCTGTCCGGCTGGTGGCTGATAAGTAGCATAAACGTGATCGAAGCTGCGGTTTTCACCGATGATCACGATTACGTGTTTGATGGGAGTCTTGGTGTTGCCGTCGTTGTTCTGCTGAGCTTGCGCGGAGCTGGCCAACGGGCCACCAAGTGTAAATTGAAACATAGCGAGAGACGTCAATCCGATGCGGAAATATTTCTTCGATTTTGAAATAACCTGCTTGTAGGACATTCACCCTCCTCTTTCCTTCTGCGAGTTTCCAGCCAGAGTAAGTAATAGCCTCCTCGTATTGCAGCAGGATTTTTCTTCTGTGAATGAACGATAAAGACGAAAGATTGCGCGAGAAATATCTCGGATGAGAAACAAAATTCTGTTTTTTTAATTAGTCTGCGCGTAACGCGCGGTTAACAAAAAAGAGGCTCAAGCGATTTATTGCGTGGTCCATAGGAGTTTGTCTTTAGGAAGTCGATGGATCTCATTCGCTGACGCGCGCGCGGCCAATCGCGTCGCTTTTGTGAGAACTTTGGCCTTTAACTCCAATCTGTTCTACAGGTTCCACACGGATTAGCCCCATCATTCCTCCATCTTCATGTTCAAGCAGATGGCAGTGATAGGGAAATAGGCCAACGGCGTTTGGATCGCGAAAATCCATTCGCACCCTTACCCACGGATATTGAAGTGTCTTGCCATCGTAATACGGCACATTAATGGTGTCGCGCAGAAAAGGCTCGTTTACAGGCGTTCCCATCCAATCAATGAGCATGAAGTGGAGCTGGTGAATGTGGAACGCGTGCAATTCGGTGGAACGATTCTCAATGATCCAATCTTCCACATCGCCTTGTTTGGCGACAATATTCGGAACGCTGGAACTTGGATCGAATGGCGTTGGAGTCTGTCCTTCAACGGTTATGTAAAACGTAGTTGCGCTATTGGGATCGTTGGGATCCAGCAGCTTCTCTGAAAAATACAGTCTTCGAGTTCGCACAGGGACTACGTTTCCGAGCCACGGTTTTTCTGGTGCAGGAAGTGGCTGAGGCGAGGCGTCCAGCATGGAGCGCGGCTCCCTGGCATCTTCGGAAGCTATGATCGTAGCGAGAGCTCGGTTCGGGTCGTTTTCTCCTCCCACGCCCGTGTCCACCGTGCGGGTCACTAATAATCCTGATACTCCCAACGGTGGTCCGTTTACTATAAATTCCACTCGGCCGCCTGGCGGCACCCCGATGTGATTCTCCCAATCCACATAGTTTCCTATCATTCCGCTGCTATTCAGCGGAACGCCATCGAGCGCCACGATGCCAAGTTGCTGCGGGGCTTTTTTATAAAGCACTGCTAAATTGAGATAGGTGATAGCCGACGCATTCAATACGCGCCAGAATTGGCGTTCGCCGGGTTTTACTATGATTTTAGGGGTCGGATAATCCGGATAGGGTACTGGCACGAAATTGATGGAAAGATCTTTCGCGGGCTTGCCGAAGCCTGTGCCGTTGTTCGCCGCATCACCATCATGATCGATGAGCATTCGTCCAATCACGGGTTCCGATTTATTTGGGGGAGAATTAGGATTCAGTAAGTCCTGATCGCGAAGCACCAGCACCCTCTCCGGTAATCCCGCAACCTCAGCGTTGGCGCGCTCAATTCCTTCAATAATCATTGCGCCCGACAATCCGCCCAGCACTTGCGTTTTGCTGAATCCATGGATATGCGGGTGATACCAATAAAGCCCGGGTGGCTCATTCTCTGGAATGCGGAAGCGGTACTCGAACGGTGGATCGCCCGGCTGAATGGACGTCTTCAAAACTTCGTCTTGATGACAACCAGCCGGGACCGTCAGACCGTGAAAGTGAAGATTCGTCGAAGTCAAACTCATCGACCCGCTTGCGCAGGGATCTGATGTTTTCGCGCTATCGATGTGCTTGTTAGCGTGGGCCTCACCGGCAGTCTGCGAAACTGGCGCCCGACAAATCATTCTTTAGATTCAAAATGAGAAGATCGCCTGGATGCAGCCTTAGCGTCGGTGATTCGCTCCCGTCCTCTGCCAGGTAACAAAACCGATTAGTTTTACCTGGTTCGCTCACGCTGCGTACCATCAAATTCACTTTCAGGACGCCATTCTGGCTTCGGATATCCTCCGGCTCTGAAACAACACTTCCCAGGGGACGGACGAGCGCAAATATCAGATGGCATTTTCTGCGCAGAGACGCTTCGTGGGAAAAAAGCAAGGCAGGGAACCGCGAACATAAGGAAAAACAGTCTTCGCATCCTGTGGCCTATTGATTTGGTCGAGATGCCTCAAGAAAAGAAATCATGGAGACACTATTTCGCTAGGTAACTATCTAACCGAATGCAGCTAGTGGCTCAGCCTTGTAAACGTCCAGAAGAGAGCCGCCGACAGGCATATGGATGCAGGGAGGGTGAGCACCCAGGCCATCAACAGATTTTTTACCGTGCCCCACTGCAAGCCCGAATGATTGGCCGCCATGGTGCCCGCCACGCCTGAAGAAAGCACGTGCGTGGTACTGACGGGCAATCCGAACCCATCGGCAGCTCCGATCGTCGCCATCGCGGTGATTTCCGCGGCCGCTCCTTGCGCGTAGGTCAAATGTTCTTTGCCAATTTTTTCTCCCACCGTCACCACGATGCGCTTCCATCCGATCATGGTTCCCAAGCCCAGCGCGATAGCTACTGCGACCTTCACCCACGTGGGGATAAACTTCGTAGCATTGTCGATGTGCTTCTTATAGTTCTCTATGACGGCAGCGTCGGCCGTTGAAAATTGCGGCTTGGCCGGTCTTCTTCATAAGCCGCAGGGCTTCGCTCACCACGTACATGTCGTTGCGGAAGTTGCGAACCTTGTCCTGTGGGACGCCCTTGAGTTCTTTGTACTGAGAAATTTCCGTGCCGATTCCGTTCACCAGGCTACGCAGAGCTAGCATCGTATTCGGCGTAAATTGTTTTGAACGGATGTAGTCGGTTACTTCTTCTCTGGGATCGCCGATGACAGCGCTGGGAGAAACGTAGTTGTCCAACACTCCGGCCGTCTGGGTGGAGACTGCTACGAAATCCTGTGATTGCGAATACGTGACCGCATGATTCACGGCGTAGGCCGTGGGCACGGTGCCGATCAGGATGAGCATGATGAGACCCATGCCTTTCTGGCCGTCATTGGAACCGTGAAAAAAGCTGACGCCCGTGCAAGTTGTTACCAGAAGCGCGCGGATCCAAAACGGCGGCGGTTGATCTCCCTTGGGAGCCTCATAGAGCGCCTTGTTCGGAATCAGTTTGCGCATCAACAACAGCAATCCACCCGCGACAACGAATCCCACTATGGGCGAAAGAACCAATGACTTTCCGATGTTCGCCGCCTGTCCCCAATCCACCCCGCTCGTTCCGCTCTTCACCGACATCAGTTGGTTCGCTATGCCCACGCCGATGATCGACCCAATAAGAGTGTGCGAGCTCGAAGACGGCAGACCGAAATACCAAGTTCCCAGGTTCCATATGATGGCAGCGACCAACAGCGCAAAAACCATTGCGAATCCCGCTCTGCTTCCGACCTGCAAAATCAATTCCACCGGCAGCAGTGAAACGATGCCGAACGCTACGGCTCCGCTCGATAGAACGACGCCAAGAAAATTCCACATTCCAGACCAAACTACTGCGACATGTGGCTCCAGAGAGTGTGTGTAAATTACAGTTGCTACGGCATTGGCCGTATCGTGAAATCCGTTCACAAACTCAAACCCCAGTGCGATGAGAAGAGCGACGCCCAGCAAAATATATGGACCCACCGAAACCGCGTGCATCTGCGAAAGGTCCGATAGCAGATGCCCTCCCGCGTAAATGAGCCCGATGATCAGGGCCACTCCGAACACGAGCATCCCGATGCGGCCTGGTCCCGCTCCTATCTTTTGATCCAGGACGGTTGGTGCCGTCGTGCTCATCCATCACCTCGCAGAGTCTGCAATTGAATTTGAGTTTCGTTGCTACTGGTCAGGACGTCTGACGCTATCGGTTGATTGTTAATGGTAAGTTATAGGCGTGTGAACAATACAGAGCACCTGAATCGAAAAACGTGGAAGCGCTAAGCAGATTGAAGCTCGATCAGCAGCACCATCGAAATGAGTTTAATTCCTTTTTCCTTTATAAATGTTTCAGATACAGAGGAAATTTGGCACTTTTAAGTGACGCACCGTATGGCCGTTTTACGCCGCGGTATCGCTAAATAGATAGGAGTGCCGCCGGTAACCGAACCGCCATTGGCTCAACCGCGGGTATACGAGGACAGTAGAGGCAAGTTCCGGAACGGTGCTTGGAATTTTGGAAATTCCTCGGCTCGGAATCGAAACGCCAGTCCTGGAAGGCGTCGATGACGCCACTCTGCGCCGCGCCATTGGACATATTCCAGGAACCGCGCTGCCGGCTGACGGAATAGGAAATATTGGCATCGCCGGACACCGCGATACTTTATTCCGGCCGCTGAGAGATGTAAGAGCAGAAGAACATCATCATACTGAAAACACTAGCGGGAACTCACAGATACTTGGTGGACTCTATTCGGGTCGTCGAACCCAATAACGTAACGGTACTGAAGAACATTGATCAGCGCAGATTGACCCTTGTGACTTGCTACCCATTCAATTTCGTGGGGTCAGCTCCCTTGCGATTCATCATCCAGGCAACAGAAATTTAGATCTAGATCTGCCTACGTTCGTCGTCGCGCGCCGCCTACATTCTACGCTCACTTCATGACGTATTTCGCAGCTTGATCTAATTGTGGATGCCGGTAGAGCTGGTGCTGGTGTGCGAAGATTGCGCAGAAATTCGAATGCGGCGGATGGACGAAAAATCTTTAATTCGATGAAGCAATAAGAGATAATCTCAACATGCGCCCGTAGCTCAGCTGGATAGAGCGTTTGGCTACGAACCAAAAGGTCGGGAGTTCGACTCTCTCCGGGCGCGCCATTTCTTTCCTTCAGAAAATAAAGCGCTTCGGAGTTTTGGTCCACTTAACTTTTGTCTGGTTTACTGCACACTTACTGCACACGGGCCGGGATCCTCCCAGTGTATTGCAAAATATCGACGGAACCTCGCGTCAGGAGCTGTGCAACGAACGCAACACCGGGGGCTTCGTGATCGCGGTGTTAGACCGGAACTTGTCCAGTTAGCGTCGCGTCACGATTTCTTCTTGCGTTTCCGACCCTTTGGTGCGCGAGCTTTTTCGGCGCGTGGGGCTGGGACCTGTAGTTCCGATTCCGCAGGCGATTGCGGCGGGGCGCTAAGGACCGGCGGGGTTTTAGCTTCCGCTCGCGGTTGCAGCTCCGGAGCGGGCGGGGGGGTTGTAAATCTTTGTTTCGAAGTTATTGGTTACCTTCACTGTGATGCCCGCATCCAAAATCTTTGATTGGAGTTCTGCCTCGTTTTTCGCTTGCGTAAGATTTCTAAGAAGAACTATGAATTCACTCGGCGGTATCTCCGAAGTCTCCAGTTCCAGATCACCGAGTTTAGTCCTGATCTTTTTTCCGTTTTGAGGCTTGAGCCAACTCTTCAAAGCATCATAGACAAAGCTGCTTATGACACCTAGAGAAAGACCACCAATGACTGGTAATATTTCGTTTGCGATTCGAAGAAGTTCTGCGGGGGTCGCCGGTGGAAATTCAGGATATAAAAACTTTTTTACCGGTGTGGCTCTCCGCTGCCAGATCGGCGCAGCGACCAACGGAGCCCATCGTTCACCGCTCGCTTGAATGCTCAGTCCGATCGGTGGAGCGATTTTCTCTATGACTTTCAGATTCCCCGGCACCGCATCCGGGAAAGAAACCCAAATTCGAAGCGGTAAGCCCCGACTTAGCGCGATCTCCTGCAATCTTTGTAATAATTTTCCGCCGTGGCCCGACCTTCGATACTCGGGGCGAACGAATAATTCCTCGATGTCCAGATTTGCCTGAGTTTCCAGAGCCGAAGCCCACGCAACGCGATTGTCATTCTCGTCTAAGATTTCCAGCCAGTGCAAAATCGATCCGTCTGTATCCTCGAATGTCGATTTTCTCGGCGGCCTGCGAAAAAATCCTTTTAGCGTGGGGTCTGCCTCAAATTCGGTGATATATTCCCAGCCTTCCCACCAAGTCGTCTCTAAAGTTTTGGCCCCGATGTCTCCATAACCGTTGCGTCCCCAATCTGCCCGCGAGTTGCGAAATGTGAATTCATCTCTCTGTCGGTCGTAGGCTTCCAAAGTAATAAGATGGGTCGGAAAAGTTAGATCGGTTGATTCCCTCCGCCCCCTGCGTTTGTCGGCGGGAGCGCCAGCGCGATTTGGCACCATTTGCAGTTCGTTGCCGATCGGAAGGTTACCTCGTTCTCGGATGTGGCCGATCGCGGGACCTCACGCAATATAAGAGGGCCGAACAGAAAACGTTTTACTCAGAATAAACGGCGGTGTGCTCCGCGCAGATTCGTTGCAAAGTGGGATTTTGTTCTTCGTTGCGAAAGCCCTCGATCGGATAACCACATAGACTGTCGACGTTATATATGTTGGCGAGTTCGTTCCACAGCCGCTCCATCTCGATGGCGTCTTCCGTTTTGCCTGCGGCGTGCAAGATGGCGGGACATTCTCCACAAACTCCAACGCGAGGGTGCTTTCCCGTGGCCGAATGGAGAGCGGTCGAAATGAGATCCCCCGCGGCTTTTAAAAATCGATCCGTGTCGGGCTGCCCATTTGCCAGAAATTTGGAAAGCATGCCCGCAGGTTCCAAAGCGAGATAGCGTCCCTGTTCTATGGCCTCACCGACGTTGCAACCCTCGGATTCCAATCTCTGGCGGAGGCTGTTGCAGCGTGTTGGGGCCAGGACAACTATCACTGCGTCACCGTTTGCTAGAGCGGCTCCGATGAAATGAGTACAGCGGGCCAGGAAGGACGCCTCATTGCTGTAGAATTCAACCTCGTGGGAATGGCCGAGTTTTTTCTTCTGCATTAGACGCCATGCAGACAAATCAACGTGCTCCTCGGCCCCTTGGATAGGGGCCTGTGGGTCAGGAAGGCCAGCGAAATTGTGACTTGCTAATAGGCCGCTCACAAATCTTTTTCCCGACATCACCGCTTCTATCCCAGCGAGCAGGTCAGCTTCGGCGTCGGACTTAACAACGTAACCGAGTCCGCCAGCGCCGAGCGCCGTTCGCACTACCTCCACATCAAGGTTTTGGCTTACGAAAAGAATTTTGGATTCAGGCGAGAGCTCGCGAATTCTCGCGGCGGCTTTGATGCCGCTCAGTTCACCGAGGCTGATGTCCATCAGGATAAGATCCGGATGCAGCTCGGCCGCTTTCACAACCGCCTCGGATCCGTCCGCCACGACGCCGATAACCTCGAAGTTGCGATTTCCGCGAAGTTTCGCGAGAATATAGGCCCGCCAAGGAGCAAAGTCATCTACCACAAGAATGCGGACAAACGACTGATTAGTGATGGCTTCCCCTCTATGAAGTTGGAGACCAAATTCTGAATGGCGCTAAACAATTGTCGCCAATAGAACCATACAACGCAGCATCTACTTCGTCGTTGCGGCTGAGCAACCCCAAACTTGCGATACAGCAAATAAGGCTGTAACGGCGGCCTCTCGCGAAATAAGCTTTACGGCCCCGGCTTCGCCGATCTAGACCTTTCAGTTTTCAAGAGCATCCCGATCACGGATCGGCTGAAATTACAGCTTCGCGCGGAAATATTTAACGTCTTCAACCGGATTAACCTCGCGACCGCAGGCGAATCCGTGGGATCCAATGGGTTCGTGACTGACGCCATTGGCGACTTCTTCGGTGGTCCGGGCATAGGCCCCGGCGAGCCGTTCAATGTGCAGTTTGCTGCAAAGATTATTTTCTAGTGGCAAACAATCTATTTGGATGATAACGAGCTACCGCCCCAGATCTTTCGCTAGCCTCCAAAACCTTGCGTTTAATTCTTAGTTCTTAGCAGCAGTGCTGGAAAAATGGAGATTAAGGACAAGTCCAGCGGCGTTGACTATTTGGTTCGGAGGCTTGCCGGTGTTGTTTTCGTGCTCGTAATAAGGATCCAGTTCGATATGCCTACTCAGTGGAAATAGCATTAAATTTGCGCAGACTTCGGCGTCGACGCACGAATGGCGTCCTTTCCTGCCGCTTCTGTTCAACTCTTGACACCGCCGACGTCGTTAGAGATTGGGCGTTAATCAAGCACTAACCCTCATTAGCTGATTGGGAATGTGTTATCGCCGCCTGTCACTTTTGACAATTACAAGACTGAATGACTAGGTGGAGCATTTGGCGGGCCGCACTTATCGCAACCCGTTTGCTTTTCTCGGGGAAAAACATTGAGTTCCATCTCAGTTACCTTCATCACGTTCGCGTTTGTGTTCGGAGGAGCGGCGCTTGGGATGGTGCTCTGCTCCGTTTTGCCCAGCGATCACTTGAGTGGCGATACAAAAGATGTTGTCAAGCTGGGAATGGGGCTGGTGGGGACCATGGCCGCTCTGGTTCTTGGTCTGTTGATCGCTTCTGCCAAGGGATCGTTTGATACGCAAAGCAACGAGCTGACGGATATGTCCAGCCGGATCGTTCTGCTGGATCGTGTGCTGGCCCACTATGGGCCGGAGGCGAAGGACGCGCGCGATGCTCTTCGCTCCTCAGTTGAACATGCTGTGGAATGGGCCTCCGTCAAGCAGGCTATTGACTCGCCCCATTTTGGAGCAAATAACAACGACGAAATTCTCTACGACAAGATTCAGGAACTTTCGCCGAAGGATGATGCGCAACGCTCGATCCAGGGCCAAGCGTTGAGTCTGGTGATGAGCCTGGGCCAAACACGTTGGTTGATGGCAGAACAAAGAACCAATTCGATTTCGGTATCAATGTTGGTTGTGCTGATTTTTTGGCTCACCATTATTTTCATCAGCTTTGGGCTGTACGCGCCTCGCAATGCGACTGTGGTGGTGAGCTTGCTTGTATCCGCGATATCGGTTTCCGGAGCGATCTTCTTGATCCTGGAAATGTACTCGCCTTTCGAGGGACTGATTCACGTGTCCACTGCCCCGCTACGCGCCGCGCTCTCTCACCTCGGCCAATAGTCATGACCCGAATCGTAACTACGTTAGATCGCGACGGGCGTATGACGCCTGATTCGTCGGATAATCGGACATGTCCGGACTAGTACTCTACTTTTCCGATTAGTGCGTTTGGACGTAGCCGCCCGGCGGCGGACGCTACGCGTGAGGTAGTGGAGCGTTGGTTGTTCTATGGTTTGTGAGGTAAGTGTGGGTCACAGGAGGTTTCCCTATGACCCATTTGCGAAAAATGATGCTGGAAGAGCTCCAGCGTCGTAATTATTCTGAAAATACCACACGCCAATACATCCGCACAGTCGAGGATTTTTCTCGACGCTTCAACTGTTCCCCAGACCGCCTAGGTCCTCGACACATTCGCGAATACCAAGCGGAACTATTTGAGAAGTGCAAGTTGTCAGCGGGTAGCGTCGCGGTCCGTCTGGCAGCCTTGCGGTTCTTTTACTGTAAGACGCTCAAGAGAGCTTGGAGCATCGCCGACACTCCCTATCCGAAAGGGGCCCATCGCCTGCCAGCGATCCTCAGCCGGGAAGAAGTTACTCAACTCATTCGGGCGGCCAGCACTTCCTTCCATCGCACCCTGTTGATGACGCTCTACGCCACCGGAGTACGACGCGCTGAATTGACCCACCTGAAAGTCAGCGACATCGATAGCCAACGCATGGTGATTCACGTCCAGGGCGGCAAGGGACGCAAAGACCGCGATGTGCTGCTCAGCCCAAAACTACTCGAGGCGCTGCGTGAGCACTGGCGCGGATTACCGCGCAAGCCCAGCGCCTGGCTGTTTCCAGGCAACCGCTGGCATACCGGTGATACACCGATCACCACCAAGGTGGTCTGGAACGCTTGCCAGGAAGCCGCCCAGCGAGCGGGCCTCCAGAAAGGTGTGCATCCTCACACGCTGCGGCACTGTTTTGCGACGCATCTCCTCGAGGCTGGTGCCGATCTGCGCACCATTCAGATCCTGTTAGGTCATAACGATCTGAAGGAGACGGCCCGCTATCTGCATCTCTCCCAACGTCACTTGCACGCGGCCGCGAGTCCATTGGATTCACTGCCGCTCGAAGGACCTTCGCCGCAGGAGGAGTAGATGGCCCGGCCACCACTCGAGGTGGCCGATCTGATCCGCGCCGCGGGAGCTGCTTTCCTCGAACGAAATCGCCACTGGCTCCGTTGGAAGCACATCAAAGTGTTGCGGGCCATTCGCCGGTGTCGTACCGCCGCCCTCGGCGGTCATCTCGATGAGTGCACCCGTTGCGGGTATCGTGCCACCATCTCCTATAACAGCTGTCGCGATCGCCATTGCCCGAAGTGTCAGACCGCTGCGCGGGACCGCTGGATCGCTGCGCGTCGACGAGAACTTCTCCCCACCCGCTACCTGCACGTGGTGTTCACACTGCCCCATCGCTTGGCTCCACTGGTGCTACAGAACAAGAAGGTCCTCTACGGCCTCCTGTTCCGTACCAGTGCGGAAACCCTTCTCGAAGTGGCTCGCGATCCCAGGCATCTGGGTGCAGAGATCGGTTTCTTCAGCGTGTTACACGTGGAGCCAAAAACTCAAAATTCATCCGCATGTCCATTGTGTCGTTCCTGCCGGCGGCCTCTCACGCGATCACACCCGCTGGGTTCGTTCCCGAGACAACTACTTTCTTCCCAAGGAAGTGCTGCGGAAAATCTTTCGCGGCAAGTTCGTCGACGCTCTTGAGCAGGCTTTCCAGAATGGCCAGCTCCGCTTCCAGGGAGACCTGAAGCTTCTTGCGCAACCCAAGATCTTCGCTGCCTGGCTGCGGCCACTGTACCGGCAAGACTGGGTGGTCTACTTGAAACGTCCCTTCGGTGGTCCCGAATATGTGCTGCACTATCTGGGCCGCTACACTCATCGTGTGGCCATCTCCAACCATCGCTTGGTCTCCCTCACCGATGGCCAAGTCACTTTTCGCTGGCGTGATTCTGCTCACCACAACGAACAGAAGTTGCTGTCCCTATCGCTCGATGAATTCTTGTGCCGCTTCTTACTGCACATTCTTCCAAAAGGCTTCGTGCGCATCCGTAACTGCGGCTTTTTGGCCAACCGCAAACGCGCCACGCTCCTACCGCTTTGCTTTCAGTTGTTGGGTTCGGAACAACAGCCACAAGCCGACCAACACGCCTCTTCCACCGAAGACCGTCCCGATCTTTGGCGCTGCCCTAAATGCGGTGGACCGATGAAGGTCATCGAAAGGCTCACCGCTGCCGAAATTCAACTTCGTTCTCCACCACGGATCAGCGTTGCGGCATGAGACTACTCTCTCCAACTCGAAAACTCTGGGTCCTTCCGGGCGCTCCGTATCTCTGTGCCTCGCCGTCAAACCGATCCCTTCTTCCACCTTCTTCGACCACCGTCTTTGCGATCCTTTTTCGCCGTATCCAATTTCCGCGCGCACGGTGTCATGTGTCGTGCCCTGCAGCACAGCCTCGGCACCGCTTAACGCCGCTCCTTCCTATGATTGAATTTGCATAGCGCCCGCGTCCACCGCAACCACGGGCGGCCACCTCCAAACGGCTTTACCGGACGCGCGCAGAGCTTCCCGCCTCCGTTCACTCCTGACCGAGAACGCGCATCCGGTAAAGCGCTAGCGTTTTTTACCAGGACCTGAGGTCGTTCCTGGAATTGTTGCTGATGCCATACGGCTTTATTTAGTGGAACGCAAGAGTGCCATCGGACCAATACGGCACTTCGATTGGGACGGTCCGCAGCGGCGGCAGCTCTTTGTTCAGTGGACTATCCGGTTTGTCAGGGTCCGGGAACCACATAGACGTGGAAGAAATGGGTGAGTTCGGATCATTTGCGTCCAATTCAGCAGGATCTTTCATCGGCAAGAAAAACATCACGTGGCATAAATTGTGTAAATGGCCCAAATGGGTAAGGTATGCATCCTTGGACATCATGTAGCTCATTGCCCCCGGCTCCACCGGCGGAATCTCCTTCTTCGCATATGCCTCTTGAATACCCGCGATGCGCTCTTTTACAGAGGTCACTCCAGCCAGCGTCATTTGCGTCAGCTTGCGAAAAATCGGCAGGATCGACCGCACAGCCGCTGGATTGAGGCAAATCGCCCCTCTCTGCTTCGGACTCCAGACGTCATAAAAGTCAATGCTGGCCGTCCATGACGGCCCCGCCATGCACACAAAACCGTTCGTACCCTTGACCGCTGTTTCCCAGCCTTTGGGCGTCAGCACCAAAACAGACGCATCCTTTGAAATGCCCTCCGGAGCGGCGCTTCGCGCCAGCGCGATTGCCGCATCGCGGTCCATTAAATACTGCGAAAGTGGCAGCATCTTCGGATAGGGCCTCTCTGCCTCCTGTGCCCGCGTGCTCGCAGTCATGCTCAGCAAACTCACGAGCGCAAGCGCTCCCATTGCAACTCTGGCTGCAATCTTTTCGATCTTTGCAAATCGCATCATGCTCCTTTTCGTTTTCTTCCTACCGAAGATGTGTCCGCGACTGCTCAAGGCTCGACGCTTAGCTTGCTCTTGCAACCGAAGGTCCAAACTCAACCCTGTCATTTGCAATGGCTTAGGGCGGTATTGATCTGCCGGAATTATGAGTTTCTGGATGACTGTTGGGAGAATAGTGTGTACACGTCAGTTCTTACATGCGACGGCGCAGTAATGCCCGACCATGTGCCACTCAAAACTCCAGCAAGGTCCTGGTAAGTCGGATAACCGGAAAAGTCAAATCGTCCGAATTCCACATGGACGGTAAGCGCGTTTTGGACGTAGCCGCCCGTGCGGCGGACGCTTCGCGTGAGGTAGGGAGCATTGGTTGCTCGATGGTTTGATGTAAATGTGGGTCACAGGAGGTGTCCCCGTGACCCATCTCAGAAAAATGATGCTGGAGGAACTCCAGCGTCGTAATTACGCCAAGACCACCATCGATTGCTACCTTCGCAGTGTCGAAGATTTTTCTCGACACTTCCACTGTTCTCCGGATCGTTTAGGCCCCCGACACATTCGTGAATATCAAGCCGCGATGTTCCGGAAGCGGCAGCTCTCTCCGAACACGGTGGCGCAACGCTTGGCAGCTCTGCGATTTTTCTACACCAAGACTCTCAGGAGAGCCTGGAGCATCGAACAGACTCCCTACCCGAAGAAGACTGTTCACCTGCCAACGGTTCTCAGCCAGGAAGAAGTTGCGCGGCTCATCGATGCGGCTCGGCCTCCCTTGCATCGCACTTTGTTGATGGCGCTCTACGCCACGGGACTCCGGCGTGCCGAACTCGCGCAGCTGAAAGTCCGCGACATTGACAGTCGGCGCATGGTGATTCACGTCCAAGGCGGCAAAGGCCGCAGAGATCGGGATGTGTTGCTCAGTGCAAAGTTACTCGACGAACTTCGGCAACACTGGCGCCGATTGCGCGGAAAGCCCAGTGTCTGGCTGTTTCCTAGCAAACATACTCACGCCAGTGATCGCCCCATCACTCCCAAGGCGATCTACCATGCTTGCAAAAGAGCCTCCCAGCGGGCCGCTTTCCAAAAGGTCGTGCACCCACACACGCTGCGTCACTGCTTCGCCACGCATCTCCTCGAAGCAGGCGCGGATTTACGCACCATTCAAATTCTGTTAGGACATCGCGATCTCAAAGAGACCAGCATTTACCTGCATCTTTCGCAGCGCCATCTCCATGCGACTGCCAGTCCCTTGGATTCGCTGAGGCTGAAAGAGTAGATGAGCCGGTCGCCCCTGGAGGTGGCCGATCTCATCCGCAACGCGGGAGCTGCTTTCCTCGAACGAAATCGCCACTGGCTCCGTTGGAAGCATGTCAAAGTGCTACGGGCCATTGCGCGCTGTCGTACCGCCGCGCTGGGCGGTCATCTCGATGAGTGCACCCGCTGCGGACATCGTGCCACCATCTCGTATAACAGCTGCCGCGATCGCCATTGCCCGAAGTGTCAGACCGCTGCGCGGGACCGCTGGATCGCTGCGCGTCGCCGAGAACTTCTCCCGACACGCTACCTGCACGTGGTCTTCACACTGCCCCATCGGTTGGCCCCACTGGTGCTACAGAACAAGAAGGTCCTCTACGGCCTCCTGTTCCGTACCAGTGCGGAAACTCTTCTCGAAGTGGCACGCGATCCGAGGCATCTGGGTGCAGAGATCGGTTTCTTCAGCGTGTTACACACTTGGAGCCAAAAACTCAAAATTCATCCGCATGTCCATTGTGTCGTTCCTGCCGGCGGCCTCTCACTCGATCACACCCGCTGGGTTCGTTCGCGAGACAACTACTTTCTCCCCAAGGAAGTGCTGCGGGAAATCTTTCGCGGCAAGTTCGTCGATGCGCTCGAGCAGGCTTTTCAGAACGGTCAGCTTCGCTTCGAGGGAGATCTGAAACTCCTCGCGCAGCCTAAGATCTTTGCCGCCTGGCTGCGGCCGCTGTTTCGGCAAGACTGGGTGGTCTACTTGAAACGTCCCTTCGGCGGCCCCGAATATGTGCTGCACTATCTGGGCCGCTACACGCATCGTGTGGCCATCTCCAACCATCGCCTGGTCTCCTGCGCTGATGGCCTAGTCACCTTCCGCTGGCGTGATTCCGCTGACCACAACAAACAGAAGTTGCTGCCTCTATCGCTCGATGAATTCTTATGCCGCTTCTTACTGCACGTCCTTCCAAAAGGCTTCGTGCGCATCCGCAACTTCGGCTTTTTGGCCAACCGCAAACGAGCCACGCTCCTACCCCGTTGCTTTCAGTTGTTGGGTTCGGAACAACAGCCGCAAGCCGAACCACACGCCTGTTCCAGCGAATACTATCCCGATCTTTGGCGCTGCCCTAAATGCGGTGGACCGATGAAGGTCATCGAAAGGCTCACCGCTGCCGAAATCCAACTTCGTTCTCCACCTCGGATCAGCGTTGCGGCATGAGACCACTCTCTTCAACTCGAAAACTCTGCGTCCTTCCGGGCGCTCCGCATCTCTGTGCCTGGCCGTCAAACCGATCTCTTCTTCCAGCTTCTTCGACCACAGTCTTCGCGATACTTTTTCGCCGTGGCCAATTTCCGTGCCCAGGGTGTCATGCCTCGTGCCCTGCAGCACGGTCTCGACACGTCTCAATACCGCTCCTTCCCACCATTGAATTTGCATAGGGCCCGCGTCCACCGCAATCACTGGCGGCCACGTCCAAACGGCTTTACCGGACGCGCCACGAGCTCCTCGCCCCCGCTCACTCCGCAGCGAGAACGCGCATCCGGTAAAGCACTAGCGTTATTTTATTTTTATTTTTATTTTTATTTAGCACTTTATAAAGCACTAGCGTTATTTATTTAAAGCACTAGCGTTATTTTTTATTTTATTTTAATCAGGGTGCGCCGGGTTAAACCGGCATGTTGCAAGGAATGAAAGAGTCCTACAAGAAAGGAGACAGCGACTCCATCTTGGCCCTCAGTCTTGCAGGAGGCATCGTGAGATGTCGCTTGAAGCGTAGACAGGGGTATCGGTGGGCCGGGCTATTGAGCTTCGAAAAACGCAAAACCAGGACGCCGACTCTTTCCTGATGGAGGAAGGCACCACGGCTGCAACGCGATACCGCGAGCGGGCAGTCGGTCCTGCGTAGTCTTAGACCCCGCGCACGCTGAGAAACAACATGCACGAGAACCGGGAGACCTCTAGAGCGCCTCGTCCCGAAAGGGAACGAGGCCGGTCTGCGAAGGTGCCAAGCCACAAGGCAGACGCGCACGCTCTGGAGGAGTCGGACCACGCCATAGTATCGATGAACCAGACGAACAAAGAAGAGCGATCTTCGGCGGAGCCTGGGGAGAGAAGGGCGCGGACCAAGGAGAACATCGTTCAACCTAACACCAACCCGACACAGAGCGGGGAACGAGTGTCCCAGGGATTGAACGGTGTGCGAGAAGCAGCAAAGAAAAGGAGGCAAGAACGGTTCACGGCTTTGCTCCACCATGTGAGCGTAGACCTACTCCGGGACAGCTACTACGCCTTAAAGCGGCAAGCAGCACCAGGAGTAGATGGCGTGACGTGGCAGGAGTATGAAACCGGATTGGAAGGTCGGCTTACCGATCTACTCAACCGAGTACACCGAGGCGCGTATCGGGCACAGCCCTCACGAAGAGTCTACATACCGAAGGCTGACGGGCGGCAACGCCCGTTAGGCATTGCGGCGCTGGAAGACAAGATCGTACAGCAAGCCGTGGTGACCATCCTCAATCAGATTTACGAGGTGGACTTCCAAGGATTCTCGTACGGGTTCCGTCCCGGTCGCAACCCGCACCAAGCGCTAGACGCGCTGACGGTGGGTATCCAAAGGAAGCACGTGAACTGGGTGCTCGACGCCGACATTCGGGGCTTCTTTGACAACATGAGCCACGAATGGACGATGAAATTTGTGGAGCACCGCGTGGCCGATCGCCGGATCCTGCGCCTGATCCAGAAATGGCTGAAGGCGGGGATATCGGAAGACGGCCAGTGGTCGGAGAGTAAGGTAGGAACACCGCAAGGGGCAGTAGTTTCTCCTTTGCTAGCCAATGTGTACCTGCATTACGTTTTCGATCTGTGGATCGAAGCTTGGCGCCAGAAAGTGGCCACGGGCGATGTGATCGTCGTCCGCTACGCCGACGACCTGGTGGTAGGTTTCGAAAACCGAATGGAAGCCGAGCGATTCCTGGAAGCATTTCGGGAACGATTGGCTAAGTTCGGACTGGAACTACATCCGGAGAAAACACGACTGATCGAGTTTGGGCGGTTTGCCGCACAAGATCGGGAGAGGCGCGGCGAAGGGAAACCAGAGACCTTTACGTTCCTGGGCTTCACGCATTACTGCGGGAAGCGAAGGGGCAACGGAACATTCACCATCTGGCGGAAAACGGCGAAGAAGCGCATGGTGGCGAAGCTGCAAGCCCTTAAGGCTGAGCTGCGCCTTCGAATGCACGAGCCGGTTGCTGACGTTGGTGCATGGCTACGAAAGGTTGTGAACGGTTATCACCGATACCATGCGATCCCGGGAAACATCGACCGGTTGAGTGTCTTCGGGCAACGGTTGCGGCGATTGTGGTGGCACACTCTACGCCGCCGCAGTCAGCGACCTACGGGGTGGCATCAGCTCCTACCGATCTACACCCGGTGGCTTCCAGCCCCACGCGTTTTGCATCCTTATCCTACCGCTCGCTTCCTCGCCACTCATCCGAGGTGGGAGCCGTATGCGTAGAAGCGCCCGTACGGATCTGTGCGGGGGGCGATCAGTGATGATCGTCCCTACCGCGTCACCTAGCCTGTGTCAGCCATTTCGTTGACTTGGCTCCTAGCGCAACTTAACATGTGCGCCAGATGACGGAATCCCAATCGCCCCTCGGAAAGACCATCTCGCATTACCGCATCGTCGAGAAACTCGGCGGTGGAGGCATGGGCGTGGTCTACAAGGCCGAGGACATGGAACTCGGCCGGTTCGTTGCGATCAAAGTTCTTCCTGAAGGCGTCTCTGAAGATTCACAAGCGCTTGAGCGATTTCGACGCGAGGCGCGCGCCGCGTCCGCGTTGAACCATCCAAATATTTGCACAATTCACGAAATTTCGAGCCACGAAGGCTGGCCATTTCTCGTTATGGAATTCCTCGATGGCGCGACGCTAAAGCATGTGCTTCTTGACAAGCCACTTGAACTCGATGCTCTCCTTTCGCTATCCATCGAAATTGCAGATGCGCTGGACACCGCGCACGGACAAGGCATTATTCATCGCGATATCAAGCCAGCAAACCTGTTTGTGACGCGAAGAGGCCACGCGAAGATTCTGGACTTTGGATTGGCGAAGCTCACTAGAAACTATGCGAATCTCGAACCGCGAGGCGCCTCGCAAGTGACGCTCGGCGCGGCACACGAACACCTCACGAGTCCGGGGATGACGCTCGGAACAGTCGCGTACATGTCACCGGAGCAAGCGCTCGGCAAGGAATTGGATGCACGGACGGATCTGTTTTCATTTGGCGCGGTGCTGTATGAAATGGCGACGAGGCAACTTCCATTCCGCGGCGACAGTTCCGCGGCGCTTTTTGATTCCATCTTGAACAAAGCTCCTTTGGCTCCGGTGCGTCTCAACCCATCCTTGCCAGCGCGGCTCGAGGAGATCATCAACAAACTGCTCGAGAAGAACCGGACTTTGCGTTACCAACATGCGTCCGAGTTGCGAGCGGATTTGCAGAGATTCAAGAGGGATTTCGAATCCGGACGAAGCGCGCTCGCTACCGGGGCGTCTTCCGCCGAGATAGCTTCTCAATCGAGCACTAGTTCGGCCCAATCAGCGAGCGTGTCTCCAGCAATTGATAACCGATCGGATGCTAGTCAAACTCCAGCTTACGCCCCCAGCACGACTGCGGTTGCTGCAGTCGCTCGCCAACACAAATTGGGAACCGTTCTCGTCGCATTATTCGTTCTCGCTCTCGCCGCTGGCGCGACTTACGGGATTTATGTCCTCGTTCATCCTGCCGCCGTGCAGCCCTTCGAAAAATACGTCGTCGCCAAAGTAACAGACACCGGGGACATTCAGAACACCGCGATTTCACCGGACGGCAAGTTCATACTGACGGTAGTTACTCAACAAGGGCAGCAAAGCCTCTGGCTGAGAAACCTTCCAACGGGCAGCGTTACTCAGGTCGTTGCGGCGTCCGGCCGGACCTTTTCTTCTTTGGCATTTTCTTCCGATGGAAGCTACATCTATTACCGACAGATTTCGACAGAATCCTCTGGAAGTCTTGACTTGTACCGGGCCCCATTACTTGGAGGCACACCGACCATAGTGGCGAAGGACGTGGACAGCAATGCGACGTTTTCACCCGCAGGCAAGCTCATTGCCTACGTCCGTGCGAACGACCCGGAGGTTGGAAAGTGGAGATTGCTGCAGGCAAATGCCGACGGCAGCGACGAGAAGGTATTGCTGGTTGCCGAAGGGTCGAATGATCCTGACTACATAGGCTGGTCGCCAGACGACAAGCGGATCGCAATCGCGCAGGATAAGCCATCGCGTGGGGATTTTGGTAGCCAAATCACGATGTTCGATTTCTCTTCGGGACAGTCGAAACTCTTTCAAAGTTTCGATGACATGGTGATCTTGCGCCTTTTGTGGGATCCGGACGGACGAAACATTTTCGTTATATTTGCCGCGATCGGGGGCCAGCCGTTTACTGTGAACACCCGCTTGGGAGTATTTTCTTATCCAGAGGCAAAATTCCGTATTCTCACGAACGATGTTGTTGACCATGACACGATCAGCATTACAGCTGACGGCAAGACGCTCGCTACATTGCAGGATCAGTCCGCGATGGAAGCGGACGTTTTAGATGGGTCAGGCAAGGGAACTCCCACGGCAATTCCGGGAATTCCATCGCAGCAAGTTTTGGCTGGGATGGACTGGACCCCCGACGGCCATCTGCTTATTTCCGAGGGCATCCGTCTGCTGCGATTAGCCCCAGATGGCAGCGACGTGACCACGCTCCTGAGCGATCCGAGAGCATGGATGCGAGAGGTCGTATCGTGTGATGGCGGCCGCTCAATTTATGCTCTCTGGTACCTTCATGACAGCTCGAAAGGAGTGAAAATCTGGCGCGCCAATGCCGATGGTTCTGATGCAACGGGAGTGACGCCAGTAGGGGATACAACTTTGTTTGGTTGCTCGCCCGAAGGAAAATGGATCTATGCGTATGATGCGTGGCGCAGCGACGATTTGTTGAGGTATCCGACATCAGGAGCAGCCCCGGAACTCGTAGCTTCCGTCTCGCTTCCTGGCGCCTTGCTGCAAGGCGCGACGCTTTCAGCAGATGGACAGGCTATCGCTGCGTACTTCAGCCAGGTGGATCCCTCGACACGGATCTACAAAACCAAGATAGAATTGTTCCACCTCGGAATGTCGGGCAAGCCGACCGTCCGTTACCTTGACGCGGACCCACGTGCAAGCGTCAGCTATCACTCAATTCCGCCGATTCCCCACGATGCGCTTCACTTTACGCCGGACGGCAAGGCGCTGGCGCTGCTCCTCGAGGAAAAAGGTGTGGACAATATCTGGATCCAACCCCTGGACGGCTCGAAGGGTCACCCCCTGACGGACTTCAAATCGAAATTCATTTCTGATTTTCGCTGGTCGCGCGACGGTAAGCGGCTAGCCGTTCTGCGCCACACCTATGCTGGGGACGTGGTCCTGCTTTATGATTCGCGCATGCCTTCGCAGTAAGGCTGGCTAAGTCCTGATTAGTCGCTAGCCTTGATCGGAAACGCCCCGGGCGAGGAGTTCTCTGGAAGGGGAAGAATTACGTTCGAGGCGTTTTCGATAAGGAGACTAGGAGGAAGCCGCTGGCGTTTGCGGCGGACGCGTTGAGTTATGGGATTTGAATGGCAGTTTGGTACCGAGTGGAGAGCTGGAAGAGCAGCGGCGAACGGTGAAGGTCCCGCAGAGATCGTCGACGGCACGGGAAGTGCCTGCAAGAGTGCGCACGGAACGTTGCGTGAGAGCGTGTGGACAGGGAGGGAACACACGGATGGATGGGCGTGTGGGAGCACGTCTGCAAGGCGCGACTGAGGAAGGCGCTACGAAGAATCGAAGTAAGCACATGTTGATAATTCCGCAGCGGTAAATCTCTGAATCACGATCATAGCTGCACCACAGCGCGGGCAGTGCCAGAGGGTAGAACTCTCGGGGGCAATTTGGCACGTTCCGGTTTCTGCGGACGCAGAGGAGTTGGAGGCTAGCAGTTCCCGGCACAGCGCAAGACTAGAAGCGCGCGAGCGATTCACCAGAAACCCGTACTGACGGATGCGCACGAATCTTTTGGGGAGCACGTGTAGAAAGAAGCGACGCAAGAATTCCGTGGCAACAAGAGTCATCTGGCCTTGCTTGCCACCGTGGGCGTAATTCTTCCAGCGAAAAGTGACGCGTTCTTGCTCGAAGGCCAGCAACCGATGATTGGAAATGGCCACACGATGGGTGTAGCGGCCCAGATAACGCAACACCTGCAGGGGGCCACCGAAGGCAGGCTTGGCATAGACCACCCAGTCGTGGCGGTGCAGGCGGCGGATCAGTTTCGAGAACTGCGCAGAGTCGGCCAGAGCCGCTGCTGGGCCGGCGCAGTATAGTTTTTTGCTGCGGTAGAGGCATTTCAGACCGGCCAGGAATTTCCCACGAAAGACGCGGCTGAGGATCTTCACGGGCAGGAAAAAAGGATACCGAGGGCGAATCCAACGACGTTGGTCTGACGATATTCCGCCCGCAGGAATGGCGCAGTGAATGTGGGGATGCAGCAACAGGTTTTGCCCCCAGGTGTGCAGAATGCTAATCACCCCGACCCTTGCTCCCAAGTGTTTGGGATCGGCCGCGATCTCCAGCAAAGTTTGCGCGCTGGCTGTGAACAGCAGGTCGTAGAACAAACGCGCGTTGTCCAAGGCCAGCACATTGAGTTCATGGGGCACCGTGAACACCACATGGAAGTAGCTGGTGGCCAGGAGTTCTCGCTCGCGGGCCGCCAGCCAACGCTGGCGTGCTTGGGCCTGACACTTGGGGCAGTGCCGATTTCTGCACGAGTTGTAAGAGATGGCCTGATGTCCGCAGCGCAGGCACGCATCCCGGTGGCCACCCAGTGCTGCGGTGCGGCAGCGCTGAATGGCCCGAAACGCTTTGAGTTGCTGGAAATCAAAGCTGGATCGATAGTGGTCCAGGAAGCGATCGCCCTGAGCGCGTAGGATGTCGGCCACCTCCAGGGTGGGCCGCGTCATCCTTTAGTTCTTGCGCTTAAAGGTGCGGCTGATGGTCTGGGCGCTGGACAAAGAGAGGCTGTCCAGCGGATTCGTAACCGCGTGCAAGTGTCGCTGTGACAGATGCAGATACTGAGCGGTAGTCTCCAGGTCGCCATGACCGAGCAGAACTTGGATGGTGCGCAGGTCGGTGCCAGCTTCCAGCAAGTGTGTCGCCCAACTGTGACGCAGCGTGTGGGGGGTAACGCGTTTGCTCAGCTCAGCATGGCAAGCCGCTTCCTGGCAGGCAAGCCACACAGTTTTGTCCGAGATAGGTTGTTCCGGTCCGCGCCGAGGATCGCGGCTGGGGAACAAGTAGGTCTTGGGCTTGCGCCAGCGCCAGTATTCCCGCAGTGCTTCCAACAATGCGGGACTAAGCGGCAAGTCACGGCTGCGGCCTCCTTTGCCGCAATTCACGCGGATCATCATCCGCTGGCTATCGATGTCACTGACCTTGAGACGAGCGAGTTCTGCGCGCCGCATGCCGGTGCCGTAGAGAGTGATCAGTAGTGTCCGCCGAAACAGTGTCCCTGCCGCATTGATCAAGCGCGAGACTTCCTCCGAGCTCAGCACGGTCGGCAACCGGCGTCGGTGCTTAGGATAGGGCAAGAACTCGCGAAACTGATATCGCTTCAGCGTCTTGACGAAAAAGAATCGCAGCGCCGCTACGCAATTCACTACGCTGCCGGGTGTCAGCTTGCGCTCTTTGAGCAGATAGGCCTGGTAGGTACGAAGTTCGTTTGGTCCTAGCTTATCCGGGGACTTGCCGAAATGCTTGGCGAAGTCGGTCACAGCCCGAAGGTACTTGCGTGTGGTAATCTCTGAATAGTTGCGACGCTGGAGCTCATCCAGCATCATTCGACGTAAACGGGTCACAGGGACACCTCCTTGTGACCCGTAACTTATCTCAACCGATAGGCAACCTCACCGCTCCGTTCACCTCACGCGTAGCGTCCGCCGCGCCAGCGGCTTAGTCCTTGTCGGATAACCGGACAAGTCCGGTTCTACTATGCCATCCGTCCGGTCGTTGCTGCGGCATTAGATATTTGGCTTTTGTAATAGCCTCTAGTTATCGAGGCAAATTACAACGAATCAGTTGAAAACCATTTTTGTTGACACTCAATAAGACCTATTGCTTTTGCCGCTTGCAGAAATTGCTTTTTTTATTTCGCGGTCGTGCGTGTCTGATTGGCACGGCGGTCCGCGTACCGCGATCCCGGCCGCCTTGCCGCCTTCAGGTAAGCTCCTGCTGTTTCACGACGTACACCAGTGACTTGCTCGATGCGCCGCAACGGCCATCCGGGCTTCCCCAGTGCGATGACTTGTTGTTTCTTTTCTTCGCTCAAGACATTGGTCATGCTGACAGAGGCTATACAGCCCCTCGCCAGAGTCAATGTCCCGGGCTTTCTCGTTGCCCGGTTTTGGGTGATCCCTGAGGATTCCGCGTCCGAGTCGTGCAAGATTAGAGACCAATAGCATCAAACGGAGAAGCCATTAGTCTTACAGGTGGGCTGGGGCCAGATATCTTACGTCCTTAGACTGTTTGTTTGAATTTGGCATGTGTGCCAAAAGTCTGAAACTCTCGTTTTGGACTGCCAGAGGATATCGTTTCGCGTATTCGAGTAATCGGGCTCGGTCTAGCTCGCTCAGAAGGAATTCGTCTGTGTCTAACGGTAAATTCTCTATCTTTCTAAAGTATATCCAGTCCAATAAAGCCTTCTCTGGTTCTGCAAGATTATAAGTGCTATACCGCGTCTTCTTTGGGGCATATCCCCAGAACAAGTCCTTCTTGAGCGTTCGAAAGGTTATGCGCACAGTCTTGGATTTGATGTTCCGCACATACTTTGGGCTTACACACGTCAATACGCGGGGAATCTGACTTGTTATTCCGTACTCGGCCAATGCTGATTCGAGAGATACATACGAGTCTCGACGAAGGACATGCAGTAGGTCTCGCTGACTGAATTCTTTTGCGAGTTTGTTTATGTAGATTTTGTTGGATACTCTTTCGATTAAGCCTTTTTTTTCTTGTCTTTTAAGTCCTGCATGAACGGAACGAATCGATAGTTTATGTCTCCTAGAGTAGTCGTCCGTTTGGATAATCGCTCTGGTCTTGGATTCCGACGCGATGACCCTTGACCAGTCCATGTATGTCCTCATAGCCACTCGTGAAATATTGTTGTTACAGCATCCCGCAGTGGCTGAAAGTCGAGTTCCTCAAGGTTCCGATAGACTTCATCAGGTAACTTGTCTTTTAGCTCTGCGCGACACCGCTTTGCGTCTATTTGCTTAATTCGCTCTTGAATGCGGTCAGCGTCGAACTCGCCGGACAACATGTCCTCTAGGTGATTTTTTAGGGTCCCCGTCAAGGAAGCACCTTTGGTAAGCAAATCCATGGCATCGTAAGCATCTCGCGTTTTTAGATTTCTTCGTCGAAGAAAAGCCTCAGCCTTATTAAGCAACAGTTGGTCACGAGAGACGTATTTCATGTTCGCTTCGAGATTCACTCCTATCGCTTCCAACGGAATTTCCTCTACACCGGACTCTACGACAGGCCCTATTCCTGTAATGTCAACTGTGAACAGCACCTTTCCATCGTTATTTGAGAGCATGAGCTTAATTTGGCCTTCTCCGGAACTAATCGTTTTAAGGTTCAGCGGATGTAGGTTTAATAGCTTGCCAAGCGGCGTGAGGCCGTCCAACAAACTCTCACTCAACTTCGCCACATTCGGCATTTCGCCTGAGACCGGGAAAAAGTCCAAGTCCGCCGAATGCCTCACGCTCTCCTGAAAGAGTACTAAGTTGGCCCCTCCGACCAGACAAGAGTTTCTGGAAAAGCGTCGAATATAATTATTACGGCTTCGCGCATTAGCACTATTGTCTCGGCACGTTCTTCTGAGAACCCCCTACCGACCAACTGTTCGATTTGCTCCGCTAGGTTCATCTACAAAAGAGACTATATATATTCCTTTTCGTTGTCAAGGATAGTCTTATAACTACAAAAAGGAATTTAAATAGTGACATGGCGTAGAAGCTAGAACAGAGGGACCCCTTGGAGCAGACAGTGATCTACGGCGTGGGGGGCTAAAACTTGCGGCGCGAGGTGGGAAAAATGCAAAGAAGCGAGCCGTAGTCGCGGTGACGAGAAAGCTAGCGGTACTGCTGCATCGGTTGTGGGTGAATGGAGAGGTCTACGAACCACTGCACCATAGCCACAAAGAGATGCGTGCGGTGGCCTGAATCGAGTACACCCAACTTGCACCGAGCGACCATCGCTCAACAAAGAGTGCGGATGGAAGGGTGGCGACAGAGGCGGCTTGGCTCCATGGGAACAATTTGGAAAAAGAAGAAATAAAGAAGAAGAAAGAAAAAAGAGAAAAAAGAAAAAACGCTTGACACTCACCGGCCTTCTCATGGAAGGACTTTGCCGTGTGGTCGAGTGGCATGTTGCGCGATTGCCTGTATCGAGTCGCTGGCGTACAATGCACGGCCTGTGCCAGATACTTCTCCGAAGGTTGGCCGCAACATTTCCCACTACAGCGTCCTGGAAAAACTGGGCGGGGGAGGCATGGGCGTTGTGTATAAAGCGAAAGACGCGCGCCTGGGCCGCAACGTCGCGCTGAAATTCCTTCCCGACGACATCTCCCACGACCCGCAAGCGATCGAGCGATTCCGCCGCGAAGCGCGGGCTGCATCGGCGCTCAATCATCCGAACATCTGCACCATTCACGATATTGGAGAGTTCGAAGGGCGCCCGTTTATCGCCATGGAACTGCTGGAAGGGAAAACTCTGAAGCACCGCATCGAAGGGAGGCCGATCGAAATATCGGAGCTTCTCGAGATTGGGATTCAAATCACGAACGGTCTGGATGCGGCGCACACAAAGGGCATCGTGCACCGCGACATCAAGCCTGCGAATATTTTTCTGGTGGAACGCGGACAAGCGAAAATTCTGGATTTTGGATTGGCGAAGCTGACTTCCGTTCATCGGCCCGCCGCCGAATCGGTCGGCGCGACAGCGATGCGCACGGCAGCGGTGACTGTTCTTCACGAGGAGCATCTGACCAGTCCGGGAAGCTCGATGGGCACCGTCGCGTACATGTCACCGGAACAGGCGCGTGGCGAAGACTTGGACGCGCGCTCGGATTTGTTTTCGCTCGGGGTAGTGCTTTACGAGATGGCGACCGGGTCGGTTCCGTTTCCCGGTGCAACCACGGCAGTTATCTATGACGGAATCCTGCATTCCACGCCCGCGTCTCCGAAGAAACTCAACTCGAGCTTGCCCGCGGGGATAGACGTTGTTCTCGGCAAGACCCTCGAAAAAGACCCTGACCTGCGCTGCCAGACGGCTGCCGAACTTCGCGCCGATCTGAAGCGGCTTCAGCGCGACATCGAATCCAGCCGGCGGCCGGCTGCGGAGAAGAGTGTTCCGGGTTCCGTGGCGCAGGCTGCCGCGGCCAAGCAAAAATCAGTTGCGGTGCTCTACTTTGAAAATCAGAGCGGCGCGAAAGAGGACGAATACTTTCGCGACGGGATTACGGAAGACATCGTCACGGAACTTTCCAAGATCGCGCAACTGGAAACCTTTCCGCGTTCGGAGATGCTGGCGTTTCGCGACAAGCCAGTCACAGCGAACCAGGTGAGCCAGCAGCTCGGCGCCGGTTACGTGCTGGAAGGTTCGATCCGCCGCGCGGGCAATCGCGTACGCATCACCGCACAACTAGTGGAAGCGTCCACCAGGCATCCGGTGTGGGCGGAGCGTTACGACCGGCAACTCGAAGACGTGTTCGCGATTCAGGAGGAGATCGCGCGGAGTATCGCGCAGGCGTTGCGCATCACTCTTACGCCGCAAGAAGAAAAAACGATCTCGCGCAAACCCACGGAAAATCCCCTCGCGTACGATTATTTTCTGCGCGGCCGCAGCTACGCGAGGCGGCTGGATCTGGATTTCTCTTTGCAAATGTTCGAACATGCCATCAAGCTGGACCCGAATTTCGCTCTGGCACATGCCGGGTTGGCCACTGCTTGCGGGATGATCTATCAGTTCCGCGAAGAAAATTCACGCTGGATCGAAAAGGGCCTGGCCGCTTGCGACCGTGCAATCGCGCTCGAACCTGGTCTGGCCGAAGTGCTGGCCGCTCGCGCTTGGATTCTCTCCGGCCAAAAAAGATACGACGAGGCTATCCAGTTCGCGAAGCGAGCCATTGAGTGCAAGTCGGACTGCGAGGGCGCCTACACGGTTCTGGCTCGAACCTATTTTTCCTCTGGGCGGTTCCAGGAAGTTGCTGACATAGTCGATCGTGCCCTGCAAGCCAGCGGAGACGACTACAACGTTTACATTCCTATTACGAATGCTCTGAAATCGCTGGACAAACAGGATCAAGCGAGGATGCTGCTGGAGCGGGGGATTCTTGCGCTGGAGAAGCAGCTGGATACGGTTCCTGAAGACGTTCGCGCGCGGATGCTGCTCGCCGGCTACTATGCGGCCACTGGCAGGAGCGAAGAGTCAGTACGGCAATTGCAAACCGCAGTGGCCCTGCGGCCGCGCGATTCGAACGTCCTTTACAATGCTGCCTGCACTTACGCCCTACTGCAGGGACCCAAGGAAGCTCTCGATATGTTGAAGGCTGCAAAAGAGGCGGGCTGGGCCAACCTGGATTGGGCGAAACGCGATCCGGATTTAATTTCCTTGCGCGACGACCCTGAATTCCAGAAACTGGTCGGCCGCAACGAACCCCCGGCGTCCTAGGAAATGCTTCTTCAATCACTTTTAGCGTGCGATGCCATAACGCCGGGATTTAAACCCTCTAGGAAAGAATCCACTTGGACGATTAACGCTGACAAGTCGTTTGTCCCGACCTTTTGGTCCGGGGACTAAAAGGTCGGATTTTTTGGATTGCGACTTAACTTCGAAACACAAACGCAAAAATCGACCAATTATCCCGAGGGAGCAACTTGGGAGCAATAACTGTCAGGAACTTGTCTAACACTTGTCCCTAAGTCGCAGAAAAGCAGGACGGACCACGGCTTAAGTTGGGGTTTGTTCACTCTACGAACCAATAGGTCGGGAGTTCGACTCTCTCCGGGCGCGCCATTCCCTCCAACACCATTGCGTTTGCGCATTCGCATACAGACATATCCGATCGTGGCTTTGGTTACAATTCCGCGACTCGACGCTTCAGTTCGCGGGCAATCTCGGCGGCATCCTGGTTTGCCGCGAAGCGGACCGGTTTACCGATCGTTACGCGAACATATCCGGGGCGCGCAATGAGGCGTTCTGCTTGGCGCAAGTCGAATAGACCGTCTAACCGGATCGGTATTACCGGCAACTCCAGTTGAGTTGCCAGCAAACCAATGCCTGCGCGAAAATCGTGAAGCTGGCCGTCTGGAGTCGTTAGACCTTCTGGAAATATCAAGACATTCCATCCACGGTCCGCAAGATCGCCTGCAAAAGAAAAGCTGCGACGGAATCCTGATTCTCTGGGCAGCGGGAAAACGTTAAAAAGCGAAATTACAAGAAAATATCTCAAGCGTTCTGCGATGCGTTGAAAGAAATTCAATTTTGCAGACGGATGGAGCATCTCCTTAAGCCGCTCGCCCCTCATGGCAGTTGCAAGACGATGGCGAAATCTCGCTGGCAGCGCTGCAAGGATCCATCCGATGTCAATGTAGGTCACGTGATTGGAGACCACCAAAGCCGGACCACGGAGTCCGCGCAGATTTTCCCGCCCTTTCACCTGAGGGGCGGCGAGAATATAGGTAGCCGGCCAAACCAGCAGGTAATAAGCCGCAAGCCGTATCCATGTCACTAACCAATTCTGTCCCCATCGCGGATAACTATATTCGCGTCCCGAAGCAGATGGTTTCTGTAACAATTGCTCCAGTTGGCCCACCGTCTTAATTTCGCTGAATTTCTCTTCGTTCAAATCAACCTGATAACGTCCTTCGAGAGCGCTCATCAGTTCCACGCGATCCAGTGAGCTCATGTTTAGTTCAGCGTCCAGCGCCGTACCGGGTGAGAGAGCGTTCCATGGTCGGCCGGTAATGCGTGACACAAGCTCACTGAGCGGACTGGCGTCCTGGGTTTCAGTCTGCATGCCAAGCATTGCCTCCGCTACCGCTCGTATGTGCGGTAACAGCGGCTTTTGAGTTGGCGTGCGAGGGAAGTCCGGCTCTGGCCATACGGCCCAGCGGCGAATCTGCTGGAACTCGGCGAGCGACTTATTTGCGTTTTGAACCACAAGCCCCGCATCTACGCCAGGATTTTCGAGCAGCAAGACCGCGCAAGGTTCCGCATTTCCATCTCGCTCAACCGCGATCACCACGCTTTCCTTCATCCCCGGCTGTTCACGCAGTGCACGTTCAAGGTCTTGCGGATAAATGTTCATTCCTGCAGGCGTTACGATTACGTTCTTCTGCCGGCCTTTAAAGTAAAGGCGCCCTTGTTGGTCCACTTGTGCCAGGTCGCCGGTGTGGAACCAGCCATCTTCGCCGACCACCGACTGAAGCTCCCGCCCACTCCAATATCCGGCGGCTATATTTTCACCGCGAACCAAAATCTCGCCGCTCGCATCCACTTTCATTTCCATCCCCGGGAAAAGTTTGCCGATGGAGCCTTTGTCAGAGCGGAAGGGATGATTCAAGCTGATCAGCGAGGTGGTCTCTGTGAGCCCATAGCCTTGAATTACCGCGTATCCCAGCCGATTCCAGAAAGCTTCCGTCTGTACCGGAAGCGCTGCGCCACCGGAAATAAATGCCCAGAATTTCCACCCGAGACGGTGATGGATTCGACGAAACCTCCACCAGCGCAACAAAAAGTGTTCATTTTCTGAAACTCGGAAGTCCTTCTTGAATTCTTCGAGCCTACCTCCAGCCTCGATTTGTCGCTCAATTTCTCTTTGCAAAGACTCGATCAATCGCGGAACAGCGATTAGCACCGAAACACGCTCGCGCCGTATGGTCTCCAGCAATTCCACAGGTTTCAAAGATTCACGAAAAACAGTGTGGGCGCCCAATATTGGCGTGATGAACAATGCCAGCATCTGTCCGAAAATATGGCTGAGCGGCAACAGGTTAAGAAATTGAAGCGGATGGAAAATCGTTTCGTAGCGCAGATATTTTTTGATCTCGCGCTCGAGCGGCTCGATGTTCGCGAGAACGTTTCCGTGCGTGATCGCCACGCCGCGCGGCTCCGCGGTTGTGCCCGAAGTGAAGACAATCTCCAGAATATCTTGGCGCGAAATTTGCGGGGAAGGGTAATTCGAATCCGAATGTCGCGCGATGGCAGCCGGAAGCGATTCGATTGCTAAGTGGGGAATGTCTAGACCAGTCGCCGGTACGCCCTCTGAGTAAACAGCCAATTTCGCTTTTACCTGATCGGCCACGCGCGAAGAAAAGCCGCTGGTGGAAACCCGATCGAGGGGAACCACAACCGCGCCTCGCAGTAAACATCCCCAAAACACGACCGCCCATTCTGCGGAATTCTCGGCCCATAGCAGAACAGCGTCGCCCTTTGCTATATTCCTCTCCGCGAGTTCTCGAGCAAACCGCCGAGCATCGGCAGCAACTTGTTGATAGGTCCAGCGATTCGTTCGATATCCGCGGTGGGCGGTGAAAGCGAGGCCGGCGCCTCCGCGTAAATATTCCGAAAAGAACTCGACGAGGGATTCGCGGGCCATTGATATATAAGCTGAAGATATCTTACTTGAAGACAGTCACAAGGTCGTCTCGCGTCTAGAGTAAGCGACAGCGTGAGAGTCTAGAGCACCAGCGAGGAACGCTTGAGGAGAGTGAAGCGTTTTAACGATGCTGACGCGAGTCGAGGAGGCTTTTTTCAAGCCTCCTCACCCGTATGATTACGACCGCTTGTTTATCGTGAATATCGGTCGAGTTCGCTTATCAGTGGCCGCGCGGCTTCCGGGACAGGAGCGTCACCGCGGAGCACGTCATGGCGCGAAACGCCAGGGCCATACATCGACTCATCGCCGCTCTTGTCCGCATGAACCGCGGCTCCATCCAAGCTCACGCCCGCGAAAATTCCCTTGCTCCGTGAATAGGATAAAATTTCTGCGGTCAGCGAAATGTCGGTGCTCGCGGTGGCATTGCGGCCTAGCGGACCTGCCGCCACAGAAGCATCACCGCCCAGTTTAAATTTATCCGCTAGCAAATGACCCAACGCGTGATCATTCATGAACAGAAGAATCAGGTCGGTCGAGGAGCCCCCGGCCTGGTAGCCGAAGCTTCCGCCTTCCACGGCCAGAAAGATTGGCGCGCTCCATCCGTTCGCAGTGCGGCAAACCGCAACCCCACGCCCGTAATTAGCGCCAAAAATAAACGCGAACTTTTTCTCGCCCGGTATGATCGCGATACATCGGGCCTTGTTAAGAATGTCAGGCGAAATGGCATCCGGGGCGTTCATAATCTCCTGGAAAACTTGCGCCGCTCGCTGCACGCGGTTGATATCGTCGTCCTTGTCGGACGCAGACGTAACCACAGGCAGAATCAGGAACACA
The DNA here is from genome assembly GCA_963731535.1 of uncultured Acidobacteriota bacterium. Lineage (GTDB taxonomy): Bacteria > Acidobacteriota > Terriglobia > Acidiferrales > UBA7541 > Palsa-295. Next base: position 203,533 of record CAVSWI010000013.1, on the reverse strand, counting down.
GATAACGCTAAACAACCCAGAAGGTATTTTTTCATTCTTGTCACTCCTTAGAATTTCCTGCGATCGATATCGGCCTTGTAACCGACAGGTCGAGAATTAGGCCCTGAGTTGAGGATTCCTCCAGTAATGAGCGCAGTTTAACTTGTGGAGGGAAAGTAGGGTATACAAGGAGGCCTGTAAAAATAGGAGGGACACGCCGTAGTATTCTACAAGTGGCTATTTTACAATTACTTACTGGGCTTAAAACTATGGTTGTAGCTGCACCAAGTCCGGCTTGGGGCTTGTCTCGGCTTTACCACCTTTCCATCGTGTTGGCCGCAACCCGCCTGATCTGAGCTTGTTCATCGCCAGCCCCACACCTATCGAACTACCCACAAAATGCTTCACCTTCAGCGGACCCACCACTTTCACCCCGCGAATCCAGTGCAGTCCGCTGCTGATAGCGCAGCCACATTGCGAGCAATCCGGGTTACCTCCAAACACGCACGGCTCCACGCGGCTTTTGAAGTCCGCTGAATAATTGGCAGACATCTTTGCGAACAAGCACTCGTCCGGATTAGCCGGCGGCGCTAAAAATGTTCTCGCGATGCCTTCGTTCATCAGCAGCTTCGGATATTTCAAGGTTAGCGCGGGAAGTTCTCGCGCCAAAGTTTCGCGATTCTCGCGAGAGAGCATCTCCGGGGTCTGCTCACCGATCTGGGGAGTGTAGAGGCTCACCCATATCCGATTTACTTCAGGTCTGCCGTTCCAGAACGCAATATATTCTTCCAGATAGCCTGGCCGGGAAAGCATCGGGCGCGTTATCGTCCAATGAACGTTTACTTCTCGCCCTTCGATATTTTTCAGGATGCGTTCGTAGGTGGCCGGTTTGCGTCGAATGTCGTGGTCTTCGGGTAAGCCATCAATCGATACGGCGACCCGCACGCGCGGAATTTTCATCCACTCGGCCGGGATGGGAATCACAGCACTGGTCACTACCAATGTAAACACGGACATCTCGCTCAACGCCGGCAGAATCCGGCTCAGTTCGCGATGCCGTACCAAAGGCTCTCCGCCAACCAGCGAGACATGCATCGGCTTGTGCTTGCGGACTAAATCAAGCACGCCGTCAACCAGCGCGTCTCCGCGCTTATCGTTCAGATCGCGAAGCGTAACGCCGCCTGACAAATGCGTGTCGCCGTAAGCGTAGCATCCGGGGCAACTGAGAGGGCATTCGCGCGTGATTTCGATAGAGAGCAGAGGCACTCTGCCCGCTAGAATCCGTCCCCAGGACGTAAGGATTTCGCGCGGTGTAATACTTGGATTAATCGCTGTGGATGGCATATTTAGGGTAGATGCTAGTTTTACGGCAAGGGCTGCACGATTTCAACTATGGGCGGTCGCGGTGTGTTTTCTTGCTAACGGCGGCTCAAATCGCGAATGTCGCGCGGCGCAGATTGCGTTATTGCACGACGCCCTGCTGTTCTATAAAGCGCAGTGCATCTTCCGCAGATCTGCTTCCGGCTGCCGTGCCTATCTTATTCGACTCCGTAGTCGAAAACAATGGCTTACGCCTCGGCGAGAATTTTGCGGGATCGAATGTTCCGCGCTTGGTATGGAACACCCAAACATATTCGCGACGGTTCTTATCCGCATCCGACGGGGAAACGACAGCTGTATCTATCGTCGTGAGGGGAGTGAAGTCCGAAAATCCGTTTTTGTCGGTATGAACAGGCGTAGGCATCGTCCCATTAAAAAAATCGGCGTCATGGGTGAAAATCACCACAAAATCCACCATCGAAGGCGAGGGGGCAGGACAGATACCGGAAAAATTCTTGCCTCTGTTTTGCGTCATCCATCTGTACTGATTGGGCGAAAGTCCGTATGCCGAGAAATAAATTTTGCAGTTTTCTTTTCGTTCCAGCGGCTCCATCAGAGGTTCCTCTTCCTCGTCAGGATCGCGCGAGCTTGTTGCAACATGAACATTTTCGACTGAAGGCACGGGCTGGCGGGAGACATTGTCAGCCAATATAACGGTTGCATTGCTTACGGGGAGGGCTGGAGCTGCAGCAGCTACGGCTGGCTTAGAACTTGCAACCGTCTTGCTCGAGGATGTTTTCGATGTTGCCGTCCCGGAACTCTTGGTAGCAGGCGCGGACGAACTTGGAACCGCAACGGTTCTTCCCGAATTCGCCTCGGCGACAAAGTTTTTGGAGGTAGAGTTATTCGCACTGTTCGAGTCGGAAGATTTCGTTTTGTTGGAGCGCACCGGCACGGTTTTCGCAGTCGAGCCTGTTCCATCGGAGGCTTTGTTGGCCGGGCCCGTGGAAGTATTCGTGCTCGGCTTGGTTTGTGAATGCGCGACGCTTAACGCGGCATCCGGCTGTTTTGAATTTGGTGCGGTGGTCGAAGACGCAACAGAATTCTTGGATTCGGTCGGCACAGGGATCGTCGTCGTGCTGGAACCGGCACCGTCGGCCGATTCACCTCGTGGATTGGGTGCAGTCATTACGGCCGTCGGTTTTGGTGATTCGCTGGCCGGAGCACTTCCTACCGACTTCGTGTTGACCATGGAAGCGCTGTTCACCGCAGCCTTTGTGCGTGCTGCAGCAGCAACCGATTGTCGCTCTTCCTGTCCGGTTTCACCTCCGCTCGAATTATTTTCCTCCGTACCTGGACGCTTGGGAATTGCCTTGGCTTCCACGTAGCCCTCTCTGCCGCCCGAAGTCCGAATCTTCACGTAACCTTTCTCGCGACCAATAACCTCCACCGGCTCGCCGCACTTCAATTTCATAGCCACGTCGTAGCTATTGAGCGAGTCATAAACCCATACTCGGTCTTCGTTCACGCCGCACTTTAAGGGGCTTGTTTCCGCTGCACGTGTGGGAAACGCCAAAAAACCAGAAAGTAGGACCAGTGTCAGCGTGACTTTGGCTTGCATTATTCCTACCTCCGTCAAACGAAATCGTCTGTGATTTTGCAAAAGCATCCGATCATCCCTTTGATTTTGATCTTGTGGTTCAACGACGGTGCGTGACTTTGCGCGAAGGCTGCGAAAGGGATGATCCAGCATGTCAAGTCGTTCTAGTCTGCCTTGAAACATCTGAGTCTACATGGCAAGTATGCGCGGCCGGAAAACGAAGCTACAACTGGACAGAAGGACAGAACAAGGGCAGGGAAACGCCTTCGCTTTCTATTCTAAATTTGTGTATATCAGGTCTCTGGAAAATTATCGGGCTTCAACATCGCTACGACGCAAACTACTTCCTGGCCAAATTTACTTTCATTTCTTGAAGCTCAGGACGATCGGCTCCTGGCGCCGCGATTTTCGCCAGTTGCGCAAAATAATCGCGCGCCTCCTCCGGCTTTCCAGCAGATTCGGCGGCTCGTGCAGCTCCGTACAATGAATCAAATCTGTTCGGCGAAGTTTTCAAAGCTGCTTGGTATTCAATGAGCGCTTCTGTTGGCTGCTTTAGCTCCACCAATAAATCCGCGAGCATTTCGCGTGCAGGCATCGTAAGAGAATCCACATGTTCGGACTCTTCTCGCTCGGCGGCCTGCCGCATGATTTTCACAGCTTCACCTGATTTACCGTCGGCATAAGCGAGCCAGGCCTCCGCTTCGCGTTGTTCGACAGCTTCGCCTGGATAAATTCTGTTTCCCATGTCTCTTTCGTGTTTATTAGACGCGTCATCCGCTTCGATTAATTTTTGAATGTCTTGCTTCGCGCCCTCCACGTCGCCGCTACGTGCAGCGCCAATAGCCTTTACCCAGTAAGTCATCCCCAGGTCGCGCACTGGAATGTCGCGCGCACTGAGTGCCGCCGCCGCTTTCCAATGATGCAGCTCCAGCGCGTTGCGAGCTTCGAAAATTGCCTGCATATTCTGAATCGTCCCGGTACCTGCTCCCGGAACGGAAGCCAACGCAGTGACCAAATTCTCTGCCTTCGCTTCCTGGCCACTTTGCAGATATGCGTAGTCCAGGAAATCCATGGCGTGTGTTTCGTAATGCGCGTCGGCCATATGCATTTGTGTGTCTTTTGCGGCTGCGGCCATGGCTGCCATATTCGAATCGATCGATTCCTGCCACAAACCCAGACGCGTAAAAATATGCGCCGGCATATGCAACGCGTGCGACGAGTCCGGAGCGATCTTCGCGTACATGCGCGCAGCTTCCAGGCCCTTAGAAGCGAGCTCAGGCGTATCGCTGGCGTGAATAATGTAATGAGCTACTCCGGGATGGTCTGGATCAGCAACCAACAGTGGACCAAGAATCGCCAATGCTTTCTCGCGGTCGGCCAGATCATGGTCGTTATATTCTGCCAACGCGACTAGCGACAAGCCATAAAATGCCGCCGCGTCGATGTCCTTCGGATTGTCTCGATAAAGCTTCGCCATCGCCTCTGAATAAGCCCTGGCACGAGCTTCATGGCTCAGCTCCGAGTTGTCCTGATAGAACGCTAGGGCCGCGGAAATATACTCTCGCTCTCGCTCGGTCGTCGCCTGAATCTTTTCGGCTTGCTCCAGATCCTCACGGCTTTCTCGCAAAGTATGCGGCCCGGGAAAATCCCAGAGCTGATGATAGAGCGCCATAGCTTTTCCCCAGAAAGCCATCGCGCAATGCGGATCTTGTTGTGTTGCGTCTGCGAAGATCTGCTCGGATTGCTGGTATTGAAATGAATGCAGCAGCGCCACAGCCTTTTCCATTTCGGGTTGCGCTGCCGGCGAGCAAGAAGTGGGGAAGTTTATTTTGCCGAGTTGTGCCGCTCGGACGCTGAGATGGACCGCGGAGTATTGCGATTGGCTATCGCTTTTGGCACGGAGCGAGAAGCATAAACAGAAAATTCCAGCAATTGCGAGCAGGTTGCAAGTCCGACGCATCCCCGTGCACCTCCATCATCGCACTGACGACGATTGTACTCTCTTGCGAAAGGAATCGTGCGGCGACGAAGCCCTTCGTTTCTCACTTTTTGTGTTGGCCGGCTCTTCGTTTCTTGTCATATCGAGCTAACGCATCTTCAATCACCGGGTAAGCCGTTTTGGCCGGGAGAATGTCGTCCACTTCCACAACCTTTCCTTCGAGATTTTTGTAGTCCTGAAAAAATCGGCGGATCATGGCCAGCTTGTGCGGCGGCAACTCACTTGCCTCGTGATACTCGTTGTATTCGGGATCGGCCGTAGCTACCGCGATGATCTTATGATCCTTGGTTCCTGAATCGATCATGGACATCAATCCAATAGTCCTAGCATCCATGATGGTGAGCGGCACCACCGGCACTTGACAAAGCACTAGAACGTCGAGAGGGTCATGATCCTCGGCGAGCGATTGCGGAATGAAGCCATAATTTGCCGGATAATACACGGCCGAATAGAGCACGCGGTCCATTTTGATGATGCCACTCCCCTTATCGAGCTCGTACTTCACACTCGATCCCAAAGGAATCTCAATCACAGCGTGGAATTCTCGCGGAATATTCTCGCCGGGACTTAAGTCATGCCAAGGATGCATCGGAACGCCTCCAGTTCATGAACCAATTCTAGGTCAGACAGGATGGTTCGTCAGCACGACCTTCCCACCCTGTCGCGCAAATACATAAACGGTTTTGGGGTCGATGTCCTGCAGCGCTTGATCCTTCAGATAATCTTCCGTGAACAGAAAGACTCGTCCCTGGCCTTGCCACAGCCGTGTGAATGATTGATTGTCCTCAAAAATATCAGGAGCGCCGGGAAAGAAGGAGCCGTACCATAGATTGCCGTCGCGTCCGTTGAGCACGTGAAGTTCAATTCCGGTGTAATAGTTCAGCGTCGAGCCAAATTCATACTTCCCGTTGATCACAATCGTGTCGCCCGGCTTGTATTCCTTCTGTATCTTCAGCGCAATATTCTTGGACGTCACTTCCGGTGAGAATATGGCGAATCCCTGGTGCACGCAGAACAGCACCACGATCATCATTCCGGCAAGCGCAAGATTGCCTTTTAGTGGCGCTCCACGGCGGCGAAAAATCCAATTCAGCCCGGTGCCGAATAGCAGCGCGAATCCCACCAGCCAAAGTGGTGTACGAAACAATCCAAACGCTTCAATTGTCAAATCTTCCATGTGCCCCAAAGACAAAGCATATTGTCCGGGATGCGGCACCAGAACACTTCCAATGTCAGTCCCTGGCGGAAATGGATGAGTCATTGCCAGGACGCTCATCGCCGCTGCGAAACCCAGCAATCCAACGATGAGCAACACTAGCGAAGCAGTTTTTCCCGCTCGGCGCTCCTGGCTCCCGGGCTCTGACTCGCGCTCTCGCTGCATCCATCCGCCGATGAGCAATGCCAGAGCCGGCAGCACCGGCAGCGAATAATATTCCTGCCGCGTCGAAAAACTGAAAAACAACATGATTACGCCCGCCCAAACACCAAAGAACAGGTTCGCTTCCGCGCGCGCACTCAAACCCTCGCGCCATCGCCGTACTTTCCTTGGAATCTCCTTGAGCGCCGGAAATAAAAGAACGAACCACGGAATCAGCCAGGCCAAGACCAGGGCCCAGAAAAGCAAAAGCGGCACTTTGTCGTAATCTCGCGGAATTCTTTTATTCAAATATCGCAGCACTTGTTCGTTTACAAAATAAAACCAAAGAAATCCTTTTTCCGGTCCACTGGGCTGCGCCGGACTGCGTATCGCCGCCAATATGTGCCACGGTGCCGCCACGATCAAAAACACGAGAGTGCTCGACAAGGGCCGCATTGCCAGAAGCTTCTTGAAGTTTCCAGCCAGCAGAAGAAACACAAAAATAATCATCCCGGGAAAAGCGAGGCCGATCAGACTTTTGGTCAGGACATTCAGCGCCACCATCACTGCGAATCCCCAGCAGGCCCATCGCTCCGGCTTCTCCTGGTCGTATGCCACCAGGAAAAAATAAAGACTCAAAGTCAGCCACATCGCCACGATGGCGTCAGGAATCAGGAATCGCGTGTAAACGAAAATACCCGGAGCGGTGATCAAAATAAGCGCCGCGTAAAATCCCGCCTCCGCGCTCAAAAACCGCCGCCCGAATATCCACGCGCTGAGCCCAAGTCCCAACACGCTCAACGCCAGCGGCAAGCGCGTTTGCCACTCCCCGACGCCAAAAAGTTTGTAGCTGACGGCCACGCACCAATACATCAGCGGAGACTTTTCCAGATACCGTATGCCGTTCACATACAGCGTCACCCAGTTCTGATTCAGCAGCATCTCGCGCGCCGCTTCGGCATGAATCGAATCCGCGTCGTCTAAAAGCCCAGGGGTTGAAAGCGCCGGCAGATAAATTAGCGCCCAGGTGACAAAAATGATCCCGAGTGCGGAAGCTTTCGATAGGAATGTGGGTGGTAAAGACGCGCGCGAGATTGAATTCACTGGAACATTTTCCGACGGAGCAATCAGTTCAACATTCTAACCGAATGTCCCGCGATTTCCGATTTTTCTGTGGCCCGGAACTTTTCTGCCTGCGGAACCGTCCATTCGCCTGTATGATTCCAGCCTCATATTTCGAAAGGATGGTCCTCAATTAATGAAGACCGGCAAACAAGCCCGGCGGAAAATTTCAGGAACTGTGACTTCATTCGCACTCGGTGTGGCGGCACTGCTCTGGATTCCAGTAAGCTTAGTCGCCCACGCAGGATCGCCACAACAAACCGCCGGCGCTTCTCAACAGTCCGCAGCTACTGAGCAATCTTCGTGGTTGCCGCGACCTGCCTCTCCCGGAATAAAAACCGCCGGCCAAGCTTTTAAGAATGTCGTAGCGCTGACCGATGTTCCAGCCGATCAGCTCATCCCTTCGATGCGTTATATCACCTTCGCGCTCGGCGTTCGTTGCGAGTACTGCCACCTAGAGGGTCATTTCGACAGCGACGAGAAGCCCGCAAAAAAGCGCGCCCGAGGAATGATGAAAATGATGTTCGCGATCGACAATACATATTTCGTCGGACACCGCGCGGTAACCTGTTACACCTGCCATCGCGGCGCTGCGAAAGCTGTCGACATGCCAGTCCTAGCCGACGTTATCTCCGCATCCAGCGTCTCCGCCAACAATGTCGCGCCGCCTCTTCCGCCGGAAGCACCCGGGCCGGCAAATTCTCCGGCCGTAATATCAGCCACAGCCAATCCGCTTCCTTCCGTAGAAGAGATTCTGCAGAAGTATAGGCAAGCGTTAGGAGGCGAAGCCGCCCTCAGCAAAATCAAGACTCGAGTGGACCAGGGAACCCTGGATGTCCCTGCGCGCCACCTGCATTCAACGGTCGAAACTTATCGCAAGGCCCCCGACAAGATCGTCAGCATTGTTCACACGCCTCGCGGGGATTCGTCTCAGGGTTACAACAGCAGCATCAGCTGGCAGACGCGGGGTGATGAAGTAGAAGAAGTACGAGGCGATGACTTAATCCGCCTAAGCGATTCGGCAGCACTCAATCCCGGTTTGAATCTGCAGAAAAATTACAGGCGTGTTGAAGTCACCAGCATCGCGAAAATTAATGGGCACGACGCCTACTGCGTAACCGCTTCACGCGCGACCGGCGCTCCCGACCAATATTATGTTGATACGCAATCCGGTTTGCTCCTGCGCGTTTCGACCCAGATCGACAGCCCTTTGGGTGCGATCCCGCAGGATACAAATTACGAGGATTACCGCGATGTAAGCGGAGTTGAGACTCCATTCGTCATTCGTGTCGTGCGCCCGGATGGCGAATCGATTTACAAGTGGGAACAGATTCAGGCAAATGTTCCAATAGATGACAGCCGTTTCGATAAGCCTGCGGAAAAGCCGAAAAAAGGCCCTAAGGAACCGTCGGCCCCGAAGCACTAGGGTCTTTTTTTACCGCCGAGGCATCCACCGGATGACCCCCTCCGCATTGTGCATCCACCAACTTCTGCAGTGCGTCGTCTAAAGTCGCGCCCCGACGAGATTTTGCCGCACAAACTTGAGCCGCTCCCAGTTGAAGCGCACCGCGCAAATCCGCGCCGTCCAGATTGGCATTCTGCAAGTTGGCCCCGTTCAGCACTGTGCCATTGAATTGCGCGCCACGTAAGTCCGCGCCACTCAAATCAGCATCAATAAAAATCGCAGCAGCAAGCTGCGCATTGACCATCCGCGCGTTGGGTAATTTCGCAGACCATAGATAGGCCTGCTGCATGTCCGCGTGCTCCAGATCAACGCCATCCAACTGCGCGTCGCGCAGGTCAGCCTTCTGCAGGTTGGCTCGAACCATGTTCGCCGAAGAAAGATGCGCGCCATAAAGGCTCGCACCGTTCAGGCGTGCGTCCACCAGATTCGCATTGACCAATGAGGAGTAAGAAAGGTTCGCTCCGTGCAAATCTGCGCGCGCCAGATTTGCGCCGCCCAGTTGCGCACGATCGAAATTCGTATAGCTCATCTTCGCGCGGTCAAGAATCGCCAATCGCAAATCCGCTTGACCGAAGTCCGCGCCGCGCAAATCCGCCTCCGATAAGAACGCGCCATAAAAATCCGAGCGCCACAAATGTGCGTTCGCCAGAAATATTCCATATGCCTGCGCATAGCGGAAATGTGATTCGTTCAGCCGCGCGCCCTTTACTTCGGAAAGTTCTTCGCTTGTTTCGGTTGCATTCCCTCGCCAGTTGGCTGGCTTAGTCGAAACCGTCGCCTCCGTCAAATCCGCATAGGGGTCATAACCCAGGCTCCACAAAGCCGCAGGAGCCCACCTCCGTATGCTCACGGACGGGAATTGCGGCGCGCGATCCTTGCCGTGCGGAACTCCCGCGATCGTCCCGATCGAAAGAAAAGTCATAACCACGAATAGAATGATTAACAGTGTCGCCGGATTTATCTGCCGTAATTTTTCGGCGAATGTCTTCTTGGTTTGCCCTGACACCACCCAGCGTTCCTGAGGACGTCCAATCTTGATGGTGGCGTAGATTGCAACGCCAACGGCCGCTATCAGCAGCGCCTCATGCAAAATCGTCCCGTGAATTTCCTGCAACGTTAAATAGCGTCCCCAAAAAAGAACAAGTATTACCGGAACAATCCAGTACGCCAGGAGGGCCGAAACACTTTTCTCGATTAGCCGCGTGGAAGGAGCGTCCTGATTCATCCAGTGGAAATGCAATCGCAGAAGCCCGGTAATAATGCGCGGTTGCTTTTCGCCCAGAGCCTGCCCATCCGGAAATATCGCAGGCAGTTCCAAAACCGTGTCCCACAACCTTTGCAGGTGATATTGAAATAGCAAATAAAGACAAAGTAGCAGCACTGGTGCGATCAGGTAAATTTCCGCCGTTGGAAGCGCTGCGGCTGCAGTAGGGGAGTGCAGAAAAGGAAGCACGGCCGAATCCGAGACGAGCTGCACATCTTTCGTCTTCCAAATCATCAGTCCCGAAACCAGACTAGCCAATATGACGGCGATGAACGTTCGAGCTGATGTCTGTGAAGCTTTGGCGAATTCCGCCAGCGCACCAAATTCCGCAATCTGCGCCGGCAAAGAAGCTTCGCGTAAGTTCGTGCCCGCCAGTTGCCGCGGAACAAGACCCATCGCGCTCTCAAGCGAAGCCCCTTCCAAATTTGCGCCTTCGAGATTTGCTCCGACTAAGCAGGAATCCTGCAAATTCGCGCGGACCATGCAGGCATTGCGCAAATCTGCCAGCAACAAATCCGCCGCTCTTAAATTTGCATCTTGCAAGTCAGCGTATCGCAGATTCGCGCTGATCAATTCCGTCCCTTCCAGCTTGGCCGCGCGCAGATTGGCTTTTTTCCCCTCCACGCCTCGCGAATCCAGCCACTGTTTATGGTTGCCCAGCGCTTCTTCGAGCGCCCACTCCGTCGAATCTATCCTCGCCGGTCCGGCCAGGTTCTCTGTCGACTCCAACGATGGAATTACCGCACCTTCAACGGTCTCCGTTTCTGCGTATTCGGATTCCTCGAGGACATCTGTAAGCGTCGGCCGGAGCGCTTCCGGGATCTCGGTCAAAGTCGGTGGCAACGCGCGGGCGACTCGCTCGCCGGCGAATGCAGTGGCAACTTCAGGCGAATCCAGCGCCATGGAGTCCACTTCGATTTCAGCCATCATTTCGTCTTCAGACGCCGGTGAAACCGTGCCCTGATGAACGTCTTCGTTTTCTGAAGCCAAGTCCGAAACCGCTTCGGCCTGCGGAATTGTTTCGGGATCAGAAATAGCGATGACATCCGCGGTAGCTGGGGCCAAGTCTTGCGCGGGGGCTGAGTTCTGATCAGCATCAGCTGCTTCGACTTCCGTGGGATCGTCCACGCGCATTTCGACAGCATCCGAGTCTTCTGTGGAAACGGCGTTGCTTGAGGTTGTTTCCTCCGGTGAGGTCAAGTCGAGTTCTTCCGAAGAGATTGACGGCGCAAGCTCGGCAGTTACCTCTGACGCATTCGCAGCTCCCCATTCCTGCGCTTGCGGAATCTCAGTAGGCTTGGCGCCATCGAGAAAATTCTTGTAGAGGAATTCCTTGAGCTCCTCTTCGGAAGGCGGCGGCAGCTCGGCCGCTCGATCTTGCAAAGCTACTTGCTCGCCAGTTTCTTCCGTAACCGAAGATTCGGCGCAAGGTTCTGCAACCTGCACGCTCGCCGTCCGCGCTCCGCCAGACGAGAATAGACGCTTGAAAAGAGAAGCCATTTGATGTGCCCACCGCCCCCGTGAAAGTTCTATTGCGCGAAGCCTGCGGCTTTTTGTGCCCTACCAATTTTAGTCTTATTCGACACGGGCCCCGAAAATCCTATCGTGGACGTTTCTCAAATCCATCCTGTCCGTTAGTGCAGCAGCCGAACAGCTGCCCGCGCGTCCTTTCGTGAAATTTCGAGACAGGTTCAAATCGGCACAGTTCAGCGACGCCGCTCCGTTCACTTCAAATAGCCTCAGCCGTTACAAACAAGGCTGCGGAATCGGAGTTTCCGCAGTATCCTTGAAACGTACTTTCGCCTGTTATCGATTCGCCTGGATGTAGGGAGGAACTGACCTTGGATGCCAAAGCGTCGCCTGCGCCGAACACGCAGATGCGGACCGAATTTGACAGCATGGGGAAAATTGAAGTCCCCGCCGACCGTTATTACGGCGCGCAAACTGCTCGTTCAATAATTCATTTTGACATCGGCCGCGACACCATGCCGCCGGAACTGATACACGCATTTGGTGTACTTAAGAAAGCCGCCGCACTCGTGAACCAAGATCTCGGGAAACTCTCGCCCGAGAAAACTCGTTTAATTGTCCAGGCAGCCGATGAAGTGATAGCCGGAAAACTCGACGACCATTTCCCACTGCATGTTTGGCAGACCGGCAGCGGCACCCAAACGAACATGAATGCTAACGAGGTGATCTCGAATCGCGCTATTGAAATATCCGGCGGCGTGCTGGGTAGCAAAAAGCCCATTCATCCCAACGATGACGTAAATATGTCGCAATCCTCCAACGACACATTTCCCACCGCGATGCACATTGCCGCGGCGTCGCTTGTGGCGGAGTTTCTGATCCCGGCTGTCACAGCATTGCGCGACGCCATCGATGAAAAAGCACGCTCCTTCGCAACCGTAGTCAAAATTGGGCGCACGCACCTGATGGACGCCACTCCTCTCACCGTCGGACAGGAAATGTCAGGCTGGGTGAATCTGCTGGATCGCGACATCAAATGGTTAAAAGACGCGTTGCCCGGACTCTACGACCTCGCCATCGGCGGGACTGCGGTAGGGACAGGCCTCAACGCACATCCTGAATTTGCCGAGCGCGCCGCGAGGAAGATTTCCGAGCTCACAGGTTTGCCGTTCCGCTCCCATCCCAACAAATTCGCTGCTCTTTCAGCTCACGACGAAATTATTTTTGCCAGCGGCGCACTTAAGACTTTGGCAGCTTCGATGATGAAGATCGCCAACGATATTCGCTGGCTCGCCTCCGGCCCGCGCGCTGGCTTCGGCGAATTAGTGCTTCCCGAAAACGAGCCGGGTTCCTCGATCATGCCGGGAAAAGTGAACCCCACGCAGTCCGAAGCAGTCACCATGGTTGCCGTTCAGGTTTTTGGAAACGATGCCGCCATCGGCTTCGCCGGTTCGCAGGGAAATTTCGAGCTGAACGTTTTCAAGCCCGTGATCATTCATAATTTCTTGAATTCGGTGCGCTTGCTCGGTGACGCTTGCCATTCCTTCACTTCGCACTGCATCGTCGGCATGGAAATCGATAGGGAACGCATCCAACAGAATGTTCAAAACTCGCTGATGCTGGTTACCGCTCTAAGCCCCAAGATTGGTTACGACAAGGCTGCTGAAATAGCGCACAAAGCCCACCACGAGCACCTAAGTCTTCGCGAAGCCGCACTCCAATTGGGGTATCTGACCGCGAAAGAATTCGACGAACTCGTGCGGCCCGAAGACATGACCCATCCATAACTTTAGATAATCATTCGCCAAAGTCTTCGCAGTGAGAAACTTCTCCGTAATCCTCTTCGTCTGTCGCGAAAGCTGTTTCACATCGGTACAGGATTCCGCCCGTTTTGGAAAAATCTTCACTTTAATGCACGATTTTCTTTGACACACTTTCGCCATTTCAATACATTCAAACTCCTCTCAGTATTTTTGGCGTTGCCCCCTTTCGTGGGAATCCCCGTGAACCGCCTGTTTATCAGGACCTGTCGATTTTGATTCTCGCGAGCTTCGCGGACGCTGCCGAGCGCGTTCGGGCGCTCGATAGCGGTGCAGACGATGTAGTACAGGAGCCCTTCGCTTTTTCTGAACTAGCGCCTTGCGTGCGCGTCGTGCTGCGCCGGGCGACCCGCGGATCGCAAACCATCTTGCGTCTGGAAAACGATGATTTCCGCGAGCGTGGAGCGCAAAAGTTCGCGCAAATCTCTCCTGCGACGCGGAAAAACCATGGCTACTTCGATGCAAGAATTAGCGGGATGATAAGATTCTCCACCCGGACGCAAGCTATTGTTGATTGGAGGTTGGCGCGGATGGGTCGGGCGGGGACGCAGGTGCGTTGGAAGGGGTAGGAGCGTTTGAAGTAACTTCTGCAACCACTTTTGCTGCAAGCTTCTTGCTGATCGGACAAAGCGAATCGTTAATACGGCATTGCGCCAGCGTCAGACGGCATCCGCAATCGCAGCTTTCAGAATTCATCCGCCGCAACGCAACTTTTTTCATCTCTGGCGTCAAATCCTTGAAATCAACGTCGGGAAGTTCCGTGGCCAGCGCAGCATTCTTCAGGAAAACCTGCCCTTCGTCCTTGAATGTTTCGACGGTAGCGTTAATCGGCATTCCCAGCAGAGCGCGCACTTCAGTCTCATATACGAAGGTGGGATACAGCCCTACGTGTTTCTGTACGACTTTGCTCTCCGTGTTAACCACGAAGGAAGTCGGAAGTGCGGGAACGCCGCCATATTCCAGAATTATTTCACGGCTGGCCATCACGATCGGATAGTTCACCCCTTCTTGCGCCGCGAATTTCTTTACCGTGCGCACATCTTCCGGATCGTCCATGGAAATTCCGATCACTTGCAAGCGGTCTTTGTAACGGGTTTGCAGATCGACGAGTTCGGGAACTTCTTCGCGGCAAGGCGGGCACCAGGTGGCCCAGAAATTCAGCAGCACAACTTTGTCTTTCCATTCCGCGGTGGAAATCACATTTCCGTCGATGTCGCGCACCAGGAACGGAGGAGCAACCTGCGGATTGCTGGCGAACCGAACAACCGGCATCTGGCCGGATTGTTGCGCGGCCACGTTTTTAGTAGTAGCCGTCACGTGCGTCGGCAAAATGTGCGCGCTCGCGGCAGAACCTTTCGGCAAGCGAATTAGATTCGATCGTCCCGCGGCCAGTCCGATCGCGATTCCCGCTAGCCCCGCTACCGTTGCCAAGACAAAAATAAAAGATTTCTTCATCCGCCCTCAACTGCCCCCTTCCATTATGCAGCATGCACTCACGCGGAACAACGAGTAGCTCACACGAATTGCGTAGTCCCCTTCGGAGAACCCGAAAAAGCTATGGGCCAGCAGTCCCCCCTAGAACCATGGTTGGCACCTGACAACCTCGCTGCTTGTTGGTCTCAGAACTGACTGGCTTCGTTGCCCAGAAGCCTTTTTTATTTTCTCCTCTGCGACACCGGGTTCTTTTTCGCCATGTACGTTCACTAGCGGTTTCGTTCACTTAGAGAGGGCTCCTGCTATAATGCGGCGCATGACGTTAATGACTGCTACTTACGAATTGCAGGAACGCCTGAAGCCGGAGCATTTCCGCGCGCTCGGAGAGTTCTCGAATACTTACGGCCTTCAGAAATTTCGTTATGACGAGAAGAAAAATCTGCTCCATTTTGACTACGATGCCTCGCGTTTGACCGACAACGTAGTAGAGAGTGTTTTGCGCCAAGCCAGAATCCCCGTCCTGCGAAGATTGGAACCTGCTCCCCAGTAACCCTTGAGTTGTCGCAATCGCGTATCCCTTCATAACTGAACTTTCCGGAGGCGGAGGGCGTTCGTGATCACCGAGACGGAGCTGAAAGTCATGGCGGCACTGGCCAGGATAGGACTTAGGAGCAAACCGAAGAAGGGATAGAGGACGCCGGCGGCGATCGGGACGCCAAGCGAGTTATATACAAAGGCGAAGAAAAGATTTTGGCGAATGTTGCGCATGGTGGCCCGGCTCAATGTTCGGGCGCGCGCGAGGCCGAGCAGGTCGCCGCGCAGGAGGGTGATTCCGGCGCTCTCCATGGCGACGTCGGTTCCGGTACCCATGGCAATTCCGACGTTGGCTTGGGACAGCGCGGGGGCGTCGTTCACTCCGTCACCGGCCATAGCGACGATGTGACCTTCCGCTTGGAGCTGCTTCACGATTTCGCTTTTTTGATCGGGCAAAATGTCCGCGCGAACCTGGTCGATGCCGAGTTTGCGCGCCACGGATTCCGCGGTTGCGCGGCTGTCCCCGGTGAGCATGATGATGCGGATTCCGTCGCGGTGGAGTTTCGCGAGAGCTTCTGCGGTTGTTGATTTCACCGGGTCGGCGACACCGATGATTCCGATGATTGCGCCGTCTGCGGCGACGAACATAACGGTAACGCCATCGGCTTCGAGCGATTTTGCAATTTCGTCCAATTTTCCGATGGCTAGGTTGAGTTCGGCAAAGAGAGCGCGATTTCCAAGCGCGGCGGCGCGTCCGTCAACTTTGCCTAAGACGCCTTTTCCGGTTCGCGACTGAAAATCGGTGAGGTCGCCAAGGTCGATGCCGCCTTCTTTAGCTTCAGCAAGGATCGCTCCCGCGAGCGGATGTTCGCTGCCGCGCTCGAGCGTGGCGGCGAGCCGGAGAATCTGTTTCTCATCCCAGCCTGCTGCTGGAATCACCGACACAACTTGTGGCCGGCCTTTGGTCAATGTGCCGGTCTTGTCCACCACTAGCGTGTCCACTTTTTCAAAGATTTCCAGCGCCTCAGCACTTTTCACCAGGATGCCGGCGAGAGCACCACGACCGGTGCCGACCATGATGGCCATGGGCGTGGCGAGTCCAAGGGCGCAGGGGCAGGCGATGATCAGAACGGCGACGGCGTTCAGCAAAGCATGCGCCATCTTCGGCTCGGGACCGTAGATAGCCCAAGCGATAAAGGTGAGGATGGCGACCAGGATTACAGCGGGAACGAAATAGCCTGCTACGCGGTCGGCAAGTTTTTGTACCGGGGCTCGGCTGCGTTGGGCTTCGCTAACCATGCGCACGATTTGTGAGAGCAGCGTTTCGCTGCCCACGCGGTCGGCGCGCAGGATGAAAGTTCCGGTGCCGTTGACGGTGCCGCCGATCACGCGCGCGCCGGGTGATTTCTCGACGGGGATGGATTCGCCGGTCATCAGCGATTCGTCCACCGAACTTTCGCCTTCGGTGATGACTCCGTCCACCGGAACTTTTTCGCCGGGGCGCACGCGCAACAAATCACCTGCCGCGATGTGCTCGACTGGGACGTCGATTTCAGTCCCGTCAGCGCGAACCAGGCGAGCTGACTTCGGAGAAAGTTTCAAGAGCGAGCGTATGGCAGAGGACGTCCGGCTGCGGGCGCGCAGTTCCAAAACTTGGCCGAGGAGCACGAGCGTGGTGATTGCGGCTGCGGCTTCGAAATAAATCGGGACTCCACCTCCCATCGTGCGGAAAGAATTTGGGAAAATTTGCGGGAACAGGACGGCGATCACGCTGTACACGAACGCCGTCCCAGTGCCCAGAGCGATCAGCGTGAACATGTTGAGGTTGCGGTTAACGATGGATGCCCAGCCGCGTTCGAAGAAAAACCATCCGGCCCACAGGACCACTGGTGTGGCCAGAATCAACTCGATCCAGGCAATCGCGCGTGGTGACAAAGTATTTTGCAAGGGACGGCCGGGAATCATGTCGGACATTGCCAGAGCAAGTATCGGAATGGTGAGCGCGACGCTGATCCAGAACCGCCGAGTCATATCGGCGAGTTCGGGATTTTCTCGCTCGGCGGCGATGGCGTCACGAGGCTCAAGGGCCATGCCGCAGACCGGACAGGAACCGGGCCCAGGTCTAACAATTTGGGGATGCATCGGGCAGGTGTACTCAACCTGAGTGGCTGGTTGGCTAGGGATGGCGAGTTCGAGCGCCATTCCGCATTTCGGACATGCTCCCGGGTGATCCTGGTGTACTCCTGGATCCATGGGGCAGATGTAGTCGGCGGCCGCGCATTGTTTTGTTGGGGTGGCTCGCGATGAGGACGCCGGACTGGGTTGCGCTGATTTAATTCCTGTGAGTTGGACGGGCGCACTATGCGTTGGAGTGGCGTTCGCTTGGTCGAGATATTTTGCGGGGGCGGCGGCGAATTTTGTGGCGCAGCTCTGGCAGCAGAAATAGAAGGTTTTTCCGTCGTGGAGGGATTGCGCTGCGGCGCGGTCGGGGTCTACCGTCATCCCGCAGACCGGGTCTTTTTCGGCCGTTTTTATGTGCTCTTGCATTTTGTCGGGCTTGCTGAGGGATTAGATTCGAGGGTTTGGTACAGGACGCTGGAGCAGGTTGGTTCCGAATTTTGGTTCAGGCTTGATTGTGCAGAACAAGGGAGATTTCGGAAATCGATCTGTGCAATTCTAGAACCGGTTGGAGAGGGTTTACTCGTTTGTTTTCCGTAACTTCTGTATTTGGGCCAGAACCGGTTAGAAGTGGCATGACCACTTTCAAAAAGCCGCCCAATTTCATGACTCTTTTTCCTGCGCCAAGCGGCCTCTGAGCTTGCCGGTTGCGTAGGCAACGGCCGCGTTGCCGTGGTTGCAGAGCAGGGGCTGTCGGTAGGCCGCCACCTGTTCTCTCCAACGTCGATCCTAGACCAAATATTCATCGTTGCGATGATAGGAAGTTAGAAGTGCAAATACAAGGGTGCGAGGTGGTGGACTTTTGGGCAGGTGATCGCGTGACTTATCGTTGATAAACTTAAAGTGAGTTGTTTACAGTGCCTTAGAAGATGCGGGTTCTTGATTAACATCAATGGCTCCTCGGTATCGGTCATCAACTCTAATTCGTACAAGGGATGAAGAAGGCAGTTATGACGAGGCAGCGCGCGACTCAGCTAAA
Organism: uncultured Acidobacteriota bacterium; assembly: GCA_963731535.1. Lineage (GTDB taxonomy): Bacteria > Acidobacteriota > Terriglobia > Acidiferrales > UBA7541 > Palsa-295. The sequence goes on along the minus strand of CAVSWI010000013.1, from coordinate 185,012 downwards.
CGCGAGAGGTTGTATCCATGATGGCCACAATCATCGGCAGCACTGGGTTGACGGGGTTGTTTCTGGTTCGGAAGCTCTTGGATGATCCAGCGATTACCAAAGTCATCTCCGTTGCGCGGAGGCCGCTGGAGATTCCGAGCACAAAGCTGACAGAGGTTCTGGTCCGCGATCTAGGGGAGCTACCGTCGATTGAATCGACGATTCACGGGGAACTTTATTTTTGTTGTCTTGGCACGACGATCAAGGCTGCGGGGAGCAAAGAGAACTTTGAAAAAGTGGACCATGACGCTGTGGTGACATTCGCGAAAATCGCCAAGACGCATGATGCGAGATCGTTCACCTTCATTTCCGCTACCGGCGCGAATGCGAACTCGATGTTTTTTTACAATCGGGTCAAGGGGCGGACTGAGAATGATGTAAAAGCTGTCGGGGTTCGTTCGTTGATCATCTTTCGGCCTGCGTTGCTGGTTGGGCCGCGGCGGGAATTCCGTTTGGCGGAAAGCATAGCGAGTAAGACGCTGGTTCCGCTTTCGCGGATCCTGCCCACTGGAATTCGCAAGAGATTCATCACACCAGCGGAAACTTTGGCAGAGCGGATGTTGGCCGAGGGCAAGGCGGCGCCTGCGGCTGTTCACGTGATCGAGGCGAAAGACATCTAGCTTAGCTGGCTAGCCAAAGAGAATCTACTCGAATCCGATGTTCGATCCTGCTTAAGTCTTATCCCACAAACGGGCAGTGCCGCACGGCCAGCCACCGAAGTAAATCTGCTAAATAATTCGCCAACAAGCGCTTAGGCCGATGCACAGGCGTGGATGGCGACATGCTCTTGTCGTGCTAACACACATCGGCCTAACACATCCCTGGAGGTGCCCAGATGACCTCATTTTGGCAAGACGTGCGATACAGCCTGCGGATGATTGCAAAGGCGCCAGGCTTCGCGGCAATTGCCATTCTGACGCTTGCGCTAGGGATCGGCGCGAATACCACCATCTTCACCTGGATCAACTCCACATTACTGAATCCAATACCCGGGTTGGCCAGCCCGCGGGAAGTGGTGTCGCTCTCACTCGGCCGCGGCGCGGAAAATCCCTTTCCGTTTACCTATCCTGACTTGGAAGCGATGCGCGACGGGCAGCAGAGTTTTGTAGGGATCACAGCCGCCAATATCACTCCGATGAGTTTGACGACTAAAGGTAAGCCGGAGCGCGTATGGGGCACGGTGGCATCTGCGAACTATTTCGATGTGCTAGGCGTGCGCCCAATTCTGGGGCGGGGTTTTCTGCCGGCGGAGGATGAGAAGCCTGGAGGCGCGCCGGTGGCAGTGATCAGCTACCGTATGTGGCAGACGCACTTTGGCGCGAATCCGGACATCGCGGGACAGACGATTGAACTCAACCAACATCCGTACACGATTGTGGGTGTAACTCCAGCGGTTTTTCAGGGCAGCCAGACCGGAGTGCGATCGGAGATTTGGGTTCCGATCATGATGGAAGCGCAATTGATTCCGCGGGACGACTTGATTCATGACCATCACTATTTCTGGCTGGTGGTGTTGGGACGCCTGAAGCCGGGCGTCCGTCCAGAGCAAGCGCAAGAGGAAATGACGGTGCTGTTGAAGCGGGAGGTGAAGAACTATCCCGAGGAGCACAGAGGACACGATAGCGTGACGGTTTATCCGCTGTGGCGCAGCCCGTTTGGCGCGAATCAATTTCTCTCGATGATGCTGCCGATATTGATGACTCTTGCGGGCCTGGTGCTTCTACTGGCGTGCGCGAACGTGGCGAATTTGATGCTGGTACGGTCAGTGTCGCGGCGGAGGGAGATTGCCATTCGTGTGTCGCTGGGCGCCAGCCGATGGCGGCTGGTACGGCAGTTGTTGGTGGAAAGCCTGGTGCTGGCGCTGGCGGGAGGGGCGGTGGCCTTGGCCATCACGTTGTGGAGTGCGGGAACGTTCATGAAGTTTATACCGACCTCAGATTTTCCGATTTCGCTGAACATGCGAGCGGACCGCACGGTACTGCTGGCGACGTTTGTGATTGCAGTGTTCACCGGGGTGCTGTTTGGAATTCTGCCTGCGCTGCGAGCTTCGAGCGAAGCGCCGGTGGCGGTGTTGAAAGAAGACACCGGGAGCGCGTCAGGGGGGATGCGTAAGGCGCGGCTCGCGAGCGGGCTGGTGGTGACGCAAATATCGCTATCGCTGCTGCTGTTGGTCTGCGCGGGATTGTTTATACGCAGCTTCCAACGGGCGCAACAGATTAATCCGGGATTTAATTCGCATAACGTGTTGATGGTTTCCTACGATTTGTTTACGGCGGGATATTCGGAGGAGAAAGGCGCGGAATTCGATCGCGAGTTGGTGGCGAAACTGGAAGCGCTGCCGGGAATGCAGTCGGTAGCGCTAGCAAACCGCGTGCCGCTGGGATTCGGCGGCGGTTCGACGGCGGTGAAGCCGGAAGGCTACGTGACGCGGCCGAACGAATCGATGGAGACGCAGGTTGCCATTATCACGCCGAATTATTTTCAGACATTGCAGATTCCGATTGTGAAGGGGCGCGACTTCACCTTACAGGATTCGAAGAGCTCGCAACGCGCGGTGATCGTCAGCGAAGCGTTTGCGAATCGCTACTGGCCGAATCAGGAAGCATTGGGCAAGCAACTGAACTCAGACTTGACACACGAATGGTTCACGGTGGTTGGCGTGGCGCGCGACAGCAAAGTAAATGGCTTGAATGAAAAGCCTATGCCGTTCGTGTATCTGCCGCTGTACCAGGTTTATCGCGCCACCATGATCGTCACTGCTCGAACGACGGGTGATCCGCTGGCGGCCGGCAGATCAGTTGAGCGGGCGATACGCGAAATGAATGGCGACTTGGCGGTGTTTGATGTGACCACGCTCGAGTTGCGCGAAGCATTTGCGAGCTTCCCGCAGCGAGTGGCCGGGACATTTGTGGGCGCATTCGGACTGCTCGCACTGGTCCTGGCGGCAGTGGGAATTTACGGGGTCACGGCGTATACCACGCGGCAGCGTACGCATGAAATCGGTATCCGCATGGCTCTGGGCGCGAGCAAGCGGGATGTTTTGAAGATGGTGCTCGGGCATGGGCTGCGGTTGACGCTGGTCGGCGTAGTGCTGGGACTGGCGGTGTCGTTCGCGCTGACGCGCTATCTGGGGAGTCTGCTGCTGGGGGTGACGAGCACGGATGCGCTGACGTTTTCTAGCGTGGCCATCTTGCTCTGCGCTGTGGCGCTGTTCGCTTGCTTCATTCCTGCGCGACGCGCGATGGGCGTGGATCCGTTGGTGGCGCTGCGCTACGAATGAGGGATTCCCCGCGTAAATAAATAACGTTGCCAGAGTCTGCAGGATCAGCGAGCTTGGGGGGGCTTAAAGCCCATTTTGTATCGTTCGATGGAATGTCGCCCCTGAAGGGACAACCCACAAGGCTGTTTTTTAAGGCACAAGCAATGCAACGGGGCGCGACTCGGCGCCTGGTTCACGCTGGAGTTGATGTTGGCGATTATGTCGCGCCGATCAAGGGCAATCCACGAAGCTACTCTCTCCATTTTGTAAAACCTAGGAAGCTACTGTTCGTTCAAAAGGGAATTGATGTAAGCGGTCATTTCGGGGCTGTTCCAATCCTGGGCGCCGACGATTTTGCGGTCGAGGCGGCCGCTGCGGGTGATGACGTAGGTGTCCGGATACATGGTGGTGCCGTAGGAGAGGGGAATTTGTTTGGTGGTGTCGCGATAGGTGGGGAAGGTGATGTTGTAAGTCTTCAGAAAATTTTCGTAGGCTTGCGGGTCGTCGTCCACGCTGACGCCGAGGACCGTGCCGCCTAGCGAGGCGATGCGGTGTTGCAACTGATTGAGCGATTGAGTTTCTTCCAGGCAAGGAGGGCACCAGGTAGCCCAGAAATTCAGCAGGACCACTTTGCCGCGAAGGTCGGAAAGATGGGCGGGCTTGCCGTCGAGCGTGAAGGCGAAGTCCTTGGCGGGCTGTCCGTGCAGGCTGGGCTCACCTTGACGATAATCGGGACGCGCGAACAAGAAGAGCAGGCCCGCAATGAAGGCCAGAACCAGGCCAGTGTTTAGTTTCCGTTTCAGTCCTTTGTCCAAGCGACCTATAATACGAGTATCGGCGAATCGAAAGCGAGCATTTTGCGACAAGCGGTTTTAAGCAAGTGCCGCTCGATTTTCACACCCAATGGTTTCCGCGATTATTCCGGCACGAAATGAAGAAGCCTCGATCGCGCGCGCGCTTGAGTCCGTGGTGGCGCAGCCAGAGATTGTCGAGGTGATTGTGGTGGACGACCAGTCCACCGACGGCACTGGCGCGATTCTGGCTGAACTTGCTACGCGTATACCCAAGCTGAAAATTCTGAATACGGGGGATGCGCTACCGCCAGGTTGGGCCGGCAAGAATTATGCGGTTTCGATTGGCGCAGCGGTGGCCACGGGGGATTGGCTGCTTTTCACCGACGCCGACACTTATCATTTGCATGGGTCCATGCGGCGGGCGCTGTGCGATGCGGTGGAACATGACGCGGTGCTGGTTTCGTATTCGCCGGAGCAGGAATTGGAGTCTTTCTGGGAGCGCGCGCTGATTCCGTTTGTCTATTGCCGGCTCGCGAATAAATTTTCATTTGCGCGGGTGAACGATCGCCGGCAGCCGGATGCGGCGGCGAACGGGCAATTTCTTTTGCTGCTGCGTGAGGTTTATGAAAAGCTGGGCGGGCATGCCGCGATTGCGGGGCAGATTCTGGAAGATGTGGCGCTGGCGCGTCGTGTGAAAGGCGCGGGGTATGGGATTTATTTCACCGCGCCGTTTGGGACTGTGCGCACCAGGATGTACAGAAATTTTGGCGCGATGTGGCAAGGCTGGACGAAAAATCTGTATTCGCTGATGGGTGGAAAACCGACGAGTGTATTAGTTGAGATCGGGGATGTGTTCCCGTGGATCGAGTGTTTGCTCATGGCACTGGTGTGGACGGAATCAGCGCGGCGGCATGTGGCGCCGGTTTGGTTCTTGCCTACGTTGGCTGTATTTCTCCTGGTGGCAAGAGAATTTCGTTATGGAGTGGAGCTTTACCGGAATCTGTATCCGGTTGCGTACATCAAATATTACATCCCGGGTTTACTGCTTTACTGCACGGCGCTGGTTGCTTCGTGGTGGAAGAATGCGCACGGAGTAATTCACTGGAAAGGGCGGGCTTATCCCGCAAGGACCGCATGATACGCATCACACGGAAACTTGAATTCAGCGCGGCACATTTCTATCACAATCCCAATTTTTCGGCGGAAGAGAACCGGCGTGTTTTTGGGAAATGCAACAATCCGCACGGGCATGGGCACAACTACGTTTTGGAAGTGACGATTGCGGGCGAGCCGGATCCGACGACCGGGATGGTTCTGGATTTGAAAGAGTTGAAGGATATTTTGCAAACGGAAGTGATGGAACGGATGGACCATCGTCATCTAAATTATGAAATTCCGGAACTGGCTGGGCAGATTCCGACGTGCGAAAACATTGCGGCGGTAATTTGGAAACTGCTGGAGCCGAAGATCAAGAGCGGAAAGTTGGATCGCGTGCGGCTGTATGAGTCTCCCGAGTTATTTGTGGATGTGAGCGCTGGGAATGGGGTGCGGCCGTGAAAATTTCGTTGACCAGGCGGTATCGGTTTGCGGCTTCGCATCGGCTGTACACGGCGAAATTGAGTGAAGCGGAAAATAAGCGCGTTTACGGGAAATGTAGCAATCCTTACGGACACGGGCACAACTACGTGCTGGAAGTGACGGTGACCGGGCCGGTGCATCCGGCCACTGGGATGATTGCGAACTTGGGACAGCTGGATCCCTTTGTGCAGCGGGAAGTGATTGAGCCGTTCGACCAGAAATTTTTGAATGAGGAAGTGGCGGAATTTCGGGAGCAGGTTGCCACTACGGAGAATGTTTGCCGCGAGATTTTTCGGCGGCTGAAGAGTTTTCCGCTGGCGCAGCTGCAGAGGGTTCGCGTCGAGGAAACGAGCAAGAACAGTTTTGAAATTGAAGTGGATGTGGATGCGTTGGACGAGGTATGGGTATGAAGAGGAGCCACGACACAATGAGTGAGACGAGTGAAATTATCATTTCGCCGGGGGCGGGAACGGAAAGCATTGCGGACCTGGTGCGTAAGATGATCGTGCTACTGGGCGAAAATCCTGATCGCGAAGGACTGCGGCGGACTCCCGAGCGGTTCGAGAAGGCGCTGCGATTTTTGACCAGCGGATACCGCCAGGACCCCAACAAGCTGCTGAATGGTGCGATGTTCAGCGTTTGCTACGACGAGATGGTGGTGGTGAAAGACATCGAAGTTTACAGTTTGTGCGAACACCACCTGCTGCCGTTTTTCGGGCGCTGCCACGTGGCGTATATTCCGTCGAAAAAGGTGGTAGGACTGAGCAAAATCGCGCGGCTGGTGAATATGTTTGCGCGGCGCCTGCAAATTCAAGAGCGCTTGACGAGCCAGATTGCCGAGGCGATTCAGGAGCATCTGAGCCCGCAGGGGGTGGGAGTGATCGTGGAGGCGCGGCATCTGTGCATGGTGATGCGCGGGGTGGAAAAGCAAAATTCAATGGCGACGACCAGCGCGATGCTCGGAGCTTTCCGCGATAACAAGCAAACGCGAGACGAATTTTTGTCGCTTGTCAATTCCCAGAAGGCTTGATTTGAGCAGGTGAATAGGCCCGAGCGTGGCGGAAATTCGCTTTGAGCTAGACGGCCTATGTGCTAGCATTTTTAGTGATCGAAGAAGAGATAAGAGCGTAGAGCAGGGCACGACGATTCAGGGGGAGGGGGGAAGTTGATGGAAGCTAAAGCGGAGTTGATCGAGCAGTTCCGGACCCATCCGAAGGATACCGGCTCACCGGAAGTGCAAATCGCATTGTTGAGCGAGCGCATTAGCTACCTCACCACTCACCTAAAGTCCCACGCGAAGGATCACGCCTCGCGGCGCGGGTTGATCATGATGGTCAACAAACGCCGACGGCTGCTGGACTACCTGAACCGGCGTGACCCGAATAGGTATCGCGAGATTGTGGAACGACTCAGCTTGCGTAAGTAGCGTGGTTTCCTGGGCGGCCATTCGGGCTGCGTTGTCTATCCGCACAGAAGAACGATTTCAGGCGACATGCGAGCCGGCCGAAGCGTGCGGCGCGAGAATGCTGGAACGATAGTTTACCGCTCCTTTCTTCGCAATTGTCCTTCCTCGATGTACTTCCCGAGAGTTTTCTCTCGTATCTGAACCAAGCTCCGATGAATCGGAGAAAAAAGGACGTGTTTGATGTTTGAAAAAGTAAGTTTAGAAGTAGGCGGGCGCACTTTGTCGTTTGAGACGGGCAAGATTGCCCGGCAGGCGCACGGCGCAATAGTGGCGCGTTATGGCGATACGGTCGTGCTGGCTACGGCCTGCATGGATAACAAAGCTACGGACAAAGATTTTCTACCTTTGACTGTGGATTATCGCGAGTTCACCTACTCGGCAGGAAAAATCCCTGGAGGATTTTTTAAGCGCGAAGGAAGGCCGTCGGAGCGCGAGATTTTGACTTCGCGTTTGACGGACCGGCCGCTGCGGCCACTGTTCCCGGAAGGCTGGTCCACTGAAACGCAGATCGTTGCGATGGTGCTTTCGGCGGACAGCGAGAATGATCCGGACGTGATTGCGGTAACGGCGGCGTCTGCGGCGCTTTATATCTCGAAGATTCCGTTCGAGAAGCCGATCGCTGCGGTTCGCGTGGGGTTAATCGACGGCAAGCTCGTTGTGAATCCAACTGTGGCGGAGCAGAAGACCAGTTTGATGAATTTGATTGTGGCGGGGTCGGACGAAGCGATTGTGATGGTGGAGTCCGGGTCGCTGGAAGTCTCCGAAGATGTGGTGGCCGATGCCCTGGAATTCGCGCATGCGGAGATTCGAAAGATTGTTGCTGCGATTCGCGAGCTGCAAAGCAAGGTAAAGCCGCAGAAGGTTCAAGTTACACCCCCCGCGTTTGACGAAGCGATGTTCAAGCAGATGCAGAAAGAATACGGCGACAAGCTGCGCGACGCGGTGGACACGCAGAAACATCCAAAGACGGAAAGTTACGCGCTGGTGGACGCGATCAAAGCGGAAATCATGAAGGCGATTCCAGAAGACGACTCGGAAAAACGGAAGCTGGCAGCCCGAGCTTTCGAGCGGCTTCGCGAACAAATCTTCCGCGACGATATGTTGCAACGCAAACGGCGTCCGGATGCGCGACCGTTTGATCAGATTCGGCAGCTTACCTGCGAGGTTGGCGTTCTGCCACGCGCGCACGGATCGGCATTATTTACCCGCGGCGAGACACAAGCTCTCGCTACGGCAACTCTTGGCACCAAGGAAGACAGGCAGCGGCTGGACTTGCTGTTCGAAGAGGAAACGTTCAAGCGTTTCATGCTGCACTACAATTTCCCGCCATTCTCAGTGGGCGAAGTGAAATTTCTTCGCGGGCCCGGACGACGTGAAATTGGACACGGTGCATTGGCCGAGCGCGCCTTGTCTAATCTGCTTCCGCCGGAAGAGGATTTCCCGTATGCCGTGCGCGTAGTCTCCGACATTCTGGAGTCGAATGGGTCGTCATCGATGGCCACGGTTTGCGGCGCTTCACTGGCGTTGATGGATGCAGGCGTTCCGCTCAAGTCCGCGTGTGCGGGAATTGCCATGGGCTTGGTTGTGGAAGGCGAGAAGTACGCGATCCTGACGGACATTGCCGGCGCGGAAGACCACTACGGCGACATGGACTTCAAGGTGGCGGGCACGCGGCAGGGAATTACCGCGTTGCAGATGGACATCAAGGTGAGCGGCGTGAGCATTGCGATGATGCGCGAGGCGTTGGCGCAGGCAAAGAAGGCGCGGTTGGAAATCCTGGACAAGATGGACGCCACGATTTCTACCGGCCGTGCGGAAATTTCAACGTACGCTCCGCATCTTTTCATGTTGAGCATCCCAACGGATAAGATTCGCGACTTAATCGGGCCGGGCGGCAAGAAAATCCGCGGCATCATTGAGGCCACGGGCGTGAAGATTGACGTGATGGATGACGGCAAGGTTCACGTGTTTGCGTCGAGCGGGAAAGACGCGGAAGAAGCGCTCAAGATGATTCGCGACGTCACGGCGACGGCTGAGATCGGGAAGACCTATCTCGGCACAGTCGTGCGTATCGCAGAGTTCGGTGCATTCGTTGAAATTTTCCCCGGGACCGATGGGTTGTTGCACATCAGCGAAATTGCGGAAGCGCGGATTCGCGCGGTTCGCGACGAATTAAAGGAAGGCGACCAGATCCTGGTGAAGGTGCTGGCCATCGAGGGGAACAAGATCCGGTTGAGCCGCAAGGCGGTGTTGCGCGATCAGCGTGACAAGCTGCCTAAGACAGAAGCGGCGACCGCAGAAGGACACTCGTAGATCGTTCAGAAAAGCAAAAGTCAGATTCAAACCAGGGACTTAGGGCAGAGGCTCGAAGTCCCTTTTCCTGGATAGGTACTTCTGCCCGTCGAATTTACAAATGGTGGTGGAGACTGTGTTGGCGGTCGCAGACAGCGATCGCAGGTCATGATACCCGTGGGTTTACCCTGGGCAATATGTCGAGGTCGAGAGGGCCACGTTAAGAGTACGCGGAACCCCTGCGGAGTTTTTTCGACGATCCAGAATGGGCCAGTATTTGCGCCCATCAAACGGCCTCTCCCCAGAACGACGAAATCAGGTTGCTGACTCCTGTTCAAATGAATTTCTGTTGCCACGAACAATGGAGATGACGGTTCACTGATTCTTTTTGCGCAGGATTGTTCGCGAACGACGGATTCATCTGTCACTAGAAGATCTAAGACTTCCTCGGGGAGCGCTACAACTCGCTTTGGATCTTCTTCCATGCGCAAGTGCGTTTGCTCAAGGTGAGAAACATCGGCTGAAGATTTCTGTTTCGCGGCGAGATTAGTTGCGACCCCCGCCCACACAACAAGTACCAAAAGGACTTGTCTCGGGGAATCTTTCATAAGGGAAAAGCCCTTCCCTTTTTACTTTTCTGGCGAGGAGACGCGTTCGATGCGGGCGCCGATGGCGCGGAGTTTGTCTTCGATGCGCTCGTAGCCGCGATCGATGTGATAGACGCGGTCGATCCAGGTGGTGTTGTCGGCGACGAGGCCGGCGAGCACCAGCGAGGCGCTGGCGCGCAGGTCGGATGCGGTCGTCGGGGCGCCGCTGAGCGGAGTGGGGCCGGTGACCATGGCAAGATTTCCGTCCACGACGATATGGGCGCCCATGCGCATGATTTCGCTGGCATGTAGGTAGCGGTTTTCGAAGATAGTTTCGCGGACGTGCGAAACGCCGGTGGCTTGCGTGGCTAGAGCCATGAATTGAGCTTGCATGTCGGTGGCGAAGCCGGGGTATTCCTCGGTGGTGATGTTAGCGGCGACCAGTTTTTTCGCGGCGCGAACTCGAAGCGTACCGTTTCCTTCACATTTAATTTCCACGCCGCACTCTTTCAGCTTGTTTATTACGGCGACCAAATGATGCGGCTCGCAGTTCGTGAGCAGCAAATCTCCGCCGGTGATGGCTCCAGCCACTAGAAATGTGCCGCACTCGATGCGGTCGGGAATAATGGTGTGCGACGCGCCATGCAAACTCGGGACCCCTTGTACGCGAAGAGTGGAGCTGCCCAGGCCTTCGATTTTGGCTCCCATTTTAATCAGGAGTTCGGCGAGATCGGTGACTTCGGGTTCCAGAGCGGAATTCTCGAGGATGGTTTCGCCTTCGGCCAGAACCGCTGCCGTCAAAATATTCTCCGTGCCGGTTACGGTGATTTTCGGAAAACGGAAAGTAGCGCCACGCAGGCGCTTCACGCGTGCTTCCACGTAGCCATGCTCCATTTTGATTTGCGCGCCGAGTTTTTCGAGAGCTTGGATGTGGATATCGATGGGACGCGCGCCGATGGCGCATCCGCCGGGAAGCGAAACGCGCGCATAGCCGAAGCGGGCGACCAGCGGACCGAGCGTCAGCACCGAAGCGCGCATCGTTTTCACCAGCTCGTAGGGAGCTTCCTGCAACGAAACCGTTTCGGCTTGAATTGTGAATTCGCTGGGCGGCAGGTCCGGGCTTTCGACGCGACAACGCATGTGCGCGAGAAGCTTGGCCATGGTAATAATGTCGCGCACGTGCGGAATATTTTGCAGAGTTACGGGTTCGTGGGTGAGCAGCGCGGCAGCCATGCACGGCAAAGCGGCGTTTTTCGCTCCGCTGATTCGGACCGTGCCTTCTAGCTTGCGTCCGCCCTCAATTTTGAATCGGTCCATGCTAGTTCCTCTTCCTTGGCGCGCGGGGATGCTTTGCGGCGCGGGATTCCAATGCTTGCCGCAGGTGGCCGCCGGATTGTTGCAATCGGTGCCGGGCTTCGCGCGCATGGGCGCCCGTTTTGAGCATTACGAGCGCCACGGGCAGATCGTGTTGCGATTGACGCAAGGCTTGTTCCGCTGCTGACACAGTTGCTCCGGAAGCTTCCTGAAGGATTCTCGCCGCGCGCTGCTTTAACTTCTGATTTGTGAGCGCCACGTAAACCATCCAGTTTTCGTAAACTCTGCCAAGCCGTACCATCGAAGCAGTAGATAGCAAGTTGAGAACCATTTTTTGTGCGGTGCCAGCTTTCAAGCGGGTTGAGCCGCTGATTGCTTCCGGACCAGTGTCGGGCGCAATCACGATATTCACGGCGCCGGCGAGCGGCGATCTTGAATTAGATGTTACGCCGACGGTTACCGCACGGTGTTTTCTTGCGAAGTGCATGGCTCCGATCACGTATGGCGTGGCGCCGCTTGCGGCCAAGCCCACGACTACGTCACCACGTTTAACACCTGCTTTGCGCAAATCTCTCGCACCATTTTTTGCAGAATCTTCAGCGCCTTCTACCGCGCCTCGCACTGCTCGCGAGCCGCCCGCGATGATGGCTTGCACCATTTTCGGCGACGTGCCGAAACGTGGGCGGGCACTCGGCTGTGTCGAGAACGGCGAGGCGTCCGCTGGTTCCCGCGCCGACGTAAAAAAGACGTCCGCCGCTGCGAAAACTTTTCACGATGGCATCCACGGCGCGCGCAATTTTCGGCAGCTCGCGACGTACCGCAAGAGCGACGCGTGCGTCTTCCGCATTGAGAACACGCAGAATTTCGAGCGTGGACTTGCGGTCGAGTCCGCGAGTACGCGGATTTCGCTGCTCGGTTTTTAACGCCTTCAAAGCGACGCGCCTCTCAAAGCCTTCCATGATTATACCGGGGGCTGGGGTCGAGTTCGCGGGCGGCGAGAGATTCCGAAAGGCGTTGTGACGTTGGAGTTATTGAACAGAAGCAGGCTGGTTTGCGAGGCCGAGAGCCTGCATGATGGCGTCATGTACGGCGGGACGCAATTGGCGGATTTGCTCGTTGGCCCGGGTGGGGTTCACGCGATTTGTGAGAAGGATGACGAAAAGATCGCGGTCGGGATCGATCCAGAGCAGACGTGCCGGTGAAACCGGTGTGGCCGAAGCTGTCCGGCGAGAAATAGTGGCCTGACGAAGATGGCTGGGTGACGCACGTCCCACCCGAGAGTGCGCGCGGTATCTCCGATGGCCTGGCGCGCGGTAAATTCCTGAATCGTGGCGCGCGTTAGGATGCGATGGTGGGCGTAGATGCCGCCGTTCAAAATCATTTGCGCGAAAATGGCGGTGTCGCCGGCGGTGGAAAAAAGTCCGGCGTGGCCTGAGACGCCGCCCATGGCCCAGGCGTTTTCGTCATGGACCTCGCCTTGCAACAGGCGTTTGCGGAAATCGACGTCGTTTTCTGTGGGCGCGATCATTGGCCTCAACTTGCGAGGCGGATTAAATTGCGAAGCGTTCATTCCGAGCGAGCCGAAAATGTGTTGCTTGGCGTATTGGTCGAGCGAAATTCCGGTGAGGCGCTCGACTATTTCACCCAGCAGAATGAAACCGAGGTCGGAATATTCCACTTTTGCGCCGGGTTGATGAACGAGCGGCTCAGAGAGCACGAGCGCGAGAACTGCGTCGTGACCTTTGGCTTGCTTATAAAAATCGCGGTGCGCCGGCAGGCCGGAATCGTGGAGCAGGAGATTGCGAATGGTCACGCGCGCGCGCCATGTGGGATCGGGATCGGATTTTGCAGAGGCCGCCCATTCGGGCAAATATCGCGCTACGAGTGTATCGAGATCGAGGCGTTTTTGCTGAACAAGGATCATCGCGGAAGTTGTGGTGACCATGACTTTGGTGAGAGACGCCATGTCGTACAGCGTGTTCGCGGTTACGGCGGGAGACTTTGCGTCGCGCGTGAGTTTGCCGAATGGTCGCACGATCAATTGGTCATGCAGGCCGACGGCCAGGACGCCGCCGGGAATTGCCCCGTCGGCGATGGCGTGATTCATCACCTCGAAGGCTGGATTCAGGCGCGCGGCCATGTCGGCGGGCGCGGGCTGCAGCGTCATCGGATTCGCTGAGACGGGAATGCCCTCTCCGCGTTTCTCGGTGCCTGGCACGGTGACGGGGATTTGTCCTTGGATTGCAACTTGACCGAAAAGTGCGCGGACGGCGGCACGTTGCGAGACATCGTTGGTAGAAAATTCTGCAAGCCATGTTTTTGCGTCTGGGAACTTTTCGATTGGATAGGGGCTGCCGAAGGACATAACAACAACGGGCTTTCCTGTGGCCAGCATTTGATTCACTACGGCGCGTTGGTTGTCTGGTAAGCCTACGTTTCCTTTTCTGTCGGCAACGCGGACGAAGAGCGCGGCGATTGCTACATCGTAACTTTCCGGAGAAGGCAACTTCAGCCAATTCGCGCTGGCGAATTGCGTGTCGCAACGCAAAGCGCTGAGAGAATCCACACGCCAGCGAGTTTCGGGTTCGATGATCTCGCCGGGATAGGGATCAGCGTCAGCGGAAAGCGAGACGAGCAGAACGCGAAGAGGACGCGTGGCGTCGAGCGGCAAAACATGCGCGTTGTCGCGTAGAAGCGTTACTCCGCGGTCGGCTATGGCTTGCGCTTGAGCTTCGTACTCGGGCTTGGCAAATTTTTCGTTGAGCTGGTCGATATCCACGAGTCGATCTTTGTCGAGACCGAGGCGAGATTTGGCTTGCAGGATTCGTCGAACGGATTCATCGATGCGCGCTGCGGGGATGCGGCCGGATTTTACCGCTTCCTCGAGGGATGCCATGGCGGCATCCGGGACCGGAAGCTGGAGTAGCACGTCTGCACCGGCCTCGATCGCGCGCACGGCGGCATCGCCCGGCGCGAACTGCGAGGTCACACCTCCCATGTCCATAGCGTCGGTGACGATGAGGCCTTTGAATTTCAATTCGTCACGCAAGAGACCGGTCATAATATTTCGTGAAATAGTTGCGGGGACGGATGGATCGGGTTCGAACGCGGGGACGTTGAGATGTCCGGGCATCACAGAGCTGACGCCAGCGGCAATCGCGGCGCGGAAGGGAACCAGTTCGGTGGCTTCGAGTTCTTTTCGGCTGCCGGGAACGGTAGCGAGCGAGAGATGCGAGTCTACGCTGACGTTGCCGTGGCCGGGGAAATGTTTTGCGCTCGACAACCCGCCATTTTCTTCTACGCCGCGGATGAACTCGGCGACGTACTCGGAAACTTGCTGCGGATCTTCGCCGAACGAACGACTGTTGATGATGGGATTGTCGGGATTGTTGTTCACGTCGGCATCGGGCGCGAAAATCCAGCGAACGCCGGCAGCGCGCGCTTCGAGTGCAGTTATTTTTCCGATGGTGTAAGCGGCTCGCGGATCGTTGGCCGCGGCGACGGCCATGGGAGACGGAAACGAAGTGCCTTCGTCGATGCGCATGCCTGTACCGGTTTCGAAATCAGCGCCGATCAGCAGTGGAAGCTTCGCGTGCTTTTGCAATTCGTTGGTTAGCGCGGCGCTTGGATAAACCTGGCTGCGCTGGATGCCCAGCGGACCGCGTTGCGTGCCGAGGATAAATCCGCCTACATGGTTTTCTTCCACTTGATGCAACAGCTCTTTGTAATCGGCGCTTTCAGTGGAGGTGAAAACGCCGAAATAATATGGCATCAACATCTGGCCAATCTTCTCGCGCAGCGTCATTTTCTTGAGTGTGGCTTCTACCCATGCGGAACTCGCGGCAGGCCGCCGGGGATTTTGGGGAGAAGTTTTTTGGGCGCGAAGGGAAATTGTCATGAGAAGAAGCACGGAAAGCGCGGAAAGGCCGAGTTTACGCATATCATTCGTTGGAGGGCCTTCCATGTTGACGCCTGCATCCCGCGGCTGTATATAGCACACGCCTGTATGACGCACAACGAAACGTCCCCGCGCGTGTTTCGTATCCGTTCTCTGCGCATTTTGACGCGATGCGCAATTTTATTTTGGATTTGCGGATGTGGGACGGTATTTGCACAGGAAAAAGCTGATCCGGTTGCCAGCCAGCGCACTGAAACTGGAATTGATTTGCTGGAGGCGCAGCATTTTGCGGCGTTGCGCGGAAAACGGTTAGGCGTGATTACAAACCAGACGGGCGTGGATGCGCGTGGGCGTCGGACGATGGATGTGCTGGCGAAGGCCGACGGTGTCAAACTGGTCGCGATTTTCAGTCCGGAGCATGGGATTGCAGCGAGTGCCGACGCCGTGGTGGCCAACGCGACTGACTCTGCGACTGGATTGCCGATTTATAGTCTCTATGGAGAGACGCGGCGCCCGACAGATGCGACCTTGCAGGGAATTGACGCGCTGGTGTTTGACATTCAAGACGTGGGGGTACGATTTTACACCTACATTACGACCATGGCGTATTGCATGGAGGCGGCGGCGAAGCACAACATTGCGTTTTTCATTTTGGATCGGCCTAATCCGCTGGGTGGAGAAATCATCGAAGGGCCGATGCTGGATGCCGACAAAGTGTCCTTCGTGGGATATTTTCCGATGCCGGCGCGCTATGGCATGACGCTTGGCGAGTTGGCGAAGATGTTTAACGCCGAAAACAAAATTGGTGCGGAGCTGCGGGTTGTTGAGATGCGAAATTGGAGCCGGGGAGAAATGTATTGGGTGACCGGACTGCCGTGGATTGCGCCATCGCCGAATTTGCCGACGCTGGCGAACCTGGTTCCGTATCCGGGGATTGAGATTTTGCAGGCAGGCGGTGTGTCGGTCGGGCGCGGGGCGGATTCCGTGTTCCTGGAATTTGGAGCGCCGTGGATTAAGCCGCAAGAGCTGCTTGCGGAATTGAAACGGCGGTCGATTGCAGGGGTTACTTTTGAGGCGAAGACTTTTACTCCGAACACCGGGCCTTATGCGGGGGAGAAATGTGAGGGTGTGGGGCTGACTGTTACAGAGCGAGATGGGTTTCGTTCGATGTTAATGGGGCTGGAGATTGCCGAGGCACTGCATAAACTTTATCCGCAACAATTTCAGATTGCGAAAATGATTACGCTGCTGGGGTCGCAGTCCGCGGTGGAACGTTTGGAGCGCGGAGACGATCCGAAAGCGATTGAGGCTGGATGGTATGACGACCTTGCGAGGTTTCGAGCGATGCGCGCGAAATACCTTATTTACCACTAGTGTTGGCTGACAGGCAAAGTTCATTCAAAATGAATTTGGTTGCGAGCGCCGAGGTGATTATGAGTCATCGAATTAGAATGCGGAACGCTGATGAAGACTAAGGCTTGGCTGGCTTGGAGCAGCGGCAAAGACAGCGCTTGGGCGCTGCATACTATCCGCCAAGGCGCGGATTTTGATGTGGTAGCGCTGCTCACCACGGTGAACCAGAAATACTCGCGCGTGGCGATGCACGCCGTGCGGGAAAGTTTGGTGGAAATGCAGGCGGATGCGGCAGGGCTGCCGTTGATTCAGGTGCCGATTCCGTCGCCGTGCTCGAACGAGATTTACGAGCAGGCCATGGGCCAGGCGATGGCGCGCGCGAAGTCTGAAGGCGTAACCGACATTGTGTTCGGCGATCTTTTTCTCGAAGATGTTCGTGCGTATCGGGAAAAGCAGCTTGCTCGTTGTGAGATGACGCCGGTTTTTCCGCTGTGGGGGCGCGATACCCGGCAGCTCGCCGAAGAAATGATCGCTCGGGGTCTCTCGGCGTATCTAACGTGCATAGATCCTCGCAAGCTGGACCGCTCGTTTGCCGGCCGAAAATTCGATGCACAGCTTTTAAGCGCGCTCCCGTCCCTTGTGGATCCTTGCGGCGAAAACGGAGAGTTTCACAGCTTTGTGAACGGCGGCCCGATGTTCGCTCGAACCATTCCTGTGACGGCCGGGGAGATCGTTGAACGCGAGGGATTCGTGTTTGCCGATTTTCTTTCGCGCGCCTCGGCGGCGAGCAAAGCTTAGAATCGAGGAATTATTTCGCAAAGGAAGCATTGCTGATGCGGATTTGTTCTTTGCTGCCTTCGGCCACGGAAATTCTCTACGCTCTGGGACTGGGCGATTCCGTGGTGGGAGTAACTCATGAATGCGATTTTCCCGCCGAAGCGGCGAAGAAGCCTGCGTTGATACGACCACGCGTGGACCCGCATGCGCCGGCGGGCGAAATCGATCGACAAGTAAGCGAGCTTGTTGCGCGCGGCGAAAGCATTTACGCCGTGGACGCGGAATTATTGCGTTCGCTGGAACCGGAGTTGATTGTGACGCAAGACCTTTGCCACGTTTGTGCGGCTTCGCCGGACGATCTGGCTACCGCCTTAACGCGATTGCCGAAAAATCCGCGCGTTCTGGCGCTTACGCCACATTCATTGAGCGAGGTCTGGAACGACATTCGCAAGGTTGGCGATGCTACCCAGCACAGGCGGGAAGCGCAAGCGCTGGCGATTACTCTGGAACAGAAAGTCGCAGCGATAGAAGCCCGTGCTGCGCAGGCCCAGACGCGGCCGCGAGTTTTGTGTCTTGAATGGCTGGATCCTTATTATGTGGGCGGGCACTGGGTGCCGGAAATGGTGGCGAAGGCTGGCGGCGATGATGTTCTAGGGCGCGCGGGCGAGCCTTCGTTTCGAGTGAGTGGCGAGCAGATCGCGGCGAGTGACGCGGAGATTATTATGGTGATGCCGTGCGGGTTTAACGTCAAACGTACGGTCGCGGAATATCGCACTGCGAGTTTTCCGGATGGATATATGAATCTACCGGCAGTCCGAGAGCGGCGCACATTCGCGGTGGATGCGAACAGCTATTTTTCTCGTCCGGGGCCGCGGCTCGCTGAGGGAGTCGCGCTTCTAGCGCATTTATTCCACGCGGATTTGTTTCCGACCGCGCCGCCGGGAAGCTCCGCTCAAAAATTATAAGTTCCGCAAAAAAGTTACTTCGCAGTGTTTTCAGGTTCCCCACTCCACAGACGATAGAAAAACAGGCCAGATAGAATCATCGCAAGCCCAATCGAGGAGCGGACCGGACGCTCCATCCATATGTTGATGGTTAACGCCAGCGCTCCTGCGACGAACAATCCGGGGACAACTGGATAACCCCAGGTGCGGTAGGGGCGTTTCATGTCCGGCGCGATTTTCCTGAGCCGGAACATAGCAATTACCGAAAGAGCATAGAAAATCCACGCAGCGAAAACGAAAAGGGAAGTTAATTCTTCGAAAGTTCCGGTGAGCGCCATTAGCGCGGCCAAGACTCCTTGAAAAATTAGGGCGCCACCGGGCGTGCGAAAGCGCGGATGCACGGTGCCAGTGACGCGAAAGAACAACCCGTCACGAGCCATAGCATAGGGTACGCGCGCGCCACTCATGATGGATGAGTTGAGCGTACCAAGCGCGGCGACGATCATTGCGAGCGTGATCCAAAATGCCGCGCCGTGTCCGGCGAAGCTTTCCACCACGTCGGAAGCGACATGCGAGGAACTCGCGACCGCGCTGAAAGGGAGCGCGTAAAAGCAGACGGCGTTGAACAGAAGATAGATCCCCGCCACTAAAATCGTGCCGCCGGCGAGTGCGCGCGGAAAATTCCGCTCCGGATTTTGTATTTCGGAACCGACGCGATTGAGATCTTCCCATCCATCATAAGCCCACAGTGCTGCGGCGATGGCGGCCAGAAAGGCGGTCACCATGCCGCCGCCCTTTTGCACCGGCCAGAATGGATGGAAGTGCGAGACGCTTCCGTGTCCGAGCAAGAAACCAGCGGCCACGATGGCGAGGGCCGCGCCAACTTTCAGAACGGTGAGGGCGACCTGCACGCGTCCACCGAGGCGTACGCCAAGATAATTGATGAAAGTGAATAGAAGAATCGCGCCGGCAGCCATGGGCTGCGACCAAGTGAAGGCGAAATCGTAGGGCGCGCCTCCGAACGGCGATTTGAGATGCCAAGTAAAAAGAGGAACCGCAAGCGCGGGAATCAGAAAACTCGAAAAGCGTGCGAGTCCGGCAGCGATGGATGCGGCTGAGCTCGATTCACCCACCGTGGAATGCATCCAGCCGAAAAGAAAACCCCAGCGGGGACCGAGACCTCTGCGTAAGTAGGCGTACTGTCCGCCAGCTTCGGGCATCGCCGCGCCAAGCTCGGCAAATGACAGCGCGCCAAAAAGCGAAAGCAGCCCACCCGCAATCCACGCGGCGTAAACCAGGCTAACGGAGCCTCCCGCTGCCGCCATTTCGCCGGGCTTCAAAAATATTCCGGTGCCGACCATGGTTCCGACAACGATGGCGGATGCAGCCCAGGGACCCAGGCCGCGTATCAACTCTAATCTTTGCGTGGGGTGCGGCCGGGTGGCGATAAATTTCTCCGTTATTTCTGGATTAAAAATCTACAAGGTCTGCGGCGCGACGACTTCGGCTCTCTTGCCGCCAGCAGCTATGCTGGCGAACGAACCGGCGGCAAACGTGATTACGGTCCCGACGAGAACGTACCAAGTCCATGCAAGCGGCGTTAGAAACTTAATTGCGATCATCGCCACGAGACCGCTGATAAATCCGCTGAGAGCGCCAGTTTCGTTGGCACGGCGATTCCAAGTGCCCAGCAAAAAAACTCCCAGTGTTGCGCCGTAGGTGATGGAGGCAATCGTCAGGCCGGCCACTAGCACTGGTCCCCAGTGAACCAAGCCAAGAACTCCCAGCACGATGCCCCAAACCAGCGTGAGCTTGCGCGAGCGAACGAGAGATTGCGTTCCGCTTTCGCCGCGACGAGCTGCGAGGTCTATGATGCTGGATGAGGCCAACGAGTTCAACGAGCCGCTGGCATTCGACATCGCAACAGCAAAGATCGAAGCGAGCACGATGCCTGCAAGTCCCACAGGCATGCTGTGAACGATGAATTGCGGATAAATTTTGTCCAGATCGCCGCCCGGTATCGTAAGCGCGAAATGCTGTGCGTACACGAAAAGCATTACGCCCAAGACCAGGAATAACGCAAACTGCGCGAAGATAATTACGCCGCTTGCGAGCAACGCGGTCTTGCTGTCGCGTTCATTGCGCGAGGCGAGCAGCCTTTGCACCATGGTTTGATCGGTGCCGTGGCTGGCCATGGTTAAAAAAGTTCCGCCGAGAAGGCCGGACCAGAAGGTGTAGCTTTTCGTCAAGCTGAAGGCGAAATCGAAGACGGTCAGTTTTCCGCCTGCTGCTGCCGCTGCCTGAGTCACCGTGGGCCAACCGCCGGGGATTTTGTGGAGCAGGAGAAGAAACGCGGCGACCGAACCGGTGATGTAGAGCGCGAACTGCAGTCAGGTCGGTCCATATCACGGCGCGCATGCCGCCTTCGAAAGTGTAAAAAAGTGTGAGAGTGGCGATGATCACTATGGATAGTGTTTCACCGGTGCCGAACGCGACGCTGACAACTTTGCCGATGGCGGAAATCCGCACGCCTTCCGCCAGCGCCCTGGTGCCGAGAAAGATCACGGCTGCCGCGGATTTCATGCGCGTCCCAAAACGCTTTTCCAAAAGCTGATAAGCGGTGTAGAATTCGCCCTGAAAATATTGGGGGACGAGTACCAGACACAGGATCACACGGGCCACAAGATAACCAATCACAAGCTGGAGAAATCCCAGATTTCCGGCGTATGCGATTCCAGGCGTGCCAATGATCGTGAGCGTTGAAGTTTCTGTCGCGACGATCGAGCAAGCGATGGCCCACCATGGCGCAGTGCGGCCGCCCAGAAAATAATCGCGCAGAGTCAGTTGGCCACGACGAAAGTGGGCGCCGAACAAAGTAACGCCCACGAGATACACAATCACGATGGCGAGGTCCATGGGGCTGATTTGCATTGTGCCGTGCAAGCTGTGTCGCGCGATGCTAACTGCGGGATTCGAACAGTGTCAAGCTAGGTGAAAAACATGCCAGAAACAATTCCACCTCGAGCTGCGGCCTATTATCTGGGATTTGATGGCGGAGGCACGAAGACAGATTGTTTTCTTGTCGATGCCGACAACAAAATTATGGCGCACGCGACCGCCGGGCCTTCGAACCCGCTTCGCGCGGGCTACGCGAAGGCATGGTTTGCGCTGAGTGATGCCGCGGACATGGTGCTGGAGAGATGCCGCCTGAAATCGAGCGACATTCGCGGAATTTGCGCCGGCATCGGAGGCGCGGGGCGCGACTCAGTCGCCAAACGCATCGCGACGTTTCTGGAGCGCGGTTTTCAGCAAGCCACAGTGGTGGTGACGACCGATCTTGAGATCACGTTGCAAGCTGCGGTCGGTGATGGAGAAGGCGTGGTCTTGGTTGTGGGCACGGGTTCGGCGGCGTATGGACGCGATGCGGAAGGTCGCGTTGCGCGCGCGGGCGGACGCGGTCCGTGGTTTAGCGATGAGGGAAGCGGCTTCGACATTGGGCGACGCGCGATGGCCGCGGTAGTTCGAGCGGAAGAGCAACGCGGGCCGGCGACGGCGCTGTCGCAAAGAGTTTTGGATTGGCTGGGATGCAAGGATTGGAGCCGCGTTCTCGACTGGGTCGTTAAAAATCCTGATGATATTTTTCCGCGAGTGTTTCCGTTGGTGGCGGACTTAGGGGACCGCGGCGATGCGGTTTCGTGCGAAATACTTTCGGACGCGGCGGAGTCGGTGGCCGAATTAGTTGCCAGCGTACTACAGAAGCTTGAGCTGCAAGATCGCGATGTGCCGGTGTCAGTAACGGGCGGCACCGTAGGACGCAGCAAATTTTTCGACGCGGCGATTGAATCCTGTTTAGCAAGATTTGCGCCGCGCGCTTCGTTGGTGTCACTTCATGTGAAGCCCGCAGAGGCCGCGGCTCGCATGGCAATTCGCCTGGGGCAACGAAAGGCACATGCGGGATGATCCAGAACGCCGCTCGCATTCAGCGCGCGCGATCTGTCTCGGGCGATGAGTTGAATGCCCTGATTCACGAAGGGGATGCGGAAGTTTTACTCGCACTGCTTGAAAATCCCAACATGCAGGAGCCGCAGGTGAGCCGTCTGCTCGAGCGGCTCGATCTTTCTGTTGAGGTGCTGGAGTGCGTAGCGAAGGACGCCAAGTGGAGTTCGAGCGAAAGCGTCCGGATTCGGCTTGCACGGCATCCGCACACGCCCCGCCGCGTGGCGCTCTCCATGCTTCGGCAACTTTTTTTGTTCGACTTGGTGCGAGTTAGTCTGCTGCCTTCTGCTCCCGCAGATATTCGGCGCGCGGCCGAAGAATTGATCGTCACGCGGGTTCCGCATCTTCCCATCGGCGAAAAACTGACGCTTGCGAGGCGCGGCCCTGCGCGCGTGGCCGGTGCGGTGCTGGCGGAAGGACATCCGCAGGTGGTGAAACTGGCGCTGGCGAATTCGTTTTTGAGCGAGAGCCAAGTTTTGAAAATTCTTGCCAAGGCGGAAGTTCCGGAACGCGTGATTGTCGCTATCGCGCAACATCCAAAGTGGTCCGTCCGGTACAATGTTCGTGTGGCGCTGGTGCGGCATCCGCACACGCCAGTTCCGGCGCTTCTGGGATTTTTGTCGGATTTGACGCTGCGCGATTTGCAGGACGTTGCGGGGCTGGAGCACCTGACGGCGCACGCGCGGAAATATGTGCAGCAAGAATTAGCGCGGCGCGCTGGCGACGTGAAATGACTTTGCGTCATGAAATGAACCTGCGCAAAAAAGGCACGGGAAGTTACGAGTGGGGAAAATGGCAGAGCGCAAAAATCGAACGCGTCTGGTGATGAGTATTGCAGCGATTGCTTTCATCATGCTGCTGGTTTATTTGTCGCGGCAGCAAAATCAGAATCGGTACGAGGTGTGTGTCACTTTTAAAGGAGCTTCGCACTGTTCTACGGCCGCGGCTGCCAATCCCACGGAAGCCATACGCAGCGCGCAGGGAATCGATTGCGCGATGCTGACCAACGGCCGCGATGAAAATATGGTTTGTCTTGACACTCCGCCGACGAGTACCCGCCAGATAAAATAAAAGCTACGGTCGCGTTTTCCCGGTATCTAACACTTAGGGGTTGGTGTGTACTGAATTGACATGCAGCTTTGCGCTGCTTAGCATCGAAAAGGAGCACAAACCACCCTTGCTGACTCGTTGTCTGAATTGCGGGGCCGCGCGCGACGTGGACCAATGCGAGGCTTGCGGGCTGACTTCGACGGCCGCGGAAATGTCGCTGCGGCAAAAGCTATTGAACCGCACGGCAATTTTCCTGGTTGGCGCAATTGCGTTCGTCGCGGCCAGCGAACGGTATCCGGCGTTGGAACTGGACGGAATCCTTATTTTTATTGGCATTCTTTTTTTTCTGACGCTCGGCTTGGCCATGTGGGTGGAGCGTCGCGCGTTGCGGCACGGTGAAGTGGAAGCGATGAAGCGTATTTATTATGGTTTGATTCCACTACCATGGCTGCTCGCGATCCTGCTATTGGCCAACGGATCGCTCGATCGTTATCCAACTCATATCGAACAAGCGCGAGTGATCGGGAAGTTTTCCATGCCCGGGCCGATGGCGAATCGCCGGCTTATCGTCACCTCCTGGCGCGAGGAACGGCGTTTCGAGCGCGTTCCGGTGGACCGCGGGGACTTTGATCGCGTTGGCCCCGGGGACACTGTGGACGTGCAGGTGCGTGAAGGGTTGGTCGGCATCCCCTGGGTTGCGGGCGTATCTCTAAAATAGTTCTCTACCAGCCGCCGGATTACTGCGAAGTAATCGCCTCCGAGGAATCTCCTCGACAGCGCCGCGTTTCGTTGGGAAACTCGCGTCGTGAACGTGCCCGAATCGGTGGCCGACCGTTTTCCCTTCCTCCAAGCGCTCGAAGAAGGTTGGGAGCCAATTCCGCGAGCGGTTTTAGTGGCGTGGCTGGCGTTTTATTTATTGTTTTTGTATCAGGCTGCTCGCGGACAGGGGCTTCTGCTGCTGATTGATGGGGTGTTTATTCCCATTCACGAGGGCGGGCACTTACTTTTCCGGATTTTTGGCGAATTTATAATGGTAGCGGGCGGGACCGCACTGCAACTGCTGGTGCCGTTCTGGCTGGCACTTTATTTTTTCTTTCGACGTCAAGCGCAAGGCGTGGCCTTTTGTCTATTTTTCATGTTCGAGCAATTTCTTCCGATCGCCACATACATGGCGGACGCGCGCGCGCAAGAATTGCCGCTGCTCACGGTGGGAGACGCGGAGTATGTGATTCACGACTGGGCGTATCTTTTTGGCAAGCTTGGCTTACTCGAACACGATACGCAGATCGCGAGCGCAGTGAGAGCCATGGGATGGCTTGGGATGATCGGCGTAGCGATCTGGCTGGTGTGGCGCGGAATAAATGACGTACCGAAAACCAAACCTCGCGTAGCAGGACTGTAAATTTCGAGCGCGCTGAGCGATTTCCCGTTAATAAAATGCGCGCAGATCGGGCGGATGCGGAAGTTCGACTTCGAGGACGCGGCCGTAATCGCCGAGCGTAAGCTTGATTAGTTCCGCCGGGCCGACGTCGCGCACACTCCAATCGGAAGTCGCCAGCAAGCGCGAGGGAGCCGCAAAATTATCGCTCTCGATGTCGGGACCTTTTTTCTGAATGTCGGTGAAGGGCACGTTGTAGGCCAGCTTGGCTTTGATGTCGAGCTCGATGTAGCGGCGGCCGAGCAGCACGAGCACGAAGTGAGAGTCCTTCTTTTTGTCCGGTCGATAAACGTTAAAAGCCAGCGGAGTTTTGTCGTCGAGCTTTACTTGGGCCAGGTTCACTGGCTTCCAGTGGAAACGCTCGGTCTGGGCCGTAGCAGGATCCGCGCTGGCCAGTAGTACGAACAAGAGCGCTATCCTAAACGTGATGGTCAACGAAGACTCGGAAAACGTCATGTCGGCAATTTTTGAAAGCTAATAGATGCTGGATTCGCGCTTGCGGCCGGTGTAGTCCACGTAAACGATTTTAGTGTCGGTGTAAAAATCGATCGCGGCGTGTCCCACTTCGCGTGGGCCGACGCTGGAATCTTTCGCGCCGCCGAAGGGGACGTGCGCTTCGCCGCCGACAGTGGGCGAGTTCACATGGGTCATGCCGGTTTCGATTTTGTCCACAAATTCGAAAATCTTGTTCGAGTCAGTGGAATAGATTGAGCTAGACAGGCCGTAGCGCACGGAATTCGCGGCCTCGAGGGCTTCATCGAAATTCTTCACGCGGATTACGCTGAGCACCGGACCGAAGATTTCTTCCTGCGCGATGGAGCTGTTGGAGCGCACGTGATCGAAAACCGTGGGCGAAACGAACCAGCCCTGGTCATATTTCGGGCCGGTAAGGCGCTCGCCGCCGCAGAGGAGCTTTCCTTCTTTTTTGCCAATCTCGATGTACTTGAGGACCGTGTTCATTTGATTTTCGTCCACCGCGGGGCCCATATCGACGCCGGATTCCAGGCCGTCGCCGACGACATATTTTTTTGCGCGCTCGACGAGAGATGAAACGAACTGGTCCGCGACTTTTTCTTCGATCACCACGCGGCTGGTGGCCGTGCAGCGCTGGCCAGTAGAAGCAAACGCGCCGGCTAGTGTGGATTCCATGGCGAGCTGCAAATCGGCGTCAGCGAGAACAACCACCGGATTCTTGCCGCCCATCTCGCATTGGATTTTTTTCAGACGTTGCGCGCCGGAAGAGTAAAGCGCACAGCCCACTTCGTTCGAGCCCGTGAAGGAAAGGCCGTGGACGAGCGGGTTTTGCACCAGCTCCTCGCCGGTATCACGCCCGGAGCCCATCACGAGGTTGAGGACGCCGGGGGGAAGACCGGCTTGTTCGAAAATTTCCGCAATTTTCATCGCGGTGAGCGGCGTGAGGGTAGCGGGCTTGAAAACGACGGTGTTGCCGCAAACTAGTGCGGGAGCTATTTTCCACACCGGAATCGCCACAGGAAAATTCCACGGCGTGATGGCGCCCACGACTCCCAGGGGTTGGCGGATGGTGTAGGAAAAATTCTTGGGAAGCTCGCTCGTAAGGGTTTCGCCGTTCAAACGGCGTGCTTCACCGGCCATGAACTCCGTTATGTTGACGGCACGCTGCACTTCGCCCAGAGAATCCTTCAGCGCTTTGCCTTCTTCGCGCGTTAGCAGCCGCGCCAGCTCTTCTTTTTGTTCCTGCATCAGGCGCGTGGCGTTGAAGAGAATTTTCCCGCGATGGGGAGCCGGCGTTTCGCGCCAGGCTGGGAAGGCAGCTTTGGCAGCGGCGATGGCTTCTTTCATTTCCTCACGCGTGGAAAGCGGGATGCGGGCCACGACTTCGTCCGTGTTCGCCGGATTGCGCCGTTCGACAATTGTCGCCGAGCGCGATTCCACCCATTTGCCATTAATGTAGTTTCTGCAAAGCGTTGCTGCGCTAGTTGCCGTCGCCATGTTTTAGCTCAGTCCCTCGGATTTGTATTCATTTCAACTACGATAGCCGGATCTCGCTGAAAGATTTATCGAGGAGGCGAATGCCGTCGTCCACGTCGGCTTTGGAAATATTCATGGGCGGAGCCATGCGGATCGTGTTGCTGTAAAGTCCGCCTTTGCCGACGAGCAGGCCGTTCGCGCGCGTGCGCTCCATGATTTGATTTGTTTCCTGCGCCGCGGGCTCTTTGGTCTGGCGGTCTTTTACGAGTTCGAGCGCTTGCATCATGCCCATGCCGCGAACGTCGCCGATCAGCGGATATTTCTGCTGCAACTCTTCGAGCTTCTTTCTGAAGTAGCCGCCGACTACATGCGTGTTCTCCAAAAGATTTTCTTCCTCAATCACTTCGATCACGGCGCGCGCGGCAACGGATGTGACAGGATTACCGCCGAACGTCGCGATGTTCAGCCCTTGAAATTTCCCGGCTAGCTCGGAAGTTGTGATGGTGACGCCAGCGGGGACGCCGTTGGCCATACTTTTCGCGGACGTGATGATGTCCGGCGTGACTTCCCACTGCTCGATGCCCCACCATTTTTTGCCGGTGCGGCCCCAGCCGGTCTGCACTTCGTCGGAGATAAAAAGGCCGCCATAGTTCTTTACAATGCGATGCACAATTTTAAAATATTCCGGCGGAGGAGTGATAAACCCGCCCACGCCCTGAATAGGCTCGGCGATAAACGCCGCAATCGAGCCGCTGGTGGTGGTTTGAATAACGCCTTCCACATCGTTGGCGCAGGCGACGCCGCACTCCGGATATTTCAGATGCAGCGGGCAGCGATAGCAATACGGATTCACGGCGTGCGAGACGCCCACGCTGATGACTCCGGCTTTGCGCCAGGCAGCCTGCGCGGTGACGGATTTCGCGAGCGCGGACCCGCCGGAATAGGCGTGGCGCAAGGCGACAATGTCGTAGCTAGGGCTGGCGCTGCGAGCGAGAAGAATCGCCGCTTCGTTCGCTTCGGTGCCAGAGCTGGTGAAAAAGCTTTTCTGCAACTTGCCCGGCGTGATCTCCGCCAGTTTTTCCGCGAGCGCGACAATCGCCTCGTTCGGAAACAGCGTGGAAGTGTGCTGGAGCTTGTCCACTTGAGCTTTGATTTTTGAAGTGACTTTGGGATTGCAGTGGCCCACGCCGATAGTGACGATGCCTCCGAAGAAGTCGAGGTACTTGTTACCCTCCACGTCCCATAGGTACTGCATCGAAGCGTGGTCGGCGACGAGCGGATGCTCGTAATAATTGGCCACCGACGGCCATATAAATTCCTTGTGTTTGCGCAGGGCTTCTTCGCTGCGCGTAGTGGTAAGTTTTGGCGTGGTAGTCATTACAATCCTTTCCGCATGGCCCCTTCCAATGTTTGATTGGCAAGCAGTTTACCCCGCGACAGGCACCGCGGCAAGCAAGCGGGAAGTGTTCCACCGACGATCGATTCGCGCGGAAAATGTGCCGAGCCGGAACGCCCTGGCTCGCGAGAGCGCCACTTATGACTCAAAAACCATGCAATTCCATGAACCGAAATATGCGCTCCTTTTTGACGGTACTAACCGTATAATCCCGCCACACGATGGACCGCATATTGAACAGCCTGTATCGGGGGTTTTCGCGCATATTCCCCGACTGCATGACGCTGAGCCAGGCGATTGCGTTCAATATGTTCCTGGCATTTTTTCCCATGCTGCTGTTGGTGCTGGGAATTCTGAGCAGCAAAGAATCCTTTCACGGGGCGGTGAGAGAGCTTCCCGAACGGTTGCGCATGATTCTGCCTGCGGGAAGCGAAGACGTAGTGGTCCAATATTTCACACGCAAGGGACAGCATCCCTGGAAATGGTTTTTGCTGGGGCTCGGAGGAACTTTGCTAGCCGGGTCGCAGGTGATGGCGGGGCTGATCGAAGGATTCCGTGTAATCGAAGCTGATGAATTCCGGCAAAGCTATTGGCGAATCCAGGCGCGGGCGCTGATTTTGCTGGTTCTTACCATCGTTCCCTCGCTGGTGGTTATCATTTTGACGGTCTTCGGCAAGCAAGCTCGATCCTGGCTGATCCATCAATTTGGTTTAGCCGTGCTGATTCGCGCGCTTGCATTCATTTTTCAGGTAAGCCTGGTATTTGGATTATCAATGTTCGTGCTGGTGCTGCTCTATAGGATCGGGCGCCCGGGACATAAAGGCTTCCGGGACGTGATGCCGGGAGCCGCGGTTGCGACGATACTGTGGTGGGTCGTTGACATTGTGTTTGGCGTGTACGTCCGCAAGATGCCTTACAACGTGGTGTACGGCGGACTTGCGGCCGCCATCGGTCTGCTGCTGTGGATGTACCTGACGGCAATTGTTGTGCTGTGGGGCGCGGGATATAATGCGGAGTGGCGGGAATCGGCGGGCGCCGAGCAGTTCCCGGGAGGGTCATTGTTAACCAGACCCAGTCCGTGAGCGTGATGCGATGACCGAAATTCGCGTTAAGTGCTATGCAGGGCACCGGGCTGACGAGCGGCCTACGCGGTTTGTGTTGGGTGGTCAGCCGTTCGAGGTGAGTGAATTGGACGGGCGTTGGTATTCGCCGGAAGCGAGTTATTTCCGAGTTCGCGCGGAAGACGGAAATTATTACGTTCTGCGTCATGACGAAGTGCAGGACCTTTGGACCTTGGATGGATTTCGCGCCGCGCGCGCTCATCGCTGAACTGGATTCAAGTTTTCGTTTCTGCTGTCATACCTCCCAATACGGCCTTTTAATCCCTCGCAAAAGCTTGTTTTCCTCTGGGGCCCTCGAGATGTTGACTATTAAGTTGACGCTAAAGGCGGGTCGCAACTTTTACCACCAAGGGGGGTTAAAATTAGTGCAACAAGCAGTCCCTTCGTTGTGTGCGATCTGAGGTCTCCAAACGTCCGGACCTGTACATGAAAAGAAAGACAATTCAAATGCGGAAGCGGCTGGATACAGGCGGCGCCGGATTTCTGGCCTCCCTGCTGAGCCTTGCGCTCGCGGTGGGCGCGATGCTTTCCGTTGACATTCCTTATGCCAATGCCGGCAATGAAACGACACCCGCTGTGAGCAATTCCAGCGAACAACCCGGGACGTTAGGCGCCGATTCCACATCGCTCAACCTGGATAAAAAATTCAAAGGCAAGCTTCCGATCACAGAACTTACCGCGGACGAGGCCATCATGCACGCCATGAATCGCCTCGGGTATGGGCCTCGGCCTGGAGATGTGGAACGCATTCGCAAATTGGGGCTGGAGAAATGGGTGGATCAGCAGCTTCATCCGGATTCGATTGACGATTCAGCGTTGGATCAGAGGCTGCAGAGATATCCGACGTTAAATTTACCGGCGAAAAAACTGATTCAGGATTACCCGCAAGCAGGGCAGGTAATCAAGCAGGAAGGCATCACCAAAGAACAGTACGAAGAACAGATGAAAGAAAAGCGGCGCGAGGCTGAGTCGCAGGTGATCGTTACTGGAAATGAAAATTTGGATAAGGCGCAGCAGCAGCTCGCCAAGCTTCAGGGACCGGGCAGAATTGTGGCAGAACTTTCCATGGCAAAAGTCGACCGCGCCATTTACAGCAACCGGCAGTTACAGGCGGTGCTGGAAGATTTCTGGTTCAACCACTTCAACGTTTTCGCGCAGAAGGCGGAAGACAAATGGCTGCTGCCTGCTTACATGCGCGACACCATCCGCCCGCACACGCTGGGAAAATTTGAAGACTTGCTGCTGGCTACGGCGAAAAGTCCCGCGATGCTTATTTATCTGGACAATTTTGATAGCGCCGATCCAGCCGCAGTCCGTCGCATGGAAGCAGAAAAAGCGATGCGGCATGCGCGCTACGGTGGAGCGTTTGCAGGCGGCGACATGCCGACACCGGGAACATTTCCTGGGCCGGTGACGTCCACGTCTGCGCCGGGCGCTGGCGGAGCGGCCGTCGCGAAAAAGCAGGAGCGCGGGCTGAATGAAAATTATGGACGCGAAGTGATGGAGTTGCACACCGTGGGCGTGGATGGCGGCTACACGCAGCAAGACGTGATTCAAATGGCCGAGTGCCTGACGGGCTGGACCGTTCGCACACCGCGCAAGGATCCGGAGTTTTTCTTCGACGACCGCATTCATGCGCAAGGCAAGAAAGTAGTGATGGGGCGCACGTTCAGCTATGGCGGAGAGAAGGATGGCCAAGAAGCGCTGAAGATGCTGGCGAATCATCCGAACACCGCGAAATTTATTTCCATGGAGCTTGCGCGGCATTTTGTTTCTGACAATCCGCCGCCGGCGCTGGTTGAGCGTATGGCCGAGGAATTTTCCGCGACGCAGGGAGATATTCGCAGCGTGCTGCGGACCATGATTTACTCGCCGGAATTCTGGTCCAAGGAAACCTATCGCGCGAAAGTGAAAACGCCGTACGAACTAGTGGCCAGCACAGCGAGAGCGCTCGACGCGGAAGTGACCGTCACTCTGCCGACTGCGCAATGGGTGGCGAGGATAGGCGAGCCTCTGTTCCTGTGCCAGACGCCCAATGGATATTCGGATAAGGCGGAAACCTGGGTGAATACCGGCGCGCTGCTGAACCGTCTGAATTTTGCGCTATCGTTTGCGACAGACAAAGTGGCGGGCGCGACGGTGGATTTGAAATCGGTGCTCGGCGCTGAAGCGGCCAAAGATCCGAATGCGACGCTGGCGCGGGCAATTGACGATTTCCTGGGCAATCAAATCGGCGAGCAAACGCGAACGACGCTGACAGCGCGGTTGAACGATCCACAGGTTCTGCAGGCGAGTTTGGACGATCCGGTGAAACAGGTGAACGAAGGGCTGATTGCCGGCTTGGTGCTTGGCGCGCCTGAATTTCAGCGGCGGTAGCGAAACGAAGACCTCTCTGTAGAAGCGGCGTTCGGCGCCCGGTCCAGATGCTTGGCACTGCTCGGTAGAACCAGAGAGAAGTCTTTTCGATTGTTTTGTAAGCAGGGAGAATTACGATGAATATTTCCAGACGATATTTTTTGAAAAGCGGCGGCGTGGCGATGATCGGACTGGCGTCGTTGCCTTCGTTCTTGCAACGCGCGGTGGCAGCCACGGCCGGGCCGAACAAAAAGAAAATGGTGGTGCTGTTTCAGCGCGGCGCGATGGACGGGCTGAACGTGGTAGTGCCGTTCGGCGAGCCGAATTATTACCATATGCGTCCCACGATCGCGATTCCGCCGCCGCGGCAGGGCGGCTTGGATGCGGCGGCACTGGATCTTGATGGATTTTTTGGCCTGCATCCCAGCCTGCAACCACTGATGCCGCTGTTCCGGAGCAATCAGCTTGCGATTGTGCAAGCGGTAGGCTCGCCGGACCCGTCGCGTTCGCATTTTGACGCCCAGGATTTTATGGAATCCGGGACGCCGGGCCTCCGGGCGACACCGGACGGCTGGCTGAATCGCACGATGCAAACGATACCGCAAGAGCATTCCACGCCATTTCGCGCGGTCGCATTTGGGCCGTATCTGCCGCGAACACTGCAAGGCATTGCGCCGGCCGTGGCCATCCCGGACTTGAAGCAATTCAAAATGTACGGGCCGCAGCAGACGGTGGAAGGCGGTTTCGAAGCGATGTACGCGCAAACGGTGGACCTCGCGATGCGCGGAGTGGGTAACCAGACCTTCGAAGCTGTGGATCAGTTAAAAAAAATTAATCCGGATACGTATCAGCCGGAAAATGGCGCGCAATATCCCCAGGGTCGTTTCGGTCAGAGTCTTCAGGAGATCGCCGAGCTATTTAAGGCCGACCTAGGGCTGGAGGTTGCCTTTCTCGATAGCGGCGGCTGGGACCACCACGTGAACGAAGGCGGGGTGCAAGGCCAACTCTCAAATCTGCTGAAGGATTTGGGACAGGGAGTCGCGGCATTTCATCAGGACATGGGCGATCGCATGGGCGACGTAGTATTCGTGAGCATGTCGGAATTTGGACGCACGGCGCACGAAAATGGCAATCGCGGCACCGATCACGGGCACGCGAACTGCATGTTCGTGATGGGCGGCGGAATTAAAGGCGGAAAAGTTTACACCCGGTGGCCGGGGCTGAGCGAAGGTCAACTGAACCAGGGACGCGATCTGGCAGTGACCACCGACTATCGCAGCGTGCTCGGCGAGATTATTTCCAAGCACATGGGTGACCGCGACCTGAAGGCAGTTTTTCCGAGTTTTGCGAACGACCCGCGGCAATTTCTTGGTTTGGTGAAGACTTAAGCTCGAAGCTAACTACTTTTGCGCTGGTTTGTCGGAAGTGTCTTCGCTGTTAAAGATCTTCTTAATTCGTTCGTAGTTCTTGTCAACGAATGCAGCATTCTCGGGCAACACCGAGTCCGGGTATTCCTGGATGGTTCCCGCCTTTTTCATCTGTACGGCTGCCGCGGAATTGATCAACGTATAGGTCATCACCACGAAATCGCGCGGAGAAAGGCCGAGGTCTCTTATGGCCTTCGCGATCGGCGGATATTTTTCGATGGTTGCCACGCTGCCCGCGATGGTGTTGCTGGGATTGCGGGAATCGTCGTCGTCCATCTGCTTTTTGAGAGCGGGATTGTCTTTTTGTACTTTGTGCACCGCTTTTACCACGGCGTCATATTTGTCTAGCTTGTCGGTGGTCAGAACGAAATTCTTGACTTCTTTTTTTTCCGCTTCCGCTGAAGCTTTATCGTCTTGAGTCTGTGCGGCGGCCGCGATGCCAACGCTCAGGAGAACGCAAAGCGCCAGGCGTAATGCAGTGTTCGCGTGGGCCATCTTTGATCTCCTGAGCCGGACCTTATTCCGCCGATTTAATGCGCATGCCGTAGAACGAACGGTAAACGAAAAAGAAAGAAACCAGAAAGAACGCTGCCGCCAAAACGTGTGTCAACGTGCCGCCGGTTTCGAGCGTCAACTTTACCGCCAATTCGACCGCCAGCAAACCGAAGAGCGTGGTGAATTTGATCACCGGATTCAAGGCTACGGACGAAGTGTCCTTGAACGGGTCGCCGACCGTGTCGCCCACCACGGTTGCGTCATGCAGCGGCGTGCCTTTTTGCTTCAGTTCGACTTCCACGATCTTCTTGGCATTGTCCCATGCGGCACCAGCGTCGGCCATGAAGATGGCTTGGTAAAGACCGAATATCGCGATGGAGATGAGGTAGCCGATGAAAAAGAAAGGTTCGACGAACGCGAAGGCCAGCGTGGCGAAGAAGACGGCGACAAAAATATTCAGCATGCCTTTCTGCGCGTACTTGGTGCAAATTTCGACGACTTTTTTGCTATCGGCAACCGACGCTTTTTCCGCGCTCTCAAGATGGATGTTCGCCTTGATGAACTCGACTGCGCGATAGGCGCCGGTGGTTACCGCCTGAGTGGATGCGCCGGTGAACCAATAAATCATCGCGCCGCCCGTAACGAGCCCCAGGAAGAAGGGCGCGTGCAGGAGCGATAGTTTATCCACGTTTTCGGTGATGCCGTTGGTCAAGGCCATGATGATGGAGAAAATCATGGTGGTTGCGCCGACGACGGCCGTACCGATGAGTACGGGCTTGGCGGTGGCTTTAAAAGTGTTGCCCGCGCCATCGTTCGCTTCGAGCAGGTCTTTGGCGCGCTCGAAATTTACGTCCATGTTGTAGTCTTTTTTCAGTTCTTGCTTGATGTTGGGAATGGTTTCAATCAAGGAGAGTTCGTACACGGATTGCGCGTTATCAGTAACTGGGCCATAGGAATCGACCGCGATTGTCACCGGACCCATGCCCAGGAAACCGAAAGCAACCAAGCCAAAGGCGAAAACCGGGGCCGCGATCATTTGCGCTCCCAATCCTTGCAAGCTGACCAGGTAGCCCACCGACATTAGACCGACCATGGCCAGTCCCAGGTAGTAGCCCGAAAAATTTCCAGCCACGAAGCCCGATAAAATACCCAAAGACGCGCCGCCTTCTTGCGCAGAGGCCACCACTTCGCGAACGTGTCGCGATTCCGTGGAGGTGAAAGCTTTTACGAGCTCCGGGATCACCGCGCCTGCGAGCGTTCCGCAAGAGATGATGGTGGCCAGCTTCCACCATTGCGTGGGATCGCCGCCAAGCTCGGGGATGATCACCGACGACACGGCGTAGGTGATAAGGATCGAAATAACAGAAGTAATCCACACGAGCGACGTAAGCGGTGATTCGAAATTCATTTCCGCCGCATTGGCGAAGCGCGCTTTGGCAATCAGGTCATTCACAAAGTAAGCCACCGCGCTGGCCACCAACATGGCGATACGCATTACGAATATCCATACAAGCAGTTGGACTTGAACGGTTGGACTCTTTACGCCCAGCAAAATAAAGGTGATCAGCGCGACGCCAGTTACGCCGTATGTCTCGAACCCGTCCGCCGTTGGCCCCACGGAGTCGCCCGCGTTGTCGCCAGTGCAGTCGGCGATTACGCCGGGGTTGCGCGCATCGTCTTCTTTAATCTTGAATACGATTTTCATTAAGTCCGAGCCGATGTCGGCAATCTTTGTGAAAATTCCGCCAGCAATTCGCAACGCGGCCGCGCCCAGGGATTCACCAATAGCAAAACCGATGAAGCAAGGGCCCGCATAGTCACCGGGGACGAAAAGAAGAATCAAAAGCATCATCAGCAACTCGACGCTGATCAACATCATGCCGATGCTCATACCCGCTTTCAGCGGAATCTGGTAAAGCGGGAAAGGCTTGCCGCGCAATCCCGCGAACGCGGTGCGCGAATTCGCAAACGTGTTAACGCGAATGCCAAACCAAGCCACGCCGTAGCTTCCCGCGATTCCCAGCAGGCTAAACAGGAAGATGATAATGACGCGCAAGGCCTCGTAATGCAGCAGCACGCCGAAATAGAGCACGATGACTACGGCGATAAAGAGTTCCAGCAGGAGGAGAAACTTGCCTTGGGTAACCAGGTAGGTTTTGCAGGTCTCGTAAATCAGCTCGGAAATTTCGCGCATGGCGCGATGTACGGGCAGATTCTTCAACCGCGTGTAAATCACTAGGCCGAATACCAAACCGAAGATGCAGAACAAAATGCCGAAAAGCAGGAGCTTGTGGCCGTCGATACCGAGAAAATTTACCGACGACAAATCCGGCAGCTTCAGATTAGCTTCGCCGCCCGGCGCTTCCCCGGGAGCTTGCGCAAACACTGCGGCAGCGCCCAAGAGCATTACAAAGAATCCGGCGATTGATTTCCATGCAGTGCCGCAGAAATTAGAGCGGTTCAACGAAGGCAAAGTCCGCATTAAGAGGCCCCCAGTACGCCGGCAGTCACACGTTTGGCAAGACAGAAGCACATTTGATCTTCCTCCGGATAAAGACTCCTTGGCGGGAGCCTACATATTGCGAGAAATTACGACACAGAATCGACTTTTGTATCAGGAATCACCCCCTTTGGTCAAGAAAATACGTGGTTTGGTCGCAATTCAGTTTTTTGGTCGCGAACGCTCGTCCCGCAGAGCAAGCTCAATGTTTTACGTTTTATTTTTTGCGTTTCCAGGGGTAATGGAGACCGCACAGGGCTCGGCGCAATTTTATGACTCGCGGTCGTCCACGGCTAAACTTTAACCGGAGGGATTCCGCCCGATGAGACAAAAGCTTCTGCTCGGCTGTCTAGCGCTTTTGCTGCTTCCAAAGCCAAATTCCGGACAAAGCACGCTGCAATCGCACACCTACCGCTTCGAAGATCTAACTTCCCAGAAAGAGGCCAATGCGACTTTTCGACCGATCCTTGACGGTATGACGCGCAATGGCGTTCATCTGCACGTTCACGAAGTTTTTCTGCTGCCGGGGAGCTCGCCGCAGCACGCCCATCATCACCTGCAGGAAGAGATGTTCCTGGTTAGCGAAGGCGAAGTGCAGGTGACGATTGCCGGCAACGTCACAAAGCTGGGGCCCGGCTCGGCCGCTTTTATCGCCGCCGGCGACCAACATCAGATCGCCAACGTAGGCACGCGGCCGGCACAATATTTCGAAATTATTCTTGATCCGCCACACTAGAGCGGCGCAGGTATAAGGTCCGCTAACGATCCAGGAAGGTTCGGAGCCGGGCATAACCGGAGCGGCTGACGGGAAGCTGAACGCCGTTTGACAGCACCGCAACGTGCGTATCCTTTGCGTAAGGCTCGACCTTGACCACGCGTTCCAGGTTCACGATGTAGGAGCGATGAATCCGCAGAAATCGCGACGGGTCGAGCGCGGATTCCAGGCTTGAAATGGTTTGCTGCTTCAGATGTTTTTTACCCTCGGTCGCGAGCGCCACATAATCGTCCTGCGCTTCCACGTAATCCAATTTTGCGATCGGGATAATGAAGACGCGCGTGCCGTCGCGCACGGCGATTCGATCGAGATGTTGCGAAGGCGGCCGCGCCGCCGCGGCTAGCTCCGCAGCCGGCATCTCCGGATGCGACGACTTTTTGCCGCAGAGGCCCTCTTTCGCGCGATTCAGAGCAGCTTCGAAACGGTCAGCTCCAAAGGGCTTCAAAAGATAATCGACCGCATGGACCTCGAATGCCTTGATGGCGTAGCTGTCAAATGCCGTTACAAAGATGACTCGTAGATCCCTGCCAATGAGTTCGAGCACTTCGAAACCATCGAGCTTGGGCATCTGTATATCGAGAAAAAGCAGGTCAGGCTTCAGCTCTGTAACGGATTTCACCGCTTCAAATCCGTTGGCGCATTCGGCCACCAACTCGATTTCGGGATGTGCGCTGAGGAACTCGCGCAGAACCTGGCGGGCGAGTTCTTCGTCGTCCACGATAACGGCGCGAATTTTGGTTCCCGCTTCGCGGTTCATGTGCTTTGCAACTTCCTTTCCGCGGGGAAAGTGAGCGCGACGCGGTAAGACTCCGCTTCCGCCTTCACATTAAAGCTGGCGCGGTTTCCGTAACGCGTTTGCAAGCGCTGCCGGACATTGGCGAGTCCAACTCCGTTTCTGCGCCGCGCGGGGGCTTCCGGATCGAAGCGATTCTCGACCACTATCGATACGTGGCCATCCCGGGATTGAATGCTAAGGCGAATCCATCCGCCCTCCACTAGGTTTGCGATTCCGTGCACTACGGCGTTTTCCACCAGCGGCTGCAGCAGAAGCGGAGGCACCGGAACATCCAGCGCGCTCTTGTCTATATTTTCTTCCATCTGAATGCGCGCGCCGAAACGGACTTTTTCCACGGCGAGAAAAGCGTGGATGAGCGAAAGTTCTTCCTCCAGAGGAATTGCGGTTTTTTCGCCGAGCCCGAGCGTGCGACGAAGAAAATCTCCCAGAAGAATGCACATCTCGCGCGCTTTGGCGGAATCGGAAGTTGTTAGCGCGCTGATGGAATTCAGGCTGTTAAAGAGAAAGTGGGGATTTACCTGGGCTTTCAGCGCTTTCAGCTCGGCATCGCGAGCCAGCACGCTGGCTTGCATCACACGAGCCTCCGCATCGCGCGAGAGTTCCACCGCGATGATGATGTAGTAGAACGTGACGGAAAGCAGATAGAGTAAAAGTCCCGAGCCAAGGATCACCGGAATTTCAGGGCGAAAGCGAACGTTCAGCCCAGTAAACGCCGGCATCTTCGAAAGGCTGCTAGCTGTTCCCACCGCCACGAAAGCCCAGACAATGCTGGCGATCAATGCGGCGGTCACTTGGGTTGCAATCAGGCGTCCTATGCCAAATTTCTCAAGAGAATTTCCGCGGCAGGAGTACCAGGAAGAAAGGCAGATAAATGCGTAGACCAGCGACAAAGGAACAGACAGCACCACCGCTTCTCGTAGCGTAATCTGCCCTGGAATGGTGAGCAGGTAGGCCAACATTCCCGCAATCGGTATCCATGCGAGAAGGTACAGGGCGAGCCGGCGAATTTGGGAGAATATGGGGTGCATACGATTTCTTTAATTCTTTACGACCACGCCGCCCATGAACGCGATGCCTTTTACAATTAAATGCTGGCGCGGTGAAGAGTCAGTGGACGGAATCTGATTTGTCTCGTCAACGTACGCGCCCATAATTCCCATACCTTCAATGGAAACAACCCACGACGAAGGGACTTTAATTTCTCCGCCACCCATGACGGAGGTAGCGTCAATTACGGCGGCATCGCCTTCGATGCCGGCTTGCCGCAAATCGATGTCGAAACCTCCGCAGATTGTCAGGATATTGCCGCCGCGAAAATTCTTACCGGTGAAACGGCGCTTGAATCCGCCCAGAATTGCGACCTGGTTAAAGTCGGAATCCGTGGAGCTGCCCCCTCCCCATCGGCTGATTCGTTCGCGCCAGGTTGCCACTTTTCCGGTTAGAGGATTGGTATGCGGCGCGATTGCTTGCCACATCATCAAACCGCCGATGGCAATAATAATTAACGGCCAGATGGGGATGTGCGCGGCGCCTGAATAATCCAAAGCGAGAAGAATGCCGATGAGCAGCAGAACGCCGCCCCACATACGGCGGCCGCCGCCCTGGAACAGGTATATCGTTCCAAATGTGATGCACATTGTCGGCCAGAAATATTGAAAGACCTTTCCGGCATCCAGAACTCCTTGCTGGTCGAGCAGCAGGACCACACCCGCAGCGGCAACAAATAGCCCAAAAGCGAGGCTCCATCCAGCCGACCTGGGCTTACAGGCCACGAGAACCTTCCTTGCGGTTCCCGGACAGACTGCGGGAACTGTTCTGGCGAGTGGCCAACAGAATCGCCAAGCCGAGGCTCACCAGCAGCAGCGGCCAGAATCGTAGAAAATCCTGCGTGGCGAAGACGTTCATGCGCAGCGAAAGGATATTCCAAATGTTCGACGCGAGCACAGAAAACAGCCAGGAGTTGTCCGGCTGAGCATGTGCGGACCCGAGTTCGGCCATCTGGAATACGAAACCCACGAGCATCAGAACGATTGCCGCCGCTGAAATGGCTACCGACCCGCTTACCGAAGACCTTATCTGCTGATTCGCGTTTGTCATGCTCTCATCCCCCGCCGAAACTTTGTTGCCGTTCATGAGGCGAGATTAGAGGCAAAGGCGGAACAGGTCTCTAGCTTTTCGGCGAATGGCGGCCGGTTACCGGTGAATGGCGGGATTGGGCGGGAAAGGCACTAGCTGGCGGACAGAGGGCTTCAAAGCAAGTCGGGCCAAGATACGTTTATGCGGCTAGGACGAGAAGACCATGCCGAGCCAGAATGCCACCATCAGCAGCGCCGATAGCACGAGCAGCACGCGCATTCGCTTCTTGCGAACGGCAAAGAGAACGATAGCCAAAGCGCAAAGCAGGAAACCCAGCTCGGGCCAGAACAGCCTGGAACCAAACCCGGTGCTCCATTCTCCGCCGGCATCCTGCATTAAGAACGAAGCGGATGAAGTTACGGCGGTGAGCAGAGCGCCCAAGGCTCCGGCGAGCGCCAAACCTTTGGCCCAATCCGGCAGCACCCAGTCTTTGCGTGCATCGCGCCAGTCGAGCCACGTTTGCACGACTACGATCCCAACAATCAGCATAACGAACAGCGCCACGATCCCCCTCCTTAGCGCGAACCGTTTTGGCTATCGAACTCACCGCGCCGCGTCCCCTGCTGGGCGAAGCGCGAAAGTTCTAACGACTGCCAAATCGGTCGAGGGCCGCTGCCGTCGAATCCCCTCAGCGCATTGCCGCGCGGCAACGTTGCTTCGACAGACCCTGTTGCCTTTGTTTCTAAACTACTTCACTGCTACTTTCCTGCATTCAAACTTGCGCCACAGAAACACGCGTATTTTTCGCGTCTACTCTACGACGGATTGAATTCTTCCGTAACAATCATTCTTTCGCTCAGGAGTCTCGCCTGCGTCAACCTCTCGATTGCTTCTTCAGACGTTCCGGGCGGAAGCTCGCCGATGATCCGCTTCAGCTCTTCGTCGAAGAGACGACTAATAAGCTCCGGCGTATGCGCGATTGCGCGGCCGTTATCATCTTCGATGCCTACAGCGTCGCGATGACGCATTCGCTGAGCGATCATCAGGCGATAAATTCGATCCGTGGCGAGGTCTTCCATATAACCTTCCAGCAAACTCGCCCCACGTCCGTTTAGCACGCCGTTGCGATAGCGAATCACGGTGCGGATTGCCGCGCGAGTGCCGGCGAGCGTCCTCTTGCCGACGTTGGATGGCAGAGGGCGCAGATCGGGGTGCGGATCCTGTTTGGCCGGACGCGCATTTATCTGGTTGGGAGCAGGGAACTGTCTCACGGCGATTTCGTTTTGATCGGGGTGGCCAGTCCACGCGCCATCCATTAGAGACGCAGCTTCATTTTTCTTATCTGCTTCAAGCACGGCCAGCGCGCGAGCGTTCAATTCGGCGTTTTCGCGGCTAGGAAACAGAGCAGTCATTCCGCCGATGGCGAGCAATCCATGTTTGTGGCAAATATCCGGCATCAGGTTGCGCAAGTTCTGAAAGAAAGCGACATCGTGCGGGATCGTGTTGCGGTCGGGAAGCACCCAGTTGGCATCGTGCAAGTTGAAATGAATGAGGCTGGCCATGTAGTCCCAACGGCCGAGATCTAGCGCGAGTAGATGATCGCGCAATTGGTACGCGAATTCCTCCATTTGATAGGCGAGCGGATGTGACTCCACCAGCGCCATGCACTTGATGTAATCGGCAGGCCAGGCCTTTTCGCGTGCGATCGCTTGAAACAGACCGCGCCACCAAACGGCCTCTTCGGCAGATTCAGATTTGGGAATGTAAAAAGTGAGCGGATGGCGCAACTTTGCGGGATCTACTTGAAACGCAATTAATGCCACGTCGAACAATGGAGCCGCCAGCTTTTCGCCGTTGAGAACTTTGTCTTGGCGGATATGCAAGCCGCGCGGCCGCAAAGAGATCACTGTATCGCTGGGTTGAATTCCTACGGTACGATTCCGCTTACGATCGAAATAAGTCAGCTCACCACTCAGCGCTGCAAGAATATTGGTTATTCCCTGCATCACGTGCGACCAGGTATTGGCGGTGGAGTCTTCCAGGTCCAGCATTACGCCGGGCGCGCCGGAATTCAGCATTTTCACCACGAGTTCCGCGTCGTCGGCGGGGCCCGTCATCTGATTGCGTTGATCCTGGCA
Organism: uncultured Acidobacteriota bacterium; assembly: GCA_963731535.1. GTDB lineage: Bacteria > Acidobacteriota > Terriglobia > Acidiferrales > UBA7541 > Palsa-295. The sequence goes on along the minus strand of CAVSWI010000013.1, from coordinate 143,199 downwards.
CCATGCGGGCAGTTGGATATTCCAAGCCTCGGTGGTGGCAGCTGAAGGAGCCATGTAATTCGGCAAGCGACCTTGATGCGACGCCGCAAGAGCTGCGATGCGTTTGTCGAGCAGTTCGCGCCGGCGAGGTGTGAAGGAGCGGTGAAGAGGAAGCAAAAATTCCAGGAAGCCAGCTGGCAGATCGCGAGCAGCGTCAAAATCGTCAGGGGCCGAGTTCATGGCCTGCAACGGCTCGGGTATCAAACTCATCTGCGATCTTGCGCTGCACATGGGTGGTGCCTCTGGTCTTTGACGCCATGATGCGGGCAATCGGCTTACCAAAGGGTACTATTGCGCACTCGCAGAGCGGGTACCGCTATGTTATAGCAGGGAAGCAAGATAGCCAATTAGGCCGTCCCGCACAAGAATCAAAATCCAAGATCAGTGTCCATGCATTGACGCGACTTCCGCGCTGAGCAAAGCATTGTCCTATTTGGGAAACGGTTTGCATGCTACCTGCGAGTGGGTCTAAGAAGAACAATCTGAGCTTTCTCCTCTCCCGAAGGACAGTTGCAACTTCCACAACCCCGGCCGCCGGGACAAATTGGCATGGTTGCGTTATCTGCTACGATAGCCGGAAGTCATGCGAAAACCATGGGTGATAGCGCACCGGGGAGCTTCGGGCCATACACCTGAGAATACCTTGGCAGCGTTTGAACGCGCGGTCCAATTAGGAGCCGGCTTTATCGAGACCGATCTCCATCTCACGCGGGACGCGCGCTTCGTTGTAATCCACGACTCTACGCTTGAGCGCACCACAAACGGCCGCGGCGAAGTTCGCGATTTCACCTTGCCGGAACTTCGAAAACTGGATGCCGGCATGTGGTACGACCGCGAGCACATGGGCCAACGTATTCCCACGCTGGAGGAAGTCTTGGAGTTCTCGCGCAAGCACGACGTAATTTTTTATTTGGAGGTGAAGTATGACGCGTCCTGGGGCATGCATCATTCTCTCATCGCGGCGCTGCAAGCTTCGGAGTATGCCGGGCGCACGATTGTGATTTCGTTCGACCAAGCCACGCTAGCCGCGCTGCGACGAGTGGATGCGACGGCCATGATGGGCTTTCTGGTGCAAGAAGCTGGAAGCGATTGCGTGAAAGAAGCTATCGAGCTTGGCGCGCGCCAACTTTGTCCCAAATCTTCCCTGGTGACGCGGGAACTGGTGGAACAAGCGCATGGCGCGGATTTGCAAGTAGCCACATGGACGGTGGACGATCCGGAAGAAATGCGCAGAGTGATTGCAGCAGGCGTGGACGGAGTTATGACGAATTTTCCTGACCGGTTGGGCGCTGTGATTGAAGACTTGCAAGAGGCTGAAAACTGAAGTCAGGCAAGACTCGAGAATAAGGAAGCAAATTGCGCCAGCGTCAATTGTTCGGCGCGAGAATCAGGACGCAATCCGGACTCTTCTAACGCTTGATGGATCTGGCGGTCCGGTGCGAGCTCCTTCAGATTATTTCGCAAAGTTTTGCGCTTCTGTTCAAAGCATCCCTGAATAAATTGAAGAAAGTCTTTTTCGTCGTTGACATTCAATGCGGCTCGCTGGCCGGGTAGTATCATTCGCACGAGCGCGGATTGCACTTGGGGCGGAGGGCGAAATGCACCAGGCGGAATGCGCAAGACAATCGTCGGATTCGCGTAAAACTGGCAGAGCGCGGATAGATAGCCGTACTCGCGCCGGCCGGGCTTGGCCACAATGCGTTCGGCAACTTCAAGCTGGATGACGATATGAATGGAAAGAATTTGGCCGGCATATTCGAACAGGTGACGCAGGATTGGCGAAGTAATGTAATACGGCAAGTTGCCATAGAGATGAAAACTGCCGCCGGCCAGTTCGCGAAAATCAACCGTGAGGACATCGCGGGAAACAATTTCAACGTGGGGCCATTCGCGCGGATATGCGTTAACTTTTTCTTGTAGCTTTTCCGCTAAGAGTGCGTCCGCTTCTATGGCCACCACGCGACGGCCGTCAGCGGCCAGCATCTGCGTCATCTCTCCATGGCCCGCGCCGATTTCGACCCATGTTTCGTTCGCGCCGGGAGAAAGAATTTTCAAAATGCGATGCTGCCACGCGTCGTCACCAAGAAAGTGCTGTCCCATGCGTTGTCGAGCCATGCCGATGCAGAGTGTAGCAATGCTGCGCGGAGCGAAGCGAAGAATTCGTCGGCGAAATTCACTGCACTGTCTTTGAAATGCAGTTGGCAACTCGCTTGACGAAGCGGGAACGTTCCGCTACCGTTTTTATTTCGTTTGAGGATTGATGAAAATTTTATTCGTGGCTTCGGAAGGCTTACCCTACTCGAAGACGGGTGGGCTAGCGGATGTGGTGCAAGCGCTGCCCAAAGCGCTGGTGGAAATGGGCCACCAGGTGGCCGTGCTGCTTCCGCGCTACCGAGGCCATAAGATTACCTCCACGCTAGTATCGAGCGTGACCGTTTCGCTGGGCGATCAAATTCGATTTCCTTCGATTGCGGAGGGAGTTTCGGTCGCGGGCGTGCGCTATTTCTTCGTTGATGATCCTGACTATTTCGAGCGCGAGCACCCTTACGGCGACAAGTCCGGGGATTACCCCGATAACGCCGAGCGCTTCACGGAATTTTCGCGCGTAGCGATCGAGTTTGCGAAGCGCGTTTTGCTGCCCGACGTGATTCATTGTCACGATTGGCAAACGGCTCTAGTGCCGGTTCTGCTGCGCACGCAGCACACCGCAGATCCGGCCGTGCGCTCGCTTCCAGTGGTTCTTACCATTCACAATCTGGCCTATCAGGGAATTTTCCCACAGTCTGCTCTTCGCAAAGCTGGTCTACCTGCCAACCTTTTCTCGTTCGACGCTCTGGAATTTTACGGCCGAATAAATTGTTTAAAAGGTGGATTGCTTTTCGCCGATTATCTCTCAACGGTTAGCCGCCGCTACGCCAAAGAAATCCAAACACCCGAATATGGCGCGGGACTGGAAGGCGTAGTCTTGCAGCGCGCAGACCGCCTAGTGGGAATTCTGAATGGCGCAGACTATACGGTGTGGAATCCCGAGACCGACAAATTCATCGCGCAGAATTATTCGGCGCAGAACCTAGAAGGCAAGAAAGCCTGCAAGAAAGACTTATTGAAGATTTTCCGGCTGCCCTCGGATAAGCCGGAAGATTTGGAGCGCCCGCTCATTGGAATTGTTTCACGATTCGCGAATCAGAAAGGTTTCGATTTGATCGCCCAAGTCGCCGGCGAAATGATGAACGAGAATCTTTCGCTGGTCGTGTTGGGCCATGGGCAGCCGGAGTATGAGAATCTTTTTACACTGCTGGCGCAGACCTATCCCGCATCGGCGGGAGCTAAAATCGGCTACGACGACGCCCTCGCGCACAAAATTCAGGCTGGCGCGGACATGTTTCTGATGCCTTCGCGTTACGAGCCCTGCGGCTTGAATCAAATATACAGTTTGCGATACGGTACGGTTCCTGTTGTGCGCGCCACCGGCGGTTTGGAAGATACCGTACAAAATTTTGATCCCCAAACCCAGCAGGGAACGGGCTTCCAATTTGAGGCGTACGAGGGGAGAGCGCTGCTCGACTCTCTCCGTACGGCGTTGAAAATGTATCAATCCGAAAAGACGTGGCAGACAATTCAAAGGAGTGGTATGGCTAAGGATTTTTCGTGGAAGACTTCGGCGGCGTCCTATGTCACGCTATATGAAGCAGCTAAGAGGTCTAGAATCCCGCGGGTTGCTGGAACATCTAAAAATTAAGCACAGACGCGGTTCGGCTCCTGGGCTGACCGGAACTGCGCAACAAGGAAAAAACGAAAATGGCAGACATTCAAGCAGTCAGTGATGCAAGTTTTGACCAAGATGTGATTGAAGCGAGCAAGACGCAGCCCGTGCTCGTGGATTTCTGGGCCGATTGGTGCCGTCCATGCCACATGCTTTCTCCCACGGTGGAAGAAATCGCCAAAGACCACGCGGGCAAGTTGAAGGTCGTGAAGTTGAATGTGGATGAAAACGTCAACGCGGCCGGGAAATTCAATATTCGCGGAATTCCGACCTTGCTGATTTTCAAGGGCGGACAGGTAGCGGACCAGCTCGTGGGCGCAGTACCCAAGGATGCCATAGAGAAAGTTGTTCAGCGCCATATTTCCTAGCGCAAACTCCGCAACATAAGAGACGGTGGGGCATGAGCGCCGGTTTTACTGGCCCACAAACTGTCGGGAACTCGCCGACGCAGAAGACCTGCGAAGCTTGCGGCGAAAAGTTTTCTTGCGGCTCGTCGATTGGAAGCTGTTGGTGCGAAGGCGCGAAGCTCGAGCAGAAGACGCTGAGTGAGCTTCGCGCGCGCTACGGCGATTGTCTATGTCCCCGTTGTCTTGCTGCTGCGCAAACCGGCGCTTCGAGTTCGCATGACAAGTCGCCGTGAACGCCGCCGATCCTTCCCCTGAAAGATTACTGTGACAAAAAAAGCAGAAAAGGAAACTCAGCGCTGCCATTGGGCTACCAAGCCACTCATGGTCGAATATCACGACAAGGAGTGGGGCAGACCAGTCCACGATGACCGCGTTCTTTTTGAGTTTTTAATTCTGGAAGGAGCGCAAGCGGGTTTGAGCTGGGAAACGATTCTTCATAAGCGCGAGAACTATCGTCGAGCCTTCGACCGGTTCGATGCCGCGAAGATTGCTCGGTATGACAAGCGCAAAGTTCGCACCTTGCTGGCGGACCCTGGCATCGTGCGCAACCGTCTGAAAATCGCTTCGACTATTTCGAACGCGCAAGCATTCCTTGCGGTGCAGAAAGAGTTCGGCACATTCGACTGCTACATCTGGCAATTCGTCGGCGGCAAGCCCAAGAAAAACGATTGGCGAACTTCTCGAAGCTTGCCAGCGCGCACCGCTGAATCAGATGCCATGAGCGAAGACCTCAAGCGCCGAGGCTTCCGTTTCGTCGGCACGACCATCTGTTACGCCTTCATGCAAGCCACCGGCATGGTGAACGACCATGCGCGAGATTGCTTCCGATACGCGGCCCGTCGCTAACGCTGGATTGGATGCTCGAGGCGCAAACGAACGCGCTGAGTGATGGGCTTGCGTTTAGAGTTGAGCGCGGCGTAGGATTGTAGGTCGTTGTTCGTCATCCAGGCCCACCTGTAAGGCTTACGCTTTTGAAATGGCTCGGCAAGGTGCGGCCTGCGGAAGAAAATGGGAGCGCGAGTGGCGGAGAAGGCCCGAACAAAGGCGGTCGTCGTAGTTGGAGCGCAGTGGGGCGACGAAGGCAAAGGCAAAGTCGTTGACTATCTGGCGTCCTCGTTCGATTACACGGCGCGTTACGCCGGCGGTCACAACGCGGGCCACACCGTTATTTTCGACGGACATAAGTACATTCTTCAGTTGATCCCCAGCGGCATTCTTCGGCCGGACAAAAAAGCCGTGATTGGCGCCGGGACGGTGGTGGATCCCGCCGCGCTGGTCGCCGAACTTGAAAACCTAAAAAAATCCGGCGTCGAAGTTCGCGGGCGCCTTTTTCTGAGCAATCGCGCGCACGTAATTTTTCCGTATCATCGCGAGATGGATAAAGCTGCGGAATCGGCGCGCGGCGAAGCGAAGATCGGCACCACTTCGCGCGGCATCGGTCCGGCGTATGAGGACAAGATGGCGCGGCGCGGCATTCGCGTTTGCGACATGCTCGATACCGAGCGATTTCCGGAAAAACTCGAACGTGTGATTGCCGAGAAAAATGCGATCAGTCAAGCCACCTACGGGCATCCGCTGGACACCGCCGGATTGCTGGAGCAATATCTGGAACTGGCCGCGCACATTCGCGGATTGGTAGCCGACACTGGAGTGCTGCTGAATCGCGCGCTCGATAATGGCGAGAGCGTTTTGTTCGAAGGCGCGCAAGGAACCATGCTGGACATCGATCACGGGACCTATCCATTCGTTACTTCGTCGAACGCCACTTCCGGAGGTGTCGCCACCGGGCTCGGCGTCGCGCCCACACGCTTGACGGGCGTGGCTGGGGTCACCAAGGCCTATACGACTCGAGTAGGCAGCGGCCCATTTCCCACCGAGATGCCGGACCTCGATGCCCAAGCAGTTCGCGAACGTGGTAAGGAATTTGGAGCCGTGACCGGGCGTCCGCGTCGCTGCGGCTGGCTGGATCTGGAAGTTTTGCGATTCGCGAAAATGCTGAACGGCATCGATTCTCTGGTAGTCACGAAACTCGACGTCTTCGACGCGCAGAAAGAAATCAAAATTTGCACTGGATACCGTTACAAAGGAAAGCATCTGACGGAAATGCCGCCCGACGCCGAAACGCTGGCGGAAATCGAGCCTGAATATCACTCCATGCCTGGCTGGCAAACGCCCACGCCCGGAATTCGCGACGTGAAAGAATTGCCTCTCGCAGCGCGCGATTACTTGAATTTTATTTCCGACCAGTTGCAAGTTGAAATCGGGATGATATCCACTGGCCCGGAGCGCGATGCTACAATTGTCCCCCGAGGAACCAAGCTGTCATCCTGGCTGTAACGCTGCAAAATATCCCCATGCTTTCCCACGAAGCGGCCCGCGCAAAAGTGATTGAGGTTGTGAGCGCGCGTTCATTCGCGCATCCCGCAACTGAAACGATTGAATTCGTGAACGATCCGTCGCGAGCGCTCGGCCGTATCCTCGCCGAGAATATAATTGCAGACCGCAACTATCCTCCCTTTGATCGTTCAACGCGTGACGGCTTTGCCCTACGCGCTGCCGATGCCGTGAATCCCGGCACGCGCCTGCGGTTGATTGGCGAAAGCCGCGCCGGCCATGCTTTCGAAGGCCAAATGGAAGCGGGCTCCTCGGTGCAGATCATGACGGGAGCTCCGCTACCGCGCGGAACGAATGCGGTGGTGATGCTGGAAGACGCCCGCGTAGAGGGCGATTCTGTAGTCCTACAACACGCCGTGCGCCCCGGGCAGCATTACGTTGTGGAAGGCCAGGAAACGCGGGCAGGCGAAACCGTTATCAAGCGCGGGAATCGCCTTGGGTATGCCGAGCTTGCGATGGCCGCGCAAGTGGGCCGCTCCAAACTGGAAGTCGCGAAGAAGCCGCGTGTCGCGATTCTATCCACTGGCGACGAAATAATTTCCGCAAGAGATTCTCCGCAGCGATTTCAAATCCGCAACAGCAACAGCATTTCGCTAGCCGCGCAGGTTTCGCTAGCAGGCGGCGAACCCGTTGTGTTGGGCGTTGCACCAGACAGCGTGGCAGAGCTTCGCGCTCGAATCGAACAGACGTGGAAAGCCGATATCGTAATTTTGACCGGCGGCGTGTCGGTAGGGAAATACGATCTCGTCGAGCAGGTTCTGAAAGAGATGCGCGTTGAATTTTTCTTTGACGCGATTGCCATTCGTCCCGGCCGTCCTGCCGTTTTTGGAGCATGCAACAACACTCCCGTGTTCGGGCTGCCCGGGAATCCAGTTTCGAGCATGGTGACCTTCGAATTACTGGTGGTACCGGCCATAGAAGCGATGAGCGGACACACCCCAGGTTCGCTGCATTTGTTCAAGGCCAAGCTCGCGCATCCATTGGACGAGAAGCCGCCCCTCGCGCATTTTCTTCCAGCGCGAGTGCAATGGCCTTCCGGCGAAGCCACGGTAGAAGCATTGCATTGGGAAGGCTCCGGCGACATCGGATCGGTAGTTCGCGGCAATTGCTTTTTAGTGGTGCATGAATCGAAGCTCAAACTCGAAGCCGGCGAAATAGTCGATATCCTGCCCCGACGCGGACTTTTTTAATATGGCGAAGAAACGTGTGGCGAAGAAAAAACTTTCGCATTACGACCGAGCCGGCCGCGTACATATGGTCGACGTGTCCGCCAAGGCCGCAACATCGCGCACGGCGGCAGCGCATGCCTTTGTACGTATGCAGCGCGCAACGGTTGCAAGCGTGCGCCGGCTTAAAGGGCCAAAGGGAAATCCACTGGAAATTGCGCGGATCGCTGGAATCACCGCCGCCAAGCGAACGTCCGAGCTGATTCCACTTTGTCATCCCCTGGCATTAACGCACGTAGATGTCACCGCAAAGCTATGCCAGAATGGAATCGAGGTAACCTCGGAAGCTACTACCACCGGACCGACCGGGGTCGAGATGGAAGCGCTGGTGGCTGCGGCTGTCGCCTCACTGACGATTTACGATATGTGCAAAGCTTTGGAACGCAGCATGGAAATCACGGAGCTGTATCTCGAGGAGAAGTCGGGCGGACGCAGCGGTGACTACACCCGCGCAGGAAAACGTGTGAAGCGATGACGCTCGGGAAAGATGTGAAGGTGCTGGTGGTCGATGATAACGCTCTGATCCTCGACCTCTTGATGAAGGGGTTGATGCCGCATTGCGACGCGCGAGCTGCCGCAGATGGTGCCGACGCGCTTCTGAAAATAGTGGATGATCCCCCGGACTTGGTCGTTTGCGATTACCGCATGCCCGGTCTCGACGGACGCCAGCTTTACGAAAAACTTCGCACGCGCCAGCAAACCAAGCAAATCCCTTTTATTTTTCTGGCCAGCCGCGGGGATATTGAAGAGAAACTCCGGCCTATCGTCGAAGGTGTGGAGGAATTCATCTCCAAGCCATTTTTTATTAATGATCTGGTTCGGCGCACGAAGAAGGTTGTAGATCGTCTACAGCTTGAAAAACTGCAGAAGCGCCAGGTACGGCCGGGAGTAATTCAAGGCCGCTTAGAAGAAATGAGCATCATGGACTTGATGCAGTCGCTTGAGATGGGGCAGAAAACCTGCCAGCTATGCATCCATCGAGACACGGAAACTTGTGAATTGTTCTTTTCCTCGGGGCAATGCAAAGACGCGCGGTTCGGTTCCACCGAAGGCGAAGCGGCCGTGTTTCAGGCCGTGCGTTGGACGGACGGCGAATTTGAAATTGATTTCAACGTTGGGCCCACCCGCTCCACGATTTCTCGCACCACGACCGGTCTGCTGATGGAAGCCTTGCGTCTGATCGATGAAGAGCAGAATCAATCCGCCACCGAAGATCAGAAAGTAACCGAAGGATAGTTCGCCGCAAACCTCACCATGCGCGTTTCTGTGATTACAATCAGCGACTCCGTGAGCACCGGAAAATCGGAAGACCGTTCCGGTCCTGCGGTTGTAACGCGTTGTGAGGAACTCGGCTGGGAGGTCGTGTCCTCCAAGGTCCTACCCGACGACCACTCTGCAATTCAAACGCTCCTGGAAGATATTTCTGACGCGAGCGACTCGGACGTAATCCTCACAACAGGTGGAACAGGCGTCGGGCCGCGCGACGTTACGCCTGAAGCCACCATTGCCGTCGCTGAAAGACTCATCCCCGGTTTCGGCGAGCACATGCGCACGGAAGGAGCCAAGAAAACTCCCCGCGCGATTCTATCGCGTGGTGTTGCCGGAATTCGCGGCGCAACCATCATCATTAATCTTCCGGGCAGCCCCCGTGGCGCTGTCGAATCGCTCGATGCTATCGCCGAATTTCTCCCGCATTCAATTTCAATTCTGCACGGCGCGCGCCACGATTAAGAACTAGACATGACGTATTTGAGAACGTTGGCCCTTACAGGCCGCCTCACGTATAATCCCGCGCGTAATGCCGCTAACTGCTGGAACCCGCTTAGGCCCCTATGAAATCATTGCGCCCATTGGCGCAGGTGGCATGGGTGAAGTTTACAGCGCGCGAGACACGCGTCTCGATCGCACCGTAGCGCTGAAAATTCTCCCACCCCATTTGGCGGATGCGCCGGAAGTGCGCCAGCGTTTTGAACGCGAAGCCCGTGCCGTCTCTAGCCTGAACCATCCAAACATTTGCGCGCTCTATGACATTGGCCGCCAGGATGGCACCGACTATCTGGTCATGGAGTACATCGAGGGCGAGACGCTGGCGAAGCGTCTAGAGCGTGGTCCGCTTGCGCCGCTCGAACTTTCGCGCATAGCTATCCAAATTTGCGAAGCGTTGGAAAAAGCGCATCGCCAGGGAGTGATTCATCGCGACCTGAAGCCTGGCAACGTGATGCTGACGAAGTCGGGTGCGAAGCTGCTCGATTTCGGCTTGGCCAAAGCAACCGCGCCAGTGACTGTCGATCCCGCGTTGTCACCCACCATGAGCCAGCCGTTGCTCGGCAGCACTCCAAACGCTGCGCTCACCACCCAAGGTACGATCGTCGGCACGCTGCAATACATGTCGCCCGAACAACTCGATGGCGGAGAAGCGGACGCGCGTAGCGATATTTTTTCGTTTGGCGCAACCTTGTACGAAATGGCCACAGGGAAAAAAGCGTTTGAAGCAAAGACCCAAGCGAGCCTTATTGCCGCAATTCTAAGAGAAGAGCCACGCCCGATCAGCGATCTGCAGCCGTTGTCTCAGCCGGCGCTTCAACGTATCGCGACGACCTGCCTCTCCAAAGATCCGGACGACCGCTGGCAAAGCGCCGGCGATTTGAAGCGCGAGCTGCAATGGATTGCCGATGGAGGTTCGGCTGTAGGAATTCCCGCGCCGGTAGTGGCTCAGCGAAAGAGCCGCGCGCTGTGGTCCCAGATTTCGTTAATGGTATTGGGATTTCTTGCAGCGTGCGCAATCGCCGCCGCAATCTTCTACGCCCGCAGAGCTTCCGAGCCGAAACCAGTGATTAACGCCGAATGGACTCCGCCCGAAGGCTTCGCATATGGAACGGTCGGCAAAGACAATCAGTTCGCAATTTCGCCGGACGGTTCTGCCATCGCATTCGTCGCGGACGGCCAAGGCAAACAGATTATTTTCGTCCGCAAGCTGAATTCCTCCACGGCCCAACCTTTGCAGGGTACCGACGGAGCCTCCTATCCTTTTTGGTCGGGTGACGGCCGAAATCTCGGCTTTTTCGCCGACGCAAAGCTGAAGCGCGTTCCGGCCGCGGGCGGAGTGGTGCAGATTCTGTGCGACGCCACAGCCGGTCGCGGCGGCACCTGGAATCAGGATGGAGTAATCGTGTTCACGCCCGGACTCAAAGAGCCGTTGTATAAGGTTGCGGAGAGCGGTGGAACACCTGTGGCAGTTACTGCTGTCAAGCAGACTTCAGCCCTTCAAAGCCATCGCTGGCCTTCTTTTCTTCCCGACGGCAAACACTTCCTCTTCACGTCCGACGATGGCATTGCGGTTGGATCGTTGGACTCCGCGGATTTCCACGTAATCCTGCAAACCAAGTCCAATGTGCAGTATTCGAGTGGGTCCGTTCTCTATATCACCGACGGGAATCTGGTGGCCCAGCCGTTTGACCCGGGTCATCAGTCTGTGCGTGGCGTGCCAGTCCCCGTGGTAGGACACGTGGAATACGCTACCGGAAAATCGCTGGGAAATTTCTCGGTCTCGCAGAACGGCACCCTGATTTATCAGCGTGACCAATCTCCTAAAACACCAAATCATATGGCTCGACCGCAACGGTGCCGAAGTGGCCAAGTTGGGAGAGCCGGACTACTATTTTGGAGCGGCGCTTTCTCCCGACGGTCGTCAAATCCTGCTGACACGGGGCCAGCAATCAACCAAGCGCGATTTGTGGATCATGGATTCCCAACGGGCAACGCTCTCTCGAGCGACATTTGATCCTGCCGGATTGTTCGTTGGCGTTTGGGATCCCAACGGCAACGACTTCGCGGTTTCCGTGAACAATGGGTTTGAGATCCGGAAAACTGGCCGGCCAGGCAGCGCGACTGAACAACTGCTCGCCCCGGACCAAATCTCGAAGTATCCGTCCGACTGGTCCGCCGATGGTCAAACACTCGTGATGACTGTTCAAAATTTGAAGACCAATCAGGACGTAGAAACTTTATCGGTGACCGGCGAGCATAAGCTCGCGCCGCTGGTTCAAACGCCGGCTGTTGAATATGCCGGGAATCTTTCTCCTGACGGCCATCTGTTGACATACGCTTCTAGCGAATCTGGCCGCCTGGAGCTATACGTCACCGACTTTCCCGACGCCAAGCAAAAGTGGCAAATATCCAGCCAGGGATTGAGCAACGTAGAATCTGTTCGGTTCTCAGCGTGGAGTCGCGACGGTAAGACGCTGTATTACATTGACGCGGGCGGTAGCGTCATAGCGGTTCCGGTTGAAAGCAAAGAATCCATTCAAGGCGGGTCCTGCGAGGAAGATTTATTCAACGAGTGACGGAGTAAGCGAAATCGATCGCGTGCGCCGGACGGCAGGCTCCTGATTCTCACACCGTGGGAATCCAAACCGGTACACGCCGCATCGATCGTGGTCAACTGGCCTGCCGGACTGAACAAATAGAAGCCCCCTCGTTATTAAATTACTCCTCATGGCACTGGCTGGCGCTCGACTGGTGTGCTAGGATGCCCTCTTAATTCGGAGATGCCGAGCCAATACATCCCGATTTTGATCTACGCACTCCTCGCCGCGGCTTTTCCCGCAGTCACACTGATTATTTTCAAATACATTCGGCCGGAAATGCGCGCTACAGGCGCGAAGCTGGAGCCCTACGAGTGCGGCGTGCCTCCGGAAGGAAGCTCGCGCGGCCGTTACTCGGTGCGTTTTTATATCGTGGCTATTCTGTTCGTCATATTTGACGTGGAAACAATATTTCTATTTCCTTGGGCGATCAAGTACAGCCAGTTAGGCGCATACGGCTTGGTGACCATGCTCGTCTTTCTCGGCATCCTGCTGGTCGGCTACGTCTGGCTGTATCGCAAAGGCGCGCTCGACTGGGTGTAACGGGCGAATTTCGCCTGTGCCGGACAACGCGCTGCAACGCATTTAAATCTCAACTCGTTTGACGCTGTTTTTTGGGGTGTGTTAAAAAGGCGGGCTGCTCGCGGCTCTTGGAGTGAATCCGCGCAGCGTGGTTGACAATCGGAATCGATGGCCAACGACCCTTCGGAAAAAGATCCAGCTTCGAAACCGCCGGCATCCGGGGCGGAAGAAAAACCCATTGCGCAGAAGCCAGCGGAGCCTTCTGCAATCCGCTTCACCTGCCGACCCTCCTAAATCAGCGGATGCACCCGCGCCGAAGCCGCCGGCAGCACTCCCGCCGCGCCCGCTGTTCCCGGAGCGCCTGCCGCAAAACCTGCTCGCGCCAAAGGCGGCCGCGCCTCCGGCTAAAGAAGCGCCGCCAAAGCCTCTACCGCTCGACAACGAACTCGTACAGCGGCTCAAAGCGCGTTTTGGCGATGCCATCCGCGAAGCCACGCTGGACCGCAAGCAAGCCATCGTCACGTCGCCGCCGACCAACTGCGCGAAATTTCGCGCTATTGCCGCGACGAAGAAAAATTCGACATGCTCGTGGATCTGACCGCCGTGGACTGGCCCAAGCGCGAAAAACGCTTCGACGTAATCCTGATTCTGTATTCGTTTGCGAAAAATGAGCGCCTTCGCCTGAAAGCGCATGCCGGCGAAACCGAACCAGTGCCGAGCGTCTGCGAAATCTGGCCGGCCGCCAACTGGCTTGAGCGCGAATGCTACGACATGTTTGGAATCGTCTTCGAAGGCCATCCGGACCTGAAACGCATTTTGATGCCCGACGAGTGGCAAGGCTATCCGCTGCGCAAGGATTACGACATTTTGAAGCAAGACACCGATTGGGTTCGCGAAAACCTGGGCATCGAGAGCGGGCAATAGAGATGAGCGACCCGCGCAGCACGGGAACTTTCCAACGTCAGCACCACCGTGCTGGGCGCGGACGAAATTATTCTGAACATGGGGCCGCAGCATCCCTCCACGCACGGAGTACTGCGCGTGAAGCTAAAGCTCGACGGCGAGCGCGTGGTGGACTCCGAATGCATCATCGGCTATCTCCATCGTGGCGTGGAAAAAATCGCCGAACATCGCAGCTATCAGCAATTTGCGCCCTACGTGGACCGCATGGATTACGTCGCGGCCGTGTCGAATGGCCTGGGCTACTGCGAAGCGGTGGAAAAATTGCTGGGCACCGAAGCTCCCTCCGCGCGCGCGTGGTTCGCACGATCCTGACTGAGCTGCAACGAATCGCCAGCCACTTGCTCTGGCTTGGGACGCACGCTCTCGATATCGGCGCGCTCACGCCGGTCTTTTATTGCTTCCGCGAGCGCGAAGAAATTCTGAAAATTTTCGAGAAGTATTGCGGCGCGCGCCTCACCACCCACGCCTTCCGCATCGGCGGCCTGCAATACGAGACCTACGACGGCTTCGAGCAGGATGTGAAGCGCTTCTGCAACGACTTCGACGCACAACATCGATGAGTACGAAACGCTGCTCACCGAAAATCGCATCTGGGTCGGCCGCACCAAGGGCGTCGGAATCCTTTCCGCCGCGGATGCCATCGCGCTCGGCGTCACCGGGCCGGTGCTGCGCGCGAGCGGTGTGAAATGGGACCTGCGCAAAGCCATGCCCTATGCCGCCTACGACCAATACGAATTCGATATTCCCACGCGCGAAACGGGCGACACCTACGACCGCTACGTTGTACGCATGGAAGAAATGCGACAATCGCGCCGCATCTGCCTGCAAGCCATCGAAAACATTCCGTCCGGGCCCGATCATGGCGCGCATCGGGAAAGTCCTGAAGCCGCCGCCGGGCGAGGTCTACCACTCGATCGAAGCGCCCAAGGGCGAGCTTGGCTACTACATTGTGAGCGACGGCACCACGCAGCCGTATCGCGTCCGCGTGCGTCCGCCATCATTCATTAATCTGCAGGCGTTCGACAAAATGGCACGCGGCGCGCTAGTCGCGGACGTAGTCGCGATCATCGGGACCATCGATATCGTGCTCGGGGAAGTGGACCGCTGATGGGCCATTTGATTCCACCGTCGATCTGCGGCTACGTGTTGCCGGTGCTTTACGCCGTCGTGATCGTCGCGGTGCTGCCGCTGCTCGCCGGCTACATCGTTCTGATGGAGCGCAAAGTGATGGCCGACATGCAGGCGCGCCTCGGCCCCATGCGCGTCGGTCCGCACGGATTGCTGCAGCCCATCGCCGACGCCGTGAAACTGCTGCTGAAAGAAGACATCATTCCCGACAAAGCCGACCGGCTGTTGTTTTGGATGGCGCCGCTTGTAAGCGTCACCATGGCGCTGCTCGCCTATGCCGCGCTTGCCGATTGGTCCTGCATTTCAAATTGCAGACTTGAACATCGGCCTGCTTTTCATTCTGGCCGTCAGCTCGCTCGGAATTTACGGCATCGTCCTCGGCGGCTGGGCTTCGAACAGCCACTACTCGCTGCTGGGCGCTCTGCGCAGCGCCGCGCAACTTGTCAGCTACGAAACCGCTGCCGGCCTTGGACTGGTTTCCGCTCTGCTCCTGGCCGGCTCGCTTTCGATGAAAGACATCGTAATGGCGCAGTACGACCAGGGCATCTGGTTCATCTTCTACGTGCCCGTCGGATTCTTCATTTATATGGTCGGCTCGATTGCGGAAACCAATCGCGCGCCCTTCGATTTGCCCGAAGCGGAATCGGAACTCGTCGCCGGTTACATGACGGAATACAGCGGCTTTCGCTGGTCGCTCTATTTCCTGGCCGAATACGCGAACATGATCATCGTCGCCGGAATCGCCACCACGCTGTTTCTCGGCGGCTGGCTGCGGCCGTTCGCGAGTTCCCACACCACTCTGCCGGGAACTTCCATCGAATTTCTCGATGCGTTGCCGTCGCTGCTGGTCCTCGGTGTCGCGTTGTACTGTTTCTATCTGGCGCCGAAGCAGCCGGTGAAAATCCAAAAGCTGGTAATGGCGATGGCTGGCGGCCTGTGTCTGCTAATCGCCGGAGTTTTGGCCGGCGCACTTTTTGCTCCTGCGGCTGTTTTGCAAGGCATTCACGGCGCGTTCTGGTTTATGGCCAAAGTTTTCGCCTACATTTATTTCTTTCTGTGGTTCCGATTTACTTTTCCCCGCTATCGCTTCGATCAATTGATGCGTCTCGGCTGGAGATTTCTGATTCCGCTGGCGCTCGTGAACTTAATCGCTACCGCAACGCCCTGCTGGCGACACGCGAATGGGGCGGGAGCCTACTGGTCTATACGCTTCTGGCGGATGCTGTCACGCTCGCCGTGGCCATGTGGCTGGCAAAAAACGACGAAGTCGATAGCGCAGTCCCCGTGGCGGACGGTGAATAAATGGGCTTGAATTCGATTCTATTTTACTTCTTCGCCGCGCTTGCGGTCGGTTCGGCGATCCTGATGGTCACGCGTCGAAACGTCGTGCACGGCGCCGTTTATTTAATTACAACGCTGCTTGCAACAGCCGGCGTCTTCCTGCTACTGCAAGCCGAATTTCTTTTCGTAACGCAAGTGATCCTATACGTCGGCGGCATCATGGTTCTTTTCGTTTTCGTGATCATGCTCGTGAATCTGGACGTCTCGCTCTTGCAATATCAATTCAACCGTCAGCGATTTGTCGCCGGTGTGCTGGCTCTGGCGCTGGCTGCGCAATTGTTTATAGTCATAAAAATGGGAAAAACATCGCTCTTTCCCCAGGCACGCGTTCCGGAGGTTTTGCCCAAGAACACTGAAGCGGTTGCCGACGCGCTTTTCGGACGTTTCATGCTGCCTTTTGAAATTGCATCAATTTTACTTCTCGTCGCCATGATCGGAGCCGTAGTGATGGCGAAGCGGAGGGTGTAATGGTTCCCGTGGATCATTATCTTTGGCTCAGCCTCGCGCTGTTCACCATAGGCGTGATCGGCGTGCTCACGCGTCGCAACGTGATCATCATTCTGATGTCCATCGAATTGATTTTGAACGCCGTGAACATCAACCTGGTCGCGTTCTCGCACCTATTTGGCTCCGTCGATGGCCAAGTGTTCGCAATTTTTATAATTACCGACGCAGCCGCCGAAGCCGCCGTCGGACTGGGCATCATCCTGGCGTTTTTCCGCAATCGCGAAACGCTCCTCGCCGACGAAATGGACATGCTGAAATGGTGAAAACTCGAGCATGAACGCGCAGCCATTTTTTCTCGACCACATATGGCTGATCCCGCTTTTCCCGCTGGCGACAGCGGCGGTCATGCTTTTCTACGGCCGACGTCTTAGCAATCAAATCGTAAGCTGGCTCTGCTCCGGCAGCGTTTTCCTTTCTTTCATTTTTTCCGTTGGCGCTTTCTTTCAGCTCATCGCGAAGCCTTCCGGTGAACGCATCGCCACCAAGATATTGTTCGAGTGGATTCCCGCCGGCACGTACCACATGCTCGATGGAAGAATCGCGAAATTCATCGCCGACTGGGGCTTTCAGATCGATCCACTCTCCTGCGTGATGATCCTCATCGTCACCGGCGTCGGATTCCTGATTCACATTTATTCCACCGGGTACATGGCGCACGAAGGCGGCTATTACCGTTTCTTCGGCTACTTGAATCTCTTCATGTTTTCGATGCTGATGTTGGTGCTGGCAAACAACCTTTTGCTGCTCTTCGTCGGCTGGGAAGGCGTGGGCACCTGCAGCTACCTTTTGATCGGATTCTATTTCCACAAGAAGTCCGCTTCGGACGCAGGCAAAAAGGCTTTCATCGTCAACCGCGTCGGCGACGCCGGGTTCCTGTTGGGAATTTTTCTTACCTCCGCGCTTCTTGGCACGATTCGCTTCGTTGAGATCGGTCCAGCCCTAGCAGCGGGCGGTTTCGCCATCGGTGATCCGCGAATCACAGCGATAGCTTTGCTGTTTTTCGTAGGCGCCACAGGAAAGTCGGCGCAGATTCCGCTTTACGTCTGGCTACCTGACGCGATGGAAGGCCCCACGCCGGTCAGCGCGTTGATTCACGCCGCCACCATGGTTACCGCAGGCGTTTACATGGTCACGCGCACTAACGCCATTTATCAACTATCGCCCAAAGCCATGGGAGTGGTCGCGCTAATCGGCGCAATCACCGCGCTCTTCGCCGCGTCGATGGGCGTGGTGCAGAACGACATCAAGAAAGTGTCTGGCGTACTCCACGGTTTCGCAGCTCGGCTACATGTTCCTGGCCTGCGGCGTCGGCGCCTTCACCGCCGGCATTTTCCATTTGATGACGCACGCATTCTTTAAAGGCTTGCTCTTCCTCGCCGCCGGCAGCGTGATTCATGCTGTCTCCGGCGAGCAGGACATGCGCAAAATGGGAGCGCTCTCTAAAAAAATTCCCATCACGTATTGGACCATGCTGATCGCCGCTCTCGCCATCGCGGGAATTTTCCCCTTCGCCGGCTTCATCAGCAAAGATTTGATCCTCGGCAAAGCCTACGAGAAAGACGCGCTGCTTTGGGCCATCGGCTATTTCACCGCGGGCATGACCGCGTTCTATATGTTCCGCCTGATCTTCATGACCTTTCACGGCACGTCGCGCGTGGACCACGAAGTCGAGCATCACATTCACGAATCCCCAAAATCGATGCTGGCCCCGCTGGTGATTTTAGCCGTGCTATCTATCGTCGGCGGAGGGCTAAGCTGGCCGGAAATTTTGGGCGGCAACAGCCATTTCGTCCATTTTCTCTCCACGGTAGTCGCTGTTCCGCACGAGGCGCGCATGGAGCCGATGAAAGGGCCAAGTTCCACTCACGGCGAGCTTTTCCTGATGATGCTTTCTGAAGGTCTGGTGATATCGGGGATTTTGTTCGCCTGGTTTTTATATGTGAAGCGCACAGACCTGCCGGAGAAAATCGAGCGTAGCTTCGGCGGATTCTACCGCCTGGTTTACAACAAATATTACGTGGACCAACTTTACGACGCGCTCTTCGTGAACCGCGCGAAAGACCTAGGCCTTGCGCTGGGCGCGTTCGACCGCAACGTCATCGACGGCGTGGGCGTAAACGGCGCAGGCTGGCTCACGCGTGCGATCTCAAAACTTTCCATGTGGTGGGACACCTGGATCGTGGACGGCTCCGTGCGTCTCGGCGCTCGCATCGTCTGGATTTTCAGTTACCCCGTGCGCCTGATTCAGGACGGGTTGGTGCAAAGCTACATGCTTCTGATCGTAATCGGCCTGATTGGATTTTTCGGCTACTACTTTTATATGGCGCATCACGCCATACATTAGATAAAGGCGAGGGAAGGGATGCTTTTCTCCGATAGCCACATTTTAAGCACGATCTTATTCACGCCGCTGGTGGGCGCGATTCTGATGCTCTTCATCCCGAGCAATCGTCCCGACCTGCATCGCTGGATGGGCAATATTTTCGGATTTCTCGGACTGGCCGTCTCGCTGCCGCTCCTATGGCGCTTCGATTCCGGTCCCCACTCCCCGCGCTTCCAATTCGTCACCGATCATTCCTGGATTCCTTCGATTGGCGCGCACTTCACGCTTGGGTATCGACGGCCTGAGCTACCTCTTAGTCATGCTCACCACCGTCCTCGGCCCGCTCGCGATTCTCTCGTCCTGGTCCGCAATCAAAAAACGCGAAAAAGAATATTACATCCTGCTTCTCCTGCTGCAGACCGGCATGCTCGGCGTTTTCATGTCCCTCGACTTCGTCCTCTTCTACGTTTTCTGGGAAGTAATGCTCGTGCCGATGTATTTCCTGATCGGCGTCTGGGGCAGCGAGCGCCGCCTCTACGCCGCGATAAAGTTTTTCCTGTACACGCTGGCCGGCTCGGTCCTGATGCTCCTGGCGATTTTGGCGATTTACTATTATCGCGAACACATTTCGACATCAGAGAGATCCTGGCGAACCCGTTCACAGCGCAGTACGGATGGCTGCAAAAATGGCTGTTCTGGGGATTCTTTTTCGCCTTCGCCATCAAAGTCCCCATGTTCCCGTTCCACACCTGGCTGCCCGACGCGCACACCGAAGCTCCCACCGCAGGTTCCGTCATCCTCGCCGGCGTCCTGTTGAAAATGGGCACGTACGGTTTCTTGCGCTTCTCCGTGCCCGATGTTTCCCGACGCGACGGTGAAATATCGATGGATCATCATCATCCTGTCGCTGATCGGAATCATCTACGGCGCCTTAGTCTGCATGATGCAGAAGGACATGAAGAAACTCATCGCCTATTCTTCGGTGAGCCACATGGGCTTCTGCACCCTGGGAATTTTCGCGCTCACTCCGCTCGGCCTTTCCGGCAGCATCATTCAGCAGCTCAACCACGGAATTTCCACCGGCGGCTTGTTCTTGATCGTAGGCATGCTTTACGAGCGCAGGCACACGCGTTTGATCTCCGAATTTGGCGGCCTCGCCACGCCGATGCCGAATTTCGCCGTAATATATCTGATTATTACTCTAAGTTCCCTGGGCATGCCCCTACTGAACGGTTTCATCGGTGAGTTCACCATTCTGCGCGGCGTCTTCGAAGTCAGCTGGAAATGGGCCGCGTGGGGCGTGCTCGGCGTAATTCTCGGTGCCGCGTATTTGCTTTGGCTCTATCAGCGCGTGATGTTCGGCAACGTCACAAATCCAGCAAACGAACACTTGCCCGACCTGAACGCGCGCGAGTACGCCACGATACTTCCCCTGGTCGCTTTGGCGTTCTGGATCGGAATCTATCCCAAGCCGCTCTTCGATATTCTCGAGAAGCCCGTGCACGAATTAGTCGAGCGCGTGAATCCCGGCTACTACTCCGCCCCTGAGCTGACTCAACCACCGACGCCGGCAGCGGAGCAGCCCACGTCCATGGCGCTACCCGCAAAGGCGCCCTTGGCGCAAATAGCGATACTGCCGCCGCCATCTTCTTCTCACGTTGAGGCTAGGTAGAAATGCAAGTCCCCTGGCAGGATGTTTTCGAGCAAACACGCCGCGATTTCGTTTTTCATCTTGCCCGAAGCGATGCTCGCCGGTTTTGGTCTCGCCACTTTGCTTCTCGATTTCTTCCTGACCAAAAAAGAAAAATCCTGGAATTCGCTGACGGCCATGCTGGGCGTGGCCTTCAGCGCCGGCGCGCTTGTAGTGATGTACAAGATGCAGGGCCAAGCCTACGCCTTCGGAAATTCCATCATCATCGATCCCTTCTTCATTTTCTTCGGATTCATTTTCCTGGCCTCCACCGCGCTCAGTAATTTTAATTTCCGTTAAGTACATGGAAATCGAAAAAGAGCAGCACGGCGAGTATTACGCGCTGATGCTTTTCGCCACCGTCGGCATGATGTTCCTGGCCTGTGGCAATGACCTGATCGTCTTGTTCGTCGCGCTGGAAACCATGGCGCTGAGTTTCTACGTGCTCACCGGATTTTTGCGCCGCGATCGCAAATCCAACGAAGCCGCACTGAAATACGTGCTGATAGGCGCCTTCAGCTCCGGAATCCTGGCCTACGGCTTCTCGATTCTTTACGGAATTTCCGGATCCACGAACCTGGTAGTGATCGCGAATGCCATCACTGAACGCAGCACGCGTTACGGCCACGGCGACGTACTCACAATTTTGGCTCTCGGCACCGTATCCGCCGGAGTGTTCTTCAAAATCGCCGCGGTTCCGTTCCACCAATGGGCGCCGGACGTTTACGAAGGCGCGCCCACTCCCATCAGCGCTTACCTAAGCGTTGCTTCCAAAGCTGCCAGCTTCGCGCTGCTGCTGCGTCTCTTCCTCACCGTGTTCTGGCCGGTCAACCTCGACTGGGTTGTCGTGATGGAAGCAGTGGCGGTTCTTTCGCTAACCGTCGGTACGCTGGCCGCCATCACTCAGTCAAATATAAAACGCCTGCTCGCATATTCTTCCATCACCCAGGTGGGCTACATCCTGCTCGGCCTGGTCGCCTCGGTGAATTCCGACGGCACGCTCCACGAGCGCGGCTTGCAAGCTATGGCTTTCTATCTTTTCGTATACGCGTTTTTCAACACCGGCGCTTTCGCCATCGTGATTCTGCTGCGGCACAAAGGCGTGATCGGGGACGACATCGACGATCTGAATGGACTCATCCAACGCAATCCCGGCGCCGCTGTCCTGATGCTTATTTTCCTGCTGTCGCTTGCAGGAATTCCGCCCACCGCAGGCTTCTTCGCCAAGCTCTTGGTTTTCTGGTCACTGATTGAGACCGGGCATACCTATTTGGCGGTTTTGTCCGTACTCTATATTTTGCCGGCGGTTTACTATTACTTCCGCTTGGTTGCCGCGATGTGGGTGCGTGAATCCAGCGATCCCGTCCGCCCGGTGATCTCGCTAGCCCAAAAATTCGCACTCGCTGCGATGGTCATCGTCACATTGGCCGCCGGAATTTTCCCGGAGCAGTTCCTGCGCTTGGCCACCTATTCCTTGCTGATCCCGTTCGGCCGCTGAGCGCGGCAAAACAATGTCCTCGCCGTCTCCTGCACCGCGCAAAAATCCCAGCCGTTCGATGAATCAATTGGCTATGGCACTGGAGCTGCCCTTCATCATGATTGCTTGCATCGTAATCGCAGGCGGCGCCGGTTATTTGATCGATCGCTGGCTGCACACCTCTCCGGCGTTTACACTGATTTTGGGTTTCCTCGGTTTTGGCGGCGGAATATGGGACATTATTAGGCGCCTCTCTCGCTCCGATCCAGGTTGAGCCGCGATTTCGATGAAGAACAATGTCGACCAATGACACTTTCTACGCTGCTGCGGAACGGCGCATCGAGTACCTCAGCGTTGCGATAGGGGTCTTTGCCTCCATCGCTGTTGCGATTCATTGGGGCCTAAGATCCGGTGCAGGCTTGGCCGCCGGTGCCGCGCTTTCCTGGATCAACTATCGCTGGATGAAGCAAGGTGTAAACGCGCTGGCAAGGCTCTCCACCGCGCAAGCCGGTGCGGAAAAAGCGCGCGTCCCGGCAAGCGTGTACTTCAAATTCATCGGCCGCTACGCGTTGCTGATCGTCGTCGCCTATGTTATTCTTCGAGGCTTTAGTTTGCCCGCTGCCAGCGTGCTGGCTGGCTTTTTCGTGGTGGTAGCCGCGGTAATCGTGGAGCTGATTGGGCAGCTTTTTCGGGGCGGCCCGCTCCCGCGCGCGCAATCGTGAAAGGGAAAAATGGAAGAACGAATTCTGTGGGTTACAGTTCTGTTGAATCGAATCTTTGGCAAGGCAGCTTTGGCGTTGCTCGCCGCTTTGCACATTAAACCTTCGAATCCTGAGTATCCCATCCCCAATCAAGTAGCGCTCGAGATTGTAGTTTTTTTCCTCGCCGCCCTTTTCTTTCTTTGGCTGAAGAGCAGAATTTCCGTCGACCGTCCCGGTGCCACTCAGCAGTGCATGGAAGCGCTTCTTACTAACTCGATGGGCGTCGGCATTCGCGATCTTCTTGAAGACAACGTTGGCCAGGAAGGTCAAAAGTACGTAGTCATGCTCGGCAGCATCGGGATTTTTGTTCTCTGCTGTAACTTATTGGGATTGTTTCCCACGCTCGGCTCGCCCACCGCGGTGGTCTCCGTTCCGCTGGGATGCGCCATCGTCGTGTTCCTCTATTACAACTGGGTCGGAATTCTGAAACACGGTCCTGTTGGCCATGCCAAACATTTCCTGGGGCCGGTGCTGGCGATGTCTCCGATCATGTTGCCAATCGAAATTGTCAGCAACCTGGCGCGCCTGCTTTCCTTAACCGTCCGGCTCTGGGTCAACATGCTGGTCAGCGAAACGCTCTATGTTCTTTTTCTGGGTCTGATGATGTCGCTTTATATGTATGGGGCGAGTGTGAATAAAGCGCTCTACATTTTGGTTGTAGTTCCACTGCTGGGGCCTATCGCGTTCATTTTGTTGCACGTGTTCGTCGCCGTTTTGCAGGCTTTCGTATTCACAATTTTGCCCGTGATTTACGTCGCGGGAGCTGTCGCCGAAGAGCACTAATTCATACTGGCATTATCGCTGTCCAATGTGATCCCGGCTGCTTGAGGATGACGGGAGCCACCGCTTGGCGGCAAATTCATAACTAGGAGAAACAAATGAAAAGGTACGCATGGTTTCTAATGTCCGCGATCGCGATATGTCTCTTCGCGCCCGCGGCCTTTGCGCAGGAAACAGCCGGCAGCGCGATGACTGCCACCAACTGGGTGGCAATCACATCGGGCTTTGCCATGGCCATTGCTTCGGCGGGCGGTGGGTATGCCCAGGCAGTAGCCACAGCAGCGGCTTGCGAAGGCTTGGCGCGAAATCCGGGCGCAGCAGCGGCAATTCGTTTTGCGCTGATTTTGGCGCTCGTGCTCATTGAGTCGATGGCGTTGTACACTTTTGCTATCGTCTTCCTCAAAGTTAAGTAAGAATCCGAAAGTTTCAAGGCCCGGGAACTTGCACGCGCAAGCATCCCGGGCCTTTTTCTTTTCGCTTGGACTTTGATGCAGCGACGGAAAGCAGAATTCAACGCGATGAACTAACGCAGATAGATCGAATCGGCAGCTACTTTTGCGAGGTTAAGAACACGCGCGGGAAGTATACCTAGATACAGTGTTCCAAAAGCCGCGATAGCGAGAGCGAACGCGAGCGTAGGCGCGACTTTGGACGGCACGTACTCTTTCGACGGCTCCCAGAAGTACATCGCTATGATCACGCGCAGGTAATAATACGCGCCGATCACGCTGTTGATGGCTGCGATCACCACTAGCCATACAATTTTGGAATCCAGCGCGGCCTGAAACGCAAAAAGTTTGCCCAGGAATCCGCCCGTGGCCGGCAATCCCAGCAGCGAAAGCAGAAAAAGCGAGAAACAGATCGCCAGCACCGGCTGTCTGCTTCCCAGTCCCGCATAATCGGTAATTTCCAGCCGCTTTTCGCCTTGCTGTCCCAGGTGCGCGATCACCAGGAATGCGCCAATCTTCATCAGCGCGTACGCGGCCAGATAAAAAAGAACGGCGGCAATTCCAATATCTGTCCCCGCAGCGAACGCCACTAAAATGTATCCAGCATGCGCGATGGACGAATACGCCAGCATGCGCTTTACGTTCGTTTGCACCAGCGCCGCGAAATTCCCGACGATCATCGTGAGCACCGCGGAGATCCATACCGCCCAGAACCAGAAATTCCCCGCGGTGCCAAACGACACGTAGAAAATCCGCAACATCACTGCGAACGTCGCTGCCTTCGGACCCGACGCGAGCAAGGCGGTCACCGGTGTGGGCGCGCCCTGGTACACGTCCGGCGCGTAAACCTGGAACGGAGCGACCACAACCTTGAATCCCAGACCCACGAACATCAGCGCGAGCCCTAGAATTGCTAGCGACGCAACCTGTCCCTGGTCGGCAATCATTTTCTGCAGTGCCGCCGGCAATCAAATCAATACGCGTGGTTCCCGTCGCGCCATACACCATGGCAATGCCGTACAGAAAAAACGCCGTAGCGAACGATCCCAGCACGAAATATTTCAACGACGCTTCGTTCGACTTGATCGCCCGCCGCCGAAAGCCAGCCAGAATGTAAGTGGAAATCGAGCTCATTTCGAGCCCGATAAACGCAGTAACCAGCTCGTTGGCCCCCGCGAGAATTCCCATTCCTGCGGTCGCAAATAAAACCAGCGCATAATATTCGCCGCGCTGAATGTTCTCCTCGTCCAGATAATTGAACGACCCCAGAATCGCGAGCGCGGCAGCCCCAATCGCCACCACGT
The DNA here is from genome assembly GCA_963731535.1 of uncultured Acidobacteriota bacterium. Lineage (GTDB taxonomy): Bacteria > Acidobacteriota > Terriglobia > Acidiferrales > UBA7541 > Palsa-295. Next base: position 117,761 of record CAVSWI010000013.1, on the reverse strand, counting down.
GAACAAAAATGCTGAACGCGTCCGCCCGCATCAAGTCGCTGTAGGCGTTGCCGGGATCTTGCGCCATCCAATGCACGCCGAGCAGGCCGCCCAACGCGCCAATAAAGGCAAGCCAGCCAAGCGCACGCTTGTGCGCAGCTTGGACAAACGGGTCCGCAACCATAATCACGATGCCAAACGCGCAAAGAATTATTTCCGGTGCGAGCCGGTGGAAATTGCCGATTTGTTCGCCGGGAAAGGAATCACGGCTGAACGCGCCTCCAAGAGATTTTCTTGGCGGACGCATTCTTGTCTGCCAAAAGCGCAACGCCGGTTTGTTTTCGCGCAAGCTCGGGAGTCGCCGGGCGGCGGGAAGCGCTTTGCACGCGATCCATCTGTTGCAGCAAACTGTCCGTGGAGCTTTGCATGCGCCGCGTAAAGAGCGGGGAAGCCACACCCATGAAAATAATCGCCACCGCCATGGTGGCAAGAATCAGCCGTTCGCGCCCCGACGCGTCAGGCAGATTGCGATTCTTCTCTACGGTTACTTCTCCGAACCCGACGCGCTGGTAGGCCCACAATAAATAAATCGCCGAAAGCACCGCGCCGCTCGCCGCCCAGGCTGCCCACGCCTGGTGGTGTTGAAAGGTCCCGATCAGAATCAGAAACTCGCCGATAAATCCGTTCAGCGGCGGCAACGCCAGCGACGACAGCGCAATAAAAAGAAAAAATGACATCAGCACCGGCATCGGATTCACCAGCCCGCCGTATTCCTTGATTTCAAAGGTGTGCCGCCGGTCGTACAACATTCCTACGCCAAGGAAAAGCGCGCCAGTCGAAATCCCGTGGCTCAACATCTGAAAAATCGCGCCCTGAATCGAAATCGTGCTGAAGGCAAAAATTCCCAGCACCACAAACCCAAGATGGCTCACCGATGTGTAGGCCACCAGCCGCTTTAAATCCGTCTGCACCGTGGCCACCATCGCGCCATACACAATCCCCATAATCGCCAGCACACCGATCAACGGCGCCATGCGATGCGCTGCGTCTGGGAATAGCGGCAGACAAAATCGCAGCATCCCGTAAGTTCCCGAGTTTCAGCATCACGCCCGCCAGAATCACCGAACCTGCCGTGGGAGCTTCTGTATGCGCGTCGGGAAGCCAGGTGTGCAGCGGGAACAGCGGCACCTTGATTGCAAACGCCAGAAAGAACGCTGCAAAAAGCAAAAGCTCGGTCCGCGCCGGCAGCAAAACCATTCCCGTTTGCAGCTTCGCCTGAATATCCGGCAGATCAAACGTTCCGGCCAGGTTGTACAGCCACAAAATCGCCACCAGCATCAGCATGGAGCCGAACATGGTGTACAGAATAAATTTCACCGCGGCATAAATTCTTCGCCCGTGTCCCCAGATTCCAATCAGGAAATACATCGGAATCAGCGTGAGTTCCCAGAAGAAGAAAAAGAGCAGCAGATCGAGCGAGACGAAAACGCCGATCATGGCCGTTTCGATCACCAGCAACGCAATGAAAAATCCTTTCACGTTTTCCTGAATGGCTTGCCACGAGCATAGAATCGCGAGCGGCGTCAAAAATGTGGTGAGCAAAACCAGAAACAAGCTGATGCCGTCCACGCCCAGGTGATAATGAATACTTGCGCGTGCGATCCAGTCGTAATATTCCTCGAATTGGTATCCGGCATTAACCGCATCAAACCCGCGTAGCAGAAATAGCGAAATCGCAAACTCCGCCAGTGAGATAGCCAGCGCAATTCGGCGGATCCAGGTATGATCGTCCGAGCGCAGCAACAAAAGTGCAGGCACGCCGAGCAGCGGCAAAAACGTGACGACCGTCAGCAGATGAGAAGGCATGTCCACGCTAACGCACCATTCCCCACACTCCCAGCATCAACACGGTGAATCCCACAGCGCCGATCACCACCCATGTGGCGTAACTTCGCGCGTTCCCAGACTGTATTTCGCGAGCCTGTCCGCCAACTTCGCGCGCCACTCGCGCCACGCCGTTCACCGTTCCGTCGATCACGCGCTCATCCACCACCTGCCAGAGCACATTTGTCGAGATCCAAAGAAACGGACGAATAATCAACGCGGCATAAATTTCGTCCACATAATATTTATCGAGCAAAAGTTTGTAGAGACCGTGCGCGCTCGCGGCAAGTTTCTTTGGCGCGTCTGGCTTGCGAATATAAAACCACCAAGCCACCAGCAACCCGATGATCGCGAGCACCACCGGCGGCCCGGTCAACGCGTGGAATAATTCCATCGCCGGGCTGGGCGAGATTCCTCCCGCTTCGCCCGCAGCCCCGGCCAAAGACGCGCCTGGCTCGATTCCCGCCGGCACTTCGTAACTGGCGAACACCGGATGCAAAAACGCCTCAAAATAATCCGTCTTTCCCAAAAGATGCGGTGCCGCGAACCATCCGCCCGCCATCGAAAGCAGCGCGAGAATCATCAACGGCACGGTCATGCTGCGCGGCGATTCGTGGACGTGCACTTTGTGCTCGTCAAATCGCGGCTTGCCGAAAAATGTAAGAAATATCAGCCGGAACATATAGAACGACGTCAGTCCGGCTCCGGCCAGCCCCAGCAGCCAGAGCGTGAGGTGAGTATTCGGCCCCGAACCCGCCGCATCCAAAATTTCGTCTTTGCTGAAAAAACCGGCAAACCCAGGAATTCCCGCAATCGCAAGCGTCGCTATAAACATCGTCCAGTAAGTCACTGGAATTTGTTTTCGCAGCCCGCCCATGTTGCGCATGTCCTGCTCGCCAGACCTAGCATGGATGACGCTGCCCGCGGCCAAAAACAGCAAGCCTTTGAAAAACGCGTGGGTCATCAGATGAAAAATCCCCGCCGCGTACGCCCCCACTCCGCAGCCCAGAAACATGTAGCCCAGTTGCGATACAGTGGAATAAGCCAACACTTTTTTAATGTCGGTCTGCACCAGCCCAATCGTTGCTGCATAAAAGGCTGTGATCGCGCCCACTGCCGCCACCACAAACATCGCAATCGGCGCCCGCGAAAACAGCGCATGCATGCGCGCCACCATGTAAACACCGGCAGTCACCATGGTGGCCGCATGAATCAACGCGCTCACCGGCGTAGGTCCTTCCATCGCGTCCGGCAGCCACACATACAGCGGCAGTTGCGCCGACTTTCCAATGGCACCCGCAAAAAGCAGCAGACAAATCCACGTAAGCACGCCTGCTTGCGGCGCGCCCTCGGCCGGCATATTCGCGGCCTTCGCGAAAACCGTGCCGAAATCCACGGAACCAAAAGTCCAGAAGAGCAGCAAAATTCCAACGGTAAATCCGAAGTCGCCGATCCGCGTGGTAATGAACGCCTTTTTGCCAGCGCTAATCGCAGATTGTTTCAGGAACCAGAATCCGATCAGCAGGTAACTGCAAAGCCCCACGCCTTCCCAGCCCACAAACATCAGAACAATGTTCGCCGCCAGCACCAGCGTAAGCATGAAGAACACAAACAGATTCAGGTAGGCGAAAAACCGGTAATAACCTTCCTCCTGCGCCATGTACCCGGTGGAATAAATGTGCACAAGCAAGCTCACAAATGTGACCAGCAGCAACATCACGATCGTCAAGTGGTCCATCTGTAGCGCGAAGTCCACTTTGAACGACCCCGCGGACATCCAGTTGAAGTAATTTTTGAAAAACGAAAGTTCTCCGGCGGGCAGCAGCGAAAATTCGCGAATCGCCTCCAGCACCGAAAGAAAAGCGAGAGCAACAGACCCAATCCCGACCGAATTTACGATCGTCTTGGACCAATTCTTGCCCAGCAAGCCATTCAGCGCAGCCCCCGCCAGAGGCAGTGCAAGAATGATCCAAAGATGTTCGAGTATTGGCATCAGAATTTCAGGAGGTTCACGCGCTCGATGTTCAGCGTTTGCCGGTTCTGATAAATCCGTATCACAATCGCCAGTCCCACCGTCGCTTCCGCCGCGGCCACAACAATCACGAAGAAAACGAATACGAGTCCGTCCCGTTGTCCCCAGGCTCGCGCAAACGCCACAAACGCTAGATTCACCGCGTTTAGCATCAGCTCGATGGCCATCAAAATCGTGATGATGTTGCGTTTGAACACGAAGGCCACCACACCCAGTCCGAACAGCACGGCGCTCAGCACCAGATAGTAGGAAACCGGAACGACGCTCATTCGTCCCTCTTCGCCAAAACCAGCGCGCCCAAAATCGCAATCAAAATCAAAATAGAAGTGGCTTCAAACGGAAATAAGTATTTCTGAAACAGTTGTACAGATAAGTCGCGCGTCGATACCATCACGTTTGCGGACCCCGCACCATTTGCCGGCGTTCTGCCAATGAATGAATGCGCCATCCAATGTGCCAGGTCGAGCAGCAACAGAATGCCCAGCGGAATCCCTGCGTATTTCGCCATCTTGCTGTAGTCCGTGCGTTCTTCCACCCCCGCGTTCAGCAGCATGATCACGAAAACAAAAAGCACCATGATGGCGCCGGCGTACACAATGATTTGTACCGACGCTATGAATTCCGCGCCGAGCATCAGGTAAAGTCCAGCCAGCGACATCATCACCAGAATCAGCGACAGCGCGCTATGAATCGGCTCGCGCGCCAGAATCAGTAGCAGCGCTCCACCAATCGCGGTCAGCGCAAAAACAAAAAATAAAATGAAGGGCAAGGTCATCCGTGTTTCACCAACAGCGGGAAAATAATCCACAGCGCGGTTCCCACCAGGTTCGCCAACGAAACCGGAAGCAGCAGTTTCCATCCTAGCGACATCAACTGGTCATACCGAAAGCGCGGCAGCGTCCCGCGCGTCCAAACATAAAAGAAAAGCAGTCCGCCCACTTTCAGCAGGAACCAGAACGGCCCCTGAATTATCGGAATAACCGCGGGAAGCAAACAAAGCGCGCCAAGCACCAGCGCTCCGCAGGTAATCACGACGAGCTGAATTCGCGCGATCCCGGTCGCTCCCATCACGGCGTCGTAGGCCAAATACACGCCCAGCCCTCACAGCACGACCGCAGGCAAATATTGCAGAAAAGTCCAGCTTTCCGGAAAAGGAGAAAGCCATCCGCCCAGAAACAAAATCGTCGCCAGAAAAGAAACCGTGAGCATGTTCGCGTATTCCGCCATGAAAAACATCGCGAACTTGAAACTGGAATATTCGGTGTGAAAACCGGCTACGAGTTCCGTCTCCGCCTCGGGCAAATCAAAGGGAACGCGGTTCGTCTCCGCGATCGCCGAAGTGAAATAGCAAAGGAAACCGATAATCTGCGGAAATATGTGCCAGCGCGGAATAAACGGCAGGTAACGATAATACCCAACTCTGGTCCGAAACCATTTCGTTGAAATTCAATGTCCCGGCCAATAGGACCACGCCAACTACGGACAATGTTAGAGCAACTTCGTAGCTGATCATCTGCGCCGAACTGCGCAGTCCGCCCAGTAGCGGGTACTTGCTGTTTGAAGACCAACCCGCCAACGCCACACCGTACACCCCGATTGACGTGATGGCGAAAACAAACATCAAGCCGATATTTACGTCCGCAACAATCAGTTGTGTGGGCTGCCCAAGAATCGTAATTGTCGCCGGACCAAACGGAATTAGCGCAATCGTCGTCAGCGCTAGCGACAACGCCAGAAACGGAGCGAGGATATACAAAAATTTATCCGCTCCCGGCGGCGTCACATCTTCTTTGAATAGAAATTTCAGGCCGTCGGCCAGCGGCTGCAGCAATCCATGCGCGCCCACATAGTAGGGGCCCCAGCGCGACTGAATGTGCGCCACGACTTTGCGTTCAAACCAGGTAAGGTACGCCAGCGTCGTCAAAGTCAAAAACAAGCAAAATGACGATCTTTACTAGCGATACCACCAGGACTGCGTGCTGGGTGACGAACTCCACGGCGTATCTTTAGCCTCTTTTGTGGATGCGAGCCTGGAACAATAGCGCCCCAACGTTCCGCTCGTAAATAAATAATCGTGTGAAGAAAAAACTGTGCCCGCGGGCACGCTGTAGTTTGGTTCCGCTGATTTACAACTCGCAGTCGTTAGTTGCGCGCCCCCCGCGAGCAATATTGCAACGGAAACTTCGTATCCCGCCACGTACTGTCGGATTTCGTCAAACGCCGCTTCCGGCGTGCGCAAACGAATCGGCGAGCCCAGCCCAAGCATTCCAAGCTGGTGTGACAAAATGCGCAGCAAATCGAAATCGCTGCGCGGTCCTTGCGGGTCGATCGAACGATGCGTCATCTGCACTTCGCCCGCGGTATTCGTCAGCGTGCCGTCTTTTTCGTACGACGATGCAGCAGGCAGGACCACGTCCGCGCGCAACGCCGTTTCCGTCAGAAACATGTCGTGCACCACGAGAAGTTCCAGTCCGCCTAGGCGATCGTGCTGCGCAACTTCAAAAGTTTTCACCGGATTTGCGCCCACCACGTACAGCGCCTTCAGTTTTCCGGAAACCGCAGCTTCCATCATCGCTCGAGCCGTCATCCCCGGAGCGCCGGCAATCTCGCATCCCCATACTTTTCCAAACTTCCTTCGCTGCGGTCCTGGTCATCGAGCGACGCGTATCCCGGCAAGCGGTCCGGTAAAATTCCCATGTCCGCAGCGCCGCGCGAATTCGAGTAATCGCCCAGCGCCATATAGCGCGTCGTACCCGCCGAGACGCGAGCCCAACGCCACCAAATCGCGAATCGCCCCGCCTTGAATGTCCGCGCCAAAAAGAATTACGACGTCGGACTCTTTTTCCAACGCGGATTTCATCTGCGCCAGCGAATCCGCAACAGACTTTTCAAACTGCCCTTCGCCTCGTGCCAGCCAACGAACCGCCGCGGCCTCTCCGCCTTTGGCCGTTTCCACGCCGTGCACCGCTTGCCGATGAATTTTGCTCGGCGCGCCATTGATCACATACAGCCGCGCCTGATGGTGCCGCACGCCCGTGCGAATCTGCCAAGCGACCAAAGGGTTCTGATTCGTCACATCATTTCCGATCAGCAAAACCGCATTCGCCTTGTAGACATCCGCCATGGTCGCTTGCGCGTCTTTGGCTTTTGGTCCTAAAGCAGCCGCTAGGCCTGCGTAATCAGCAGTCCGATGATGATCGATGTTGTTCGTCCCCAAAGTTCCGCGCGCAAACCGGTTCAACAGATAATTCTCTTCGTTGGTCGTGTGGTTGGAGCCGATCACGCCAATCGCGTTCGCGCCATGCTTCTCGTGAACTTGCTTCAGCCGTCGCGCGATCTCTTCCAGCGCATCTTCCCAACTCGCCGGTTCCAGTTTTCCGTCGCGCCGAATCAAAGGCTGCCGCACGCGTTCGGGATTGTGCGTGAAATCAAATCCAAAGCGCCCTTTGGCGCACAAGAATTCGCCGTTGATCCCTGAATGGTCCCGATTATTCGCGCGAAGAATTTCATTGTTGCGCACGCCCAGCGTCGTCTTGCACCCGTTCGAGCAATGCGTGCAAGGGTCTGGGACATATTTCATTTCCCACGGCCGCGTCTGATAACGGTACGTGCCGCTCGTCAGCGCACCTACCGGGCATATATCGATGCACATGCCGCACTCTTCGCAGGCCAGCTCGCCCGGCTTGTTCGGCAGAATCACGGAATTCACGCCGCGCGCGCCCACCCCGAGCGCTTTCACATCCATGCCTTCATCGCAAACGCGCACGCAGCGAAAACACAAAATGCATCGCGGCGCATCGTAATAAACCAGCCCTGACCACTGTTCTTCGGGATAATGCAGTTTTTCTTCATGGAAACGGCTGTGGTCCAGACCGTAACGAAAAGTCATGTCCTGCAATTCGCACTCGCCGCCCTTGTCGCACACCGGACAATCCAGCGGATGGTTCGAAAGCAGAAACTCGATCATGTCCTTGCGCGCTTTGTGCACCTGCGGCGTATCGGTTTTCACCACCATGCCTTCCACCGCCACCAGCGTGCACGCCGTTTGCAGCTTCGGCGTTTTCTCCACTTCCACCAGACACATTCTGCAGGCCGCTTGCAGCGAAAGCCCCGGGTAGTAGCAGAAAGATGGAACCTCTATGCCTTTGCTTTTCGCCGCTTCGATCACCAGCGTGCCCGCAGGCGTAGTAAGTTTCTCGTCGTTGATGGTAAACGTAATTTGTTTTACTTCAGGCATGGAGTCCTAAGAAGCTCCCACAATCATTTCCGCGGGCTTAAACGCGCATTTCCCGCGCAGGTGGTCTTCAAATTCGTGCCGCCACTTTTTAACGATGCTAATCGTAGGCAACGCCGCTGCGTCGCCCAGCGGACAGAATGTCCGTCCCAACATATTTTTCGACAATTCATCAATCAGAGAAATATCGTCGGCGCATCCCCCGCCTTCATGAAAACGGTCCAGCAATTTCCGCAGCCAGGTAGTGCCTTCTCTGCACGGGATGCACCAGCCGCAGGATTCGTGCGCGTAAAAATGCATGATGCGCCGCGCCAGATCCACCATGCAGGTCTCTTCGTCAATGATCACCGTACCGCCGGAGCCCAGCATCGACCCGATTTTTGCCACCGAGTCGTAATCCAGCGCCACATCGATTTCATCCGCAGAAAGCAGCGGACAAGAACTTCCGCCCGGAATCACCGCCTTCAACTTCTTGCCATCCTTCATTCCGCCGGCTACTTCTTCAATCAATCGCTTCAAATTAAATCCTAGCGGCAACTCGTAAATTCCGGGCTTATTGATGTGACCGGAAATGGAGTACAAACGCGTCCCGCCATTCTTCGGCGTACCCAATCCAGCGTACCAATCACCACCTTGCCGAATAATCGCCGGCACGGTGCTGAGCGTCTCAACATTATTGATAACGGTCGGGCAGCCGTAGAGTCCCGACCACAGCAGGAAAGGGCGGCTTAATACGAGGGTATCCCGCGCTTGCCTTCCAGCGATTCCATCAACGCAGATTCCTCCCCGCATTCGTACGCGCCCGCGCCCGTATGCGCCGCAAGCTCAAAATTAAATCCGCTGCCCAAAATATTCTTGCCCAGGTAGCCGCGGTCGTACGCTTCTTGAATCGCGCCCTCCACAATATCCAGCACGTAGCGATATTCCCCGCGAATGTAAACGTATCCTTGCTGCGACCCGATCGCGCGTCCCGCAATAATCATGCCCTCAATCAATTGGTGCGGGTCCATCTCCATCAATGGACGGTCTTTCGATGTTCCCGGCTCGCTCTCGTCGCCATTCGCCAGAATGTATTTCGGCTTGGGGATGTCCTTCGGGACAAAACTCCATTTCATCCCAGCAGGGAAGCCCGCTCCGCCTCGCCCGCGCAGATTCGACTTTTTCATTTCGTCGATAATCTGGTCCGGAGTCATCTGCTTCAGCGCTTTCTCCAGCGCCTGATACCCTTCGTTCTGCAGATACACATCGACCTTCGTCGAATTCGGTATCCCAAATCGCTTGCTGATCACCGGAATTTCGGCAGGATTGCGGGGATGCAGCGAGCCCGAAGTCACTGAAACAGGTTTTGGTTTCTTCCCATCCTGAAGCTGCTCGAAAATCGCATCCACTTTGTCTGGATCGAGATTCTCGTAGTAATCGTAATTTACCTGCATCGCGGGAGCGCCTGTACATGCGCCAATGCACTCCACTTCCTCCAGCGAAAACGTTCCAGACGGTGAAACTTCCTTGTTGCCGATGCCCAGCCGTTTCTGCACATGCTTGTACAATTCATTTCCGCCACGCAACATGCAGGAAATGTTCGTGCAAACTTGAATGTGATAGCGCCCGCCCGGTTTTCGCCGCAGCATTGAGTAGTACGCGAGCGTCTCGGTCACCTGCAGCACATTCAATCCAACTCGTTTGGCAATCTCTTCCAGCACTTCGTCGCTGAGAAATCCAAACTGATCCTGCGCGTACATCATCATGGGAATCAGCGCCGAGCGTTTAACCGGATAACGTCCTAATAATTGTGTGAATTTTTCTTCCAGTGCGGCAGGAAGTTGCATTAGCGGTCCACTTCTCCCAGGACGATATCGGTCGTCCCAATGCATGCCACGACGTCGGCGATCAAGCGGCCCACCGCCAGCGTCGGCAGCGATTGCAGATTCACAAAAGAAGGCGCACGCACTTTCACGCGATACGGTTTTGCCGAACCATCGCTGGCCACAAAAAATCCCAGCTCCCCGCGCGGCGATTCAATCACTTGATACACTTCACCCGGCGGCGGCGCAAATCCTTCGGTATAAATTTTGAAGTGATAGATTAAACCTTCAATCGACGTCTTCATTTCCTCGCGCGAAGGCGGAATAATCCCCGGCGCCTCGGTCCGAATTGGCCCATCAGCTTTGGCCACTCGTTCCATCGCCTGCCGCACGATTTTAATGCTCTCGCGAATCTCCGCCACGCGCACTTGATACCGCGCGAAGCAATCGCCGGCAGTCTGCGTCTGCACGTCAAAATAAAAATCTTCGTAGCTCGAATAGGGGAATGCCTTCCGCACGTCGTAAGGCACACCGCTCCCGCGCAACATCGGCCCGGAACATCCCATCGCGATGGCATCGTCGGCGCTGATGATTCCCACGCCCTGTGTGCGCCCCAGCCATATGCGGTTGTTGGTCAGCAAATCTTCGTATTCGTCAACATGCCCCGGCAGCGCATCCATCACGCGGCGCACTTTATCCAAAAATCCAGGAGGCGGCTCCAGCGCCAGCCCGCCGATGCGGAAATAACTCGTCATCATTCGCTGGCCGGAGACATACTCGAAAATCTTCATTATTTCTTCGCGCTCGCGGAAGGTGTACAGGAAAACCGACATCGCGCCCAGATCAATCGCATGCGTTCCCAGCCAAACCAGGTGTGAAGTAATCCGCGTCAGTTCCGTCAGCAGCACGCGAATGTATTGCGCGCGCTTCGGAACTTCGATTCCCAACAATTTTTCTACGGCCAGGCAGTAGCCCAAATTATTTGAAAGCGGCGCGAGATAATCGATGCGATCGGTCAAAGTAATCACTTGCGAATACGTTTTCGCTTCGCAAGATTTCTCAATGCCCGTATGCAGATAGCCGATCACGGGCTCTGCCTTCACCACGATCTCGCCATTCAGCTCCAGAATCACGCGCAAAACTCCGTGCGTGGAGGGGTGCTGCGGCCCCATATTCAGGACCATCGTTTGCGCGGCGCCGGTAGGCGTTTCAATCGTCGTAGTCATTAATAATTTTCCGAATCTTGCAAAACTTTATCGGTAGCCTTCCACTGGATAATCTTTCCGCAGTGGATGGCCTTCCCAGTCGTCCGGCATCAAAATCCGCTTCAGGTCCGGATGCCCCTCAAACCGTATCCCAAACAGATCGTAATTTTCCCGCTCGTGCCAATTCGACGTGGGCCATACCGAAGTGACGGATGGCAGCACCGGATCGTTTCCCGCCAGCCTAACCTTCAGCCGCAAACGGTCGCTGCGCGCAATCGAAAGCAGGTGGTAATTCACTTCGTATCGGGGTTCCAGCGGAAACTTATCGACGGTAGTGATGTCGGAAAGAAAAGAAAAGTAAAGAAACGGCTCGCTAGCGAGGTACCCCGCGGCGCGCTGCAAGTGTTCCCGCGGAATTACAACCGTCGTTTCTCCGCGAAATTCGATCACTTCTGAGACAGCCTGGCCGTCCCACGCTCGCAATCTTTGCACTACGGGATTCTTATCGGCTTGCTGTGATTCCATTATGAGTTCGTTCCCGGGGGACGTCGCTCAACGATTCCAGTCGAGCGCGCCCTTCTTCCAGAGGAATATGTAACCGGCCAATAAAATTATAATGTACAGCAACATCTCCACAAAGCCGAACACTTGCAGTTGCCGGTAAACCAGCGCCCACGGATACAAAAAGATCGCTTCGATGTCGAACAAAATAAAAAGCAGCGCCACCATATAAAATTGCACGGAAATCGGCTCGCGCGCGTCCCCGGTCGGGTGAATTCCGCATTCGTAAGGCTCATCTTTTTCGCGCGATTGCTTGTGCCTGCCCACCAATGTGGACACCACCACCAGCGCCCCGGCCAGTCCCATGGCCAGTACAAACATTAGTAACAACGAGCCATACGAATCTAGGTAATTGCTGTTCATTTTCAGCGCGCTGTTATAATAACGACCCGAGTGCACCCGGTCAAATGAACTCTGGAATATTCGCATCGTCGAAAATTTCCGGCAGCCGTATCGACGGGGAGCGCCCTGCTCGATGAGCTCGGGTTTCAACACCGATATCAAGGTCGGCGAGCAGGTCTTCCATGTACAAACCGAAGACCGCGGCCCCGCTCATCCCATCATCGACACGGCCGTCTATCAGAATGGCCGAATTTTGCATCGTCGCGCGTTCAATTACACGGAGCTGTCCAATACAGATTCTTTTACCGATGAGGATCTTCGCTTTCGGGTGGAAGAACAGCATCGCGCCGTCATTGAAGATATCCGCTCGGGCGCTCTCGATTCAGAAATTGCTTCGGCGTCCGCGGCCACGCAGGCTAGTCGCCCGGGCGGAATTCAATTGCAGCTTCTAAATCCGGGTTCTTGGTTATCGGCAGGGAAGGTCTCTTTAGAAATCGAAGTCTCGCGCCGCTCCGACCGTCAGCCGCACGTCGGTGCCAGCGTCGAAGCGCAAATTGAAGGATCGCTAGACGGCGCTCGCCACTCCGCCACGAGCGACGATCAAGGCCGAGCCCGCATTCAATTTCCGCTCCCGCCGCTAGGGAAGGGCGACCTCGCGCTGGTCATTCAAGCTAAAGCCGACACTTGGAAAGACGAAATCCGCTTCATCATGCGCTCGCGCCCAAAAGAATCGTCAAGCTCATCGGCTACTCCCGCGCCATAATTTCCCCATGCTCGTAAAAATAAACGGTGATCTGCGCGAAGTCCCCGACGGTCTAACAGTAAGCACCCTGCTGGATTTTCTGGAGATGCGGAATGACCGCGTAGCCATCGAGCACAACCTGAATATCCTCCCACGCGCGATGTGGAATGAAACAAAAGTCCAGGCAAACGACAATTTCGAAATCGTCCACTTGGTAGGAGGCGGTTAACTTCCAGCTTTCGCCGGATTGGCAGCCATGATTTTGCGAGCGGGATCGTTATCGCAGTAGACGCGCCATTCTGCTACCAGTCCATCTTTCACCACGGCCTTCCATGCAGCCGGTATTTCCCAAAAATTCTCGCGCGGCAATTTGCCATTCACAGCAAATGTTCCGCCTGCCGTTCCAAACATAGCCACAAGGTTGCTTCGGTCTAACTCGTCCCTCACTTCGATGGCGTAGTCCGGGAACATCGCGAAGTAGGCTTTCCATCCCTGCCGCATTTGATCCGCCCCGCGAAATGTTGTGTTCAACCTATCGACAAAGACGTGATCGGGCGTCATCGGCGCCACCAATCCATCCACGTCGTGCTCGTTAATCTTGGTCACGAAAGCCCTTGCTACATCGGGTGGATTTTGCGAATTCATTGCTGGCGACTGCTTGGCCTCACTGGCGGGATCGCGCGCCAGCTATCTTACCGAATCCCTTCGATAATATGGAGGCCATCCTCTGTTGTGCATTACCGCGGTCCCTCGCCGCACTAAACCTTCTTGCGTGTGAAATGGAACGTCTGCGTCTGTTCCTTGCCGTTCATGTGCATGGTCCAGGTTTCAGTGAAGTGATCCGCGTCCTCGATCTTCAGCGTCATCTGGTGCATGTGCATGTCGTCTGCATTTGCCAGGTTGGTCGCGCTCACGAACGCAAATGGAAACTCATTTGCACCCGAGCTCACCGCAGGCGTTTCCATATGCGGTTGGTTTCCGATAGAGCAGTAGTGTGTCAACGCAACGCGGTCGCCGTCCGCGGTATAAAGCGTCACCATCTGACGGTCTTTCTCATTTTGAAATGTCTCTTCCAGCGCCGTGTCATTGGAAAGCAGCCTGAAACTTGACACGAACGGCTTCGCGTCCGGTGCCGTGACATCCCACTCGCCCACCAGCGTCTTCAATCGATCAAACGCACTCGCCGTTTTCGTTTCCGACCCTGCATTTGCGGCAAACATTCCCACCAGCAGAATTGCCATGGCTAGCTTCGCAAACGTCACTTTCATTTCTCTCTCCTGTTTTAAATTAATTTTCACAACCAATAGCCAAATCCTTACTTCTCCACATGTCGTTGCAGGGAATCCAGGCAGAACGCCCAGCCGTTGTTGTGCTTGTCGCGCGCATCGCTGTTGGCGAACCGTTCGTGAGTCATGATCAGTTCGCTTTTCTCCCCGAGGTCTATAAATTCCAAGGTCACCAACGTGTCGCCATACTCCGGCTCCGTTTCCCAAAACCAGGTGAACACCAATTTTTCCGGCGCCTTGATTTCCAAATATTCTCCCCGCACCTTGAAAACTTTTCCGTCCGCGCCGGACACGTCAAACCCATAGCGTCCGCCGGGCCGCACATCCATCACCACCAGCTTGCCGATCAGTTCCGGCTTCGCGTGGCAGAACCATTCCGTCATCTTCTTCGCATTGGTCCAGGCCTGAAAAAGTCTTTCCCGCGGCGCATTAAACACTCGCCGTATATGCAGCGTCGTAGCTGGACCCGCAACTGAGCTAGCCATCCAATTCCTCCTTAAATTTCCTCATCGACGATTTCATAAACTTTTCCCAAATCAATCCGGTGAGGTCATACGCCGGTCGAGTTGAGCCAGCACGAGAGGCCACGCCTCTTCATGGCGCTTCCTTAACTCCTCATTAGGAAAACCCGCATGCGTAAGTCTCAACTTCGTTCCGCGGTCATTCGGGAGTAGTTCCACGGTCACCACCGTCTCAAACCCATTCGTTGCCGTGGTCACCCAGGTCAATTCCACAAGCCGATCTTTTTCCAGCCTCAGAAATCTCCCATAGTGCGGATGCCGTCCTGCTTCAAATTCCGTTTCAAAAAAGAACGGCACGTTCACTTCGGCCTTCATCAATACCGATCCAGGCGCCGCAAACCATCGATCGAACTGCTCGGTCCAAGCCCCAAATAAAACGTGCGGCTGTGCAACCATCGCTCGCTCCACGGTCAGTCGAAATGGCCTCGATGACAAATCCGGCGCCGCCACGACCATCATAAAACGCTCTCTCGTCAGTAATTAAACGCCCGCCCTACTTCTTTAAATATTCCGCAAGTTTGTCGAAGCAGCCTTCCCAACCCTTCTTGTGGCTCTTGCGCGATTCCCCGGTCTGCAGCATTTCGTGCGTCAACACCACTTCCGTGGAATCCGTGCCGCGCTCGAAAAATTCCACGGTAACCAGCGAATCTTCCGCTGGAATGCTGGCGTCCGGTTTTTCCGGCACCCTTTTCCAAAGCCATGTGAATGAGAGCTTTTCAGGAGGTTTTACCTGGCGATAAAGCCCGCCACCGATGTAGGTAACGCCTTCCGGAGTCTTCACTTCGATCTCATAGCGCCCGTTCGGCCGCACATCCAGCTTCAGATGACGCACCTGATGTGACTCCACGTCACGGCACATCCAATGATTCAGCGCTTCCAGTTCCGTCCACGCGCGGAAAACTTTCTGTCTTGGCGCAGAAAAAGTTCGCCGCACTTGCACTGTCGTTCCAGAACTTGCCGTTTGCGTCGCTATCATAGCCTCCGCTTCTCGAGCGAATTTTTTCCGCGCTACGCTTCCAATGCTTTTTCCAGCGCATCGAAGCAGCCATTCCAACCCTTGTTGTGGTCCGCTCGCGCTTCGGCGTTGGTGAAGCCCTCATGCGTCAGAAACACTTCCGTAAAAGTACCGCGCCGCTGAAATTCCACCGTCACCAGCGTCTCATCCTGCTCGTTAATCTTTTGCCCCGATGGCGAAAATTTCTCCCAAGCCCATGTGAACACCAGTTTTTCCGGAGGCCGAATCTCCTGAAACGTCACTCGCTGTTTGTAAGTAGTGCCGTCCTGGCTCGTCACTTCCATCGAGTTTGTTCCGCCCGGCCGCGCGTCGAAAGCCGTGTAACGCGTTTCGTTCCGCGGAAACCTGCACATCCATTTCTCTAGCTTTTCCCGTTGCGTCCACGCTTCGAAGACTTTTTCGCGCGGGGCTGCGAACATTCTCCGGATTTCGACTTTGGTTTCGGGGCCGGTGACCGAGCTTGCCATTGTGAAGCCTCCTCGTTTCTCGATTCTGCTTCCAGATATTCTGCCAGTGCATCAAATTGGTGTTCCCAGAACTGCCGATACCGTTCAATCCATTCCGCCGCGTCCTTCATCGGCTCAGCCACCAGCCGGCAGCGATGCACGCGCCCGTCCTTGTGCCGAGTAACCAGTCCCGCATCCTCCAGCACGCGCAAATGTTTTGACACCGCCGGAAGTGACATTTCGTAAGGCGCCGCCAGCTCACTCACCGAGGTCTCGCCCTGCACCAGCCGCGCCAAAATCCCCCGCCGCGTGACGTCCGAAAGCGCCGCAAATGTGGTGTCCAACTCCGCCTCTGAATACTTAACCATATGGTTTAGTATCGCCACGCCCGCTTTTTTGTCAAGAGAAATCTTTGCCTGAGAAGGGAACTGCCCGAAGCTGGCAGATCGTGGCCGCGCGGCTAGATTCTTTGTTTTACGTTGTCATTTCGAGCGAAGTCCCGCGCGGTGTTGCCTTTCCCCTGGTTTTCAGGGGCGCGGGACGCAGTTCAAGGGATCTGCTGTGCAGTTTTTCGCTGTTGACCAGCGGAATATTGCCGTGGTACTGAGTTCTCGTTGTTACAGACCGCGGACTATGCGAGAAGGTGTCCCATCTTGTCTTTCTTAGTACGCAGATAAAATTTCGAGTGGTGACTCGTCCGTGGCCGGCAGGGAACACGCTCCACCACGCGAAGCCCCGCGCTTTCAAGTTGGTCCACCTTGTCCGGATTATTCGACAGCAATCTCAGCTCGCGAACTCCCAACGCCTTCAGCGCCTCCGCCGCAAATTCGTAATCGCGCGAATCCGCAGCAAATCCAAGTTTGCTGTTGGCCTGCACCGTATCGAGCCCGTTATCCTGCAGTTCATACGCCTTTAATTTGTTAATCAATCCAATTCCGCGCCCTTCTTGCGGCAAATAAAGCAGAACGCCCGCCGGCTCTTTCGCAATTTGCCTCAACGAAAACTCCAGTTGTGCCCGGCAATCGCATCGCTCCGAAGTAAACACGTCGCCAGTCAAGCATTGCGAATGCACCCGCACCAGGGGCGCCTTCCCGCCTCGCGGACTTCGGAGCGAACTGCCTTGGGGCGCTCCGCGCGATGTCCCGCCCAACTCACCATGCTGAATCGCGACAGCCTCTTCGCCCGGCCGCCCCTCGATCCCCACCACCCTAAAATCTCCAAAGGTCGTAGGCAATTGCGCCCGCGCGACAAGCCGCGCCCGCGCCACCAGGTTCGAGCGATTAGCTCGAGCGCGCGTTCGCGTGCGCCGCGCGCGTTCTGCCGCTCGATCCTGCGCTCCCTTAGCAGATGGTTTACGTTGTTTCACGGGAATCCAACATTATAGCAGCCCGAACAATATCCGCGTTTCCACGATGCGCAAGAGCGACCTATTAAGATCGTCGCCTTAGGTGTAGATGTAGCAGCTGGGGCCTTCCGCCCAGCATTTCCTTTCTCTTTTCTTCTTTTGCCTTGTTTTAACGCGGTTATCCCGAGCGAAGTCCCGCGCGCCTTTTTCTTGCCTCGGTTCTTCCGGGGCGCGGGACACGGTCGGAGGCCTGCCTGCCGGCAGATAGGGATCTGCTTGTTCCTTCTTCGGGAATTGTTTGCCATTACACCGCAGCGGTGGCCCGGTCATGGCACGGGTTCAGCCGCGCGCAGCGCACCTTTCGCGGCGGATTTTCCACGAGTCCTCGCCCTACAGCTCACCTAAGAAGCAAGCGCCATATCACGCCATCTCTTTACATCCCCGCCAGCTTTGGCTAACGTAACTCGAAGCATTCAGCTTTCCGCAGTCCGCGATCGAGATGGGCACACTTTTCGGCGTACAAGATTTGCTGTTCACCCTGGTGCTGAAGGTCGGCTTCGCAGCATCGCTAGCCGCATTGCTCGTCCGTTTCCGTTCCTTCCGCAGCATGCTCTTTACTGAAGTCCGCGACTCCGACCAAAAAGTCATGCTCCTGCTTTTCCTCACCCCGCCGCTAGCCATCGGAGTCGTCCTGCGCATTTTCGGCTACCGCTTCTTCGACCTCACCTTTGAAGGCTCCTTCCTCATGGGCCTCATTGGAGGCCGCATCGTCGGCCTTCTTGGTGGCTCTCTAATTAGTCTTCCCGCCTTTGGCAACCACGAATGGCTCGCCAGTCCCACTGCCGCTCTAGTCGGACTCGTCGCCGGAATGGTCCGCGAAATCATGCCCGAGAAAGAAGACATCTGGCATTTCGGCCCCTTCCTTTTCCTCAACATCCCTCAATGGATCTGGCGCCTCGTGCGTTACGGAAAAGCAAATTGGGCCATGCTGCCGCTGTTCACCTGTGCGGCGCTGGCCGTAGGAGAATTGGAATTAGCGCAAGCCGTCCCGCCGCGCTGGCTCTTCGATTTCCGCCCCGAAAATTGGGGCTACGATCTTCTCGTCGTCCTCTCTTCCGTGATGTGCGCGGCCATGGCCATCAAAATTTGGAACAACACGCGCATCGAGATGAACCTCGAAGCCAATCAGCAGCTTCTGCTGAAGGCTCGCATGGACGCGCTCACCAGCCAAATCAATCCCCATTTCCTTTTCAACACGCTCAACACCGTTTCCTCGCTCATCCGATTCGATCCCGACATGGCCCGCGGCGTCGTCCTCAAGCTTTCCAATATTCTCCGCCGCCTCCTGCGTAAACACGAAACCTTCGTCCCTCTGCGCGAAGAGCTAGAGTTTATCGACGATTATCTCGACATCGAAGTCATTCGCTTCGGCCGCGACAAACTCCAAATCTTCAAGGAAATTGACGACGAGACACTCGAAACTTTCGTCCCCAGCATGCTGCTTCAGCCCATGATCGAAAATTCCATCAAGCATGGACTCGCCCCGCGCCTCGAAGGGGGCCAAATCCATCTCCGCACGCGCCGCCTCGATGGCCGCCTGCTCATTGAAATCGAGGACAACGGCATGGGCATTTCCACCCAACGCCTCGCCGAAGTCTATGGCGGCGGCATTGGCATCAGTAATGTGCACGAACGTCTCCGCCTGCTCTACGGCGACCAATTTAAAATGGACATCCACAGTCAGGAAGGCCAGGGCACCCAAATCCACATAGAAATACCCGAGCTAGCCACCGCCGAACCATTTGCCTTCTGAAAAAAAAACGCACTTGAGTTTTTCCACTCTGCAGGCCCTTTGTGAAGGGCTCCTTGTATTCGGGTTTTATCTCTTTCGCGTTTTAGCGAAACGACACCCCGCCGACCTGGTCTTTTAATTTGTCATCTCGAGCGAGGCCGTATTCTGGCCGACCAGGGACCTGCTGTCTCCTTCGACGAAGGGAGCGGGCCGTCCCGACGAAATCGCTACCTTTTTTTGGCCAAAGAGTCTAGAACTTTTTGTACGCCAGCGTACGGTGGGACATAGACCCTACACGCGTAGACATGCTAGAAATTTAAAATCGAGTTTTGGTAAAATACGGATATTCGTTCGAACTTTGGCTGAAATCCTGGAGAAGCCTATGAGCGATTTTCAATACCCGTGGTGGCAAATACCTTTGCGGGACGCCATAAACGAAGCTGACTTGCAAAAGCTGCCAGAAAAACTGTCGATTGCCGAGACAGCGATCTTTCAACGCATGCAGGAACTAGTCACCTCGCCCGACGGCAATCACGAATCGGAAGCCATCCGCGAGGCCTGTAAACAGCTCCTCAAGATCCAAACCCAACGCCTCAAGTGGCCCACCACCGACGGCATGCTGGCAGACTGCCAGGAATAAATCTCCTCATAACTTTTTTCCACTGTCTAACATCGAACATCGCAGCGCTAACATATTGTGCTACACATGTGCGTAACTGGGAGGCGCCTACAAACTACATGATCGGAAAAAATAAAGAGCGTTGACAGGAGCTCTGTGAGCTAGCCGAAAAAGAACAAGACCCCGACCATCTGATCGCCCTAATAAAAGAAATCAACCAGCTCCTGGAAGAAAAACAATCCCGCCTGACCCACAAACCAAAAGAATAAATCGTCATCTCGCTCGCACGTCTTTAGGTTTGAACGAATTTATTTTTTAGTTGTCATCCCGAGCAACGCGCTTTTCGCCGACGAAGGACCCGCTGTTCGCCTGGCCTCCGTCCTTCCGCGTAAATCATGAGATGATAACGCTCGAAGCCCGAGTATATTTGCCGCCTCCGGGGTTACTTCAGTAACCCAAAACCGACGGAGATAAACGATGAGACGCCTCCCCCCAACCCTAAGCGCCTTCGCCCTGCTAACACTCTCAACCGCGGCACAGACCGTCCGATCCACCCAAGTCCAGCCGCCCCCCAGCACACCCACCATTAAAGCCGAGTTCGATGGCGGCCGCACCGCAGTCTTCTCCACGCCCTATCATCGGCGAGCACTCCTACCTCTACTACGTCCGCCTCAATGACAATAATGTGTACGACCGCGTCCTATTCCGCCAACGCCTCACCCTAATGCCGTCTCAATAGCGAAACGTATCTCCATGCCAAGGGTTCATGCCACATGCAAAGAAAGAGCGGCATCCATAGCGGTCTTTCGAGAATGACCGATGCAATCTGAACGCATGCTAGCCCTAAGGTAGTCCGATGATCCTGACTCCACGTCTACTTTTGCAAAAACTCCTGCCCTATGCGCTTGCCGCCGGCTTTCCTTTTACCCCCCCGTCAACCGGCCAACTAGAAGTCGGCGTGAACCTCGTAAGTCCGATGCGTGCAAGCGTAGCTAATCAAGGCGCCCTGATTGACCAACTAAAAGCCGCCCACATTCGCCTAATCCGCGCACCTCTGTCGCCTGACGACAAAGCCATCGATTTTGTCAAACGTGTTTATGCGCCAGGAATCAAAATTGAATTTCAATTGAGCCCTCAGTTTCCCGCGGATGCGCCCTCGCGGCCCTATCAGCCCAAGGAATTCCCTAACATGTGGGGCGGCCATCCCCTATCTTCCGCTGACCCTCAACTCTCCAAAATTTATTTCCAATCTGTGATGGACAAGCTGGAAGGAAACGGCATCGTTTTGGCGGGATTGGAACTAGGCAACGAAATTAACTGGACAGCCTTCAATCCGGAATTTCCTTTGCCTGGCAAAGGAATGAATTTCGGACTCGATGACCTCTATCACGACCCCGAAGCCAAGCAAATCGCCAAAGGCTACCTGCAATATCTGAAAATTTTGGCGCAATTGAAAGATGTGCGAGATCATTCCAAACTAAATCAGCACACGCCCATCATCTTGGCCGGCCTCGCCGATGACGGCGCCGAAGGTCCTCGTCCTAAATCCAAAACCGATAGCGTCAGCATCAACGCCACCATTCAGTTCCTTCGCGCCAACGGCCTCGACAAACTCGTGGACGCTTACGGCATTCACACCTACCCGTGGGAGAGCACTCCCGCACGCCGCAAGATGCATTTGGAAAAATATGCGATGGCGGAATGCCGTGCGGAAAATTCCCGCGAAGGCAAACCTTGCTGGATTACCGAGTGGGGAATCGCGAACAAAGACATGTCCTGCCCGCTGAACGATTCCGCGCGCGCCACTCTGATCCAGGAAACCATGGACGATTTTCGCGAACTCGCAAAGCAGCGCCGTTTGATCGCCGCCCTCTACTTCGCCTGGGATTCAGATCCGTGGTCAAAGTCGGTAGACCCTTTCAGCATCTATCGCTGCGGCTCCTTGACCGCAGGCGGCAAGCTCGCCCTCTCACCTTAACCGAAGTCAGCGATCGAGATACATGCGTATCTGGAATTGGCTTTATAGCGGCCGCCTTCAGGGGGGCGTCGTTGTCCTTGTTCTTTCTTTTATGCCGTATCGCGAACCCCTCTGCTCGCAACACACAACCAGACCGCCAACCCGCCGTTCGTTTTGCATTAGTTTTCTTGCTCTTTCTTTACGTGGTCACCCCCCCAGCGAAGCGCTTTTTGCCGTCCGAGGGACCTGCTTTTTCTTTTGCTTGTCTGCCACCAAGAACTCTCACCTTGACATTCTACCGGAAGCAATGTACCGTCACCTAGCATGTCTACCAAAGAGCAACGCGAACGCATCGAACTCTTGCAGGGAACTCTGGACCTCCTGATCCTCCGCACGCTTCTGCGAGGCCCGGTCCACGGCCACGCCATCGCCAAAGCCATCGAATTCAACTCCGACGAAGTGCTGCAAGTCGAACAAGGCTCGCTCTACCCCGCGCTGCATCGCCTCATCAAACGCGGATGGATTTCCGTCGAAGAGGGCACCTCGGAAAATAATCGCCGCGCCAAATTTTACAAGCTGACCGCCAAAGGCCGTCGCCAACTCGCAGTCGAGACCGGCAAGTGGGACAAGCTCGCCGGCGCCATCGCACGAATTCTCCGCCCAGCCGAGCAGGAGGGCGAATCATGAGCCGCCGCAAACACATTTTAGAAAATCTCGACCAGGACATCCGCGACCACATCGAGACGGAGACACGGGACAACATCGCGCGCGGCGTGTCCCCCGAAGAGGCCCACTACGCCGCCATGCGCAAGTTCGGCAATGTCACCCGCGTCAAAGAAGAAACCCGCGAAGTCTGGATATCCGTACGGCTCGAGCAATTACTCCAGGACGTTCGTTACGGAATGCGGATGTTGCGCAGATCGCCCGCGTTTACTGCCGTCGCCGTGCTCACCCTGGCGCTCGGTATCGGCGCGAATACGGCAATCTTCAGTCTGGTGGATAGTGCTCTGCTGCGAGCGCTGCCGGTAAGCGAGCCGGAAAACCTGATGTTGCTGCAATGGACCAGCCGTTCCGAGCCGAAGCCTCTGAGCTACAGCAGCTATGGCGACTGCGAGCGTGGCAAAGGCACGCCGGGGGGATGCTCTTTTTCGCAACCGATCATCAACGATATCCGCAGCCGCACGAGCGTGTTCTCGAGCGTGGCTGCATTTGCAGCGGGCGAGCGGCTGGACCTGAGCGGAAACGGCGCGGCCGGCACGGTGGAGAGTCCGCAGTACGTGTCGGGCGACTACTTCCAAACTCTCGGAGTGCAACCGTTCATCGGGCGTCTCCTCGCAACCACTGACGATGCGCCGACGGCGTCGCCCGTGCTAGTGCTGAGCTATAATTATTGGAGAAGCAATTTCGGCGGCTCGGCTGCTGCAGTCGGCAAGACCGTCCTGCTCAACAAAGTTCCTTTCGTAATTGTTGGTGTTGCGGAACCACGATTTGACGCGCTGACGCCCGGAAATCCTGTTCAGGTCTGGCTTCCGCTTTCGGCAATGCCTGGGATCGAGATTCCTTGGGACAATCGCGAAGCGAATTTCAACAATTGGTGGTTGGTTGCCCTCGGCAGACTGAAGCCCGGCACCTCGCGGACGCAAGCCCAAGCCGCAGTGAGCACGTTATTCAGCAATGAGGTGACCCGCATCGCGAAGCCGCCAATGAAAGTGGGGGACAAGCCGGCGATTATTCTTACTCCTGCGCAGAAAGGGTTGACGGGCGATACGACCCAGCTTTCCACACCGCTCTACGTCCTTTTTCTTGCGGTGGGAGTTGTGCTGCTGATTGCGTGTGCGAACGTCGCGGGGCTGTTGCTCTCGCGTGCGTCGGCGCGGCAAAAGGAAATCGCGTTGCGTTTCACCCTCGGAGCGCGACGCGGCCGCGTGGTCCGTCAGCTTTTAACCGAAAGCCTACTTCTGTCCGTGGCCGGCGGCTGCTTGGGAATTCTGTTCGCGAAGTGGGCCACTGCGGCCATCACTGCATTCGTCGCTTCGAACCAGGAGGGCCAGACCACTCTGAATCCTGGGATCAACGGTCGCGTGTTGCTTTTTACGGCTGCGGTTTCGATTTTGACTGGAATTGTTTTCGGTTTGGTCCCGGCGCTGCGCGGCATGCGTGTGGACCTCACTCCAGCGTTGAAGGAGGGAGTCGGCAGCAGCGCACCGCCTGCTCGCCGGAGTGCTCGCTGGTTCAGCCCCACAAACGTTTTGGCGGTGGCGCAAGTGGCTCTCACAATGATCTTGCTGGTCGCCACCGCGCTCCTCATGCGCACGCTGCGAAATCTGAAGTCCGTTGATCCGGGCTTCGATACGCGGAACGTTCTTACGTTCATGGTGAATCCTCAATTGATCGGCTACAAGCGCGCTGAAATCGATACCTTCTATAACGAGTTGCAAAGCCGGCTCGCGACGCTGCCGGGGGTCAGCTCGGTCAGCTATTCCTGGATGCCACTGCTCGGCGGCGGATTATGGACCACTGATTTTAATCTTCTAGACACGCCCAAGGACCAGTTGGTGAGTACGGATATTCTGCCGGTAGGTTCGAACTTCTTCGGAACCATGCGAATTCCGCTACAACGGGGGCGAGAATTTAGCGCGACGGATTTCGCCGAAGCCGCGCGCGTGGCAGAGGTCCTCTCGGCAGAACAGGAGGTCGTAGCGGCGGGCGTCAAAGGTGCTCCGAGCGCAGTTGCGGAGCAGAACAAGAAGGCTGCCGAGGGCCTGCCGGCCACTCCGGCGATCGCGAACTCGGCTTTCGTCCGAAAGTATTTTCCCAAAACGAATCCTCTTGGGACGCGTTTTGGCGGCCATCAGGCTGATGAATCGGACCCTGTTTCTAAACCCGGATGGGAAATCGTCGGCGTGGTTGGCGACGCAAGGTACAACAATTTGCGGCGCGGAATAGAGCCAACGATCTACGTGCCCTTAAGCGGACGCTCCGCCGCTTTTACGCTGCGTAGCGGCGTCAACCCGGCCAGCGTGATTCCCCAGATTCGCAGCGTCATCGCCCAGATGGACAAAGACCTGCCCATTTTCAAGGTTCGCACAGAAACTGATCAGATTGACCGCCAGCTCTTTCCCGAACGGTTGATCGCACGGTTGTCGAGCTTCTTCAGCTTGCTTGCGCTGGTGCTGGCTTGCATCGGATTGTATGGATTGTTGTCATATGAAGTGACTCGGCGGACCCGCGAGATCGGTATCCGCATGGCTTTGGGCGCCAAGGCCGGTGACGTGCTGCGAGCGGTGATTCGCCAAGGAATCGCGCTAGCAGCCGTCGGCATCGCGATCGGTGTGGCGATCGCGCTAGGGGTCACACGATTTCTGGGCTCGCTTCTGTACAACGTGAGGGCCGCAGACCCGCTCACATTCGCTGGCGTTGCATTGCTGCTGGTTATGGTCGCGGCGCTCGCCTGCTATATCCCCGCTTTGCGCGCGGCACGCGTGGACCCGATTATCGCGTTGAGATATGAGTAGTGCTTCGCGCTAGATGGTGAAGGCGATTGCACGGACTTGAATCCGGCGAAGCAAGGAGGGCGAATCATGAGCCGGGACAATATTTCAAAAATCAATTGGGAGATTTGGTGCAAGTGGTCGGAATCGTGGCCGACGGAAAATATACATGCGTCAGCGAGCAAGTGCAGCCCGCCGCGTTCCTGCCCATCTTACAGCGGCCCGACACAGGCACTACCTTAGTCATACGCAGCCACGTCGACGCATTTACGATCGCTGCCGCTTCCCGCCAACTCGTGCGCGACATGGATCCTGCCGTGCCTTTTGAGGACTCCGGCGCGTGGAGCAGCCAGCTTGCTCTCCGAGTCCATCCAGCGCAGGCCGCCACGGTGGCCCTCGGCATCTTCGGCGCGTTCGGGCTGCTTCTTTCCATCGCTAGCACGTTCGGCTTGGCGTGCTACACCGTCAGCAAACGGCTGCGCGAACTCAGCATCCGCGTTGCGCCAGGCAATACTTTCCCCCGCGCTAGGACGGATGCTCGTCCTACTCGGCAGCGGCGCCCTGGTCGGCCTCGCGCTGGGGTTGGCCGCCAGCCGCCTGCTCTCTTACGTTGTGTACGGCGGCCTCCGCGCACGACCCATTCGTGCTTGCCGCCGTCATCGCCACGATGCCCTCCCGACCAAGCCGCCGGAAGCCTCCGTGGTGAAGTGGACGTTCAAGCCCGCCACGCTCGACGGCGCACCGGTCGCGTCCCACGTGGTAGTCGCCTTCGTGTACCGCAAGCCTCCCATTCCGAACTCCCGACGCGGATTTTTTGAACAGTTCAGTGCCTGCGGGTCGCATTCGACACTTATGGTGTGTGTGCGCCCGCATATTGAATTCTCCGCGATTCTGGAACTTCGTACGATGCGGGCGACCGTGCTAGAGTTAGCGGTTCGCGCACAATGTCGGGCTCGGCGCGTCCCGGTCAGCGGGCGCAGCATGCTGCGCCCCTACGAAAACCGGGAAACGGCGCAATGCGTAACAAAACAAGGGAGGAGAAGTGGCTTATAGAGATTTGAGGGAATTTGTCAGGACGCTGGAGAAGAAGGACGAGTTAGAAAAAATTTCAGCGGAGGTGGATCCCGTCCTGGAGATTACCGAGATTACCGACCGGGTGGTGAAGGCGGGCGGGCCGGCGCTGCTGTTTGAGCGGGCCAAAGGGTCGAAGATTCCGGCGGTGACGAATCTTTTGGGGAGCGAGCGGCGCATGTGTATGGCGCTGGAAGTGGATACGTTGGACGAAGTGGCTGAGCGAGTGCATTCCTTTCTGGACCTGAAATCGCCGCAGGGAATTTTGGAAAAAGTGAAGATGCTGCCGAAGCTGGCGGAGATGGGGTCGTTTTTTCCGAAGGCGGTGCGCAACGGCGCGTGCCAGGAAGTGGTCCGTAGGGAAAACTTTTCGCTCGATTATTTTCCGATACTGAAATGCTGGCCGCAGGATGGCGGGCGTTACATTACCTGGCCGATGGTGATTACGAAAAATCCCGAGACGGGCAAGCGCAACGTGGGCTGCTATCGCATGCAGGTGTATGACGGGCGCACGACCGGGATGCATTGGCAGACGCAGAAGCATGGCGCGGAACATTTCCGCAACGCGCGGGCGAAGAATCCAAAAGGGAAAATTGAAGTGGCGGTGGCAATTGGAGCGGATCCGGCCACGGCGCTGGCGGGAATTTTGCCGGTGCCTCCGGACATGGACGAATTTTTGTTTTCAGGATTCATGCGCAGAGATCCGGTGGAGCTGGTGCAGTGCAAGGCGGTGGACCTGGAAGTTCCGGCGAACGCGGAGATCGTGCTGGAAGGACATGTGAATCTGGGCGAGATGCGGACGGAAGGACCGTTTGGCGACCATACGGGATTTTATTCGCTGGAGGGAGAGTTTCCAGTTTTCCACATTGATTGCATCACGCATCGCAAGGAGCCTTGGTATCTGACGACAATTGTAGGGCCGCCTCCGCAGGAAGACTATTTTATGGGGCACGCGATCGAACGGATTTTTATGCCGGTGATGAAGATGCAGTATCCGGAAATTGTGGACGTGGCGATGCCGGCGGAAGGAATTTTTCAGAATTTGATGATTGTGTCGATACGCAAGAGCTATCCGGGGCAGGCGCGCAAGATTATGAACGCGATATGGTCGCTGGGGCAGGCCATGTTCACGAAGGTAGTAGTGGTGGTGGACCACGATGTGAATGTGCAGGACTCGCGCGAAGTGGTGTGGAAGGCGTTGTGCGCCATCGATCCGGAGCGCGACATACAATTTGTGATGGGGCCGGTGGACACGCTGGACCACGCGGCGCGTCGGCAGGATTACGGGTCGAAAATGGGAGTGGACGCCACGCGGAAGTGGAAGGAAGAAGGGTTCGCGGGACGTTGGCCGGACGAGATAAAGATGGATGAGGGCACAAAACGGCAAGTTGACAAAATTTGGCAGAAAATAAAACCGTTGATGGAGCTAAAGAAGAACTAGACCAGAGCGACACACGGCGTGCGGCAACCGCTTCGCCGGAGCCTCGCGTTTCGCCTTTCCCTATAAGGGTTTCAAGCACTTACCTGTACTTTTGACCTGTACGTTTTCGCCTGCCTGTCCCCTTGACCGGGTTTTTACCAATAGCACACGCGACCAACATGTTGATTGACACTCGCCGAGGTGGATGCAATAAACAGTAAAAGCGCACGGTACCGGGCGTAGCAGTACTAACGGGTAGCGAGCAAAGAACGAATAGATTCCGAAAGAAAATAGAAGGGTAGCGAGAAGGCGGGTCCGACCTGCGAAGCGGGACGGAGTGAGGAGCGAGGGGCCGCGCGATGTTCAATCTGGGGAAAACGAAATCATTAATCGGCCTGGATATCGGCTCGAGTTCGGTGAAGGCGGTCGAGCTGAAGAAGGCGAAAGCAGGCTACGAGCTGGTGAGTTACGGGATAGAGACGTTGGCGCAGGATACGGTGGTGGACGGCGCCATCATGGACGCTCCTTCAGTGGCCGAGAAGATTATCTCGATATTCGACAACCAAAAGATCAAGGCGAAGGATGTGGCGACGTCGGTATCGGGGCATTCGGTGATCGTCAAGCGGGTAAGCATGCCGCTGATGACGGAAGAAGAGCTGTACGACCGAGTGCAGGCGGAAGCCAGCCAGCACATCCCGTTTGATATTGCGGACGTGAACCTGAGCCATCAGCTGCTGGAAGCTACCGAGAACCAAATGGACGTTCTGCTGGTGGCGGTGAAGAAAGACAAGATTCTGAATCACACGAACGTGCTGGCGCAGGCGGGGAAGACACCGGTGGTGGTGGACATCGATGCGTTCGCGCTGCAGAACTGTTTTGAAGTGAACTACGAGCCGGACCCTTCGCAAGTGGTGGCGCTGCTGAATATCGGCGCTAGCGTGATGAACATCAACATCGTGCGCGGGTGGACACCGCTGTTTACGCGCGACGTTTCAGTGGGAGGCAATCAGTACACCGACGCGCTCCAGAAGGAGCTGGATTTGAGTTTCGAGGATGCCGAGAAATTGAAGATGGGCGGAACGCTGGCGGGAGTTAGCGAAGAGCAGCGCACGGCGATTCTGCGATCGGTGTCGGACATTTTAATTTTGGAGATACAGAAGACCTTCGACTTTTTCCGTGCGACGGCGAGCGGAGAAAACATCCGCAGGATTTACGTGGCGGGAGGGACTTCACGCGTTCCAGGGCTGCTCGACTTGCTGAAGGAAGAGTTTGCCATGCCGGTTGAGGAGCTAGATCCATTTCGCAAGATTGCAATCAATTCAGGGCGTCATGATGAAAGCCAGATACGCGAGTTGGCGCCGCGCCTGGCAATCGCAGTGGGGTTGGCGCTGAGGAGCTTTGACACGCCATGATTCGGATCAATTTACTTGGCCAGGCTCGTCCGAAGGCCACCAAACAGGCGGTACCGCTGGAAGCGACGATGCAGATCATCTTCCTGCTGGTGGCGCTGGGACTGGCTGCGGTGGTGCTGTCGGTGACGTATTTCCAGCAGAAGAAAGAGCTGGATTCGACCAACGCGCGGATAGCGGCGTTGCGCGCGGAAAAACAGAGTTTGCAGCAGGTGAAACAGGACGTGGACCGCTTCGAAACCCAGAAGTCAGTGCTGGATCAACGCATCAACGTGATTGAAACCTTGCAGAAGAACCGCACGGGCGGTCAGGAATTGCTGCAAATGGTGGCGAATACGGTGGTGAGGGTGGATGCGCTGTGGCTAACCTCGCTCGAACGCACGGGTGACAACCTGAAAATCACGGGCGAAGCAGGTTCGATTAACGCAGTGGCGAACTTTATTACGCAACTGAGACGTTCCGGATACTTCGACAAAGTTGAAATTCAAGAGGCGAAAGAAGATGACGTGGTGAAGACGGTGCAAACGTACAACTTCACGATGACGGCGACGGTGGCGCAATCGTCGAATCCAGACGCGCAACCGCAAGCAAAGCCGGCATCCACGCCTCCTCCGCAGCCCGCGGCCCCAGGGAGGAGCTAGCAATGGCAACTTCTTTCAGAGATTGGCCCTGGCCGCTACAAGCGCTGTTCTACCTGGGATTGACGGTAGTGATTATCGCGGCGGGATTTTACATTCCGGGATTGCCGTTAGCGTCAGTGCGCGCGCAATTACAAGACGCGCAGAAGCAAGAGAAACCGCTGGAGCAGGAAGTTGCGAATTTGCGAGTTTACAAGCAACGGCGAGCGGAACTGCAATCGCAGATGGATGCACTTCAAAAACAGCTTGCAACGTTGCAGACAATCGTGCCGGAAGAGAAACAGGTTGACCAGTTCATGCTGATGATTCAGGCCGCGGCAACGAGCTCGGGTGTTTCGCTGCGCCGATTGAAAGCGAATCCAGTGGCGGCAAAGACCTATTACTTCGAGCTGCCGTTCGAAGTGCAGGCTGACGGGCCATATTTCTCGGTGCTGGATTTCTTCGCCAGGCTGGGGCGGCTATCGCGAATTATCAACGTGGGTGACCTAAAGCTGGAAGGGATCGGCACGAAGAGCGCCGCGCCCAACTTCCGATTGAATCCGGGAGCTTCGGTTACGGGAACCTTCACGATTACGACGTTCTTTACGAAAGCGGCAGACGCGCCGGCGGCAACAACGCCGACGTCCGCAGCGGTAAAACGGTAGGCGATCACGATGACACGAGTGAAGACAACTGCGAATCTGATAGCAACCCTGGCGATGTCGTTTTGCCTCTTGCCGGCGGCGTGGGGACAAAGTCCGACTAAAAACCCGGAACAAAGTCCGGCCCCTGCGCACAAAACGGCTCACAAGAAAAAGGCTGCTGCAGCGCCGGCGGCGAAAGACGCCGCGCCAGAACAAGCGGCAGCACCTGACGCAAAGGCGGACGGAGTGGCCGGGAAGCGAGATCCGTTCGCACCGCTGGTAAACGACAAGAAGCCGAACGGGCCGCCATTGCCTCCGGGAAAAGCCGGGCTGGTGATAGCGACGGTTCACGTGGATGGAACAGTGAAAGCAGCTAACGGAATGCTGGCAGTAGTGACCAACCCAGATCAACGGACCTATTTCCTTCGAGAAGGGGACCGTCTGTATGACGGCGACGTGGAAAAGATCGGATTAGATGGAGTTACGTTTAAAGAAAATTCCAAAGATGCATTCGGGAAACCGGTCGAGAAATTGGTTACCAAACGAATCTACCCGAGCGCAGGAGAGCAGCAATGAGGATTATGCGGAGGGCGATGGGGGCGACTGCGCTGGTTGCAGCAGCCTTGATACTGATGAGCGGAGCACTACGGGCCAGTGATGGGCCGGTGGTGCATGTGAAGGCGGTGGTAAAGAACGGGAACGTGACGCTGGAAGCGCAGGCGAACGGGCCGTTCGAATACACCACTTATCGTCCGAGCGAAAATTTGTTCGTGCTGGACATGAGCGGAGTGTCGTCCGCCGATCCAGCCGGAGCGCGCGTGGTGGCCTCCGACCTGGTGAAGAGCTACCGAATGCTGACCTACACCTCGGGAGCCAAGCCGGTGGTGCGCGTGGAGATTCTGCTGAGCCCGGGCGTTGAGCCACGACTCGAGCGAAGGGATTCGCAAGAGCTGACCTTACTGGTCGGTCGCACGGATGATGCAGCGGGCAAATCCGCGGTAGTGACGGGGCCTGCGCCTGCGATCATACCGATAGCCGCGAAATCATCAGAAACCAAGCCGCCCAGCTCGACAATTGAGGCCATACGCCAAGTGAATCTGTCGCAGGACGGCGATCTGACCGAGGTGAATGTGGTGGGAACGGGCAAGCTGAATTATCACGCGATGCGATTGCAGAATCCGGACAGACTGGTTTTGGATTTTTCGGGAGCGCACCTGAAAACTTCCGAGAAGCATATTGCGAGCAATCTGGAGCCGGTCCGCGAGATCCGGCTGGCGCAATTTTCGCCGGAAGTATCGCGCATCGTAATCGATTTGCGGCAGGCGACACCGTACAACATCACCAGCTCTGATTCGGGGATCACGGTTGAGTTTTCGGCCAAGCCTTCGAACGGCGCAGTGAAATCGTCTCCGCGAACACAGCCTGCGGATGTGACCACGACCAAGCTGGAATCACCAAATCCCGCTCCGGCAATCTCTGCGGCTACGCGACCCAAGCAAGTTTCGGCTCCGGTCATCATTTTGCCTTCTACGCTGACGCAGCCCACTGCGGCGTTGGCGACTCCGGCTGCTGCCGTACCGCAACCGCAGGATCAACAAGTTGGGTTAGCGGCCAAGCAAGTTGCGACTGAGGGTGCGGCCAGCGTTTCGAATTCAAGTGCGGCTGACGCTCCGGCATCAGCGCCCGTTGCGAGCCAGCCGGTGGCAATCACGAACGCTACCGTGCAGGCACAGACTCCTCCACCATCCGGGAAGTATTCAGGTGAGCCGATTTCGGTAAATTTGAAGGACGTTGATTTGCGCGACTTTTTCCGGCTGATACACGAAATCAGCGGACTGAACATCGTGGTGGATCCCAGCGTAAAGGGCAGCCTCACGATCGTTCTGGACGATGTGCCGTGGGATCAGGCGCTAGACATCGTTTTGAAGAACAACGGTTTGGACAAGCAGCTTGACGGAAACGTGCTGCGTATCGCTACCAAGGACACGTTGAAGAAAGAAGCCAATCAAAACCGTGAGTTAGCCAAGGCGCAAGCAGAGGCGGCCGACGTGGTCACTACGACCCGCCAGCTAAGCTATGCCAAGGCCGAGGATCTGGTACCAACGCTGAAGAAATTCCTCTCTTCGAGAGGCGACGTGCTGGCTGATGTACGGTCGAACACGCTGATTATCCGGGACATCCCCAGCGTTCTACCGGTGATGGACAACCTGCTGCGCCAGCTCGACCGGAAATCGCAGCAAGTGGAAATCGAAGCGCGAGTGGTGGCGGCAAACCGATCCTTTACGCGCGACATCGGCACGCAGTTTGCGGCGGCAGTGTCCGCAGGCGGCGGGCAGAGCATCCTGGGCGGCGCGAGCACGGTGGGCACCAGCCCGATCGTGCGAACCTCGCCGACCCCGCTGCCTCCGATTATCGTGGGGAGTACGGGAGCGAACACAACCAGTGGTTCGATGCCTTTGATCACGAACTTGGGCGCCGCGACGCCAACGAGCGCACTGAGCTACGCGTTCTCGTCCGCCAACTTCGCGTTGGACTTCATTATCACCGCGGCGGAAGAGCGCGGCGTGGGCAAATTGATCTCCAAGCCGAAGGTCATCACGCAGAACAACCAGAAGGCTATCGTGAAACAAGGTACGAAGATTCCAGTCCAGACGATCGTGAACAACACGGTTTCAGTGCAGTTCGTGGACGCGGTGCTGGAACTTGACGTGACGCCGCAAATCACCTCGGAAGGCACGATCTACATGGATGTGACGGTAACCAACGATCAAATCGACACGGCCATTCCCCGGGTGCAGGGCATACCGGCTATCGATACGCAACAGGCCAACACCAAAGTACTGGTGAGCGACGGCGCGACGGTGGTCATCGGCGGAATCATCGTGTCCTCGCAGCAGCGCACAGTTGACCAGGTGCCGCTCTTCGGGAGCATTCCGGTGGTGGGCAATTTGTTCAAGCACACTCTTGTGAACACATCGTCCCTGGAGCTATTGTTCTTCCTGACTCCGAGGATTCTGCCGAGCTAAGAACGGCGGGAATCGACAAGCGGAGCGTCAGGGCAAAGTGAAATCCAAACCGGTGCAAGTGAATTCTGGCCGGAGCCGAATCGATCGGCTCCGGCTTTCCTTTTCCAGCCTACGCGCTGACGCCTTTCTAGTAACTCACCTGCCGAACATTCAATATTTGTGTGGCTTCACGGGTAGCGCCGCGATCCTGCTGGTTGAGTCGACGCGGACAACGCTGTTTACCGACAGCCGGTACACCTTTCAGGCACAGGAACAAGTTACGGGGGCAAAGATACATATTGTCAGGCACGGTCTGCTGCGGGCGGCCGCGGAGGCGCTAAAGAAGCGCAGAGGGCGGGTGCAGGTAGCCTACGCGCCCAACCAAGTGACGGTGGCGCAGAAAAACGCTCTGGAGAAGCTCACCGGCACTGGAGTGCGCTGGGTGAACGGCGGGGATACCGTAGAAAGGCTGCGAGCGGTCAAGGACGCGTCAGAACTAACCACGATGCGAGAGGCGGCCAGGCTAATCAGTGAGGTTTTCGCTGAGACGGTGCCAAAAATCAAGGTGGGGCTCAGCGAGCTGCAAGTGGCGGCAGAGATTGAGTACGGGATTAAGCTAAAAGGGGGGAGCGGACCTTCGTTCGAGACGATCGTAGCTTCAGGCCCGCGTTCGGCATGGCCGCATGCGCGGCCTGGCGCTAAGCTGCTCGGGAAAAACGAATTGGTCGTCCTAGACCACGGTGCTATACTTCGCGGTTATTGCAGCGACTTGACGCGGACACTGTTTGTGGGGCGGGCGCCGGAGAAAGTAAGGCGTCTGTATGGCGCTGTGCTAGAAGCGCAGCAAGCTGCCAAGGACGCTGTCGGGCCCGGGGTAAAGGCTGGAGAGGTGGACGCGGCGGCCCGGCTGACCTTGAAGCGTCACCGGCTGGCTGAATACTTCACGCATAGTACCGGGCACGGGCTGGGAATCGAAGTACACGAGATGCCCCGGCTGGCCAGAGGCGAAGAAACTACGCTGGACGAGGGCATGGTCGTAACGATCGAGCCCGGCGTTTACGTAGAGGGGCTTGGCGGGATACGGATAGAGGACGACGTAGTGGTTACTTCAAATGGCGCTGAGGATTTGACCAGCGCATCCAGGGAATTCTTAGAACTCTAAATGGCGAAAAAATCGACTCCGCATACCCAGAGTAGTTCGCAAACCGGTGGTGTGGATCTCCAAGAGGTAGAGCGGCTTCTCGAGTTCATGGCGAAGCATGGACTGGAGGAGTTTGAGTACGAGCGCGCCGGATTCCGCATACGGCTGAGGAAGCCATTCTCGCAGCCGATGGGGTTTAGCCGCGCGGTCTCGGCTCCTGAAATTGTGGTAGCGGCGGTTCCCGCAGTGGCGCCGTCCAGCCACGCTGCGGCAGCGGCTGCCAGCGGAGCGTCTGACAGCGGGTGGTCTACCGGCTCGGGGGCTCAGGCTGAAGCGGCAGAATCGGGACGAGCGGCGTCTGAGGATGTTCATGTGGTGAAGTCTCCGATTGTGGGGACGTTTTATGCGGCGCCCTCCGTGGGTGGCGAACCGTTTGTGAAGGTGGGTTCGCGGGTGGACGAGGGGCAGCCGTTGTGCATCATTGAAGCGATGAAGCTGATGAACGAAATCGAGTCAGATGTGGCGGGAGAAGTGCTGCGGATTTTTGTGGAGAATGGCCAACCAGTGGAATATGGCGAAGCGCTTTTCGGAATCCGCGCGCACCGGAAGAAATAGCTCACCCCTAGGCGAAATGTTCCGAAAAATTCTAATCGCAAATCGCGGCGAAATTGCGCTGCGCATCCTTTCCGCGTGCAGGGAACTTAACGTCCGAACAGTGGCGGTGTATTCGGAGGCGGACCGCCATGCGTTACACGTGCGGTTTGCGGACGAAGCGATTTGCATTGGGCCTCCGCGCAGCAGCGAAAGCTACCTCAACATTCCTCAGGTAATCAGCGCAGCAGAAATTGCGAATGTGGATGCGATTCATCCGGGGTACGGATTCCTGTCGGAGAATGCAAATTTTGCGGAAGTGTGCGAAGCGTCGCACATTACCTTTATCGGGCCGACGCCGGATGCGATTCGGTTGATGGGCGAAAAAGATAAAGCCAAGGAAGCGATGGCGGCGGCGGGAATTCCGGTGATTCCGGGGAGCGCAGGCGTGGTGCCGGATGAGGATTCGGCCAAAGAAATCGCGCGCGACATTGGTTATCCGGTGATGATCAAGGCGGCGGAGGGTGGCGGCGGGCGCGGCATGCGCATTGTGCGCTCGGCGAAAGAATTGATTCCGGCGTTTCGGACGGCGCGGACCGAAGCGGAGCAGGCATTTGGAAGTCCGAACGTTTACATGGAGAAATTGATCGAGCGGCCGCGACATATCGAGTTTCAGGTGTTGGGCGATAAACATGGGAACCTGGTGCATCTGGGGGAGCGCGAGTGTTCGTTGCAAAGACGTCACCAGAAAGTGCTGGAGGAATCGCCATCAGTGGCGGTGGATGCTAGCACGCGGCAGAAGATTGGGAAGCAAGTGGTGGACGCGCTGAAGAAGATTGGATATTCGAGCGCGGGGACCATGGAATTTTTGCGCGAGGACTCCGGGAATCTTTATTTCATAGAGATGAATGCACGGATTCAGGTGGAACATCCGGTCACGGAGATGGTGACGGGAATTGATTTGGTGAAATCGCAGATACGAGTGGCGGCGGGGGAAAAACTTTCCTCGGTGCTGCCAGCGGTGGAATTTCGCGGGCATGCGATGGAGTGCCGGATTAACGCGGAGGACCCCGAGACGTTTACACCTTCGGCCGGGCGGGTGACGGCGTTTCGCGTGCCGGGCGGGCCGGGGATTCGCGTGGATACGGCGTGTTATGCGGATGCGGTGATTCCGCCGTATTACGATTCGTTGATTGCGAAACTTATTTCGTATGGACATGACCGCGCGGAAGCGATTGTGCGAATGCAGCGGGCCTTGGATGGATTTGTGGTGGAAGGAGTGAAGACGACGATTCCGTTGCACAAACGGATTCTGGCGGATCCGAATTTTGTGGCGGGAAAATTTGATACGCACTTTTTGGAGCGTATCCCGGCATTAGAAGCGAAAGCAAAATAAGTTTTAGTTTTTGCGCGGAGGCGGTTTGTTCCCGGCCCTTTACGCCATCCTGGATGCCAGCCCCGAGTTTGCAGGCCCTTCTAAATTTTCCATTCTTGAAATTGCGGAGCGCTTAGCCGGAGCGGGTGTGGAACTGTTTCAATACCGCGATAAGCACGGGTCTGCGCGAAAAATTCAGGAGGCGTGCGCGGCGCTTGTTGGGCGGTTTGCGAATGTGGGTAAGGGCGCGCGGTTCATTGTGAATGACCGGGCGGATATTGCGGCGATGGTGGGGGCGGGGGGAGTTCATGTGGGGCAGCAGGACCTTGCGGTGCAGGCGGCGCGGAAAATCTGCGGACGCGCGCGGTGGGTGGGGGTTTCGACACATAATTTAGAGCAATTGCGGGCGGCGGACGCTACTTCGGCGGATTATATTGCTGTGGGGCCGATCTTCGCGACGGGCACGAAAGAGAACCCGGATCCGGTGGTGGGGCTGGAATTTTTGCGCGCGGCGCGAGGGATTACGCGGAAACCTCTTGTAGCGATAGGCGGCATCACAGTAGAGTCCGCGCAGGCTGTTTATGAGGCGGGGGCGGATTCGGTTGCGGTGATTCGCGATTTGATGGCAGCGGAAGATCCGCCGGCGAGAGCGCGCGAGTATTTTGCGATTGCGCAGCGCGTGCGAGCAGCACGTAGCGTCGGAAAGTAAGGCATCGCTGAATGGCTGAACAAGTCCAGACGATCGGGGCGGTGGCGGCGAGCAAGCAGCCGGAGCTTGTGAAGGGGCTGGGGCTGTTTGATTCGACCATGATCGTGGCTGGGTCGATGATTGGGTCCGGAATTTTTATTGTTTCGGCGGACATTGCGCATCAGGTGAAAAGTCCGGGGCTGCTGATTGCGGTGTGGCTCGTTACCGGAGTGATGACGCTGATCGGGGCGTTGAGTTATGGCGAGCTGGCGGCGGCCATGCCTCACGCGGGAGGACAGTACGTTTATTTGCGCGAGTCGCTGGGGCCGCTGTGGGGATTTTTGTACGGCTGGACCATGCTGCTGGTGATTCAGACGGCGACGATTGCGGCGGTGGCGATTGCCTTTGCTAAATTTACGGCGGTGATGCTGCCGTGGTTTTCGGCGTCGGACTGGATATGGAAGATGGGGACGTTGGGGCCCTGGCGGATGTGGTTTGGGTCGCTGGGGCCGTACAACGTGGGGATCAACCGGCAAAATTTGCTGGCGATTGCGTCGATCGTTTTTCTGACCTGGATTAATACGCGCGGGCTGCGGGTGGGAAAGATGGTGCAGAATGTGTTTACGGTGGCGAAGGTGGGATCGCTGGCGGCGCTGGTGTTGCTGGGATTTTGGTTTTCGACGGTTGTGGCGCGCAGAGTGAATTTCACGGATTTCTGGCGCAATGCGGGGCTGTGGGTGATGCATCCGTATCCGCCGGACCATCCGATATGGACGATCAGCACGCTGACGCTAATTGGCGTGGCGATGGTGGGTTCGCTATTTTCCGCGGACGCGTGGAACAACATTACATTTACGGCGGCGGAGGTGAAAAATCCGAGCCGCAATTTGCCG
The DNA here is from genome assembly GCA_963731535.1 of uncultured Acidobacteriota bacterium. Taxonomy (GTDB): domain Bacteria; phylum Acidobacteriota; class Terriglobia; order Acidiferrales; family UBA7541; genus Palsa-295. The sequence continues at coordinate 79,654 of CAVSWI010000013.1, read as the reverse complement.
CTTTCGCTGGCGCTGGGCGCGGGAATGGTGATCACGCTGTACACGCTGGCGAATGTGGCCTATTTGCGGGTGCTGCCGATTTCCGGGGACCCCAACGGGACGACGGCGATTGCGCGGGGAATTGAGTTTGCGGCGGATGGGCGCGTGGGGACGGCGGTGGCGGAAGTGATATTCGGGCCGGCTGGCGCGATTGTGATGGCTGTGGCGATTTTGATTTCGGGATTTGGATGCAACAACGGGTTGATACTTTCGGGGGCGCGGATTTACTACGCGATGTCGAAGGACAAGCTTTTTTTTAAGTCGGCGGGGAGAGTGAATAGTCATCATGCGCCGGCGGCCGCGTTGATCGTGCAATGCATATGGGCATCGTTTCTGTGTCTCTCAGGCACCTACGGCCAACTTCTGGATTTTCTAATTTTTGCGGTTTTGATTTTTTACATTCTTACGCTGGGCGGCCTGTTTGTTTTGCGCTGGAAACGTCCGGACATGGAGCGTCCTTATAAGGCGTTCGGTTATCCGTTTTTGCCCGCGCTTTATCTGGTGATGGCGATATTTATCGAAATTCAGTTATTGCGGTATAAGCCACAGTACACTTGGCCGGGACTCATCATCGTTCTATTGGGAGTTCCGGTGTACTGGCTATGGAAGCGCGCCGGAGCAGGAACTGCCGAAGCATAGATTTAGCTTTTTGCGTTGAACTGACGAGTCGGATTCTCTCCAGAGGAGGTGCGAATGAGCAATCCGCTGTTCAAGAAGAAGCCGATGGACTGGCTGCTGAACGAAGCCAAGGCCACCGGCGAGCACACGCTGAAGCGGACGCTGGGCCCGGTTTCGCTGACGGCTTTGGGCGTGGGCGCGGTGATCGGGGCAGGAATTTTCGTGCTCTCTGGGTTGGGAGCGCACTACGCCGGGCCTGGCTTGATGGTCTCCTTCGTTATTTCCGGACTGGGATGCGCGTTTGCCGGTTTGTGCTACGCGGAATTTGCGGCGCTGATTCCGTTGGCGGGCAGTGCGTACACCTATGCCTATGCAGCGCTGGGCGAATTAATCGCCTGGATCATCGGGTGGGACTTGACGCTGGAATATGCCATGGGCGCCAGCACGGTATCTTCGGGCTGGTCGAACCATTTCATCGAGTTTCTCCAGATTTTTCATCTGAAGATGCCGCTATGGCTGGCCTACGACCACTGGACCGCTCTGATTACCGCGGAAAATGTGATCGCGCGGCAAATGGCACATGCTTCGGATCCTTCCCTGGCGGTGGGCAGCCAATCTTTTCTGATGCGGGTGGGCGACATCATCTCGGCGCAGTCGCCTGAACTGATCCAGGGCGCTCACGATATGGTGGCGGCGCCGACTCTATTTGGCGTTGAGATTGGGTTCAACCTTCCGGCGTTCCTGATCGCACTGATCATCACGGCGGTGCTGGTAATCGGGATCAAGGAGAGCGCCACGTTCAACGCCACCATTGTGATTATCAAGGTCAGCGTGGTGCTGTTCATTATTATACTGGGCATGCACTACGTGAATCCCACCAACTGGGGACATGATTGGTCGTCTTTTGCCCCTATGGGATTCAGCGGAATCGGGAGAGGTGCCGCGTACATATTTTTTGCGTACATAGGTTTCGACGCGGTGTCCACCACGGCGCAGGAGGCCAAGAACCCGCAACGCGATTTGCCGATCGGCATTATCGCGTCGCTCATTTTGTGCACCGTCCTTTACATTTTAGTGGCCGCGGTGCTTACGGGCATGGTGCCGTGGAAGGAAATCAATATTGAAGCGCCGCTGGCCGTCGCGTTTCTCGATCGCGGCTTGGTGAAAGCGTCCTACCTGATTACGGCTGGCGCGCTGGCCGGGCTGACCAGCGTGATGCTGGTCATGCTACTGGGACAGACTCGCGTGCTGTATTCCATGGCCAACGATGGCCTGCTCCCTCGGAAATTCTTCGCCGCGATTCATCCCAAATATCGCACGCCCTATAAGAATACGATCCTGGTCGGGCTGATAGCGGCGGTGATCGGCAGCATCACTCCGATTAACATCATCGGAGAGATGGTCAACATCGGCACCATCTTCGCTTTCATTATCGTTTGCATATCGATCATGGTGCTACGCAAAACGAACCCCGACCAAGCGCGTCCATTCCGCACTCCCTGGGTACCGCTTGTGCCAATTCTGGGCATCTTCTTCAATGGTTACATGATGTACAAACTCGGTTGGGTGAACTGGGCGCGGCTGATCATCTGGCTGATCATCGGATTGGTGGTTTATTTTTCGTACAGCCGATATCATAGCCGGGTTCAGAAGAACGATCGAACTGCGCTGTAACCGATCATTAAGAACACGGATGCAATCAAGAAATGGACTGCAGAGACGATTTGCAGTTTCCGGTCTTGAACTTCCGCCCGCCACGTTATACTGAATTTCGGGAAGGGTAGACTTGCCGCAATTTTCTCCACGCCGTGGGCTCGTGTTGTTGCGGAGGACCTCGCCACTGGACCGAGTGGCGTTGGGCATTCTGCTGTTGACCCTGATCGCGCGTCTGGGCGCTTTGCTGGGCGTCCAGTTTCCCTATTCCACTTTTCTGGGTTTCCTGAGCTTCCTGGCCACTATTTACGTTGTGGTTCGTTTGATTCCCTGGTTCCGCACGCAGGTGATGTGGCCGCTGCGCAATCGCTTGATTGTGGCGTACGTGTTCATTGCCGTGGTGCCGGTGATATTGCTGCTTTCGATGGCGGGTGTGGCTATGTACGGCTTGTACCTGCAACTGGGCGCGCATCTGCTTCATGATGATTTGCAGAATCATGTGGACGCGATCAGTGCGGATACCGATGCCCTGATTGCTGCCGTTCAACAGGAAGTTGCGAAGGGGAGTTCGGCTCAGGATGAATCGATACTTGCGAAACCGGATGTTGCGCGGCTGATTGCCGCGGAGAAAACTGAGAATCCGGAGCTTCGTGTTTATTTAAATCGAGGCTCGCACTTAATTGAGAAGAAGGGCGACGGGCATCGCTTCGCGGGACTAGTGGAATGGAATGAGAAACCGCTGATCGCATGCGCGATAAAGCAGGAGGCCCCGGGAGACGCGGTAACGGTTCTGGTAACGGAACCGGTGAACTCCAATTTCCTGGACAGCCTTTCTTCCAAGCTCGGACCGATCCAATTGATCTTTCTCCGCCCGGCCAATGGAAAAACAAATTTCAACTTTAGTTTTAATGGCCGCGACTACGTTCCTGGCGAGCAAGTATCCAGCCGGCGACGCACGCTTCCTCCAGCGACAAGTTTTATGGATGTGCGGGTGGCCGGCGCGTCGACGATTGAATTGGCGCATCTGGAGGCGGATGAAGATCAGGCATCGTCGGCGATACTTGCTTCGTTTTCGCTGCGGCCTTCGGTTGTAAACCAAGAGCTTCTAACGTCGGTGGGAGACGTAGGACCGTTGTTAGTGGCCGTGCTGGTGGGAGCGGCGATTATTTTCCTGGTGATAGAAATTACTGCGTTGATTACCGGAGTAGTGCTGACGCGGACGATTACATCTTCGGTGGGAGATCTTTACGAAGCGACACTTAATGTGCGACGCGGCGATTTCACCAGACGTGTTCGCGTGCGGCAAAGAGATCAGCTCGGGGCGCTGGGTGAATCGTTCAATGAAATGACCAGCTCGATTTCAGAGCTGATTGACGAGCAGCGACAAAGGCAGCGTTTGGAAAATGAAATATCGATTGCGCGCGAAGTGCAATCGCAACTTTTTCCGCAATCGCTGCCGTCGCTTCCGGGATTGCAATTGGGAGCGATCTGCCGACCGGCGCGCGTGGTGAGCGGCGACTACTACGATTTCATCAAGACTGGGCCGGACCGGCTGGGAATTGCGCTGGCGGATATCAGCGGGAAAGGGATTTTCGCAGCCTTGCTGATGGCCAGCTTGCAGGCGGCGTTGCGCAGCACGGCGATGCTGGATGGCGACGGCGGGACGGCGGATCTGGTGAGTAAGCTGAACCGGCACGTTTTCAGAAACACGTCGGACGACCGCTACGCGACTTTCTTCTATGCGGTTTACGACGAACACGCGCGGACGTTGACTTACACGAATGCGGGACATCTAGCGCCATTTTTTGTATGCGACGGTAACGTTCAAGAATTGGAAGAAGGCGGGACAGTGGTTGGACTATTTGAAGAGGTTCCTTTTACGCAGGGAGTGATTAAGGTGGGGCCGGGAAGCTTGCTGGTGCTGTTCAGCGATGGATTGACGGAGCCGGAGAACGTTTATGGAGAAGAATTCGGACGGCAACGCGTGCGGGCTGAAATCTTGAGGCAAATGAATCTGCCGCCGCAACGGCTGGCGGAGAATTTAATTGCGTCGGCAGAACAGTGGGCCGGATCGCCCGAGCAGGCAGACGATATTACCGTGGTCGTCGCGCGCATGGGATGATACAAGCTAAAACACAGACGCGTCCCTGAACGCGATCTTGATTATACTGGCGAGTTCCTGAGGGAGGGTGCGGTTTGCCTCTAAGCGAGCGAATAGCTTTGGTGACGGGCGGGAGCCGCGGTATAGGAAAGGGAATTGCGCTGGGACTGGCGAGCGAAGGCGTGCGCATGGCCATTTCGTATCGTTCCAATAAAGGCGCGGCGCAAAGCGCGTTGCGACAATTGCAGGAACGCGGAGTGGAATGTTTCGCGGTGGAAGCGGATTCCGAAGATCCGGGGAAAGTGCAATTTCTGGTGGACAAAGTGGTGGAGCGATTCGGGCGTCTGGATATTCTGGTGAACAATGTGGGCGAATTTAATTGGAAACCGGTGGCGGAAACATCGGTGGAGGAATGGAAAAACGTTATCGCTTCGAACCTGTTCAGCGTTTTTTATGCCTGCAAGGCCGTGTTGCCGGTGATGCGGCGGCAACATTGGGGGCGCATCATTAATCTGGGCGCGCTGGGAGCAGAACGGAGTTTCGGACAAGGAACAATTTCCGCGTATGCGGCGGCGAAGGCTGCGGTGGTGTCATTTTCGAGATCGCTGGCGATTGAGGAAGCCAAGCAGGGGATTACGGTGAACGTGATCAATCCTTCGAATATCGACGAGAGGGAATTGACTGCTGATGAAGCGCGCCGCATGCATGATTCACGTTCGCCGATTGGGCGGCCGCCGTCTGCGGAAGATGTTTCGACTGCAGTGAAGTTCTTCGCCTCTGATGGCGCGGATTTTATTACCGGGCAGGCGTTGAACGTTAGCGGCGGATGGATGCTGTAGCGCTCTGAAACTACTTTTGCAAGAGATGTGCAGACCCTGCGTTTGTGTTCTTGATGGGGTTCCATCTTCCATGAGTTCCCAACCATGAAAATTCTCACCGCAGCGGAAATGAGGGAAGTGGACCGGCTGACGACGGATCGCGCCGGAATCCGCAGCGCTGTGTTAATGGAACATGCGGGCGCGAGCGTGGCGCAATTCATCCGGCAACGGTTCCCGAATCTTGAGCGAAGGTTGATATTTATTTTGTGCGGGAAAGGAAATAACGGCGGGGATGGTTTTGTGGCTGCGCTGCAACTGCTGGGAATGGGCGCAAGGCCGGAAGTGATTTTGTTTGGCGACCCGAAGGATTTGAAAGGAGACGCGGCTGATAACCTGCGGCGGTGGGAAAATGCATCGGGGGAACTTCATGTGGTGCGGAGTTCGGCGGAATGGACGAAATGGAAATCTCAGATTGCGCAGTGCGACATTTTGGTGGATGCGTTTCTGGGGACTGGAGCGCGCGGCGCGGTGGAAGGATTGTTGCGCGACGTGATTGAAAGTGTAAACGGGCGCGAGTCGCGGTGCCCGCTGGTGGCTGTGGACATTCCGTCGGGGCTGCATGCCGACAGCGGGGAAGTGCAGGGCGCGGCGGTGGAGGCGGACTATACGGTGACGTTCACGGCGCCGAAGATTGGAATGTTTCAGGGAGACGCGCAGCGTTATTTGGGCGAATTGGTGGTGCGCGATATTGGTTCGCCGGCGGAATTGATTGAAGAAGTGGGCCACGGAAATCTGCGATGGTCTGAGCCGGGCGAGTTTGCGCGATTTGCGAAGCGGCGGAAGGCGGACGGAAACAAGGGTGATTATGGGCACGCGCTGATCGTTGCGGGGTCGGTGGGAAAAAGCGGGGCGGCGGTTTTAGCGTCGTGGGCGGCTTTGCGCACGGGAGCTGGACTGGTGACGGTGGCGACACCCCAGCCGGTTTTGCCGCTGGTGGCGGCGCACACTCCGGAAATTATGACCGAGCCGCTGGTGGCGACGGAGGCTGGGAGCGTTTCGCTGCGGAGTTTGGAATTTGGGAATTTCGACGCGATATTGAAAGGGAAGCGCGCGCTCGGGATGGGGCCGGGGCTTACTACGCAGGATGAGACGCAACAATTTGTGCGGACCGTGGTGGGCAAACGGAATTCCGTTCCGCTGGTTCTGGATGCGGATGGGCTGAATGCGTTTGCGGGGCGCGCGGGAGAATTGAAAAATGCCCAGGGAAGGATCGCGGTGACGCCGCATCCGGGAGAAATGGCGCGTCTTACGGGGTGCAAGACGAGTGAGGTGCAGGCGCGGCGGTTGAAGCTGGCACTGGAATCGGCGACGGCGTGGAATGCCTACGTGATTCTGAAAGGACACAACACGATTATTGCGGCGCCAGATGGGGAAGCGTTTATTAATTCTACGGGGAATCCGGGGATGGGGACGGGCGGGACGGGGGACGTTCTGACCGGGATGCTTGCGGCGCTTACTGCGCAATTTGGGACGGAAAACTGGGAGCGAGTGTTGGCGTTTGGAGTTTACTTGCATGGGCTGGCGGGGGATATTGCCTATGCGGATTTTGATGAGGCTCCGCTGATGGCGGGCGATTTGGTGCGCGCGATTCCTCGGGCTTACCAGCAATTCTATGCGGCGTGCAGTCGTGCCTAGCAGCGAAATCATTACACATTCTTCAGATGAGACGATTGCGCGTGGGCGCGAGATTGGGAGGCGTCTAAAGCCGCGAGTGCTCGTTCTTTTGTCCGGGGACTTGGGGACGGGGAAGACCACGCTGGCGAAGGGGATTGTCAGCGGGATGGGGGCGGCGACAGAAGAGGAGGTGACCAGCCCGACGTTTACGCTGGTGCATCGGTACGATCGCGGGGAGCGCGTTTATCATGTGGACCTGTACAGGATTTCCGGGCGGCATGATTTCGAGACGCTGGGGCTGGAGGATGTGTTTTCGGAAAATGCGGTAGTGATTGTGGAATGGCCGGACAAACTTACTTTGCGCGTGGATTGGCCGGTGGTACGGATTCAGTTGGAACATGTGGCGGAGGATAGTCGCAGAATTTCGATCGTGGATGATGCGGGGGTCTTGATTTAGAACGCTGGCGGACTCGCCTTCGAGTGATTTTCTTAGTTCGAAACTCCGTTACAAGCCCATGATTTGGAAGCCGGCGTCCACGTAGATTACGTTGCCGGTTACGCCGCGGCCGAGGTCGCTGCCGAGGAAGACGGCGGTGTCGGCGACTTCGGCGGGATCGGTGTTGCGGCGGAGCGGAGCGTGTTGCTGGACGAAGTCGAGAACTTTGGAGAAATCTTTGATTCCGCGGGCGGAGATTGTTTTGATAGGGCCGGCGGAAATGGCGTTCACGCGGATTTTGGCGGCGCCGAGTTCGCTGGCTAAATATTTCATGGAGGCTTCCAGGGCGGCTTTCGCTACGCCCATGACGTTGTAGTTTGTGACTACACGTGTGGAGCCGAGATAGGTGAGGGTCATGATGGCGCCGCCGTCGGTCATGAGCGGGGCGAGTGCTTTGGCGACGGCCACAAGCGAATAGGCGCTGACGTCCAAAGCTAATTTAAAGCCGTCGCGAGACGTGTTCACGAAGGGCTGGTTCAAATCCTCGTGATTCGCAAAGGCCAGGCAATGCACAACAATATCGATCTTCCGCCCCTCGGCTTTCAGCGAAGCCGCAAGCGCGTCAATATCTGACTGCAGCTGCACGTCGCAGGGATAGTAACGGCTAACTCCGAGCTCGTTTCCGAGCTCCTCGACCGCAGGCTTTGCGCGCTCATTCTGGTGCGTGAGCAGAAGCTTGGCGCCTTCGCGTGCGAAGGCTTGAGCGATCGCGTAGGCGATGCTCCATTTATTCCAGACGCCGAGGACCAGGGCTGTTTTTCCTTCGAGTAGTTTTGACATGGCCCGTCATTTTACCCGGAAATGGATGGCTGAGAACTATCTTCTGCATCGAGCACGATGCGGAGTGCGCTTGCACTGTCGGCAGGTCATTTTCTGAAAGCGGCTGATCAATGCGCGTGAATCCAGCGAATCATTTCTCGGACGATATCTGCGAGATAAGGCCAGATGACCGCAACGATAGCCAGGACAGAGGCGACGAATTTCTTCGACGGCTTGGATGTGCTACCGAGTGTGCCGCCGGGTGCGCCACCCGGTTGATGGATGGCGCAGAAGCCGCCAACCAGGGCGCGGCGGCTGCAGCGTTGACCACGAGGGCCGAAATAGAGGCAAGGGCCTTGGTTGGCGAACTTGGACACCATTGCTGCGGGGGAAGGCCTGGCAATACCAAAATCTTGGCCGTAATCGTCGGGTTCGGCGACCGAACCTATACCGAATTCGCCGCCAGAAGCTATCCCGGATTCGTCATTTGGCGCGGTGCTGTCGCGCTTGGCATTAACGGTTACGACTCGTTCCATTGCGTCCCGCATTTTTCCTCAGATAGAGTGAAACTTGAAGCGAATTCCTGCGCCCAGGTAGGGTTCAGGATACGCGCATAGGTATGCCTGAAACACATATAGCGCCATCTTCCACGCATCCGGCCCGCATGAAGCTGGAGCCTTACAACGCCGAAGTCCGTCTCGATAGCCTGACGGTAGGCATCGACAACATCCATTATGACGTTTATTTGAGTCCGCGCTTCGTGGAATTCACGCGGAAATATCTGCTGGACCTGGTGCGGCAGACGGTAAATATCAGCCTGGTATACGGGGACCGCAAGCAATCTGGTACGCCTGAGCATGGCGCGTTTCGGAAGATGCTGATCGAAGTGCTTCAGGAATCGATTACGCGGGCGAAATTCCAGCAGTCAATCGAAACGGATTTGCTGCATCAATTGGCGCTGCTGAAGCATATCTCCGCGGAGCTGAGTAACCAATTTTCGAGCATTTTAGTGGAATGCAAGGAATGGATTCGCGGGCGCGGCGAGCTTTTCGAGCACAGCGAGCAGGCCCACGTGATGCGGTCGAAGATCGCAGAAATCCAGGCGGATAAGAAAAACATTTACCGGCAGGTTGGCGAGACACTTTGCCGGGTTTGGCGCGACGTGGAAGAGGGCACGTTATCCAAATCGCGACGCGCGCTTTTTGGCGAAGATTTCCACGAAGTTTATGCGCTGCTGCAAAACCGGTTTCTGTTTGTGGACGGCGGAAACGACGATCACTTGTTTCTGGAGCATTACGTTCTGCTGGGGAATTTCGTTAACGATCCAGACCGCTTCGAGATTTTTGACGGCTTGCTGCTTGATTTCGTCCGCGATTTGATTCTGACCGGCGACAGCTCCGAGGATTTTAATAAGGCGCGCAAGAGCCACGACCGTCTGCTGGAGCAGGCGCGTTTGTTGCGCTCGGAGATGGCTATTTTGGAGGAGGAGCAGAACGAGGCCAGCGGACGATCAGGAGACGGCGGCGAAGTATTCCCGTGGCTCTTCAAGCGAAAAAGTGGAACATCGGAATCGCCCAAAGAAATCGCACATTTACGAGAGAAGTCGTCTTTGCTAGAAGCAAAGCTGGCGGAGCTGGGTTCGCAGATTGAAAGCGCCAAGCAGCGCATGAATTTTCTTATAGAGGAGCATCGAAACCGGCTGGGTGAGTACCTGAACCAGCCTGAGAACGCCCGCAGGCTTTTCGATGCGCAAGGGCCGGCGGTGAAAGGCGAGGCGTCGTCTGCGACGCGCGCGCAGTTGTTACAGGAATGGATGCACCGGCTGGAGGAGCGCGATCTTTTGTTCCATGTGCTGGCCAGTTACGAGGTGCGGAAGCTTCATACGGAATATTGCCCGCCGGTGCACTTGCAAGCGTTGAAGAAGGCGCTGGTGAACCGCGAAGAGGCTAAACGTGTGGAGACGATTCTGGAGCAATTTCCAGCGCGCAAGATTTCGATGAAACGGTTGGAAGAAGCGTCGCGGGCCATACGGCGGCGGACTCCGGAAGAGCAATCCGCCATGGCGCTGCAATTTGCCGAGGATTTGATGCGTTTGCGCCGAGACCGCCGGAATTATCAGCATGTGGCGGCCTGGATGGAACGCATCAACCTGGTCCGTTCTGAACATGTGCGCGAACTTTCCCGGGCGAACAAAAGCTTGTATGAATTCTTGCATCCGAGCGAAGGACGGCCTGCCGACGATCCGGTTATCAGCCACACAATTATAAAAGCGGATGTGCGAGGGTCGACTGGAATCACCAAAGACCTGCTTGCGCGCGGGATGAATCCGGCTTCGCATATCAGTATGAATCTGCATGAGCCGGTGAAGCGAATTCTGGAGCGGTTTGGCGCGGCTACCGTATTTATCGAGGGTGACGCGATCATTCTGGCGATTGACGAAACGGAGTCCACGCGAGCAACTGCGCGCGGGGTGGCTCGGGCTTGCGTTCTGGCACGGGAAATTCTGGCGGTGACGCTAGCTTACAACCAGCGCGCGAAAACCAGCGGCCTCCCAGGGCTGGAACTCGGCGTGGGAGTTGCGTTTCAAGATTCTGCGCCTTCGCTGTGGACTGACGGCGATTCGAAAATCATGATTTCGCGCGCGCTGAATCTTTCCGACCGGCTTTCGAGCTCCTCGAAAATAGCCAAACGGCTGTTTCACAAGAATCCTTCGCCATTTAACGTGTACCTGCTGCAAACGTTGATGGAGGATGCCGAAGTTGGTGAAGAAGAAGAGCTGCTGGTGCGCTATAACCTCAACGGAATTGAAATAAATGAAGAAGGCTTCAATAAATTAAATGCGGAGATTTCACTGGGTCCGCTGGGCGGCAATTTTCCGATGCCCTGGGGCAAGGAACGCGTGCAATTGTATTTCGGCGAAGTGCCGCTGGGCGATTCTCTGGAGCCGATTGTAGTTCGCAAAGGATTCGTGCGCCAATTGTTGCCGGGCGCGAAAATTGGAGCGCAGGGGACTCGCGCTTATTACGAAGTTTGCACAGACCCGAAATTGCTGGACCTCGCTCGCAAAAAATTTGCCGGTGCTCCCGCCAAAAGTTGAACGCTTCCCGCGGCACACTTATAATCTCAGATCTATGATTTAACGCCGGAGGCGCATGGGGCCCGGTGGTCCTCGCAGCCTTCAAAGCTGCCGTTCGAGCCCTTCGCGGGCCTCGAAGGTGGGTTCGACTCCCACACGCTTCCGCCAAAAACAACCAATAAAACATTGGTTGTTTCTAACGAGCGTATCTGTTTTATTCCTTTTTTATGCTTGCCTCCGATTTGAAATTACCTTCAAAACCTCGCGATCCAGCATGTCCTGCCTACTTTTTACCCACGGCCCATAGTGCTTTTCTGTGACTGGAATGCTCTTATGCCCCAATAAAGTCGATACATTCTCTAAAGATAGCCGACCACCTGTCTTTCGTCTCCCACAACGCCGTTGTTGGAGCCCTCGGTGCATGGCGGCTGCCGCCTTGACAGAGGTTACTAACTATTGGACACTGGCATAGTCTAACTATGTCAGGTATGAGGTGGCGATTTGCACAGAGACGAGATTCCCCCTGGAACGCTCTATCTGTTGATCTTGAAAACTCTGGCGCGTTCCGGCGAGATGCATGGCTATGAGATTGCCAATTCCATTCAGCTCATATCGGATGACGTTCTCCAAGTCGAAGAAGGATCACTGTACCCGGCGTTGCAGCGAATGCTCATCAAGGGATGGGTGATGGCAAAGTGGGGGACGACGGCTGGCAACCGCCGCGCCCGGTATTACCAGCTGACTGCGGCGGGCCGCAAACAACTGACCGTCGAGATGTCGCAGTTCGAACGCGTCATCGGGGCGATCGCGCGAGTGATTGAGGCTGTTTGAAAGGATCTCTTGCATGAACTGGCTGCGTGAACTCGCAAGGCGACTGAGGATGCTGATGCATCGCCGCCAATTCGACGCGGACCTGGAAGAGGAGGTACGCCTTCATTTGGAGTTCCGCCAGCAGGAACAGATCGAATCCGGTATGACCCCAGACGATGCTCGGGCTGCTGCCCGGCGCGGGTTTGGCAACGTAACCTCGATGAAGGAAAAAAGCCACATGGCGTGGGGCTGGGGATGGCTCGAGCAACTTGTGCAGGACACGCGTTACGGCCTACGCGTCCTGCGCCAGTCCCCCACGTTCACGGCCGTAGCCGTCCTCACCCTCGCTCTCGGCATCGGTGCAACCACTGCGATTTTCACGCTGGCGCAGCAGGTCATGCTAAGGTCCCTGCCCGTCGCAAGGCCGGATCAGCTCTGGCGCATCGGCGACGCCGTGGAATGCTGCTACGCGGACGGCTACACGCAGAGAGACGGCAACGGGCTGCCGCAGAACGACCGGAACCTGTTCTCGTGGGATGCGTATAAACTCATTCGCGCAAATACCCCTGCATTCGAACAACTGGCTGCGTTCGAGATCGGCGAAGGCAATGCTGAGCTAGCCGTTCGGCGCGCCGGTTCAAGAGCGCCGGTCGAGGGACGCGACGGCGAGTACGTCTCCGGCAATTTTTTCGAGACGTTCGGTATTTCCGCCTGGCGCGGACGTTTGTTCACCGATGCCGACGACCACGAAGGGGCCCCGTCAGTGGCCGTGATCAGTTTTCATACTTGGCAAGGGAAGTACGGATCTGATCCCTCCATAGTCGGAGCCACGTATGTGATGAACGACCATCCATTCACGGTAATCGGTATCGCTCCGCCGGGCTTCTTCGGAGCGAAGATCGCCGATTCAGGCATGCCCGATTTCTGGTTGCCGCTAACGACGGAGCCGTTGATCGGCGGCGCAATGTCGCGCCTTGAGAATCCTCGGCTGGCTTGGCTCGACCTGATTGGACGCGCTCGGCCCGGGACGAATCCAAAAATCCTGGAGACACAGCTTCAGCTAGAACTACATCAGTGGCTGGCAAGCCATCTCCCAGATATGACCCAGAAGGAAAAGACGCTCTGGGAGAGGCAGACTCTCCATCTGACGCCGGGCGGCGCGGGCGTTTCGTTGCTGCGCAGAGATTACAAGGAAAGTTTGTGGTTGCTTCTGATGGCCGCTCTATGTGTGCTGCTGGTAGCATGTGCCAACATCGCCAATCTGCTGCTGGCGCGCGGTCTGAAGGACAGGCATCAGACGGCACTGCGCGCCGCCCTCGGAGCGTCACGCTGGCGACTGTTGCGTAAGGCGCTGGCTGAGAGCCTCACGCTTGCTATTTTCGGCGCTGTGGCGGGAATCGCCGTTGCATATGCGGGCGCCACCCTCATCCTGCGCCTTTCCACCCGCGGACCGGACCGCTGGGTCCCGCTGCGCTCAGCACCCTCAATTGCAGTGCTGCTATTCGCGCTGGGACTTTCTGTGATCACGGGAATCGTGTTCGGCATTGCGCCCGCATGCATCGCGTCCCGTGCCGAGCCCATCGAAGCGCTGCGCGGGGTGAACCGCTCGGCGGGCCATGAACGCCACTGGGTGCAGAAGATGCTGGTGATCGTGCAAGCAGCTGTCTCAATCGTGCTGCTAAGCGCGGCTGCGATGCTCGGCCAGAGCCTGCGGAACATGGAGCGCCGTGATTTCGGCTTCAATACGAGCGGGCGGTATTTGGTCGGGATCGATCCGAAAATTTCGGGCCTTACGCAGGAACAACTCGTACCGCTATTCCACGAAATCGAGGACCGTTTGCGCGCCATTCCCGGCGTGCGTGCAGTCGGCGGCGTACTTGAGGCGCCGTTGAGCGGCTGGGTTTGGGGTCACGACATCCGCATTGAAGGCAAACCAGGTGAAGATGACTCATCCGGCTGGACGCGCGTGACGCCGGGTTTTTTTGAGGCTTTCGCGGACAAGAGTGTGATGGGGCGTGTCATCACGGACGAGGACAACGCCGACACACGTCCCGTGGCCGTGGTCAACCAGGCGTTTGCCAAGAGATTCTTCAGCAACGAGAACCCTATCGGGCGGCATTTCGGTCCCGTTGAGAACGCGGGAATGTACGAGATTGTCGGCGTGGCCTCCGACATTGACTTCGGGGATGGTCCGGAGCCGATGTATTTCCTTCCGGAGGCGCAGAGCACACTGTTCGACGGCGCGGAAGCGGAAGAGCGCGAAGTCTGGTCACATTACCTTTACAATATCGTGATCTGGGCGCCCGGCAATCCGCCAGGGCTTGACCTGCAAGCGAAGAGCGGCGTTTCGAACATCGATCCGAACCTCGTGATGTACGGCGTTCACTCGTACTCCGACATCATTAGCGCCGACTTTGCTCGGCAGAACATGATTGCCACTCTTACCTGGCTGTTTGGAGTCGCGGGGTTGGTGCTGGCCGCCGTGGGTCTCTACGGCGTGACAGCGTATGGCGTGGAGCAGCGGACGAACGAGATCGGCGTGCGCATGGCGCTGGGCGCGGACCGCAGCTCGGTGGTGGCTATGGTGTTGCGCGGAGCGTTCGGGCAGGTAGGCATCGGGCTGGCGCTGGGGATTCCGGCGGCAATCGGCGCGGGACATCTGATCACCAGCCAGCTTTTCGGCGTAAGGCCCTGGGACCCTCTGATCATTTCAGGCGCCACGCTGCTGCTTGGGCTGGCCGCGTTAATCGCGGCAGTCATTCCCGCGCGCCGCGCCATGCGCGTCGATCCGATGGTCGCGCTGAGATACGAATAGTGCTTCGATCAAGCGACCGTCACTCGCTCAGAATTCTAGGTCGTACCGATTCGTATCGATTAGCGGGGACAGTGGCATGCAACGCCGTCAATCCACGGGACTTGTGAAATGTCCTGTTAGTTCGACTCCCACACGCTTCCGCCATATCTAACTGGTGCGGCCGGACTTGCAAAAAAACAAGGCGGCAAAAGACGGCATTAAGGGAAAATGCATCCGGTTCTTGCGTGCAGTTGTTGGCGGCACGAGCGACAACCGGACTCGCCACTTTCAGCGTCCGACGAATATCTCCTGGAACCCCGCTTCTGGATAGTTTCCGGATTGCCGACCATTCGAGAGCACGATGCGATTGCGGGCAACTCAAGCGTTCAGACAGCAATCTTCGCAAAGCTTACACGATAGGCACAAAGCGCGATTGTTGCTGCGGTTGCGGTCACTCCCGAACGGCCGGCAGTTAGCGAATAGAGCATGATAGGCTTTCTAAGCCAAGCGCTTGGTTGTATGCGAATCGGAAATCGAGCCGAGGATAAGCCGACTCGTTGAGTGCCATGAAGAAGAAACCGCCAGTTGCTCAGTACGTCGTTCTTGGTCTGCTGTTTTTCGCGGCCTGCGCTTATCAAGTGCGTGCCACGATTGCCGCGTTTCCTGGGGTTCTTGACAGAAGCGTTGCAAATTGGCCCTTCATCCCCGGGTATTCGCATGGGGAACCAACTGCAGCGTTTGTCGGGCCAGAGGCATACAGCGCGGGTGTCCGCGAGCATGACGTTGTGACAAGCGTAAACGGTCAACCCTTTACAGGCCTGGCTGTGTTTGGCGAGGCCATAGCCAAGGCGAAGCCCGGAGATACACTCGAAATAACCTCGCGTACGGTGGGTTCAAACACTGAACGCATAGCGAAGATTCCGCTTACCACTTCCCCAAGAACCATGAACTGGAAGGTTGCAGTCGTCATCATGCTCAAGGTGGTTCTGCCAGCATTCAGTATTCTGCTGGGATTTTGGGTCGCCTTCGTGCGACCGCGCGACATCTCTGCCTGGCTGCTAATCGGAGTTCTGTTGGGACTTTGTAGCTTTTATACGTCCGGAACGGAAAGCTGGGGACGCTGGGTTCGCGATTTGGGCGAGTTTTACCGGACGGCATGCAACGGTGCCTGGCCACTTTGCATGTTGTTTTTCGGATTGTATTTCCCGCAACCGTTTCCGCACAACAGAGCGCAAAGCTGGGTACGGTTGGCGAAATATGTGGTGGCCCCTGTGGTAATCGTCGATGCCGTCGTCTCGATTGCAATCCGTATGGGCGAAATGGAGAGCTACGCAACGGTTTCCCGCTTGGCAGTATTCTGGGATAGGTTTGGTTCCATATCGTCCTGGTTCGGTTTGATCGCTATCGGCAGCTTTTTTGCGAGTATCTTTTTCAAGTCGGACACTGCCGTTTCACCCGACGCGAAACGGCGATTACGTCTACTGTTTGTTGGCACGACTGTATCTCTGACACCGACTTTGATCTTGATTGTCATTGCCCAGATCAAAAGCGGCGAACTCGAGCAGGTTTTCCCGAAATGGCTGGTGCTAGTCTCGCTGGGGCTGCTGCTTCTTTTCCCTATTACGCTGGCGTACGTGATTGTCGTCCAGCGCGCCTTAGACATGCGCGTTGTCATCCGCCAGGGATTGCAGTATGCACTCGCCTCTGGCGGAATTCGTGTCTTGCAGGTTGCCTTGACGGCTGGGGTACTCTTCGGCGCGATCAACCTGGCGATCTCGCACGGGAGCCGTGCGCAAAAGATGTCAATGATTGCGTTGGGCGTCTTCCTCGTTCTCATGTTGAGGCGTGCTGCCGTTCGTCTGCGCAAATGGATCGACCACCGTTTCTTCCGGGACGCCTATGATGCCGAGCAAATACTCGAAGCCCTCGGCGATGAGGTGCGCACCATCGTTGAAAAACGCCCACTCTTGGAAAGAGTCGCGACCAGGATTGCCGAGTCTCTCCACATCCCGCGCGTCGCCGTGCTCCTCGAAGACGGCGGTTTCTTCCGGCCAGCGTTTGCGCTTGGCTTCGCGGGTACCCTGGACGTTGCTTTGGCCGATTCCGGCGCTACAGCTGGCCTTCTTAGACAAGGGGCCGGCCCTGAGCGCGTTTATTTCGACGACGAAGAATCCTGGGTGAATGACTCGGCTCTGTCAGAAAACGAGCGCCGCAACCTTACCTCTCTCCAGCCGCAATTGTTGCTTCCTCTCATTGCTAAGCACGATCTGCTCGGAATCATCAGCCTTGGCGAAAAGCGATCCGAAGCGCCGTACTCCGGCACGGATCTGCGTCTGTTGAAGTCCGTTGCCACGCAAACCGCCCTTGCTCTCTCGAATGCCGAACTAACCTCAGCTATCGCAGTGGAAATTGGTCGCCGCGAAAAGTTGAACCGCGAGATCGAAATTGCCCGCGAAGTGCAGGAGCGCCTCTTCCCCCAGAGATTGCCGGAGATTGCCGGCCTCGACTACTTCGGCCGCTGCCGCACCGCTCTCGGTGTTGGCGGCGACTACTACGATTTTCTCGCTCTGCCGGACGGCAAGCTTGGCGTTGCCCTTGGCGACGTCTCCGGCAAAGGCATCGCCGCCGCTCTCACCATGGCCAGCCTCCAGGCTTCCTTGCGCGCGGACGCCATGCGCGTCGGCAACGATATCGCGGGACTCATCACTCGTGTCAACCAGATGCTCTACGACGCTTCCACCGAAGACCGCTACGCCACGCTCTTCTACGCTCAGTACGATCCTGCCACTCGCCACCTTAGCTATGTGAACGCCGGTCATTGCCCTCCGATATTGGTCCGGAGCGCCGCGAAGAATGGCCGTGTGGAACGTCTCGATCAGGCAGGCGGAACCGTCGTGGGTTTATTGAGGGATTGTGCCTACGAACAATCGGAAGCCTCCTTAGAACCAGGCGACTTGCTTGTGATCTACACCGACGGCTTCAGTGAAGCGATGAACCCCGATCTCACCGAATGGGGCGAACAGCGATTGCTCGAGTCGATCGTCGGCTGCGCCGGCCTCCCCGCTCGAGGCGTCATTACCCGGATCATACAGGCAGCCGACGCATTCACCGCAGGCGCGCCCCAGAGCGACGACATGACACTGGTAGCACTTCGCGTTATCGATCACCGAGTTTAGCTCGGTGGTTATCTGAGCCCTCTGGCGCCCATTAAGCTGCGAGTTGCAAGCTCCAGTGATGCTAGCGACCGATTCCGGTCGGATCACGGAAACAACCGGTTAGCTTCCGGATTGCTGACCACTCGGGATTTGAGCGGTTCGGACGCCAGATGACCCACCACCAACACAAACGGGTGGTCAGCGGTACGCGGCAGCCTGGATGCTGTAGAGCTCCGAGTACTGACCACTAGCGGCTATCAGCTCATCGTGGGTGCCGACCTCCACCAGCCGGGCCCCATCGAGCACGACGATGAGATCCGCCATTCGGACTGTCGAGAAACGGTGAGAGACGAGGATCGTGAGGCGTCCACTATCGCTCGCGCCGGTGCCGCGCGCCGCTGCGGCGTAGTGTTCGAACAGCGCGTGTTCAGTCTCCGCGTCCAGCGCGGCGGTGGGTTCGTCGAGAATCAGCAGCAGAGGCTGATCGCGCATGAAGCCACGCGCCAGCGCAAGTTTCTGCCACTGTCCGAACGATAACTCGACTCCGCCCGGCCACGTCGGACCAAGCTGCGTGTCGAGGCCTTTGGTCAGACGGGCGATGACGTCACCCGCTCCGGCGCGGTCGACCGCCGCGACTACGGCGGGCTCGTCGTCCAGTCGGGAGAGGTCGCCCAGCCCAACCGTGTGTCCCGCCCGGAACTCGAAGCGGAAAAAATCCTGGAACGCTCCGGCGAGACGCGCCCGCCACTCTCCGGTCGGCATGCGCGCCAGCGGAGTGTCATCCACGAAGATCGAACCTGAGGACGGCTCATACATCTTCGAGAGCAGCTTGACCAGGGTGGTCTTGCCAGCGCCGTTCTCGCCGACAATCGCGACCACCGCACCCGCGGGCAGCGTTACCGACACATCGTCCAGCACAACGCGTGATGTGCCGGGGTACGCGAACGATACGTGGTCGAGCCGGATGCACCGGTGCAACATGTCGGGAACCGGCAGCTCGCCTGGCGCCGCGACAGAAGTAGCGTAGTCCTCCAGCCAAGCCAGCCTTCGCGAGCCGTCCATCCAGAATCCGCGCAGAAATCCAATCTCGCCGACAGTGGCTCCGATGTATGCCGACAGCCGTGCCCCCGCGGCCAGCACCAGCAATACTGCACTGGCTGGCGCGCGCAGGCCGGAGGAGACGAACACGATCGCGCCAACATAGGCCACGCCAAATATGGCCCAAGCCAGCGCATGCCATAACGCCGAGTCCCAGCGAGCAGCCGCCACAGGCTGGTACCCCCGCTCCCACGCCGCCCGGCGTTCTGTAATGAGGCGCTCTGCGATGCCGATGACCCGCACTTCTTTGCCGGGCGGCGCGGTCGTGGCGATGGTAAACAGGTGACGCGCCAGCCGATTGCTTTGCGCCCCACGCTCCTGCGCAGATTTCTCGACTTCCGGCCGCCACGTCGACGTCAATACGGTCGGAACCGCGAACACCGCCAGCAGGATGAGCGCCGGGTGGATCGACACCAACAGCGCCATGGTTACCCCCAGCCGCAGGATCCAGCCAAGCGTGGAAAACAGCGACACGTACATGTGGTCAAGCACGAACACCTGATTGCGGAGCATCGACAGCCGGTCAAGATACTCGGGGCGCTCCTGATGCGCGATCGTCGCGATCGATGCCTGCAGTCGCGCAACATGCGCCTCGAGCGCGATCGTAACTTTGTCACGGAAACGGCGCTGCACGCGCGTGCTGATCGTGCGGAGAAACCAGGTCGCCGCGGCCGACACCCCTAGGCCAATCGCCGCGCCTTGCACCAAGCCGGGTCTGTGCTCCAGGACGCCCTTGCCGAGCAGCATCAGCCACAATGCGAGGAGCGCATCGGGTAGTGCAGCGAGCTGCGACAGCACGAACGCCGCGATCATCAAGCGCGGCTCGTGGCGATATCCCAACTTGCACAGCCGCCACATCGACGACAGTGCGGGAGGCAGCGGCTCGATCGTCTGCTCGACTGCCAGCTTTCTTTCAGGAGAGGACGTCATATGTCGTGCCCTCCTCGTCGGGAACATTGAATCGCTGCGCCTGCAGTTCGAACATTGTTCGGTAGCGGCCACCGAGCGCCATCAGTTCATCGTGCGTGCCGAGTTCGATCACTCGGCCGTGCTCAAGCACGCAGATACGATCGGCATGGCGGACGGTAGAGAAGCGATGGGAGATCAGGATGGTCGTGCAATGCCGTGTCGCGGCAAGCAGGCGACTAAAGATCTCCGCTTCACCCCGCACGTCGAGCTGCGCGGTCGGCTCGTCGAGCAGCACCACGCCTGCGCCGAGCTTGACGGCTGCCAGCGTGCGGGCGAGGGCAATTCGCTGCCATTGTCCCCCCGACAAGTCGGTGCCCCCGTCGTATCCGCGGGCAAGCACGGTGTCCAGTGAGGCCAGATTTGCCGCTCCCGCCGACTCGAGCGCGGCGCGCACCGCGTCGTCCGGCGCGCCTGCCGGCGCCACATTGTCGCGCAATGGCAGCTCGAGGCGGATGAAGTCTTGGAACACGGCTGCGACGCGCGAGCGCCACGACGAGAGATCGAGCTCGCGAATGTCGACTCCGTCGATCTCGATCGTGCCCGCTTGCGGATCGTACAACCGGCACAGCAGCTTGGCGATCGTCGTCTTGCCGGCACCATTCTGTCCAACAATGGCAAGCGAGGAACCGGCGGGAATCGTGAGATCGAAGTGTTCGAGCACGGGCACGCCCGCAAGATACCGGAACGTGACATCACGGAGACGAATCTCGCGCGCTGGTGTCGCATCCGCAGAACGATTGCCAGAGCGCAGTCCTCCCGCGGGACGCATGGCCGCCTCGAGTCGCAGCACCGCAGCGACCGGAGCAGCCGCACCGTCGAGCGCCCAACTGAATCCGCCGAACGCGATCATCGAAACGCCGATAGCACACTGTATGTAGACGACGACTTCCCCAAGACTGATGCGGCCAGCGGCAGCGGCGCTCGCCAGCAACCAGAACACCAGTACGTTCGCGGAGACAACGAGGAGCACGCTCCAGACGACAGGACGCTCGCGCAAACGCGTGGCCGCATACTGCAGCTCGTGCAAGCGAGTGCGTCGGGCGATGAAACGGTCGATCGTCCAGCAGCTGAGGCCGAACAGCCTCAACTCCTTGCTCGCGGGCGGGTCTACCGCCAGCCGGTAGGCGTAGTCGGCATCCCGCTGCGCACCGCGCACCTCGTCGGTATTGCGGTCGTGCCAGATCGCGCTGTCGCTTAGTATCCAGTGCGTCGCCAGCCACGCGCCCCCGAGCAGGATCGCGGCCCACCATGCATATCGGGCGAGGATCACGGCGGATGCGACGCCTCCGATCATCTCGGCCATGCCGCTCGCGATGAAATCCAAGGAGATGGACAGCGGCGGCCCAGTCATCCCGAGATCGAAGTCGCGCGCGACGGTGAGGTCGCCGGTGAGCGTCGGATCCTCGAGGTGTCCCATACCCGGAGGGCGCACGCAGGCCTCGGTGAGCCGGTCATAGAGCCATGCGGCAGTGCGGTCGCCCAGATTGGCGCTGACCGCCTGATGAATCGGGCTGAGTACCTGAAGCAGCACGAAAATAACGCCAACAAACGCGAGCGGACCGGCGAGAGGATTGCGGCGCTGGACGGCGCCCACAAGTACACCCATCGCGATCGCGAACGCCGCCGGCAGGATCCCTCTCAAGAGGAGGGACGCCCACCAAGCGGTGGCCAAGCCAGGGTCCGCCTTCGGAAGGACGGAGAAGAACTTCCATTCCTTGCGCTCGGTCAGTCGTTGAAGCACCACCGCATTTTGCCACAGAACCAGCGCGTGCATAGGTGAGAAGACGTCCGCCAACCTTCTCATTAGAGCAAACTTGCTGGAACAAACTAAGAACTTGGAGAGGTGACAAAGGACCGGCCTGCGGTCCACAAATCTCCAAAGTTGACGATCAATGAGACGCCCGTCCCCGGCAAGATCGTGTTCAGAAGCGGATCCGACCGGTCAAGCCAGTACTCGTGACTACCGTCCGGATTCCGCACGATACTGCGACGATCGCGTCCACAAGAGCGGGTTTCGTACGACCACAACGATGTGACTCCAGGCGTCATCGTTGTCAGTTCCAAGTGTTCGGTGTACAGGACGCCGACTTCGGACGTGTCAGACATCGGCAAGTGTCAGAGGACGGGGTGTTTTGCCATCAATGTCTGTGAAGCTATGTTCCTTGGCAATGGCGGCGGCCACTAACACCTTTCCAGTGTATCGGAGCACATCGGGATCGGCCGCGAGGGCAGCGACGGCCCGTCCGATGAACTCGGGGGATTCGGAATTAGTTAGGTCAAGACACTTCGATGACGCCATAACTTTTTCCGTCCGGACGAGTCCCGGGTAGAGCGAAACAACCGTGACGCCATGTGGCTTCAGCTCGGTCGCCATGTCCGCCGTCAGCTTGTCCGTCGCGGCTTTGGACACGCCATAGGCGACGTTGCCGATGTGCTTCTGTGCCGCCCAAAACGAGATGTTCACAATCAGTCCGCGCTTTTGGGCCATCATCGCCGGCGTGGCAAGCTGACTTGCCTGGTAGTGCGCACGAACGCCTGCGCTGAACATTGCGTCCCAACGCCAGAGCGGCTGTTCCCAGAATGGCTTGGGCCAGGTGAAATTGCCATCCTCGACCATGCGCTCGTAGCCGCCCCAGACGTTGTTCACTAGGATGTCGATCGCGTTGGCCTCGCGGACGATCAGCTTGAACGCCGGCTCTACCTGCTTGTCTATGGTATGGTCGCAGCGAATAGCCCTGATCCTCTCATCGAGACGCTCGTGATCCAGCGCTGATCGGCCCGTGGCGAACACTTGCGCGCCGTGTCGAGCGAGCTCGCGCCCGATGCCTCGGCCAACGCCTTTGGTGGCCCCAGTCACTACTGCGACTCTACCGGTTAGACTCACGACCGTAATTGTACGAGACGCCCGCGTCGCAGGTATTGGAAAAATGGGCAAACACCGAACGTGCGGAGTTGTTGTACGGAAGCAGCATGTGAGGCATGCACGCAGGGAATGCTCTCGAGCAGTCGCGTTGCGTTTACAGAAGATTTGGCAGGGTCCAATCCGCGATTGCAAACGGATGACCAGCCCGCTCGGCAACTCGCTTCAGAACTATCGCATGCCTTAGGGACCTATGGCGTTTCCGTCGCCAATATCAACGCAATCGCAAAAGTGGACACGAGTGTCTTGCCTAAGTAGCAGCTTTCGTCTTGTCGAAGTCCTTCCACTCCTGTTGCGCTTCGACCACGTACATCTCATTACCGTCGGGATCTTCAAAGTGAGCAGCTTTGATCTCTTTGTCATCAACAATCGGACCAACGAACTTCACACCCTTGTCTCTCATGCCGGCAACCGCCTTCTCGATGGATTCCGAAACCTCGAAACCGATGGTGATAGACCCCTTTCTCCCGGCGGGCGATTCCTTCGAGGCTGGATGCAAGCCGACAGTCACCCCATCCTCCGTCTTGAGCGATGCCCAATCGTTGCCGAAGCGATATTCCATTTTCATGCCCAGAACTTCGGTGTAGAAACGGACCGCCCGATCCATATTCGACACGAATATAGTGACAACGGTCATGGCTCCTCCTTGCGAGGACACAAATTGAACTCGACTGTAGATCGGCAGCTATCCTCGTGCAAGTGCCATTTTGCAATAAAACGAGTACCATTTTGCCAAGAAGACTTGGAGTTGCGGCATATGGCTAAGCGAGCACCAACGTTACGAATGCATTCAGTCCTACTTGAGCGTTTTTCTGGCCCCCTGCATCGCAGACTTTACCTCGCCCTGCGCGAACAAATCTTGCGCGGTGATATTTGCGGAGGAGAGCGACTACCTTCTAAGTCGCATCTTCGCTAGGGCCTTAGGGGTCTCCCGCAATACTGTCCTGCGTGCTTATGACAACCTTGTAGATGGGGGATATATCGTTTCGAAGGTCGGCTCCGGCACACACGTGAAGGTTACGCTCGCGCGACTACCAAGTCCGCTTACAAGGCCAAGAGAAGGAATGAAACTCGGTCGTAGGCTCACCGGAATTCTCGAGAGGTCTCACTATCCTCTCCGGCGCGCCAATTTTCAGGACCGCGACGGAAATGTTCTCTATCTCTACGATGCTCACCAATTTTTTTGAAGCAAGCGGAAATGCGCGCTCTCAGAAATTCGCTTTTGCACCGCCTTATCGCTTCCGCGCGAACCCACATCTCTAAGCCGCATCTAAGGAGCCGCCCATGCAGACGGATTTCTTGCAGTACATCTATCAGGCCATGCGCGGTCCCAAAAACCGGTTTCCCGCACCGGACCGCAGAGCGGACGGGCTCGCCCACGGCCTCGTCAGGCCACACGTCCATCTCGACATCCGGTTGCCCATCCTCAACAATCAAGATTCGACAAACTTCGCATCCACACTCAACCAATTCACTCATCAGTGGCGAGCGTGATCGTGCGGGTTGAGTCCAGAGTGGCGCCGTCGGAAGGAAGCGACCGTTTAACTTCCGGGTTGCCGACAAACAGGGAGTCAGGTTGGCTTTTGAGGTAGGGGTTGGGAAAGGCTTTGATGGAACTCAGCTCGTTAGCGGGCTATTTTTGAAAGTGTGACGAGTGCTCGCCTTCGCTCTAAGAGGTGCTTTGGATGGAGGGCGCGTTTGTATCAGCATCTTGCTCTGCTGGCGGCGGCCAGGGTGGTTGGGGTCGGTGAATCCGAGCAGTTCGATGGGCGCTCCGTTTTC
Source organism: uncultured Acidobacteriota bacterium (assembly GCA_963731535.1). GTDB lineage: Bacteria > Acidobacteriota > Terriglobia > Acidiferrales > UBA7541 > Palsa-295. The sequence continues at coordinate 54,892 of CAVSWI010000013.1, read as the reverse complement.
GACTATGAACGCGACGCGGACGCCGTCGGATGGGCTGTTAGGAGGAATCAGGATTTTGCGGCCAGCAAGCTCGGAGGCGAGATCAGCCACTTCAAACGCGACGTGCGGAACGTGCCGGACGAGGTCAGGGACCGCTGCGTCCGCTTCGAAAGGCATCCACTCCACGCCGAATTCGCTTTTCTCGTGGCTGACGACAAAGATTTTCAGGTGTTTCAAGTGGGTCTCCCCAGGCTTCGCTTCGGTAGTGGGAATTCCGATGTGATGGTACCGGCGCATTGTTTTTCGCTCTCCGTGGAATTGGCACAAATTCTACGCTATCGTTACCGCGTTTGAAACCGCGCCCTCGTGGCCGGACTTTTGGTACTTCACTGGTTTTGGCCTAAGTCAGATTCGGAATCGATGACGGGCAACTCTGACGTAACGCGACTAGGTAAGGGTTGCCGACGATTCGGGAGTCACTGGCGGTATCAGAACCGATTTGCTCTCCTTAGCGACCAACTTCCTGTTTGCCCGTTCATCTGCTCTTAAGTGACGGCATTCTCGGATGAGCGATCAGGAGGTATGGCGTCAACAGCTTGGGCGGGGACTGCGGTACGATCATCATGTCGCTTCATGTTGCTATGCGGAGGAGAAATCTAGTGCACAATTCGATGAGAGAAACTGCGATTCGACAGCCCAGCGTCACTACGCAGCTTTGCCTGAACCGACGTCTCGGTCACCTGATTGTCATCTCCCTCTCCGTCTTGCTAGGGTGGGTTACGGCGCTTTCTCGAACGCTGGAGCAAGGACAAATGAGTCCAACAGTGACGGGGTTAGGCAGGGAGTTCGCGTCCGAAAGCGCGACGGTGAATGGGATCACACTGCACTATGTTCGCGGGGGTAAAGGGCCTGCGGTCATCCTGATCCATGGGTTCCCTCAAGACTGGTTTGAGTATCACGCGGTCATGCCGCGTTTGGCGAAACGGTTTACGGTGATCGCGGTTGATCTGCGCGGCGTAGGCGGTTCGACTGCCATGCCAGACGGCTATGATGCCGCTAATATGGCTGAGGACGTTCATCAGCTGGCGGCGTCTCTGAAATTGGAGCACGTCTACATCGTTGGTCACGACATTGGCGGCATGGTGGCCTACGCGTTCGTTCGCCGTTATCCGCAAGACACACGTGGGGTGATGATCCTCGATGTTCCGCTTCCGGGAATTGCCGGCTGGGACGAGATTCAAGGGCATCCTGCTATGTGGCACGTCCGGTTTATGCAGGTTCCGGGCCTTGCAGAGAAACTTGTCGCCGAACGGCAAGCTGACTACTTCGGCTACTTCTTTCAATTTGGCAAATTCACGCCGGACGAACGTGGCCCACTTTGTAAAGGCTTACCCCACCGTTGCGCAGCTTCACGCGGTCTTTGAAATGTACCGGGCGTTTCCTGCCAATGCGCAATTCAATGCGGCACAACGCGGGCCAAATGACGTGCCACTGCTCTTGGCTGCCGGAGATGGATCACCGTTTGCACAATTGGTTCCCAAGATGGCAGAGGGTCTACGCGCAAACGGATGTGCTCATGTCGAGACCGGGTTAATCCGAGGTGCCGTGCACTACGTGGTCGAGGATCAGCCCGAGGCGGTGGCCGATCTCATCCAACAATACGCATCAATGCGTTCGCTGTGAAAAGGCGTGTAGGCCCGTGCGTTTGATTGGACGCGGTCGCCTGTACGTCCGTACAGTCTTCAATTGGCCACTGAATTCGCCGTCGTGAGTTTTCCCGCCTGACTTGCACTCATACTAGAAAAAGACGAAGGGCTTTTGGCAGGAGGTTGTCATGCGCGGAAAGCATTTTCCTGGCTTATTCATGTTGATTGCGAGTGCGTGGGTGTTTGTCGGGGCTGCTGCGGGGCAGACGGCATCGCCGAGCGTTAGCGATCCAGCGGTGTCACTGGCTTCCGCCGGCTCGGTAGCGTCTGCGACGAAGACTGCGCAGAAGCCGGCGAGCGCGACAACTGTACAAAGTTCGCAGAACGTAGTTCAAAATAATTGGACGCAACAGGATGAAACGGTCTCGCTAGGGGAACTGGCGCGACGGGCGCGTGCGCAAAAGAGCAGCCAGGCAAAATCCGTGAAAATATTTGACGACGAGAATATGCCGCGAGCGCCCATCAGCGCGGGGCAGAAGGCTCCGGATTTTTCGGGACCGGGCGGAGGGGCGTCGTCCGGAGGCAAGGTGACGATTCTCGATTTTTGGGCAACGTGGTGCGGGCCCTGTCGACACGCTTTGCCGGGATTGAAACAGTTGCAGACAATGTATGGCAGCGATCAGGTGGAGGTGGTGAGTATCAGCGAGGACGAAGATGAAGGGGCGTGGAGCTCTTTTGTGTCGCAAAACGGAATGAACTGGACGCAGAAGCTGGATTCAAATCATCAGATCATGCGTCAGTACGGAGCTAGCGCGCTGCCGACCTACGTTTTAATTGGAAGAGATGGAGCGGTGATTCAGCAATATGTGGGGGACGATCCGGAGGAACCGATTGGGGAGCGGATGGGACCGGATTTGAGGAAAAGTCTTGAGGGTAAATCGTAAATCTAAATTTAGATCGAGCGTGGTTGAGGCTGGAAGGATTTTTTGGCGCGGAATAAAGTTTCTAGGGCGACGGCAGTGAGTAGGAGCACAACCGGATCGATGGGGAGGCGGTAGCGCGGCAAGACAAGGCTCAAGTAATAGGCCCAGGGAAAAACTAGCGGGAAAATTGCGGTGGGGAAGCACAAGGGGCTGCGACGGCGAATCAGAAATATGATTCCGAGGAGAGCGCCGAACGCGGCAAGCAAGTTGAACAGAAGCACGAAGCGAAACCACATTGAATCCACGTTCAGGAAATCCTTCAGCGGAGTGGGAGTGCCTCCAGACCAGAAGGAAATAATTCTGCGGGTGACTAAGTGCGCCTCTCTTGCGGGATGCGAGAGCATGTAGTGAACGGCTTCGGATTGTTTTTCGTGCATGTAGTCGACTTCGCCCATCTGGACGTATCGCGCGCGTTCGGCGGCGTCGTAGATGGGGTGACGCTCGGCGCGGAAGACGTCTTGCGTGTTGTCGTTGTTGCCGAGCCACAACTGCAGGCCTAAGCCTGAACGAAGCGGAACGAAGGTGTGGAAGACTTTGAAGTTGCGGATGGTCCAGGGGACGCAGCATAGGACCGCGATTCCTAGCGAAAGAGCTAGGTTGCCGAGGCATTTGCGATTTTGTTTGTGGGCGCGATAGGCAAGCCAGGCGAGTAGAAGAGGGAGAAGCGCGATCAGCGTGGCGTTGGTGAGAACAGTGAGGCCCCCGAGGAGTCCATAGGCGGCCCAATCGCGCACGCGTTGTGATTCGGCCATTGCGATAGTGGCCCAAAATATTGTGGCGACTAAAAGGACCGTGAGGGAGGCGTCCCACATGCTTTCAACGGGGATTAGAATTGCGTTGGGGAAAATGGCCCAGAGCCATGCGGCTGCTGCAGCTACACTGAGGCCGGCGATGCGTTTGCCTGCGAAAAAAATTGGGATGCAGGCTAGTGTTGTGCAAAAAATATTGACGAGAGAGGCGGCGAGGAATGAGTGGAAGGTGTAGGGTCCGAAGATTCGGAAGATGGCGGCCAGAAGCAGGGGATAAACCGGGGGCATCCAGGCAGTGGGGCCGGTGTCCACGCGGAAGGGCGAAGCGAAACCCTGTCCGGTGGCGAGCGAATGGGCGATGTTTCCGGACTCGAACAAAAATGGGACGACGCTGACGGCTTGCCGGGGGTGGTCGTGTTGATATTGCCAGAGAAAGCCGACACGCAGCAGTAAGGCAACGAGGACGATGAGCCAAAGCGAAGTGGTTGCGGCGCGAAAAGCTTTCTTCATTTTGTCAATGGTGAAGCTCTGTGGCTGGCCATTCGCGAGTTTGACGTCGCTTTGAGAATTTTAGGTACAGCGAGGCATAAGCTCCAGTATTTCTTTTACGGCCGCGACCTGCTTGCCGCGCTATATTAGGATGTAGCGTGAGGGTAGGCCGACGACGCAGATCGGGCTTCACTTTTATGCGGAAAAAGAAGAAGAGAATAAACATTTCCAAAGAGACGCGGCGACGAGCACGGGCGGGAATTGGGATGCCTCCTGCTGAGAGACTGATCCCGGACAAGCGGTTGAAACCCCCCAAGCACAAGAAATCGTTGTTGGATTTGAGTCCAGCATGATTTTCGAATTTCTTCGTGTTGTGAAACGGTCGGTTCCCCCGGAACCTAGTTTTTGGATCCTCAACCAGGCTTGGTTTCGGGAACGACTTCGCCGGGTTTGAAGAGAGACGCGGGAGGCTGGCCTGTGACCTGAGCGGCGTGGGCTGCCATTTTTTCCAGGTCGGACTTTGAAAATCCCACGGTGGTCTGCTGAATTTGGCCATCGGTGTTAATCCAAAACATGGTCGGGACATTCGTGAGGCCATATTCGTTGGAAACAGGGAAGCCGTGCTCATCGATCAGGGCGGGGAACTGCAGGCCGTATTCTTCGCAGAACTCACGAGTATCTCGCGCATCGTCTTGCGAAATTCCCAGCATGCTGAATTTCGGGCCGCCGTAACGCTGATGCAAGCGCGAAAGGAACGGCATGGTGAACTGGCAGGTGGGGCAGCTCACTTTGAAAAAAGCGGCGAGAACTGGACCGTTCTGCAGCGCTTCGGTGAGCGAGCGTTTCTTTCCACTGGTATCGGCTAAAGTAATCGGCGGAGCGATTTCTCCAGACGGCAAAGCTCGCAACTTTTTTCCGCCTAGAAAGCTCCGTAGGTGGCTCTTCACGCTCATGTACGCTCGCTTGAATCGCCAAACAATTTCATGATCGAATCTCAGTTGGACGGCGTGTTCTTCAAATAGCGGTCGAACCAATCGATCATGCGGTGCATGGCATCGATCTGATTTTCACGTTTGGTGAAACCGTGGCCTTCGGCCGCGTAGTAATGCACATCTACAGTTTTGCCGTTTTGCTTCAGGATTTCAACCACCTGCTCGGCTTCTTCTTTGGGCACGCGAATATCGTTATCGCCCTGCAAAACCAGCAGAGGAGCTTTGGTGTTGCGAATGTAGGCGAGCGGTGAATCGGCTTCGTAAATGGCGCGGTCCTTTTCGGGATCGCCCAAAATGGATTTTTCATATTCCTGCAGGAAGGGGTCTTCATTTTTCATCATGGTAAGCCAATTGATGATGCCGTATTCCTCGACCGCGGCGGCCCAAATATCGGGCGTCTTGCCGATGGCCATTAGGGTCATGAAGCCGCCGTACGATCCGCCGGTGATGCCGATTTTCTTGGGGTCGGCGTAGCCGGAGGCTTCCAGAAATTTCGCGGCGTACACTTCGTCCTGCAAATCTCCGCCGCCGAGGTCTTTGTTATTGGCCTTCTGAAAATCCATGCCATAGCCGGTGGACCCGCGAACATTAGGAGCGATGCAAATATAGCCGCGAGAAACCAAGGCGATGGTGGTGCGGTTGAAATAATCGGTGGTCTGGCCGGTGGGACCGCCGTGCGGGAGCACGATTGCTGGATTCGAACCGTCACGTTTCAAATTGTAGGGAATCCACGCGAAGGCGCTGATGATCTTGCCGTCGAAACTTTTGTAGTGAACCAAGATCGAGGGAGGAATTTTCGAAGACGCCAAGCTTGCGACAGCGGAGATGGTGATCTGTTGGGGGGCTTGTTTTGAAATGTCGTAAACCCAAAGGTCGCCGGGCTGAGTGGAACTTTGATGATCGACGAGAAGGCGTTCGCCTTGCGGCGAAAACGAACTTGGATTGCCGGCGTAAGAGTTAAGCCCGGCGGGAAAATTAATCTTTGCGCCGTGATGGGTGGAAACATCGCCCAAGTAGATGTCCGCGCGGCCATCTTCGTTGACGATGTAAGTAAATTGCTTGCCGTCGGGAGAAAAATCTCCGGACTGCGCTTCCCATTTCGTATCTGTGGCCCAGGTAATTTGTTTGGTGGCGACATCGAGGAACGCCACATTCGGGAAACCACCAGGTTTGTCCGAAGTTATAAGCAGCGTGCGACCGTCCGGCGATACAGAACTTACACTGCTGCGATTTTGACCTTGATGTGGGGTGAGATTTTCGGACGCACTGGTGGCAACGTCAACGCGATAAACGTCCGAGTCGTTGAAACCTGCGTCTGAACGAGTGGCGTAAATGAATTTGCCATCCGGACTCCAGAACGTGCCACCCCAAACGTGATCCTTGGTTTTTTCCTGGGTTAAGTTGTGAACTTCGCGCGTTTTCCAATCGAGGATGGCGACATCGATGGCTGAAGCTGTTTTCGGTTTGTACGAAATGGCCATGCGGGAACCATCGGGCGACCAGACCGCGGTATTTTCTGAAATATCGGGGGTGTTGGTCAGGTTGACGATTTCGCCGCCGTTGCCGGGAATAGCGAACAGATCGTAGATTTCGCCGCCGCCTTTGTCGGATTCAAAGACGATCCATTTTCCATCCGGCGACCAAGCGCCGCCGTACTGACGGTCATCGGATTGGCTGAGCTGGACGGGCCAGCCGCCTTCTGCATTTACTTTCCAAAGATTGAAGCGGCCGGTTAAATTCGTGGTGAAGACAATTTCTTTGCCGTCAGGGGACCAAGCGCCGCCGGTCACGGAGCGCGTATAGAAGAGATCGTCAATCGGTACGGGAGCCGCGCCGGGCGCGGCGAGCGAGCTGAGAGATTTTGGGTTAGTGATTTCACGCGTGTCGGGAGAATCGGAGGCGAGTACGGCTAGCGAGAAAACGAGAATCAGAGCGAGACGGCCAATCTTCATGCGTGTGTCTCCGTGAACTTTGCGGCGTCATATTAAGCCGCGGAATTCTTGGCGTCAATCCGAGTGGACGCTGCGTGTGCCAAATCGGAGACGCGGGGCAAGTGCGTTTAATGAATGTTACGCGTCTTCTTGCCGACGTAATCCATCAGCAGGTACTGGCCAAGAGTGTAGGGAGTGGTGAAATAGGCTTTGCCGCGGCAGAGCTCGGTGATTTTCTGCACGAAGTGGACCAGGCTGTAGTCGCTGGCGAGCATAAAAGTATTGATCAGGATGCCGGCGCGTTTGCACTTGGCGACTTCTTCGAGGGTCTGCGTGACCACCAGAGGATCGAGTCCGAAGGCGTTTTTGTAAATGCGGCCGTCTTCGAGCGTGAGGGCGGAAGGCTTGCCGTCGGTGATCATGATGATCTGGCGCATATCTTTTTTCTGGCGCGAGAGAATTCGTTGGGCCAGGCGCAAGCCTTCGCGCGTGTTGGTGTGATAAGGACCAACTTGAACGCGAGCCAGTTTGCCGAGGGGGATTTCTTCGGCGCTATCGTGAAACAGTACGCAGTGAAGCGAATCGCCGGGATACTGCGTGCGGATCAAGTGCGAAAGGGCGAGTGCAACGCGTTTTGCGGGAGTAAAGCGATCTTCGCCATACAAAATCATGCTGTGGCTGCAATCGAGCAGCAGAACGGTGGCGCAGGAGCTTTGATATTCGCACTGGTGAACCATTAGGTCGGGATAATCCAGCTCGATGGGAATGCTTGCGCCGTTGCGCTGGACGGCGTTGAAAAGCGTTCCGCTGATGTCCATGTTCAGCGTGTCGCCAAATTCGTATTGTTTGGATGTGCCGCCGGATTCCACGCCGGTGGCGAGGTCGCGCGTGTCGTGGCGTCCAAAGCTGCTCTTGCCTAACGATGCGAGCAAGTCTTTTAGCGTTTTGAATCCGAGGAAATCGAGCGCTTTGTCGGTAATTTCAAAACGCGCCTCTGTGTGAGGTTGAGGCTCGCCGACTTGTCCACCGGAAGTTTGCGTGGGAGGTGGCGTAACTTGCGCAGTCTGATTTGGCTGCGAGATGTAACCTTCCGCTTCCATGCGCTGGATGATTTGCTCGATCAAGTCGCGCAGTTCCTGGTTCTGCGACAAGTCCGGATTCTGGAGCATTTGCTCCATCATCTCAGGTGGGACGAGGTCGCCTTCTTCCAGGGCGCGAAGTATGGCTTCGCGCAGATCGTCCATAATTTGTTCACGTGCACGCTCGTTGTCGAGTTCGTAGATGCCGTACTGAGACTCGAAGCCGCTTTGAAGCAGATAATCGGAGAGGCGGCTCATCAGTTCCTGCAGATCGATATCGTCTGCAGCGCCGCGTGCGTATTTTGAGTACTTAATGTATTTCATGGCAATTCCGCCGCTTACTAATTGAACTGGCGCCGCGGCATGCGTCCCGATGGCTCGCGTGGATCGCGCGGCTCCGGAGTCTTGCGAGCTTCAGCGAAGTAACCGCGCTCTTCGCTGCGGTTGATGCGTTTGTGCGCCCAAAGCCCTTCGAGAATAAATTCGGCTGCGCTGGTGACGACTGCGGGATCGTCTTTCGCTCCGACATCGAGCGCGGGGAGATTGTCGAAGAGTCCCTGGATTTTCTTTAGCTGCGCCATCAATTCAGCACTGGATGCATTGGCGGGCACTTTCAGCTCCCCGCCGAGTTCGAACCATTGCACCACGGGCTGAAAATTCGCTCCGGTGAAATATCTTGTGAAAGTCTTCCCCACGGCCGCGCGGATTAATTCGCGTGCGATGTTTTCGGCGCCGCGGAGTTCGCCTTCGTACTCCAACTCAAACTTGCCGGTCATGGCGGGAATGGCGGAGTACACGTCGGAAACGCGCGCGACAACTTTGGAATCGTGAGTCCTGATGGAGCGCTGTTCCGCGCTGCTCATCACGTTTTCGAGTGTGCTGATGGGGAGGCGCTGGCTTACACCCGAGCGGCGGTCGACGCGCTTGTCTTCGCGAGCCTGAAATGCAATTTCTTCCACGACTTCGCGAATATAGTCGGGCAATTCGGCGCTACGTTTTCCATCGCGCTTGGTCCACGATTCCTGAGAGGTAATGGACATGCCTTCCGCGAGCGTGGCGGGGTAGTGCGTACGAATTTCAGAACCGATGCGGTCTTTCAGCGGGGTGATGATTTTTCCGCGCGCGGTGTAGTCTTCAGGATTGGCGGTGAAAACGAGAAGAACGTCCAGAGCCATACGCACGGGGTATCCCTTAATCTGGACATCGCCTTCCTGCATGATGTTGAAAAGACCCACCTGAATTTTTCCGGAGAGGTCCGGCAATTCGTTGATTGCAAATATCCCGCGATTAGCGCGCGGGAGCAGGCCATAGTGAATGGTCAACTCGTCGGAAAGATTGCGGCCACCGCGAGCGGCTTTGATGGGATCTACGTCGCCAATCATGTCGGCGATAGTCACATCGGGTGTGGCCAATTTTTCCACGTAACGATGCTCGCGAGCGAGCCATGCGATGGGCGTGGAGTCACCTTCCGAGGCGATTCGTTCACGGCAAGCGCGACAGAGCGGAGTGTAGGGCTTGTCATGAATCTCGCAGCCTTCGATTACCGGCACCTGGGCATCCATGAAGCCGGATAGGCCGCGCAAGATTCGCGACTTGGCCTGTCCGCGCAAGCCCAGCAGGATGAAATGATGGCGCGAGAGTATGGCGTTGATGATTTGCGGGATGACGGTATCGTCGTAACCGTGGAGGCCGGAGAATAGCGGCTCTCCTTTTTCCATTTTCTCCAGCAGATTTTCGCGAAGTTCCTGCCGCACCGAGCGGCGTGCGATTTTTTCTTCCGACCAATTGCTTCTGCGAAGTTCGCCAAGAGTCTTTGGCATCGAATTCATGAAGGCCCCATTTTTCTTAAACAAGACGCGCCAGGAAAACAGCGCTAGAGGTCATTATAGTGGAAGGCGAGGCGCGAGCATAATTTCGTTTAGCGGAGCTAGTGGAGGCCGTGGCCATTCCCGCCAGCGACTTGGCGTAGGCGCTGCCTTTGGGCCAGTTGGGGAAGAAGTTCGTTAATTTTCTGAAGCAGAAAAGCTCGCCGCGCGCTCTCTTCGGGGATTTCAAGCAACGTCTGCCTGGCTTCAAGTTCAAGCGGAAGCCGGGCGGCCATTTGAAAAGCCAGAGAAATTTCTTCGTCACGGCTGGACTCAATCCAAGGCTGCCCGAAAACGAGAGCATGGCAAACCTGAAACCGCTCGATCAGATGCGTTTCTTCTTCAGGGTCCTGCGGGAGGAGGTCTTGCACCAGGTATTCGGCGACGGCCTCCTGGTATTCTCTCTCATTCAGGATTTCTACCACGCGAAACAGAGCGCGGCCTTCGCACAAGATATCGGTGCGGCCATCGGGATATTCCTTCAGCCTTTCCACGATTTCAGCGGTGCAACCGACTTTTACGATTCCGGTTTCAGCAGCCAAAATTATGCCCATCTCGAGATTTTCGCTCAGGCATCGGGCGATCATCGTTCTGTAACGCTGCTCAAAAATGTGTAGTGGGAGCGGCATGCCAGGGAACAGCACCACTTCGAGAGGAAACAGCGGAATGCGAGTGGGTCTCATGATGTGGGACAAACAGCCTTGCGCGCTCAGCGCAATGCTGAGAGCGCGGCTTGCATTTCATCTCTTGCGTGCATGTCGCCGGCATTTTGAGCGGCGACTACGCCGTCTGAAAGCAGTTTGCGGGCTTCTTCGAGTCGGCCTATTCGCGCCAAAAATTGGCCAAATTGAAAATATCCGGCGACGTAGCCGGGATTCGTTTCAAGGAGCTTCTTGAAATTGTCGCTAGCGGCTTCGTCGTCGCCGAGTTTCGCGCACTCGAGGGCGAGGCCGTAGCGCGCGAATGCGTCGGTGGGTTTTTCAGCAACAAATTTTTCCAGGACTTCGCGGCGAGACTTCTGTGTTTGGGTCATGGCTTGAATGCGCGTATTATAGCGGGCTTGTAGACGCGCGCCAAGCATTCAACCGCGTGAGAAGTGGGAGCAAATTGCGGATGGCGAAGTTGAACAAATCGAACTCCACCAAGTCGGAAAAGCTAGCGGCGACGACCGAGCTTCCGGGGAAGCCGGTGAGCGCGTCGAAATCCGAAATGGTCGAAGCAGTGCTTCCGAATGACGTGAATTCTCTGGGGAACATGCTGGGCGGGCGCGTGATGCATTTGATCGACATTGCGGGGGCGCTCGCTGCGCATCGCCATTCGAATAGCCACGTGGTGACGGCATCAGTGGATTACCTCGATTTTAGATTTCCGATCAGCGTGGGCGAGTTCATCGTATTGAAATCGAGCGTGAATCGGGTGTTCCGCACTTCTATGGAAGTGGGCGTGAAAGTGTTTTCCGAGAATATTCTTACTGGAGAGCGGAAACATACCAGCAGCGCTTACGTTACGTTTGTGGCGATCGATTTGAATCGTCAGCCGCACGAGGTTCCTCCGCTGATTTTGGAAACGGAGGACGACCGAAGGCGGTTTCGCGAGGCTGGGGAGCGGCGACGGGTGCGGTTGAACATGCGGCACAAGAGGCCGCTGTCGGACGCTTAGTTCGTTGTTGTTCGCTGTTTATTCGCGGCGGAGAAAACCTTCAGGCTTTCGTTTCTAGACAATTCTGCACGGCTTCCGCGGTTTGAAAACCATTTTCGATGCACTTGCCTACGGCAGGACCTTCCAGATAATTTCCGGCGAAAAATATTCCGGGGAGCTGACGTTCCGCGTCACGAATGGCTTCTACTATGTGCCCGTGTCCTAAATTGTATTGCGGTAAGGCTCGCGGATACTTCCAAACTGCCGAGGTAACCGGGGAGCCGACGATTTTCAAAATGTGCTCGTTCTCACTTTGAATGATCTTAGCGATCTGATCTTCCGGCTCACTTGCGATTTCTGGATTCGTAGCGCCACCCGCGAAGCTCGTGATAGTGACGGCTCCGTCAGGTGCCCGACCGGGGAAGAGCGAGGAATTCCAAACTGTGCCGAGAGTGTGCAGCTTTTCCCGGCCGGGAACGAGAAAACCGAAGCCTTCCATTGGCTCAGCGGCCTGTTGGCGGTAATAGCCGGACGCGACGACTGCTACGGGGGCGTAGGCGATTCCGGAAAGCGTGTGGCCTAGTTGTTCTGAGATTGGCGCGATCAGGTGAGCGGAGATGTAGGCGGGCGTTGCGAGCACGATTGCGGAGGCTTGCATCGTTGCTGATTCGCCGGCGCGCTCGGTGTGGAGTTCGAAACTTTCGTTTCCATTCTGGCCCAGACGATTTAGAGACTTTGCGGTAATTCCGGTTTGCGCGCGGCTGGCGAGCTTTTCTGCAATTGCATGGGGAAGGCGCGCGACACCCTGGCGAAAAGAACAGAGAGAGGACGGACTTGCGCCTGGGGCTTTGCGGGATTTTTTTGCGCCGCGGAGGACGCTGCCGTATTCGCGTTCCCATTCATCCACAGAGGGGAAGGCTGCTCTAAGGCTTAGCTTCTCGGGGTCGCCTGCGTAAACACCGGAAACGAAGGGGGCGACCAGGTACTCCAGGATTTCGTCGCCGAATTTTCTGCGCGCGAATTTCGCTACGGATTCTTCCCCGGCGGGAGGACGAGTTTTACGGAACGGCTCGGAAAGTATCTTCCAGCGCGAGCCAACTCCCAGCAGCGAACTGCTAAGCATCGCTTGCGGAGACGTGGGAATCCTTTGAAGCTTGCCGTGAAGCAAAATGTAGCGGGGGGCGCGCGAATCGGCTTTTTGCAGGTCGGCCTCGATGCCGAGTTCGCGAATCAGGCTGAGAATCAGGTCGGTGGTTTGGAAACTTTGTGGGCCGGATTCGAAGAGAAAACCGTGTTTACGAATGGTACCCATGAGGCCGCCTGGCCGGTCGGTGGATTCCAGCAGGGTTACTTCGGCGCCCAGTTGCTTCAGACGGTGAGCGCAAGACAGGCCCGCAATCCCCGCGCCAATGACGATGACGTGTTTGGAACCGGGCATCGTTTTTCGGTTAGAGCGTCTTGGAGAAGAGAGGACGCTGATCCATTTGCTGCTCGTGTAGGTAGCGGTCGAAAGTCATGGCGATGTTGCGGATGAAAATTCGGCCGAGGGGCGTGACGCGAATGTCGTCGCGCGATAGAACTACGAGGCCTTCTTCACCTGCGGTTTCGAGACGGGACCGTTCCGCCGCGAAGTATTCGTCGAAGTTGATGCCGAATTCCGCTTCTACTTCGTGCTTGGGGATTCTGGTGTGGCACAGCAGACGGCCGATTACTGCGCGGCGCAATACGTCGTCAGGGGAAAGGCGGTAGCCGCGCATGGTGGCGATGCCTCGGGTGCCTACGGCGGATTCGTAAGCGGGGACTTCGCGGCGATTTTGCGCGTAGGCTTCGCCGACGGAGCTGATGGCGCTGACGCCCATTCCGTACAAATCGGCACCGGCTTTGGTAGTGTAGCCCTGAAAATTTCTGTGCAGTGTGCGATTTTGCTGCGCGACGGACAATTCATCCTGGGGCAGGGCAAAGTGGTCCATGCCGATGTAAAGGTATCCAGCGCTGAGGAATTTTTCGAGGCCGGCGCGGAAAATGCGGAATTTTTCCATTCCTTCCGGTAAATGAGCTTCGAACGAGCCCTGCTGTTTTTTCAACCAGGGAACGTGCGCGTAGCTGAACATGGCCACACGATCGGGTCGAAGTGTTAGCGCTTGATCGATCGTCGCGCGGAAGCTATCGGCGGTCTGATAGGGCAGGCCGTAAATCAGATCGATGTTGATACTCTGAAATCCAATTTCGCGAGCGGCGACGATCAGGTCGCGCGTCATTTCATAGGGCTGGACGCGATGGATGGTTTCCTGGACTTTTGGCTGAAAATCCTGGATGCCCATGCTCAAGCGATTGAAGCCGAGGCGGCGCAAGGATTCCAGTTGAGCGCGACTGGTGACGCGCGGGTCCACTTCGATGCCAATTTCGGCATCGGGCGCAAAAGAAAAGCGGTCGTGCGTGTATTGGAAAAGATCTTCCATTTGTGCTGCGGACAAATACGTTGGTGTCCCGCCTCCCCAGTGAAACTGGATGACCGGACGTTTGCGCGAAACTTTTGTTCCGACGTGATTAATCTCGCGCTTTAGCGCGTCGAGGTAGGGGATGGCGACTTTCTTGTCTTTTTGTATGGAAACGGTGCAGGCGCAGAAGAGGCAGAGGTTTTCGCAAAAGGGGATATGCATGTACAGCGAAAGCGGAGTGGCCAGTTCTTCGGCGCGGGCATAACATTTTTCCAGATCGTCCGGGCCGAAATCCTCTTTCCAGACGGGCGCGGTTGGATAACTGGTGTAGCGCGGGCCGGGGCGGTTATATTTTTCCAGGAAAGCGTCGGAAATCTGGGCCATCTCGTCGGGGTGGAGAGACGTTTCGGCGGATTTTGTCGCGTCGTTGGCCATTGTTAGTTCGCACTGCCGGTTTGTGCCGGTGCCAGTATCGGCGTGGTCTGTCCTGCTTCCACAAATGCTTTCGCGTTGGCTACAGGCGTCCTCGGCAAGATTCCGTGACCTAGATTCAGAATGTGGCCCAAGCCTCCCGTTTTCTGAACTAGCGTCACGCGCGGCCTGTTGAATGTCGGATTCGGTGCCGAGCAAAATGTGCGGGTCAACATTTCCTTGCAATGCTACTCGACGGCCAAACTTGCGCCGCGCATCAGCAAGGTCCGTCTGCCAATCCACGCTAATCACGTCCGCTCCGGATTTCGGCAAGCTTTCCAGGAAATGGCCGGAACATTTCGCGAACAAAATTTTCGGTACGGCGTCACTACCGCTAGTTTTCGTTAGGGATTCGAGCACCATTTGGGTAGCGGGCAGTTCGAATTCTTCGTATTGCTGTTTCGTGAGTTCTCCAGCCCAGGTATCGAAGAGCTGGATGACCGAGGCGCCAGCCGCGATCTGCATTTGCAAATACGCGGTGGTGGCTCGCGCGATACGCGCAAGCAGTTCGCGTACGACTGCCGGCTCCGTGCGCAGCATTTCTTTGGCTTGCGAAATGTCGCCACGGGTGCGGCCTTCGATCATGTAACAGGCCAGCGTCCAGGGGGCGGCTGCGAAACCGATTACAGGCACGTCCGGTCCAACCTCGCGGTGGATAGCGCGAATGGCGTCTCCCACGAATCTGGTGTCGCGCTCGGGATCGAATTCGCGCAGATGTCGCACCGCTTCCGCGTTTCGGACAGGATTTGAAAGGACCGGACCGGAGTCAGGAACGTCGAGCGGCATGCCCATGGCTTCTGCCACGATCAAAATGTCAGAGAAAACGATGATGGCGTCCACGTCCAGCACGCGAAAGGGCTGCAATGAGACTTCGGCGGCCAACTCCGCAAGTCTTGCAGATTTCGAGGAACGAGTGCTGGGCTCGGACGGCTTGATACTCCGGCAAGTACCGGCCGGCTTGCCGCATAATCCATACGGGGACGCGCTCGACCGGCTCAAATCGGCAAGCTCGCAGAAAAAGCTCTTTTTTGGTGAGGCCGGCGCGGGTCGTTTGATGCATAAGTTCTGTGCCATGATAGCAGATGGCGTAAAGACCCGCACGCCTGCAGCGGCTTCCTACTATCGCGGTAGCTGGCTCGAATCGGCCCGATTCGGCGGTATACTGTGCAGGCAACGGGAGCATCCACCCTTAATGGCACAACAACTGGGCTACCTGAGCCTAGCACTGTACCTGGCGAGCTTTCTTTGCTACGTCCGGAATTTGTACGTGCCCAACCTATGGGTGGGGCGCCTGGCTACGCTTCTTCTCGCCAGTGGCATCGTGGTGCAATACTTCTCGCTTTACCAACGGTCGATTGTGATCCAGTCGGTTCCCGTACGATGACCTGTACGGGTCGATGTCCCTTTTCGCTTGGCTCTCTGGGAATCACTTACCTGGGGCTGGAATTATTTCATCGGCAGCGGTCAGTGGGCGCTTTCGTAACACTTTTGTTGGTGGCGTGGGTCGCGAGTCTGAGTTTTATCAGCACTGGAGCGCCAACGGTGCGCCCGCCCGCACGAGGCGCTCTGTTTGCATTTCACGTCACACTAAATACCTGGGCCTATGCGGCTTTTGCGCTGTCTTTTGTACTCAGCTTGGTTTATTTGCTGCAGGATCAGGTTTTGCGTTCGCGGCGATTGGGTGCGGCGTTCTGGCGCTTTCCGGCGCTTGATGTGCTGGACCGCATGGCGCGTAGCAGCGTTTACGTTGGTTTAGTAGCACTGGCGTTTGGAGCGGCAATGGGATTCGTGTGGGAGCATCGTCTGCGCGGCACTTATTCGCTAGGCGATCCGAAAGTAATCGTCACCTTTGCGATTGTCGCGGTTTACGCTGCCTACTTGCTGCTCTCGCGCAACGCCACATGGCGCGGCGCTCGCGCGGCCATGCTATGCGCCATGAATTTCGTAATTGTGATGTTTAGCTATACTTTTGTGAACTTGTATCTGACAAAGTTTCACCGGTTCTTTTAATGGCTTCGTTGATTAAAACTAATTCGGGACCGTCTGGCGCGATTCGGATTCAGGTTGCGCTGATTGGCTGCAATCATCGAACCGCGCCTGTGGAGCTGCGCGAACGGATTACGTTTACTCCGCAGCAAGCGTTGCAAGCCGCCGACGAATTGCGCGACCGCGGAATTCTGGAAGAAGCGGTGGTGCTCTCGACGTGCAATCGCAGCGAAGTGTACGGAGTGCCGGGCGATGCGAATCCTACGCCGGCTGAGGCCATGGAGGATTATTTCAGGTCTTTCCATCGCGTTGGCAGAGCGGATCTGGCGGGGCGCGTTTACCGCTGGACTGGCCCGGATGCAGTGCGTCATCTATTTCGCGTGGCTGCGGGAGTGGATTCGATGATGTTGGGCGAGGCGGAGATTTTGGGGCAGCTTCGCACAGCATATAGCCAGGCGCTCGATCATGGCGCAACTGGGCCAGTGCTGAATCGCCTTTTTCAAGGCGCCCTGGAGGTTGGCAAGCGCGTCCGAAGCGAGACGGAAGTTGGGACGCGGCCGATGTCTGTTGCGCTTGCTGGGGTGAAACTCGCTGAACGAGTGTTCGGAAATTTGAAGGGGCATTCGGCGCTGATATTGGGCGCGGGGAGCGTGGCCGAGCAGGTGATCGAGTGCCTGCGCAATCGCGGGATTGGCAGCTTGCGTATTGTGAACCGCTCGCTTGATCGTGCGGCGGAGCTAGCCAAAAGAGTCGGCGGAGAGGCCATCGCTTGGGAATCGCTGGAGACTGTGCTGGGACTTCCGGACATCCTGGTCACCTCGGTTAGCTCCACGGGGCCGGTTCTTACTCGCGAACTTTTGGAACGCGCGATCGCCGCACGGTCCGGGCGACCTGTGTTCGTGGTGGATCTGGCCGTTCCGCGCAATGTGGCTCCCGAAGCGGCTGGACTCTACAACCTCTATCTCTACAACGTCGACGACCTAGGCGAAATCGTCGAGCAAAACAAAAAAGCGCGCGAAGCGGAAATTCCACGTGCCGAGGCGATCATCTCCGAGCACATCGCGAAGTTTGAAGCGTGGCGCGCCGCGCTGGAGGCTGGGTCTATCGTCGACGACCTTCGCGGGAAATTTCACAAGCAGCGCGAATTATTGATTCGCGAAAAGCTGGCGGAAAGGGATGACCTTTCGCCGGACGAGCGCGCACGCATCGCGCACATCACGGAAGAATTGATCGAGCGTGTACTGGAGCAGCCGTCGGATAAAGTGCGGCATGGCCGCGGCATGCGCGGACGTCTGGCTGGGCTGGAAGCGTTACGACACCTTTTCGGCCTCGATGAGGACAAAGAGTGAAGTCGTTGCGCATCGCCACGCGCGGCAGCGCACTCGCTTTGTGGCAAGCGAATCACATTCGCGAACGTCTCGCGCAGTTGCATGGAGTCGAATCCGAACTGATACGCATTCGAACTTCAGGCGATCATTTTCAGATTGCGTCGGTCGCGCAAGTGAGCGAGCAGACGGGGACGAAAGGAATTTTCATCAAGGAACTGGAAGAAGCGTTGCTCGCGGGGACTGCGGACCTGGCCGTCCATAGCATGAAAGATGTGCCTACAGAAAATCCTGCGGGGCTTGTGTTTCCGGCGATAACAAAACGCGAAGACGTTCGTGACTGTTTGATTTCACGCGATGGAACCCGGCTGCAGGATCTGAAGCCTGGCGCGCGAATTGGCACCAGCAGTCTTCGTAGGCAGGCACAACTTCTCCATTACCGTGCTGATCTTCAGGCCCTCGATTTGCGCGGCAATGTGGACACCCGGCTAAGGAAGGTGGCTAGGGGAGAATTTGACGCGATTATTCTTGCTACGGCGGGCTTGAATCGTCTGGGGGCCAGCGAGAAAATAACGGAAATTGTTGCTCCGGAAATTATGCTGCCGGCAGTAGGACAAGGCGCGCTTGGAATTGAAACTCGCGCGGACGACCGGGAAACATTGGGCTTGCTCGCCGCGCTCGACGATCCGGAAAGCCATGCAGCCGTAACCGCTGAGCGCGCGTTGTTGCGCGAACTGGAAGGTGGCTGCCAGCTCCCTCTGGGAGCATGGGCCAGAATAGAAAACGGCGAGTTGCGGCTGGAAGCGTGCGTTTTTTCTGCGGATGGAAAAGAATTCGTTCGCAAGGAATTGCGCGGGCGCGTGGAAGATGCGGAAAAACTGGGCCTGCGCTTGGGCCAAATCTTGATTGAAGCGGGCGCAGACAGAATTTTGCGCCTCGCGGGACGCTCTGTTGGACGCGGATAAAAGGCCACTGACCAGGAAGCGCGTGGTGGTGACGCGCGCGACAGAGCAGGCGCATGAACTGGCGTATTCGCTGGAAGCGCTGGGTGCGGAAGTTGTTTTGCTGCCGACGGTGAGTTTTGCTGCGGTGAAAAATTCGCAAGCGCTCGATGCGGCGCTGCGAAGTATCGCGGAATTCGACTGGATTCTGTTTACCAGCCAGAATGCGGTACGATTCTTTTGCCAGCGGATTCGCGAATTGGAGTTGAATGTGGCTTCCTTCGAAAGGCCGCGACCGTTGGTGGCGGCAGTGGGCACGGCGACGGCGGAGGCCGCTACAGAAGAAGGATTTCGCGTGGATACAGTTTCGAAAAATCATAGCGGCGAAGCGCTTGCGCAGGAATTATGGGATGCGATCGGCGACCGCAAGATTCTGCTACCCAGGAGTGACCGCGCCGATGATCGTTTGCCAAAGGCATTGCGCGAAGCAGGGGCCAACGTGACGGAGATCGTCACATATCGTACGGCCGCGCCCGATTCGCTCGATCCGCAAATTCTGAAAAGTATTCGTGACGCTGAAGTGGACGCGATTGTCTTCGCCAGTCCTTCGGCGTTTCGGTTTCTCTCGGAATGTTTGGGCGCAGCGGAACTTGCCGAGCTTTCGAGCCGTGTGCAATTCGCAGCGATTGGTCCTACAACCGCACGGGCTTTGCGAGAGGGGGGGGTGCGCGTGGAGATCGAAGCTACCCAATCGTCTGCGGCGGGGCTGGCGGATTCGATTGCGAAATATTATCAGCGGCAGCATTCGACGGCGAGGCCAGCGTGACGTTTCCCGTACATCGTCCACGACGCCTGCGACGTAGCGAAGCGCTTCGCGGATTCGTTCGCGAAACGCGCATTAGCGTGGGCGGTTTGGTGTATCCCATGTTCGCTTGCCCGGGTACGAAGGTGCGCACCGAAGTGAGTTCGATGCCGGGCATCTATCAACAATCGGCGGACCAGATTGTGGAAGAGTGCCGCGAAGTCGCGGGACTGGGAATTCCTGCTGTAATTCTTTTTGGGCTGCCGGAACACAAAGATGAGCTTGCTTCAGAGGCTCATGACGCGAACGGTGCGGTTCAACGTTCGATCGAAGCGATACGCAAGGCGAAACTCGACCTGCTGGTGATCACGGACGTTTGTCTGTGCGAATACACCAGCCACGGACACTGTGGCGTGATTCAAGGCCAGGAAGTGTTGAACGATCCGAGCGTGGCGATACTGGCGGATGCAGCGCTCTCGCATGCGCGGGCGGGGGCGGACATTGTGGCGCCGTCGGACATGATGGATGGACGCGTGGGAGCCATTCGCGAAAAGCTGGATGAAAATGGATTCCAGAACGTGGCGATACTTTCGTACGCCGCGAAATACTGCTCCGCGTTTTATGGCCCGTTTCGAGAAGCGGCGCAGTCTTCGCCGCAGTTTGGCGACCGCCGAAGCTATCAGATGGATCCGGCAAACGCGCGCGAGGCCTTGCGCGAAGTGACGCTCGATTTGGAAGAAGGCGCGGACATGATTATGGTGAAGCCAGCGATGCCATATTTGGACGTGATCCAGCGCGTGCGCAAGAAATTTGACGTTCCGGTGGCCGCTTACAACGTGAGTGGTGAATACTCGATGGTGAAAGCTGCTGCGCAACGCGGCTGGCTTGACGAAAAGCGCGTTGTGCTCGAAATTCTGACCGGAATTCAGCGAGCGGGCGCGGGAATGATCTTGACTTACCACGCGAAGGATGTTGCGCGCTGGCTGAAGGCCTGTTAGTCGCTGGACTGTAAACTTCTAGACTTCAACTTGTAGACTCGAATTTCCTACCTACTAGTGTTCCTGCAGGGACCCCAGGCTTTCGTGAGCCGCGGCGATGGCGCGGTCGATGTCTGCGTCTGTGTGGGCAGCGGAGATGAACAAAGCTTCAAATTGCGAAGGCGCGACGAAGATGCCACGACTCAACATATTTTGGAAAAATGTGGCGAAGCGCGCTGCGTTGGATTTTCTTGCGTCGGCGTAGTTGCGCACTGGGCCATCGGTGAAAAACAGGGTGATGAGCGAGCCGGTGACGTTCACTTCGCCGTGCAGCTTTGCTTGTTTCAATGTGGAGCGCAAACCTTTGGCCAGGCGCTCGGTTTTGCGATTCACGTCCTCGTAAAATCCCGGGACTTCGAGCTTGGGAAGCGTGGCGAGTCCTGCGCGCATAGCGAGTGGATTCCCGGATAATGTGCCGGCCTGATAGACGGGTCCCAGCGGCGCGATGTGTTCCATGATTTCGCGTTTGCCCCCGTAGGCCGCGACGGGGAGGCCGCCGCCGATGATTTTGCCCAGGACCGTGAGGTCGGGATCGATCTTGAAAACGCTTTGCGCGCCGCCGTAGGCGAGGCGGAAGCCGGTGATTACTTCGTCTAAGATCAGAAGCGATTTTTCTTTTTTGGTGATGGCGCGCAGGCCTTCGAGAAAACCGGGCGCAGGCGGGACTACTCCCATATTTGCGGCTACCGGCTCTACGATTACGGCGGCAATCTTTCCGCAATATTGTTTGAAGATATTTTCCACGCTATGCAGATCGTTGTAGGGAGTATTTAGCGTAAGACTGGCGAAGGCGTCCGGAACGCCGGGAGACGCGGAGATGCCGAGCGTGGCAAGTCCGGAACCCGCTTCAGAAAGGAAACTGTCGGAGTGGCCGTGATAGCAGCCTTCGAATTTGACGATCAGATCGCGGTGAGTGAAACCGCGGGCCAGGCGAACAGCGGACATGGCGGCTTCCGTCCCGGAATTTACGAAGCGAACCATTTCTACCGAAGGGATTGCCTTGGTGATTTTTTCGCCGAGTTCCACTTCGAGAGGCGAGGTCATGCCGAAGCTGGTCCCGCGCGCAGCCTGATCGGAAATGGCGGCAACAATATCGGGATGCGCGTGACCTAAGATCAAGGCGCCCCAGGAACACACGAAGTCGATGTACTCCCGGCCGTCCACGTCGAATAGGCGCGCGCCTTTGGCATGGTCAATTACTAGCGGAGTGCCACCCACGGCGCGGAATGCACGGACCGGGCTGTTCACTCCCCCAACCAGAGTTTTTTTGGCGCGTTCGAAAATCTCCGTTGAACGGGGGCAGCTATTTTGAGCTTTGGAGTCCTTGGGGTCCCTCATTGTTCCGCTAGCCATGGAAAGGCCTTTGCACCCTCGGTTGATTGCGTTCCCTGCGCACTTGGTAGGAGTCATCTTAAAGACCTGCAAGGTCGAGCGCAAGCGCGCGGGCACGCTCCAAAAGCAGCGATTCGAGTCGTCAGGCCACGCGCATATTTCGCTGCGTCAGGAAACTAGTGAGCGCTGAAAGCGTTTAGGCGAAAGAAGCTCGAAGCCAAACGTGCGCATGCCGCAATGTGGCCGGGAAACACTTTTCCCGATGGCCTGGAAAGTAAGGGCATTATTCGCGCGTGGCAAAAATGGGGCGCCCGCCATACATTGCAAATAAGCCAGTTAGAGCTGTCGCACGATGGTGCTGGCAGTGCTTCGATACAAGGGAAGTTAGGCCAGGAGCTCCCCTGCGATGTTGTTGGCGGTTGCCGTCTTTTTATTGCAGTTTCAAGCCGCGGTCCCCACCGGGCTATCGCCATTGTTGGCGTCGGCGACGGACACTTCGGCGCCAGTGGACCGCACGCATACCACAACCGTGGACTCCCGTATGGACCCGAGTAATTCAAACTTGGATAGGCACGAAAAACTACCGGGAGAATCGAGTCCTCTTTCTTCGGCGGCTTCGGTGAAGATGGATTCAATTTATTCGGACGACAAAACCGTTCACCCGGCTTCGACTGGCGTCTTGGTGGCGCAAAATTCACAATCGTTTTCGACCATGCGTTTACCGGAAGCGAATGAGAAACGATATGCGATTCGATCGGCGGAGTCTGTGCCTGGGCGACGAAACTGGCTGGTGCTATCGGTGCTGGAGCATAGCGCCGCAACATTGGATGCTTACTCGACGCGCGAGGCGATTTCTCGCGGTGCCGTGGAAGGGGATCCGCTGATGCGGCCGTTCGCACATTCGCCGGCAATCTATGCGGCGTTGCAAGTGGGGCCGGTTTTATTTGACGTGCTCGCGCGGCACATGCAGCGCAGCCAATATAATTTCGAACGGCGTACCTGGTGGGTGCCGCAAACAGCGAGCACGGGGATGTCGGTTTTCGCCGGAGTCCACAATTTGAATTTGAAGACTCATCAATAACTTTCGGTTATTGAGTTTGCAGCAATCTTTCTCTGGCGGGGAAAGATAAGTAAAGGACACCCGATTTCTCTCTCCCGGGTGTCCTTTTTATTTTGTAAATCACCTGGAGAAGCCGGCGGCCGCACGCGCTGCTGCTGGTGTTGAGCCGGCCATGCGTTTTTCGGTCCAATCCGCGGCGCGGCGCGAAGCTTCGACCGCGGCATACACCAGAGACTCAGGGCCCACGGAATCTGTATTGGCGAAAACAACACGCTCGAGCGGCTGATTCGCCACCGGGATTACTTTGGTGAAGATTCCGGGAGCGGAGAGAAACAACGGATGGCCTCTGCGATAGACGTGTACCTCGATCGGATCGGCGGAGAATTCCGGGAGAAGCTTTTGAAAATCACGCAAAACATTCTGGGCGATTTTTTGGCAGCCTGAGATTGGCAGAAGCTTGTCACGATGTAACTCGGATACCGGCGTGTAAAACGTTAGGATATCGTTCTTTTGTTTGTAGCCCGGCTGTTTCTGCACCACCCAATCCGCGACGACCACATCGCAAAACGTAGTGCCGGGGCACCAGGTATCGTACGCGCGGCTGTAAACAGGCTTGTCGTAGATCATGTTGATTACGAGATAGGGGCAATAACGGAACGACCTCATCGCGTCCGTTTGATGGTCGGAAAGCCCGGACACGATTCTTGAGGTAATGAACTTTGGCGTAGCCAGCACTACGAATTTTGCGGCAACGGTATGCAATGCGTGGTCTTGAACGTAAGTGACGTGAACTTCGGTTTGCTGCGGGTCTACGGAAACGATGGTGGCGCCGGCGATCATTCTGTCGGCGGATTTCGCTTGGAGAGTTTGGGCGAGTTTTTGCGCCAGGGTAGCGTTTCCGCCGGGAAGCGTGATGCGCGAATCGTGTTCGGCTGCGCCGGCCATATCACTTAATTCGTCCAGAGCGACCATAGTCGAGGTGTCTTCTGACCTCGCGCCGTAATTGGACGGACCATAGGTGTCCCACCACAGTTTTACTTCCGGTGCGTAGGATTTTAAGTACTTCGAGAGCGGAGTGTTGTCGAACTGTTTCTGATTCTTGTCGGCGGCTAGTACCAGCATGTCTTTTCGGAATTTTTTGAAACTTTCGCGGACAGAAACGGGGTAGGGAAGTTCGTCAAGACCGGCGCCCCATGTGTCTGCCACCCATTTGCCATTCACGATCGTCGGATCGGGACATTTAATCGGGAGAGGAGCCAATCCTAATTCGCGCGCGAGGTGATCACTGGCGGTACCGGTGTAGTCGAAAGCGGAACCGGTGCAGAATGGCTGGCCTTCATACTCTTCCATTGTCGCATTGCCACCCCAGTGCGCCTCTTTTTCCAGCAACAGAAAATCGTGAGCCTGCAAAAAATAAGCGGCACTTAGTCCGCTAATGCCTCCGCCGACAATCACGACATCGTAGCGTTTAGAAACCGGAGGCTTTGCGAATGTGTGGCCGTCGCGCACTTGATGGCAAATTTCGTAATGGTCGCCGTCAACTTGCGGCGCAGGAGAATTTTCCGCGGCGAGAAGCGATAAATCGACCGGGCATCCAGCGGCCATGGAGCCAACCACGATAAACTTCAGGAAATCCCTGCGACTATCGCTCATTAACTTTCTCCTTCGAGAGATGAAGGCAACAAGGCTGTCGCCGTTTGGACATCGCCGGCGTGTTGTGTGCGTGTGCGCAGGCGGTACCAGATAAGAATTGTGGCGATGGAGAACAAAAGGATCAGGGTAGAGATTGCGTTTATTTCAGGCGTGATTCCGCGGCGCAGGCGCGACCAAATTTCCAGCGGTAGAGTGTTGTCACGCCCAATCAGGAAAAAAGTGACGGCGATTTCGTCTAGAGACAGCGTGAATATTAGGAGAGCTGCGGCAATCAGCGAGACTCGCAGGTTTGGAAACGTGATGCGCCAGAATGTTTTCCAATGATTTGCGCCCAAGTCGAGCGAGGCTTCTTCCTGCGCGCGATCCATTTTCTGGAGTCCGGCGAAAATTTCTGTGGTGGCGACGGAAATCAGCGCGGTGCCATGGCCCAGGATTACAGTAAGCAAGCTCAGCTTCATGCCCACGCCAACGAAAAGCATCAGCAACGATAGCCCGGTAATAATTCCCGGGAGAATTAACGGGAGAAGGACGAGACGCCGAAAGAGGGCTTTCCCGGGGAATTGCGCGCGGTCCAATGCCAAGGCTGCGGGTAAACCAAGGCCGAGCGCAATGGCGACGGCCACGGCCGCGACGATCACGCTGTTGAGCACGGCATCCCAGAGGGACGCGTCGGGGAAAAGTTGGCGATACCAGTCGAGAGTCCAGCCGGACGGAGGAAATCCTCCGACGCCGTAACCATTGAACGAATACACAACCAAAACGACGATGGGAAAATACAGGAACAGATACACGAGCAGCGTATAAGTGCCAAGAAACGGAGGGCGCGAGGACTTGAATGCTCCGCTCATGAAATCGTAAACCTCTTTTCCAAGCGTTCGGTTGCGAATAGAAGCGTGACTACCAGAAGTAGCATGCAGAACGAAATCGCTGCACCGAGTGGCCAATTGTAAGCCGCGCCGAACAGGCTGACCACGATGTTGGAAATCATGATGCCGCTGGGGCCGCCGACGAGCAGCGGTGCGAGAAAATCTCCTAGCGTGAGGACAAACGCAAACGTCGCGCCCGCCAGGATTCCCGGCAGCGAGAGCGGCAGGATCACGCGCAGAAAAGTGGAGAATGGAGACGCGCCAAGATCATGCGACGCTTCCACCAGGTTGCGCGGCACGTGCTCGAGCGAAGCGTAAATCGGTAAAAACGTAAACGGCGTGTAGATGTGTGTGAGCGTGAGTATGACGGCGAAAGGGCTGTAGAGGAAAAACTCAACTGGCCGATGCGTAATGTGGAGATACTGAAGAAATCCGTTCAGCACACCGTCGCTTCCTAGAATAGTTTTCCAGGCGTAGCCGCGCACGAGATAACTGGCCCACAACGGAATAATCACAAGCTGGTAGAGCAGATCTTTGCGTTTTGCGGCGTGGAACGAAAGGTAATAGGCCAGCGGATAGCCGAGCAGTAGAGCCAGCAAAGTTACCGCGCCGGCAATTCTGACCGAACGGAGCAAGACAGTCAGATACAGTGGGTTTCGAAATAGCTGTGCGTAATTCTGCAGGTTCCAATTGGGAACGATCGTTTGAAGTGACGAAACGGACCAAAAACTGTAGCAGAAAAGAATTGCGTACGGCACTACAAGAAAGAAGGTGACCCACAAAAGCGGCGGGATAGTTACGGCGGATTTGTAGGCGCGAGAATACATATTTTATGTGTCGCTGCTTTCGAGCACGCGCACCGCATCGTTGGCGTTGAACTCGAATTGTTGCGGCCCGCTCAGTGAACCTGGACTGGGGACGCGCGCACGTATCACATACGAATTGCCGCAATCGATTTCGAGCAAATCCATGGCACCGCCAAAAGTTTGATTCTTAATTTGGCCTCTAAAGTGGGCCGTAGCTCCCGATGCGGTGGCAGGTTGAGAATTCGAAGCGAGACGTATGGACTCGGGCCGCAGAGAAAACGTAGTCGGCCCAGGCGCTCCCGAGGCCAGCCACGCGATCGGGCCTGCGGAAGCGGTTCCTTCGCGAACTTCGGCGCGCAGCAGATTTGTCTGTCCGATGAATTGAGCGGCGTACGCCGTTTTGGGATGTCCGTAGATTTCGCGCGGCTCGTCAACTTGTTCGAGCCTACCGCCACGCAAAAGCGCGATACGATCGGAAAGCGCCATGGCTTCTTCCTGGTCATGAGTGACGAAAATGAACGTGATGCCTACTTCACGCTGCAAGGATTTCAGCTCAATCTGCATTTGGCGACGCAGATTAGCGTCCAGCGCTGAAAGAGGTTCATCCAGTAGCAGGACACGAGGGCGATTGACGAGCGCACGCGCCAGGGCAACGCGCTGTTGCTGTCCTCCGCTTAATCGCGAGGGAGCAGAACCCTCAAACTCGCTCATCTTTACCATGGCCAGCGCTTGTGCGACGCGGGCTGGGATTTCGTAGCGGGGCGCCCCTTTCGCACGCAATCCGTATGCGACATTTTCAAACACGGAAAGATGCGGAAAAATCGCATAACTTTGAAATACGGTATTTACCTGCCGTCGATAGGCGGGAATTTCATCCAGGCGTTCGCCGGCCATCCAGATTTCGCCGCCATCCAATTGTTCAAATCCAGCAATCAAGCGAAGCAAAGTGGTTTTGCCGGAACCGCTTTCTCCGAGAATCGTAAGAAATTCGCCGGAGGCGACTTCGAGGGAAATTCCGCGGAGAACTGGGCGCTTTGCGAATTGTTTTTCTACTTTTCGGATGAAAAGGAGCGCACCGGACAAAGCGCGTTCGTCTGACGCCGATGCAAGAACATCGCTCAAGAAAGCTCTCCACAAGTACACCCAAAGTTAAATGGCGCAGGGGCGGCGGCCGATAGTCTGCAAGCAGCGCCGGGATGCTCGTAAAACTTTGAAATCACTGGGCTGCCTTCACTTCATTCCAAATTTCGTTGTACTTGTCGCGACGCGGGTACTGCTGCCAGAAATAGATGTGCGTCATGTATTCATCGACGTTATCAAGGTGCAGAGACTTTTTCTGATCGTCGCTCATAAACTGTGAAGACTGTGGATTTGCGGGATCGTAACCGGTGACGTCTGCGACAAGTTTCTGCGTCTTGGCTTCCATCATGTATTCGAGAAAATCTGTGGCCAATTCTTTATTCTCGCTTGCGGAGGTGATCATCAGGTGGTCGATCCATCCGGTGGTATTTTCTTTGGGGATGGTTTCACCGATCGGGAATCCGACCTTGCGCAGATTATTGGTCATCAGAGGCCAGCCCATTCCGGCGACAATTTCGTGATTCTCAAATAGGTTGGTAAGCTCGCCGCCGGTGGCCCACACTTTCCGGATGTTAGGCTTCAGCTCGATGAGTTTTTTCTTAACGTTTTCGAGTTCCTGATCGGTCAGATTGTAAAGATGGCTCGGATCGGGTTTGTCGTAGCTCAAAACCTGCGCGGCCATGCAGATGGTCGAAAGGTCGTCCCACACCGAGATTTTTCCTTTTAGGCTCGGGTCCCAGAGCACGGACCAACTGTCCGGTGGAGTTTTGAAATATGTGGTGTCGTAAAGCAAGGGATTCGGGCCCCATACGAATGGCATGCCATAAACCTTGCCGTTGACATGGACCAACGGGGCATCGCGCAGCCGAGCAGAGAGCTGCGCGTAGGAAGGAAGTTTCGAAAGATCGAGCGGCGCGACCAATCCAGCTGCGGCGATGGAGGTGACCACATCGCTCGACGGAGAAATCACATCGTAATTGCTTGCGCTGCCTCCCCGAAGCTTTGCCACCAGTTCATCGCTCGTGCCCATGTAGGCGGCCGTGATTTTGCAGTGATGTGATTCCTCGAACGGCCGCACGAATAGCGGATCGGCGTAGCCTTCCCAGACGAGCAAGCTTAGCGTGGGTGTTTTCTTCGAGCAGCCCGCGGCAGCAGAAAGTAGAACAGCGGCGACAAGTGAGATTAGTGACGAACTTTTTCTCATGGCTTTAATTCCGTTTCCTTCGATCCTCCGGATTTTGACCGGAGCACGCTGCCGAGAATAGTTGCTTGCATGCTTGATCTCCGCAACTCGTGAGAAAGAATCCCGAGCATCGCCAACTTAAAATGTTGGGGGCGTGTTCACCCACAGCACCAGCGTTTCTTTCTTCCCGGGATTTTTCCAATGATGCTCGTTGCTGCTTTCGAAATAAAAGCTATCACCTTCTTCGAGCGTATGCTTCTGGCCACCGTCCAACTCGATCTCCAGCGAGCCGCGCAGGATGTAAAGAAATTCCTCGCCTTCGTGGGCGTAGGATTCTCCGCTGCCGGCTGATGGGGCGATGCGGAACAGGTGCGGCTCCATCATGGTGGTGGCGCCCCAAGAGAGAAGCTCCATGCGAACGCCGGGGCCCGCCTCCAGAACTTTTCTATCGGCGGGTCGCACGCGTCCGGGATTGGCGTCGGACGGGTTAAAAAGCGAAAGAATATTTACGCGGTAAAAGCGGGCGAGCCTCCGCAGCGTTGCAACGGAGGCAGTCATCTGGCTGCGTTCCAGGGCGCTCAGAAATCCCACAGAGACATTGGTCGCGCGAGCCACTTGCGATAGCGAAGCTTTGCGTTCCAGTCGCAAACGCCGCAGACGAGGACCGACCGGGTTTGCCTTCGGGCGGCTACTCGTTTGCGGCAACATTTTCTGGGTCTTGAGCAGATGGACGATAGCTGGGGCGTTCATTCCGCGGGCGCGGCGCAGAAACTGCGCACGTTTCAAGATGCGAAGGTCGGCGGGCGTGTACATACGATAGCGGCTGCGGGTGCGGACAGGAGAAACCAGCCCGAGATTCTCCCAGGATCGAAGAATGGACGGCGAAATCCCCACAATTCGCGCAACGTCACCAATGCGCAACTGACCGTTGGCGCGCGCTTTTTTAGGCGAGCGCTTGTGAGGCGGAGTCAATTCAATTTTCCCTTGACAACACGCGGGCCTTCTTCTAAGGTTCGCGGATTATAGTAAGGTTTTTCCCAAAGCTGCAACCGAAAAAAGTTGGGTGAGGCGTCTCGGGGGGTAGGTGGCGCCAGCTTTTCCTAGAGGAGCGGCGATGACTTCGAAAGCATGGGCACGGGTGTGTCTATTTGTGTTTGTGGCGTTACTTTCGAGCAGAACGGCCTGGGCGCAAACCAACGGAACCATTCGCGGAACAGTCTTGGACCAAACGGGAGCGGTAGTTCCCGGCACTACAGTCACCGTGAAACTCACCGGGAAAGAAACAACGCGATCCGTCACTGCGGACAAAGACGGCGCCTTTGATATTCCCGAACTCGAGGTAGGAAGCTACGATCTGACAGCCGAAGCTAAAGGCTTCAAGAAATTTGTGTCGAAGGACGTGGTTGTGAGCATCGGCCACGTGAACCTTGTCACCGTCAACCTGCAGCTTGGCGGATCCACGGAAACCGTCACGGTGGAGGCGAACGCGGCGCAAGTTGAAACGACGTCCACGCAGCTCGGCGCGGTGGTGACAGAGACCGTCATACGCGAACTTCCGATGGCCACACGCAACGCGTATTCTCTTCTCCAACTACAGCCTGGAGTGCAGTCGCAGGTAGGCGCGGACTTGTTTCTGGGCAGCGATAATGCAGGAGCTGTGTCAGTGAACGGAGGCCGTGGTCGCTCCAACAATTACATGGTGAACGGAGGCGATGGCAACGACATATTCATAAACGCCCCGGCCATTGAGCCCTCGCCGGATGCAATCGAAGAGTTTCGAGTGATCACCAATACGTTCGACGCGGAATATGGGCGCAACTCCGGCTCGGTGGTAAACGTGGTTACGAAATCGGGCACGAACGCGCTGCATGGCGATTTCTACGAGTTCCTTCGCAATCAGGCGCTTAACTCCAAGGGCTACTTCGATCCCTTTCTGCTGGACTATA
Source organism: uncultured Acidobacteriota bacterium (assembly GCA_963731535.1). Lineage (GTDB taxonomy): Bacteria > Acidobacteriota > Terriglobia > Acidiferrales > UBA7541 > Palsa-295. Next base: position 24,615 of record CAVSWI010000013.1, on the reverse strand, counting down.
AACAGAATCAGTTCGGTGCGACTTTTGGTGGTCCCATCAAGAAGGACAAGACATTCATTTTCGGATCGTATGAAGGAAACCGTTTGGTACAGGGGCAGTCATCCGGGAACGTGACGTTTCCTACGCCTGCAGAGGCTTCGGGGAATTTCGCTGCTGGTCCTGTATTCGATGGGTCCATTACGGACCAAGCGTTCGCACAGAACCTTGAGTCGCGTACGGGTTGCACCGCAGCACTCACCCCCGGGGGCCAATCAGCGCTAGCGGCCGCTGCGGCCGGGAACACCCCACAGCTCTTCCAGACGGTTTTCGCCAACAACATAATTCCCACGCAATGTTTCGATCCGACGGCAAATGCTCTCTATCAGAAGTATGTAGCGCCGTTCGCGACCGGGCCCAATTGTACCAATGCCAGTTGCACGATCCCGACTTCAGGAAATCAAAACGAACGTGGTGATCAGTTCACAATTCGCCTCGATCACAAAATCAACGCGTCTCAGCAATTCACCGCTTACTACTATTTTGACGACGTTAACAGCACGGTTCCTTACTCTAACTTTCAGTTAGAGTACCCTGGCGGCCTCGTTCCGGGTTTCGGCGCTCTTAATAAGACGCGGGTCCAACAGGTAAACCTGAGCCACACGTGGACGATCGGATCCACGGCGGTAAACGAAGCCCGATTCAATTACTTTCGCGAAGGTCAGCAAGAAAATAACCATCCGCTAAATATTCTCCCTAGCGTACAAGACTCTTGTGGTCCCTCCCTGGTAAGTACATGCTTTACGCAGACGAACGGGCAGTTCCCGACCCCTGGAACAAATCCGATAGGCATAACGAGCAATGTTCCGGGAAGGCAGGGCGTTCCCTATGTGACTGTCTTGGGAGGATTCACGATAGGGAACAACTTTGAAGGGGAATTGCCCCAGGCGGGAAACACGTTTCAATTCGCGGACAATTTCACAAAAACCCTCGGCAAACACACCGTCAAGTTTGGCGGAGACTTCCGTCGCCAGCAATTCAACCAGTTCTACTATTTCAATATCAATGGCGATTTTACGTTCTTGAGCGATTCAAATCTTTGCGCCCCGACCAACCCGACCAACTGTGATCAGCCTATCACGAACGATGTAGGTTTTAGCGACGCTTATCCCGATTATTTCATCGGTGCGGCCAACGAGTTCACGCAAGGTGCGGCACAGCGACAGAACGACCGGAACTCTGCGTTATACCTTTTCGTGCAGGACAGCTATAAGCTGAAGCCCAATTTGACGCTGAGCTACGGTTTGCGATGGGAATTGAATACGCCGTATTACGACCTCGGCAACCGCCTTCAGACATTCCGCCCAGGCCAGGCTACTACGCAGTATCCGTGCCTCTTGAACGTGAAGAATCCAAGCAATCCAAGCGCCGAAATGATCTCCGCTGCCGCCGGCGGCAGCACGGATTGCAGCGAGACTGGGCCAGCGAACTCTGTATTCCCTTTGGGATTGGTATTCCCAGGTGATAAGGGGGTTCCGCGCGGACTGACCTCCACCGACTACAAGGGCTTTGCACCACGCATTGGAATTGCGTGGAGTCCCGGATGGACAGAGGGCTGGCTCGCGAAATTGACTGGCGGTCCGGGAAATTCCAGCATTCGAGCCGGGTACGGAATCTTCTATAATCCAATTGAGCAGCTGGTGCTAGCGCAGTTCAGCGCGGAACCTCCTTTTGGTGGCAGCATTGATCTTTCGAATCCAAACTTTAACACTCCATATCTGCTTCAGGATGGCACTCAGACTCCTAATGTGTTCGGTCCGGTTTTCAATCAGAAGCCGAGCACTCCGTGCTTCCAGCCGAGCGGGCCGAACGGTTGCGTGGACTGGTCGGCCTTCCGCCCAATTCTGCTGTTCGGGGAATTCGATCCACATCTGAAAACGCAGTATGCCGATCAATACAATTTGACGATCGAGCGCCAATTGACGAAGTCCATGGTGCTTCGCGTATCCTATGTCGGAACGCAAGGACATCACCTGCTTGCGGTTCATGATGAAAATGCAGGAAACATTCAGACCTGTCTTGGTCTCATGAATCTTGCGGCCATAAACCAGAACAACGTCCTGTCGGCCCCAGGTGGTTCCTTTAACTCCTGCGGCCCGTTCAGCGCGGATAGCTCGTACTTCATTCCTGGCGGAACGATGATTCCCGCGGGCATATCGAATTTGCCACCGGAACCTTTTCACGTTCCCTCAATTAATTGCAGCGGTTTAGTATTGCCCTACACTGGCACGCCAGGCGGAAATCCGGGATGTGTTCCGGCCGGTCCTGCTCCTGTTGGCGGGATCACGCTTGTCGGCACGCGGCCTTTTTCCTCACCCAATTGCCAGCCACTGAGTGGAGCGGGTTGTCCGGCGGACGGCGTTCCGGTATTCAGCAACATTTTCGCGGAAGGCACAATCGCAAATTCCAATTACAACGGACTGCAAATTTCGGTGGAAAAGAGCTATTCGCACGGCTTGCTGTTCCAGGCTTCCTACACTTTCAGCAAAGCCATTGACCAAGGTGCCTCGTTTGAAAACGAACTCAATCCGGTGAATTTCGCCGCGACTCGGGGATTGTCACTCCTCGACGCGAAAAATCGTTTCGTGTTCAGCCCTGTCTGGGAGCTACCTGTTCCCCAGTATGATGGATTCAAGGGCAAAGCTTTGGACGGTTGGGGAGTGTCGGCGATTATCACGTATCAGAGCGGATTTCCGATTCGTGTCCAGACGCAGGATGATTTGGAATTGGAGAGCAGCTTCAACTTTGAAGACGCCAATACACCACAAATCACTGGTCCGATCCAATTCCTGAATGCTAGGTCCAGTTCAAATCCGAGTCATCTTTATTTTACGGGTAACATCACCGATCCTGCGCCGGGAGCCTTCGGTAACCTTCCTCACTCGCTCTGCTGCGGGCCGCCGCTAAACGACACCGATTTGGTGTTTTCGAAGAAAACTCCTATCAACGAGAGATGGAACACGGAGTTTCGCGCGGAATTTTACAATGCATGGAATCACACGCAGCTCAACAATCCTGATGGAAACTTTTCGGATTCAACATTTGGAGAAATATTGAAGACCAGGGAAGGCCCGCGCGTCATTCAGTTTGGTTTGAAGTTCCTGTTTTAGGAGATCTGGCAGGTTCAGGCAGAGCGAGGGTGTCCGCGGCTAGCGGCGCTCTCGCTTTGTTGCGTAGAGGCAGGTTAGGCAACCGTATGCGGGTGCGGGAAACATCGTGAAAATATTTGTTTTGGGCGCCGGGATGATGGGGCGCGCGGTTGTTTATGACCTGGGCCGCGCACGTGATGTGAATGCCATTGCCGTGGCGGACTTCGATCGCGAACGTGCCCACGAAGTCGCGCGCACGTTCGGCCATGGCAAAGCTCGCGCTCATTTTGCGGACGTGCGCGAAACGCAACATCTAGCAAAATTGGCACGCGGTTACGATGTTTTGTTGAATTGCACACAATACAATTGGAATCTCGACGTGATGCGCGCCGCGCTCGCCGCCCGCGTGAATTATATGGACCTCGGCGGCTTGTATCACATGACGCGCAAGCAATTTGTGCTGGGCAAAGATTTCCGCCGAATCGGACGCATTGCAATTCCAGGAATGGGAGGCGCGCCCGGGATTACAAACGTCATGGCGCGCGCGCTGGCTGATCCGCTAGAGAGAGTGGACGCGATTCGCGTTTATAACGCGGGCGCTGACGAGCAGCATTACGACAGCCCTATCGCTTATACCTTTTCGATTGCTACGATATTGGATGAGTTGACCATGCCGCCCATAGTGTTCGAACGCGGCCGCCATGTGGAAAAGCCCATGCTCTCGGACCCGGAGCCCGGAACATTTCGCGCGCCGATCGGTTCCATCACTTTGCGCAATTCGATTCATTCGGAACTCGGCACGCTTGCGGAAAGTTTCCGTCACAAAGGCGTGAAGGAAATATTTTTTAAGATCAACTACGATCCGCGCCTGGTGAATCTAGTTCGTGATCTGGATCAAGCTGGGTTTACCAGTCGCGAGGCGGTAGCAGTGAACGGAACGAAAGTGACGCCCCGCGCAGTACTTCTGTCGCTGATGCAGCAACGCGCGCCAAAGAAGACGGCGCGCGATGTGGAGGCTTTGCGGGTGGTCGTCACCGGCCGGAGCAAGAATCGCCGGGTTGGCTCTGCCATGGAAATGTGGGCGGGCTATTCCAGGCGCCCGCAACTTTCGGCGGTCGCTCGTGACACGGGATTCCCGGCGGCGATTGCTGCTGTGATGCTCGCGCGAGCCGAAATTCGCGGCACAGGCGTCCAGGCGCCGGAAAATGTGGTGCCGCCGCAACCATTTTTCGACCAGCTCAAGAAACGCGGATTCGCCTTCCGCCAGTGGAAATTAAATCCTCAGAGTATTTAGCGTCAAATCTCATGGCCGTTAGCCGGCCGATGTTGTACGGAGAAAGTCATGCACGAAGGTCTCGCCAAAGAAATCGCCACTTACGAAAAGCGCACGCCGCGCTCTCGCGACGCGCACAAACGGGCCGAGACGCGATTGCCGCTCGGCGTCGCGAGCAATTATCGCGCTTACGATCCTTATCCGATTTTCGTTCGAGACGGCAAGGGTGGCCACATTCACGATATCGATAGCAATGAATACATCGATTTCAACCTCTGCTTTCGGCGCGTTGATGGCCGGGCATTGCAATCCGGCCGTAATCAGCGCCGTGCAGAAAAAGCTCGAGACCGGAACCATGTTCGGCATGCCGCACGATATGGAATGGGAACTGGCCGAAGAAATCTGCAAAAGATTTCCCGTCGAAATGGTTCGCTTCAGCAATAGCGGAACGGAATGCACTATGCACGCCGTGCGTCTGGCGCGCGCAGCCACTGGTCGCGACAAAATTATCAAAATAGAAGGCGGTTATCACGGCCTGCACGATTCCGTGCTTGTATCGCTAAAGCCCAAAGCCGAAGAAGTAGGAGACCCCAATTTCCCAACTTCCGTTCCTGGCGGCGCAGGAATTCCGAAGGGCACGCTGCAGAATACTGTAGTGGCTCAGTTCAACGACCTGCCCGGAAGTCGAGCGCCTCTTTGCAAAATACCCCGGAGAAATCGCGGCGGTCATCGTGGAACCCATCATGATGAACGTTGGCATACTGATGCCGGATGAGGGGTATCACCAGGCGCTTCGCGAAATCACAAAGAAAAATGGCGCGCTCCTGATATTCGACGAAGTGAAAACAGGGGCGAAACTTGCTCGCGGCGGCGCCTGCGAATATTTCGGAATCAAGCCGGACATTGTTTGTCTGGCAAAATCGATCGGCGGTGGATTCTCGCTGGCAGCTTTCGCGTCCACGCGCGCAATCATGGGTTTGATCTCCGATCATAAGGTTTTTCATGGCGGAACATACAACACCAATCCCGTGGCGATGGCCGCGGGACTGGCCACCTTCAGAGAAGTGCTGACGCCCGCAGCTTACGAGCACATAAATCGCTTAAATAAAAAATTGCTCGATGGCTACAACAAAGAAATCAACAAAACCGGTTTAAAGGCTTATGTGGTTGGCGCCGGGTCGAATGGTTCGCTGATGTTTTGTCCCAAGCCCATTCGCAATTACCGCGATTGGCTGAAGGTTGACAGCGAATTGTGGCGGCATTACTGGTTTGCGATGGTGAATCGCGGCGTGATGGCCCAGCCTTATTGGTGGGACGAGCAGTGGACTGTGTCGGTGGCGCATACCGAAGCTGACATCGATCGCCATCTCACAGTTTTCGCGGAGATTGCTCCGGATTTGGCGCAGGCTCAAAAAGAGCCGCATGCGGCCGCAAGCAGCGCGCACTAGGTCCGATGAATTGTTTGCCAGCACTTGCTGCAAAACGTTCTGAACAGCGCGTCTTTTGTTCATCGAGGAGCCGTTGGCAGAATTAATCTCGCCGCAAACCGAGACGGCGCATCTGAAACGGGCGCTTGGGCGCTGGGATCTCGTCGCGCTCTTTGTAGTGGCAGTTTTCAACCTCAACGTGGTGCCGAGTATTGCTGCAAACGGCGGCGTCACGGTTTGGCTCTGGATTATTTCGCTGCTGTTGTTTTTCTGGCCGCAAGGGATTGCCGTGATCGAACTGGCGCATCGATATCCCGGAGAAGGCGGCGTTTATCTTTGGGCCAAGGAAGTTTTCGGCGAGTTCCATGGATTTTTGTCGGGCTGGTGCTACTGGACCAACAACATGATGTACGTCCCCACCGTGATGCTGTATTTCGTGGGCGTGTCCGTGTTCGTTTTTCCGAGCCATCAGTATCTGGCGGACAACAAAATGTTTGCGGTGTCGGCGTCGCTGGGGCTGCTTGCGATTCTAGTTGTGCTGAATATTGTGGGGCTTGGCGTCGGAAAATGGATTAACAACTTGGGCAGCATCGGAACGGTGATCGCTGCGGCTGTGCTGGTGGGCTTGGGCGTGGTCGTTTGGCTGCGATATGGAACCACTGTTAGCGCGGAGGATTTTCGTATTCCGGCGAATCCGCGGTTCTTGCTGAATTCCTTCGGGGTGATTTGTTTTGGGCTCGTGGGTCTTGAACTTGCTTCCGTTATGGGCGACGAGATCAAAGACCCGGAGCGGACGTTGCCGGGCGCGGTGGTTTGGGGCGGAGTGATCTCGGGACTGCTTTACATCGCGACGACTCTGACGCTGTTGGTCGCCGTGAGCAAAAACGAAATTAACGTTTTGCAGGGAATCGTGCAGGCTGTGAGTCACATGGCGCAAAAAGTCGGTGTCGCGTGGATTGTTGCACCGTTCGCGTTCATGCTCAGTATTTCAATCGCGGGAATTGGCTCCGCGTGGCTCGCGGGCTCGGCGCGCATTCCGTTTGTCGCGGGACTCGATTCGTACTTGCCGAGCTGGCTGGGAAAAGTTCATCCGCGCTATGGCACGCCGTACGCCGCGCTGATCGTTCACTTTGTTGTGTCCACTATTTTGGTGCTGATCAGTTTTCTGGGCTCCGGCGTTCAGGAGACTTTTCAGCGGCTGCTGTCTCTGGCGGTCGTGCTGCAGTTGCTTCCGTTTCTTTATATGTTTGCGGCGCTGCTGAAGATTGCGGCCGATCCGCTGTGGGAAAAAGGACACTACAGCAAAACTGTGCTTTGGCTATCGGGTACGAGCGGGTTGTTGATGACGATTTTGGGTATGATTTTCGCCTTCTCGCCTGCGCAACAGATCAGTTCAGTTTTGTCCTACGAAGCTTGGATGTTCGGAGGCACGGCTTTGTTTATTGGTCTGGCGGTATTCTTTTTCTTTGTGTATGGCCGTGGAAAAGCGGCGGCATAGGTGGCGGACAGAATCTAGCAATCTTATTCGACGATCGATTTGTGGAGACGATTATGGCAAGTGAAGCAAGACCAAGTCCTCGCAAGTATCAGATGTATATCAACGGGGAATTTGTCGAGAGCGCGAGCAAAAAATATTTTCCTGTGGTAGATCCATCCACGGAGGAGGTGATGGCGGAAGTTCCGGAAGCGAATGAAACGGACGTGAACCGCGCTGTCGCCGCGGCGAAAGCCGCTTTCGATTCCGGAGCGTGGCCGCAGACTACAGCGCAAGATCGCGGCCGCATTCTTTTCAAACTCGCCGAACGCATTCGCAAACAAGCGCCGCACCTGGCCGAATTGGAAGCGCGCAATTCCGGCAAGCCGATCGTGGAAGCTGAGTACGACATCAATGACGCCGCGACCTGCTTCGAATACTACGGAGGAATGGCTACTAAAATTCTGGGCCACGTGAATCCGGTGCCGGACAATGCGCTGAGCCTTTCGCTGCGCGAGCCTATCGGAGTGGCAGCGCAAATTATTCCGTGGAACTATCCGCTGTTGATGGCCGCATGGAAGCTGGCTCCGGCGATCGCTGCGGGGTGCACCTGCGTTTTGAAGCCTGCCGAGCAGACGCCGCTCACCGCGCTGGAATTTGCAAGTTATCTTAGCGACGCGGGATTGCCGCCCGGTGTGGTGAACATCATTACCGGCTTCGGAGAAACTTGCGGCGCGCCGCTGGTAAAACATCCCGAGGTGAACAAAGTTGCATTCACTGGCAGCGCCGAAGTTGGCAAAGCCATCATGAGGGCGGCCGCTGACACGGTGAAGCGCGTCACGCTGGAACTCGGCGGCAAATCGCCGAACATATTTTTCGCCGATGCCGATTTTGAATCGGCGATCGATGGAGCGCTTTTTGGCGTGTTCATCAATCAAGGAGAAGTGTGCTCCGCGGGGAGCCGCATCCTGGTGGAAAAGTCCATCTACCCGAAATTCGTCGAAGCCATGAGCGCCAAGGCGAAAACAATTCGGCTGGGTCCGCCACTGGAGCGCGAAACGAAGATGGGGCCACTGGTGAGCAAAGATCAATTCGACCGTGTGCGCTCGTATCAGGAGCTTGGGAAAAAAGAAGGGAAGGTTGCGGCGGGCGGAGGGCGCTCTGCATCTTTCAAGCGGGGCTACTATGTTGAGCCCACGATTTTTTACGACGTGGACAACTCCGCGCGCATCGCACAGGAAGAAATCTTTGGCCCGGTTGCGGCTGTTATTCCGTTTGCGGATGAGGCGGAAGCATTGCGCATTGCAAATGCTACGCCGTATGGCTTGGCCGCGGCTGTGTGGTCGCGCGATATTTTCAAGGCGTTCCGCATGGTGAAAGCGTTGCGCGCAGGAATTGTTTGGGTGAACCACATGCAGCCAACTTATGTGGAAGCGCCCTGGGGCGGATACAAGCAGTCCGGATTTGGGCGCGAACTAGGGCCTTGGGGAATTGAAGAATATCTCGAGACCAAACAAGTTCACATAAACCTGAACGAACAACCGATCGGATGGTACTGACATGACCACAATTCAATTGCGCACACCGATACCGGGTCCCAAATCGCAGGAATGGATGCGACGACGGCAAGCGGCCGTGGCGCGGGGTGTTGGACACGCGACGCCGATTTTTGCAGCGCGCGCCGAAGGCAGCCTCCTTGAAGACGTGGACGGAAATAAATTTATCGATTTCGCGGGTGGTATTGGCGTGGTCAACGTTGGACACCGAGCGCCCAGCGTTGTGGAAGCAATTCGTAAGCAGCTCGACGCGTTTGTGCACACCTGCTTTAGCGTGGCGCCATACGGGAAATATGTCGAGCTTGCCGAGAAACTGAATTCCCTGGCTCCCGGGAAATTTCCCAAGAAAACAATTCTGGTGAACAGCGGCGCGGAAGCTATCGAGAATGCGGTGAAAATCGCACGGGCTTACACACATCGTCCGGCGATCGTTTGTTTCGAGGACGCGTTCCACGGGCGGACCATGCTCACCATGTCGCTGACGAGCAAGACGCATCCGTACAAATCGGGGTTCGAGCCGTTTGCCACCGACATTTATCGCATTCCCTATGCTTATTGCTACCGGTGCTCGTACTCGCTGCAATATCCTTCGTGCGGAGTTTTCTGCGCGCACCATCTGGAAGATACATTCAAACGCATGGTGGCTGCGGAGTCCGTGGCGGCTGTGGTCGTAGAGCCGGTTCTCGGTGAAGGCGGGTTTGTCGCGCCGCCCGCAGAATTTTTCAGCATCATCGCGGACATCTGCAGGCGCCACGAGATTCTGTTCATCGCTGACGAAGTGCAGTCGGGCTTCGGCCGCACGGGGGCGATGTTCGCGTGCGAGCGGTACGGGATCACGCCGGACATTTTGGTCAGCGCGAAATCGATTGCGGATGGCATGCCGCTTGCTGCAGTGACTGGCCGCGCGGAGATTATGGATACGCCTGGACTGGGCGCGCTGGGTGGGACTTACGGAGGAAACCCGCTGGCTTGCGCGGCGGCGCTTGCGGTGATTGAGACGATGGAGCGCGAAAATCTTCCGGCCCGCGCCGAAAAGCTGGGACAGAGGTTTGATGCGCGCGCAAAAGAGTGGAAGAAGCGGTGGCCGCTGATTGGGGACGTCCGCGGACTCGGCGCGATGCGGGCTTTGGAGCTTGTTCGGCCGGGAACGAATCGCGAGCCGGCGAAAGAAGAAACGGAGCGAGTACTCCGATATTGCCTCGAGCACGGGCTGATTCTGATTTCCGCGGGCACCTACGGGAATGTTGTTCGGCTGCTCATGCCGCTCGTAACTACGGACGAGCAGTTCGACGAGGGCTTAAGTGTGTTGGAAGGCGCTCTGACGAGTGTGGCGGAATCGCTTGAAGCTGCTCCGCGCCACGCTTGAGTTCCCATGTTCGCGACGGTTTCGTCTCTCAAGTAAACTCGCGCGGATTACTTTATATCCTGCACCGAATCACTCCGATTACCTAACCTCGCGCGAAACCTCACTCGGATTACTTCGTCTTGCACACGGACATTCATTTGAGATTTTGCAATTCAAATCTCACTCGCATGATCTAGATTTTATTCCATATTTTCCCTGCGGCTTAAAGCAGGCCCAGGGCGGAGCGGTTTTCGCGTTGTACCTGCTTCATGGTGCAGGAGCGCGGGGATTTTTCGGGGCGCCAGCGGAGGAATCTGGTGCCGTGGCGGAAGCGTCCACCGGTGAAGTGATCGAATTGGACCTCGGCGACGAGTTTGTTGTCCAGAGGCTGCCATTCCGTGGAATGTTTTGTGCTCCAGCGGCTAAGTCCACCGGGAGCTTTGCCTGTGAAGCCGGGGGGCTTGATCATTTTTTCGAGTTTGTTCGTCAGCGCGGGACGATCTTGGTCGTGGATGGAAGAGCAGAATCCTACGTGGTCTAGTTTGCCTTCGTCGTTGTAGAGACCGAGAAGCAGAGAGCCGACCAACGGCTTTTTTTCCAAGTAACGAAATCCGCCGACCACGCAATCGGCTGTTCGTTGCGTTTTGATTTTCTGCATGCCGGTGCGTTCCCCGGTTTGATACGGCAAGTCGCCGCGTTTGGCCATGATGCCGTCGAGGCCTACGCCCATGTGGAACCATTTGCGGGCGACGGCGATGTCACGGGTTATGGGCGACAGGCGGACGGTGCCGTCTTCGTCTAAATACTTTTTTGCGAAGGCTTCCAAGGCTTTGCGGCGGTCGCGAAGGGGCCACTTCACGAGCGAACGTCCTTTTTTGTCAACCAACAAATCGAAGACGATGAAGACGCAGGGTGTTTCCTGGCTCAATTTCAGGACGCGGCTGGCGGCGGGATGGATGCGCTGCAGCAAATCGTCAAAAGAAAGATCGCCGTCGATGGGAATCACGATTTCGCCGTCGAAAACAAATTTCTTGGCTTTCAACTTTTTCAACGCGACGACGAGGTCTGGAAAATATCTGGTGAGAGGCTTGCCGGATTTTGATTGAAGGTCAATCCGGGCTCCGTCGCGGAAGGTGAGGCAGCGGAAGCCATCCCATTTGGGTTCATATTGCCATTCGGGACCGGTTGGTAGTTCGGCGGCAGGGAGCGCTTCCATGGGCGAATATTTTTTAGTCAGCGGCAAGGTCATAGGAATTTTCCAAGATTCACTCTGCCGCGCTCGGAGAGCAGAGGCTTCCATAGGTCTCCGATTTTGCGCAGGCGTTGCGGGACGTTCAGCATGGTGAAATCCGCCATGCGGACCCCGCGTTCTACTTCTTCCCAAGTCAGCGGTGTGGAAACCGTGGCTTCGGGTTTGGGCCGCACGGAATAAACCGAGGCGAGCGTTCTGTTCCAGGCATTTTGATTGTAGTCGGCGAGGACGCGCTTGGCGGGACGCTTGGCGATGCGATATTCGGCGGTGATGATTTTTGGATTGCGCAGGGCAATCTCTTTTGAGAAATCTTTGGCGAAAGCCCACACCTGTTTCTGCGACGGGCCGCGCACGATGGGAACGTACACGTGAATGCCGCGCGAGCCGGTAGTTTTTGCGTAACTTTTTATTTTTAGTGAGGCTAGGGCCTCGCGGACGATCAGAGCCGTTTCGAGGACCTGGTCGAAGGTGGCGTCTTTGGTGGGGTCCAAATCGAAATGGAGGTAGTCGGGGCGATCCACATCGTCGCAGCGCGCGTACCAGGGATTTAAATCGACGCATCCGAGATTCACGACCCAGAGAAGGGAAGAGAGATGGTTGATCATCGGGAAGTCGATCACGTTGCCTGAATGATGTTCGATGGAACAGACCGAAATGGATGGAGGACGCGGCGAGGGCGCGCGTTTCATGAAGAAAAATTCGCCAGAGATTCCGTTGGGATAGCGCTTCATTACCATGGCGCGGTTTTTCAGATGAGGGAGGAGCCAGGGGGAGACGTCAAGATAATACTGTAGGAGGTCGCGCTTGGTGAGTTTTAGCCGGGGCCAGAAGATTTTTTGCAGGTTGGTGAGCCTGACCGGTCCGCCTTCTGCGGTAAGCTCGGCTTCGTTGACGTTCGTCGGTATAACGGCAGCGCCACGCTTCGAGGCTGTGCGAGTCGAGTTGGGTTGCCGATGACCGGGTTTTGTCTTACGCATTTTCTGGTGCTCGATGTATGTGGTCGTGGTCCTGGGTAGAGAATTGTTCGATGATTGTTTTCAGTGAGTTACGTCGCTTTCTACATTTTGTGCAGAACCGGGTAGAAATTTCGATTTTTTTGAGGTTTTTGATACGTTTATCGGGCTCTATTTTTGAATTTTGGTGATTGGATTTTGCGAGTTGGGGAAGGATTCCAGCGATAACTTCGGTTAGGAGCTGAGGCAGGGAAAAGGGCTGGTTCCTTTCGTCTCTGTCGCTGGCTCGAAGCCGTTCTATTTTAATCACACAAAACGCTAGCACTTCGTTTTGCGGAATTCAAGGACCGGTGTGCTGTGTGCAGACGTCAAGGCTAAGGATCAAAATCAAAAAACGCCAAGAGCAGATCCCTCGAACTGCGTCCCGCGCCGCTGAAAACCAAGGGGAAAAGCAGAAACGCGCGGGACTCCGCTCGTGATGACAATTTTAGCGACAACGATCATGCCCGGCAGAGGCAACAGTTGAGGGGTTGTGTCGTACCTACGGCGCCCAGACGCGTTGTGGTTGGTTACCCGGCGCTTACGCACCGGGCTAACTTGTGTTGCGCCTCCGGCGCTGATGCTTGGTGACCGCGACCCCGGTGCATTTCGGAAGTGCGCCATGGTGGGTAGGCTGGTACGCGTGTGGCGAAGTGCGCGCGCTATTCGTAGCGTAAGGCAACAAGGGGGTCGACGCGGGTGGCGCGGCGTGCCGGGATGTAGCAGGCGGCTAGGGCGACCAGGCACAACAGGGCGGCGACGGCGGCGATCGTTAGCGGATCGTTGGCGTGGACTCCGTAGAGCATTGCGGTGAGGTAACGGGTGACGGCTAACGCTACGGCGACACCTACTGCTGCGCCGACGAAGGCTAGCGTGAGGCCCTGTTTCACGACCAGGCTCAGGACGTCGCGCTCTTGCGCTCCTAAGGCCATGCGGATGCCGATTTCGCGCGTGCGGCGCGAGACTTCGTAGGACAGCAGGCCGTAAAGGCCTACGCAGGCGAGCACGAGCGCCAGCAATCCGAAGAAGGCCGAAAGGCGCGCGATGAGTCGCTCCTGAAATAGCAGCCGGTCGATCTGCTCGGATTCGGTGGTGATGTGAAAGATGGGGATGTTTGCGTTTAGGTCAGCGACTACGCGACGAATCGCAGTTAGCAGGGCTTGCGGGTCGGCCGCGGTGCGCACCTCGAAGGATGCGGGCATGCCGCTTTGCGGAACGTACATGGTGGCGGTGATTTCCTGGCGCAATGCGCTGTACTTGGCGTCGCGAACCACTCCGACGATTTCGTAGCCCGAACTTTTGGGTTCGCCGTTTTCTCCGCCGGCCGATTGTCCAAACTGTTTTCCCAATGGATTTTCTTTACCGAGATATTTCGCGACGAAAGCTTGATTGACGATTGTAGGTGTGGGAGCCGAACTGGAATCGTGGCCATGATTCGAGGATGAGATAGCGTAATCGGAGGTAGTGAAACCGCGGCCTCCATAGAGCGGGATTTGCATGGTGCGAAAGAAATCGGGACCGACGGGCAAGAGATTCGCTTCGGATTCGCGATCTTCAGGCGTTCCGGGCCAGTGGAAACCGGTGATCATCAGGGCGCCGCTGAGGAGCGGAACTGAGGAAAAACTTACTAACTTCACGCCCGGCGTTTCAGAAAGGCGGCCTTGAAGATCGCGATAAAAGCTATCGATTTGCGTTTCTTTATAACCGGCGATGGCTGGGTCGATTTCAAAAACGACCAGGTTGTGCGAATCGAAGCCGACGTCGATGCTCCGCAAATTGCGGAGTGTGCGGACGAGCAATCCTGCTCCGACGAGCACGACGATCGCGAGAGCTACTTGCGCTACGACGAGCACGTTGCCAACACTGAACCATCGGCCCCGGTCTTGGGCTACGCTGGCCGAGACGCCGAAGCCTTCCTTCAGAGTTGGAGTTAAATCAATGTGTGCGCTGCGAACAGCGGGAGCCATGCCGAAAACAATTGCGGTGAGAAAAGAAATCACGGCGGTGAAGCCTAGGACGCGCGTGTCCAGGCCGGCAGCGAATCCGAGCGCGCGAGTTTGATTGTTGGATACGAATGACACGATGATGTGTGCGCCCCAGTAAGCGACGAAAATTCCCAACGCGCCGCCCACTGCCGAGAGCATCAGGCTTTCGGTGAGGAGTTGACCGATGATGCGCGAGCGGCCTGCGCCCAGCGCCAAACGCACGGCCATTTCTTTTCGTCGGGCTGCGGAGCGCGCAAGCATCAGTCCGGCGACGTTGGCGCAAGCGATCAGCAAAATAATTCCTACCGCGAGCATGAGGACGTAGAGCGGCTGAGTGTAGCGGCTGCTTGCGCCGTTCAATCCAGAGTGCGCGGGCACGAGAGTGAGGGTTGGTTCGTCGGCTGGCGTGGATAAGGTGCGTACCTCGGCTTCGGCTGGAGGGGTGTTCAGCGTTTGGCCCTTTGCAGAATTTGGCGACGAGGTTGGCGGCTGTATAGTCCTCAGCGGTTTCGTCCCGGGGGGCAGAGGCATCGCCTTGAACGCCATGTTTGGACCGGCAGACGGGTCGGCGGGTGCCGGGCCCGTGCCGATCGGAACTGGCCCAGCGCCTATCGGAATTGAGCCGTGGGGAGGAGTCGTCTCGAGTCCGGCATCAAACAGCGGCACAGCGCCGTGAATCATTTCGTTGCGGAAAATTCCGCTGAGCGTCGCTTGCGCTTGAGGCGCCGGGGTTTCTTGCTTCAGCCGGCCAACGATGGTGAGCCACCAGAACGCGACATTGCTCTGGCGATTATCCCAACGCGCGGGATTGGTGATTTGTTGTGTGTCAGCGAGGGGGAGCCAAATATCGTAATCGCTTCCGGGAGTAATTCCTGTGAAGCGCTGTTCAGCAACGCCGACGATGGTGAAAGGGGTGTCGTTCAACTGAATCGTGCGGCCAATTACATCGCGCGAGCCGCCGAATGCGCTTTGCCAGTAACCGTAGTTGAGCACGGCGACAGGGGCTGCGGATGGCTGATCGTCACTGGACTGAAGCACGCGGCCGAGGGAAGACTTCACGCCCAGCGCGTGGAAAAAATCACCGGAGACGACCTGGCCGTTGATGACGCTGGCGGGACCATTGCCGGTTAGATCGAGGCGGCCAGTGTTGGAGAAAGCGGCGGCTCCGGAAAAGACGTTTGCCTTTTCGATCTCGCGAAACACAGGCTCGGAAAACGAGCAGCCTGACGGATTCGAGGCGCCGAAACGCAAATCGGTGGCACAGTCGCCGGAGGTCAGGTAGCCGTGAACCTTGGGGGCTTTGTGCGCGCTCCATCGGAGGACTACTAGTTGCGACGGATTGTTGACGGGGAGGGAGCGCAGCATGACCGCGTCAATGAGGCTGAAAATTGCGGTGTTGGCGCCAATACCGAGAGCTAGCGTGAGAACGGCGATCGCGGTGAAAACCGGGGATTTCGCCAGCATGCGAAGGCCGTAACGCAGATCTTGAAGAAGCGTTTGCATGGTCGCACCTCAGCAAGCGGACGCGGACAGAAATATCATATTTGTGGCTGGTTCAGCCAGCCTAGGTGACCTGTAGACGCAGACGGACGTAAAATAGGTAGCGACTTATTGTTTGCAATCGAACGTTCGCTGCGCAGGCGCTGTCGAAGGTTATTTCGACGTCACTCGGGAGGCGCTTGATCAACGTGAGGCGGGAACTCGAGCGTTTTCGGAGAACGAAATGGAAGCGGTGTCCGAACTAAACACAGCGTCATAAGTAATTGCGTATGTGAAGGATCTGTGATTTCCTGGTGGAATGAAACCACTCACTGTTGCAGATTCCGAGACCATCATTCTGGGATTGCAAGATGAAATTCGACGAAGTGAAGAATCACGCTATGACCACCGGCTTCACGGTCTACTGCTGGTGGCCCACGGTATGACCTGTCCAGAAGTGGCGGCGCTGTTAGGTGATGCACCGAGAACGGTCGAGTATTGGATTCGCGGGTTCGAAAAGCAAGGTCTAGCGGCACTGCGTGAGGGCGACCGATCCGGGCGGCCGGGACGCCTGAGCGAAAAGCATATGCGAGGGATCAATGCTGCTCTTCGCCGGATGCCACGAGAGATCGGCTTGGGTGGGAATGTATGGGACGGCAAAACGTTGGCGGCCTGGATCGAGCGGCAGTACGGGATCGCCTTGGGCGTGCGACAATGCCAGCGTCTGTTCCGGAGGTTGGGTTTTCGACTGCGCAAACCACGTCCCGCGATCGCCCCAGCCGATCCCGAACGGCAGAAGGCGCATAAAAAAAACTACAAGCGCTAATGGACAATGACGAAGTGGACCTCTGGGCCACCGATGAAGTGCACTTTCAGCAGCACGGCTCCCGGTGTCGCATGTGGGTGCCACCGGAAACCAAGGACCCCGTACTGCTGCATCATCCGACGCGCCGCAGCGTAGGATACTTTGGTGCGGTGCGGTTGCGAGATGGCAAGTTTCGGTTTTCTCGGGAGACGGGCAAATTCAACGCGATGACCTTCTTTGCCTTCCTGAAGATGTTACGCCACACCAGTACCAGGGCCGGCCGTTCCGTCGTGGTCATTACGGACAACGCCAGATACCATCACGCCCGGCTTCACAAAGAATGGCGAGACGACCATAGGAAGGATTTCATGTTGGACTACCTGCCGCCCTACAGTCCTGAACTGAATCCGATCGAACGCGTTTGGAAACTCACGCGTCGCCAATGCATCCACAACCGATACTTTCCTGCGCTGGAGGAAGTCGTCGCTGCCGTGGAAACACAGTTCGGATATTGGGCCAACGGAAACGAGACCTTGCGTCGACTATGCGCAATTACTTAAGACGCTGTGTTTAGACCAGGTCCTAACTCCCCAGCTTAGGTATTCGGACCCTGTAGCAATGAATGATCCGATACAGCCGCCGATTAACCCCGGACCCAGCCACGGAGAGGGGAAAGACCAGTTCAGCGAGTGCCGCAAGGCAAGCATGGCAACGAGCATTAGAAAAAACAGAGTGCCAGATAATTTAATCGCAGATATTCGGACAAACTTCTGAGCATCTTTGGATCGAAACACCTCGACAAGTTGTTTTGCGTCTTTATCGGACTCGTCATAATCGAACAGGCCATCCGTACGAGCATCCGAACTTTTGTAAGGGTTAAACGGCCAAAGAAGAAAATAAATTGCACCCATGGCGGGGCACAGCAGCGGGCCGAGAAGATAGCGATAAACGTTGTGATCG
The DNA here is from genome assembly GCA_963731535.1 of uncultured Acidobacteriota bacterium. Lineage (GTDB taxonomy): Bacteria > Acidobacteriota > Terriglobia > Acidiferrales > UBA7541 > Palsa-295. The sequence goes on along the minus strand of CAVSWI010000013.1, from coordinate 6,942 downwards.
GGCCTTCCCACGACCGGTCCGTAGAGTAGGAAAGCGGAAAGCGCAATTCCGAATATAGTCCAAAAACTTCGCTGTTCGACGAACATCAACAAGTTCCCAGGGAGTTTGATTCGAAGATTTGGAGGGACGACTCTATCTGCTGGCACGAGCCCGATCTCCCCCTCCCTCAAAAACGGCGTTTGAGCTGGAACTTAAAGGATCAAGCGCGCGAGAAGTGCAGTCAATGGTACGCCAACCCTAGGTAGGTAACGCTTACGATCAGGTGTGAGTGGCAGGCATGCGAGGGAAGAGGAGGGAGGCGGCGATTGTGGCGGCCAGTATTGCGGCTATGACTGCCAGGGAAATTACCGAGGGGATGGGGAAGTGATCGCTGAAGACCATTTTTGTCCCGACAAAAATAATGATGGCGGCGAGGCCTTGGTGGAGGAAACGGAAGCGGGGAAGGATGTCGGCGAGGGCGAAATAAAGGGCGCGGAGGCCGAGGACGGCGAAGACGTTGGAGGAATAAACGATGAAGGTGTCGCGAGTGATAGCCAGTACGGCGGGGACGGAGTCCACGGCGAATATGATGTCCATGGCTTCCAGGGCGACTAGCGCGAGAAGCAAAGGAGTGGCACTCCATTTTCTGTTCTTGTGGATCAGGAATTTCTGGCCTTCGAATTCATTCACGACCGGGAAAAATCGTCTTGTGATGCGGACCAGCCAAGTATTTTCGGGGTGGAGTTCGCGTTTTTGGGAAAAAAGCATTCGGAGGCCGGTGAAAAAGAGAATAGCGCCAAAAAAATAAACGATGGGATGAAATCTCCGGAGGAGCGTGATGCCTGCGAGAACGAAAACGGCTCTCAAGATGAGAGCGCCGGCTATGCCGTAGTAGAGGACGCGATGTTGAGAGGGGGACGGGATTTTGAAGGCTCGGAAAATCAGGAGGAAGACGAAGATATTGTCGATGCTCAGCGATTTTTCCACCAAGTAGGCGGTGAGGAATTCCGTGCCGGCTTGAGGGCCGCGGTCGAAGTAAACCCAAAGATTGAAAAGCAGGGCGACGCTAATCCATGCGGAGCTTTCGATGAGGGCTTCTTTCAGACCGATGGTATGTGGACGGCGATGGAGGATGCCGAGGTCGAGACCGAGTGCGATGATTATTGCTGCGCCGAAAATTATCCAGATGTGTAGAGGGGTTCCCAGCATGTGTGATCAGGGCACTGGTGTTGGGAGAAGTCTAACTGCCGATCGGTTGGAGAAGAAGCTGAATGTTTGTGTGTTTGCGCGATCGCAGCTTTTTATTGAACGCCGAGCCGCAGCATACTCTCGACGTTCTCAGCGACGCGTTTGTTTACGTTGAAGCTGTTCAGCAAGAGGCTTAATGATTGCCGATCGCGCGATCCTGGAACGAGAACTTGGACTCCAGTGCGAATGGCTTTCCGTCTACCTCCGCGTAGGGATAGACGAAATAGTTGAGCGGATCACCCTGCTGCGGTGGGTTGAGACGGATGTCGCGCCCGACAGTAAACTGCAGGCGATTATCGTCGAGCGCTCCGAAGAAATAATCCTTCTTGTCCGGATGCTTCCAGGCTTCTGAAGCATCCACTGGGATCCAGCCGTAAGGCTCGACATAGAATTCCGCCCAGCAGTGATATCCCGGTACAACGCCATCATGTTGATCGGAGGGCAACGGAAACCCGATTTCGAAGCGAGCAGGAATTCCGGCCGCCCGCATCATGCCGATAAAGAGCGAGTGAAAATCAGTACAGTTGCCACGCTTGGCGGTGCAAGCCCATATCGCATCGCCGTTACCCCAACCTGTGCCGGACTTGTCGTAGCGCATAGTAGCGATGACGTAATTGTAGACGGCCCGCGCTTTCGCGAGTGGGTCTTGCAGTCCTTGTGTCTCTTGGGCGGAGAGTTCCGCTATGACCCCGTCAAGAGGGACGCGACGGTCCGGTTGCAGGAAGCGCTGAAGCTCTGGCGAGGTCAGCTCTGGTTGGGCGCCGGCTGGGTGGGCGTCGAGCAGTACGCGGTGTTCGTGGCGGCCCACTTCAAAGCTTACGCGCACCTCGGAAGGCTCGGTGTCCTTCGCTGCTGGAATCTGCAGGTACATATACTCATTGCCGTATTCTGGATCGCGAAGCTTCGTATAGGTAAAAGGAGTGTCGATTTTCAGGTTGGCAATAGTTTGGTATGGGTCCGACTGCGGCAATGGAATCCAAATCCGCGAAATCTTGGCGTCTGCGGGCAAAGCAGGAATTCGAGCAATATAGGTAAATTCGAAATTACGTAGGGGCGCACCCGTGTCCGAAGAAGCAGAAAACGCCGTCATAGCAGCGAGTGCGACGATACAAGTGAGCGTCAAAACAAAAACTTTGTGCGGTTTCACGCGCGCATCTCCTCGAAGCCCAACTTAGTGGCCAATAGGTCCGGGAACCCAGACTTCAAAACGGAGCCTTCCTGCAGGACTCCGCGGTTCGGCCAGTTGTTCAAGTGAAGCTGGTCGAAGCGGCAACATACGTTAACTCTGATAACACCGAGATCTGGTCATTTGCAAGTACTTCCGCAAGTACTTCCGCAAGTATGTCTGAACCAGGGGCATTCTGCCGGAGAGTAAGTGACTCCTTGCGAGATGCGGCGCGCCCATTCACAAATGATCAGCACGCTGCGTACAATTTAACTAAAAGTATTTTCGACTCTAGAGTTTGACAAGGGACAAAGTAGAGATTAACCTGCCGCTGAATTTGAAGGATCCGAGACAAAGTTTTCCGCCGTGTAGTGGAGTTTGAGATGCGGATGCTGGATGCTTCGCGGTTCCAAGACGCAGACAAATACGCGGCTTACCTGAAGACGCCTTCGGGCAGGCTGCGTTCCGAGCTTGGGTGGGAGAACCTGCGACGCTTCCTGCCCTCTAACACATCGAAGCGACCTACTCTGGATGTGGGCGGTGGCACTGGCTTCGCGAGTATGCAACTCGCGCGCCTGGGCTATGACGTAGTGCTGCTTGATAGTTCCGAGGAGATGCTTCGAATCGCACGCGAGCAGGCTGGAGTTGGCGGTGTGGAAGCGAGAATTTCGTTTTGCCACGGCGACGCGGGCCGGTTGCCTGAACTCTTCGATGCAGAGACGTTTGACGCCGTCGTTTGTCACAACTTGCTAGAATTTTCCGAAAATCCTTCTGCGATTGTTCGCGGTATCGCTAACGTTCTACGGAAGGACGGTGTGCTTTCTGTATTGGTGCGGAATCGTGCTGGGGAGGTACTAAAAAACGCGATCAAATCGCGCGACTGGAAACTCGCAGCTGCCAATCTGGTCGCCGAGACGGTGGTGGATTCGCTCTACGACGAGCCCGTGCGCGTGTTTGCCCTCGCAGAGGTACGCGATTTGCTCAGTCGGGCAGGATTGGAAGTTGTCGCCGAACACGGTGTCCGCGTATTTTCCGACTACGTCGATCTGGAAAATCTGACGGATGCAGAATTCTCCCAAATATTCGAATTGGAGTCGGCGCTTGGCGTGCGTCCAGAGTTCGCTGCGATTGCGCGCTACATACAGGTAATCGCGCGCCGTTCTGGCGGTTCCTCCAACGAGGTAACGGGACCATGACGCAGTCCAGCACTCATCCCACTCCAGTCTCTGCTTTGGTCCGGCCCGCTACGACTGGAGGATTTGCTCTCGGACTCGGACTAACCAACGAGTGCAACCTGGCTTGTTCCTTCTGCTACCGCGATCCGGCGCGGATGGACCGGCTTAGCCTTGAACAGGTGCAATCTGTGATGGAAAGCCTGCCGATACGGTCCGTCAATCTCGGCACCGGTGAGAATGGAATGCATCCGCAGTTCCGCGAGATTCTGGCCTACCTCCGCAATTTGCCGGTGAAGCTCACCATCACGTCTAACGGCCACAGCGCGGCATTGCTCACTGATGACGAGCTCCGAGCTTTCCACGACATCGAGTTCTCGTTGGATTATCCGAATGAGTTAGAGCAGGACGCCCAACGCGGCAGGGGCAATTGGGCGCTGGTTCTTAATCAGGCAGCGCGCGGTGTAAGGTTGGGAATCCCCGTCACCTTCATTGCGGTAATGATGAAGTCAAACTATCTGCTCCTTGCGGAAGTGGCGCGTGTGGCCAAGCGTTACCAGGCGCCGCTGCGGGTGAATGTTTACCAAGCGGTGCGTTCAGACGTGTATGCCTTGAGTTACCAGGAGTATTGGGAAGGTTTTCGAGCGTTGTTCGCGGAGACCGATGTGATCGCCATCGGCGAGCCGCTGGTTCGTGCCATGGCGGGTCTGCCTCCGAGGACGGGCGGGTGTGGAGTGAGCACTGTGCGGGTCACGCCCCGCGCAACCACACAGCCTTGCGTGTATTGGCCGGGAGCTGGGGAATCGCTCTCGCAGCTTGTCTCACTCCGCTCGGGAGTCGTGGAAACTTCGCCTTTTGTAGAGGCGCGCACCGTGCCGGAGGCTTGCCGCTCCTGCGCTTATCTGGAGTCTTGTTACGGCGGATGTGCTGGGCGGCGCCGCATCCAGAACGTGCTCGATCAGCCGGATTTCTATTGTCCCGTAGTCCGCGGAGAAGTACAAAAGCTTGAGATTCGGATGGCTGCGGCTCGTGAGCTTCCCAAAGGCGAAAGCTCATGTACGACGATCGTGATTGCGCGCGATTGAGATAACCAAGAGGAGGCATCCCAAATGCCGGAAGAACATGATGCGCGAATAGGGCTCGCGATTGTTCGGTTAACGATTGGTGCGATGTTCGTGTGGGTCTTTTTTGAGAATCTGGGTAAGGGTCTTTACACGCCGGCGGGTTACTCCGGACTGATCAACTATTACATCCAGCACGATCACGCTCCGGCTGCGTGGAAGGCGGTCATGGCGACAGCGGCGAGTCACGCCGCGATGGCGGCTCCGATGCAGGCAATAACCGAGATTTCTCTTGGGATCCTGCTCGTCATCGGTCTTCTGACGCGGCCAGTCGCCTTTGTAGCGTTTCTGTATCTAACAAGCCTTTGGGTGTCTGAGTGGGGCACGGCGTGGATTTGGGAGTTGCTGGTTCCGGTGCTCGCATCGCTTGCGCTCGCAGTGGGGCGCGCCGGTCGAACGTGGGGCCTCGATGCTTTGCTGGCGCGACGCTGGCCGTCCTCGTTATGGTGGTGAGTTGAGCCGAAATAAAGTGCGAGTGTCGGTTGTTATTCCTACTCACAACGAAGCGCAGTCCATCGGCCGCGTGTTAGCTGATCTCCCGGCCGATATTGTTACTGAGGTCTTGGTCGTAGATAGCAATTCAACCGATGGGACTCCCGAGATCGCCTCAAAAATGGGAGCCCGTGTACTCAATGAACCTCGTCGCGGGTACGGTCGCGCCTGCTTGACTGGACTGGCCGGTGCGAGGAGCCCCGATGTTGTAGTGTTCCTCGACGGCGATTACAGCGATCGACCGGATGAGCTGCTACCCCTCTTGACTCCAATCATTGACGGCCGTGCCGACATTACGCTGGGTTCGCGACTGGGAAAGCAGAGCATTCATGGGGCGTTGCCTTGGCACGCCGCGTTTGGCAACCGGCTGGCGGCGGTGATGATCAGGCTCTTGTATGGATTAAACATAAGCGACCTCGGACCGTTTCGCGCCGGGCGAGCAGATGTCCTTCGGCGGCTTGAGCTTCAAGAGAACACGTACGGCTGGGCGGTTGAAATAATTTTAAAAGGTACGCTCGCGGGGTTCCGCATCGTTGAGGTGCCGGTGAGCTATTTTCCGCGCATTGGGAAATCGAAAATTAGCGGTACGTGGAGAGGCACGGTCGGAGCGGCGTGGTTCATCCTCTTCTTGATAGTGCGCTATTCTTTTCGGCGTCGAATGGCCGGAATGCCGCGACCGGCGTGAGTTTTGGCAAAACGATCTCCTATGGGACTCTCCAGCGAAATTACAGAACGTTCGCCTAGCAGCCGCACACTGGTTGTGATGGCGAAAGCACCCAGGCCGGGCACGGTCAAGACCCGTTTAGCTCAGAGCCTTCCAGTTGAAGCGGTCACCGAACTCTATTGCTGTCTTTTGGACGACACCATGGCGCTAGCGCGCTCATTGGGCACTGTGGAGGTTGTCATTATGTGCCCGGCTTCGGATGTGGAAGAACTGATGCGTTTAGCCCGAGGTGCGGTGAGAGTCGTGGCGCAAAAAGGGGAGGGCCTTGCGGCGGGGCTGACCTCGGTGTTTGCACACTTCGCTGCACCGGAGCGGCAACGTGTGATTGCCTTCAACAGCGATAGCCCACATCTGCCGGCTTTGGTTCTTTCTAGCGCGTTCGAGGCGCTCACCGATTACGACGTGGTTGTTGGACCGACAAATGATGGTGGCTATTATCTCGTAGGGGCCAAGGCCGCTCATCCAACGCTTTTTTATGGCGATGGCATGGGAACTAAGAGCGCGCTGGAGGCCCTGCTGGCGCGCGCTCAAGAACTGCGGCTTTCTGTTGCCTTCACGGATCCTTTCTACGACATTGACGAGGAGCGCGACCTGACTCGGCTTGCCGCGGAACTTCAGCTCGCTCCCGCGCGGGCGCCACGAACAGCGGTCTGGCTGAAACAGTGGGGAGAGGCGGTAGCACAGTTGCCGACGGGCACGGACGACCCGTGAAGATCACGCCATCACACAGGCTTTACGGGCTCGGCGCAATTTTGCTTGTGTCCCTGACGATCTGCTCACGCAAGCTCGGAAGCGTGGGTGAACCGTCCTTCATCATTCCGCTGGCAATTGCCGGCGTCGCGTACCTTCTCGCCATTCGTGAGTTGTTCTCCACGCCGAAATTCCCGCGTCGCGTCGTTTTGATCGGGCTCCTGTTGGCGGCTCTGTGGCAGGCTCCATTTCTATTGAAGGCGCCAGGTTCAGATGATGACGTTCACCGTTATCTCTGGGATGGGCGCGTGCAACGGCTGGGCTATAACCCTTATGTCGTCGTTCCCAGCG
>CAVSWI010000012.1:0-703334 GCA_963731535.1 uncultured Acidobacteriota bacterium | reverse complement strand
CGTCGATTCCGCTGCACCACGACCGCAACCCGAGCGCGCTGATCGTGGAAGGACGCGAGACACAGAGCAAGCAGCCGCCTTTGGTGGAGCGGTCGCAGGTTACGCCGGAATATTTTCATTTGCTGGAGATTCCGGTGTTGCGGGGCCGTCTGTTCAACGACGGCGACGACGAGAATGCGCCGCTGGTCGCCGTGATCAACCAGGCGATGGCGGAGACTTACTGGCGGGGCGAGGATCCGCTTGGGAAGCGGCTGAAGGTTGGCCGTGGGAGGGCTGGGGTTGGCCAACGTGCGAGCAAGACCTGGATCACGATCGTCGGGGTGATCGCGGATGCTCGAACCGAGTCGCTGGCGAACGCGAGCGTTCCGCAAATCTATCTGAGCCTGTACCAGGAGACGCCCAAGGAGCTGGCCATCTTTCTGCGTGGAGACCTGAATGCGAGCGCGATCCCGGAAGAGGTGCGCGCGATGGTGCAGTCAGTGAATCCGGAACTGCCGGTTTATGGGGCGAAGACGCTGGACGATGCGGTGTCGGCGTCGCTGGAGCAGAGACGGTTCTCGATGGATATTGTGGCGGCCTTCGCGATAACGGCGTTGCTGCTGGCGGCGCTGGGAATTTACGGGGTGATTTCCTATCTCGTGAGCGAGCGCACGCAGGAGATCGGCATTCGCCTCGCGCTGGGGGCGCAGAGGGGGAAGATCATGGCGATGGTTCTGCGCCAGGGACTGGGACTGGCGATGGCGGGCGCCGCGCTGGGACTGGTGGGATCGGTGATCGTATCGCACCTGATGGCAGGGCTGCTTTACGGTGTGAGGCCGACCGATCCGATGACGTTCGTAGGCGTCGCAATTCTTCTGATCGGCATCGCTCTGCTTGCCTGTTACATTCCGGCGCGCCGCGCAATGCGTGTCGACCCGATGATCGCACTGAGATACGAGTAGTTTTTCGAAGTCCTCGATGTGGCCGACATCAGCATGCCTCGCGCATTTCGAGCCAAAAAATTCAGTCCCGTTAAACCTTCACCGCGAAGTTTGCCGTCTACTGCGTTTCGCGCTTCGTTAATATAATATTGAGGAACGAGGCCGTGCTCTTCGTGACAACGCCATGACTGACCTCGCCGAGTCCCACCTTCAGTTCGCGCTCTCGCATCATTGCTTACTGGGTCGACCACTGCTCTGGTCGTCTCCGAACTGGCTTTGGGAGGCGTATGGGATATCCTACGTGTGCCCCAGGTTCGCGGCCTCATCGAACGGTTGGGCTATCCTCTATATTTCCTGGTCATCCTGGGGATCTGGAAACTGCTCGGCGCTATCGCGTTGGTCATTCCGCGGTTCCCCCGACTCAAGGAGTGGGCCTACGCCGGTGTGTTCTTCGACTTGACGGGCGCTGTTTCATCGCAATTGGCCTCGGGGTTGATTGATGCAGGTACGATGGCATACCCGATCGTAATGACGGGCGTTGCAGTTGCGTCCTGGGCGCTCCGTCCGCCATCCCGCCGCCTTGATCCCGGTTGAGTTGCCCCTAAAATGGGCTAGCGCTCCGAAACCGCAAGACAGAGTTCTCGGAACGCGGTGCCTTACAATTTCCGGATTGCTCCTGAATTACGGGCGATCCGGAAGTTATCAGCTCGCTCGTCGGGTTAGTACCGATAAACGCGCTTGTGTCCGGTAATGGAGTAGTTCCCGAATTGTCGGGCGGGTGGCCACCTCTTAACACAGCGGGCGGCGCATACCTTCAGCCCGCCGCTACGCCACCCTCTTCGTCATCAGCTTCCTCCGCTTCTTCGCGCAGTCGAATAGATACAGATCGAACAGCTTCTGGTAAGGAAGTCCCGTCTCCTGCGCCAGTCCCTTGAAATAGTCCACAACTTCCGGACTCAAATTGCCAGATGCTGATCTTGGGGATCGGGCTCTTCTTGTTCCCAAGTGACAAAAATCCGTCCGGTCCATAAGAATCTCAAGACTGCATGGCGGAAGACACTGAAACGCGCAGGAGTTCCCTACTTCAGGATCTATGAGCTGCGCTTCACCTATGCGACGCGGCTCAGTGCAGGAGGTGTCGCCGACGAGTGGGTTACACAACTCCTTCGACAGGGCGACGCAAAGGTCTTCAAGAAGTATTCGCAGATGAAATTGCAGATGAAGCGAGAGGGCCTGGAGAAAATGAACCGCCAAGCCAACGAGATGCCGCGAGATTCTGGCACAGCCACGATTCAGTAAAAGTATTTGGCACAGTTTTGGCACAGTCGAGGCCAAAAATGATGGATCGGATTAGCAGTAAAGTTGGGAAGTGCTTTAGAATGAATAAAGCAGTTCATGTCGGGGCGTAGCGCAGCCTGGTAGCGCGCCTGCCTTGGGCGCAGGAGGTCCCGAGTTCAAATCTCGGCGCCCCGACCACTTACTTCTTTGTTTTCAATGAACTGTCCCTGACACTTCAGCGTTGGAGACCAAACTTGGGTCCAACTTGGGTCCAAATACAAGCCTCTCCACGCTTTCAACTGCGCGACGTTGCTCTTCCGGTATCGCGTGCAAATAAATCTCGCGCGTGATTTCCGGTGCGGAGTGCCCCAACAGTGCCTGCATGGTTCCTATTGGAGTACCTACGCCATCAAGCATCGTCGCGTGGCTGTGCCTCAGAAGATGCCAAGTGACACCTGAAAGCCCTAACTTCTTCGCGGCAGGCTTCAGGTGCTTGCGTAAGAGATTCCATCGGTCTAATGGCGTCTGATCGCTTTTGGCAAATATCAGGCTTCTGGCATCAACCGTCGCTGGACGCAGGGCAGCTAGAATTTCCGCCGTCTCTGCTCCAATTGGGATTGTGCGCATGCCTCGCTTCGTCTTGGGTTTGTCGAAGTGACCGTCGTACACCGTTTCAACTACTCGAAGTAGTCGAGCCTTCAAATCGACATTGCCCCATCGAAGCGCAAGCAGCTCACCGACTCTCAAACCCGTCAACACTAGCAGCAATGTGAACGAACGTACTGGCTCTCTCAACGCATCAGCGAGCAGTTGCACTTGGACCGGAGTAAGCACGATTCGCTCCGTTCCATATTGTCGTCGCGGGAGCTTCGTCTTCAGAGCAACGTTCTCGGTGACACAGCCCCATTCTTCAGCTGCTCCAAGAATCTTGCTGAGACCACACTTGAAGTGGTGAACGGTTTCCCACGACAACCCGCTGTTGAGCTTCCGACCTAGAAATCCTTGCAGATCTTCTCGCGTCAGATCCCTAAGTTGCGATTTACCGAAAGCCGGAATCAAATGCACGTCGAGCATATAGCGATAGTGTTTCTGGGTTGCGAACTTGAGCGTTGGCAAGATCACAGGCATCCAATCATTCTTTACAAAATCTCCGAATGTACGGACGGACTGTGGTCGAGCATCGCCGCGGTTGATTGCCCTCAACTTCTGAGACAGTACCTGCATTGCTTTACGGCGTGTCGGGAATTCGGCAACCGTTCCGATCACTTCTGATCGCCTCAAACGCCCGAGCGTGCCGTCTACTTGAATTACATCCTCCCACCAACGAGCTACCCAAAGTTTTCTTCGAGTGCCGCGCTGGAAAAGAGTGCCTTGCTGGAAACCTCTACGAGCCATCGTTCCTCCCTTTTCAGGGACCTCGATGGCCCGCCCAGCTTGTTCTGCGTCAGTTTTCAGTGTAGCCCTCATGTCAAGCAGCATGCGATCCGCCGCAGTGAGAATCGACCCACGCCAATACTTCATCCTTGCGGAAGCGCCAATATTTCCCAAGCCGGTAGCCTGGCAGCCGTTCTAAAGAACGTTTGCGCATGCGTCCGTAAACCCAGGACACGGGCACATGCAATAATTCGGCTACTTCGTGCACATCGAGAAGATGGCGTCCGTCTCTCGCATCGTCTGCCTGTGGCCTCGTCCCGCGACGCGGCATACAAGGGTTTCTCGGAGCCTTTCACTGAACGAGCGTTGCGTGGCGAAGTCGGTTGGGTTTCCAGGCTTCCTTCGGCAAGATGGGCAAAATTCGAACGAGTATCTGCTGCGAAGCGCGAGGCATGCTGTCTTGGGGACGCTGTATTCTCGCGCACACCGAATTGGGTTGGACGGAACTTCATGTTTGTTAGACGGCCTTCGCAAGAACGTCTCCTTTAGCTTTTTCATTGTTGTGGTTGTTTGCGTGTTGGTCTGTCCAGCGTCTGAAGTCGTCGTCCTTGCGGAAGAGCAGCTTCAGGGCTTCGGTGATCACGTAAGACGGCGAAGCATCGATGAACTCAGCATAGAGCTCCAGCTGAGTCTTTACCGATTCTTCGACACGCGCTTGGATGGTGACTGCTTTGGGCTGTTTTGGTGGTGACTTCAATATAGACAACGGGCTTCTCCTTTCGTTTTCATACAAAATGTCAGACATCTTGTCTGACAAATTCTCAGGTCTGTGTATGCAACCGCGCAAAACGCGGCCCCGAAGTTCCTGTGAGGGCGGGAGCGACCACACGGCAACCGTGACGCACCGTGCGTCAAAGGGTGGGGTCGCTCCCGCCTCAGGCGCGGTCTGGGCCGCGCACAATTTCGTTCTTCGGGACGATTCATCTGATTGATTTCCGTAATGCTGTGCTCGATCGAGGGTGAAGTAGCAGGTGAGGTTGCGGTGAAGTAGGGGGGTGAAGCCCACTTCACCGGAACTTGAGAATTTGACGGCCAGGAGCGAGGCTGCTTCGCCCTTGGCGAAAAAACATGCGCACCGGAATGCAGCAACGGGCGGGAGCGACCCGGACAAAACTTTTGGGCGGATTGACCGCCAAAAAGTGGGGTCGCTCCCGCCCGATTTGGTGTTTTTTTCGCGGTCACTTTTCGTCAGAGTGCGTGTCTGGATAACGCTCCTCAGAAGAATTCCCGGGACTTACGCGCATCCCAGGGTGAAGAAGATAGCTGAAGACGAAGGTGGAGTGGGTAATTCCTTACCTTCTTCACCTGTTTCGCCCAAATTCTCGCCGCCGCGCACCAAAAGAAGTTTCTTGTTGGGCTGGAGCGACCCACGACTCACTTTGGCCACGGAACCGTGTGCAAAAGTGGGGTCGCTCCAGCCCAACACGGTGTTTTGCCCGCGTCCAAATTGATCGTCGCGCCGTGCGCAACTTCTTGTTCCTTGGGCATTTGCTCGATCGCCAAGGTGAACGCGAGGGTGACGGATAGGGTGATCTGTGTCTTTCATGCACACGTCACCTTCCCGCGCTGCAGAAAGCGATGGAAGCCCTTCGACATCGTCGAGTCCTCTACTATTAAAGAGGCTTTGAAAACGGAAAAAGTAAGAAAAAATCTTGCCCCCTGACCTACTGGAAACCGTAGTGAGCATCTTCATCGCAGAAAGTCCACCAGCCCCTCTACTTACTAGGGAACATCCAGTCGGGAAAAAGTGAGAAAAAACTTTAATCCCTCGGAGGGGTCCCAGGCCGGTAAGAGAACTCCCTGCCACAGCCCCCTACTTATATAAGGAACATCCAGAACGGGAAAAAGTAAGAAAAAATCTTAATCCCCCGGAAAAGTCCCAGGCTGGCAGAGAAGTCTCGATCATAGCCCCCTACTTATTTAAGGAACATCCGAGAAGGGAAAAAAGGAGAAAAAATCTTGGTACCAGTACGTTTTTCTTGGAGTCGCCCGGAGGAACGCGCCCACAGGGGGACGAGACTCAGTCGAAGAGCGCCTCGTCATTTCGGTGACGCGACGGTCGGCGCCGCAGACACATCGCCTTTAAAACCCTAACAACGTCCTCCACCTTGACCACAATCCAGGGGGAAATTTCTCTATCTCAAGTCGACAGACACAGGCGCAAGGGGCCTAAGTAAATATTTCGATCTCCTGGCCGCATCGTCGGAACTGCATAAAAGTCAGGACAGTTTCATTCACGGGAGGTTACGAGTGTTGGCGCTGGCTGCTCTGCCCGGGCAGCCTTAGTCAAAAATCCTATGGTGAATCGCGATGGCCCACCGCTCATTACCTCTCGCTCCTAATGTGCAGTAATCGTCAGCGAGGTTGATGAAGTGTCAACAGTCTGCCCGTTGATCGTCGTGGTGGCTGTAGTCGAATAAGTTCCAGCACAGATTCCCTTCGGAACCCTGAAAGGAAACGAGAGCGACTGCAGCGTATTCGGTTTTAGGGCGAACGGCGGCAGTGAAAACATTTCGGTCTTGGTGGGGCTGCAGCTGTCGGGCTGCGCCGGCCCTGACAAAGTGAAGCTAAGAGCTATAGTTTGCGTTGTGCTCGCGCAGGATTTCAGCGTCCAAGTGACAGTAATCAAACCACCCTCTGCCACGGTGGAGGGCGACAAGCCGAGGGAAACGTAGTGGCAGGTTGCGGCCAGCACCGTGAGAGTCCCGGGAACATACGTGAAGGTGTAGTTTGCGGCGGCAGCGCCGGAACAAGTGATCGGGTAGCTTCCGATCGGGCTCGTCGTGGTTGCGGTCGTGGTGCACGTGGGAACAATTGTGAGAACGCTCGTAGTGTCACCGTTCACAAATCCACTTGCGGTCCAGGTCAGTGTGGGATTCGCTGCGTCGAAATTCTTTGAAAGGTTGGTGGCGGTAATCGTCAGCACTCCCGGCGTGACAGCTAGCTGTCCCGGCAGATAGGTGATCGAATAGTTCGCTGCGCTTTGACCGCTGCACGTAATTGGATAAGTGCCGACAGGACTGGACGCCGTTGCCGCGGTGTTGCAGACCAGCGTGCCGGAAAGCGAGGCAGCGGTATCGCCGTTCACGAATCCGCTGTCCGTGGCGCTGAACGCCGGGTTCGCGGTGCCATAGGCTCGCGACGCATTGTACGCTGTGATGGTCAATGCCGCCGGCGTTACCGTGAGAGTTCCAGTCGCTGACGAAGCCGTAAAGCTCCCTTGTGCCGAAAAGCTAGCGGAGAGCGAATGGCTGCCGGCGCTCAAGACGCCGAGGTTGAAAATCGCGGAGCCGCTGGAAAGCGCCTGCGAAGACGCGGTGCCGCCATCCAAGCTCAATGACACATTGCCCGTCACCGTTCCACCTGTGGAGCTAACGGAAACGGTGACACTGGCGGGACTTCCGTAAGCAACGCCGGGCGCGCTAATTGAGGTTGTCGTGGGAATGGCACTCGGCTGGAAGAGCGCGAATGGCGAGAAGGAAGTTGTTGTGCCGCAAACAACCATGATGGTTGTGTTGAGCGTGCTCGTTATATTTGTCCACGCGCCGGTCTGGTAGTGGAATATTTGAGGCGCCTGGGTAAATGTAATTCCGGTGTAGTTAATGCAGACCATTACTGAGCCGGTGTAAGTGGCTGTTGTAGAGAGGTTGTAGTAGACGCCCGGAGTGCCCAGCTGGAATCCGGAAGGAGCAGGCGGACCACTCGAGCTGGTCGTCAAGCTCGTTACGCCAGGTTGCGTTACGTTGGAGAAGGTCAACGTCACAGGCGTGGCGCCGGTTGTGGTGTCCACGGGCCTTACCAGGATATTTGCTCCGCTAGCCGTGTTCGGAAACATGGGCGCATCCGTGACACCGACAGGTTCCTGGATCACGATGGGAACGTTCAGCGTTGCGGATGCCGTAGCCGTAACCAAGTTCAATTGAGCGCTGATCAGCGTAGTGCCCCCGCTCACGCCGGTCGCCAGTCCGACCGTTCCGGCAGAATTGCTGATCGTGGCGACGCCTGGCAGAGAACTAGACCAGGTGACCAGCGAAGTCACATCGCCCACGCTGCCGTCTGAGAACGTCCCCAGGGCATCGAATTGAAGTGTCGCCCCAGGGTTCAGGAGTTGGTTGTTGGGCGCGACACTGAGGGTTAGAAGTGTGGCGACACCTTGCACGCTCGTGCTGGTCGAAGCGCTCAGGGGAATGGTCTGCGTGTAACTTCCATTGCTTCCCGCGTTGCTCACATTGCTCAGAGATGCATTGTCCATGAATTGAATCGTTCCGGTCGGCGAAGCGGCTGAAGCATTGTAGGCGATCGTGAGGGCGCAGGCCGCTCCAGGCAGCAATGTGGTGAGCGCGGTCGCAGAGCCGTTGGAACAATCTACTGAGGTGACGGAATAAGCAGAGCCGTTGATCGCAACGTTGGTCAAGTTGAGGCTCTTCGCACCGATATTCGATAGTGTAAGAACCTGCGTGCCAGACGACGAGAAACCCAAACTGCTGAAGGAGTAAGACGCAATCGCGGCATTGTACGAGGAAACAGCCGTAAAGAAGACAGTGTCCTGCACCGATACATTTTCCGTAATGGACTGTGGTGTCGGTCCCTCGGAAACCGTCAAGCCGACGGCAGAGCCAAATGCAACGAGTGTCCCAGCGATCGGGGTCTCGCTAATGACGTTGCCAGGTGGCACGGTGTCGCTATACTGAGTATTAATAGGTCCGACGCCCAGCCCCATATTCGTCAATACGGTTTGAGCGGTCGCTTGCGCCTCTCCGGCTACATTCGGCACAGCGACCGTCGCCGAAGCCGGACTAATGATCAACTGGCCGGTGATGGTCGCGTTGTAAGTGGCGAGGATGCTTACGACTCCCGACGAAGTGGATGAGGGCACCGTGATTTCAAACGTAGCGCTCGTCTGCCCGGGAGCGAATTGGACGAGGGAGGGGATCGTGATGTTAGGACCGGACTTTGTAATGCTTACATACAGACCGGGGGACGGCGCTGCACTGTTCAGGGTAAGAATCCCGGTTGTGCTATGCCCGGATTCCACGGCGTTCGGATTGAGCGCGAACGATATGAGCGTGGGGCCAGCGGCAACCGTGAGGCTATAATCCTGTGAACCGTTATCGCCGTTCGCGTCCGTGGCGAAAACGTTGAACGTATAGGTACCCGCGGATCCAGCTGCCGGTGTCCCGAGGATCGAACTTATGCCATCCCAAGACAAGCCAGGCGGAAGCAGTCCAGTGCACGGGGAGATGTTGGAGTTGCTGACACAGCAAGAAGAAAGGGTGGGGCCTCCTGCTGAGTTTGTGGGACAAAGTTCCAAGGTGAGCGGGCCTTGCGCATTAGGGACACTGAACGCCTGGGAGTATATGAACCCAGTGGTGGCAGAGGGCAGTACCGCCGCCACGTTCGTCGCAGTCCCCGCGGGCAGAACCTGCAGGGTCACCGGTGGAGCGAGACCATAACCCGTCAGCTCAACAATCTGGGGAGTATCCGGAGAATCGTCAAGAAAAACCAGTGCCGCGTTGGTCTGCCCATAGGCATTCGCTGTGTATTGCACAGTGACGCTGCACGAGGCGCCTGCCGCCAGGTTGGAATTGGTGCAACCGTCCGAACTGATTGCAAAAGAGGGATTACCGGCCGGTACCAAGGTGGATTGGAATTGCGAAATGGGGGCCAGCGGCGCGTAGGAATCGGTTCCGTTGTTCGTCACTGTAATCGTTTGCGACTGAATTGTCCCCGCCGCCAAAAGTGCGGTGGAAGCCCCAAAAGTAAGCGAAGTGGCTGAAAGCGTCAGTCTAGGACGTGCGGTAGGTGTAGCACCATTCACAACCACAGTTCCGTAGTTCGGCGGAAACCCCGAGCTACCGTTGGTCGCGTTTTTCACGAATGCCGCCCGGGTAAGAGGGTCGATGGAGACCACAAAACTTCCGCTAACGACACCGTTGTTGCTGAGCTGCGCGGGGGTATCCAGGGTTATTCTTTGGGAGGTGAATTCCCCAACACCCACGCCGTCGTAGAGGTGCAAGACCGCGCCCGAAGTCGCGTCGCAAGTGGTGATGTATGCCTGGCCGAAACCATTCGCTCCCACGGCGACGCTAGTGGGACCGCAATTGGCGCCAGAAGCGGGCGTGATAATGGCCGGGAAATATTCGTCTAACGCCAGGTTGAGCAGATTCACGGTCCCGTAACCGTCGTGAACGTAAGCCAATTGGTAGTTTGTATCGATGGCCACGTAGTTCGGATTGGTCGCCCCAGTTGGATATTCCTGGTTGATCGACTGTGTGGATTCGTTAAAGACGTGAAAATTCGAATCGGCTGCATCCGCGGTAATGACGTATCCGCTGCTCAGTGGGTCCACTCCCAGAGCTCCAGTGGAAACGCTTGTAGCGCTCGCATTCGTCAAGTAATTGAACTGCCCGGTTACAGTGAGCGAAGTTTCGTCAATCATCGCCAAGGTATAAGTTTCCGAACCGAGCGAAGCCACCCCCGCGACGACCGCATAGACCAGATGGCGGCTCTCATCCACCCCAATGGGACCGAGCGGAAGGATTCCTGTGATAGTCGTCTTGTAACTCGCGGCCGACCCGCTGGTCCCCGCTGATGCGCGCACCGGCGCTTGGATCGCATAAACTCCACTGACAGCCGCATTTGTGGCGAAGGCTAATCCTGTTAGCTCGTCCACAACGATGGCCGTCGCCTCGCCCTGCGCCGCACCGGGCGGCAAGGGCAGGGTTACCGACGAATTGATTGTGTCCGTCTGCGTATCAATCACGGTCACGGTGTTCGAGGTATCCAGCACGTAGACCCAGCCGTTCGCATTATCCGCTGTGATCGAAACCGGAATTGCCGGGATCCGAATATTAGCAACCACATTGTCGTGTGTCGGAGACGCGGCCAGCGACAACCCTTGGTAAACCACGACGTCGCTCACGCCACCCACTGTGCCCGTACCTCGGAAGACCCCGAGATACAGTTTGGATTGCGTCACACCTCCGGACTGGCCCCCATAATTGGCTTGTGCATGACCAGCATTGGGCAGCACATCACTGATCGACATCGTTTGAATGCCGCAAGCCGTGGTGGAACCGCCGGTCGGCGTGGGAGTAGTGACTCTGCGCACCAGGTTGTTTCCCGAATCCGCGATGTACAGATTGCCGAGGGAATCCGTGGCGAGCCCCTGGGCAGCGTTGATCTCCGAGGACGTCGCATAGCCGTCGCCGTTATAGCCGAATACACCGGTTCCCGCGTAAATCGTCGTGGCGCCGGAGGTGATGTTGAGCTGCACCACGTTGCTGCCGCCGTTGGTGGTCAAATACAGATTGCTCGCCCGGTCCACGGCCAGCGAGACACTGGCGCCCGCGCCCAGAGAAATCGCGCCTGGACCCGTCAGTGGCTCCGCAGTGTTGCTGCCAGGCGCAATCTTGACTGGGTAGTCGTAAGAGGAGGAAAGATTCGGATTCACGACGTAGGTGTAAACGTTTCCTGTGGCGTCAGCGGCCAATCCGGTGATTCCACCTCCGAGGCCGGATACGTTGCCCATAGTGGCGCCAATAAATGGGGAGCCATTCTTGGTGATGATGGCGAGGCGCGGATCAGCGTTGCTCACCAGGGCATACCAGTTTCCCAGTCCGTCCACCGCCAGGGCCACGACCGAACCCGCAAAACCAGCAATATTTTTGGCACCTTGCTGGGGCGACGCGGAATTCACCGTATAAACCTCGCCATTACTATCCGAAAAATAGACAATCCCGCCGCTACCGCCCGCGACCGCAGTTACGGGTTGGCCTTCCGGATTCACGATCAAGACGGTCGGTGTACCCGTCCCATAAAGTCCAAGGGCGACCACCCTCTGATTTGCCGTGTCGGCCACAAAAACATTGCCGCAAGGATCGACGCCAACACCGTTGGGATTGAACAACTGATTTGGCTGGCTGCCGCTCTGCAGCGTTGGACTGGTCTGTCCGTCAATGGTC
Organism: uncultured Acidobacteriota bacterium; assembly: GCA_963731535.1. Taxonomy (GTDB): domain Bacteria; phylum Acidobacteriota; class Terriglobia; order Acidiferrales; family UBA7541; genus Palsa-295. The sequence goes on along the minus strand of CAVSWI010000012.1, from coordinate 691,738 downwards.
GTCATCTGCTGCGCGTGCACAGCGCCGGAGAAGAAGAGCGAGAGAGCCAGAAGCAGACCGACGGAACTCAATCGCCGGAATGCGGCCTTCGCACCTGAAGCTCTCAGTATGAGACGCCGTTCTTCGGCCCGCTTTACGAGCACCGTGCCCAGCGTCCGGCTTCTGATCTGAACGAACACCTGGCGTTTATAGTTTCCTTCTTCACAGCCTGCTCCTTCTCCGCATATCGCGTGAGGGTGTGTGGTTGAATCGAGGTTGCAGGGTTTAGTGGAAACTAATCTGGACCGTGACGCTGACAAGTTGATTAGCGGCTGATGGAAACCGCCGCGGGAGATGACCCCGTTCCAGTGAGATACGCTCCAGTGAACTGATATTGGTGCTGATTTCCCGAAGAAAAACACCCAGGCGGAGTGAGGCGGATGTTAAGTCACCTGCAGTTGATATGCAAAAACCGAATCCCGTACCTACTGCCGTTATTTGGGCGGTCGTTGCATCACTCGGAACTGTGAACTGGCCTGAAAGCGTCAATTGCGTACCAATAGTTGGTAGGGTTGACCGAGCTGTCAGGCCCGGAAAAGCAGGTCGTAACAGCCGGGGCGCCTGTCCCGGAAGTCGCTTGGCAATATCCAGAGTTGGCTCCTGCTGTTTGTATCGCGCTTCCCGTCTGTACGAGGGAATATAAGACGTTCCCGGCAAACTGGTAAATGAGTCCGCTCGGGATAAGCCGCCGCAGGGCGGTGGTGGTGTGCCCAGGGGACGGTCGGAGTCCCAAACTCAATTACCCAACTACCGGGACCAACTTTCCAGCGATGCTTGCCGCTAGAAGACCAGTCGCCACCCAGTTCGTACCAGTCTGGGAATTCAGGCAAAGGCCATTTTCGAATTCGACATGGCGGGCCAAGCTTCGATCTGGATTATTGACATCAATCGTCCAGCGGCCGTGAACTTTGATGCTTTCCTGCCCGCCTCGCGGGGCTTCCTTTGCTTCAGCGGCTGGAGCAGGCTGCGTGGAACCCGTCTGCTCCTGTGGCGACGCGGCCTTGGTGTTGTCCGCCTTGATAGCGGAAGGTGCGGGAGTCTTCGTCTGCGCAGAGGAGTAGCCCGCACCGAAGACGGTGACCACGACGAGACTAAGCAGCTGCAAACCTCGCCGGGCGATTTGTGCGAGCAATTCCTGTTTACCGTTCATCTTCATGATGCTGTGTCTCCTTCGTTGTGTTTTTCTCTACGACTTCGAAACTCGTTGGCTTCTGTGCCCCGCAAGGCGCAGCTTCTTCGCACAGCCTCTCGCGCTGGCGCTCCATCGCTGTGGCAAGTAACTTCTCGAATTCGGCTTCGCTCGAAACGGGCAAGTAGTGCTCCAGGGGCCGCAAGCTCCGGGGACAAGTGGGCGCGAGTGTGCGGTTCGCCTGAGGAAAGAGCAATGGACGGAGGAAAACCTAGTTCTTTAATAAGTCTTACTTGGTAGCTGACTGATAATGGAAAGGCTAAGGCTCTTCTGCCATTCTGGGGCCACTGAAATGTTTCTATGCTAGAATGCTCTCAATTCCCGGCTGTCCCCCTAAAGGATTTCCATGGAGCAGGCTCCTGGGTCGCCAATGCTCAAGTTCGGTCCTTACCTCGTGGACATGGCAGCTGGGGAGGTTCGCAAGAACGGCTCGCGAATCCGGCTTCAGGAAAAACCATTGCGGGTGCTGGTGCTGCTGGCCGAACGGCAAGGCCAGCTCGTCACACGCGAGGAATTGAAAAAACACCTGTGGGCCGAAGATACGTTTGTCGATTTCGAGACTGGGCTAAATACCGCTGTCAGCAGGCTGCGGGACGCTCTTTCAGACCACGCCGACAATCCCCGATACATCGAAACCATCCCGCGCCGCGGCTACCGGTTTATTTCCCAAGTTGAATTTGTCAACGGACACCAGCCAGCCGCAGACAATTCCGCCAATGGCCAAAAGCCGGTGCCCGTGCTCGCGCCGATACCGGCTCCAGAGGCGCTCTCGGGAATCGAGACGCGTAAGGTGGCTGGAGCCAGGCCCGCGATTCGAACTACGCTCTGGATTTCGCTTGCAGCCGCCGTCCTTATCGTTGGAGGTGGCGCGTATTGGCTGACTCACGGCCGCCCGGCCCTCTCCTTCCACTCGAGCGATTCGGTGCTCATCGCTGACTTTGAGAATCAAACCGGCGACCCGCGGTTCGATAATGCTCTGGGCACGGCTTTCGGCGTCAGCATAGCGCAGTCGCGCTACGCAAACGTATTCCCGCGCATGCAGCTCGATGCCGTGCTCAAGAGAATGGGGCGACCGCAGAGCGAGCGGATTACACCATCGTTAGGCCGCGAAATCTGCCAGCGCGAAAGTGTACGCGGGTTGATCGTTAGCAGCATCACTCGTACCGGGCAGGAATACGAGATTACCGCCCAATTAATCGACCCACAGTCGGGCGCGCCCGTGCGCTCCGACACGGAACGCGCGCACGGAGAAGACCGTATCCTGGATGCTCTGGACGCGCTGTCGAAGAAAGTCCGCGAGGCACTGGGAGAGTCTCTCTATCAGATACATCAGGCAGGCAAACCTCTGCCCCAGGTGACCACGGCGTCGCTAAGCGCCCTTCAGCAATATGCGGAAGGCTCCACTCTTTGGAAGCGCGGGAAATATGTGGATGCGGTCACCTCGTTCAAATCTGCCGTGGCCACCGATCCTGACTTTGCGATAGCTCACGCCGCGCTCGGTAACGCGTACTACAGCTACATCTACCATCAACAGGAAGATGGGCAAAAGGAGTATGAAAAGGCCCTCTCCTTACTATCGCGCACGACGGACCGTGAACGGATGATCATCGAAACGCAATATGCCTCGAATCGAGGTCACGTTAGCGAGGCGGACCTTCTCTACATTGCCTATTTGAGGCACTACCCGGACGACGCCGTGATGCGATTCGATTACGCCCAATTGTTGCGCAAAAACGGCCGCCAGCAAGACGCCATAGAGCAGTACCACCAAGCCCTTCGCGTCCTGCCCGACTTCGCGCACGCTTACGTCGGAATCGCAACGGCCTTCAAGGAACTCAATAATTTCCCCGCTGCACTGCAAGCGTATGCGAAAGCCTTTGAAATCGATCCGCAATGGCTGACCACTGGGAATATAAACCGCGAATATGGATTCTCGCTCGTTGCGAACGGCGAGGCCGACAAAGCGCAGAAAGTTTTCTCGGCACTGCTAGACAAACCGGAGACACGGGAGAACGGGCTGCGATCACTGGCCTTTTTGGACCTTTATCGGGGCCGTTATACCAGCGCTCAGAGCCGTTTGGAACAGTCGATCGAGATGCAACGCGGGCAGGTCTCACCGCTCAGCGGCGCGCGAGTTCACCCTTTGCTCGCAATCGTGGCGGAAGGTAAAGGGGATGCACTAGGACAACGGCAGAACCTCGATGACGCCATGGGCAGCTTAGAGAACATTCAAGCCAAAGTCGTTATCGGGGCGATGCTGGGAGACGCCTATGCACGGGCGGGCTTGGTGGATCAGGCGGAGAAGATCGCCGCTCTGATTGCACCGCAGGCGGATCAGCATAGCCTCGAACAGATGGGCTACCTGCATCTTCTCGAAGGGGAAATTGCATCGTCGGTTGAGCAGCACGACAAAGCAATCGAATTGCTGAAGCAATCTGACGAAGAGAACCGCACTGGTTTGTCTATCGAGGCTCTCGCACACGCCTATCAACAATCTGGCAAGATCGACGAGGCCATTACCACCTACGAAAATATGCTCGGCTTAACGGACCTGCCTCTCGGCTGGGAGCCGCAGCAGCGGTGGTTAGAGTCCCGCTACACGCTCGCTTTGGATTATTCCTCGCGCGGTGACGAACAAAAGGCGCGCGAAACGCTGGCGACGCTCCTGGATCTCTGGAAGGACGCCGACCCCAACCTCCCTCTCTTAAAGCAAGCCAAGGCCGAGTTCGCGAAGCTGCAGTAACTCAACGACCAACTTGGAGACCATAGTCCATGCGCGTGCGCTTGAAGCCAGGCTAGCCAAGCACTCCGTGGCTTTGAATTGATTATCGAAAACTGTGCCTAATGAATTTGTCTCACACTAGGGTTCACCTCAAAACTTGGGTCCAACTTGGGTCCAAATGCTGACAAACTAGGTCCAAAACTGGGTACTATGACGCAGAACAAAGCTAGACGGACCAATAAGATAGCGTTTCTATCGCTGCCTTGGGCGCAGGAGGCCCCCGGTTCGAATCCGGGCGCCCCGACCAAAAGTATCTTCCGTATTTTCTTCGGCTTATAGAAAGCGTTCTTCACCCTACACTTCACTGTGGAATTCCGGCAGACAGGAGGTCTGAATTCGCAAGTCGTTTAGTTTCCGAGAGTTCGCCACATGACGAATTTGCAAAAACGCGGGGAGGCAGGAGTGCTATTCAGAAATTATTGAACGGACGCAAGTTAATCGCCCGCGATCTGGCAAGTATGGTGAAAATTCGGGGACCCTGCGCATTTCTCGTCTCATAGATCTTCGGAAACGCAAATCAGTAAATCACGCGCTAGGCTCAGCTCGCGCTTCGCGGTGCCTCTCAATTGCTTCCTGATTCGTTGGTTGAACTTGGAAAGTGGGAGACCTTGGGGGCGGTTTGCTAATTCACCCTGACCTGTTCGTACTGATCGATTTTCGTTTGTTTTGTTAGCGTTATGACCTTTTCAGTTGCGCCAGACACCCTCATTCGCAGTCTATTGGCAACTGTTCAGCGAAAAAACTGCAACTTCGCGCACGCACTCGTCAGTGCCGGCAACTATTTCTGAGTTTCCAAGACCTTGTCCGCACTTCTTCCGTCACTTCCCAGGACCCCGTTTGTGGGACTAATCCCAGCGCCGGTTCGATCACCGCCAACTCAGCCAATTATAGCCCGCGACGCTTCAGCATCTGGCCGTATTCCAGTCTGGCTTGAATAACGATTGGCAACCCGGGATCGGCATCCTTCCAATATTCCAAAACGTTTTCGTATGCCTTGCGGGCGTCCTCTATTTTGCCAAGCCTAGCGGAAGCGCGGGCAATACCAAGTATCGCAAGGGGTACGGACGGCCTGAGGGGATCCACCCCCCGATGATCGAGCAACTTTTGGAATTCGCTCAGCGCGTCTTTCGGCGAACCACCTTTCAAATAACCCACGGCACGAATGTAGATCGGATTCAGCGAAGCTATCCCGCCTGTTTCATAGAGTCCCGCTGGAGCCATAAGGTCCTTGATTTCTTGAGCGGGCCTTCCACGATGGATAGCATCACCGGCGTTTATCATCGGCGAAAAAATGCCCATGTTATAGGTTGAAATCGGGTATTCGCTGTCGAACTCGCGCTTCACAGCGGTTGCCCGATTCGAGTCGCCATTCCACGCGAACACGGCGGCGACCGCACCCAAATTGATGTCCGTCTTTCCGCTCTTCAGACTCTTCTGCGCGCTCTTGATTGCCTCTTCAGGCTGTCCCATCTGCAATTGCATGAATGCTTCGTCTGCGTAGAGATTTGCCGCGTAGCCAGGAACGCCGGCCGCAATTTGCTGCTGCGCAATTCTCTCGAAGAGATCGGCGCTCCGCTTCATTTGGCCCCGCGCCGCAGCGTACTCCGCTTCACCGTAAGGTATGGACGAGTCGTCGGGATTCCCGGCCGACCACTTGCGTTCCTCTTCCAGAGCAGTCTGATCCGACTGCAGCACTGCGGCTGCAAACAAAAGCAGATGCAAACCTCCGTCGTCTCTGGCGTGGGATACCGCCTGTCTTGCGACGCCTTTCGCCTCGTCCACGTGATCAAGGGCCAGGAGTGCGCTTGCGAGAATCTCATAATTGAACGCTTGGTCAGGGTTCAGTTTCAGTGCCTGCCGTGAAGCGTCGATTGCTTCTTCGTACCGGCCAAGGAGGAGGGCGTCGTTTGCTAAAGTATTCAGCGGGCGCCATTCGTTAGGATAGGAATCTGCCCACAGCCGATACGTCTCCATCGCTTTTTCAAGCTCACCCGTAACGATGTCAAAATACCTTCCCGCGATGTAGAGTCTTTCTGGCTCAATGGTGCGTGAACGCAGCTCGAAAGCCTTTCGGAAATACTTTGCCCCTTCCTCGGTTTCTCCTTGATTGGAATAACTGGACCCGAGCTGAGCGTAAGCCATTGCGAATTTGTCATCCAGGGCGATGGCAGACTTGAAAACCGGGATGGCCTCCTGGTTCTTCCCTCTCGACCGCAGGTCCAACCCGAGTTGGTACGCTTTCAACGCCTCCAGCGAATCGGTCGTCGCCTGCTCGACTGGCACCGAATGTTTTTGCAAAGACTCGCCAGATTCGCCAAACTTGCGCCTCAAGCTTGCGACGGCTCGGTCGATTCCTGGCAAAACATCTTCCTTTCGTGAAAGTGTAACCCTCTCCGTCGCGAGAACACCGCCGTCACTGCAGGCGTTTGCTTCCAGGTACAAGACATAGGTGTCGCCCGAGTGATGAATAGAGCCCGTAACCAGGGCTGCTGCGTTGGCTCGCTGGCAGATTTGGCGCTCGAGGCTGGGGGTTAGAGCCTGATCGGGCGAACGCCCCAGATTCTGCAATCCATCGCGAAGCGCCTTCCGCGGAAGGATTGTCAAAAACGGGGACTGCGACAACTCGACGACGCTGGCTTGCTCAAGCGACCCGTCGAAGGCAGCGTCACCCGTGAGATTCACGAAGCTTCCGACCATTATTGCAGCGTGTTGGCCAAGCTTAGGTCGCAGCCGATAGTACCAATACAATCCGCCGCTGACGGCCACGATCAGGACCAGTGCTAATGCGACACGAATGACCGGAAGCGCCCGCTCAGCTACGGCTGGCGGCTGATTTGGCGCGTCCGCGGCCTCGGCGATCGCAGAGATCGGCTGCGCTGCAGGTGTTCCATTTCGTTTGACGGGAGCGATGAAGCGATAACCGTGGCGCGCCACAGTTTCGATGTATCTGGGACTTGCGGCGCTGTCGCCTATCGCGTCCCGCAGTTTCGTCAGGGCAACGCCGAGGCTCTTGTCAAAATCCACAAATGTATTACCTGCCCAGAGCCGCTGCCGGAGATCGTCGCGCGTGACAATCTCACCGTTTCGCTCGACGAGAGCGACCAGCAACTGAAACGGTTGGTCCTGAACGCGGACTTCGATTCCGTGCTTGATTAGCCGCCGGGCTGACAGGTCCAGCTCGAACAGCCCAAAGCGATAGCGCACGGGCGGGCCAGTCGGAGGTAGAGAGTTCGCAGCCACGAAATTATCCTTGCGCGCGAGGGTATCACAGGCATTCAGAATTGAGCCACCAGTTAGCAACTCTCTGCAACCCACTGAAACAAAACAAATTGGCGGTTAGCTCAGGCTTAGCAGGCAGTTAGATTGACGGTAGGAAGTATGCCCCGCAAAGTTGCGCATGTTCGGGCGAGCAAACAGAAGTCATAGGGGCGATGACAGTGGAACTTCAAATGACATCCGCGGATCTGGCCGCAACGGGAGGCGGAGCCCGCTGCAGCCCGGTATTCGCTCGCTGTCAGCGCGTTGTCATGCCGTTTGGCGAAGACCTTCTTGTGATGCTTGAATTTGGATGCTGTGAGTGCGGCGAGCATGCCTCGGTTCGCGTGGCCCGAATTGTCAGAGTCTGCAGAGTAGTTCCGGCGGCCGAATCGGAAGGGAGAATCGAGTGAACCCGCGAAGGCATCTCCGGATCCCTCCGTCCTACTTGGATTCCATTCGAGAGAAACCCGAAGGACGAGTCTCATCTTCTGGCCCGCCAGAGTCAACCGCAGAAGACCCTACAGAGAACATGCGCAAGTTGCGGAGTGATCGCGGCGACTGTGCGAGAGCCGAGAATCGGCGATCCGTGAAGCGGAAGCAGCAGCAATGAAGAGCAATGTTCAGGTCGCCAGCTTGCGCAACACATACTTTACGTGGGCCGCCATCGTAGCGATGCTGCTTGTCTTTGCAGGATTTGCGCGCTCGTATTATTTGAAGGCATTCTTTGCCACTCCGGTGCTTCCGACTCTGCTGCACCTCCATGGAGCAATTCTCACACTCTGGTTTGTGTTGTTCTTCGTTCAGGTGAGACTTGTCGCAGTGCGTCGAGTTGACCTGCATCGTCTACTGGGTACGTTTGGAGCGGTGCTGGCTGTTCTGGTTCTCTGGGTTAGCTCGGCAGTGGCGATTCAAGCTACGCGGCGTGACTATCTAGCGGACCCGCATTCGGATGCAGCTCTGAGCTTCCTTGCGTTCTTGCTACTTGGGGAACTGCTTTCCTTCGCGTGTTTTGTTTCGGTCGGGCTGCTGTTACGTCGGCGTCCTGAAATTCACAAGCGGTTGATGCTTCTTGGGTCGTGCTGCTTACTCGGCGCTCCTGTCATTCGGATTCCGCTGCATTTTATTCAGACTCTGAACTTGTGGGGAATTATTGGAATCCACGACTCGGTTCCGATTGCATTCATCCTTTACGACACTATCCGAACTCGCAGATTGCATCCCTCATTCTTATGGGGAGGGATCGCATTCCTTCTGGTTAACCCCACGCTGATGTTTGTGAGCAAGACAGCGGTTTGGATCCAATTCGCGAAATGGCTGGTGCTCTGATGAATTTCCCCAAGAACGCTCCGAGCCGCCTCGCTAGCCGGTTTTATCTCTGGTTTCCCGTTTGCACTTTCCTGATTGTTTTTGCGGGATTCGCTCGCACGTACTACTTAAGGCCGATATTCGAGGTCCGCCCACTCCCACTTTTGCTTCATCTGCACGGATTCCTTTTTACGTCGTGGTTCGTTCTATTTTTTGTGCAAGCGCGGCTTGTAGCCAAGGATCGAGTCGATCTACATCAACGGCTGGGTATTTTAGGTGCGATTCTCGCGCCGTTGTGCACGGGCGTAGCTTTGACCGTTGCGATTCACGCGGTAAGAAGAAGTTATCTGGCGAATCCGGCCTCGTTCACAAACTTAGGCGTTCGTCCATTGGCGATGGATTTCGGAACGAGCCTCATGTTCCTGGTGCTTGTTGCGATTGCGCTCTGTCTGAGGGGGCGCCCAGATTTTCATAAACGATTGATGGTTCTAGCTTGTTGCAGCATCCTTCTGCCTGCCATCGGACGCATTCCCTACGTGTGGGACACAATCGGATTTTGGGGATTGGTCGCGGTTACGGAAATCCCTCCGCTCGCGTGCATCCTATACGACACGATCAAACACAGACGTTTGCATCCTGCTTTTGGCTGGGGCGGAGCTGCGGTCTTGGCATCTTTTCCGGCATTCATGCTGATCGGCGTTACTGATTCTTGGCTCAGATTCATAACTTCGTTGGTGCGCCTGTGAGGGCATTGTCTATGGCGTGGAAATGGAAAGCAGTCCTCGTTGTTTGCCTCGCTGCAGGGGCGGTTGCGACTCTTGTGTGCGGGCAAGAATCTATTCCTGATCTAATTTTGTTTAACGGGAAAATCTTTACCAGCGATGTCGCGCATCCATACGTGCAAGCCCTTGCCATTCGCGGTGAACGCATTGTTGCCACCGGTGAAACGGACAAGATCAGGGCTCTCGCTGGTCCACACACCAAACAAATCGATCTTGCTGGTCGCACGGTGATTCCGGGCATCAACGACGCGCACATTCACCTGGAGATTCAACCGGCCGGTTCGGTGGAACTGCAGTTCGAGGGACCGAACCCTGTTTGGGGCCAAGTCAAACAAGCGATCGTTTCGGCGGTCGCGAAGGCTCCCAAGGGAACAATTGTCTTGGGAGAAATTGGACCGGCGATCTTTTTCGATGAAATGGTAAATCGTGATTTGTTGGACCAGGTAGCTCCGGAGCATCCGGTGATTCTGATGACATTCACGGGTCATGCTTCGATCTTAAATAGTGCGGCGCTCACCAAGTTTGGTTACACCGAGCACGAGAAAGACCCGCTTGGTGGACGAATCGAACGGTTTGCCGACGGCAGGCTGACGGGTGTCATTCGCGAGTACGCTGGTTTCCAGTTCTCTCGAAAGTTGGGCGAGATGACACCTGACAGCGACGCCAAAGCCGAAATAAACAGGACACTCGTCGAAGCGGCGCGTCTGGGGATCACTTCCTTGCAGGATATGTCCGGCAGCATGTCGCCCGAACGCTGCGTCAAACTCTTTGCTGGTATTCCGACGCCGATTCGCCTGCGAGTAATCCGCATGCCAGGCACGACCTCGAACAGCCGAAAACCCCCGGAAGGAAGGTCGCTACCTACACATCCCACAACACTCGTTTCTGTAAGCGGAACAAAATGGCTGATTGATGGTGTGCCGCTGGAAAATACTTTTGAATCCCGCCATCTAGACCGGAGTCGCCCGCCGAAATCCGTTGAGGAAGGAATGGCGGAGCTGGGCATGACCTTTCCAGAGACCGAACTTTCGATGATTCTGCAGGAGACCCTTAAAAGTAACGATCAGCTGCTCCTACACGTTTCCGGATACCCAGCCGCAGCCGCTGTTCTGGCCGAGATGCAGGCGGCCGGTGGAAAGAATGCTTGGTATGGGAAGCGCGTCCGGTTCGAGCACGGCGACGGCCTTCTACCAGATTTGCTTCCTCGTGTCCGTGAATACGGGATTGTGGTTGTGCAGAACCCTGCACATCTTGCAGTCCGCGCGGTCCTGCCTCAGCTTTTTCATGACAAAGGGTTGGAGAAGGGACAGGCGCTGGCATCTTTGCTCGCCGCCGGCATACCTGTCGCGCTGGGATCGGACGGGCAGATGAACCCGTATTTGAACATTATGTTTGCCTCCACACACCCGGACCGGCCTTCGGAGGCCATCACGCGCGAGCAGGCCGTCGTTGCGTACACCTTGACTTCCGCCTACGCCGAATTTGCGGAGAAGGACAAAGGCAGTCTCGAACCAGGCAAACTCGCCGATCTGGCGGTTCTTTCACAGGACATTTTCAGCATTCCCACAGCGGAATTGCCAAGAACGCAATCTGTGTTGACACTGGTGGGCGGAAAAGCTGTCTACGACGCTGGTGTCGTTCACTAGAGAGTGCAAAACATGGAGACTACAAGAGGGATTTTCCGAGGCATTCTGAACTGGGTTGGCCGGCTGGCCCTCGTGCTGGTGCTCGCTCTAGCGGGTTTATGGCTTGCGATCTTCGTTCGCCGTGCCTACTACAGAAGGCAAGCTACTAAGCCCTCCTCTGCATTCATCGTCGAGGACGCTCCGGTCATCGCTCTAATTCACGCGCGCGTGATTGACGGGACGGGTTCTCCCGCAATGGACGATCAGACCATTGTGATCAGCGGGGGAAAAATCGTTGCGTTCGGTGCCTCCTCTGCGACGGAAGTTCCTCAACAAGCACGAGTCATCAACGCGTCTAGCAAGACGATCATCCCCGGTCTCGTGATGATGCACGAGCATCTCTACACCACGTCGTCCTCGATAACCGCGGCGATCCACCACAGGCCAGAGCTCTTACAGGAGTCGCTGGCATTTCCGTTGATGTATTTGGCGGCCGGCGTAACGACGATCCGCACCGCTGGCAGCATCGATGGTGACGAGGATCTAGCGGTGAAACAGGCGATTGATATTGGCCAGAGACCAGGCCCGGAATTGTTTCTCACGGCTCCATACCTTGAGGGTAAGCCGTCTCCGGAAAGCGCGCCTCGCTACTACCCTCAAATGCGAATCCTGAAAGACGCCGAAGACGCAAGACACACTGTGGACCTATGGGCCTCCAAGGGCATGACCTCCTTCAAAGCCTACATGAACATCACGCCGGAAGAACTGAAGGCGGCAATTGACGAAGCACATAGAAAAAACCTCAAGATAACGGGACACTTATGTTCCGTCGGCTTTACAGAAGCCGCAGACCTCGGCATCGATAATATCGAGCACGGTCTGCCGTTTGACGAAGAGTTCTTTCCGGACAAGTTGCCTGGCGCCTGCCCTGATCTCCTGAAAGCAATGCCCTTTTTCGATTCGCGGCTCAATGTAAATCGTGCCGACGTGCGAGCAATGACCCGCCATCTAGTCGACAAGGGCGTTGCAATCACATCGACCCTCGCCGTAGCGGAGGACTTCACCGGCGCGCCACAGCCGCTTTCGTGGATGGCAGACCGCGAGCAGCGGGCGCTCGGATGGAGAAGCTGGCTGATGTACCGCATGATTCGCAACCAGTTTCAAAAGCATCCATTTCCACACCTACTGAGCAAAGAGATGCAGTTTGAGCGTGACTTTGCAGCTAGCGGTGGCCTTCTGCTCGCGGGATGCGACCCGACAGGTGACGGTGGAACGCTTGCTGGATATGGCGATCAACGCGAGATCGAGTTGCTGGTCCACGCGGGATTTAGTCCGGTAGAAGCCATTCACATCGCTACGGGAGAATGGCGCGAAATTCCTTGGGCAATCGGGGCGCATCGGCACCATCGCGGTCGGCAAACAGGCTGACCTGGTTGTAATCGCGGGAGATCCTTCCAAGCAAATCTCGGACATCCGGGGAGTCGAGGTGGTCTTTAAGAAGGGGGTCGGTTACAGCTCGGCAAAATTGTTTAGGGCTGTCAGCGGGCTTGTGGGCGTGGATTAGCGGGAATTTCCATCAGAAGACATTTTGAAAAGGAGAATTCGATGAAAACAATGCTGAGAATCGGGCTAGTCCTAATCGGTGTTCTGACCATCTGGGTTGCCTGCTTTGCAAGAGTGCGCGGCCAGTCGCTGACCAAGGCGCCGGAACCTTCCGTCGACTTGCAGTCTCTGACGAAGGCGCTTTCGGGTGAGTGGTCCCTCAGTGTGAAGTTTGAGGCGGACGCCTCTATGCCGAACGGGGTTGTCAACACCGGAGAGGAAACTTGGCGAGCAGGTCCGGGCGGATACACATTACTGGAAGAGGAGCATTTGCGACCGCCCTATGGAGATGCCTTTCTGCTGGGAATTATCTGGTGGAATAAGACTACAAAGACGTTCCAAGGAATGGAATGCCAAAACCTGCTCCCTTACACGTGTGATGTAAAGGGTGCGCAGAATGACATCACGATGAGCTGGGATGGCAAACAGTACGTCATCGACGAAATCGAAACTTCTAAGAGCGGCCAGAAATCTTTGTGGCACGAGGTTTGGTCGGATATCACTTCGACTTCGTTCACGCAGACCGGAGAGTACGGACCGCCAGGGGGCGAGCGGAAGCGACTATTCACAATTCACGCCACAAAGGTGACAGCAGCGCGCAACAACAAGACAGCGGGGCTTAGTGTCGAAGGCTATCCGGACTCGCGCACGGAGGCGCCGGTACCGGAGATGCAAAGCCTTGCAAGGACACTCGGAAGCAATTGGTCTACAACATACGAGTTTGAGCCCGGTGGCATGTCTCCGACTGGAGGTAGCGGCACAGGCGAAGAGGCTTGGCGAATCGGGCCCGGCGGGTATGTCCTGATGGAAGAGGAGCACGTACGCGCTCCCTTTGGAGAAATGCATCTGATCGCGTTTCATTGGTGGGACAAGAACACAAACAGTCTGCGCGGAATGCTTTGCAACAATTCAGGTCCCGCGGCCTGTGATTTCAATACCTACTCCAACAGCTCACTGAAGTGGGATGGAAAACAACTCACGATCGACATGCAGTTCCCGCAAAACGGCAAGAACATGCTGTGGCACGAAGTCTGGTCAGGCATTACCGCAACCTCCTTCACACAAACCGGCGAGATGGGCGAGGTGGGCGGCCCGCTAAAAAGAGCAGTCACGATTCACGGAACGAAGATCGCGGATAGGTCCGAGAAGTCGTCGGATTAGTAGCACTTTCCACAGGAGCGTCCTCATGGATAGAAGAGCATTTCTTGCGGCCAGCGCCTTCGCTTCATTCGAGGGATTCTCGCTGAGCTCGGCGACCGTTTCACAAGTTTTCGCAAACGTGAATCAGGCAACCACTAACGGAAATGCCCGGCAGCCGGCGTTGGTGCGGTCCGGCTTCACCCGCACATCCGACGGTACCGATGAGCGCGCGCCCTCGCCGTCAGGGATGTTCGATACCGAGGTCGTTCGTTCGTCCGACTCCGAGGGGCGGTTTGCCATTTTTGTGTTTCCTGCGGGAGACCATCGCCCATATCGCGGCGCTCCTCTTCATGTGCATCACGAGCAGGACGAGTGGCTTTACATCTTGGAGGGCGAGTTCGTTGCCGAAGTAGGCGGCAAGCGCATGTGTCTGAAACCTGGCGATTCCTTGCTGATGCCCATGAAAGTGCCACACCGCTGGAGTGTGGCGCAGGAACAGCATTGCGGCGCCATTCATCTCTATTCGCCCGCCGGCTTGATGGAGATGGACTGGTCGCCCGTTGCCCAAGACACAGATCCTAAGAATCAGGAAGCGCGTAAGGCGGAATTCGAAAAGCATGGCTTGACGCTGCTTGGAGGGCCGCTCAGTAAGGAAGAAATCGACGGCACGGCGTAAGTGGACAGAGGTTTAGACGCCAACAGCGAAATATCCGGCCAAGGATCGGAAGGCTCCAACTCGCGGCTTCGTGGCCACGTCATTCTGGATCAGACTCGAAGGAGGCGCGAATTGAAAAGACTAGGCTGCCTGTTTTTATTCGGTTTTCTCTTTCCGGGAACCTGGGTGAGCGTCATCCATCCTCAGACGCCAAGTCCCAACGCTGCTAAGTCTGCGATTCCCATGACTTGGGATGATGCCGAGATGGTTGCCCTCGAAATCCCTTTGGCCAATCCTGTGGGGTCGCCCAAGCAGGTTCCCGCCAACTACTACTACCGGGTACCGGTCCGGCCCATCTTCAAGAGCTACCCCGTATATGCAGCGGGTCGCGAACCAACTGGCTACTTAGAATCGCTCAAACAGAAGAACCCGGTAATCTATTGGGATGACAAAGGTCATGCACCAACGCTCGAAACAGAGGCCGATTGGATAAATGCGGGTGAAGCAGTATTTGACGCACCGATATTCGACGGAGGAATCGGAGGATCGGAATCAACCGACCTGTACGTTCGGGATCCAAAGTTCCTGGAGATGACTGGTGCGCCGGTCGCGAAAGACGGCACGCTGCCGTACTTCCGATATGTGGTGAAGAGAAAAGGCGTTGTCGAGATTGGGGTCCTGGCGTGTGGGATGTGCCATACACGGATTATGCAAGACGGAAGTGTTTTGAAGGGGGCGCAAGGCAATTTCCCCTTCGATCGTTATTTTGCGTTCGACTATCTCCGTTCTGGCGCCAAAGTGGCCCCGCTGCTCGAACAAAGTCTGTACGCGACTCCGTGGATCACTTCTGATCCTCTTCCTTCAACCAGCAGCATGCCTCTTGAACGAGTCGCCGAAGTTCACCGGACGATTCCGCCGGGAGTCGTTGCACGCAATAGAACAAGTCCCTTCGCTCCGGCACAGGTACCGGATTTAATCGGAGTCAAGGATCGCAAATATTTGGATCGTACGGGTCTTCAGCAGCAGCACTCTATTATCGATATGATGCGGTACGCCGCACTCAATCAGGGCGGCGATGATCTTGCGAACTTCAATGGCTTCGTTCCGGTCGACTTCCCTGACTTCAAGCAATTGCCAAAGATTGAGAATCTCGATAGAGACCGTTACAGCGACGAGCAACTCTATGCCTTGGCCCTGTATATCTACTCGCTGAAGCCCCCTCCGAACCCCAACAAGTTTGACGCGCTGGCCGAACGCGGCCAGAAGGTCTTCAAGAGTGAGAACTGCATCATGTGTCATACCCCACCCGTGTACAGCAATAACAAGCTGACAATTGCAATAGGTTTCACCCCACCCGCGGGCGCCGAAAAGAAGTACAACATTTTGCCTCTCTCAGTGGGTACCGAACCTAACCTCGCATTGAAGACCAGACGCGGGACTGGCTACTACAAGGTCCCATCGTTGCGCGGTGTCTGGTATCGGGGGATGTTTGGTCACAGTGGCTGGTGTGCGACGCTGGAGGACTGGTTTGATCCCCGTCGCTTGCGAGACGACTATGTGCCGACAGGATTTAGACCCTACGGCATGAAGACGTATGCTGTTAAGGGACATCCTTTCGGATTGGACCTGTCCGCTGAAGATCGCAGAGCTCTTATCGCATTCCTCAAGACCTTGTAGATTTCCGAATAATCCCGAATTGTCGTGGCATCAATTCACGCTTTGGGTTCAGAATTTTTGAAGGTCCTAAACAATGCAAAACGGGAGGGAACAATGATCAAGACATGGCGCGTAAGAGTTCTGGTCGCGGCCTTACTGACAGTCGCTGTGTTAGCTGGGATGCCGCTTAATGGAGCGACCGACGTTGGCCCGGGCTACAGCATCGAGATGAGCCGGATGATTCCAATGCGGGATGGCGTCGAGCTTGAGGCGTGGATATCGAAGCCGGACAAGCTCATGGGCAAAGCGCCTACTGTATTGGAATTGACGCAATACGACATCGATGGCGGTAGGCGTCGCGACTTCTCCGCATTCGTCAAGCGAGGATTCGTATTCGTGCAGGCCTATGTGCGTGGCCGAGGTAAGTCGGGAGGAGTCAAGACTGACAATCTTGGTCTGCAGGTTGGTCGCGATGGCTACGACATTGTGGAGTGGATTGCCAAGCAGCCATGGAGTGATGGACGAGTCGTTATGTACGGCGGCTCTTTCGTGGGCATGACGCAATGGCGCACAGCTGCACAGCACCCCCCCCATCTGGCAGGAATAGCTCCCTATGTCCCTATCTATCCCGGGTGGGACATCCCGAATACCAACGGAATCCCCCAAGCCTGGACGACGATCATTTTGGGCATTACAGCGGGTCGTTCGTACAACGAGGGTTTCATTGCCAATCAGGACTATTGGATGGGGAAAATGCTCGAAGAGTATGCGGCCTATCACCCTTTCACACAGCTTTATTCCGCGATTGGCATTGAAGCCAGCGATTGGTGGATGCTTGACGAACATGGCGACAAGAAACCGATGTTGAACGTCTGGATGGATCATGTCGGTGATGAGACTTTTAATCTTGCGGCTGAACCGAAAGCAGTGGACTTCAAGCAGATGACATTCCCCGTGCTCACGGCCACGGGTTTCTTCGACGACGATCAGCCGGGCGCGTTGCGCTACTACCGTCGTTACATGGCCGACGCACCGGCAACGGCGGTGGACAACGCTTATCTCGTGATTGGGCCTTGGGATCACGGCGGGACGCTACATCCTGCAAAAGAAATCCTGGGGCTAAACATTCCTGAAGGCGCAGTCATTGACATGAACAAGTTGCGCGCCGATTGGTACGACTGGGTGCTCGGACGCGGCCCTCGTCCCGGATTCTTGCGCGACAAGGTGACTTATTTCATGCTCGGCGCCGACGAATGGCGGTCGGCCAAGTCGCTTGACGCAGCCTCCTCTGGAAAGACTTTCGACCTCTTTCTTTCTGCGCCCGAAGGCACGCCAAAGGACGTTTTTCATTCGGGGTCCCTAGTGGAACATCCAGCGCCGGAGGAGCCCCCGGCGACAATCGTCAGCGATCCTCACGAGGTGCCTGAGCTCGAAGTCGCGAAGTATTTGAACGACGAAGGCTTGACCAGCGAATTTCGGGACTATCAGAAGAGAGCCATCGTCTTTCACTCCGAGCCATTCACTCGCGACGTGGAAGTCGCAGGTCAGATGAAGCTGAGGTTAATAGTCCAATCTGACGCCGCGGATTTCGATCTCTGGGCTCAGATCCTGATGATTCAACCGGACGGGTCAACGATTCGTCTGGGAGAAGACATACGGCGGGCAAGGTTTCGTAACAGTTTCTTCAAGCAGGAATTCTTGAAGCCTGATCAAATCGTCGAAATGCCATTCGAATTTTACTGGACGGCAAGACGGATTCCCGCAGGCGCGCGATTGCGACTCACTATTGCTCCGCTGAATTCGCCTCAATATCAGAAGAACTACAACACTGGCGGACGGATTGGCTACGAGAAAATCGAGGACGCGCGGATCGCCAACATCAAAATTTTCCACGACGGAGAGCATGCCAGCTTCCTGGCACTGCCCCTTGCCTCGACCGTTCGTCCGGCCATAAACCATTAACCACTTCTTTGGGTGAGACCCAGCCCGCCCTAGCTAGGGGGTACGAACGGTGACGCCAACGCCATTCAGGATGAAGCGCAGTGTTTTCATATGGCTTGTATTTCTCCTGGTGGCGCTGGCAATCCTGCGTTCGGCCCTGACCACTCGCCTCGACGGCTTCACCATCGACGAGGCCTATCATATCGCCGCCGGCGTCTCTTACGTGAAGTATCACGATTTCCGAATTAATCCAGAACATCCGCCTCTTGTAAAACTTTGGGTGGGCAGTGTCATGTGGGCGACCGGCTTTCGACTGGATTCACTCCGCCAATTCAGCGACAAGCCAGGAGAACGTGACTTTGCGAATCTTGCCGTTTTTCGACAGAACGACCCCGATTCTGTCCAGCGGCGCGCGCGAGCGGCAATGTATGGGTTGAATGGCCTCCTGCTGCTCGCTCTCGCGTTTGCGGTAGACCGTGTTTTTAACGCGGGTGTTTCTCTCGGTACTCTTCTATTCCTCGCGATCGACCCAACGGTCGCTGCGCACCTGCCCGTCGTCATGACTGATCTGCCAGTGGCGCTGCTCTCGGCAACGGCTGTTGTCCTCGCCGCTAGAGCCTTTCGCGAGTGGAGATTGGCCGACCTTGCCGCTTGCTCGGCATTTCTTGGGCTTGCTCTGAGCGCGAAACATTCTGCACCGGTGGTGGTGGTTGGCATAGCTTTCATTGGCGCCGAGCTTGCGATCGCTCAGCGGCTTACATCGCCAAAGCATTCGAGCTGGCTTAAAGGTGCAAAGCTTGGGGCGGTATTGGGCGGTGCAATACTCATGCTTTGGGCTTCCTACTTGTTCCGGTATTCCGAGTCCCCCTCTGGGGTGGAGTCGTTCAACCGCCCTTTGGTAGAAAAAATCAACGACGTTTCCTCGCCCCGCTATCACACCGTGCTAGCCATCATGGACGCGACACATGTGGTGCCTCGCGCCTACCTGTGGGGTTTTGCAGACACCATCCGTGCAGGATTGGAGGGTAGGGAGAGTCTCCAACTGTTTTTCGGCAGGGTGTACCACTCCAGAGGGCCACGATACTTTTTCCCCGCAATGATCGTCGTCAAAGTGCCCATCGGTCTGATCGCGTTGATGCTGCTCGGTCTGTTTTTCTTTGTTACCCGCCGCATTCCGCCGGACTGGATGTTGCCTTGTGGAGTGGTGCTTGCCATCGCGGTCATTTTCCTACTCGTTCTTGCGACAGGTACGACCTATGCGGGGATCCGTCACGCTTTGCCCGTGGTTGTACTGCTTGCTGTTTTTGCGGGCGTCGGCTTGGACATGGCGCTATCCTCCAAAACTTGGCAACTTAAGATTCTGGTAGGGATGGCTTTCGTGGCTGCGGCTCTATCAACACTGCCGCAGATGCGACCTTGGGAATATTTTAATGAATTCGTGGGTGGCACAACGAACGCGTATAAATCTTTCAGCGATGAAGGGGTAAACCTGGGACAGAGGTCGAAAGAACTCGCGGGATACTACAAGCGGGAGCTGAAACCAAAGGGCCTGCGCCCCGTCTGTCTCTATTGGGTTTGGGACGAAGAAAAGGCCGCAAGAGGCATTGACTGCTTTGGTGGTGACGAGAAACGCGACGCTGCGTTCATTGAACTCCCGGAAAGGTCGGGAACCATCTTTGCCGGGCCATCCGATTTTATTCGAAGCAGCTATTGGGATGCTGCTGCTTTGCGGGAATCTCAAGCCCGCGAAGCGATTGGGAAATCTGTTCATCTTCCAGGGCACCTTTTATTTGCCCGGAGAAGCGGCCTCCGACTTCTACTGGCGTGGAATCAACAAGGTTTATGGCGAGAAACCCGATGATGCCGAGGCGGAGAAAGCATTTCGACGCTCCGTGGAACTCGACCCCACGGCATATTTCGTTCACATTGAGCTCGGAAATATCTACTTGAAGCGACGATCTCGCGACGAATGCGTCCGTTCATATACCGAAGCACTCAAGTACGCGCCGGAGGAGTCCGAGGATTCGCGCTGCACTTCAGAATCAGATTCAGCTTGTATCCCGCGAGGCCCTGGTGGCGGTCAATCCACTGCGAGATCCTCACCTGGAATGATGCCTCGGGAAGAGCAATTCGTAACCGCAGGAAGATTTGTGATCACCGGGTCAACGATTCATTTGGGAGAAGATATACGGCGGGCGAGACTTCGGAACAGTCTCTTCAAGCAAGATCTCTTAAAGCCTGATCAAATCGTCGAGATTCCCTTTATATTCTTTTGGATGGCGCGGCGAATTCCTGCTGGAGCACGATTGCGACTGACTATCGCGCCGTTGAATTCCGCAGCTTATCAGAAAAACTACAACACCGGTGGCAGGATTGGCTACGAGAGGCTGGAGGACGCTCGCGTGGCGCGCATCAAGGTCTTCTACCACGCAGAACATACTAGTCAGTTGATCCTGCCTCTTGCGGCAACCGTCTCACCATCTACAGGCCAATGAGAATGCCATGAGAAGATCGTCGGTTTTGCGTCGTAAATTCCTTCGCCGCGACGGCGCTGGCATGGTTGGCTTGGACTCGTCTGATGAAGTGAATCGGGCTTACTGGAGTGAACCCCTAGAGTGCGACAGTCTGGTCGTACGCACATTGTTGACTGGCGGTTTTCCGGCGCTCGTCCAGAAACACTCGCAAATTCATTCGTAAACACTAGCCTTAGGGTTGTATTGACCGGGTTGACTGCCGCGTTCACGGGCCGGGCTCGCTGTCACTTGAAGGTCGAGGCTTCTGCCGCTCTGCGGCAGAGTCCATTTCTTGGTCCATTCATGGTCCAATAAATGTTACTTGGGGTTCCAAAGCGCGGTATTGGTAGCCATCCGTGCCGCGTAGTTTCAACCAGTTGCCAATAGAAATTGCGCTGTAACGGCAGCGGTCCCTAACAGGTTCTGCGAATCTGTACCGACAAAACGCCCTTGTGTTTACTGATTAATTTCACTTGCCTAATAAGTCGGGTGATCTCAATTGGTCGACGCAACACTAAGCTTGAACCCGCCTGGTATTGAAAACAAAAGCCAAAATCGCTGGCTAGGGTTAGACCAGCGGGAACGCTGCCCTGGCTAGGTTTCGGCCGAGTACAGCGAAACAGATGGTTCTCCCGCAGAAGCATTGCGGAATCAACGCACTGGAGGGTGTTGCATCGACCGGTTGAGCTGGCACGGATCACCGGAGAAGTTCCGCGCTAGTACCCCTTGCTCGACTGCAACTTGCTCATTTTCATAGCATCTCGTTTTTGGGGTAAGCACCGCGTTCGGCCCCGATAAATTAGCGGAGAACACCCTTCAAGCGCCGCTTGCAGATTTGAAACGCCGTCCACACACTAGTCCCGTGAAGTTGTGCCAATTTCTGAAACGGCATGCCCCTTCTTCGGTCGCGACGAAGCTGCCGAATGTCTGCTGCGCTAAACTTTCGCAATGCCGGACGGCCCAGTTGAATGCCTCGCGCTCGGGCATTTCGCAAACCCGCGCGTACTCTCTCGCGAATTGTGTCCTTCTCGAATTCCGCAAATGCGCCAAGCAGCGTGTAGAAGAGTTTTCCTGCCGCAGTCGTGAAGTCCAATCCCTCGCTGAACGAAACGAGTTGGACGTTCCATGTTTTGAAATCTTCGAGAAGGCTGATTAAGTGACTCGTACTTCTTCCGAGTCTGTCTAGCTTCCAAACGAGCAGAACACGAAACCGTCCACGCTGTGCATCTGCCAGCATCGCATCTAACGATGGACGCGAAGTCTTGCCACCGCTCTGGCCTTCGTCTACGTATTCCTTCCATGGTTCAAATCCGCGTTGCTTCGCCAGTCGGCGCAGGTCGTTCAACTGCAACACCGCTCCTACACCCAAGCGATGCACTGTCAGCGTTTCTTCCAGCCCTTCCTCCAGGCTCCGGGCCGCGCTCGGATTGATCCGCTCCAGTTGCCGGAAGATTTTCCGCAACGCTTCCTTCGCTTCCGTGTAGTTGTTCATCGCGTAGGCATTGCGCATCCGCCGATCGTAGTCCTTCTGGCAGTTCTCCGGCAGATACTCCTTCACGTTCCGCTGCCGGCTCACGCTGCTCTTCTCGATCCCGTAGCCTTCCACAACACTCTCCACCGCTCGCCGATAGTTCCGCATGGACAACCCGGCCACCATACGCTCCCGCACCGCTCTTTGCAGTTTTCCGTCTTGCTGCAACTGACCGTAGCTCTCCAGTTCCACTTCCTGCCCCTCGCGCGTTCGTACCCGCGGTCGTTCCAGCGGTATCTTCTGTCCAGCAAAAACCACATAACCCGGCTGCTTCCCCCAGCGCACACAGCCGGCGGCGGAATGCGGTCGATGCGGAGGTCCTACCCGGCGGGTGACTTCGTTTTCCAGGATGGCGCGCAGGATCTGCAGCCCGGCTTGCCCGGTCAGCTCTTCCACCTGCGTTTGCAGTTCGCTCCACACCTCGGCGATCGGCAACGGCACCTGCACCATCAACTCCTGCCCGCGGACGCCCTCAAACTTGTGATTGGACTTGCGATCTTTCCTCTGGTATTTGTTTCTCACGGCGGCTCTCTCCTTTAAAAGGGATTCGCAACCCGAACTCTATCCGAGTTCGGGCGAGAGCCGCTGCTTCCTTTTCTCAGGTTTCAACTAAAGGTGGGGCATCCTCCATAGGAACTGCGCAAATAAATTAACGCTCGTTCGCGTCCGATTTTCCCACCGTGGTAGAATTCGGTGTAGCGGAGTGCAGAATGAGCCAAGACAAACTAGCCGAGCTGAAAGCGTGGGTTGCGAAGCTGGAAGAGACGATTGTGGATGCGGACGCAAGAGAACACTTCCTCAAAGTTCCGAAGTTTTGGCTGGACGATGTGGAAAGGAAAGTGGTGCCGGGTGTGGAATACATTCTTCCGAGAATCGAACAACTATTGGAACGCGCTCAGGAGGCAGTATATAAGTACGGCCCTAATCTCCGGATAATCGGTTAAGTAAATTCCTCGGTTCCCTTTAGCAAAGAAAAAACGGAAAGGAGAATAGTACCGATGGGAAACCACGAAGGATATACAAATGAACGGTCTAAACTGGGTTCAGATGGCTTGGAAAATTTGCGTTGCTCATATTGGCTCCTATTGCGTCCGAATTTTTTATCTGCGCAGGAGATAGAATCCCAATAACAAAAGCAGACTCCCTAAGACAATCGGAGTTACGCGCATACCCGGATTCGGTTTGTACCGCTCACCATTTTTCTTAAATCTGCCAGCGTAGACATTGATGAAAATCCCGTAAAGAATCCAGAGCGAGCCAAACAGTATCGTGTCAAGTGGGGTCGGGTGAATGCCGTGCATAGTCCAATGCTAAACTCATTTTCCATTTTCAGTTTATTTTCAGTTTAAGAGCTCCTCTCGGAAAGCTAAGTGCCGCCGTTCCAATCGTTTAGGTTAACTTATTCTTAGCTTGGGAAGCTATCGTTCTACCACTGAACTACTCCCGCTTCTATGACTTACAGGACGCTATGCTGAAACTCCCACCGAACTCCTGCCGTTGGACACCAGCTTTTTGCCCCTCAATAGACGACGCGTCATGGCTACCGTTGGCAATGCGGATTGTTCAACACGCTTTCCTCGATGTCAACAATATCATAACGATCGAATACGCTGCGATTTTTATGTCCGGTGATCTTCATTGCTACGCTTTCCGGAATACCTGCTTTTCTAACATTCCCGGCGCCGCTGCGCCTTAGATCGTGAATTGATAAACCGGAATACAGATAATATTTCTTCCCTTCAAGCGGGACGATCTTGCTCATGCCGACGATATCACACGCCTTTTCCCATGATTTGCGAAGATTAGAAGAATCGAAAACAAGCCCTTCTTTCTTCGTCTGTCTGCGCAGCATTTCCACGAGCACATTAGGGAGGGGAACCGTTCGAGCCGCGTCTCTCTTCGTTGTTCTGTCTGGCCGCATGCAAGACAAAGAAGCGGCTCGCGCACAACAAGCTTCAGCGGATTAAAAACTTCAAAATTAAAAGTGGGAGTGTTTTCCGCTATTTGTGGCGCAGAAACGCCCTTTTGTCAGTGCGTCGGCTGTAGAACCAATTTTCTCGGATTCTTACAAGTCGATCACGAGAGCGCCGACGGAAATACTCATACCGTTTGCACGAGTAAACGTCGCATGCATGATTAAGCGGAATAACTATCCGAAAGGGTTCCAAATCCTCGTACTAATTGCAATGGGCTTGGCGGCAAATCGAGCGGCGATCGGCGTCCTTTAAGTGGGTGTATTCACTGACAATAGGGTCAAGCCCTAGAACCAGGCTTACGCTGGCTTTGTGCAACTTGTTGATTATAAATTAATTAAAGATAGATATACAAGAATCACTTGCTTTTTTTTCAAATTTGGAGTAATAATTAGTCATAAATGGAGTAAGCTATGACGACCATACAACAACCAGTTGTGGGTTTCTCCTGGGAAAAAGCCGTCGATTTATCGAACAAGGAGAACCAAGAACGACTCAGCCCTGCGGCGATAAAAGGCCTTTTTGTTATCGCGTCTCGTTGGGGGCTGCCGAGCGAAGATACCCGAGATTTGCTCGGCGGTATGTCCAATGGTAGTTTTTACGCGCTGAAGAAAGGAACCTCCGTTCTGGACATGGATCAGCTTACTCGAGTTTCTCTTCTGATCGGGATATACAAGGCACTGAATATTCTCTACAGTCGGAAGCTCGCAGATTCTTGGATAACATTGCCCAACACGAATCCAATGTTCGGTGGAGACACGCCACTTAATTATATGAAGAACGGTGGTATACCCGCTCTCCTGAGAGTTCGTCAATTGTTGGACGCTCGTCGCGGCGGTAGATGAACCTTCCGAAGAAAATCAAGGTCGAACGCGACAGAACTCATCGTCTTATCCCGTATCGTTATAGCGATCGTGGCAGACCAATCCTTAACCTCGTCGCACAAGACGACGAACAGCTGTTAAGGGATCTCACGGAGTTGGAGGGTGCAACAAACGATAGGTTACTTGGCGAAGGTGGCAAATTACCCGGGATCAGCGTCATCGAGTTGGTTTCCGGCTTCCCGCTTGCACATATAGTTAACGCGTCTTTTACTCATCCGCATCCAGGAGGCGGACGATTTAATAACGAGAAACGGGGAGCTTGGTATGCGGCTTTCGAGATTCAAACTTCGCGAGCGGAAGTGGCCTTTCATAGGGCCGCCGACTTGAAAGAAATCAAATGGAAAGCTGAAGAGGTTTCTCCATATATCGACTATCTTGCCGATTTTAGACACCACTTTAATGACATTCGTGGAGATTTAGATTTTGCTGACTGCCTCGACCGCAATAGTTACGTCGCCTCACAAGCACTTGGACTTAATTTGTTAATGAGTGGCTCGGCGGGAATTGTGTATCCCAGCGTGCGGGACCATGACGGCGTCTGCCTCGTCTGCTTTCGTCCGCCTTTAGTACTAAATGTACGGGAGGGGTCCAAGGTGACGCTTACTTTCGTGGATACAGAATTGGCAGGTTTTGTCATCGAAGGTTGACCAGGAGAACCACGTTCTTGGTTGACAGCCAGGTTTTATCTCCCGCAATTGTTTTATTTCGTCGCTGACCGCATAAACCCTTCGTACCATCGCGCTCGCGCAGCGAGAGTCTTGATTCCTCTTTCCGCTGTCGTTCTACCACTGAACTACTCCCGCTCAGGTTCGAACAAATTGGAGAATAGCACCCGCGCTCGGCAAACGCGCAAGGATGGTATGGAGAGACATGAGGCGATAGTTGGTTCGGGAATGCTACCGCGAAATACGCTCAGTTGTGAATCCCAGAATTCCCACTTGTGGGATTGAAGTCCGAATGCGAACAGCGAATGTTTCGAAAAAAATTATTCATTTAATTATGTGATTGGTCCAACCTTCTGAACTTTTCACGAAAAGCCAACGTATTAGATGGCAGTACCACATCGCGTGTGAAAGGCTATCGGCAGGTGGCCAGAATGCGCATTCCTTCGGCGAGGTACGAAATATGGGGACATTCCGCGATCAACTCAGGCAGGTTCTACGACGGCTGGGACGCGCGCCGCTGTTCACCGCGATCACTTTGATCACGTTAGCTGCTGGAGTGGGCGCGAACACGGTGATCTTCAGCGTCCTGGAAGGGGTGCTGCTGAAACCGCTGCCATATCCGCATCCGGAGAGGCTGATCGGTGTTTGGCACAAAGCGCCCGGAATTAATATTCCGGATCTGAATATGGCGCCGTCGATCTATTTTATCGACCGCGAACAGAGCACAACTTTCCAGGACATTGGCGCATACGCGACCGATTCTTTCAGCATCACCGGCGCAGGCGAGCCTGAGCAAGTCTTTGGTCTTGACGTCACCGACGGCACGTTGCCGCTCCTGGGCGTGGTTCCAGCAGTGGGACGTCTGTTCACACGGGAAGACGATTCCCCTGGCACGCCGGAAACGGTGGTGATTTCGTACGGATACTGGCACCAGAGATTTGGGGGCGACCCTGGCGTGATCGGTCGTTCGATCACTGTGGACGGCAAGCCGCGGCAGATTATTGGCGTTTTGCCGCAGGGATTCCATTTCCTTGACGAGAAAGATGCGGCAATTATTGCGCCAATGCAGTGGGACCGCAATAAAACCAAGCTCGGTAACTTCAGCTACCGCGCTCTCGCTCGGTTGAAACCGGGCGTCACTATGGAGCAAGCCAGCGCGGATGTGGCGCGTATGCTCCCGATCGCCATTCGGAGTTTTCCTGCACCGGAAGGTTTTAGCGTAAAGCTGTTCGAAACTGCGCAAATTGGGCCGAACCTGCGGCCCTTGAAACAGGACGTTGTCGGCGACGTCGGAAACGTATTGTGGGTTCTGATGGGGTCTATCGCCGGAGTGCTGCTGATCGCTTGTGCGAACGTGGCGAACTTGATGCTCGTGCGCGTGGAAGGACGCCGTCAGGAATTGGCCATTCGCGCCGCACTGGGCGCGGGATGGCGACGTATAACGGGCGAGTTGCTGTTTGAGAGCGTGATACTCGGCCTGCTGGGAAGTTTGTTTGGATTGGCGCTTGCCTATGGAGCATTGCGAATTCTTGTTGCAATCGCGCCAACAGGTATTCCGCGCATCCACGAAATCGGCATCGATGTTCCGGTTCTGCTGTTTACGCTGGGGATTGCGTTAATTTCCAGTTTGTTGTTTGGCTCCATCCCGGTATTCAAATACGCCGGAACGCGTTTGAATGCGGGTTTGCGCGAGGGCGGGCGCGCGCTCAGCGCGAGCCGTGAGCAGAATCGTGCGCGAAATATTCTGGTAGTTGTGCAAGTGGCGCTGGCGCTGGTCTTGCTGATCTGCTCCGGGCTGATGATTCGCACATTTCGCGCGTTGATGCATGTGCCGCCGGGGTTCGCCGGGCCGGACCAAGTACAAACTTTCCGGTTTTATGTGCCGGAAACCGAGATTCCGGATACTGATCGCGAACGCCTGGTGCACATGGAAGAAGAAATCCTGAATAAACTTCAGGCGATTCCGGGAGTGAGTTCGGCGAGTTTCTCGACTGTCATTCCTATGGATGGGCACGATTCTAACGATCCGATTTTTGCGCAGGATCGTGCGTACGCAGAAGGCGAACTTCCGCCATTGCGCCGTTTCAAATGGATATCACCAGGATTCTTTGGAACGTTGGGCACCCCGCTGATTGCCGGACGTGATCTAACTTGGACTGACACCTACCAGAAAATTCCAGTGGCGATTGTTTCTGAGAACCTCGCGCGCGAGTATTGGCACGATCCTAACAACGCGCTGGGGAAACGAATCCGCGTCGCCAGCGTTGATGACTGGCGCGAAATTATCGGCGTTGTCGGCGACGTGCACGACACCGGCGTAAGCGAGAAAGCGCCCGCGACGGTATATTGGCCGGTGATGATGAACAACTTTGAGGGGCAAAAAGAAATGCTCCGGCGAGGGATTTCGTTCGCTATTCGAAGTCCGCGTGCCGGCTCAGAATCCTTTCTAAAAGAGGTGCGGCAAACGGTGTGGTCAGTGGATTCGAATGTGCCGCTCGCAGAAGTTCACACGCTCGGATATTTTTACACGCAGTCGATGGCACGTACTTCCTTCACGCTGGTGATGCTGGGCGTAGCGGGAAGCATGGCGCTGTTGCTGGGGATCGTGGGGATTTACGGTGTGATTGCTTATTCCGTTTCGCAACGCACGCGGGAAATTGGCATTCGCATGGCGCTTGGAGCACAACGGCCTATGCTGATCTCGATGTTCGTCCGGCATGGATTATTGCTTACGGGCGTCGGCATTGTTTGCGGGCTAGCCGGCGCGTTCGCGGTGATGCGTCTAATGTCGTCGCTGCTGTTCAACGTAAGCCCGGTCGATCCGGTCACGTATTTCGTCGTCACGGTTGGCGTTATTGTGACAGCATATCTCGCCTGCTACCTGCCGTCCCGCCACGCCGCGACGGTGGATCCAGTGGACGCCCTGCGCGCCGAATAAAGGTTGAAATCTATCGCAGCTCGGTTCCAACTTAGCGTGCCGACGCGGCCGAGCTTCGCCATCCTTCGATAGGCGCATCCGAGCGAGCTAGTTTTTCCATCTGCCGAATCACTGCGGAAAAATCTTCTTCCGTCTCGTTCGCGGATTCCGCGACATTAATCTGAAATGCGGCGGCGGTGGCCGGCAAAGGCACCCAGCTGGCGGCTGCAGTATCGAGGATCAGGCGAAAATCCTTGTTCATTAGGCGCAATGGAAATTGCGGGCTGTAGTCGTTCATCATCGCTCGTTTCAGTTTGCCGACCAATGCTGGCGGAATCACCGCGGTCTGCGAGAGGACATCGAGCAACCGGTCACGTTCGAGGCCGGCTTTGTGGCCGAAGGCGACGGCCTCGGCGATCGCCTGCATGCCGAGGCCGAGTATCAGGTTCACCGCCAGCTTCATCGTCGCTCCGGAACCGGTCGGCCCAAGGTGGAAATATTGCCGCGCGAAGGTTTGAAAGAGGGGCTCGCAGGCATGGAAGGGTTCCTCTTCGCCGCCGCCGAAGAGGGTTAGGGTTCCTTGTTCGGCAGCAGGCGTGCTGCCGGAAATAGTGACGTCCAAGAAAGCTGGCCTTGCGCTGCGCAGCTATCGCGATGGAGTTCGCGCGGCGTCTCCGGACTTACCGTGCTCATCTCGACGATTATGCAACCTTCGCGCACGTGCGAGAGCAAGCCCGTCGCGCGCCGGCATAAATGTGCAAGACGACTTCATCGTCCGGCAGCGATGAGAGAATAACGTCTGCGCTCGGAGCCAATTTCGGAAAGGTTCGGCAGCCGGCGAGGCACCGCTTTCAATCAATGTTTCTACTTTCGTTCGATTCCGGTCGTAAGCGATAACCTGATATCCGGCGCTGAGCAATCGTTGCGCGATGCAGCGGCCCATGAGGCCGAGTCCGATGAATCCAACTTTGGTGTCGCCTGGCGTGACGTTTTCATTTTTCTCTCCTCCTGAGATATTTTCATGGAATCGTACCGCTCGCAGATCGGTCTGGTCAAAGGTTAATTTTCACCGCGTCGTCCGAAGGACGATCCTGCCGAGTATGTGCCCCTTTTCGAATCGAGCATGCGCCTTCGCGGCTTGTGCAAGTGGGTACGCAGCGGCAATCGGGACGCGTAGGTTCGCCTGGTTTACAGCGAGCTCGAGCTTGGCGAATTCGCGCGGGCCAACCTCCGCGTCATAAGCAGTAAAACGAATTTTCGGGCGGTGGTGCGGCTCGGGCTCGATTCCATTAGGGTAGGCGACGCGTCCGCCAGGGCGAACATGGTTCAGGAAGCGCTCGAGCGCGACACCGCCTGCGAGCGCAAGGACCGCGTCAACTCCGTCGGGTGCGAGTTTGCGAAGCTGAGCCTCGGCGTCTTTGCTTCGCGCGTCGATGACTGCGCTCGCGCCCATCCGCCGAACGAGTGCAGCGGCGTCGCGGCCGGACGCAGTCCCCATGACCCACGCTTCGTGGCGCTTCGCGAATTGGACCGCGAGTGTGCCGACAGCTCCGGACGCGCCGAACACTAGAACTGTTTCGCCGCGACGAACATGTAGCGCGTCGTCAATGCCTTGCAGCGCGGTCAAGACCGGTTGTGACGGCAGCGCCTGCCTGGCGGAGATCGAGCCGCTTTGGAACGCGTGCGGCATGTTGTTCGCTGACGGCCACAAACTCGGCGTAAAAGCCGCCCTTGGGATTTGCGTAGTCGTACGCATAGGCACGGTCGCCAACTTTGAGGCGCGTCACACCGGCTCCTCGCGCCACGACGATCCCGGCGCCATCTGTCCCTAGAATAAGCGGAAATTTCGTGCGGCGACCTTGAGGACGCCAGGAACCGTCCCGGATGGATGCGTCCCAAATACCTACGCCCGCCGTGTGTACCGCGATGACAACCTCATTTCGACCCGGTTGCGGAACCGGCAGCGTGTGGAGAGTGAGGACCGCTGGTGGACCGAATCGATCGACTGCAGCGGCCCTCATCGAAGTGGGGATTGTGGGCTTTCGGGGTTTTGTTGCCGTTCTAGTCGCCATAAATATTGTCCTCATTCAATCGCGGCAGATTTCAACCGAGTTTTATATTGCCTGAACGGGCGGCCTGCACTCAACTAGCAGCTTAAGTTCCAACGTCGGAAACCTGCTCTTTGCCACGTTTATCTTCATCATGATAAACCGATTAGGGATGCTTGCGAATCATTTGCGAGCGCAACGAGAAATTGCATTGCGACGGACTGTCGATAGTTGTTTGACAGACCAGGCGACGCTCCGGATGTCGCGCCAGGGATGAGACCTTTCGAAATCCTGCGGTGTTGAGCCGCGAGGTCGCGTAGAATAGCCGTTCTCGATATGGACGAACTCGCTCGGATGAATCAAGAAGAAGAGAATAAGGGTGGCGCACGTAACGCCATTATTCTGGCGATTCTGGTAATTGCGGTAGGGGCGTATTGCTTGGCGTTTGGACTGCAGACGCTCATTTGGATTGAAGCGAAGCAATGGGTTTCGGCAGACTCGTGGGTAGGAAACACCCCGCAGCCTTTGACGAACACACCTGCTAACACCTCGACGGAAGCGCAACCAAGAATCTCCGATTCAGCAAAGGACGCGCAGGGAAAAACGGGCACGAAGTCATCAGGCGAGCAGCCGAGAGCTTTCAACTACGAGTTCAAGGTTCCCTGGGCCGGACAATGGAAAATCTCCCCGATACCGATAGGTGTTCAGCTTCGATACGATTCCGGCCAGGTTGTGGTGTTCTACGATCCTGAGCTACAAATTGATACAGCGCACGCGTTAAGAACTCCGACTACGCCGGAGTCGCAGCGACTGGCGAATATCCTGGCGTCGCATCCGATTGAATCGAACTACGCCTTGTATCAGGACGCCTATGGCGCATCTCCTGCAGCAAATCTCGCCGGTAATGAAAGAGCAAGATGCACTGCGCGACAACCTGCTAATGTTTTGGAAATTATCGTTTGGCCGAGATTTATATTCGGGCACGACGCCAAAATTTTATTCCTTCGACTGGGGCAAAAATCGGGGCTTTCAGTTCGGCGACCCGGCGAACGGGCACTCTGTCGCCGTGCGTGTCTTCGACGACAGCGACCATCAATTCCGCTTCATATTCACGGTGGCCAACGGCTCCAACGGAAAAATCACGCAGGAAGATATCAACGTGGCCACGCAGTCCCTTCAACCTGTCCCCATCATCGAACGCTAGCTGTAGCTAGGTGGTTTCGTCTATTTTCTGCACGCGAATTACATCGCTGCGGGCATCGAGAGTTCCGATGACCAGGACTTTCTTCCCCAAATATTTGCTGGCTTCTTGCTGATCATCGAGAAGATACCAAGTGTTATTGGCATCATCGCGTAGCACGAAGAGTTGGCCATTTTTCGAGACGATCACTCCCTGAAAGTGTTGCGCATTGTCAGCAGGGCCCGAGCTCGGCTGACGAGTGGCTGCTTTCAGCGGGGAAGTTTGCGTCTGAGCGGGCACTCTACGACTGCTGGCGCATAAGCCAAAAGAGATTATAGCGACCGCTAAAAGCACGTTTCTCATAGTCCTCACCAATAGATGGAAGGACCGGGCTGCCACCGCGTGAGCAAGGAGATGCCAGATTCGCAAGTCATTGTGTAGTTGTGGATTAGGGTAAGAAGACGAAACGAAAGAGTGCAGTATTTTCAAGAAAGTCGGACAAATTTCACTTCTACGACGACTATAGTACGCCATTGTAGTATGTGGATTGTCTTTAGTCGCTATGCGCGAAGTCGCCGCTTTGCCGGAGGCATTTGAGAACTTTAGTGTAATAAGCCTCATATTGCGGGATCACATCGTTCGAGCAGTATTTGCTGCGGGCGTTGATACGGGCCTGCTTGCCCATCGCGCGGCCGCGATCGGGGCGAGTCAGGATTTCCAGGGCAAATTTCGCGCCGGCTTCAATGTCGTGCGGCGGGATCAGATAGCCATCCACGCCGTGCGTTACGACTTCCGGCAAACCGCCGACATTCGTAGCGATGACGGGGACCTCGCAAGCCATGGCTTCGAGCGCGGCAAGGCCGAACGATTCTTCTTCGCTTGGCAGTAAGAATAAATCCGCCAAACCCAATTTTTCCTGCACGCGATCCTGCTTGCCGAGAAAAAATACGTCTTTAGAAAGCCCCTTTTTGCGAACGAGGAATTCGGCCGATCCGCGATCGGGGCCGTCGCCCATCATTACCAGTTTCGCGGGAATTTTCGCGCGGACCTGCGCGAAAATCTCGACAACGTCCGTGATGCGCTTCACCGGACGGAAGTTCGATAAGTGCATCACGATGGGCTCGCCATTTTTCGCCCAGCGCTCGCGTGCGGATTGATCGGGGCATCGCATGTACAGATCGCAGTTCACGAAATTGGGGATGACCTCGATGGGACGCTTGATGTCGAAATCATAAATAGTACGGTCGCGAAGATAGTTTGAAATGGCAGTTACACCGTCGCTCTCCTCGATGGAAAAACGCGTGATTGGAAGATAGCTGCGGTCGTTGCCAACCAGAGTGATGTCAGTCCCGTGCAGTGTGGTGATGAACGGCAGCCTCTTGCGTTGCGACATCATACGAGCTAGCAGGGCGCTTACTGAATGGGGAATTGCGTAATGCACGTGCAGCAGGTCCAGCGACGCCTCTTCCGCTACTTCATACATTCTAGTGGCAAGCGCCAGAGTGTAAGGCGGATGATCGAAGAGCGGGTAAGATGTGACTTCCACTTCGTGGAAATAAATCCGCTCGTGCGCCTCGCTCAAACGGATGGGCATAGCATAACTGATGAAATGGATTTCATGACCGCGCGCGGCCAATTCGATCCCCAGTTCTGTAGCTACGACTCCGGAGCCGCCGTAGGTTGGATAGCATGTGATTCCGATTTTCATAAGCGCTCGTTTGACTGTAGCAGTCCTCTGTTGCAAGCGACCTGCCCGCTTGCGCGTACGGGATGGCCAATGCTAGATTCAGCCGGCCATTCTGAGATTAGACGAGGAAAGAGGCCGGGCGATGCCAAGACTTTCGGGGAAAACGGCGCTTGTTACGGGCGGGGGAACCGGGATAGGGCGGGCCTGTGCGTTGGCATTTGCCTCGGAGGGGGCGCAAGTAGCCGTTGCAGGGCGCAGGAAAGAGCCTCTGGAGAGAGTTGCACGAGAGATTGAGGCAGCCGGCGGGCGAGCCTTAGCGATCGAGTGCGACGTGGTCGATGGCAAAGCAGTCCAAAACAGCATCGCGACCGTTTTGCGTCAGTTTAATGGGCTTCAGGTCGTCGTGAATAATGCCGGGGCAATTGTAGTGGGCAGTGTTGAAGAGACGTCCGACAAAGATTGGAATCTCGTAATGGCCGCAAATTTGACCGGGACGTTTATCGTGTCGCGAGCAGCGATTCCAGCGTTAAGGCAATCGGGCGGGGGATCGATCGTCAACATTGGCTCGTATCTGGGGATCGCAGGCCGCCGGCAACGGGCCGCTTATTGTGCGGCAAAGGCTGGAGTGATGGGGCTGACTCGAGCGATGGCGCTAGACCACGCGCAAGACAAGATTCGTGTGAATTGTATAGGCCCCGCGATGATAGAGACAGAGATGGCCAGTCAATCGCTTTCCAAGGCTCCCGATCCGGAAGCCGCTCGAAAGCAACGTATCGCGGAAATCCCGCTGGGCCGGCTTGGGAGACCGGAAGACGTTGCGCTGATGGCGGTATATCTCGCTTCCGACGAATCTTCGTGGGTTACGGGCGTTTCGCTTCCACTCGATGGGGGACAAACAGCCTACTGATATGGCGCGAAATTCCAAATCGATCGAATACCTGAAGGAGAGAGAGCTGCGCGAACGCGTGCGCGCAACCAATACGGCAAGACAATTCGGATTCGTGGTCCAACATGCCGAGCGCGGAAAAGTAACCATGCGTATGCCAGTGAATGCGCGGCACAAACAGGTTCACGGCGTGGTTCATGGCGGAGTGCTTGCGGCTCTGGCGGATACAGCGGGGGGGTTGGCGACCTACATGGCTTGTCCGCGTGGGGCGCGAGTGGCCACGGTGGAGATGAAAATAAATTTCCTGGAGGCGGTGGAGGCTGGGCACGTCACTGCAGAAGCCGAGGTTGTGCGCATAGGGCGGCACATCGCCGTTACCGATTGCGATTTGCGAGATGATTCAGGCAGGCTGGTGGCCAAGGCGCTGATGACTTTTTTCGTGGGCCCGTTTAGAAAGAATCGGAAGAAACGGCGCTCCTAAGCAAACGGCAAACGATCATTTAAATTACCTGCCAGTCGAAGGTTCCTATTCTGTGGGTTACTGGCCGTTGGTCCCACCCTGCGCCGCATCGTCGCCTTCCTTATAAAGATACTTGATACAGTGCTTGTAAAGAAGCAGGTTCGGGCTGCCGTAACGGGTTAGCTTTATGCAGTCGCGGTCGTACCATTCCACGGTGCCGCGCAAAACCTCGCCATCGGTGAGAACCACGGCAACGGGCGTGCGCGATTGCATTTGCTTCACGAAGTAGAAATTCTCCGCGTGAGTTTGCTCGGGAGGCGCCGGTTTCTTGCGCGCCGGCAACTGCTGGGGCATGGCTTGGACCGGCCGAGGGGCTGCGAACTGGTCTTTCACATCGGTAAGAGTTGGACGGAAAAGCTTGCGATTTACCATATAAGTGCTCCTTGCAGATAACTACGCTTGAAGATTCTATTTGTTGGACTGTAAGAGAAGTGATTCGGTTGCAAGATTTTGAAAAATAATCAAAATCCCTGGCCCCGGGCCTAGCGAATCGCGAGGGAAGCAATGAGCGCATCGAGGCCCAATTGACGGCCTACGTTGCGTCGCAAGCGACTATCCAGCCGGTCGAGACCTTGGGTAGCATTCAAGATCCA
Organism: uncultured Acidobacteriota bacterium; assembly: GCA_963731535.1. GTDB lineage: Bacteria > Acidobacteriota > Terriglobia > Acidiferrales > UBA7541 > Palsa-295. Next base: position 656,367 of record CAVSWI010000012.1, on the reverse strand, counting down.
TTCGAAATTTATTTTCTTACCGAGCGCCTCTAATTCGGGCCTCAAATCTGGATTTCGAGACGGGCTGTGTTTCTGACCTTGGGAAAACTCCAGCAGGTCCGTGAGGAGACTATAGAACAGCTCCAAAATATTTTCAAAGGATTCCTTTTCGCGTTTGGCGAGCTGGGCCGTCGCCGCAAAAATCTCTCCGGAGCGTTGGCCGGTGATGGCTTGCGCCAGCAAATCCAAGACACTTTTGCGGAGGCGCTTTGATTCTTCCAAATCGAGCGAAAGCGCCATTCCCGGGCTGCCGCAGGAGAGTTGCGCGAGCAATTTGCGCTCCGACGGCTTTGCATCGGTATGCTTCTTCAGGAACGCTTCCATCTGTTCCTCGCGAACCGGTGCGAAATGGAATTGCAGACAGCGCGAGCGAATGGTGGGCAGCAAAGAGTCCGGCGTGGGCGCGAGAAGAATCAGAGTGGCGCATTCCGGAGGCTCTTCCAGGATTTTCAGGAACACGTCAGCGTCGGTCCAGCGCATAGTGTCCGCGCCGTCCATGATGAAAACTCGTCTGCGGCCCTGCGGCCTGAAATAGGCGGCACGTTGCACGGCGCGCAATTGCCCTACGCGAATCATAGGACGTGCCACTGGCGTGCGCAGCCGAACAGGATCGGGCACGATCAGCCAAACGTCCGGATGGGTCTCGATCAGCAACGGCGTGCGTTCGACCATGGAAGCGTCGGCGCTCTCCCCGCGCTCGGCGAGCCCCAACTCAATCAGAGGCGCAGGGTCCCTAAGCCGCGCAATTTTCTGGCAGGAATCACATTCACCGCAGAAATCGTCTTTCAGGCGTTCGCAATTGGCGGCTTGGGCGAACATCCGCGCCAACGTGTATTTTCCGATTCCGCGCGGGCCGGTGAAAAGGAGGGCGCTGGGGACGCGTTCTCGGCGCAACATTCCGCGCAGTGCGCTGACGATGCGTTCGTTGCCAAGAAATTCGTCGAAGCCCATAAATCATTTTCCCACGTTCTGCGATGTTGCAATACGCGCGTCCACGGCCGTAAGAATTTCTTGATGGATCTTTTCCGGCGAACGAAGTGCGCCGGCGGCGCTATCGTAACACTCAATTCTATGCCAGTTAGGCTCACGCGCGAGGTGGTCGTAAACGTCCGAGGCTGCCTGCAAGTGCGCAATATTCGATTCCTGGATGTCGCGCTGGAGTTTGGTGTAGTCGCGAGCGGCCTTTTCGCCGATCAAGCGATGGGCTATCGCAGGTGGGACGTGCAGATAAATTACGAGATCTTCTGCAGGTAGCGCGTACACCTGATATTCAAGCTGCTTCAGCCATTGCAAAAAATCACCGCGCTTTTCGCTGGGTACGCGTGCGCCTTGATGCGCTAGATTCGATCCGATATAGCGGTCAGCCAGCAGGATGTTTCCAGAAGCGAGAGACGATTCGATGGTTGGCTTCGCTTCCAGGCGATCACCGGCGTAGAGCAAGGCAGAAAAATGCGCGTCCCCGGCTTCGAGCGAGCCGAATTCTCCGTTTAAGTAGCGAGCCACGAGCTTGCCGAAAAATCCATCGTAACGCGGGAAACTAATTTGCGCGAAAGGCACCCCGCGCGATGCAAGCACGCGCGCAAGCATGTCGAGCTGCGTGCGTTTGCCGGAACCGTCAATTCCTTCAAGAACGATGAATTTTCCACGGGCAGGCATCGAATTGTCGCTCAGTCTAACATAGGGCTGCCAGGAGAGGCCCGGGGAGCTGCCGGGGAGCTGCGATTCAGTGCTCGCTTGGCCGGCGAGCTAAATCTCTAAGTGCGGTTCTGGCCGGCTATTTTTCCGTCGCTTGTTTTGAGTGACTTACCTCGATTTCTGTTTGTGAGCCAGAACCGGTTAGAAGTGGTATGACCACTTCGCGAAATCCGCTCAGTTTGGGACCATTTGCTTGTGCGAAACTGGGCAGTTGGATATTGGGAAACGGAAGGAGGAAAAGCATGGGGTCGCCGTTTACCGCTCACTCCGCCGAAATTTTCTGCGCTCCACATAGCTCCATTTTCAGCCTAACACGTGATGCAAATCCTTATCTGTGTCGGCGCTTTATAACTCTATTCGCAAGCGGAGGTTAGAGCGTCAATTCCAAAATGGACAACTCCTATTTTTACGCCCTTGAGCATGCCGTGTTGCGCTTAGTGAAACTTGCCTGCGTGATAGAATCGCGCGGTGACGGCGACGGAAAATTCTGCGATTGCTGCGAACCTGGAACGCATCAAAGAACGTGTGAGGCTAGCGGCTGATCGCGCGCGGCGTCGCACCGAAGATGTGACGATCGTAGCGGTCTCGAAAACCTTTCCCTTTGAGGCGATCCGCGCAGCTTACCAAGCGGGACTGCGTCACTTTGGCGAGAATCGTGTGCAAGAGTGGGAGTCTAAACAGCCGCATGTCGTAGACCTTGATGCTAGCTGGCATCTGATCGGCCATCTTCAAGGAAATAAAGCACGCCGCGCTGCAAGTCTTTTCGATCGCGTGGATTCCGTGGACAGTTTTGCTGTTGCGCAAAAGCTCGACGCCGCATTCGCGGCAGATCTCACCGGCGAGAAGGGAGAAGCCACGGTTGTTGAGCGCGACAAAGCACTTCAAGTTCTAATTGAAGTAAGGTTGAGCGATGAAGCTACTAAAAGTGGCGCGGCGGAATCGGATTTGCCGGCCGTAGCGGAAGGCGTCGCCACGCTCGCACATTTACGATTGCTGGGACTGATGGCCATCCCGCCTTTCCTGGACGACCACGAAAAAGTGCGTCCATATTTTTCCAAGTTGCGCAAGCTTCGCGATGATTTAGCTCAGCGTTTAGGCCGGACATTGCCAGTTCTCTCGATGGGTATGAGCCACGACTTCGATGTTGCAATCGAAGAAGGCGCGACTGAGATTCGTGTCGGCACCGCACTTTTCGGTGAACGGGCGGCCAAGGCGTGATTGAAATTGTCGAGCGCGACGGCAGCGTAATTTTTGCGGTGCGCGTAATTCCGCGTGGCAGCCGGAATGCAATTGAAGGAGCATATGGCGAATCGCTAAAGGTGCGACTCACCGCACCCGCGTTAGAAAATCGCGCCAACGAAGCGCTGCTACGGTTGCTCGCCGAACGTTTGAACGTGCCAAGGGCGGCTGTTAGAATCGTAGGGGGCGAGAAGAGCCGCACGAAACGCATTTCGATCTCCGGTGTAACGCGCGGAGAAATCATCGACTTGCTTGGGCTCTAACCAACTTTTGATCCCTAAGGACTGCGATGCCGGACATTAAAGCCATTCAAACCGAAATGCGCGCCAGCAAAATCGATGGCTGGCTTTTCTACGATCATCACCACCGCGATCCTATCGCGGCGCATATTCTGGGGGTGGGAAAGAACGGCATGGCCACCCGGCGCTGGTTTTATTTTATTCCGGCTAAAGGAGAACCGCGCAAGCTGGTCCATCGCATTGAACAAGGCGCACTAGATGGCCTGGATGGTACGAAACTCGTTTATTCGGGCTGGGAAGAGCTGCACAAGAATTTGCCTAAGCTGCTCGCTGGGAGCAAAACGATTGCGATGCAGTATTCGCCCGAAAATAATATTCCCTACATTGGCCTGGTGGATGCGGGAACGATTGAGTTGTTGCGGAAATTTAGGAAGAAGATCGTAAGCTCGGCGGACTTAGTCCAAAAATTCGAAGCAAGCTGGTCGCGCGAGCAAGCCGATGGGCATTTGGAGGCCGGAAAGATCGTTGATCGCATCACTCGAGAAGCGTTCGCGCGCGCCGCGGCGTTCGTGAAGGAAGGGAAGCCGCTCACCGAAGACCAATTGCAGCAATGGATCGTGGAGCAGTTCCACGCGCGCGGACTTACAAGCGACGAACCGCCTATCGTTGCCGTGCAACCGAACAATGGCGATCCGCACTACGCGCCAAAAGCGGGCTCTTCGCGGCCGATTCGCGCCGGCGATTTGCTCTTGCTCGATATTTGGGCCAAGCTGAATCGTGCAGGTAGCGTTTACTACGACATTACCTGGATCGGTTATCTTGGCAATCGCGTGCCGGATTCTTATGCCAAAATCTTCCGCGTCGTGCGGGCGGCGCGAGACAACGCCGTGAAGTTCATTCAGGACGCCGTCGCTAAGAAGCGGCAGATTCACGGCTGGGAAGTGGACGGCGTAGCGCGAAAGACGATCCAGAAAGCCGGTTACGGCAAGAATTTCGTACACCGCACGGGACACAGCATTGGGCAAGAAGTCCACGGCAACGGCGCGAATATGGACGGGCTTGAGACACGGGACGATCGCAAAATCGTTGCGCACACTTGTTTTTCGATCGAGCCGGGCATTTATCTTCCGGAATTTGGCATGCGCACCGAAGTGAATGTGTACGTGGACGAAAAAGAAGCGCGCGTTACCGGGGCCGTCCAGGAAGAAATTCTGCCGCTGCTACCTTGAGCGAATTTTCAGGCGAAAAACACCTTGGGCGATAGCACAGTCAATGATCTCGCTGGAAACGACGTCGCGAACGCGGCTTCTAATTCCGCTCGCTTGCACGAAGGTGTAAAAAAGCGGGTAATACTCGCCCCATTTTTTGCGATAGCCGCCTGGATTATTCCGGGCCTCGGACATTTAGCCTTGAAACGTTGGGGACGCGCGCTAATCTTTTTTGCTTCTGTTGGAGGGTTAGCAATCACCGGTTACTTGCTGCGCGGAAATGTTTTTCCTCCGCACCGGGGAGATTTATTCGGCACGCTCGGCTTCCTTGCGGATGCTAGCACGGGAATTTTCTACGTTTTGGCAAAGTCCTTCGAGCGGGCAGGCCCAGACGTCTCGCGTGCAGCAGGCGATTACGGCACACGGTTCATTGCGGCTGCGGGGATTGTTAATTTGCTCAGTGTCTTCGACGCATACGAAATCGCGCTCGGCCGGAGAACGATGTGACGGCGAGTTGGATTGTTCATGAGCTGCTCAGCGATCCACAGGGGCCCACGCGAATCGCGCATTTCTTCGCGATGTCACTGTTTGCGCTGTTTGTGTCGGTTGCTTTCACTGGTTTGACGAAGAGAACGGCGCAAGAGCGCATCAAGTACGCAACCTCTTGTTTCCTCAAGTTTCTGGCGGTCGCAATCGCGATTGGCTGGCTGATGTATCCCTTTTCGCACTGAAATTGCGCCACGAAATTAGCGCTAAGTTCAGCGGATTCGCGCTAGCCTTATGTCCTCAATCTAGGTGGATCTAGAGGGGTTCGTTGGCATCTTGCCCAACAACAAAAGAAGCTGGAGGCTTTTGCGATAGGCCACGAGCCTCCGATAGAACCATGGTTGCCACGAAATCGAATCGCTTGCCAAGTTTCAAGAATCGGCGGACGTTGTCACCACTCGAAAAATGAACCGAGGGAACGGAAGAGCAATCCAGAGAAGAACCTCTCGAGCGATCGGGAGCCATCTGCAAACAGTGGGCTGGATATCGAGACAAAAAACTTCTCGGCCACCGGCCAAGGGAGAAGTTTTTTTGTTGACATCCCTTTCTGCAAGGGGCCTAGCGCAAGTTCTTTTTGGCGTATGCACCTGGGAGCGCGACGATAGCGGGATGAATCAAAGCGTGCTTATCCGAAAGCATTTTTCCAACCGGCTTCAGGCCGCCGCGAAGGCGGCCTGTAACCAGTCGGTCTCAATCTGACGACGCGAGCCTGCGGTCGGAGTGCCTTCCTACTGGCAAACCGGCCCGGCATCATGCGTGAACGTGTCGTTGTCGGAGAACCATCCATTGACTCCATCGGATGGCGCTCCGTAGAACCAGGAGAAAAACGCTAGTTCTTGCATGTGGTAAGTGAATTTGTTATCCGGATTGAAAATTGGTGGCGCAAAATGGCCGGTCAACGGATCACCTACCTCTAAGTTTGCTTGGCACCCCGTGGCTTGCCCCGTGTGGCCCCAGGCCGGCGTGGGATTGTTGCCGAACGGATCGTTCATCCATTCCGCGACTTCGTGCGACATTCCCTGCACGTCCGGCGTCGGGCTGACAAAGATTTCGCTCGTGTCGAAATCGGCCGTGCCGAAGGTTTGCGGGCCGTTGCTGTCGTGGAAGCCCAGAATGCAGCACGCCGCGTTCGGGTTCAAAATGTCGCCGCAATTTACGCCTGCCGCAAACGCTTCGCACTCGACCACGTTGTGCTCGAGGAAGAACGGGAAGGTTGTCGGGTTCACAACATTCGGGCCCAGCGCGGTAATAACCGCCTCGATGGCCGGCTCGTACACAGTAATGTCAATGATCCCGACATTGCCGCCGGGGCAGCCGCCGAATGCCGCAGAGGGGTATGCGATGCCGTTTCCCGCGGGGATGTCGATCACCACCGCCGCCAGCGTGTTCACCGGGCTCAAAATCACGTGATAGACAGGGTTGTCGTCGGAATTCACGTCTCCGAAATTCAGCGCCTGGAAGAAGTTCGCGCGCTGGAAGGCATCTGTCGTCTGTGTAAAGCCCACGTCCGTGCCGCCGAAGTTGAAATCGAAGGGCTTGAAGATGGGCGAAAGCTGCGTGAGTGTGAGCGGGACATCGTTCGGAGGAGTCAGGCAGGAGTCATCCGCAACGGTCGGGTCGAACACCGTCACGCCCGGCGCCGTCACCACGTCTCCGTTCGAAATCCCGGCAAACACCGAATGGGTCCGCACGATCACCGGAATCAATTGGCTCGAGACCGCCGTAAACCCGAGCGGGTTCGTGAATGGGTTGCGTCCCACGATCTCGCCGCTATAGGTTTTCCCGTCGCGCGATGATGTGACGGTATAAGTGAAGGTCTGAAGCTGGCCGCTGTTGCTGGAGGAGTTGGCGTTTACACCCTTTTCCAATGCGGCCTTCAGCGACGCTCCCGCTGCCGTGCTCGGGTCTTTCGTCGGGGTCTTAAACGGATTCAACTTCGGAAGCTGTGCCGATTGTTGCGCGAAGCCCGCCGGCGCAGAGAGCACCAGCACGATCGCGGCACACACAAACGAAACAATTGTCCTTCGACTCATGAGTTTCCTCCTATTCTTCAAGAACATTCCGAGATGATCGTCCCAGGACGTGCGGGGAACGGCCGCAGCCCTACCTGCATTGCGGGATGTTCTACTCGCGGGGTTTCGTTCGTGTGTCAAGCACCCGTAAAAACATTGTCAACAATTTGTAACGCTTAAGTTCCCAAGTCGGGCTATGCCAACACGCCCGCTTCTCGCCAACTGCACGAATAGGGTCAGATTTGGGAAAATACGTACGGCTAGGGAGCGGGCTGAGACGTCGCCGTACGCCAGGAATCGACCAAGGGTCACTTCCGACTTGCCGACCATTCACGAACTGGCTTGGTTCGGCGGATACAAGGGCTTTTGTTGAGACTGATTTCGGCCCGCGTCAGATCGATTCCGGGGTTAGCGGGTGTTAGTGGCTCGCTTGGCGGCTGGCGAAGAACGAAAATCCAAATCCTGGCCCGCGATTCCCACAATCCTACGGACGGCATCGAGCGGAGTGTAGATCCCCACGAGTCTTCCGCTGCCATCGGCTGCAACCACAGGCATGATGTCCATGTCGTTGCGAAGAAAATCTAAACTTGCAGCAAGCACGGCGTCGGTCTCCCTAACGCTGTGCGAAGCTTGCCGCATGAAATCGCGAACGGGCGTCTCCAACGGCAGACCTCGGCCAAGAGCGCTGAAAAGCTCTCACCGGCTGCAGTAACCCTTCAAGATTTCACCTTCCGCGATTAGGAACGCTGCATGCCCGTCCTGAAACTTTGCCACGGCATCGACCAAGGGGAGATCGAGCGGCCAGGTCTGGACGGAACGAGTCATGACGTCGGAAACGGTCAGAGCCCCTACTGCCGGACTTCTGGCCGCCAGCGTTGTGAAGTTTTCGTAGGCCTGCCGCGCGAACAACGACTGCTCCAGGTCTCTCTGCAGCGCTCCAAGCGACTCAGCGAGGTCGGCGAAGTCCGCAGGCTCGAGAACGAACAAGTCCAGGGGGCATCCGCCTTGACCGACGCTGAGTATATGGGTTGCGCCGCGCCTTCAAGGAGCGCCGCCTCCCCGAAATGGTCGCCCTTCGTCCACGTCACAAGGGGAGCTGCTGAAGCTTCATCCAAGTAAAGCCCGGCGCTGCCCGCCTTGACCACAAAAAAGGCACCGCCCGGATCACCCTTGTGAAAATCAAAGTCGCCCGCGGCGTAGTGGGCCTGCTTGAATCGCTGCTGTTGCATTACGCGCAGCTGGACGATGTTGGGCTTGAAGAAAATATCCCAGGTCCAGAACCACGACTCTGGTACAACCACCTAAGCGACGAAAAGCTTTCTCATGGAGTTCGGCCCAGACGCGCACACTCGAACGCCAGACCAGCAAGCGTACGGATTTGCGGCTGTAGCCGAGCGTCAGCACGAATAGTCGCGTTCGGCGGTACTTGCCCCCCGGCGACTCACGCACCATTGGTCCAGTTCCGTAATCGACCTGTGCTTCCTCTCCGGCGGCGGTGAGGATGATTCCCACGGCTTGCGGTGACTCCGATCCGCGGACCTTGCGAACAAAGCGCTTCACGGTTTGGTAGCCGTGGGGAAAGCCGTGATCGGAAACCAGGTCCTGCAGATGGCCATGGCATTCCGGCCACGACTGAGTCCCTGCTCGATCAGTGCGCGGTACGGTTCGCAGGCACTGGTGGCCCGATCTTGCTGGGCAGTCGGAGCTGAAATCGGCTGGCCAAAGTCGGTGGTCACCCCTATGGCCGGTTTTGCCTGCGCTCGGCGTCCCCACCCGGGCAGGCACACCACCACCCCGGCTGACTTTAGGTAAGCACTTGCTGTTTCTCTACGGACACCAGTGACTTGCTCGATGCGCCGTAAAGGCCATCCGAGCTTTCCCAGTGCGATGACTTGTTGCTTCTTTTCTTCGCTCAAGACGTTGCTCATGCCGACCGAGCCTATACGGGCTCCAGTCGGAGTCAATGCCCTGGGCTTCACTCATGGCCGGTTTTGGGGTGACCACGCTTGGCCGGATTTGGGTGACCCCTGAGGGCCTTTGTACTCCGCAACGCCAACCCTTACCAATTTCATTTGATTCAGATGTGGACGAAGGCCGTAATTGTCTCCGGGGGTTGGATTTTACAGGCCATATATTCTGTGAATTAAACTCCAAGAGGTTAGTCGTGTTTGATGTCTTCAGTCTAGGTAGATCTAGATATATCTTGACAAGCCAAGAGATTTGTGCAATTATTTGAAGGAAAAAGGAGGCACATATGGCGAAAGAAGCTAGGAAACAAGTTGGACTTAATATGCGCACGGCTCTCTATAATGATCTCTCCCAATTGGCAAAGGACAATGGTCATACGACTACGTATATTTTGGAGCGAGCAGCGGAGCACTACATTCAGTTTGTTGCTCCAAAAGAGAGTGTTGTGCGTCCGGAGATCATGAGTCACGTTCGTCGGTCGGTAGATAAGAACCGAAAATTGCTTCAGCTTTTAGCGGAAGAAAAATCCGTCGAGAAAAGTGTTTCCTAGTAAATGCCGTTCCGCATTTACCCCACTGTAGCTGAAGTAATTGAAAATCATCGTTTGCTAATCGAGGAATTCGGCGGACTCCACGGCATTCGCGATCGCGGGTTACTGGAGTCCGCTGTTTTTCGCCCACGAAGCGGGTATTATGCCAACCTGATCGAAGAGGCTGCCGCTTTGATGGAATCGCTCGCAAATAATCAATCCTTCATGGACGGAAACAAACCAGTGGCATTCGTTATGACAGACACCATGCTAAGGGCAAACGGTTACTTTTTGGATGTCGAACCTCTAGAAGCGCACAAACTAATTAACGACACAACCGACAGAAAAGAATTCCGCTTCCCTTGGATTCGAGACTGGATCACTTCGATTATCAAGCCGTCTTAGATTGCCTCCAGCTCATCAGTCAAAATCAGGCGCTTCCCTGGGCAGAGTTGAATTGGGCCACATCCCGCTTGCGTTGCAATCTCCCCGAACCCCGTTTGTGCCCAGTGTCCGTGGTGGCGAGCCAGTGTTTTAGCAGTTTTTGGCCTAATTTCAATACTATGTTACCGCACGGGAATCTTCACTGTCACAAGCCTTCTCAGAAGCTGAAATGTTACCGTACGGGAACAAAACATGTTCCGCGCTTCCACGCGTTCTTGCCCAACAACAGAAGAAGCTGGAGGCTTTGATTGCTTCTCTACCATCTGAGAAGATCTGAAGCCCTTCGATTCTCTCCCAAAGTGGGGTACTCTTCATGACGGCCTCGATAGCTTGTTGTAGGGCCTGCGCGTTAGTGGCAATTTTGTATTTGACAAATAGAGTAGGCCTATTTCATTAGCAAGAAACTTGCGGAAGTCTTTTCAAGCTGCATGCGTTAAGATTAGGATTGGGAGTCAAGACAGGGCCCAAAGTTTGGCAGTACAAGGGCTTGCTTGTTCACGACTTTCGCCGGAGTGGCGTCAGCAATCTGATCCGGTCAGGGGTTCCCACATAGAATCGCGATGAAGATTTCGGGGCATTTGACCGAGTCGACTTTTGAAAGGTACAACATAGTGGACTCTACGGATTTGCACGAGGCAATGCGAAGGTGGAGAAGCATTTTGATGGCAATTTGATGGAAGTTGAGGAAAACGAGCAGCAGGATCGTCAGCAAATGCTTTCTTTTGAACAAAGCCGAGGTAGCTCAGTTGGTAGAGCAGCCGATTCGTAATCGGCAGGTCCCCGGTTCAAGTCCGGGCCTCGGCTCCATACATCTGGCGTGTTTTGAAGAGTTTCCCATTTTCAATTGATGATTTGTGGGCGGGACGTTGCAAGGTCGTTGCAAGTTTCAGTCTTGAACTGGTCTCCTAGAGCGTCCATTGCGGCTGTTTGCGCGCTAGAGACCGATTTCACGTAGATATTCATGGTCAAACCTACGTTAGAGTGCCGCAAAATCGCTTGAATGGTCTTGTCGTCTATCCCGATGGCGTGAAGGTTCGTGGCGAGGCCGCGCCGGAAAGCGTGCCAGCCGTGCCAGGCAAGCCCATTGTTTAGCTCGAACGCATGGCCTTTATCCTTGTGATTAGCCTTTGACTTGCGGCACTTCGCACACGTTTGTATCGCCGGGACAATTACTCGCCGTGCGAGGTTGTCGAGATTCAGAGGTTTCCGATTCCCGGCTTGGAAGATCGGTAAGTCTGGCTGTGCGAGTTTTGCCGTGCGAAGTTTGTGGGATTCGAGCGCGTCCGCCAATTGCTTTACAACCGGAATGGGCGCTCGGCTTCGGCGAGTTTTCGGCTCAGCTATCGTGCTATTCCAGACTCGCTCTTGCGGAGTCCCGTCCAGGCGGCGGTTAGCAAAACGGTCCGGGAAGGTTCGGGCAGCAATTCGAGCATGGATTTTACTTCGGACAGGCTATAGGCGTAGGTTTCTTCCGGCTCCGCGACGCGCGGAATGCTCACGTCCTGTACCGGGTTTACGCCATCGAGGATTCCCAGACGCTTGGCTTGCTTGAATACTCCCGACAGGAAGGCCTTACAATGCCGTAGGGAACTGCGGCCCAAGCCGTTTTTCTCGGCAATCTGCGCGAGCATGGATTCGCCATGCACCGTGCGGAAAGTGCGAAGAGTCAAATTGCCCATCCGGGGCTTGACATGATTGTTCCAGACGTCCCGATATTGTTTGAGGCTCGCGGGCCGAAGTTTTTTTGTGACGTGTTCGGGGATGTATATGCGTTCGACGAAATCGCAGACCTGCATCGTGCTTTGCGGGTTTAGAGTGCCTGCATTGATCGGAGCGAGAATTTCGCGCACGAACGGCTGAACGCTTTTCTGTGTTCTGTAATCCCCGCCGTACTCCACGTCCAGTTTTTTGCAAACGAGCTTCCGCTTTACAACTCCGTCCGCGCCCACAACATCATCACAGTAGCGCACGAACCAACTTTTGTATCGATGGAAAACGTATCCTTTTTGCTCTCGCACACCTTGCCTCCTGGGCGACTGCTTTTATGATACAGACCTATATCTAATTGTCAAGAGGCAGGCTCCGAGCGAAGCCACTCGCAAACATCCGGCCAACTAAACCGCAGATAGCGTCCGCAGCGCAAGACAGGAAGGGGATTGCCGCCTTGGTTTCCCCTGGTGCGAGATTTCTCATAGACGAAACTAAGCGGGACGCGAAGCCTTTCCGCCAGCTCTGTCGGGGTGAGAATATCTCCCGGTTCGATTCGGGCCATTGGACATTGTACGGAAGGCGGTTTTGCAGTGACGTTCACGGTTTCAATTAACCTGCCCATAAGTTGCGAATCTCCAAGCTGTCCCTTACCGGATCATGTCTAGCCTTGTGCCTAGCAGAAACCACTCTTCACGTGAAAGGTGGATGTGGTGCGAAAGTTCGAGCAGCTCATCTAAGAGAATGTCGCGCTCGGCGTATTCGCTGCATTCTTCCAAGCCTGCGAGCAATTCGCGGAAATTATCTCCCTGCGTTGATGCCATGCACCTTTCTCCATTCTGAGAGAATCCGTTCATTCGACGCTGCGAATTTCTCCTCTTGCGCTTCGACCATTGCAGCGAAGGCCGGGTCGCGTTCTTTGAGCGAACCGTAGGAGGTCTGATTTTGCTCCGATGGAATCGCGCGGGGCGGTGGAGCGGGAACGGGGAAAGGCGGAAGCGAAATGCGGGCGGCGGCTTTCGTGAGCAATTTTCGCAAATCGCTCGACGGCAGAAAGGCGGCGAGTTCCCCTGATTTTCTCTGGCGCGTCAAATCCTCGACAAACCGTTGCTTGGCGAAGACCAAATCCTTTTCGGAACAAGCCTCAAGAAAGAGAACTCCTCCGGCGGCGCGGGCCGCGTGATCGATGTCAGCGGGCAACCGGGGCGGCGGGTTATCTCTTGCCGTGTCGCGGTTGACCCACTTGCGGCAGTATTCCAAGAGGTTCTGCCATTCATCCTCTGCAAGCGATTCGTAGGCGGAATCAATGTGCTCGCGAATATCAGCGACGGTTGGAAACCATTTCGAGTTTTTCAGCGTTGCGCGAAAAGCAGGCTCTAATGCTTCCGTGTGAACGTCAGCTAGAGCCTCCGACCAGATACCTGCGAGCATGGGAGCGGTTTCTTTTGTTACGACAGGCTCCCGGCTCCCTTGCGCCGGGTATGCGACAGCGAATTTTAGGAGCCACTCGTTAATTCGCTGAGCGCGGTGAGATTCCAAGTGACCTTGCGATTCCTCGCAGATTGTCAGCGCGACTTGTTGCGTTTCCATTGCCGTTTACTCCTGTTGGTTGTGTAATTCGGGAAAACCAGTTGTGCAGAAACCGTGTAGATTTTTTCGGGCGTCTCTCAGGGTTAGCTTCGAGCCAGGAATCCGCCTTGCGATACTCAGACGAGCGGTCAATCCAAGGAAAAGCTTCTCCTAGAAGGGCGTGTTGCTTTTGCGTGACGGCGAGATGCTGGCCGGAAAAAGAGAGCGACGGTGCAGCCGGAGCGGCTTCTCTTGTTTCCTGTCTCCTGTTTACAGTCTTACTTCTCTTCTGAGCGGCACCGTGCTCGACACCGGACTCGCCATCCTGCTCGACACTGTGCTCGCGGCGGAAATACCTTAAATCGGCGGGACTTCCTCATTCGATTGCGTTTAGCTGCTTGCCATTGTGCGTACCTTGGGTGATCGGGAATTTGTGGACTAAGATCGGGTAACAGAAATGGCGTCCGGGGGTTGCAAAGCGGCGGATATAGTCTCCGTGCTCCATTTTTTCCAGAAGGTCGCGCGCCGTTCGCTCAGGAATCGCCAACTCGCCTGAGAGTGATTTTGCGCAGCCCTTCCAGATTCCTGTGCGAGTGTCGGCCTCGGATGCAACGTAGATAAAGGCGAGTGCCTCTAGGTGCGACATGCGGCCATCCCGAATGTGCTCCCACAATCCCCGGCGGAGTTGAAGGAAACCTTTTTCTTTAGACACGGTTAGCCCCTGACGGGCCAACCTTGCAGGGTGAACAGGTGAACTGCAAAGTGAAATCTGACCGCAAGAGGGTGAAATTCTTGCCGGTTGCCATGTCACGTTGAATGAGGGTCTTGGAAAGCGCGGAGACTACGGTGAGCACTCGGTGAGTAAATCGGTGAGTTAGCCTTTAGGCTCGCCGAGGCCCGATCTTGGAAAGAACCACTTCTAAGGTTCTTGGGCCGTAGCGTCGCTTGCCTTTGTCCGACATGATTGATTTCAATGTGGACAGGCCGACAGCGAGTTTCCTACTTGCCTGCTCCAGAGTGGTCAGACCCTGCTGTTGCATCCATTCCCGGACCTCCAGCCTGTAACCCTTACGCTCGTTGTGTTGTATCCGCGCTTCCGACTGCGTCGGAGCTTTCGCGCCATTGCTAAGGGGGTCCCTTTGCGCGGCGTTGGGAGGGTCGGTGGGCTCTTCAGAATCTCGAGCGAGCTTGAAGGCCTCCGCCGTCCAATGCGCCTTTCGCTGCTTAAGTCGAATTTCAATTTCTAATAAGAATTGTTCTTTCGATAAGCTAAAGCGTCCCTCGTTGGGGACCCAATTCTCTTGCAACAAACCTGTGATGATCGAAGTAAGGCACTCCTCATAGAGAACGACGGAAGCGGGACCGTTGACTGTAAATATCAGGAGACGACTGGCCAAGATGTCAAAAAATCGCCCGGTACTATCGAGAGCATGTGCTAGGAATTGTTGCGATGAGGCCGTTTCTGCAGGCAACGTCCTCCATACCGTCGCCTCCATCCGAGCGATTTCTTCGGCCGCATAACTAGCGTTGGTTTCCCACTGTTTATGCCGAGCGTCATCTTTGGGGAAAGGATTAAAGCCAAAGATTTTGTTAGCGAAGAATGATGGGGGTTCGGGTTTCTTCTCTTCCATCGCTGCCTTTGCGATTACGCCTGGAGTGGATTGCCGCCAACCGGGCAGGCTCCCCGGCTTATCGCCCCGTCGAGCTAGGCGGCCAAGAGCATTTTATAACTCAAAGTATTCAGAAATGCCGGAGATCTTAGAACTACCCTCAAGTATTATCAGAGTTATCGGGGTATGGTTCGGGAGGATTCCATGAGTAGATCGAGGCGCAGAACAGAGACAAAAGCCGAGATTCACGCACGTAAGGTATCCGATACGCTGGCCGATGCGCCGCGAGCTAGACTCGGAGAAATCACACAAGGCGAACGAGCCCTCCATGCGCAGAATAGCGTGGCACGGGCCAGGGCCTCAATTCCACAGTGCCAGGACGAAGCAGTTAGAAATCAGATGACTGCATCTCTGGCCGAAATGGATGCAAAGAAAACCTTGGAGGTGCCGGAAGACTCGGTAAAGGCATCAGGTGAGATGATGTCGCCTGATTTTGTGCGCGGTTGTCGTAACTATCATTTGATCGACACACTTCAGAATCCAAGCATGATCAGCGTGATTGCCTCCGAATACCGGCTTGACCTTGCGTCGTACATAGACAGTCGAGTTGCGGAGTTGGCCGTTGATGCAGCGCAATCAGCTCAAGCGGAGAATTCGTTAGAGAAAATGTTGTGCCATCAAATGGCAGCCGCTCATCGCGCAGCAATGAAGATGCTCGGCCAAAGCGTACGCGTATCGAATTACCCCGTCGAAGTGGTCCGTCTTTCAAATGCGGCTGCTCGCATGATGCAGGTATACCAAGAGGGCCTTTTGGCATTGCAAAAGCTTCGGAGCGGTGGAAAGCAAACCGTTGTAGTTCAACATGTCCAAGTCTCGGAAGGCGGCCAGGCGGTGATTGCCGGAAGCATGGCATCGAAGGCGGAAACCCGGTGAAGGGCAAGGCTGAGTACTAAGCCCGGAACATGTCCGGTTATCCGACAAGGACTAAGCCGCTGGCGCGGCGGACGCTACGCGTGAGGTGAACGGAGCGGTGAGGTTGCCTATCGGTTGAGATAAGTTACGGGTCACAAGGAGGTGTCCCTGTGACCCGTTTACGTCGAATGATGCTGGATGAGCTCCAGCGTCGCAACTATTCAGAGATTACCACACGCAAGTACCTTCGGGCTGTGACCGACTTCGCCAAGCATTTCGGCAAGTCCCCGGATAAGCTAGGACCAAACGAACTTCGTACCTACCAGGCCTATCTGCTCAAAGAGCGCAAGCTGACACCCGGCAGCGTAGTGAATTGCGTAGCGGCGCTGCGATTCTTTTTCGTCAAGACGCTGAAGCGATATCAGTTTCGCGAGTTCTTGCCCTATCCTAAGCACCGACGCCGGTTGCCGACCGTGCTGAGCTCGGAGGAAGTCTCGCGCTTGATCAATGCGGCAGGGACACTGTTTCGGCGGACACTACTGATCACTCTCTACGGCACCGGCATGCGGCGCGCAGAACTCGCTCGTCTCAAGGTCAGTGACATCGATAGCCAGCGGATGATGATCCGCGTGAATTGCGGCAAAGGAGGCCGCAGCCGTGACTTGCCGCTTAGTCCCGCATTGTTGGAAGCACTGCGGGAATACTGGCGCTGGCGCAAGCCCAAGACCTACTTGTTCCCCAGCCGCGATCCTCGGCGCGGACCGGAACAACCTATCTCGGACAAAACTGTGTGGCTTGCCTGCCAGGAAGCGGCTTGCCATGCTGAGCTGAGCAAACGCGTTACCCCCCACACGCTGCGTCACAGTTGGGCGACACACTTGCTGGAAGCTGGCACCGACCTGCGCACCATCCAAGTTCTGCTCGGTCATGGCGACCTGGAGACTACCGCTCAGTATCTGCATCTGTCACAGCGACACTTGCACGCGGTTACGAATCCGCTGGACAGCCTCTCTTTGTCCAGCGCCCAGACCATCAGCCGCACCTTTAAGCGCAAGAACTAAAGGATGACGCGGCCCACCCTGGAGGTGGCCGACATCCTACGCGCTCAGGGCGATCGCTTCCTGGACCACTATCGATCCAGCTTTGATTTCCAGCAACTCAAAGCGTTTCGGGCCATTCAGCGCTGCCGCACCGCAGCACTGGGTGGCCACCGGGATGCGTGCCTGCGCTGCGGACATCAGGCCATCTCTTACAACTCGTGCAGAAATCGGCACTGCCCCAAGTGTCAGGCCCAAGCACGCCAGCGTTGGCTGGCGGCCCGCGAGCGAGAACTCCTGGCCACCAGCTACTTCCATGTGGTGTTCACGGTGCCCCATGAACTCAATGTGCTGGCCTTGGACAACGCGCGTTTGTTCTACGACCTGCTGTTCACAGCCAGCGCGCAAACTTTGCTGGAGATCGCGGCCGATCCCAAACACTTGGGAGCAAGGGTCGGGGTGATTAGCATTCTGCACACCTGGGGGCAAAACCTGTTGCTGCATCCCCACATTCACTGCGCCATTCCTGCGGGCGGAATATCGTCAGACCAACGTCGTTGGATTCGCCCTCGGTATCCTTTTTTCCTGCCCGTGAAGATCCTCAGCCGCGTCTTTCGTGGGAAATTCCTGGCCGGTCTGAAATGCCTCTACCGCAGCAAAAAACTATACTGCGCCGGCCCAGCAGCGGCTCTGGCCGACTCTGCGCAGTTCTCGAAACTGATCCGCCGCCTGCACCGCCACGACTGGGTGGTCTATGCCAAGCCTGCCTTCGGTGGCCCCCTGCAGGTGTTGCGTTATCTGGGCCGCTACACCCATCGTGTGGCCATTTCCAATCATCGGTTGCTGGCCTTCGAGCAAGAACGCGTCACTTTTCGCTGGAAGAATTACGCCCACGGTGGCAAGCAAGGCCAGATGACTCTTGTTGCCACGGAATTCTTGCGTCGCTTCTTTCTACACGTGCTCCCCAAAAGATTCGTGCGCATCCGTCAGTACGGGTTTCTGGTGAATCGCTCGCGCGCTTCTAGTCTTGCGCTGTGCCGGGAACTGCTAGCCTCCAACTCCTCTGCGTCCGCAGAAACCGGAACGTGCCAAATTGCCCCCGAGAGTTCTACCCTCTGGCACTGCCCGCGCTGTGGTGCAGCTATGATCGTGATTCAGAGATTTACCGCTGCGGAATTATCAACATGTGCTTACTTCGATTCTTCGTAGCGCCTTCCTCAGTCGCGCCTTGCAGACGTGCTCCCACACGCCCATCCATCCGTGTGTTCCCTCCCTGTCCACACGCTCTCACGCAACGTTCCGTGCGCACTCTTGCAGGCACTTCCCGTGCCGTCGACGATCTCTGCGGGACCTTCACCGTTCGCCGCTGCTCTTCCAGCTCTCCACTCGGTACCAAACTGCCATTCAAATCCCATAACTCAACGCGTCCGCCGCAAACGCCAGCGGCTTCCTCCTAGTCTCCTTATCGAAAACGCCTCGAACGTAATTCTTCCCCTTCCAGAGAACTCCTCGCCCGGGGCGTTTCCGATCAAGGCTAGCGACCATCCGGGAGTTGTTGCGGCAGTGGCTCGAATCAAGAATGGCGAGCGCGTCGGTCATCGGTACCGAGGGCTGGCCATTGGGCAATCGATGTGGCGTCAGCGTTCCACAAACTTCCACCATTTGAATCCCAAACGCTTCTCGGGGACATTCTGGATCGTAGTGACAACGCCCAAGCCTCCGGAGCGGAGAAATAGGACTGGTATGTACTCGCCTGCCGTGTCTCGATGCTTCGGATCTCCCGGGTTCTTCCCACGGGCCCAAGCGTCAGTCTGAAATGGTTGCGATTCGATGACTCTCGGCTGCGCTTTCCCGTCGCCAACGTCGATGCGGGCCACGTGCGCCTGCAAGGTGTTGCCCTGCCCCGAAAACCATGTGGCTGCCAATTCGCCATGGCCGCGAGCAGTCAAGTACGGAAAGTAGGAAACTTCATCTCTTTCCACAATATGCCAGTTTGTCCAGGTCTCACCCTGATCCAGCGAGCGCGCCAGCCACAGGCCCTTCGCGGAGCCCCAGAGATAGTAGAGGGCGCTGTCCGCATCCCAGGCAACCGGTTCGACCCAGCGTGGAGTTCCCTTGTCGTCGTCAGGGCTCCAGTCGCGCTTGCCTGGCGCGGCATGCTTCTGCCATGTTTGCCCTCCATCGCGGCTCACGGCGACCAGGTCGACATCCGGTGTGAATTTATTCCCCGACGCGGACATCGGAGTTATGCGAACCGCGATTTCACCACGCGGCCCTATGGCAAGATGGCTTGAACCTCCCTGTTCATTAATCCGAGGCCGTGCATTCCAACTGGCACCGCGATCCGGGCTGACCTCATAACGGACGCCGTTTCCGTCATTCCAGATCACATGGGCGGTTCCGTCTGGCGCCACTCCAACCCAGGGTCGATCATCAAAACGATTCTCTGACAGAACTTTCCACGTCCACGTCGCGCCTGCGTTCTTGCTGGAGCCAACCGCGATGCGAGTACCTTCCTTTGTCTTGCGATCGTAAGTCATGGAGATGAAGTAAAGAGTGTCGTCTCGCCCGACCGCCAGATCCACGTCTGATTCGCCAATCGCACCATCTGCCTTGCTGCCAACGTTTACGCTCTCCCAAGTGGCACCGTGGTCGCGGCTTCGCCATAGACTAGGACTCTTTTCCAGGTCCCCATCGTAGCCACTCACGAAGAGCGTGCCGTCACTTAGCTCGACGACCATCGGTTCACGGGCGAGCCGGTCAAGATGCTCCACGCTTTCGATGGCGACGAGTGCTTTCGATATTACTGACTTGTCCGTTGCTGTCTTGTCTGGTGCCGTCTTATCCGCCGGGCGCTGCTCTTTCGATCCACGTGCGTCGCTGCCGAACGCAGCGACAACGCATGCGACCACAACAAGCAGAGGGAATCCACGAACAACCGTTGTTAACAGTGGTGTCCCATGGCGACTGTCCTGTTTCGAAGGGGCGTTGTTCTTGATCATTTGCAAGACCCTCCACTCTGACGTAGTGATTCGCTCGCTGACTGGAGTCCAACCCGGAATGCCCGGGTTCATTTCGAAGAAGTATAAGCCAAAGTGGAACCGCCACCAATTGTGGCCGGATGACGTCAGTGCTTTATCGGACGCGCGTTTTCGCGAAGGAGCGAAATTGGGCGAGGTGCTCTGCGCGCGTTCGATAAAGCACTGAGAACGAAGCCGCCCGTGGTTGCGGCGGACGCGGGCGCTATGCAAATTCAATGGATGGAAGGTGGGGCGTCCAGGTGCGCCGGGACTGTGCAGCGAAGCCCGGAAGACGACACCGCGCGCCTGGGAGTTGGCAGAAGCGCAAAACGGTCGTAAACGGAGAGCGTGGAGAAGCGGGAAGAAGCGATTTGTTCGACGGCAAGACGCAGAGGGACGGAGCGTGGCGAAGCACGGAGAGTTTTCGTGTTGTGGATAGCGGTTTCATGCGGCAGCCGTGGCCAGGGCAGGGGGAGAACGAAGTTGGATCTGGTCAGGAGAAAGTCTCTCAAGGACGATCATCGTTCCACCACACTTGGGACAGAGCCAAAGAGGGCTCGATTCGTTGGCAGTGGATGCTTCTTGTTCTGTGTGCGGTGGCTGTACCGCGCCGAGCAGTTGAAAGCAAAGTGGCAGGAGCGTGGCACGTCGCCGATTGGCCAGGAAGCCGAAGTTGCGAATGCGGACGAAGCCTTTGGGAAGCACGTGCAACAGGAAGCGTCGCAGGAACTCATCGAGCGATAGGGTCATCAACTTCTGTTCGTTATGGTCAGCGGAATCGCGCCAACGAAAGGTGACCTTCTGATCGACACAGGAAACCAGTCGATGGTTGGAGATCGCGACGCGATGGGTGTACCGGCCCAGATACTGGAGCACATACTCCGGGCCACCGAAAGGTGGTTTGGAATAGACCACCCAGTCCTTTCTGAAGAGTGGCCGCAGCCAGGCAGCGAAGATTTTCGGCTGAGCGAGACAGGTGAGGTCTCCATGGAAGTTGAGTTGACCTTCCTGGACGGCCTGCCGGAGACCGGCAACGAACTTGCCGCGGAAAACGCGACGGAGCACGTGGATGGAAAGAAAGAATCGATCGGGTGATGGAACCCAATGGGCGTGATCGAGCGAAAGTCCGCCGGCGGGAATGACGCAATGGACATGGGGGTGAAGCCCGAGCTTCTGACTCCAGGTGTGCAGCACGGTGAAGAAGCCGATTTCCGCGCCGAGGTGTCTGGGATCGCGAGCGACTTCCAGAAGCGTTTCCGCACTGGCACGGAACAGCAGATCGTAGAGGACCTTCTTGTTCTGCAAGGCCAGTGGAACCAACCTGCGGGGTAGTGTGAAGACCACATGGACGTAGCGCGTGGGGAGAAGTTCTCTTTGACGTGCTGCGATCCAGCGTTCCCGGGCCGCCGTCTGACACTTCGGGCAGTGCCGGTTCCGGCAGCTGTTATAAGAGATGGTGGCCTGATACCCGCAGCGGGTGCACTGATCGAGATGGCCGCCGAGTGCGGCGGTGCGACACCGCCGAATGGCCAGCAGCACTTTGACATGCTTCCAGCTGAGCCAGTGGCGATTCCGTTCGAAGAAAGCAGTTCCCGCGCTGCGAATGAGATCGGCCACCTCCAGGGGCGGCCGGCTCATCTACTCCTCCTGCGGTGACCTGTCTTTCAGCTTCAGCAAGTCCAGAGGACTCGGGGTGGCGTGGAGATGACGTTGCGAAAGGTGTAGGTAGATGGTGGTCTCTTTCAGATCGCGATGGCCTAACAGGATCTGAATGGTGCGCAGATCCGTGCCTGCTTCGAGCAAATGTGTCGCGAAGCAGTGGCGCAAGATGTGTGGGTATACCTTTTTCTTGATGCCCGCTCGCCGGGCGGCTTCCTTGCAGGCGTTCCGAGGTGTTTTCGTATCGATGGGCTGATCACTGTTGTGCCAGCGGTTGCCTGGAAACAGCCAAACGCTGGACTTTTTGGGCAAGCGGCGCCAGTGTTCGCGCAGTTCTTCGAGCAGCTTGGGGCTGAGCATCACATCACGATCTACACGTCCCTTCCCACCTTGAATGTGAATCACCATCCGTTTGCTGTCGATGTCGCTGACTTTCAGGTGCGTTAACTCGGCGTTCCGTGCTCCGGTGGCATAGAGCGTCATGAGCAGAATGCGATGGTAGGGAGTGAGCGCCGCATCGATGAGTCCTGCGACTTCTTCCTGGCTCAGAATCAAGGGAAGGTGAAATGGTCTTCTCGGATAGGGAGTCTCGGCGATGCCCCAGCCCTTCTTGAGCGTCTTGATGTAGAAAAAGCGCAGTGCCGCCAGGTGGTGCGCAACGGTACCCGGCGACAACTTTTGCTTTTGAAATAACTCCGCTTGGTATTCACGAATGTGCCGCGGGCCCAAGCGGTCCGGCGGTAGGTTGAATCGTCGAGAGAAACCTTCGACTGTGCGGATGTAGAAGCGTGTGGTATCTTCGGAATAATTACGACGCTGGAGTTCCTCCAGCATCATTTTTCGTAGACGGGTCACAGGGACCTCCTTGTGACCCAAACTTATCTCAACCATCAAGCAATCACTGACCCGTTCGCCTCACGCGGAGCGTCTGCCGCCGGGCGGCTTTGTTCTAACGGGCTAACCGGAAGTAATTCCACTTGCCTGGTTAGTCGGATAACCGGACAAGTCCGCGCTTATCTCCGTTCGTCCGAGATTAAATCGCTCGCCCAAAGAACTATATCCAGCAATTGACCGCGTTCTTGATTGGTCAATTCTCCAGTGTTCAGGCTGAGGGATGTGGCTTGATCGATGATCTCCGCCAACGACCGTGCTCGCGCTTCTGCTGTACCTTCATGCTCTTGGTTTGGGGGTCTCAGCTCTGGAGACTGATCGAGGTGTCGGTAACAGACCAAGATGAAGTGCGCTAGACAATATTGGTAGTCTCCCAGTGTCACAACGCTCGGTTTCCTACAATGGAGAAAGCCGCAGCGACGATCCATGATCCGATATTAGCGGATTGGTTTAGCAATTAAGCTAACATAGTTGCTGGAACCCGTCGAAAGGCCTGCCCGCCTCGGTACTGCCCGATTAGTCGGGTGCATTCGATAGGTCGATGCAACACCATCTGATCTAAATCTGCTCTGTAAAGGTGGTGTTGGTATGAGACTAGGGATGCGGTTTGGGCTTTCTGCGATCGAGAAGAGCGACATCTGGAGGCGGTGGAAGGCCGGAGAGTCGCTGCATGAGATTGGGCGCGCTTTTGACAAGCCGCACAGCTGCATTCGCGCTGTGTTGTTGCCTCGCGGCGGCATTCCTCCCGCTGCTCGTCGCCGCTCGCGGTTGGCGCTCACACTGGCGGAGCGAGAGGACATCTCCCGAGGGATCGCATCTGGTTCCTCGATTCGTGAAATAGCGCGAGGTCTCGATCGAGTGGCCTCCTCGGTGTGCCGGGAGGTCGCTCGCCATGGTGGTCGTCCGGCCTATCGTGCCCATGATGCCGATCACCAAACTTGGGTTTCGGCCTTGCGGCCGAAGAAGTGTCTGCTTGGTGTCAACCGCAAGTTGCGGAACATCGTTGCGAGTAAACTGATCCTGGACTGGTCGCCCGAACAGATTTCCGGGTGGCTGAAGAACCAGTATCCCAACGACGAGAGCCTGCGCGTGTCCCACGAAACGATTTACCGTAGCCTGTTCATTCAAGCCCGGGGAGCATTGAAAAAAGGGCTGATGGACCACCTGCGGTCGAAGCGGCGCATGCGCCGCTCGCGACATGCAACAGTCAGCGGACAGTCACGCGGGCAGATCGTCGATGCCATCTCGATCCGCCAAAGGCCTGCGGAAGTGGAAGACCGAGCAATTCCTGGTCATTGGGAAGGCGATCTGCTGGCCGGTGGAAAGAACAGCTACATTGCGACACTGGTAGAACGCCACTCACGCTTTGCCATGCTGATTAAGGTGCCGAGCAAAGAAACCGAAGCTGTGGTTGCGGCCTTGAGTCAGCATGTTCGCAAACTCCCTGCTTCACTAAAACGTTCGCTGACCTGGGACCGCGGACTGGAGATGGCCAAGCACAAGGAGTTTACGGTAGCCACCAATGTGCAAGTCTACTTCTGCGATCCACAAAGTCCCTGGCAACGCGGCACAAACGAAAACACCAATCTGCTCCTGCGGCAATACTTCCCGCGAGGCACCGACCTGTCTGGTTTTTCGCAAGCGCAGCTCGACCAAGTCTCGCTGCGCTTGAATCAACGACCCAGAAAGACATTGGGATTCGAAACACCAGCGAGTAAACTGCGCGCAAGTGTTGCGTCGACCGTCTGAGCCGACACGGATAATCGGACAAATTAACCACTTCTTGAACTTCGAGCTGAGTGTCGCTAGGCTTCCCGGTAGCCGATAATCCACGATGTTTAGAGTTTCCAAATACGCCTGGAGTCTTTCGTCGATTGGGGTCACCGTCGGAGTTGCTGTAATTACTCTTTCAATTATTCAAAACTTGCATCGCCGCGGTATGTGGCGACCAGAATCGTCGATGGCTACTGGCCTCGCGGTTGTGGGTGGCGTTGCCGTCTTGGTGTCTTTTATTCTCGCTGCGGTGGGGATCGCGAAAGAGAAGCCTAGCTATGCGGGCATTCTCGCTTTGTGTCTCAGCCTTCTCAGTTTTCTTCTGTACGTTCAATAGTGGTTGCATATCGGCTCACGATGCGGTCCCGCGAAGCTAACTCCTTCCATGAGAAGGCCGGTCGGAGTCAAGACAGTTTTTCTTCTTTTTTCTTCTTTCTTCCTGTGGATCCTTGCGTTTTAGCCGGGCCGCCTCTGTCGCCATCCTTCCATCCGCAGTCTCTTCTGAGCGATTTTCGCTCGCTGCAAGGTGGGCGTACTCAGTTCAGTAGGTGCTGCGACCTGATAATCGACCTTGGCTCTCGTCTCTTGGACGAGAGTTGGGCCAGGAGTTAGCGCAGTCACCTGATCTCGGCGGATGAGCTCGGCTATTAAAATCCACACTCTCCTAGGCTACTGCGGCCACCAACTTTCGGTTGTTCCGCAGTGGTTCATAGACTTCTCCGCTGACCCACAACTTGTGAAGCAGTACGGCCAACTTCCGCGCTACGGCAACCACCGCTCGTTTCTTGGCATTCTTTCCTCCCCGCTCGGCGAGCTGGAGTCCCCAGCGCCGCAGATCACTGTCCGGTCCAAAGCGCCCGAGAATGTAGTGCGCCCCCTGCACCAACAACGTTCTAAGGTAACGGTCTCCTTCTTTGCTGATGTGTAGCTGTGGTTCACTCCTGCCAGAGTTCCTGCGCCCGGGACGCAACCCCAGAAAACATCCCACGTCCCGGCTGCAGCGAAAGCGCTGCGGGTCGTCCAGAGTCAGAACGAAGGTCAACGCAATCAGGGGTCCTACCCCTTTCACTTGTTTGAGCACAGCCACCTGAGGATAGACTTCTCTCCCGATTTGCTCGATCCGCCGGTCGTATTCCGCGATGCGTTCGTTGAGCGATTCGATTTCTGCTAGCAGCGGGTCCAACGCGTCCCGTAACTCCTGGCTCAGTCCCTTGGCCATCTCCCGATTCACTTGCTCGGTCCCGCATTGCGGCAGTCGCGCGCCAGAGGATTTCGTCAACCCGCGTGCCGCATTCACCAGCGCCGTGCGGGTGCTGACCAAAACTGCCCGGGCCCGGATGACCGTCAGATGGATTTGTGCTTTGGCGCTGCGATGTCGCACCGGACCGAGCAACCCGGGATCGATTCTGGCTAGCCGGGCCAGCGTACGGGCATCCAGCCGATCATCTTTTCGGTTACTCTCCCAGATCAATCGTACATTGCGCGCATGCGCCACGATCACTTCATGGCCTAACTGAGTCAACAGCCGGCTGACCCAAGGGGAATGCGTCCCGGTTTCTAGCGCGATCCGACTATGCGGAATCCTGCTGAAGACTTCCTCCATTCCTTTCGGCGTCGTCGCCAGCTGGTCCTCCACGATCACTTCGCCCGCTTCATTCAACACGCAGTAATGGCTGGTGCGATCTCCCAGATCCAAACCAATCGTTAGCTGCTTCCCCTTGAAAATCTGGATTTTCTCTATCGTCACAGTGCTAATCTTCTTCATTGCCGGTCTCCTTTGCGCCTTGAGCGCGTCGTTCACTGGGAGCGTATCGCATCCCCCTGGAGACCGGCCTTCTCATCCCATCTGATATGTTTGAATGAATAAGTCAGGGGAGCGTTTGGTAGAAAAAGCTGAGCTCAGCGCGAGCGCTGACTCAGAATCAAACCAAGGAGGCTCCCCATGGAACAGATGCATTACATTGGCCTGGACGTTCACAAGAAAAAGATCAGCTACTGCGTAAAGGATGTGAGTGGCCGGATTTACGCAGAAGGCGCTATCACAGCGGCACGGTTGGACCTGGACCTTTGGATGAAAACTCTCCCGCAGCCGTGGACGGCAGCCATGGAAGCGACCATCTTCACCGGCTGGATCTACGATTATCTGCTTCCCCACGCAGCGGCGTTGAAAGTAGCGCACCCTCTAATGCTGCGCGCCATCGCCGCGGCAAAAAAGAAGAACGATCTCCCCGCAGAATATATGGTTATTCCCAAAATTGTTGATCTGCGCCCATAATTCGTTATTCACTTTCTTGACTGGCACAGATATTTTGTCAGACATGCAGTTCCTTGACTCCCTTTTTCTTGAGCGAATGCAAGGTGCTTGTGACTTGGCTGACTGGAATAGAAAGCGCTTCCGCAATATCCAGGGTATTTACTTGTTTTCGTCCAAGGGCTCTAACGGCCTGAATGTAAGTATAAACAGCATTCTCCAGAGCGACACTATTCTTTCGTCCGGCGCTCTTGCGCTGAGTTCCAACCTTCACACTCACGCGATCTTCTGTAGAAGATTCCGAGATGAAAAATACAAATTTCGTTGCGCTGCTATCTTGGCTCATTTTTATTCACCAGAATGAGAGTCTCTTGGTACTTCTGAAACTGCTCGCTAAGTGCTTTTATCAGACCTTCCGCGACTAGAGGTGCAACGACAATTTGGAAGTTTGCTTCGACTTCTTGGCAAATTCTATCTGTTCAGGCAGCAGCGGCAAAGGAACTCTCGCGCCACTGAGAACGAAGTCAACCTGCGAGTGCGATACGGCTATGTAATTCACGTAAAAAAACGGTGTATCGGGCTTAACTTCAAGCCGAACTTGCGCCGTCACGGGCGCTTCTTCCTTTTTTCTGGTTGCCATGATTAGATGTTAGCACACCCAAATTCGAGGCGCATATTTACGTGTCTCTTGTATCAACCTTACTTTTTTTTCTGCCGCGTTTTACGCCCGAAAGAGCTTTTCGTGCGCGTGTAACATCCCGATCCCTCCAAAGTCGCACTCTTACCCCGCCGATTTTCCGCAACGGCGGCGCATCGAAAGTTTTTGCCTTAACGTGGCGTTGCAGAGTCAGAATCGTGACGCCTAATTTTTTGGCGGCCTCGCGGGTTGAGTAACCGATTTCCATGCATAGACCTGTATCATTTTGCCGGGAGCGCCGTCAAATACTCGGACAGACAGTTCCTGGTAGAGAGTGATTGTAGCGTTGTAAATTGCGTTGTAAGGTCGGCTGCCGACCATGCCCGAATGATGCCGAGAGCGGCATACGAGCATGTATGGAAAGAAAGCCAGTTAGGGAAAAAACATCCATTTCGTAATCGGCAGGTCCCCGGTTCAAGTCCGGGCCTCGGCTCCAGATTTTTAACTCATTTCGTTTCAATTAGTTCACTTTTTCCATTTTCTGTAGCCGCCGAAAACTCGGGAACACTAGGGAACAATAAGCCAGCCACCTTCTCCACGGCACGTTTTTGTGATTGCGGTATCGCGTGCGTGTAGACGTTGAGTGTTGATCTGAGATGCGAGTGCCCAAGGATCGCTTGTGCCATCCGTAGCGACTCCCCTACTTCGCCGAGCCACGTTGCATGCGTGTGCCGAAACTATGCCAGCCCAATACCGGCAAGCCAAGTTCTCTGCAAGCCGGTTGTAACACGCGGCGAGGAAGATTCTTCGGATTAAGCGGACTGCCGTTGCGACAGGCAAATACCAGAGTCTCTCGATCCGTACCTGTCAACACAATGCGTTGAGCCAGAAAGGCCTCGCGCACCGGCTGGCTCATGGGCACCTCTCTGCGACTGCTCTTCGTCTTGGGGCTTCCAAACCGCCCTTCATAGACGGTCTCGCGCACCTGGATCGCGTTGTGAATGAAATCGACGTGTTTCCAGCGAAGCGCGAGCAATTCACCAATCCGTAAACCGGTCAACACGGCGATCACTACAGTTCTCAGACAGTGAGACGATCTCAGCTATCGGCTTTGGATAAAAACGTCAGCAGGAAGTTTGAAGCGTGCGCTTAGTTTCCGTACCTGCTGCAGTGTGAGCTTCCGCTGTTTCGCGAGAAACATGGAGACAGCGCTTTCGGATCCAAATTCCGGAATCAAATCACGCTGTGTGAGGTTCTGTTGTTCGAGGAGGTACCGCACCACGGAAACTGGGTCCGCGGGAGGAATCGGATAATGCGCTTCCTCGTAGCGTTCTACCAGTAAGGTTAGAAGTTCAATGGCCTCTAGTTCCGAGCGAGATGGATTCTCAAGAGCCGTCAATTGGAAAAGGGCGTTGGTATATGCTGCCAGCTCGACGTCATTCGGTTTCTTAACAGGGATTGTCATTGCGATACGCCCGCTAACTTTAGAAAAATACTGCAGGAGAAACGTAAAAGCGGTGGCTGAGCTTTTCCATCTGTTGCCGGTTGAGTTGTCTTTCTTCTTGCAGGATTAGGGACACAATACCGTCGCCACCCAAGTCGTCGGCCAGGTCTCTCTGCCTGAGGCCATTGGCCGCCATCAATTCTCGCAGCACCTCGACGCCCGAGGCTTTTTCGACCACGAAATGCTTCGCTTCGTAGTGGGCGATCAGAACAACGAGCAGCTTGGCCGTTTCCGTTTCCTCTGCACTGCGATGCGCTTTGCGCTGCAGTTCTAGAAGACGGGAAATGTAGGCTTGGTGTTGCTCGGGCGAAGAGATGATCTTCGGAGCCTCTTCTTTGACAAGATATTTAGCGGGCAGCCGTTCAGCAGTTGCAGGCACTTTTCCACGCTCCTTTGGCGTATTCTTTGTGGGTCAACACCGCCAACACCGTAACCGTTCCCATCTCGTAGTCTATGTAAGATATCAGCCTAGCTTCGTTGTTCTTGATATCGAACACTACGCAGTCTCCAACCGGATCCGCATCTTTGCGGGTCCGCCTGACCGCGGGCAGGTTGTTCCAGGGCGGCTCCGCCCCTTCCACGATCCTGACCCAAGAAGCAAGAGAGCCTTTCCAGTTCGCATGCTTCCTTTGCGCAGCTTCCTCGGCGATCCATCCAATGTGATTTCTGATGATGATTTCTTCCAAGGTAGTGCGGAAAGCGGCCTTTTGTTCAGCTTAGACGGCACATCCCGCGGGAGTCCAGCAATTTGGCGCGACGCACTGAAGGGATTGGTTACTCCGAAAATGTGAACTCATTCCACAAGTGGGGCTTTCCCTAAGCTGCCTAGCAGTGGCATCCCGCTCCGCAATATTTCAGCGCGAACTTAAACTTCAGGTAAGCGTGCTCACCTTTGCGTGAGCCATACCCTTTCAATACTTATTGGTTCCAGACTGTTTTGATGTTGGTGAATTCGCGGATTCCATAAACTCCGAGCTCGCGTCCGATGCCCGAGCGTTTCACTCCACCGAACGGAACCCGAGGATCGGACGCTACCATGCGATTGATGAACACCATCCCGGCCTCGATCCCGTTAATAAACTGTTCCTGCTCGTTCTTGTCGGTTGTCCATGCACTGGCACCCAACCCGAAAGGCGTGGCGTTGGCGAGGCGAATCGCATCGTTTATGTCTTTCGCACGGAAGAGGGAAGCGACCGGACCGAAAAGCTCATCGCACGCTGCTGGCGATCCATCGGGAATGTTGGTGAGCACCGTGGGCGCGTAGAAATTTCCCGGGCGATTAAGCGGTTTGCCTCCGGTTAACAATTTTGCGCCAGCCTTGATGGTTCTTTGTACGTCCGCATCGAGGGTCGTGACGCCATCGGCGGTAGCCAGCGGGCCTAGTTCCGTGCTCTCGTCAAACGGGTCGCCGATTTTCAACGCTTCCATTTTTTCGACGAAAAGCTTTTCGAACTCGTCGGCGATGCGTTGATCCACGATAAAGCGCTTTGCGGCGATGCAAGATTGCCCGTTGTTTTGGACCCGGGCCTTGACCGCCATTGCAACTGCGTCTTTAAGATTTGCACTGGGCATCACAATAAACGGATCGCTTCCTCCCAGCTCCAGCACTACTTTCTTCACTTGTTTCGACGCGGCAACTGCCACTTGAATTCCCGCGCCTTCGCTTCCCGTCAACGTCGCTGCGGCGATTCGGTGATCGGCAATAATTCCAGCGACCTTGTCGGATCCAATCAGTAGAGTCTGAAATGCTCCTTCAGGAAAACCAGCGCGCAACAGAACTTCTTCAATCAGCAAAGCAGACTGCGGAACGTTCGAGGCGTGCTTCAGAAGGCCCATATTACCGGCCATCATCGCCGGCGCTGCAAAACGAAAGACTTGCCAGAAGGGAAAATTCCAAGGCATTACCGCGAGTACCACGCCCAAAGGTTGAAAGCGTATGAAACTTTGCGTGGCCGGCGTTTTAACCACTTCATCAGCCAGGAAACCAGCTCCATGTTCGGCATAGTAGCGGCAGCCGACCGCGCACTTGGCAGCTTCTTCCACCGCGGCGCGAAAAGGCTTGCCCATTTCCAGCGTCATCACGCGGCCAATTTTTTCTTTCTCGTTCTCCAGAATCTCAGCTGCGCGCACCAACATTTCCGCTCGCTTAGAATGTGGAATCTTTTTGTACGACTGAAATGTTTCGGTCGCCCGCTGAATTTTTTTCTCGATTTGCGCGTCGGTCAAAGCCTGGAAGGATTTTACAAGCTCGCCGGTAGCGGGATTGATCGTCGCAATAGCCATCTTTTCTTCCTTTTTATGGAGTCTGTTCCAGGACTAGGAAAATGGCCATTGCTGGCCGGAAAACACGGTTCGACTCGTTCAATCAGACTACCACATCATCATTTGAACCGCAGTTCTCTCCTGGATTGGATGCGCGGCGGGGGGAATTGATTTTTTCGCTAAGCTTCGGAAGGATGATTCACCTTCGATAGTCGTCTCGACTCCTGGAGTCTGTGGTGTGCTGCCTCCCAAGACGCGGTTCGGGCGACTGCTGAGTCCGCTGGGCCAGCGCGGCCTCGTCGCACCATTCCATCAAAGGTCTCATCACTCGCCCATGGGTTCCAGAAAGCATATAGCGCTTCATAGGACTGTTCGTCCGTCCATATGGTGCGAGCCAAAACGTATTCCGAGCCACCCGAAGCACCGAAAGCGCAAGGACCCCTTCCTCCGACTTCGCTTGCCGCGCCGGGCGAATTGCTTGAACGAGGGAAAAAGGAAAATAACGCCAGGATCTTAGGCGAAGCCTGGTCACCGAAACGAAGAATCCGTTCATGCGCGCTGCCGTTACCTCCCGCGCTCCTTGAACATCTAAAATCATGGTGATGGCGTTTACGGCGAGGCAAATTTTTCCGAATGCAGCACTTTCTATACGCTGCCGAATTAGCGCCCAATGTAACTCGCTTAGATGAATGGGCTTACAAGCGCTGGTTTGGCATGGTTTCTGCAGTCAGCCTAGATTGCGTAGTGGGGTTCGGTATGGCGAATCTTACGTCGCGACCCGCAACTCAACAAAATTTCAAATCCAAATTCGATTGAGGGGTGTAGTGAGATTAAGCCTACGTTTAATCCTATTTCTCGTTGTTGGTATAACCTTGGTCACCTTCCTGGTTGCGAGAAACCAGGTGCGCGGGGAAAAGCGCGGCCTTCGCGCTGACTTGGAACGCCGCGCAGGAATCCTCGCTGAAAGCTTGCAAGAGATCATCGAGCCGGCGCTGGAGCGAGGTTCGCGTGATCAGCTCCGGCGCATCGTCGAGCGATTTGGAAATAGAGAACGCCTGGCGGGGATAGTTGTTTACGATCCGCAGGGCAATGTGATCGCGGAAACGCCTACTCTTGCATCTCTCTTTAAGGAGCCGCCGGTTCCCATTAAAGAGCTTGACGCGGGACAAGCAGGATACAGTAAGTTTTTCGACAATGACGGCAAGTCGATGGCAATTCACGGATACTTCCTGCCATTGCACAGCAAATCTTCTTCCGTAATCGGCTACCTCGGTATTTTTCACGACGCGAGTTACATCGAGGCCCAAAGCGTTCGTATTTGGCAAGAAGCTCTCTGGCACGTAGTAGCGCAGGTACTCCTGATCGTCTTGATCACCATCTTGATTATCCGTTGGACGATCATCCTTCCCATCTCTCGAACGGCTCAATGGATGAAGGACGTTCGCGCGGGGCGCCATGTAACCCCGCCCCCGATGCCAAAAGGTGATTTTCTGGAGCCCTTCGCGCGCGAAGTACAAAATCTAACGGAAAGCCTGGTGGAAGCGAGAGCCGCGGCCGAGCAAGAGGCTCGCTTGCGCGAAACCGGTGAATCGTTGTGGACTCCCGAACGCTTGCGCGTGAGCATTCAAAAGAAAGCGCTGCAAAATACTTTGTTCGTGGTGTCGAACCGCGAACCATATATGCACGTGCACCGGGGTAAAGGCGTGGAGATGATTATTCCCGCCAGCGGCTTGGTCACCGCGCTCGAACCGATTCTTCGCGCTTGTGACGGCGAATGGATTGCCTCGGGCTCTGGCGACGCCGACCGTGAGATGGTGGACGAGGGCGACCGCCTTCGTGTGCCACCCGACAAGCCGGAATACACGCTGAAACGTGTGTTTCTAACCAAAGAAGAAGAAGAAGGCCACTACTACGGTTTTTCTAACGAAGGTCTTTGGCCTCTTTGCCATATCGCGCACACGCGCCCGATCTTCCGAACGTCCGATTGGCAAGCCTATCAAGAAGCGAATCGCAAATTTGCGGACGCCACGCTGGCCGAAATGGAAGGAGTGGAAAAACCTCTCGTCCTGGTGCAGGACTATCATTTCGCGCTTCTCCCGCGGATGCTCAAAGACGCGCGTCCCGACGCACGTATCGCGATTTTCTGGCATATTCCGTGGCCCAATCCGCAAGCTTTTGGTATCTGTCCGTGGCAGCGTGAACTTCTGGACGGCCTCTTGGGCGCCGACCTGATCGGCTTCCACATTCAGGCGCATTGCAACAATTTTCTAGAAACGGTGGACAGCGCGGTGGAGTCGCGCGTGGAGTGGGAACGATTTGCAGTGAAACGGCACGGCCACATGACCCTGGTTCGGCCATTTCCGATCAGTGTTGATTTCCGCGAGAAGTCCACGGAACCTAAAGCTCGCGTGTCGCCTTATGTCCTTCGCGCCTCGCTGCTAAAAAAGTTGGGAATCGAAGCAAACTTCCTGGGGATTGGTGTCGACCGCATCGATTACACCAAAGGAATCGTCGAACGGTTCCGCGGGATCGAACGCTTCCTGCAAAAGTATCCCGGGTATGTTGGCAAGTTCGCATTCGTGCAAATCGGAGCGCCTAGCCGCACGCACATCCCGCGCTATCATGAGTTCCTAGCCGAAGTGGAGGCGGAAGCCACGCGCGTGAATTCAGTTTTCCAGACGGCGAACTGGAAACCCATTGCCATGCTCACCCGCCACCATAGCCATGATGAGATACGGCCCTACTACCAAGCCGCCGATTTTTGTATGGTAACTTCGCTTCACGACGGCATGAACCTGGTGGCTAAAGAATTTATTGCTGCGCGCGAAGATGAACAAGGCGCGCTCATTCTGAGCCAATTTACCGGAGCGAGCCGTGAACTGCGCGACGCCATCATCGTGAATCCCTATGATGTTGAACAAATGGGCGAAGCCATCCGCTCAGCGCTCGAGATGGACGCGGAAGAGCGCCACTTCCGCATGGTGCAAATGCGGCGCGTGGTGAAAGAAAATAATATCTACCGCTGGGCGGGAAGCTTGATTACCGAACTTTCCGAGATCAGAGTCGGCGATAACGAATCCAGCATTGAGCCTTCGGACCTGCTGAAGTCTCCCGACTCTGGGCCGAATCTCCGCAGCGTTCATCTCAGCGTGGTGCCGCCTAGAGAAAGTGTCGGGGGATAAGATTAACGCTTCCAGAAATCTCGTTCAGCCACCCTTTCAAAGGGCTTCTCTCGGCCTCAGCGAGGATCGAATGCAAATCATCTCCCTGGCCACCTATTCCGCAATTGGCGCGGGTTTAAAACGCGCCTCAACGCGGCAGAAGCGTGCGCGCTCTTTCTAGACCTTGACGGCACGCTTGTGCCGCTGCGACCTCGACCGGCCGATGTGCAACTCTCTCGACAGACCAAAAGGATCCTAAAACTTCTTCAAAGCCACACGAATTTGCACATGGCCTTCGTAAGCGGCCGCCAACTCAAAGTGTTGCAAAGCATTATCGGCATGGAAAACGTGCATTACGTCGGCCTGCATGGCGCAGAATGCGAAAACAAATCCGTGGATATGAGCAGGGAAAGTGTGCGCGCTCTTTCTGCCGCTAAGCGCGCGGCCAAAAAGTACCTTCAGGAATTCGCTGGAATTTGGATAGAAGATAAAGGGTTGAGCTTTGCCGTGCATTATTGGCGGGCGAAGCCGGCTACCGTTCGAGCAGCGGAGCTGGCGTTGAATCAAATACTTGCGCCGATGCTGGGGACCTCTACACATTCTTAACGGAAATAAAGTTTGGGAAGTGATGCCAAAGGAAATTCCGGGAAAGGGCGTAGCGGTCCGCTCATTGTTGAACGAATTTCCGGAAAATACTTTGGGAATTTACGTGGGTGACGATGTCACGGACGAGACAGCCTTCGCCGCTCTGAGCGACCAGATCACCGTGAAAGTTGGCAGGATGCCGGCACCCAAGCCCATTTTTATGTGCGCGATCCGGCAGAAGTTCAACGCTTTCTAACGCATCTCGAAACATTGCTTTCCTGAAATAAATACCTCGTCATTCTTTTGCCGCTGAAACAAAGGCAAAAGGTCTATTCCGGTTGTTTATCGATGGAAATGCCTCGAACTATGTAATTCGATTGAACTTCGCGTATGATAGCTGACGAAATCCCCGTGTTTCGGACCGGAAAGGCCTCTCATGAATCACCGGTTCACCATAGGTGTCGAAGAAGAGTTTCAAATCGTTGATCCTACGACGGGAGAATTGCGTTCGCATGTAAGCGAACTCGTGGCCGCCAACTCCTCGGGTTTGGGCGAGCAAGTGAAGCCTGAAATGCACCAATCCATCGTCGAGATCGGCACGAAGATATGCGGCGACGTCGATGAGCTAGCGACCGACATGCGTCGCACTCGCGGCGAACTCGTCCGCGCCGCCGAAAAAGTTGGATTGCAAGTGGCCGCCGCCGGAACCCATCCGTTTTCGAGCTGGATCGATCAGGTAATCTCGCCCGGAGAACGCTATCAGAATATTGTCGAAGAGCTGCAGCAGCTGGCTCGCTCGCTGCTGATTTTCGGTATGCACGTGCACGTGGCTGTGCCAGATCGCACCACCATGATCGATTTGATGAACATGGCGCGCTATTTTCTTCCGCATCTTTTGGCGCTTTCTACCAGTTCGCCTTTTTGGATGGGGCGTAACACAGGCTTGAAGTCATTTCGCACTACGGTATTCCGTCGCTTTCCGCGAACAGGAATTCCCGATCATTTCACCTCGTGGAGCGAGTACGAAGACTACGTTAACTTGCTCGTCCGCTTGCACTGCATCGATAACGCCAAGAAGATTTGGTGGGATGTTCGTCCGCACCCTACATTTGGCACGCTTGAATTTCGCGTGTTCGACGTTGCCACGCGAATCGACGAAGCGATTGCTATCGCGGCTTTGACCCAAGCCGTCGTGGTAAAACTGCATCGCCTTTACACTCGCAATATGGGTTTTCGCATGTACCCTCGTGCGCTAATCGAAGAAAATAAATGGCGCGCCGCCCGCTGGGGCGTGGAAGGCAAGCTTATCGATTTCGGCAAGCAAGCGGAAGTGCCTATGCGCGAATTGGGCGAGGAGCTTCTAGAATTCACCGACGATGTTGCCGGCGACCTGGGAAGCCGCGCCGCCCTGGAACCTATTCACAGAATTCTGCGCGAGGGCACAAGTGCAGAGCGTCAGTTGCGCGTATTCAAAGAAACAGGTGACTTGAAAGAAGTTGTGAAACATATTGTGGCTGACACACGCGCTGGAGTGACGCAGCAAGTGTCCTCCGCGTAGGGATGCAGGTCGAGCGCAACGACATGGCTGGAAAAAGACAATTTTGCCGAGCAGTCGAAGCTCAGAAGAGCGGGAAGCTTTGCCGGAACCAAAGCGTCGCGCCAACCGGAAAGGAACTGACACCATGAAAGTCGGACTTCTTTGCGGCCGCGAATACAGTTTCCCGCCGGCCTTTATTCAGAAGGTGAATGAACTCGGTAAGCGCGACGATATCACCGCGGAATTCGTGCATCTGGGCGGAGTCCGCATGGACGAGCCTGCCGAGTATCGCGTGATTGTGGACCGCATCTCGCACGAGGTGGAATTTTATCGCGCCTACCTGAAGCACTCTGTGCTGCAAGGCACCTACGTGATTAACAATCCGTTCTGGTGGACGGCGGACGACAAATTCTTCAATTATGCCGTGGCGTCGAAGCTCGGCATGGCCATTCCGAAAACGATTTTGTTGCCGCAGAAATCCTATCCTTCCGATGTAGATATCAATTCTGAATCTCTGCGGAATTTAAAGTATCCAATCGATTGGGACGCTTTGCTCGATATTATTGGCCGCCCCGCTATTCTGAAGCCGTATTCCGGCGGAGGATGGAAGCACGTTTACAAGGTGAATAATAAAGAAGAATTGCTGGCAGCCTATGACGGCACCGGCCCGTATTGCATGACGTTGCAGGAATTTATCGATTTCGACAAATACGTGCGTTGCTTCACCTTCGGGAAAATGGATATCTTACCGGTAGCGTACGATCCCAAAGAGCGCCGCTATCTCGTGGACCACAACTATCTTTCGCCCGAGTTAGGCGAGCGGGTGGTGCGCGACGCGCAGACCATCAACCAAGCACTCGGATACGAAATGAACACCATCGAGTTTGCCATCAAACAAGGCGTGCCATACGCCATCGATTTCCTGAATCCGGCGCCCGATTTCGAGCGCGATCGCATCACCGAGTTTTATTTCGAGCATGTGGTGGACCGCATGGCCCGCCTGGTGATCGATCGCGCGCTGCACGGCTCACCCGCAAATACCTGGCCCCGCTGGGAAGAGATGCTAGGAATCGGCGCTCCCGCCGGGTTCACCGGCGCGCCGGAAAAGGGACGCGCAGGAGCGAAATCTGCGTGAGCGGCGCGGCCCGAATATCACACACGGACGCTACTCCGGCACAGTTGTGGCACGGTTTGCTGCGCCCCGAAGTTGAATTCACTCCTGAATTTTCCGCTGAGCTGAATGCGCGCATGCGAGCGAACAAGCTTACCTTCGGAGACCGCGTGCATTGCCCGTTTCTCCGGCCTTTTTTTCTTACTTCGCAGGACGAAAATCGCGTGCGCGAAGTTGCGGAACTGATTGCAGAACTCGGCGAACGCGTAGTGCAGCAAGCTCTCGCCGATCCTGCATTACTCGCGCAGGTAGCCCTTACTCCTGAAGAAGAGCGCCTGGTACGCATTTCGCCGCGGTACAACCGGGCCAGCACGGCTTCCCGTCTTGACGCCTTTCTCCTTCCGGAATCTTTGCAATTCGCCGAATACAACGCCGAATCGCCAGCCGGCCCAGGTTATGCCGAAACTTTAGCCGGGGTGTTTCGCAGCTTGCCCGTGATGGAGCGATTCGCGGAGCATTACACGGTTCGCCAGTTTCCACTGATGGAGCTTTTGCTCGCCGCTTTGCTGGAAAGTTATCGCGAGTGGGGCGGCACTGCATCTCCTCCGGTAATTGCGATTGTGGACTGGCGTGAAGTTCCCACTTGGAGCGAGTTCGAGATTTTGCAGGCGCATTTTGAAAAGGCCGGAGTGCCCACGATGATCTGCACTCCTTCGGACCTTGAATTCGACAGCACTAAGCTTATGTGCCACGGCCGCCGAATCGATCTGGTCTATCGCCGTGTATTGCTCAACGACATTTTGGCCCATCCCGCTGAATGCGAAGCTTTGGTAAAAGCGTACCGAGCCGGCGCGGTCTGCGTCGCAAACGCACTGACTTGCAAGATTCCTCACAAGAAAGCGTTTTTTTCCGTCCTCACCGACGAGCGAAACTCAGCTCTTTTCAGCGCGAGCGAGCGCGCAGTAATCCAACGCCACATTCCCTGGACGCGTCTGCTCGCTGACGTGCAAACGAGTCGTGACGGCGAATCGTTCGGCCTGCTTGAATACGTGCGCAAGCACAGACAGGATTTTGTTTTGAAGCCCAATGACGAATATGGCGGTACCGGTGTGACCCTCGGCTGGGAAATTAATGCGGGCCAATGGGAAGCAGCGCTCCAGCAGGCTCTGGCGGACTCTACTCGCGCCTGGGTCGTGCAGGAGCGCATCGCTGTGCGTCGCGAGATTTTCCCCATGCAGACAGCCGACGGCGTCGAAATGCGCGACATGCTTGTGGACTTCGCGCCGTACCTTTTCCGCGGAAAAATGGCGGGCTGCCTCACGCGCCTGAGCGCGACAGGCTTGGCCAACGTGACCTCCGGCGGCGGTCAGGTTCCTTCGTTCGTGGTTGACCCGCGCTGATGAATGCGCGGTTCTCGTACATACAGCTTTATCCCGGTAGCAAAAAATGGCGAGCAAATTTACAATAATTAGATGACCTTTGGATCTTTAAAGCCTGAGCTGATGCCCGGCGCGCGCAACGCCATCGATACCTGCCTTTCCATCCAGCCTAACGAACGCGTCACACTCATCGCCGATCGCGCCAGCGCGTCGGTGGCGGCGAGCCTGGCGAAAGCTCTCGCTGAACGCGGAGCCATATGCGAGCCATTTCTGCTCGAAGATCTAGCCTCCCGACCTTTGGCACGCGCTCCGCAACAAGTGCTCGATTCGCTCGGCCGCAATGACGCCGGAATTCTGTGCATGCAGCCAATGCCGGGAGAACTTGCCGCCCGCAAAGACATCGTGGGAGTCGTCGAGCGACGCCACATTCGCTACGCTCATATGGTCGGTGTCACTCCCGAAATCATGCAGCAGGGAATGCGCGCAGATTACACCATGGTTGACAAGCTCAGCGAGCGCTTGCTTCAACGTATGCACTCGCGCGCGTTCGCTCACCGTGCGCACCGACGCCGGCACATCTCTCGTCGCCAGCTTTGACGCCGCGCTCGATTGGGTGAAGACCAGCGGCCTGATCAATCGCCGCTACTGGTCCAATCTTCCGGCGGGTGAAGTTTTCACCACACCCGCAAAAGTGGACGGCACATTTATTTGCGACGGCACCGCCGGCGACCATTTCTGCGGAAAGTACGGCGATTTGCAAAAAACGCCTCTGGCCCTCGAAATCAAAGGCGGACGCCTCGTCTCCGCAAAATGCGCGCGCAAGGATCTGGAAGAAGAGTTCTGGAAATATTGCCACACGGACGAAAACAGCGACCGCGTCGGCGAACTCGCGTTTGGAACAAATCTCAGCCTCTCCGACATGATCGGCGTCTTGTTACAAGACGAAAAGCTGCCCGGAGTGCATCTCGCTTTCGGCGATCCCTATGGCAGCCAAACGCACGCAGCGTGGAGTTCTCGGACGCATGTGGACGTTCTAGCGCGCGCCTGCAATGTATGGATTGACGAAGAACAGGTGATTGCGAAGGGCCGCTACTTGCTAGATCGCCTCGGCTTGGCCTAGTCCGGCTTAAAATAACCTCGTAATGTATTCCCACATTTGATGTTTCCAGTACGGCCAGTCGTGCCCGCCCTGCGCGCCCCAATCATCCAGATGATGCAGAATTCCCTTGGCCGCCAAAATCGCCGAAAGGCGGTAAGACGGTCCGCTGTTTTCCCACGGCCCGCTGCCGGTTGCAATATGAATATCGCACTGCGCGAGCTGCGCCATCACGTTTCCATCCGAAAGATTTGAAAGATAATCCACAGGATTGTTGAAGTAGGTGTTGTCGTCGTACATTCCGTTCATGAAATTCTTGATGTCATAAACGCCCGAAAGCGCGAAGCATCGCCGCACTACATCAGGATGCTTGAACAGCGTGTTGGCCGCATGATAAGCGCCGAAGGACGCGCCCATGGTGGAAATCCCGATATCCCGCGATTGGCAATTATCCTGGATAAAGGGAATCGCTTCGTACCGCACGTACGCGTCGAATTGCGCTTGCACCCAGCTGCGATGAAACGGATGCGCACTCTTGTCGTAAAATCCCGCGGAGTTCACCGAGTTAATGCTGAAAAACTTCACACGCCCGGCGTCAATCAGCGGCGACAAACTTCCGATCAGTCCCTGGCCCTCAAGTTCCCACTCATCGCCGGCGCTGGTCGGGAATCCAAGAAGAGGAGGTCCCCAGTGCCCGTAAACAACAATCCCCATATCGAGTCCCAGACGATTTGAATACCAGCGATGATATTCCCGTTTCATATCACTCCCGTGGATGGACTGCGGTTTGCTCCAGGTTCGCAGTCGAGCGCGATATTATACGGTGTTTGAGCGCGCAGAATACGGGAAACTCTATGCGCCCGAATTTCTGCTCTGCTATCCTAATCGAATGCAAATAATGTTTCGCCGGTTGTTGGTTGTTCCAAAAGATGGTGTCCCGCTTTGATCGCAGCGTCCGCCGGACAATTACGCAAGCACGAAAAGTATCGCTCGCGGTTTCTTCCGCGCACGCGCGACCTGATCGTCTATCTTCCGCCCGGCTACGACGAAAATTCGCAGTCGCGCTATCCGGTGCTCTATTTGCAAGACGGCCAAAATCTTTTCGACCCCGCAACCTCTTTCATTCCCGGCATGGATTGGCACGTGAAGGACACAGCCGACCAACTGATCGCGGAAGGCTCTATCCGTCCACTCATCGTTGTCGGCATTTACAACACTGGCAAATGGCGTCTGGGTGAGTACACACCTTCGCGCGACAAGAAAATGGGCGGCGGCAAAGCGGACCGTTACGGCCAAATGCTGCTCCAAGAAATCAAGCCGTTCGTCGAATCTCAGTACCGCACGCTAGGCGGTCCCGCAAATACCGGGCTCGGCGGCTCCTCTCTCGGCGGCCTCCTTACGATTTATCTCGGCTTGCGCTTTGCGCAAGTTTTCGGCAAGCTCGCCGTACTTTCGCCGTCCGTATGGTGGAACCGCGGCTGGATTCTGAATTTCGCAGCTCGCGTGAATTTGCAAAGCCGTCCGCGGATTTGGCTCGACGTAGGCACCAAGGAGGGCGGCCGCAGCGCCGATAACGTGCAACGGTTGTGCAGTGTGCTGGTCGAAAAAGGCTGGCGCGAGGCCCGCGATCTGCACTTCGAAATAATTCCCGGCGCCGAGCATAACGAAGCCGCCTGGGCCCAGCGCGTCGGGCCATTCCTGCAATTTCTCTTTCCCTCCGGCGAGAGCGCAGTATAATCCGCTCTCTTGTTCCTGTTGCTGAGCCGGTGTAAACCAGACGCTACCCGAGGCCATCTTCTTTGTTCCCAGAGCGACCTCTAACCATTCTCTGCATTAGTTCATACGAAAAAGGGCAGGAATTTCTCCGCTCCGCAAAAGACGCTGGCTGCCGCGTGCTATTTCTTACTCTGGAGAAACTTCGTCACGCCAACTGGCCGAGCGAAGCCATCGACGAGATGTTTTACATGCCGGAAGATTTGCCGACGGCCGACATCATTCGCGCTGTCAGTTTCATGGCCCGCACGCATCCAATCGACCGCATCGTGGCGCTCGACGAATTTGACATGGAAAAC
The DNA here is from genome assembly GCA_963731535.1 of uncultured Acidobacteriota bacterium. Lineage (GTDB taxonomy): Bacteria > Acidobacteriota > Terriglobia > Acidiferrales > UBA7541 > Palsa-295. The sequence goes on along the minus strand of CAVSWI010000012.1, from coordinate 614,675 downwards.
GTTGCGGCGCTCCGCGAGCATTTGCGCATCCCCGGCATGGGCCTCACCACCATGCGCTATTTTCGTGACAAGCTTGCTATGCGCGGCCGCGCGCAGGAATCCGGCATCCTGGTCCCGCAATTCGTCCACGTTCTTAATTATGACAACCTGAAAAGTTTCATGGCTCACCTGAAGCCGCCCTGGCTGCTGAAGCCGCGCTCGCAAGCCTCCGGCATCGGCATGAAGAAAATCCACGAGCCCGGTGAGCTTTGGCCCTGGTTGGACCAACTTGGCGATCAACAATCCTTCTTCCTGCTGGAACAATTCGTTCCCGGAGACGTATTTCACGTCGATAGCATCGTCTCCGAGCGCAAGGTCGTGTTTGCTGAGGCGCACATGTACGGCAAGCCACCTTTGGATGTGTCGCACCAGGGCGGCATTTTTACTACCCGCACTTTGCAGCGGGCTTCCTCCGAGTCCAAAGCTCTGCTGAAGCTGAACCGCGCACTGGTCGAAGCGCTGGGACTGGTGCGCGGAGTCACACATGCTGAATTCCTGCGCGCGCACGAAGACGGGAAAATTTATTTTATCGAGATTGCCGCACGCGTGGGCGGTGCCTATATTTCGGACGTGATTGCAGCCGCCACCGGAGTGAATTTATGGCGCGAGTGGGCGCGCATTGAAGTGGGAGGAGGGAAGACGCCTTATGTTTTGCCGAATGTGCGCCGAGATTATGCCGGAGTTGTGATTTCGCTGGCGCGCCAGGACAATCCCGACACTTCCAGCTATAACGATCCGGAAATCGTTATGCGCATTCCCAAACACCATCACGCGGGATTCGTTCTTCGCTCGAAGAAGCCGCAACGCATTGAGGAGTTGCTGGATTCTTACACCAAACGTTTTCGCGAGGATTTTTACGCCAGCGAGCCTGTTCCGGACAAACCTTCCGCTTGATTACATCGATGCGTTCGATTGTTGTGGCGTCGGCATCTTGTCGTTCTCTCGTGACTGAATTTGCGCGGTCGGGCCGGGCTACTTGGGCCGTTTGCGTTCCATACCATAAAAATCTTCTGAATTAATCGGCTTGCTCACTAGTCCCATCTGCAAAACTTGCAAATGACTGCTGCGGTCAAACACTTTGTCGGGAAAAAATCTCTTCACAACAATTCTCACTCCGCCGAACGCAATTCCAGAGATCACCGCGAACATGCAAATGACCCCGGTTCCGATAATCGTTCCCACGATCATGGCGCTGATGGGCGGCTCTTTGAACTGAAAGGTAGGCTCGTTCCAAGTGATTTCGGCGTCCGACTCGACTTGCTTCAGTAAAGCGTCGGCCTCGGCCTTCGTCCGCGCGCCGTAAACGATCGCCAGCAGCGTGATGGAACGTTTCGCGAATAGCGGAGAAGAATTTGGATCGGGGTTCGCATCGTTCACATGAAAATTCTTTTGCAACTCAACAAGCTTTTTCGCGGCAGTCTGCGGAGTAGGGAAGTCGGCGAGCAACAAAGTCACCTCGTGCCCTCCCGTCCTGTACCGCGCAGATTCCGCTTCGGCACCCTGGGAAAAGCCCAGCCAGTCGCCGGACGACACCGGCACAAACTGATTCAGCGTTACCGGACCCAAAACATAGTGGTCCGATCGCTCGACCATGCCCTTCGTAGGCATCTCATCCGGCAGTGATGGCAGCGGACCTTCCTCCGCGTGCGGTTTCACCGCGGCGACAAGCGCCTTCAAATCCTTCTCGCGTTTCGGAAGGTCGCTCCCGCGAACATCAAGCAGCAGATTTCCATCGAGCGCCAATGCCCGGAAAGGCCCCACCGCGGAATGTTCGCTGATCGAAGCATGAGGCAGGTCGGCGCTGCGGATGAATGAAAATAGTCCGTAGGCCCCGCTCGGATCTTTCATCCGATAGACTTGCACTCCAAGCTTTTCCGCGCCGCGGGTGTATTCGCACTGCTCCCCAGCCACAAATCCATATTCCGCCAAAACATCATTTCCTGCGGAGCTGGCAGTCTGCGAAACGATCTGCGACGCCTGCGCGGGGTTAAACGAGGTCTTCCCGTTGCAAGTCCATCCCGCAAAAGAATCGGGAATTACGCCTTGAGCCGGCGTGGAAGTTGTCACCAATAACAAAAGTGCTGAAACAAGACAAAGATAGAGATAGTGGCGCATTCGCATTCCTAATTAGATGCCGGAATTCTACTTGGGGTTCCCGTCGGACGCCAGCGTGCCGATATTCTCGCCGGTGCTTGCGGATAGATCGCTGGATCCGTTTGCGGCGGGTCTGGACGCTTTCACCGATAAGGCACCGGCGCGATTGTCTGAAACAAGCTTCGATTTGTCGTAGGAAAGGCTGTTCAGATTATCGAGATACGCAGCGATTCCACGGTACAAGCCATCGGCAACGCGCTGGCGCTGGTCGCCCCTGCGCAGTAGTTTTTCGTCGCTGGGATTGCTGATAAACGAAATCTCCGAAAGGATGGAGGGCATGTTGGCGCCGATCAGAACGACAAAAGGCGCCTTCTTCACACCGCGGTTCTTTTCACTCTGGCTCACCAGCTGCATCCGGCGCGTCAGCGAATCCTGCACGTCGCTCGCAAACTCTTTCGACTCCTCAATCTTCTCGTTGCGCGCGATTTTCTTCACCAAGTCCTGCAAGTCGTGTAACCCTTCCTGTGAAAGCGCGTTTTCACGTGTGGCCACTTCCAGCGATTCCTCCGAAGTCGCAAAGTTCAAATAATAAGTCTCGATGCCGCGCGCTTCATGGTCGTGGCTCGAATTTGCGTGAATGGAAATGAACAAGTCCGCCTTCGCTTCGTTGGCCATTGCGGTCCGTTGTTCCAACGGAATAAATGTGTCGTCCCTGCGGGTGTAGATCACTTCGGCGCCGGGAAGCTTCTGTTCGATCAAATGTCCCAATCGCAGCGCTACGTCGAGGCAAAGATCTTTCTCCATCAACCCGTGTGGGCCGATCGTTCCAGTGTCGTGTCCGCCGTGGCCTGGATCGATCACGATGCGGCCAATTTTCAGACCAAGAGCGCGAGTTAACGAATGTTGTCCGTCCCGCGTAGGTTTTGGTTCGGTCGGCGGCTTTAGAGCCGCTGCACTCGCATTGGCGCTCTTCGTTTTTATAGGCGTGCTTTTCTCGGCTGGGGAGGCGGCAAGTTTAGCCGCGAGCTTGGCGGTCGCAGGATTATTTGTCGTGGCTGAAGACGGTTCATTCGGATTGCCCGCCGATTTAGGATCAGTGTTCCCGGTATCTTCTTTGGCCGCCGATACCGGCACGGTGCTAGCCGGAGCGCTCGAACCGTTTTTGGCCGTAGTGACGTCGGCATCATTCCGGATTTCGATCACCAGGCGATACGGATTGGAAACTAGGTAAGCTTTATAATCGCGCGCGCCGTCCACATCAAGTACTAGCCGGACGACGCCTTCGCGGTTCTGTCCCAAGCGCACGGATTTCAGAAGTCCATTCTGCACATCAATCGTTTTCTTCGACAGCCCCGGGCCAACGTTAGCCTTATGCAGATCGAAATAGATTCGATCGGGAGAGGCAATGTGCGCCGAGTCGAATTTGACGGTGTCTTCGAGCGTGACAATGATGCGCGTGAAATTATCAGCGTTCCAGGTCTGTATATCGGTTACATGCGGCGTTCCGTGCGAACTCTCTCGCGCATCGACAACACGACCTTTTAATTCCGGCGCTTGGTTCTTGGCCTCTTCGCGTGCGTCTGAAATTTCTTTTAATGCCTGGCGCGCATCAGGTGCTTTCTCCGACTTCGGAAAACGTTTCAGAAAATCCTTAAACGCGACTTCCGCGGCCTCGGCCTGTCCCAAGTCATCTTTTTGAATTTGCGCGATGGCGAAAATCGCAGCGGAGCGATAGCGCGTCTCCGGATATTGTTTCAGCAGGAAATTATAGGTATCGATGGCGGATTGATAATATTTTTCATCGAATTGCTGCGCCATCTGCTGATACAGCTCAGCTTCTGCAATCAGCGCAGGCGTCACTTCTTCGGCTTGCGGCGCAATCAAATAAACTTTCTGGTACGCGGCCACGGTCTGCTTGTAGAGGGCCAGCGTGCGGTCCCGTTCAGGCTTTTCTTCCAACGCGGTGCGCAAACGCACTGCGCGTTCAAATTGTTCGCGCGCTTCGGATCTTTTATCGGCGTAGGAAGGGCTGGCCAGCGACAGGAGTATTGCAATCACTGGCAGAAAAAACCTTATCGGCGTATGAGCTTTGGCGGAAAACACTTGCGTTATTCGTTCGTGAAAACTATGCGGCCCTTGGCGTCCACTTCTTTTCGCACCGGAGCTTTTGGCGGACTCCAGAGCGTCGAGTCGCGGCCTGACCCAGGCCGGAAGTATGCTTCAGTCACTTTTTGCACGTACTGTTGCGTTTCTCTGTAAGCCGGTACGCCCCCCTGCATGTCCACGGCGTGCTCGCCTGCATTATATGCGGCCAGCGACTTCGACAAATCGCCGTTGTAACGGTCCAGCAGCGACTTCAAATACGTCGTTCCACCCTCCACATTCTGCGCCGGATCAAACGAGTTGTTCACTCCAAAACGCTGCGCTGTTCCAGGAATCAGTTGCATCAAGCCAACCGCTCCTTTGCTCGAAACAGCTTGCGGATTCCATCCCGATTCCGTGCTAATCACCGCTTTCACCAGTGCCGGATCCACGTCGTGGCGTGCAGCTGCCTCGCGAACTATACGATCCAACCGTTGATCTATAACACTGGTTGCCGGCCGCGGTTGCGTCGGGCTAAAACCCGGCGGCGGCAGTGCTCCTGCAACATCCGGCGATGCCTCCGGATTCTGCGCACCAAACCCCTGTGCTGGAGCGGAGGCAGGACTAATAGTACTCCCGCGACGGGGTGCGGGGGAATCGGCATTCACGAAAATCAACTTACCATGGCTATCCACCGTTGTGGTTATCTGCGCTCGCGTCGGCTGCGCCAAGGCAAAGCAGGCCCCGGCGATCAGCAAGGCAGCGATACGGTAGTAGTTGTGGTGCATCTGCATGGTCCCTCGTTCGCTAAACGCTTTGCGAGTACCGAACGCCTGCTAACTCAACAACCCGACTGCAACTTGCCCAGGGAAAGGCAGAATCACTCCCTCGAAATGGGAACCCAAACGAATCCGGCACCCAAAGCGACTCAGCCAATACTCGCTCCCGAGCCGCGAGTCGCGTGCTTGTCAAATTCTAGAGACACAAATTCTCTTCATTGCAGAACTGCCCGCTGAAAAAGGAAGCCCGATGCGGGCATAAAGCTCTGGCACTGTTGGAATTATAACAAGCGGTCTAGCAGGGGGTATACCTGGCCGAGGGCGTTTTCTATGCCGGATGTGTCTTTTCCGCCAGCCTCTGCCAAATCAGGGCGTCCGCCGCCGGAACCGCCTACAAACTTGGCCAGTTCCTGGACTACCTTGCCGGCATGGACGCGGGAGGTCAGGTCCTTCGTAACTCCCGTAATTAGAGCAACTTTGCCGTCTTCTGCGGAGGCGAGAACCACGACTCCGGAGCCCAGTTTCTGGCGCAGCGTGTCGACGAGTTGGCGAAGGGCTTCGCGGTCAAAACCGTCAACTCTGGCGGCAACAAAGCGAACCTCCTTGACGATGCTCACATCTTCCAGAAGGGAGTCGGCAATCCCACCGGCCGCTTTTCGTTTCAGGCCTGCAAGTTGCTTCTCGAGTTGGCGAACGGTCTCAAACTGGCGCTCCAGGGCGGCAACAACTTCGTCCTCGCCCGAGTTCAACATGCTGGCGATGCGGCGAAGAGTTGAGAGCGATTTCTGGTACTCGGCAAGAGCGCGGTCGCCGGAGATGGCTTCGATTCGACGGATTCCGGCAGCCGTAGAGGACTCACCCAGGATTTTGAAGACGCCAATCGCGCCGGTACGCCCCACGTGGGTGCCTCCGCAGAGTTCTTTGCTGTAGAAGCCGCGTGGAGAGGTGGCGTCAGGGATGGTGACCACGCGAACGTTGGATTCGGGATACTTGTCGCCGAAGAACGCGAGCGCACCGGAAGCCAGCGCGTCGTCAATATTCATGATGTCGGTGCGCGTTTCCACATCTTTCCAGATTTCCGCGTTCACTTGCTGCTCGATCTCGGAAAGCTCGCTGGAATCCACGGCGGCGAAATGCGAAAAATCGAAGCGCAGGTGATCAGGCGCGACGAGTGAGCCGGCCTGCTTCACGTGGGTGCCGAGAATGTTGCGCAACGCAGCATGCAACAAGTGCGTCGCGGTGTGATTGCGCATATTGCGGTGGCGGCGCTCGAGGTCGGCCACCGTAGCTACGCGGTCGCCCACATGCAAATCCTCTTTTGCCACGATGCGATGTGCGATCAGTCCGCTGACCGGGTAATACGCGCCGCGAACTTCTGCAACTTCGAGCGACTCGGAATTGTCGAAGAAACCGCCGGTGTCGGCGACTTGTCCGCCGGATTCGGAATAGATCGATGTGCGGTCGAGGACGACTTCCGCTTCCGTGCCTTTTTTGATTTCGTTTACGGGACCCGCTTTTGTGATGATGGCCTCGATGCGACAATCGCGCGTGTCCGTGCCAAAGTAAAAGTCAGGCTCGGTCCGAAAAGTTTGCGCAATTTTGGTGTATACGGGATTCGCGGCATCTTTGTGCACGCCTTTCCACGATGCCTTGGCCCGTGTGCGCTGCTCTTCCATTGCACGGTCAAAGCCCGACCAATCCACTTGGACGCTCATGTCTCGTGTCACGTCTTCGATAAAATCTCGAGGCAGGCCATATGTATCGTAAAGCTTGAAGGCCCTCTCGCCCGGATATACCAACGGTTTTCCGCGCTCTTTAGCTTTGGCGAGCCGTTGATATAGGTCGGCGCGTTGCGAAGCGCGTGACGACTCGTTCCTGTCTAGCCTGTCTCCGGGTCCGGCGCGTTCGGTAGCTAGGGCTGTGAGCGTTATGTCGTCTTCCAACTTTGCCAGCCCGACATCCACGGTTCGCGTGAAACGATGTTCTTCCTCGTCGAGAATCCGAGTAATGCGCGGCCCGTGCTCCTCGAGTTCGGGATACGCGTCACTCATTTCTTTGCGAACGGTGGCTGACATCACGGAAAGAAACGGAACCGGTGCGCTGAGGTCACGCGCGTGACGCAAGGCGCGGCGAATAATTTTGCGCAGCACGTAACCGCGGCCCTCGTTGGACGGGACGACGCCGTCAGCGATCAAGAATGTCGCGGCGCGGGAGTGGTCAGCAATAATTCGGAGCGCGGGCTGAATCTTCGGATCGTTTACGTCAACATTCGCGAGCCTCGCCGCCTCGCGCATGATCGGCTGAAAAAGGTCAGTGTCGAAAGTACTGATTTTGCCTTCCAAGACGGCGGTCATCCGTTCAAGGCCCATGCCGGTGTCAACGGACGGCTTGGGCAGGGGATTGAGTTTGCCGGTTGCCTCGCGATTGAACTGCATGAAGACCAGGTTCCAGATTTCGACGTAGCGACCGCAATCACATGGGAAATTGCAATCCGCATGGCCTTGGTCGGTGGCCGCGGGGCCCATGTCGTAGAAAATTTCGGTGCAAGGGCCGCAGGGACCGGTGTCGCCCATGGCCCAGAAATTTTCTTTCAGAGCCTGGGATTTCGAATACGCGGTCTTTCGGTGCGATAGCAGTCCAGAATCCGGCGGCCTGATGGTCGGGAGGAAGTTTTTGTCCAGAGATTTCGGCACCGCCGAAGACGGTGAAATAAAGCTTTTCAAGCGGAATGTTAAACCAATTCGGCGAGGTAATGAGCTCCCAGGCGTAGGCGATGGCTTCCTTTTTGAAATAATCGCCGAAGGAAAAATTGCCGAGCATTTCGAAAAACGTTTGATGGCGGTTGGTGAATCCGACGTTTTCGAGGTCGTTGTGTTTTCCGCCCGCGCGCACGCATTTCTGGCAGGAAGTGGCCCGTTTGTAGTCGCGCTGCTCGAGGCCGAGGAAAACGTCTTTGAACTGATTCATCCCCGCGTTGGTGAAGAGCAACGTGGGATCGTTATGCGGTACGAGCGCGGAGCTGCGCACTACGCGATGACCGCGCTCTTCGAAGAATTTCAGAAATGTTTTGCGGACTTCGTTGCCAGTCCAGTCCGTGCGAGTCAAGACGTCCTCGGTTGAAACAAATCATTATCGCAGACGAGTTGGAGAGCCGCAACGCATGCGGTTGCGTGAGGGCTGCTTCTTGTTGCTGGATGGAAGATGGCCGGTCTGCTTGCCGTGATTGAGCGTCCCGGTGAAAGCGCAGGACACAGCGATCAAAACGAACGCGATCGGCCGTTTCATGAGGCGGCATCCACTTTGGCGCGAGAAGGGTCCCATTTGTGGAAATGGTCGCCTAGCCATTGTCGATTTGAGATTTAACTTTACCGTGAATATCTGCCGGGGGATTACGAAAGTACTGCTGATCCTGTAGCGTAAGGGACTCAAGCGGCGGCGACTCTTGCGGGCTTAGTTCTGTTCGCGAGTAAAGCTATCTTTTCTTCGTGACTCAGGGGCTCCCAAGGGACAAGTTTGTCGGCCAGCACATTCATTCTGCGAAGTACAGTCAGCTCGAAGAAAAGCTCCATGAAATCCAAATCGCGGAAGACGAGGGAGCCAGACTCTCTCATCTTGTCGCGAATGCGCTCCAGGTGAGCCGGCATCTCGGTCCAGTGAAGGCTGGAGCGATGGTGATGGCAGAGGTGGTAGCCTTCGTTCATGAAGTTCAGCTCGTCACAGACGGTCACCGTGTTTGCAAAATAATCCTCGGGATGGTCCGGGTCGCAGAAGGCGTGCTGCACCCACGCGGTGAGGGCCATGATGAAATTCATGCAGAGAAGAGGAACCAAAACATAAACGATTCCGATTCTCCAATCGTAGATAAAGACAGCGGCGAAGAAGAGGTAGTATCTCGCCATTCCCCATAACATTCGCCGCTGGTTCTTTTCATCGCCCTTCGATTTGAAGTAAGCGTAGGGAGCAAAGCCTAGGGCGGTCCAAATGTTGTCGGAAAGATACCAAAGGAAATGGAGCGGGTTCGTTCGATCGTAAATCGTGGAAGTCACGGTGTCGTCGGGTCCGCCGTTCTCTTTATGGTGCAGACGGACATGAACCGTGCGATCGAGTTCCGGAACGTTGCCATACAAATATCCCAGAAAGAATTCGACGTAGCGGCCGAAAACCTTATCGTATTTATCTGAGAAGTAGCCTTGTGGACGGTGAGCCTCTAAATGTTTGGCGCTGAACATTCTGACGAAGCGCTGAAACTTGAGACCGTACAGCGAAAAATAGAAGGCGAGCGCGAGCAAGAGTCGAGGTTTTCCTAAAACGAGTTGGACCACGAAAATGGGCAGCGCAGTTAAGCTGAGGGAAACCATAAGTCGTAGCGCAGGCGTGTCTCGCGGGTCACGCAGAACTTTTTGTCCGAGTCGGTCGATGAACCGGTCGTAAGCGCGGGAGAGCAATTGATACGCGTGGTACAAGGGACGAATCTTGCCGAGAAGCTTGGCCGCGAGATAACATCCAATGGAAGGAACCGCTACAAGCACTACGGTAGCGCTGCTGGCCAAAGCGATGAGTACAGCTACTGCATGAATCAGGAGTTGGGGTATGGCTTCAAGGCTCAGCGCAGGCCAATAAGCCCTTGAGCGAGCAGTTTTTTGCACGTCGCTGAGATCGGCTTCCGTAACCTTGTCTACAAGTTGCATATTCGTCGTTATGTCGATCGCTCTACCGATTCGGGGCTTGGCCCCCTTTCATACCTAACAGGAATTTACACTTAAGAAGAGCAAAGTTCCAGCGTTGAACGGATGTGCCTGATAAATGGGTTAACCGTGCGTTATATTACGACGCCTTTTTGCCGGTCGCGCAAATCCAGCCCTTCGAACGCTCTTCGAATATCTGAATATCTGTGTAGCCTGCCGCAGAAAATAAGACGCGCTGGTCGTCTGCACTCAGAGACGCGGAGTTCAAAAGTTTCATGGCCATCGCTTTCCAGTCTTGGTGTGCTCCCTTTCTATAGCTTTCGGCGATGATAAGGAACGTTCCTCCGGGCTTCAGAACTCGAAGTATTTCCTGCATATCTTTCGTCAGGTCTGGCCAGTAATACTGAGTTTCGACGGCTGTAACCAAGTTGAACTTATTTTCGGCGAAAGGTAGTTTAGATACCGAGGCCTGTTTGATTTCGACGCGACCCTCCTGAATCAGATCCGCGTTTTTTGCGCGCGAGGCGGCTACACTGCCGCTGGCGTAATCGACTCCGTACACCACGCCTTGCGCGGCCGCCGCAGTCAACTCTTGAATAGTTCTGCCACCGCCGCAACCGACATCCAGTATCGTATAGTTCTTGTCGATCTGAACGTGCTGCAAGCCCCAGTCGGTCAGGTTCGAATGAGAGCAGTTCATGAGCCACAGGAAGGGTCGGCCGGCCCATTTCGAAGGCTTACGAACCTGTGTGATTGCATAAATCGCCAAGACTGCCACCAGCGCGCAGCGCAGGAACGGTTCGAGGTGACGGAAGGCGCTAGGAATGGCCCACATCAATCAACCATCGTACCGGCTGTGCGGCCAGCGGAAGAGAAAGCAACATCCGCCACATAGTAGGTTGGGGCAGACGGTTAAGTCAACCAAGAGAGACTGCTCCTGCAGCTCTACTGACTTCGCTTTATTTTATGTTGTAAGAAAGATCAGTTCCCTTTGCTGCGCGTAGCTATCCGGCTAATCCCAGCGGTTCCAGCACCACACACCATAGGGACGTCTGGCGCGCCAGAATGTCTCGCCACCGAATCCAGACGCGAGAGCACAAACGAGAATGGTGCCGACGACACCGACGCCGATGAAGTGGCTTTTTCAAGAATGCGGTAATACTCCGCAACGTCTTGAACTGGATCTCGCGGAATGTATTCGGTGCGTGAGGAGCTGGAAGGATCGGCCTTTTGGCCGGCATTTTGAAGTGGGGCGGCTTTGATGAGAGCGTAAGACTCGTTCAGAAGCTTCGTCATCAGAGTGTAATCCGCGTGGCCTTCCGTGCCGGTGGAATGGTGGTCAGGATCTCACCGCTGCACGAGCTCGTAGTAGCTCGCTTTAATCGCGCGCGGCGATGTGTCCCACGCGACATCGAGAACGCGGTACACGTGCGCAAGAGTTTCGCGGTCGGGGTCGCGCTCAACTATTAGAAAAGTGTATTTGAATATCGCGGAGGAGACAGATTGCTGTCGCGGAAGGATGGGCAAGCGTTAATCTCCCGGGGTTCTAGCTCGCTCTGCTGAAGAAGCGCTTGCCGCACTCCTCGCATCGAAACGGAACAATTCTTATGATGTACAAGGCCCATTCGACGAACCCGTGCCGGCGCGATCTCGACAACTTCTTGCTTCCACAATCAGGACATGGGCGTTTGGTTTTCCGAGCGTCTGATGACATTCGTAACTTCCAGAAACTTTGTGGGGGCCGAAGATTCCATGATGATACGCGAAATAGGCTCAAGGTTGCCTAAGGCGTTCATTCATTCGCCCCGGTAAGGTTATAATCCGGCAGGCCATGCCTCTCGCTCCCGGTGCTCACCTCGGCCCTTACGAAATCGTGGCATTGCTAGGTGTGGGCGGGATGGGAGAGGTCTATCAGGCGCGCGACTCGCGGCTGGGTCGCGTTGTTGCAATCAAGATTCTGCCCACTCAATTCGCCGCTGACCAAGATCACTTACACCGGTTCGAGCGCGAAGCGCGCTCGGCATCGGCGCTCAATCATCCCAACATTGTCACCATCTACGACCTCGGCCAGGACGGTTCCACTCACTACATCGCGATGGAAATGATCGAGGGCAAGACTTTGCGCGATCTCCTTGACGGCGGTTCGCTGCCGATTCGGAAAGCGATCGAGATTGCGGCGCAAATTGCTGAGGGACTGTCCAAGGCGCATGAAGCGGGTATTGCGCACAGAGACTTGAAGCCCGAGAACCTGATGCTCTCTCAGGATGGTTTCGTAAAAATACTAGATTTTGGTTTGGCCAAGCTGGCGTTTCCGAGCGGAGAAATGACCGAGACGCGCACTACGTCTGGATGGCAGACACAGGCCGGCGGCGTGGTGGGAACGGTGCAATACATGTCGCCGGAGCAGGCCAGTGGCGGCCCGATCGATTTTCGTTCAGACCAGTTCTCGTTTGGGTTGGTGCTCTACGAGATGGTGAGCGGAAAGAAAGCTTTTAAGAGAAATACGGTTGCGGAAACGATGGTGGCTATTCAGCGCGAACAAGCAGAACCGATCGGCGTGCAGAACCTTGATGCGCCTGCGCCGCTGTGCTGGGCCATCGAAAGGTGTCTGGAAAAAGAGCCAAGTAAGCGCTACGCCTCTACGCAAGACCTCGCGCGCGAACTCGTGGCCATACGCGAGCGCTTTTCCGAGAAACAAATTAAGCAGGCCGAGCCTAGGCCGACAAATATTCCGGTTCAGCGGACGCGGTTTGTGGGCAGAGAGAAAGAAGTAAGTGCGGCCAAGGAACTCTTGCTGCGGCCCGATGTGCGCCTGGTCACGGTCACCGGTCCTGGTGGGATAGGGAAAACGCGCTTGGCGGTAGAAGTGGCCAGTGGGCTAGCCGAAAACTTTTCCGGTGGTGCTCATTTTGTTCCGCTCTCTCCAGTAAGCGATCCAGGCTTGATGGGTTCGGCGATCGTGCAGACCTTGGGGATTCGCGAGGCCGGAGGGCAGTCGCCACTCGAAATACTCAAAAGAAATCTGACGGAATCGTTGCGTGCACCAACGCTGCTAGTGTTGGACAATTTCGAACACCTGATGCCGGCGGCACCGGCCGTTGCGGAACTTCTTGCTACAGCTCCCCATCTTAAGATTTTGGTGACGAGTCGCGCTGCGCTGCACGTTTATGGCGAGCATGAATTTCCGGTGCCGCCGCTTGCGCTGCCGGATTCGAAGTCCACTCCGTCGCTTGAAGTGTTGTCAAAGTATCCGGCGGTGGCACTATTCGTCCAGCGTGCCGCTGCGGCCAAGCCGGGTTTTGAGCTAAACGCAGAAAACGCCCGAGCCATCACTGAGATTTGCGCACGGTTAGACGGATTGCCGCTGGCGATCGAACTGGCGGCGGCGAGGGTAAAAGTTCTTTCGCTCTCTGCGATGCAGACGCGACTGGCGAGCCGGTTACAGTTACTAACCGGCGGCGCGCGCGATCTGCCACAGCGGCAGCAGACGCTGCGAGCCGCTATCGACTGGAGCTATGACCTGCTAAGCGCCTCGGAGCAAAGACTTTTCCGAAGGTTATCGGTGTTTGTGGGCGGATGCACACTGGAAGGCGTGGAGGCGATATGCGACACGAAAGGCGATCTTGATTTGGACTTGCTGGACGGCATGACGTCTATGGTGGACAAGAGTTTATTGCAGCAAGTAGAGCAGGCAAACGGCGACTCGCGTTTTGCGATGCTGGAGACGATTCGAGAGTATGCGCGAGAAAAACTGGAGTCGAGCGGCGAGGAGGCTTTGACCAAGCGCGCGCATGCCGCCTACTGCCTGGTGCTGGCCGAAGAGGTAACCACGGAGCAAAGCGTTGGGGACGAAACCGGATGGCTGGAACACTTGACGTTAGAACATGACAATTTCCGCGCGGCGCTTGATTGGCTGACAGAAACTGGAGACGCCGATTGGGGGCTGCGTCTGGCCGCGGCACTGTTTCGCTTTTGGGAGACGCGGGAGTATCTGGCCGAAGGCAGCGACAGTCTCAGCAAGCTTTTAAAACTGAAAGGGGCGGCAGCTCCCACGAAGAGCCGAGCACGCGCGCTTTTTGCGGCAGGTGTGCTTGCGAGCGAGCAGGGAAGTTATACCCCGGCAAATGCGCTACTCAACGAAAGCCTGGAGATTGCGCGTCATTTGGATGACAAGCATGGCGCCGCCGTTTCTTTGAATGCTTTGGCGGTGAATGCTCGGGACCGGAGCGAGCTCGCCGTCGCGCACACTCTGTTCGAGGAAAGTTTGGCGCGGTGGAGAGAATTGGGTGACCTGAAGGCGATTGCCCGGGCTCTCAGTAATCTGGCGACAGTTCTGAAATTGCAGGGCGAGTATGAGCACGCGCGCAACCTGCACGCGGAGTGTTTGGCAATCTTTCAGGGTCTGGAAGATCTTACCGGCGTGGCATGGTCACTGAACTCGCAGGGCGACGTGGCCCGCGAGCAGGGCGACTCCGCAGCCGCGCGGACGCTGTATGAACAGGGTCTGAAAATCTTTCGCGAACTTGGTGACCGCTGGGGCATTGCCGGGACGCTCGCGGACCTCGGAAATTTGGCGAGGGAAGAGCGTGATTGCGGCGCAGCGCATTCGCTGTACCGTGAAAGCCTGAAGACTTTTCAAGAATTAGATCACAAACGCGGTGTTGCCCGGCTGCTGGAGTGTTGCGCGTGTTCCGCGGCGATGGAACTTCAAGCAGAACGTTCTTTGCGCCTGGCAGGCGCTGCGGCGGCACTGCGGCAAAATATCGGCGCTCCGCTCACGCCCGTGGAACAGATTAAGCTGGAATCCATTCTGGATCCTGCGCGGCAGGCGTTGAGTAATACCGCGAGCGCGATGGCTTGGTTAGAAGGCTGGAATATGCCGATGGAGAAAGCCGTGGAGGAAGCGTTAAGGCCGCAGACCGCTTCTTCGTGATGGCCACGGCCGGAGCTTACTCTGCTGTCGAAGGATCGATAAGCCTCCGGACGGCGGAGACACGATTGGCAGGAATTCCGGTACGCTTGGCGTGCTCTCGGACGGTGGCTTCGTCCGGTGCGAGGTAAACGCAATACACCTTGTCGCCGGTCACGTAGCTATGGAGCCATTGGATCTCGGGGCCCATGACCTTCAAAACGGCGACTGATTTTTGCGACATTTCGCGCAATTGGGCGTCGGTCAAATTTCCGGCTCCCGGCACTTCGCGTTCGATGACGAACTTTGGCAAGGGCCTCCCCCTATTTGCACCTATGCTAGCATGCAGGTGAGGCGCCTTCAAAGCGGCTTTGCCGAAGCTGCTTTGGGTAGGTAAGGACGTCCAATAATAAAAGTTGAGGTTCTCATGGACCTTCGATCGCTGCAGAAACCGCTGAAAGAGCAATATCGCAACGACCCGCGCGCGTCACGAATCACAATTCGCGCGAAAGGCGCGCCGACGGATGCTCCGGTGTCATGCTCAGTAGATCTTGGCCGCGCGATCTACCGTGCCGAAGCGCACCAGGGAGTGGGAGGCGCCGGCGCTGGCGCATGCTCCGGAGACCTTTTGCTTGGGGCTCTTGCGGCTTGCGCGCAGATTACCTGCCAGATGGTGGCGGCTGCGATGGGCATACCTACGCAGCGCATGGAAGTCTCGGTAGAGGGGGATTTGGATCTTCGCGGCACACTCGGCATAGCCAAGGACGTGCCCGTCGGATTTGAGAGCATTCGCCTTCACTTTGATATTGTCGCGCCGGAGGCTACTCCGGAACAAATCGCTGGATTGAAAGAGAAGACAGAACAGTATTGCGTGGTGATGCAAACCCTAAGAAATCCTCCCAAGCTGCAAACCAGGTGGGGTCGCTAGGATTGACCGCATAGCGCGGCGCGTTTTTCGGCTCGTGATTTAACGCGTGACGCTTTTTGGCTTAGCGACCATCAAATACTTAGTCCACATATTGTTTGGAGCATAGTCGATGAAAGCTGCATTTCTTACCGCCCCGCGTGCAAATGTGAACGCGCCTCTTACTATCGGAGAAGTACCGAAGCCTAAAGCGTTGCCCGGACAAGTGCTGTTGCGTGTGCGAGCCTGCGGAGTGTGCCGGACGGATTTGCATATCGTGGAGGGAGACCTGCCGGAGATTTTGCGGAATGTAATTCCGGGACATCAGATTGTGGGCGATGTGATGGAAGGAGGAGCATCGGAATTTCCGACTGGCGCGCGTGTGGGAGTGTCCTGGATCGGCGGAACGGATGGAAGTTGCTGGTACTGCAAGCACGGCATGGAAAACCTTTGCGACGCTCCGACCTTTACCGGTTACTCGGTGAACGGCGGATATGCCGAATATGCATTGGCGCGGCGGGACTTTGTGTTTCCTCTTCCGTCAAATTTGGATGACCTGCACGCTGCGCCGCTTTTGTGCGCGGGCATCATCGGGTTTCGAAGTCTGCGCGTGGCGGGAGTGGAACGCGGAGAGCGTGTGGGATTGTTTGGTTTCGGATCATCGGCGAGCTTGGCGATCGATGTCCTGCACGCTTGGGGATGTTCGGTCTACGTATCCACCCGAGGAACATCGCATCGCGCGCTGGCAACTTCTCTGGGAGCGACTTGGGTCGGAGGCGAGGCGGACAAACCGCCGGTGGAGTTGGATCGCGCGGTGACGTTTGCTCCGAGTGGAGATGTAGTGATTGCCGCGTTGAAAAGTTTGCGCAAAGGCGGAGTGGTGGCAATTAACGCGATCCATCTGGACCGCCTTCCGGAATTCGATTACGACCACTTGCTTTGGGGCGAACGCCAGATTCGCAGCGTCGCCAACATGACCAGGCAGGATGCGAAAGATTTTTTGCAGTTGGCGGCCGAGATAAAAGTGCATCCCAAAGTGACGGTCTTCAAGTTGGATCAAGCGAATGAGGCTCTGGCGGCAGTCAAAAGCGACCGTATCGACGGCTCTGCGGTGATAATCCCTTAAAAGTTTGAAGCTTTCGGACACAGAGCGCTCCGGGGTCGGAGCGAGGAGAGAACATCATGCAAATTAATGGCAACACAATTTTGATTACAGGCGGTGGCTCCGGTATTGGCCGCGGACTTGCCGAGGCTCTTCACGCCGAAGGAAATCAGATCATCCTCGCGGGGCGGCGCAAAGAGCTGCTGAATGAAACAGTAAAAGCGAATCCGGGAATGAAGTCTGCGACTTTGGATATCGGAAACGCTGAAGAGATCCGAAGTTTCGCGGAAAAACTTACGAAGGAGTATCCGGAGCTCAATGTCGTCATTCAGAACGCCGGCATTATGAAGCCAGAAGCCTTGAAAAATGGCGCGATGGCCGATGCGGAGGCGACCATAGCAACCAATCTGCTTGGACCAATTCGGCTGACTGCAGCATTGCTGCCGTATCTTTTGAAACAGCCAAGGGCTGCAATCATGACCGTTTCTTCCGGGCTAGCTTTTGTGCCGTTGGCTATCACGCCGACCTATTGCGCAACAAAAGCAGCGATCCATTCCTACACGCAATCGTTGCGCTACCAACTTCGGGACACGGCCGTGCGGGTTCTTGAGCTCATACCTCCTTACGTGCAGACGGAATTAACCGGCCGGAGACATGCAAGCGACCCGAACGCCATGCCGCTAAAGGATTTCATCGCTGAGACGATGAATATTCTGAAGACCTCGCCTGAGACCGCCGAGATTTGCGTGGAGCGCGTGAAGCCACAACGTTTTGCGGAGGCAAGCGGAGTCTACCAGAGCTTTTTCAACAAGTTCAACGATGCAATGGCTGCAGCCGCGACAGAACGTTGGCAGGGGCAGTAACGCAACTGACGGCCGCGGCTGAAGCCGCACTACATAGCGCCGCTGCTAGTGTCCGGCGTTGGAGATAGTGGCAGTGGTGCCGTCGAACTTGGTGAGTTGGACGGTGAATGGCTCGTTGTAAGTGCGCGCCTTATCACGAAGGTAACTGAGCGCGACGGCTTCGCCCAGAAGCAACGATGTGTCAGTGTCGCTGCGCCAGTGGATACCGGCGTGGATTCCGTGGCCAAAGGAGACGTTGTGTCCCAGTTTGCTCAACTCTCCGTTGACGGTGAGTTGTCCTGCGTCTGAGCCAGTGTAAGGCACCAGAGATAAGCCGTCATCGCTAGGAACCACGGGATTTGGAATAACGAAATTCCCGTCAAAGAAAAATTTCAGGACCGTGATGCACGCTCCTGCGACTGTTCCGTGGCCGGTCGGATAAGCGGGATGCGCGGGCGAACCTTCCGGGAAAGCCAACGAAAGTAGCCAAGTGCCGTACTTGTTGTAACTTTGCTGCAAGCCCTGTGAATTCAGGATCACGTTGCTCATCTTCACGTCGGTATTGGCACCCTGGCCGCTCTTAATCAGATGGACGATTCCGCCCGCTGCTTCTGGCCGAAGCCGCAAATGCACAAACCATTTCTGATACCAGACGGCGTTCAGCGCTTTGGTCGCCACTGCGCCGATCGTCGCGGCGAAATCGGGACCGCCCATGGTGCCAAAACCATTTTCCGTTTGGGAGTTAATGTACGGGTTGCCGGGGTTTACAGGCGCACCGCCTCCGGTAAAACTGCCGGGCGGATTTCCGTTGATGCCCGCAAGCACTAGGAACGCGGTGAAATAGGCCTGGAACAGTACGTCAACGTGGGTGAAAGCGGCAAGATCACGGCCGTTGCGCCGGTAACGTAGTTGCGGGTCGAGCTGGTTACGCAGACCGCTGTCCACGCCATTTTGAATATCCAGCCAAGTAGTAAAGTCCGCTCCGTAATCGAGGTTTGGAACGTACGTTTCCATTTGCTGGCTGAGGGGCTGCGCGCCGAACATGGTTGGCTGGACGAAGAACTGCGACAGATAAGGCCCCAGCGTTTCACCCGGAAACGCGCCTCGGAATAAAAGATTGGTGGTGACTTGACCGCTAGCGTTCCGCGGACCGAAGTAGGTTCGCTGTGCGCCCAATTCGGCGGCGGCTTGGGCGGCTAGCGGGCTGGTAGCGTAGTCAGTAAAGGCTACATCACGAAGAAGGGAAGCCCAGTAATGTTCCAATAACTCTGTAGCGCTCTGGTCGCTGGCTATGGGCGGCGCAGCTGGAACTTGGGGCTGGCCGAATTGAACGCTGTCGAGCCGATCCAAGTCGAAAGCCAGACCGCCTTGCGGGCCGTTCAGAGTGCGCGTGCCTCCCATGATGATCTTCTCGAAGTCTGAAAATTTTCCGCTGGCTAAAGCGGTAGTGAAGGTCGCGAACGCGGCCAGGTTCACGCGGCCGAAAGAATCGTGCGGGAGCGCTTTGGTGTACGTGCCGCCTTTGTCGGCATAACGGGCTTGATCGCCGTTGCTAATGTTAGTCGCCGGAGCAACCAGGGCGTCCTGTATCGCCTCGGATACTCTGAGCTCAAAGGCCTCGAGCACTCTCGGGTTGCTCACACCGGAAGGCGTGGGGACCCGTGCGGAATTGTTCGAAGACGATTGCGCCGCGGTCGATTTGGGGTCACCGAGCGTAGCTACAGCCACTGTGGCTACTGCTGCATGGCCAAACTTGTCGAGGAACGATCGGCGGTTAAATTTCGAAGCGGACGTTGTTTCAGGGTTCGCGGCGGGTTGCGGTTTGCGCTTTCTCATGAATCTCTCCTTGTAAGAGATGTTGAAATTCCGGTTACGCGCAATTTGAAAACTAAGATTTCGTGGCGAAGCCGACTTCGACAGCGCGAGGTTTTGCTACCTTGGCGATCACAAATCCGGCGAACATCCAGGTGAGCGCGGAATCTACAAGATTGATCACGGTGTAAGAGCCGGAAAATCCCCACCAATTCCAATTGGGCAGATCGACGATGACACTGGCGGCAAGTCCCGCCACCGCGAGAAATATGACTTTACCTGTGTAACTCAAGCCACTGGTTTGCAGAAGCATCCAGGTGAGCAGAAATGCCGCGGCTAGCAGGGAAAGGAACTGAATGATCAAACCGCGTGGATAGGAACCGAAACCGTCGCGCCGAATCGCTGCGAACATAATTGGTCCCTTTTGCATTTTTGCCATCAGGGTTGATTGCGCGGCTTTCTTTTGATCTGCGGTCAGGCCTTCGATGCGAGGCGCACCGGGGAGAAGGTAGACGCCTGACTGCGTGGTGTGCAATTGGATAACGGTGGCAACGTCGTCTTCATTTTGAAAAGCCAGCATGGGCTTTTCGTGCCAGCCCAAGAGTTCCCAGGAGATACTGCTCCATATGAAGGCAGTCAGACCACCGAGAATGGCCCCGAGCAAGAGAGACCTCCACATAAAAACCTCCCAATGGCGTGCGGGTGGGTTACTACGAGATGCGGGATTTTGCTCTCAAACGCAGCTTTTTGCAAACTATTTTGGCGCCGGATCAGGGTGCTGCGCGATGCTCAAAATATTGCCGTCGGGATCCTTGAACCAGGCAACTTTATCGCCTGAAGGTGCGGTCCAAATTCCAAGCTCGCGATCTTGAACGAAAGGGTATTTTTCAAGAGTGACACCGCGATCTCGGAGCCAGGTCGCTACCGCTTGAATATCTCTTACCTCCCAGCCGAGGACGGTGCCTTGGAGCGGCGTAAAATTGGGAACTTTTGCGATTCGAATTTTTTGGCCACCGGCGCTCATTACCAGCGCGTATTGATCGAGGCTAACGAAATCAAATCCGAGTTTGCCTTCATAAAAGGCGCGCGTTCTGATCGTAGTCCGTGGTGGGAACGAACCCGACCATTTTTCCTGAACCCAGCATGTTTGCCTCCCTATGTTGATTTCGGCGACAAGGAATAACACTTGCATGGATTTCTTTCTCTCGCTATTGTGACAATAAATGTCGCATAGGTGCCAAAGCATACTTGCCGCTTCAAACCGCCGCCGAGTGGCGGACATGGCCAGCGTGTCCGCTGAGCTTGAAGACGGGCACGTGATCCCTGAGCATTCGCATCCGGAAGACCAACTTCTGTTTGCCTCCGAAGGCGTGATGACCTTGACCACGGAGCAAGGCTTGTGGGTGGTGCCGCCGCTGCGTGCCGTCTGGATTCCAGCAGACACCACACACTCGGTGGCGATGTCCGGCCGCGTGTCCATGCGTACGCTCTATTTCCAGACTAAACTTTGCCGATCGTTTCCCAGGAAATGCATGGTGATGAATGTGTCGTCGCTATTAAGGGAACTAATTCTTCATGCGTGCACGTTTCCGAAGTTGCGCAAGCAAGATCCTGCGCAGAAAGGCATCATCGAAATCATTGTGGATCAGTTGAAAGTGGTGGAGTCCATACCGCTTCAACTGCCGCATCCGGCGGACTCCCGCGCATCCCGTGTGGTGAAAACTTTGTTCGCGAATCCTGGGGACCAAAGAACATTGGAAAAATTGTGCGCGGATTGCGGCGCCAGCAAGCGAACGATTCAGCGCCTCTTCCTGGAAGAAACCAAAATGACTTTCAACAAGTGGCGCCAGCAGCTTCGCCTGCTTCATGCCATGCAGCGGCTGGCTGCAGGGGACAAGGTGACCTCGGCGGCGCTGGAAGCGGGATACAACAGCACGAGCGCGTTTATATCGATGTTTCGCAAACAGCTGGGAACCACGCCGACAAGGTATTTACAGGGCAGAGTCGTTCGAGGTTTGGACACTGCGCCGCCGGGAGCCACGAACCGCAGTGACTCCCGGACGGCCGCAGACTAGATTTACTTTTGCGAGTCTTGTCCCTTCTTCTCAGCGGCCGCTTTGGCAGCAGCAGCGGTCCACGGTGGGACGATGCCGTTGACGCGCGCGTAAGCCACCAGCTGTCCTAGATGTTCGTGAGCATCGGCGACTAGAATGTAGATCACGTCACCTTCATTGGCCTGCGGACCGAGCTTCGGTAACAACTTGGCATAGTCCGCGTTAGCCATGCCTTGAATTGTTTTCTGCGTGTAATCCCCGGACTTCGTTAATTCGTCGATAACCTTGGCTTTGTCCGTAGTCGATTTTTCGTAGGTCTTGCCATCCAATCCCGGAGGTGGCGCGGCTCCCATCAAGCCGAGAATGAAATAGCGTTCACCCGACACGTGCAGGAAAACTTCAGCAAAGGAGCGCGAATCGGGTGTGGGACGCCAGGTGTACTTGTCCTGCGGCAGAACCTGGGCGAGGCTGATGACTTTCTTATTCACCGCGTCGAGGTCCAACGCGGCCTGCGCCTTCATGTCGTAACTCGGCGCGGTTTTGTCTTCAGAGGGAGCCGATTGTGCAGATTGCGTGGGCGGTGTGGCAGCTTGCGTCACCGCAGTCGCTGCCAGAAGCGCGCAAGCCAAGATCGAGAGAGTCAGGCTTTTCATTTTCTTGCTCCTTTGTTCGCTGGCGCACACCTTTTGTGTGCTTGTCTCGCTAGCGGACAGCTGCGCGGACGAGCCAGCATTTGCGCCTGGATTAGGATTATCGGTGAAAGAACACTCCACAACCCTTCTAGGCAATTCTGCTTTTGTTAGACGGGCATGACGGAAAAAGACTTCAAGGCGTGGCCCTTTTTTTTGATTTTGTTTTTGGCGAAACTGGCTTAGCAAGAGGGGAAGTCGGGACGCAAGCGACGATCATCGGGATTAAATGTCCTCGGTGGAAGTAGCCTCGGGGAATTCGGGAAGGTCACCTTTTGTAATGCCGCGAAGTTCGCCGCGGATAATGTCGGAAGAAAAGCCCGCGCTTAGCAGGCTGCGGTAAAGAGAGGCGATTTTGCGTTGGTCGAGCGGGCCGCGAAGATGCGCGAGGCGGCGCTTCAGCCGCGTGCGCACCAAAGAGGATTCGTCAGTTTCGGCTGAAAACCGTTTCGAGAGCGCCGTCGATGTAGCGGTCGGGAACGCCGCGGGCGCGAAGTTCGCGCGCGATGCGGAAGCGTCCCTGGCGTCGTAATTTTGCGTGCTGGTTCGCGTAATCGACGGCGTAGCGCGCGTCGTCGAGATAATTGAGTTCGCGCAGGCGAGCGACTACGGGCGCGACCAAATCTTTGTCTTCAGCGCGGCGGTCAAGGTACCTCTTCATTTCGTGTATGGAATACGCGCGGCGCATTAGAGCGCGTAGGGCAGAGGCGTAGAGATCTTGTTCGCTGGAAACTTTGCGGGGCGAAGAGCGCTGGCGCATGAACAGAAAGAATAGAAGCAAGCGGCGAGGAAGCGAACCGACCAAGGAAGCGATCGTCGACGCTTTTTTACGATTTTTGATCGGCTGATTTCTTGCGGTCGGAGAACATCGCGTTCACTTCGCTCGCCGGAACCATGTAGCGGGCCGACGCTTTCGTAGGTTCCTTTGGATTTGAGCTCCGTGGCGATTTCGCGCAATAGTCCGAGGGCCGCGCGCGAGGGGCCAGAGCCGAGGCTGACGCGACGCACGCCCGCACCCTTCAGTTCTTCGATAGTTGGCGCGCCGGGACCGGCCAAAACGTTCATGTGGGCCGGGAGATTCCAGCAGAGAACTTTTTTATTTCGTCGATGTTTCTTCATGCCGGGAACGAAAGATACAGTCTGCGCCAGCTTCCCGATACAGATTTGCTCGACGCACGGATTCGGCGAAGCGATTGGCAGAGCGGCTTTCGGTCGCCCAGTAAGCGTCGGTGCGAGCGTTAATCACCAGAGCTATTCCGGACTGCATAGAGGCTTCCCTCACCGCCTGAATTTTCTCCACGTGAGCTTGCGTTTCAGAGACGCGCGCTTCGTCGTCCTCGCCATCTTCCAGATTCAGGCCCACGGCGCCAGCCTCGATGAGTTGCAGCGCCACTTGATGCATTTGGATGGCGCTCGTTGAGTAGCCGGCTTCCATGTCCGCGGTGACCGGAATATTTACGGCCTGCGCGATGTGACTGACGACTCGCAGCATTTCTACCGACGTAATCTGTTGCCCGTCCGCATAACCAACCGTGTTGGCGATCCCCGCGCTAGTGGTGGCGATCGCAGGGAATTCGAGGCGCTCCAGAATGCAGGCGCTAGCTACGTCCCAAGCGTTCGCGAACAACAGAATTTCCGGGCCATTGTGAAGTGCGCGGAGTTTGTCGGCTTTTTGTTTTTGCGAGACGGTCATGGCGGGTCACCTATGAGCAGCGCGTCGTTTGTGTCTGAACAATAATAGGATACCGCTCGGAAGGCGACGCTAAAAGTTCTATCGGAGATTTTGGCAGGCCAAATTGGAGCGTTCTGAGAGCCCCGGGGACACGGCGAGACTTAATAAATATAGGGAATCAGGCGATAGGTGCGCCGGATGTACGCTCTGTACGGCTCACCAATAGAAGCGGCTAACGCAGCTTCCTCGATCGGAATTCGGTAGGCATATCCCAGCGCCATAAAAGCAAGAAGCACGATCAACCCGGCCCAGTTTCCCAGAGCAAGTCCGAGGCCGGCTAGCGTGATCAGCCCGCCGGTGTAAGAGGGGTGGCGGATGTAACGATACGGGCCGGTCTCTATGACCGGCTGATCCGTGTGGACTGCGACTTGATAGGTAAAATAACGGCCGAGAATGCTCATCGAATATAATCGAAGCGCCATTCCGGCATACATCGCGCCGATGCCAATAAAAAAGAACGAGACGCGGCCCGAACGGATCGAGGCTTGCGGAAATGTGAAAGAGAGCGCGAAATCTGCCGCGATGCCAATCCACAACATCGACAATACAACCAGGTAAGAGTTCCGGTCTCTCAGAGTGGAAGAAGATTTTGCGGGTTTTCTTCTTGAGGCAATCGTTTCAGGTATGATCCAGATAATATAGGTAGTCCAGAATATTGTGGCGTAGAGGTGTGGGCCGGAGAATGGCAGAGGGTGCAAGCTGAATCTCCTAGCTGATTGGAAGTCTATATGACTGTGCGGGGAAATTGTTGATGGAGACGGAGCGATTGCTGCTGCGGCGTTGGAAAGAAGAAGACCGCGACCCGTTTTATCAGATGAATGCCGACCCGCGCGTGATGGAGTTTATGCCCGAGTGTATGACCCACGCGGAGAGCGATCAACTCCTTAAGCGAATCAACGAACATTTCAGGAAGCGCGGGTTTGGGTTATTTGCGGCGGAGTTGCGAGAGAAGGGATCGTTTATTGGTTATGTGGGGCTGGCCGTGCCGGCGTTCGAGGCGCATTTCACTCCGTGCGTTGAAATTGGATGGAGGTTGTCGGCCGATCACGGGGGGCGCGGCTTAGCAACAGAAGGTGCACGAGCGGTAGCGAAGTATGCCTTTGGAGAACTGGCACTAGATGAACTGGTGTCTTTTACCGTTCCTGCGAATATCAGATCGCGTCGAGTGATGGAGAAAATCGGGATGACTCACAATGCCGCTGACGACTTCGACCATCCGAACTTGCCTGCAGGCCATCCTCTTCGTCGACACGTGTTGTACAGATTGCGAAAACACTAAGATCGCGAGAGCCAATAAAAATGCGCTAGCGGCTGCCTAGGCGTTCGAACTCGGTCATGGCGCGTTCCATTTCTTCGCGGGCGGCGTCTGCGGAAGAGCGCACACCTTGCACGCGCAGGCGGAAGTCGTCCGGATTCGAAGCGCGCATGAGAGCTTCTTCCAGAGTGATGAGGTTGCGGGTGTAGAGATCGAACAGCGATTGGTCGAAAGTCTGCATGCCGTACTGGCTGGTGCCGGCGGCGATGGCGTCGCGAATCATACGCGTTTTGTCCGGATTGATGATGCAATCGCGAATGTAGCCGGTGCAGATCATCACTTCCACGGCCGGAACGCGGCCCGTGCCATCGGCTTTGCGCACGAGGCGCTGGCTGATGACGGCTTTCAGAGTTCCGGCGAGCTGCAAGCGAATCTGTTTTTGTTCGGGCGGCGGAAACACGGCGATGATGCGCTGAATCGTTTCCGTGGCGTCGAGGGTGTGCAAAGTCGAAAGAACCAAGTGGCCGGTTTCAGCGGCTAGCAACGCGGTGGAAATTGTTTCCAGGTCGCGCATTTCGCCGACGAGCACCACGTCCGGATCCTGACGCAGGGCGGCGCGGAGCGCGGTAGAGAATGAGGACGTGTCCACTTCCACTTCGCGCTGATTGATGAAGCCTTTTTTGTCGCGATGCAAATATTCGATAGGGTCTTCAATGGTGATGATGTGTTCGGCGCGCAGGGAATTGATGCGGTCGATCATGGCCGCGAGCGTGGTGGATTTACCGGAACCGGTGGTGCCCGTGGTTAAAATCAAGCCGCGCTGCTCCTCGCAAATTTGCGAAAGGACGCGCGGCAATTCCAATTCTTCGATCGTGCGAATCTTGGTGGGAATGACGCGGAGAACCATTCCGACGTTTCCGCGCTGCTGAAACACGTTCACGCGGAAACGGCCGAGGCCGGCCACGCCGTAAGCCATGTCCAACTCGGCGGTTTCCTTGAATTTTTGCTTTTGCCGGTTGGTCATCATGCTGAATGCCATCGACAGCATTTCTTCCGGCGTGATGCGTGGGACATCGGTGAGGCCGTTCAGTATTCCGTCCACGCGCAGATAAGGGTGATTGCCTACTTTCAGGTGCAAATCCGACGCCCGGCTTTCGACGGCGCGACGCAACAAATCATCAATACTGACAGCCATAGCGAAAGTCCTCGGGTGTGAAGTTCAACCAAAACTAGCATGCGTGTGCAGGGCTAGCAAGAAAAGTGCGGAGAACTATTTCTAAACTGCCAACCTGTACGTTCGGTCAGGTACGCCCGGGAGAATAACGCGAAGGTCTTGCCGGATGCTAAAGCGGAGGCTGGTCGGCGAGGAAGAGCCGGTCGTAAATCACGGCTGCGATGACACCTCCCAGCAGTGGGCCCACCCAGTAAACGCCGTGGTTGCTCCAGTAGCGTGCGGCGAGAGCGGGAGCGAAAGCTCGCGCCGGATTAATCGCAGCGCCGGTGAAAGGTCCGCCGAAAAGCACGCCCACTGAGATCGCCAGGCCCACGGCGAAGCTGGACATTTTGTTGAAAGCGCCGCGGGCGTCAACGAGCGTGGCGAAAACCACGAACACGAGGAAAAACGTCATCAGGCCTTCAAGAACCATGGCGTGCAGTCGTGTGAAATCCGGCGCCAGCAGAGTGACGCCTCTGCCGGCCGATGTCCATATTGCGTCCGGTACCATAGCGACCAGCACATAGGTGGCTGCGATCGCGCCGAGTAATTGCGCGATCCAGTAGAACAGAGCTTGCAACGTGCCGAGCCGCCGGGTGACCCAGTAGCCCGCAGTGACAGCGGGGTTTAAATGTCCGCCAGAAATGTGGCTGACAGCCCCGACCATGATGGCGTACGACAGACCGTAGGCCAGAGCAATTCCCAGAGTGCCAATCGGAGTTAGGGATGCCGCGCGCAGATATTGGTCGGTGCAAATCGCGCCGATAGAGAAGAAAATTACTACGAATGTGCCGATAAATTCCGCCACGAGCTTTTGAGGCAGGTTATACAACCGTTCCTCCGACAAGCGACGAGCTACATCGTATTGGAATTTCCAGCACCGCGCGCGATTTTACTGAATTCGCGGGGAGAAAGCGAGTTAGGAGAAATGCAAAGGCTGCCAGCTATTTTTATCAGGACAGATTGCCGCGTTTCGCGGCACTTTCGCTAATTTTGCGTGCGGCTACTATGGGCGCAGGGGTACGGCGACGCCGGCTCCGGCGGTCGCCGGAACGTTGGTGGGCGAAAGCCAGTGATGGCGATCGGGCTTGAGGCCTCCGGTGAGTGCGAAAAATTCGTCCTGAATACGCTTCGTGATGGGGCCGCGCGATCCAATTCCGATCTTGATGCGGTCCACCGAGCGGATCGGAGTGATCTCCACGGCAGTGCCGCAGAAGAAAAGCTCTTCGGCGATGTAAAGCATTTCGCGGGGAATGACTTGCTCTGCCACGGGAATGTTCAGATCGCGGCAAATTGTAAGCACGGAATGGCGCGTGATGCCGGGCAACGCGGAATTTGAAAGCGGCGGAGTGATCACCGTGCCATCCATCACCAAGAAAATATTTTCGCCGGAGCCTTCGCTGATGTGGCCATGCACGTCGAGCGCGATGCCTTCCACATAACCGTTCGCGCGGGCTTCCATGCGTATGAGCTGGGAATTCATGTAATTCGCGGCCGCTTTCGCCATTTGTGGCAAAGTATTCGGCGCGGGACGATTCCAGGAACTGATGCACACATCCACTCCGCTGCGCAGTCCTTCTTCCCCCAGATATTTTCCCCATTCATAGCAGCTTAGATAAACCTCGATGGGGCAGCCCTTGGGGTCAACGCCTGCTTCGCCATATCCGCGCAGAACGATTGGACGCAAATAGCACGCTCCAATCTTATTCACGCGAATCAGTTCGAGATTCGCGGCGCAGAGTTCGTCGAGCGTAAAGGGAACTTCCATGCGGTAAATGTAAGCGGAATTCAGCAGCCGCTGCACGTGATCGCGCAAGCGGAAAATCGCAGGGCCTTCTTTTGTGTCGTAGCAGCGAATACCTTCGAAGACGGCGGAGCCGTAGCTGACCACGTGCGAAAGAACGTGGAGTTGGGCGTCGTCCCACTTGATGAATTTCCCGTTATGCCAAATCTTTTCGGTCTTCGGTATAGGCATATCGTTGCTCCGGCGCGCGGAGGGGCTGCGAAACTCTGCGCAGAACGAAGTATAGCATAGGGATTTTCATGTCAATTCCGGCGCTGACCTAAACAAGCGTCCGCGTCACATCCAAATTGGCCGCGTTATCACAACGCTCAGAACTATTGACTATCGCAAATTGTTTCAATGTGAAATGGATGGAGCGGAGATCGTGTTTCATTCATCGCGCAAAGCGACAAGCGGGTCAACTCGAGTTGCGCGTTGCGCAGGAACGTAACAAGCGAAAAACGCCACGGCGGCAAGCGTGGCCGAGACGGCAGCGAAGGTAACAGGGTCGGCGGGACTTACACCGAAGAGCATGGTGCGCACGAATCGTGTCAGCGCCACAGCCCCCAAAAGACCGACTACCAGGCCGATGGCAACCAGCTGCATTCCTTCTGCCACGGCCATACGGAGAATGTCTATGCCTTGCGCGCCCAGTGCCATGCGAATGCCGATTTCGTGCGTGCGCTGGCTAAACGAATACGCCATCACGCCATAGATGCCGATGGCAGCGAGCAGAACAGCGACCCCCGCAAAAATAGCCAGAAGCTCGAGAGCGAAGCGCCGGTCAGCCATGGACCTTGCGATGATTTGATCCATGGAGCTGATGCTATGAACTGGTATGTTGGGATCGACTTTTTCAACTTCGCGCCGCACGGCCTCGCCGAGATTTCCCGCATCGCCTCGGCTCCGCAGAAAGACCACTGCGTTGACTGGCGCGAACTGCCCCAAAGGAACATAAATGTGCGGCACGCTGGGAGCATCAAAACCGTCCGACTTAATATCGCCGACCACGCCGACAATCGTGAGGCCTTGAATACCTGCTCCAAATCCGAACTTAACTTGTTGTCCGAGCGGATCCTGGTCCGGCCAATACCGCCGCGCCAGGGTTTGGTCGATCACTCCAACGGTCTGGGTCTTATCCGTATCGGACATAGTGAAATTTCTCCCGGCAATCAAAGGAACTTCCATGGTGCGAAAATATTGCGTATCCACCACAGCAATATCCGCAACCGGGCTACGTTCAGAATCTTCCGGGCGGCCTTGAATCGAAAAGGGAGAGTAGTTTCTGCCGGAGTTCATGGGCAAGGTGTCGTTGCCTGAAATTGTGGATTGTTCCACGCCGGGCAGCAGCGACACGCGGTGAAAGACCTCTCGCAGTAACGCGGAGCGCTTATCCACAAGGGCATAAGGATCGGTGGCCGGATTGTTGGACACCGGAATCCAGATTTGCACCGTAGTCAGGTGGCTGGGATTGAATCCGGGACGCACTTCGAGCACCCTCCAGAAACTGCGAAGTAGAAGCCCCGCTCCCGCCAGCAAAACAATCGACAGCGCTACTTCCGACACCACTAGAATCCGCGAAATCCGAGTATGCCGCCTGCCGGCCCCCGACCCTCGGCTGCCTTCCCTCAGATTCTCCACCTGATTCGGATTCGTAGCTTGAAGCGCAGGTGCCAATCCGAACAGGACGCCTGTGAGCATGGAGATCAGGAAGACAAAAAATAGAACGCCGGCGCTGAGCTCAACCTCGTTGAGCCGCGGGATATCTGCGGGAGCCAAACTGATGATTGCGTTCTTCAAAAAGACCACCGTCAGCAGCGCTACGACTCCGGAAATACAGGCCAACAACGTACTCTCGGTCAACAATTGTCCAGCCAGACGCGCGCGGCTGGCGCCCATCGCGAGCCGAATGGCAATTTCGCGTCGGCGTCCGGAAGCGCGCGCCAGAAGAAGGTTGGCAATGTTCAGGCACGCGATCAGCAGCAGGAAGCCCACCGCTCCGAAAAGGATGAACAATTCGGTCCGCTGCGGGCCCACCAAATCTTCTTTCACCGCAACCAGACGCACGGTCCACGCGGCGGCGGCGGGATATTCCGTGGGATACACGCGACTGAGTTGCGATACATAGCCATCCAGCCGCGCTTGTGCTTCCGCGATAGTCAGCCCGGGCTTCAAACGCGCAATTGCCCCCGGAATCACTCTTAGCGACCTGTCGGCTGGAACGGGAAACGGAAGACCGTTGAAACCAGTCGCGGCCCATACGTCCACGTCGGTGTTCAGCGTGCGACCCGGATGACGAAAGCCCGCCGGCATCACCCCTACAATCGTGTACAGGTCATTATCCAGGTGGATTTTCCGGCCGATGATGTGTGGGTCGGAGCCGAAATTGCTGCGCCAAAATCCATCGCTGATGACCACAGGCTCCAGGAATCCTGGAACGGAATCTCGCTCTGTGTAGACGCGGCCAAGTTGCGCCTTCGTTCCCAGCAGGCTGAAATAATCGGGACTAGTGATCAGAGATTCGGCGCGGACCACACGATCTCCGCCGCCGATCGCAGAATTGCTGGGCGCCACAGCCGAAATATCCTGAAACACGCCCGAGTGACCTTGCAGATCCCAAAGTTCCGGCGCGGACATCCCCACATCCGGCGTGTTTGGGCCGCGAAGATCGTCGAAGACGCGCACGAGTTGCTCAGGATGCGAGAAGGGCAGCGGCCGCAACAGAACGGCGTAAACCACGCTGAAAGTGGCGACATTCGCACCAATCCCCAGTGCCAGTGTCAGCACCGCGACAAGTGTGAACGCCGGGCTTTTGGCCAACATTCGTAACGCGTATCGAATATCGTGTAGGAAAGAATTCATGTGTTCTCCTTCGCGCACACGTTACCGACGACCTTTGAATGCTGAACAGCTGCTAAACACATCCGAGAGGTCATTCATCGCGCAAGGCTACAAGCGGATCGACGCGGGTGGCGCGTCGGGCCGGAACGTAGCAAGCGAGAAACGCCACCGCCGCAAGCGTGGCGGAGATTGCGCCGAAGGTAATGGGGTCTGCCGGGCTCACGCCGAACAACATGGTGCGAACGGATCGTGTCAATCCCGCGGCCCCAACTAGACCGATGGCCAAGCCGATGGCAACGAGCTGCATTCCTTCTCCCACCGCCATGCGAAAAATATCTACACGCTGCGCGCCCAGAGCAATGCGAACGCCGATTTCGTGCGTGCGCTGGCTAAACGAATATGCCATCACACCATAAATTCCGATGGCGGCTAGCAGAAGGGCTACGCCGGCGAAAATACCGAGAAGTTGAAGAGCGAAACGGCGCTCGGCCATGGAACGCGTAACGATTTGGTCCATCGTTCGCATGTTGAAAACGGGAATATGGGGATCAATCGACTGCACTTCGTGGCGAATGGATTCGCCAAGCGCTTCCGGGTTTCCCGCGCTGCGGAGAAATACCACGGAGGCATAAGCTGGGCTTTGCCGTACGGGGAGATAAATGTGAGGCGCGCTAGGCGCATCGAAGCCATCGGATTTAATGTCGCCTACAACGCCGACGATTGTGAATGAAGGATTCTGCCCCGGCCGTCCGCCAAAACTAATTTGTTGTCCGAGTGGATCGTCATTGGGCCAATATCGCCGTTGCAGCGTTTGGTCGATCAACACCACCTGCTGTGATTTATCCGTGTCGGATTCAGCGAAATTTCTTCCGGCGAGCAGCGGGACTTGCAGCACTCCGAAGTAGTCGGGCGTGACGGAGGCAAACTCCGCGATCGGCGCGCGTTCCGAGTCCGTCGGGCGGCCCACGATTGCAAACGGAAAGCCGTTTCGTGCTGCAGCAAGCGGCAAGCTGTTCGTTCCGCCTATCGCCGCTTCTTGCACTCCCGGCAGAACAGATACTCTCCGAAGAATTTCCATCAGAAAAGCTGCGCGCTTATCGGTAGGACGGTAGGGATCGGTTTTTGGATCGTTTGGAACGGGAATCCAAATCTGCGCCGTGACTACGTGGCTGGGGTTGAA
This sequence comes from uncultured Acidobacteriota bacterium, assembly GCA_963731535.1. Taxonomy (GTDB): domain Bacteria; phylum Acidobacteriota; class Terriglobia; order Acidiferrales; family UBA7541; genus Palsa-295. The sequence goes on along the minus strand of CAVSWI010000012.1, from coordinate 582,680 downwards.
GCCCGGACGCACTTCCAGCACATGCCAGAAGCTACGTAGTAGAAGTCCCGCGCCAGCGAGCAAAATAAGAGAGAGCGCTACTTCAGAAATAACCAGTACACGCGACACGCGCGTGTGCCTTCTTCCGGCGCCAGAACCTCGGCCGCCTTCTCGTAGACTATCCGCTTGATTTGGACTTGCAGCTTGCAGCGCCGGAGCTAGACCAAAGAGCAAGCCGGTAACGATTGAGATCATGAAAGCAAAAAATAAAACGCCGGCGCTGGTGTGCACTTCGCTAAGCCGGGGAGACTCGCCGGAGCCAAAGCCAGGATGGAGTTTTTGAACAAAACAACGGTGACGAGCGCTACCAGTCCCGAGATTACCGAGAGTAAAACGCTTTCGGTAAGCAGTTGCGCCATCAAGCGCCAGCGTCCGGCACCCAAGGCCAGTCGAATCGCAATTTCGCGCCGCCGTCCAGACGACCTCGCCAACAACAGGTTCGCCAGGTTCACGCATGCAATCAGCAACACGAATCCCACGGCGCCGAAAAGAACAAACAGTTCGGTGCGCTCCGGGCCAACTAGGTCCTCTTTCACTGGAACTATTCGCGTCGTCCAACCGGCGGCTTGGGGGTACTCATTGGGATATTGTTGGCTCAAGTGCGCTACGTATGTGTCGAGCTGAGCCTGGGCTTGCGCGATGGTCACTCCAGGCTTCAGCCGTCCGATAGCACCAGGGATAAAACGCGCCGCGCGGATGGCTGGAACAGGAAAGGGAGCGGCGTTGTATCCCGACGCGCACCAGACTTCCACGTCTGTCTGTAGAGTGCGGCCCGGATGACGAAACCCAGCGGGCATGACGCCGATGATTTGGTACAGATCGTTGTCGAGGCGCATCGTCCGGCCGATGATTTTCGGATCCGAGCCGTAATTCCGGCGCCAAAACCCGTCGCTGATAACGACCATCTCCATAAAGCCGGGAACCGAATCCTGCTGAGTGAAAACGCGGCCGAGCTGAGGCTTAATACCGAGCATGGTGAAATAGCCCGGGCTAACGGCCAGAGTTTCGGCGCGAACGGGACGGTCGCCCCCGGCGATGTCGGAATCAATTGGCCAAACCGCAGAGAGCTCCTGAAACACACCAGATCCGTCTTGCAAGTCCCAGAGCTCTGGGGCCGACATGCCCACATTTTTTACGTTGGAGCTACGGAGATCGTCAAATACGCGCACTAACTGTTCAGATTGAGGAAATGGCAGGGGACGCAGCAATACAGCGTAAACCACGCTGAAGGTGGCCACGTTTGCGCCGATTCCGAGGGCGAGCGTGAGTACTGCGACAATCGTAAAACCGGGACTCTTGAGCAGCATCCGCAGGGCATAGCGCAGGTCTTGACCGAATGACGTCATCGTCCCTCCAAAACGCCAGTTGAGCCCTAGACACCGTTAGTTTCTGACGTATATGGACGAGCGACGGCGCTTCATTGTTAGCAGCGAGTTGGGAATTTGATGAGGCTCCGAGCTACTAGGAGTGGTCGTCCAGCGCCCGTTCCACTTGTGTCTGAGCAGTGAAGCCGGAGATGCGGCCCCAAGCACTCGTCTTCCAATTGTCCGCGCTCTCTTTGGCCAGGATCCAAGGAGGGAGGTCTATATACAAAAATTGGGACAGAGCCTGAACGTAAGGTTCATACATGCCACGTAGCTTATTTAGTTTCTGGTCTGATTCCGGCGTATCGTGAAGTTTCAGTCCCGATTCCGCAACAGCCCCGCGGAGGCGAAGAAGTTCGGAAGCCGGCAAGCGATTTGCGTTGTGGGCTAAGGGAGCTGCCTGAAACACCTGAGCTAAATCCACGACTGCATGGCGGCAAATAGCAAACGTAAGCCGGGCTTGCCGCACGCATGTTCCATCGGCGCCTGCGATAATTAGAGCGGAAGTATCCAGGATCGCTGTGAGCGCGGAGAGCCATGATTCGTTGTTGTGCTGCGAGCGAAAGTAGGTAAGAACCGGATAGGATACGTGACTCTCCAGCAGTTCCGCGGACCAGCGCTCCCAGTCGCGCAGAAGCCTTTCCAAAGCTTGGAGCCCGTGAACATCTGCATGACGTCGCAGAAGTTCGGCGGCGGTAGGCGGCGAACCTGCGCGCGCGTCGAGCAGCACGATGGCAACCTCTCTGCGCGAAAATGCTTGATAGATGACCGGCAAGTAGCTCAGTACCAGCGCCAGAAAGCCAAAGCCCAGTCCGCTTTCGAATACTGCCAGCACCCGCTCCGGGGAGGTGTGCGGAGTCACGTCGCCAAGGCCCAGCGTAAAAAAGGTTGTGCCGCTTAGATAGAAGCACGTCTCCAGAGTCGGATGCGTTTGGTCCACGCGAGCGTCGCTGTAATACAAAAGACCGAAGCCCAGGATTAACATGGTCGCCCATAGCGCAAATATGCCCAGCAGGGAAAGGGGACCGAAATAACTCAGAAATCCCTCGCGGCTCTTGGATGACTTAATGCCACGAGCAAGCTTGCGCCAGGGAATCCAGAGGACGCGGTAGTAAAGCCTGGTCAGGCGGAATCGGCGCGTCACCCTGCGCGGAAGAACGATCGTTTCAAACGCTTCCAGCAGGATGCCCGCGATGATCAGCAAGCCGGCGACGGCCAGAAGGATCATGCCGCCTTCTCCAAAACGGCGTGCAATGTGATTTCAGATTTGAAAAGACGCGAGACGGGGCAATTCGCTTTCGCGCTGGCCGCCGCGGATTCAAATGCTGCTTCAGAAATGCCGGGGATGCGCGCGGCTACGTCCAGATGGATTCTCGAGATGGTCCAACCGGCGTCGAGTTTTTCGAGCGTGACGTTCGCCGTGGCGCGAATCGTCTGCGGCGTGAAATTCATGGTGCCGAGCTGCGCCGAGAGCGCCATAGCGAAGCAGGCTGCGTGAGCCGCCCCGATTAATTCCTCCGGGTTTGTCCCCTTGGCGTTCTCGAAGCGCGTTAGGAAGGAATAGGGCGCATCGGACAGCACGCCACTCGGCGTAGAGATAAATCCTTTGCCATCCTTTAATCCGCCGTTCCAAACCGCTGTGGCGCTGCGTTCCATAGTGTCTCCTGTGAACTCAGAATTTTTAGTTGGTGGTTATTGGATGCCGGACTCAGTGGATCGATGCCAGTACTAACGAATCGCGGAGCATCCCCACGTCCAGATCCTACAACTCAGTGAGATTTCGGCGGCGTAGCCATACTGGCGCTGTTCAACATTTGAAAATTCTGCCGAACAAGAGCCAACCGGTCGCCTTTCACGTTTTCGTACGCTCCAAAGGCGATGAAAGGAATCATCGTCGCCAGTACCCACAGCTTTGCGCTTCCGGGAAGTTTTGCTTCTGGCTCCCAACGAAACAGGCGCCGCGAAATTTCGAAAGCTACTAGAAGTCCGATCCCCAGAGCGATCAAGTCGGTAATGATTTCAGAGTGGGTGGCCAGGTTCGTGGCGGCATTTTCAAGTCCGGTCGCCAGATAAGTGGCCGGCATGAACAGTGAAGCGCCTTGAATCCAGTGCGGAAATCTTGCCAGCGGAACGGTAGCGCCCGAAAGAAACAGGAAAGCGGTCCAGATCACCTGGTTAATGACCTGCGTTTCCTGCATGGTGTTGGTCACGCTGGCAACGATTAGGCCAAACGCTGAAAAAGTGGCCGACCCTATGCTAACCAGCAGAAAAATCGCCCACAAATTTCCCCAACCCTGCATATACAGAAAGAACTTCGTAACAAGAATTTCGATGGCCACAGACGGCAGCACTAGGATGTAGTTCGAGAGAATGCTGGATGCGAGCATGGGGCCTGCCCCCAGCGGAGCCAGACGAAAGCGCCGGAGGATGCCGGCTTCCCGGAACATGACCAGTTGGACGCTGAGTCCCCAGAAGCTGCCCATCACCGTCATGGTGAGAATCGACCCAAGAATGTAGGCGGTCCATGCCGAATCACCTTTGCTGAAGATGGTCACAAAGAAAAATAGAAAGCCAAGCGGCATGATCAAGCTGAAAAAAAGAAATGTTCGGTTTCGCATGGCAAGCCGCACGCGAATTTTTGTGAGGATCCAAGTATTGCGGATTACGTTTGATGCCATGTTCGTCCTTTTATTTCAAAATCTCTTCGCTCAACCCACAGATTTCAATCACGCAGCCTACGCCCGGTTAGCTCGATGAAAACATCTTCCAGTGACGGCGAAAACATTTCCAGGCTTTGCAGTTCATTACTGTCGGCTTCAAGATGCTTCACCAGCGCCACAATCGTATGTGGTGCGCGTGTGGAATGCAGCACATAGGTGCCATCGAACTCGCGTGCATTCGCCACCGCGTCGAGTTGGCCCAGTACTCCGTTCTCCACGGGCTTGGCGACGCGGACTTCAATTCGCGTGGTGCCCGCAGAAGCCTGCTTCAGTTCACGCGGCGTTCCGATCTTAATCACCCGGCCGTAATCAATGATGGCCACACGGTCGCACAGGCGCTCGGCTTCCTCTATATAGTGCGTGGTGAGCAAGACGGTCTTCTTGCCGCGCTTCAGTTCTTCGATGATGTCGTAAATCTCGCGGCGAACTTGCGGGTCCAAACCCGCCGTCGGCTCATCTAAAAAGACCACTTGAGGCTCGTTCACCAGCGCCATGGCGATGGCCAGCCGCTGTTTCTGTCCGCCGGAAAGCTGGCTGTAGAAAGCGTCGCGCTTCTCTTCGAGCTGAAAGCGTTTCAATAGATCGTTTGTGTTGGCATGATTGCGGTAGAAGTTGGCGAATAAATCGATCGCTTCTTTCACGCGGATTTTGTCGGGTAGGGAAGTGGATTGCAGCACCGCGCCAATCATTTCTTTGAACCGGCTCCCGCTTTTTTCGGGATCCAGCCCGCACACTCGCGCGAGTCCTCGATCCGGCGTGCGCATGCCTTCCAGGATCTCAACGGTGGTGGTCTTGCCCGCGCCGTTGGGCCCGAGGAGCCCAAATACTTCGCCTTCTTCCACGGAAAAATTCACGCCACGCAGAGCGCTTACCGTTCCGTAGTTCTTATAAAGACCTTCAACTTGTATGACAGGTTCCGTCACTAAATATTTCCCCTCCATTTGAACTGTCCTCTATATCACAACCGCTCAAAAAGCGAGCGCGGTCATCGAGTCTTGCGACGCGTGCGTTTGAGCATTCCGCTTCTTTTGGGCTGGCGAAAGGACCAGCCATAAATTTTCATGTCAATCACGCGCCCAACCAGAACGCCTTCGGTTTCCAGCAACCGGCGCTGCTTAGCGGCATAAGGCTCCGGAACGCGAATCCGTCCACCCGCTCCCAGCACGCGATGCCACGGAATACCTCGCCCAGTGGGAGTCGCCGCCATGGCGTATCCTACGGCACGTGCACCGCCTGGGGTGCGCAACGCCTTGGCAACCTCGCCATAGGTTGTTACGCGCCCGCGCGGGATTTTTTTCACCAAGCGATAGACCGGTTCCCACGACATTTAGTTCTTTGCCCGCAGACTACGCTCCGCCGATTTTCTGCATCTAAGTAGTAAGGCAGCGTGCTGAAAACTTCCGTAACGCCGGCCTGCCCCAGCGCTTTGATACGGTATGCACCCCGCAAAAAGCGACGCTTCTGGACTAATAACTGATTAGCATCATTTTCCGGGTCCACCGCATCGTACCATTGACGGCGTAGTGGACGCTTCATACACTACGAATGCTTCCTCTAAAAAGGAGGGTGTTGTGGCTTTCGTAAGGCGCAAAGGCAACACCTACTTTTTGGTGCACAACGTTCGCCGTCAGGGCAAAGTGCAGCAGTTACATCTGGCGCGGCTGGGGGAGCGGCCGCGAATCACGGACGATGTGGTGCGAAAGGTTTCGCGCAACCACCCCTTCCTTGATCTCGATTGGTCCAGCCTGCGCGAGCAGGTGAACAGCCGTATCGAGTTGTTTGATATTCGCTCGCCGTACGTGCAGAACCTGATGCATTCACTACGAAACCTTCACATGGACCTGGCCGATCTTTCTCCGCCGATGTTGCTGCTGGCGGATCGAGCCAATTCAAGCCGGGAACTGGTCACGCAATTGCGCTTGCTGCGTTCCACGCTCGATATCAAACTCGACCAATTCGAGCGTACTGAATTCCGCAATCCCGATGGCGGCAGAGAGTTCCGGTAGGGGGAGTAATACCGTGGGAGCGCGTGCGCTACAACTCGACCCGACTCAACGCAGCCTGGAGTCACGTGATTTTGAATCAGGACTGCGGCGTAAAATCGTCGGCCAGGACGAAGCGGTGCAGGGTGTGGTGGACCTGTACCAGGTGTTTCGCGCCGGCCTGAATTCGCCAGGGCGTCCGGTAGGGAATCTATTGTTTTTGGGGCCGACTGGCGCGGGGAAAACGCGCGTAGTCGAAGCCACCGCTGAAGTGCTCTTTGGCGATCCACGCGCCGTGATCAAAGTGGACTGCGCCGAATTCCAGCACTCGCACGAAATCGCCAAGCTGATTGGCTCGCCTCCGGGGTATTTGGGGCACCGCGAAACGCATCCTCTAATCACGCAGGAGGCGCTCGCCCAATATCACACCGATAAATTGAAGATCAGTTTCCTGCTGTTCGACGAAATCGAAAAGGCCAGCGATGCGCTGTGGCAATTGCTGCTCGGCATCCTGGACAAAGCCACCTTGACGCTGGGAGACAATCGCCGCGTGGATTTGTCGCAAACCATGATCTTCATGACCTCAAATCTTGGCGGCGGCGAAATCACCGAGCTGATGACCGGCGGCATGGGCTTTGCTCCTAAAGTGAAGGCCGATACGCAAGTTCGCCTGGATGAAAAAGTGGAAAAGACCGCGGCGGACGCGGCCAAGCGAAAGTTCGCTCCTGAATTCATGAACCGCATCGACAAAGTGATCGTGTTCCATCCGCTGCGTTCCCAACAGCTCGAACAAATTCTGGAAATCGAGCTGGGTATGGTGCAGCAGCGCGTGCTCGAAACCGCCAAGGGACGCTTCTTGTTCCGCGTGACCATGCCCGCGCGCGATTTTCTACTCCGCGAAGGCACGGACATGAAATACGGCGCGCGGCACTTGAAACGCGCGATCGAACGGCACGTTGTTTATCCGTTGGCCAGCCTGCTGGCAACCGAACAGGTTTCTCTCGGCGACGTCATTTCCATCGATTGGGATGGTCGCGAGCAGGGCCTGACTTTCTTGAAGGAAGCGGAAGGCGCCCTTGTTCCGGTGACCACTCCGTCCAAAGAGAAAATCACCACCGCCGCCGCCGCGAGTTCTGACGGCCGCCCGGTGGTTTTCCCCGCAGCCACCGCTGCGATGGACGTGACCATCGAAAACAGGACCACTCCGGCAGCCGGACGCAGCATCCCGGTCGAAAAAGCGAAGAACGAAAAGAAGTAAAACCGCTGCGGCGCTCTCAGTTTCTTCGAGAGCGCTTCTGCGCGCGCTAGCGGTTCTCCGCCCACACCTGCCCCATTCAATGGATGCCGTTAAACGAAGTGATTGATTGTTTCTGAATCGCGAAGTCTGAGGAATTCGCAGCGGGGAAACAAACCTGGCAGGCAAATCCGCGACGGTTACTCTTCGCACTCTGCCATAGGCTCGTCGAAACTGCCGCCATAGACGTTGGGCACTTTCGCCCCCATCGGACGTAGATACGCCGTTAGCTGGCCTCGATGGTGTATGGAGTGGTTGAGCATAAATTGCAAATACATCACCGCGGGCAAATTATAGATGCCGAAGAAGGGAAGCGGAGTGGCCCAAAATTCAGCGGGGAGCTTCTCGATTTTGTCGAGTTTCGCCGGCAAACTTTCTTCGTAGGTGGCAGCGATATCCGCGGCGTTGCTGAAGTCCGCGGGCATAGTGTCGTCTTCCATTTCGAATTGCCCAGCGAGAAATCCATCGAGGAACCAAATATCCGCGGAAGCCAGATGCCAGACAAGTTCCAGCGCGCTGCGCGAATTCGGAGCCGGCCGGTAATCTCCTTTGTCAGCAGGAACGGCCTGAAGCACGCGCAAAGTGGTCGGGAATTCCTTTCTCAGCGAGGCCACAAAGATCGGCAGAAGAAACGCAGCTTGTTCCGGGGTCATCGTGAACCTCCTTCCTCAGGTTTCCAGCGGAGAATCGGCTTCCGCGCTGCGGCCACTTCGTCCAGACGACCGATGCGCGTGGAATGTGGCGCCGTTTTCACCAACTCCGGATTCGTTTCCGCTTCCGCCGCAATCGAACGCATCGCTTCGATAAAGAAATCGCACTCCTCTCGGGATTCCGATTCGGTCGGCTCAATCATCATGGCGCCCGGAACGATCAGCGGAAACGCGGTGGTGTAAGGGTGAAAGCCATAGTCAATTAAACGCTTGGCGATGTCCATCGTGTTTACACCATGCTTTTTTTGGCGCGCATCGCTGAAAACCACTTCGTGCATCGATGGAAGATTGTAAGGCAGATCGAAAACGCCCTCCAGATTCTTCCGAATATAATTTGAATTTAAAACGGCGTCTTCCGTTGCCTGCCGGATTCCAGAACCATAGGCAAGAATGTACGCAAGCGCGCGCAGCAGCACGCCGAAATTTCCGCAATAAGCGCGCACGCGCCCGATGGATTGCGGACGGCTGTGGTCCAGCGCGAATTTACCATCCTCTTTTTGCACCACCACCGGGACGGGCAGGAACGGTTCTAAAAATTTCTTCACCAACACGGGACCGGCGCCCGGGCCGCCGCCTCCATGCGGAGTCGAAAATGTCTTGTGCAGATTCAGATGCATCACGTCCACGCCGAAATCGCCTGGTCGCGTAACCCCGGCCAGCGCGTTCATATTGGCACCGTCCATATAGAGCAGCGCGCCGCGTTCGTGGAGGATAGCCGCAATTTCCGCAATGCGTTCCTCGAACACGCCGAGGGTGCTTGGGTTCGTCAGCATCAGCGCCGCAACATCGTCGGTGCAAAACTCGCGAAGATGATCCGTATCAATCTGGCCGCGCGCGTTCGATTTGATATTTTTTACTTCGTAGCCCGCGATCACCACGGAAGCCGGATTCGTGCCGTGCGCGGAATCCGGAATCAAAACCGTCTTGCGCGGATTTCCCTGGCTCTGCAGGTATGCGCGAATCATCAGCAGCCCTGTGAGTTCACCTTGCGCGCCCGCTACAGGTTGAAGCGTCGCGGCGTCCATGCCGGTAATCGAAAGCAGGCATTTCTGCAGATCGTAGAGAATGCGCAAGCAACCTTGAGAAACTTCGGCCGGCTGCTCGGGATGCTCGGTGGCAAGGCCTTCGAGCCGCGCGACGAATTCGTTAACGCGCGGGTTGTACTTCATAGTGCAGGAACCCAGCGGATACATGCCGAGGTCGATCGCGTAATTCCATGTGGAAAGCCGCGTGAAGTGGCGAATCACTTCGATCTCGCTCACTTCAGGAAAACCTTCGACGGCCTCGCGCGTGAATTCTTTTCCCAGCGCTTTGGAAGCATCTACGGCCGGGACATCCAGCGGCGGTAGCTCCATCCCGCGCTTTCCCGGCGCGGACTTCTCGAATATCAGCCCTTCGTTCTGGCTGACATGCTCGCGCGCCTTCAAAATTGTTCCGACGGGCGATTCGATTTCAGTGGACTTGTTGCTCAACGCAAACAGCTCCTCAAACGGGTCTTTCGAGTATTTTTCGGATGGCTGCAGCCAAACGTTCAATTTCGGCGCGCGGCGTAGTTTCCGTCACGCAAACAAGCGCGCGCTTGGTAAGCTCCGGATAGTGCGTGCCCAGTGCGAACGGCCCGATAATTTTCTCGCGCAAAAGATCCTGGTTCACCATCTTTACCGAGCGCGGAAACTCCAGCACGAACTCGTTGAAAGATGGTCCGGAGAAAACGCGCCGTAGGCCGGAAATTTTTTCCAGTTCCGCCTGAGCGAAACGCGCCTTGGCCACATTCTGCAGCGCCTGCTCGCGCAGCCCTTCTTTTCCCAACAAGCTGAGATGGATCGTTGCCACCAGCGCAAAGAGCGCTTCATTCGTACAAATGTTGGAAGTGGCTTTTTCGCGGCGGATATGTTGCTCGCGGGTCGCCAGCGTCAGGACAAACCCGCGCCGCCCTTCCGCATCTGTCGTCTGGCCAGCCAGGCGTCCGGGCATTTGGCGGACGAATTTATCTCGCGTGGCAATTACGCCAACGTAAGGCCCACCGTAGCTCGGCGAAATGCCGAATGATTGGCCCTCCATCGCCACGATATCCGCTTCCGCCGGAGGCCGAACGATTCCCAGCGAAACAGCCTCTGCAATCCCGGTAACCAGCAATGCGCCGAAGCGTGAGCAGCTTCCGCCAGTGCCGGCAACTCTTCGATCACACCGAAAAAGTTTGGCGACTGAACCACAATCGCGGCCGCTTGCTCCAGACTTTCCTTCTTCAACGCCGCGCGATCCAGTTGTCCGGATTCGGTGTAACCGATCTCTTCGATCTGGATACCCAGATTCTTCGCGTAGGTCTGCAACACGTGGCGATATTCCGGATGAACGCTTCGCGCCATCAAGACGCGATGGCGACCGGTAATCCGTTCCGCCATCAGCACGGCTTCGGTAAGCGCCGTCGAACCGTCGTACATCGAAGCGTTAGCCACTTCCTGCCCGGTTAACTGGCACATCAGCGTTTGAAATTCGAAAATCGCCGTCAGCGTGCCTTGCGCAAACTCAGCTTGGTAGGGAGTGTAGGAAGTGAGAAACTCGCCGCGTTGAACGAGCGCGTCAGTGACAACCGAGCGCACATGCGAATAGACGCCCGCGCCAAGAAAGGAAGAGTAGCCTTTGGAATTTTCCGCAGCGCGCGCCTGAAAATATTGAATGATCTCCGGTTCCGAAAGCGCCGCTGGCAAAGCAAGCGGTGCGCGCAACCGAAATTTTTCCGGAATGGACTCGAAAAGTTCGTTTACGGACTGCACGCCAATCGCCTCGAGCATTTCCCGGCGTTCGGAAGGACTCTTGGGCAAATAGCGCATCAGGCCGAATGTTCCTTGGCCTGGTCTGCGATGTAAGCCTCGTATGCGGCCGCATCCATCAGCGCCGAAGCTTCCCGGGGATCGGCTAGTCGTACCTTAATAAGCCACGCAGCGCCATGCGGATCTTTGTTGATTAACTCCGGAGCAGTCGGTAAGCGCGGAATTCGTCTCAATCACCTCGCCCGAGACCGGGCTGAAGATTTCGCTCACAGCTTTCACCGATTCGATGGTTCCGAAAGACTGTCGCGCTTTGAGTTTCGCTCCCAGTTTAGGCATTTCGACGAACACCACGTCCCCCAGCTCGTGCTGCGCGTAATCCGTGATGCCAATCGTGCCCTTGGCGCCTTCAACCTTGATCCATTCATGCTCTTTCGTGTAGCGATAGTCCTTGGGGTACATGAACGCTCCGTGAGTGCGTCTTAATTGGATGCCTCTGAGCTATTGCGGTCGCTTATAAAATGGAAGCGCGACGATCTGGGCCGCTTCCGCTTGGCCACGAATCTCTATAACAACGGCCGTCCCCATCGCGCTGAATTCCGGAGGCACGTAGGCCATGCCGATATTTTTCTTCAGGAACGGCGCAGGTCCGCCGCTGGTAACGCGTCCTAGTTCTTTCCCGCCGATAAGCACAGGATAGCCGTCTCGCCCGATACGCTTGTCCAACATTTCAAACCCAACCAGTTTCCGCTGGAGCCCATCCCGTTTTTGTTGCGCCAGCACATCGCTGCCCAAAAACGGCGCCTTTTCCATCTTGCAAATCCAGCCCAGCCCCGCTTCCCATGGCGTAATGGTGTCGTCAATTTCATGGCCGTAGAGGCACATGCCTGCCTCAAGACGCAGCGTGTTGCGCGCTCCCAAGCCGCACGGAAGCATGCCCGCCGGCCCTCCCGCTTGCATCAGGTCTCCCCAAAGCCTTGCCGAATGCTCCGGGGCGAAATATATTTCAAAGCCATCTTCGCCGGTGTAGCCGGTACGTGCGATCAGGCAGTCGATGCCGCTAACTTTGCCGAAGGCGAAATGATAATAGTGGATTGAATCCAGCGCCACCGGAGTGAGCCGCTGCAATATGTCTTTCGCACGCGGCCCCTGAATCGCGAGCTGCGAATATCGCGGGCCCGCGTTTTCCACCTGCGCGTCGAACGTATTGTGCTCGACGATATGCTCGAAATCCTGATCCTGGTTTCCAGCGTTGACGCACAGCAAGTAGTGCGTATCGGAAATTTTGTGCACCAGCAAATCGTCCACGAAAGTCCCGCGCGAAGTCATCAGTCCGGAATAGTGGGCCTGGCCGATCACAAGCTTCGCGGCGTTGTTGCAAGTCACCCACTGGACCAATCCAAGCGCGCCCGGCCCGCGGATTTCCATTTCGCCCATGTGGCTTACGTCGAACAACCCCGCGCGTGTGCGCACGGCCTCATGCTCGGACAGTATGCCGGAATATTCGAGCGGCATGTCCCAGCCGCCGAAATTCACCATCTTGGCGCCCAGCTGGCGATGAATGGGATTCAGTGCGGTCTTGCGCAGTTCAGCGATTGCCGGAGTTGTTCACAGAGAATTTCTCATCATTGGCAACGAAACATCGAAGCTAGCATGCGTGTTTTCAAGTGTCAAGGAATGCAGCTTCAAGAACCACCGTGACGCTTGTTCGCATTTGCCGCGAGCATTGCCCCAAGACGCTTGTCGGCGCGCACGCATGGCCTACATATCTGAAGGCGGTACCGACGGAGGCAGGTACTTGATTACTCTCTGCTCGCAATGTGAGAAGCCGGAACAGGAGTGCACCTGCGTGAAGTACTGCTGCTTCTGCCAGGCTCAGTTCGACATCCGCATGGCCGTAGATGGGATGTATTATTGCCCTGATTGCCGCGAGGCTTGTGACGTGCGGCTAGCAGAAAAAGATGAGCACTGATCCCAGCCGTACCGAACTCACGCTGCAGGACGACCCTCGGCTCATTGCTGGCGTCGCTGCAATTGTGTTGTTCGCCGGCCAGCGCTGCGGCCTTTCCACGACGCGCAGGAACGGCTCGCTGCGGCTACGGCCGATGCCTGCCGCGAAACCTTCCCGCTTGTAAACACTAACGGGAACGCGGATTGTGCTCTAAAAGTGATTGTCTCGGATTTTCCAGACCGCGTGGAAGTTGCCATCGAGCATTCCGGGGAATCGCTTCCTTCAGCAGGGCTCGATACTTTTGTAGGCCGTGGGTCCGGTTCGCAAGCGCGGCTGAGCGACGCCCTGCAGAAGTCCAGCGTCGATCGCGTGCAGTACGAAACACGCAGCGGCGTGTCGCGCACAACCCTGATTAAATATTGTGAAGGTCGCCGCGCAAAAGTTTAGTCCGCCGCCGGCAGTGGATTCCGGAAGATTCCCTTACATCTATGACGGCGCAAGGGCCTTGGTGCGTATCAACGACATCAGCTCGTCCTGGCTCACCGGCGCGTCGATCTTCAGACGATCTCCCGTAGGAGTTACGCGAACGTGGTCCAGCGCCTTGGCGAAATCAGGATTCGATTGCGCTTCCTGATAACGGCGGTACATCACGCCAGCCTGCATGGCAGCGCCCAGAGTGTTGGCATCGTCCACTGAATCGCACACCGCCTGGAATTGGACGTCCAGTCCAGAGTCGGCGTTCACGCTGATCATCATGGCGCGAATGCGTCCGATAATCGCCGCGGCTTGCGGGAACTGGCTGGCCTGCGGCAGCAATTGATGCATGGCCATGGTCGTTGAAGTCTTATCCAGAACCGCCCAAATCAGCCCTGTGCCGTTGGCTTCGCCGATCAGCGGAAAGATTTTGTCATTGGCCAACAGGCTCTCGCCGTTGCCCGTGCGCACATCGATCATCTTATCCAGAGAGGCGCGATTGCCGAATGCGGCTGTGTTGGAATCCAGGAAAAAGAAGAAAATGTCGTTGGCCGCTCCGCCGCTTCCGAACGCATACAGGTGGTAACCCTGCTCTTCAACCATCGGTATCTTCTGAGCTTTGAACTTAGCTTCCGTGCTTGCTGGATCAAAACCGCCGAGCGCAACTCCAATAATGTCTCCGCTCTCACCGCCCGCAGATAGAATCGTTCCCCAGGCCAGGCTGTCCACCTGGGAATTCGGGTCCACTCCCGCGGAGGCCAGGAACTGCTCGAACTGGCGCATGTGCGCGGGAAGCATCTGGTCCTGCATTTGCGAGAACCAGGAAAGCTTTCGGGCTCCCTTCAAATCCGCGTAGGCGAATTCCGAAGTGTTCTTGGGGAACATTCCTACGACTGTGGTGCTCACCGAGCCGGCCGAGAGTCGCGGAGCAATGGTGGTCAAAATACCGAGCAGCGCGGCCGCGGCCACGCCTGTCAAAAGAATGCTTCGAAAAAGTGGCTGTCTCACGATTGTTTTCCCCTCAGGTAAATTATCTACCGCAGCGGTCGAGCCGCAGGTGGAGCTTCGAAACTAAATCTCGGGCACCGTACCTGTCTAGTATAGATGCTAAACCGGTTCTTGGCGGAATCAAGTTTTTCCGATGCGCGCGGCCAGTAACTCGGATTCAGAGCGAAGGCGCGCCGAAAAGCCGGAATCGGTGATCGACTCCAGATTAATCTTCACGTTTTCGAGCGCTCCTCGAACCGCTGCCCCCGCCATTAGACGTCCCACCCGAATATCCGAGAGCATGGAAGGACTGGCGATCCCTTCCAGCTTTCCGAGCAGGTCAAAAACCTGCGCCGCTTTGCGCGCCACTTCCATCGGGACGTTGGCTGCGCCCTGCAAGGCATTCTGGATCGCCGCTTCACGGCGTCCCTGTTCTTCAGGCGTCGATTGCGCGAGCTTGTAGGCGGCCATCACTGATTCAAACGAAGCAGCGTCGCGATCGATCGCTTCCGACAGCGTTCGCGAAGCAGAATGAAATTCCGCGAGGACATCGCTCAGCGCTTCCACAAAGGCCACCTGCGATTTTTTCTTCCGCGATAGCCCGGCAACCATCTGCCCCAGGCTGGCGCCCAGCGCGCCGGCCAACGCCGCCACCGAACCTCCGCCGGGCGTCGCCGTCGGCTGCGCCACGGCCTCCAGAAACCCTTGCGCCAGCAACGCCAATTTCCCCGAACCTTCCGCCGACGCCGCGCCAGCGAAGGAAGCCTCCATGCGATTCTCAAAGACCTGCGCTGGCGAAAAGTTTTCAAGTTGCAGATAAAAGTCAGCGGTCAGTTCGATCGCTCGCTTGGGAATTAAACCAACGATTTCGCTGCCCACAATCGAGACGCCATACCGCTCAGCCTCGCGCTTCACCATTTCGAATACGCGGTGAATGGGTGTCTGCTCGAAATCCGTCAGATTAATGGACACCTGCGCCAGATTCCTTCCTCGCAAATCCACGCCCATCGCTTTCACGTACCGAAGGCCGCCGTTTGAGAAGCGGATATTTTTGCCGATGCGATTCGCGATGCCCACATCGGAAGTATTCAGATTTATGTTGTAAGCAATCAGAAATTTGCGCGCGCCAACCACTGTGGCGCCGGCCGTAGGATGCAAACGCTGCTCCCCAACATCCGGAGCGCGGTCGATATTGCGGGGAACTTCCGCCAGCAAGCCTTCGAATTGCCCTTTGCGAATGTTCTCCAGGTTCGTGCGTTCCGGCCTCTGCGCCGCGGCCTCGTAGAAGTAAACAGGAATGCGAAACCGTTCCCAGATCTCGCGACCTACTTTTTTTGCCAGCGCAACACAATCCTCGATGGTCACCCCGGCGATGGGGATAAATGGCACTACGTCCGTGGCGCCCATTCGCGGGTGCGCGCCGGAATGTTTCGTCAAATCGATCAGCTCAGCCGCTTTGCCCACGCCGCGCAGAGCAGCTTCGGCCACCGCTTCGGGCTCGCCCGCAAGCGTCACCACGCTGCGGTTATGATCGCTGTCGCTTTCACGGTCCAGCAGATACACGCCGGGCACTTCGCGCATCGCCGACACAATCGCGTCCACCTTCGATGCGTCGCGCCCTTCGGAAAAGTTTGGAACACATTCGACGAGTCGTTTCATTATTTAGAGGTTCTTCATGTGCAGGATGGCGCCGCGTTTCATCGTGAGGCTGCAAAGATTCACACCAAAATAATACGGGATTTCGCGATAGTCGGCCACGTCAAACGCAGCCAGGTCCGCATATTTGCCAACCTCGAGCGAGCCTACGCGGTCGTGCACGCGCAAAGAGTAAGCTGGATTTATCGTCGCAGCCGTGATCGCTTCGGCCGGCGTCATCCTCATTTGCGTGCAAGCCAGAGACAAAATCATGGTCATGCTTAGCGTGGGACTGGTTCCGGGATTGAAGTCGGTAGCAATCCCTAGAATCGCCCCGGCCTCGATCAGCGCGCGCGCCGGAGCATAGTCCTTCAGCCCGAGATGGAAACAGCAGCCCGGCAACATGGTACACACCACATTGGAAAGCCCCAGTGCTCGAATATCGCTGCGATCGATTTTCTCCAAATGATCGGCGCTCGCCGCTTGCAACTCAATCGCGAGGCGCACCGCCCCGGTGTGCGCTAGCTGTTCCGCATGAATGCGCGGAACCAAACCACCGGCTCGTCCGGCCATCAGAATCCGTCGCGATTGATCCACGGTAAACGCGCCGCGGTCGCAGAAAACATCGCAAAATTCAGCCAGTCCCGCGGTCGCCACCGTGGGAATCCATCGACGCGTCAGCAAATCCACATAAGCCTGGGGGCGGCGCCGAAACTCCTGCGGCACCACATGCGCCCCCAGAAATGTCGCGTGGATGTCGAGGGGATGCTCCTGATGAAGATCATAGAGAATCTCCAGAATCTTCAGCTCGCTCTTCCAGTCCAACCCGTAGCCGCTCTTCGCTTCGATGGTGGTGGTACCGTGCGCCGCAAACTCGCGAAGATTTTTCAGTGCCCGAGCTTTCAGCCCCCGAGCCGAAGCGCTGCGCAGATGTTTCACCGTCGAACGAATTCCGCCGCCCGAGCGCGCAATTTCTTCATAGGTCGCGCCGGAGATCCGCTGTTCGTATTCGGCAGCGCGGCTCAAAGGAAAAATCAGGTGAGTGTGCGAATCAACGAAGCCCGGCAGAACAACTCGTCCGCCCAGATCCAACTTTTCGGCGCGTCGTGCTTTAGCCAGCCGCTCGATGCCACGCTTGGTGCCCAGCGCAGCGATGCGGTCCTGGTGCACTAAGATCGCGCCATCGCGAATAACTTCAAGCTGGCCAAGCGCGCGTCCGCGCCGTGGCACTGGACCGCGCAACGTTAAAATCTGCGAGCACCCCGAAATCAGCCAGTCAGGCACGGTTGCGATGATACAGCGTCACTTCGCGGAAAACACTATTGTCGAGGGTTAACCGAAGATTTTACGCGCCCACGCCTTTAGCAAGGTACGCCGGAGCGAACACTTCGTTCACAAACGACTCGATCGTAGTCGGCCTGGTATTTTCCGCCGAGCGTTTCTCGGACGACGTGAGCAATCCGGAGTTTCCCGCCTTCCACATTTCGATCAACAGCTTCGCCGTTTTCTTCGGCATTCCAGTCTGCACCAGAGCGGGCTCCAGCATCATGGCCGGCACGTGCATATAACTGAGTTTAGGTTTGCCTATCGCCTCGCCAACTATTTTCGCGACTTCTTTCATGGTCACGTCGCGTGGGCCAAACAATTCCTGCACCGAACTCCTGGAAAAATCGCGCGCGCGAAGACGTTTCGCAGCGTAGCCGCCGATGTCTTTAGCGGCGATCATAGGCAGCGCTAGTTCGCTATCTGTTCCGCCCGGCAGAAAACCCATGGTTCGCAGCGGCACCATGCCCATGAACAGATTTTCCATGAACGGCCCAGGACGCAGATGCAGCACGTTGAGCCCCGGCACGCTATTCATTTTTTGTTCCAAATGGTAGAGGCCAACGATGGGCCCAGTCTTTTCGGGATGTTGCGCCCCCAAACTGCTTAGCGTGACGGCGTACGGAACGCGCGCGCTGGTAATCGCTTTTAAGTAAGCATCCGACACGGAGTCTTGGTACGCGCGGTAATCCTCGTCCGCCGACTGCGGAATCAACAGATAAACCGCCGTCGCGCCCTCAAACGCTTTCGACATCTGCGCCGCGTCTTCTGCATTACCCACAAAAGCCTCCGCGCCCTTCTGCGTCAACGGTTCCAGCTTCTTCGAGTGGCGGCCGATGGCGCGTACTTTCTCACCGCTAGCGAGCAGCACTTCGGCGGCAATCCTTCCTGTGTGTCCAGTCGCTCCAGTGATAACGATCATTTTTTCTCCATGACCATAACAGCAGCCAGCCGGATTATTGAAATCTGTTGCTCAAGACATCGGTATCTTCACGCCCGACTTCTGCGCAAATTCAATCGCTTCGCTATAGCCGGCATCCACATGCCGCGCCACACCAATCCCCGGATCGTTCGTTAACACACGCTCGATGCGTTCCGCCATTTCCTTCGAGCCGTCTGCTACGGTGACTTGGCCCGCGTGCAACGAGTAGCCGATGCCTACGCCACCGCCGTTGTGAATCGACACCCAACTTGCCCCGCTCGCCGTATTCAGCAGGGCATTGAGCAACGCCCAGTCCGCAACCGCGTCCGAGCCATCTTTCATTTTTTCGGTTTCGCGGTAAGGCGAAGCCACCGAGCCGCAATCCAGATGGTCGCGCCCAATCACGATGGGCGCCTTCAATTCGCCGCGCGCTACCAGATCGTTCAGCGCAAGCCCAAATTTGTCGCGCTCGCCATAACCCAGCCAGCAGATTCGCGCCGGTAATCCCTGAAATCGCACTCGCTTCTGCGCCAGATGAATCCAACGCGTCAGAACTTCGTCGTGCGGAAACATATCGAGCACCAGTTTGTCCGTCCGATAAATGTCCGACGGCTCGCCCGAAAGAGCAGCCCACCGAAATGGCCCGCGCCCTTCGCAAAATAGAGGTCGAATGTACGCCGGCACAAATCCCGGAAAATCGTAGGCGTTCTTCACACCTTGTTCGAACGCGAAAGTCCGTAGGTTATTTCCGTAATCAAACGTGATCGATCCCAGCTTCTGCAACGCGAGCATGCCTTCCACATGCTTAGCCATCGATTCAAGCGAACGCTTGCGATACGCCTCTGGATCGATCTTGCGCAGCTGGGCAGCCTGCGCCACGTCGAGCCCCTGCGGAATATAACCGCCAATGGGATCGTGCGCGCTGGTTTGGTCCGTCAGCAGATCGGGCACCACGCCGCGCCGGGCCAGTTCCGGAATCACCTCCGCGCAATTTCCCAGCAGTCCCACCGACGTCGCTTCGCGCTTGCGCACCGCATTCTTCAAAATGCGCAGCGCTTCATCGAGATCGTTCACCATCACATCGCAGTAGCCCGTCTTCACTCGCCGCTTGATGCGCTCAGGATCCACGTCGATTCCGAGAAACGCCCCGCCATTTAGCGTCGCCGCTAGAGGTTGCGCGCCGCCCATTCCGCCCAGGCCCCCGCTAGCCACAAGTTTTCCCGCCAGGTCGCTCTGAAAATGTTTTCGCGCTGCTGCCGCGAAAGTTTCGTAGGTTCCTTGCAAGATCCCTTGCGTGCCGATGTAAATCCAGCTACCCGCCGTCATCTGGCCATACATCATCAGTCCCGCGCGGTCGAGTTGGTCAAAATTCTTCCAGTCGCTCCAATGTCCCACCAAATTTGAATTCGCGATCAGCACACGCGGCGCATAGCTGTGCGTGCGAAAAATACCCACAGGCTTGCCGGACTGCACCAGCAGCGTCTCATCGTTTTTCAGCGATTTCAGTGACGCCACAATCGCGTGATAACACTTCCAGTTCCGCGCCGCCTTTCCGCGCCCGCCATAGACAATCAAATCTTCCGGCTTCTCCGCCACTTCCGGATCGAGGTTATTCATCAACATGCGCAGGGCCGCTTCTTGCTGCCAACCTTGGCAGGAAAGCGTAGTGCCGCGCGGCGCGCGAAGCGGCTGATATCCGGTCCTTTCTTCGGTCGCGAGTTTCGACATCGGAACCTCCCAGGACATCTTAGCGCACCGGCAGCAGAATTTCGCCATTTGGTATTTCGCTAGAAATCCGGCGCCCGCGTTGCGCGATGTGGTCCCTTACGCTAGAGTTAAATGTATTACGATGGATTATCCTCCGCTCACGAAATCCTTTCTCGAAGCCGTGGACAAGCACGCGAACTCTCGCGCCCAAATGTATCGCACCGCGGAGGGCTGGCAGTCGATCACAGCACAGGAAATGCTCCGTCGCGTGGCTGGATTGTCGAAGGCCTTCCGCGAGCTGGGAATAAAATCCGGCGACCGCGTGGCGATCCTCGCGCCGAACTGCCCCGAATGGCACATCGCCGACTTCGCGATACAAGGTTTGGGCGCTGTGAGCGTCCCCATTTATTTTAATGAGTCGGTCGAGCGCCTTGTTTACATCATGAACGATTCCGGCGCGCGCATAATTTTCACTTCCGGCGAAGCTCAAGCGCGCAAAATCGCAGAATGCCGTGACAAAATTACGGCGCTCGAACACGTAATCTCCGTCGCGCCGCTTTCCGACTTGAGCGGCGAGATCTTGCGTTACGAAGCTCTGATCCACACGGCAGGCGAGGCCGACATCGCCGAATATCGCAAACGCGCCGCGGAAATCGTCGCCAATCAATTGGCCACCATCATTTACACCTCCGGCACCACCGGCGAGCCCAAGGGAGTGATGCTCACTCATCAGAACTTAAGCTCCAATGTTGTGGACTCGCTGAAGGATCACGATCTTTCGCCAGATGACGTCGCGCTTTCTTTCCTCCCGCTCGCCCATGTGTACGAGCGCACCGTGGACTACGGCTATCTCTTCGACGGCGTCCCTATCGCTTACGTTGAACAAATGGAATCCGTTCCGCAAGCGCTTCTGGAAGTGAAGCCTACACTGGCCGCCGCTGTCCCGCGTTTTTTCGAAAAGATTTACGCAAATATTATCGACAAGGGACATCGCGAAACGGGCCTAAAAAGAAAAATCTTCGATTGGGCCCTGCACACGGCCGAAGAAGCCGTCCCCTGGCGCGCGCAGGGCAAGCAGCCTTCGTTTTGGACCAAACAGCGTTGGCAAGTGGCCGACCGCCTCGTTTATTCCAAAATCCGCGCCGGACTGGGCGGCAGAATCCGCTATTTCTTTTCCGGCGGAGGCCCGCTCTCCCCCGATCTCGCTGAATTTTTCTGGTCCATTAATCTGCCCATTATGCAGGGTTACGGCCTTACGGAAACGTCTCCGGTGATTTCGGCAAACGTCCCCAAGAAAAATAAAGTAGGAACGGTAGGTTTGCCCATCGCGCACGTGGAAGTCCGCATCGCCGGCGACGGCGAAATTCTGGTGAAAGGCCCCTGCGTCATGGAAGGCTATTTCCACAAGCAGAAAGAGACGCAAGAAGTTTTGACGCCCGACGGATGGTTTTCGACCGGAGACATCGGAAAACTCGACGAAGACGGATACCTGATCATCACCGACCGCAAGAAAGAGTTGTTGAAAACTGCCGCCGGGAAGTTCGTGGCGCCCGCCATGATCGAAAATCTGCTAAAACAATCTCCGTTCATCACCAACGCCATCGTCGTAGGTGACCAACGCAAATTCGTGGCGGTATTAATCGTTCCAAATTTCCCGGCGATCCAACAGGAAGCGCAGAAGCATGGCAAGGATTTCCCGGGGCCGTCGCAAATGACTTCAGACCCCTGGGTCCGCGATCTGCTTTCGCGCGAAATCGAGCGCCTGACCTCCGCGCTGGCACAATATGAAAAACCCAAACGCTTCGCGCTGCTGGAACAAGATTTCACCTTCGCAAATGGCGAACTGACTTACACGCTGAAAATGAAGCGGCGAGTGATCGAAAGCCGCTACCAGGATTTAATCGCAAAGCTTTATGCCGACGTAGAGGAGCCGCGTCCGCAGCATTTGGCCTAGCCTGTCGGCGAACGCTCGCAAGCGTTACTATAGATCAGGAGATTTCGATGGTAGACCACTTGGTAATTGCTGGGAAAACATTCAACTCGCGCCTGATCGTCGGCACCGGCAAGTATCGCAGCTTCGAAGAAATGCGCCGCGCGCACGAAGCGTCTGGCGCCGATATGGTCACGGTGGCGATTCGCCGCGTGAACCTCACCGATAAATCGAAAGAATCTCTGCTCGATTATATCGACCGCAAGAATTTTTTTATTTTGCCCAATACCGCTGGCTGCTATTCCGCGGACGAAGCCGTCCGCACCGCGCGCCTGGGACGCGAAGTGGGCCTCTCCGAATGGGTCAAGCTGGAAGTGATCGGCGACCAGCAAACACTTTTCCCCGACACCGAAGAATTAATTCGCGCTACGAAAACTCTGGTTGCCGAAGGCTTTGTCGTCCTGCCTTACACCAACGACGACCTGATCGTCGCCCGTAGATTAATTGATGCCGGAGCCGCCGCCGTAATGCCGCTCGGTGCCCCCATCGGTTCGGGCATGGGCATCCAAAATACAGCGAACATGCAAATCCTGCGCCAACGCATCACCGAAGTTCCGATCATTGTCGATGCCGGTGTGGGAACCGCTTCCGATGCCGCGATCGCCATGGAACTTGGAGCCGACGGCGTCCTGATGAACACCGCGATTGCAGAAGCTCAAGACACCGTCCTGATGGCCGAAGCGATGGGCGCTGCCGTGGAAGCTGGCCGCAAAGCGTTCCTCGCCGGCCGCATCCCGAAAAAATTGTACGCCACCGCATCCAGTCCTCTTCAGGGTGTCGTTCGCTAGCCACTCCCTTCGGTGACCTTAGCGAAATAAAATGTGCCACGAAATGTCCACCAGCGCATGTACCAGCGCGCCGGGGAACAGTGATCCCGTCTTCATCCAAACGTGGCCGTAAAACAGTCCTGCGATAGTCGCCAGCAAAACATACTTCCAGTTGGGAAACGGCGCGTGCAGGATGTGCGAAAGACCGAAAATCACCGCAGCAATCGCCAGCCCGGTCCACGGACTGTTCAAAGTCCGTGAAAGCAGATTCTGTAACAGGCCACGAAATAGAAATTCTTCCGGCCACGCGGTAAAAAAAGTAATCCCCACGGTAGCCAAGGGAAGCGAGCGCAGCCGGGCCATCGTCGGATCAAACTTCAGAAAGCCCATTTGCATTCCCAACGGCACTGCGATCGCGACAAAAAGCAGGAAATGACCCGCCACATTCGCGCCAAACCCTCGCCGCCATACAATCTCGTAGCCAATTCCGTCCATCCGCCGTAACAGAACAAACGCGGCGACCCCCGCGCTAAGCGCCAACAAAATCGTCAGTGTGTGCGTCAGTTCCGTCGGATAAGGAAACACGTGGTACATCCAACGAAATTCCACCGGCAGCCAAACAACCAGCGCCGCCGCATAATCTTCCCAAGTCCCCGGGGGCTTGCCCGCGCCGCTGGCCAATAGCAAGGCCGGCAACACGCAGTAGGCCGCGCCGGCAAGTGCCATTTTCCAATTGCCGGTAACCGTAGTGGTGTAGATAAGAACGGCAAACAGAGGGACCAGCGGCGGGAGCACTCCGCCATGCTCACCCAGGAATTTCCGCGCACGATCCAGAACCGACGGACAAGCCAGGAAAAATTCAAACGCAAAAAGCACAGCGGCCACGCTTAACGCCATGCCGTAGCGCCGTCCGCCATACCCTAGTCGGAAGCCCAGCAGTATCACAAAGACAACAATCGGAACCCACGCCGCGAAAGCAATCGGGAGCTTCAGTTCCCAGGTTTTTGAATTGCCGTTAGCCACGACAGGATTTTACTGAACTGCACGAATGTTCCGAGAAAAACTTGCTTTGCGTTTGCCTCTCAGCGATTCTTGTGCGGCTTGAACGTCACCGCACAGACCGGCAAACCACAACGCCTCGCTTACATTGACTGGATGCGTGGCTTTGCCTGCCTGTTGATGTTTGAAGTCCATTCCTACGATTCGTGGCTGGGCGGAGCCGCGCGCCAGTCGCGCCTCCTGAAATGGTCGCAGCTAAGCGGAACCATCCCCGCGCCCCTTTTTCTTTTTCTCGCCGGAGTGTCCTTCGCGCTGGTCTCCGACAAAATGCGCAAGAAGGGCGCCAGGCCAATCAAATCGCCTGGACCACCATTCTTCGCGGCGCGGAAATACTCGGCCTCGGATTGCTTTTCCGCGTACAGGAATATCTGCTCGGCATCCCCTGGGCGCCCTGGACCGACTTGTTGCGCGTGGACATTCTCAACACCATCGGCATCTCGATCATTCTAATGGGAGTCGCAGGACGCTTCACGCAAAGCCGCGTAGCAAATGCCGCCGTGGCCTTGATAACCGCGGCCGCCATCGCACTGGCCACTCCATTCTTTATACCACCTGGCGTCCGCGCTGGCTGCCCTGGTATCTTGAGTCCTACATTAACGGCGTCCACACTTTCAAGACCCCACAGCCCTGGCTTTTCCCGATTTTCCCCTGGGCTGGTTTCGCTTTTGTCGGTCTCGCTCTCGGCTATCTTCTCCTCAGCGAGTGGGGAAAAAATAATCTGGAAAAAATAACCTTCGCATGCGGCGTCGTCGGCGTCGCATTGTTTTATCTTTCAAAATGGCTCGATGGACGAACCTTGCAAATCTATCCCGATTACGATTACTGGCACACCAGTCCCAATTTCTTCCTCGCGCGCGTCGCCATCATGCTGGTAATTGTGTTCGCAAGCTATGTGTGGTGCCGCTGGGGCCTGGGCCAAGTCGGTTTCAGCCCGCTAATCCAGATGGGCCAAACTTCCTTGCTCGTCTATTGGGTGCACATCGAATTCGTTTACGGAAGATTTTCCATTCTGACGAAAGAAGGCGAGTCGATTCCCATGGCCACGCTCGGTCTCTTGATTATCACTGCCGCGATGGTGCTGCTCTCCCTCGCGCGAACCACCTGGAAAGATCACCGCCCGGAAATAATTGCGTGGTTCAAACGAACGTTACGCCCGGCAGCGCAAAACTAAGGCTTGCTTTGAGTCCGGACGGTCAGGCTGCGGAATGGCGTTTTGCAATTCAGTAGCGGACTTCGGCTGCGTCTGAAATATCACTTCTCCCGGACGCGACAGCTTCATCTCCTCGCGCGCGATTTTCTCAATCGTCGCCGGATCGCTCTTCAGCCCTTTCACGCGATCCTGCATGCGCTTATTTTCATCATCCAGACGCTTGATGTCTTTCCGAATTTCCTGCGCTTCCTTTTGCGATTCGCCTCATGGCCAGCACGCCGTGCGTCCCGAAAATGTCCTGAAGCAGCAGCAAAGCAAATCCCACAATCAGGAACAAGTACATGTTGCGCCGGAAAAATTGCCCGAGCTGCTCAAAGAATCCCAGGCTCGGCTCGCTCGCGGGCGTCTTCTCCGTATCTTGCTCGTTCACTTGGCGGCCGCTTGCGTGGTAATCCACTTGCGCGCCTCCTCTGCCAATTTTTGCGAAGCCGCCACGCTCGCTGTCTCAGTGTAAATGCGCACCACAGGTTCCGTACCAGAAGGACGAATCAAGACCCACGATCCATCTTCAAACGCCAATTTCATTCCGTCGAGCCGATTTACATTCACCACGCGCTTGCCCGCGAATTCGCTTGGATCGCTTTTCAAACGCTCCACCAGCTTCTTGTGCGCCTCATCGGAAAGCGGCAAGTTCAGTCGCACCGGCCAATATTCGCGCCCACACTCTGCGAAATAGATCTCCGAAGCTGATCGCGCAGGGAAGTTCTGCCGTGCCGCAATCATTTCCGCCACCAGCAGGCACGCCAGGATGCCGTCCTTCTCCGGCAAATGCCCGCGGATGGTCATTCCCGCGCTTTCTTCGCCGCCAATCGCAATTTTGTCGTCGCGCAAAAACGGTCCAACATATTTGAATCCCACGGGGCTCTCGTAAATCTGCACGCCGTACAATTTCGCCACGCCATCCAGCAAGGTGCGAAGTCGCCACGCTGCGCGCCGCTCCCAGCTTGTATCCGCGCGTCTCCAGCAAATAATCAAACGCGAGCCCGAGAATATGGTTCGGGTCGATGAACGTGCCGTCGCGGTCCAGTATTCCGAACCGGTCGGCGTCGCCATCGGTCGCCAGTCCGGCCAGCGCCTTTTTCTCCAGCACAGTTTTCTTCAGCAGCCCGAGATTTTCTTCCGACGGGTCCGGCCCCTTGCCTTCAAACAAAACATCCCGGTTCGCGCGAATTTCCGTCATCGCCAGCCCGTCCTCTTTCAGAATCCGATCCAGCCATCCCGCGCCGCACCCGTGCACCGCGTCGCAAACAAAATTGCCCTTGGCTTTCGCCAGCACGTCGAAGCGAATCATTTTTTTCAATTGCGCAAAGTAAGCTTCGCGCGGATGAATCGCCTCGAATTTATCCTCGACCTCATGATAGCGGAGTGTTGTCCTCGGGCAGCGCAGCCGCGCGCTTCTCGATATCTTTGGTAGTTTCCACCGCGCGCCGGCCCGCCTTCCGGGCCCGGAATATTTCAGCCCGTTGTAGTCCCAGGGATTGTGGCTGGCGGTAATGTTCACGCCTCCGGCGAGTTTGTTGAAGAATAATGGCATGCGCAATCACCGGAGTCGGCGTCGGCTTCCTGGCAGAAAAGAATCCGGCAACCATGCGCCTTCAGAACTTCCGCCGAAGTCCGCGCAAATTCCGGCGAAAAGAATCGCGTATCGTATCCAACCACCAGCGTTGGCGATTTCGTCTGCGCCAGAACGTGTTCCGCCACCGCAGCGGACGCGCGACGCACTCCGCCAAACGTGAAGTCGTCGGCAATCACGCCGCGCCAGCCAGAAGTTCCGAAATGTATCGCTTGGTTCGTCACGGACGGCTATTGTATCTTGGCCCTCAAGCCGCGATCACACAACATTCAAAATGATGCGCGGCGTATTAGTAAAGACACAGAGAATTTTCAGATGACAACAAGCTCGTGGTCCTGGTCACCTGCAGTTCCGCAAAAGAAGTCCGTAAAATCGCCCGCGCCCTGGTTGAACACCGCATCGCGGCCTGCGCGAATATTTTAACCAACCCGGTGCAATCGGTCTACCGCTGGAAGAGAAGAGTGGAATCGGCGAAAGAATTCCTGCTAATCATCAAAACGACGAAAGCCCGTTTCCCCAGATTAGAAGCCGAGGTAAAGCGCCTGCACAGCTACGACGTCCCCGAAATCATCGCCCTGCCCATCGTAGCCGGCGCATCCGACTACCTCACCTGGATTTCCGATTCCGTAAAACCGCCTGGAAGGACGAATGGATAAAAAAACCTGTCTGCGGTTCGGTTTTCCTAGGGAGAAGCTCTCCGGCGACTCGGAAATTTGCGCAGGATCGTTCCGTTGCGATAGACGCTAGACTTTCGCCAACGCCTGATCCAAATCCGCAATCAAGTCTTCCACATCCTCAATCCCAACCGACAGCCGAATCAACCCCTGCGTAATCCCAACTTCCTTCTGCTTCTCCGGCGGCATGGACGCATGCGTCATCAAAGCCGGATGCGATATCAGCGTCTCCACCCCACCCAAACTCTCCGCCAACGAGCAAATCCGCACATGGTTCAAAAGCTTCTTGGCCGCCTCAAGTGACCCCAAGTCAAACGACAACATCCCCCCAAATCCTTTCTGTTGCCGCTTGGCAACGGCATGCTGCGGATGTGACTCAAGCCCGGGATAAATCACTTTCTTCACTTTAGGATGGCTTTCCAGATATTTCGCCACAGCCATCCCATTCGAGTTATGCCGGTCCATACGAACCGCCAGCGTCTTGACTCCGCGCGAAACCAAAAAACAATCCATCGGCGCAAGCCCCGCTCCAGCCGACCGCTGCACGAAATATATTTTCTCCGCATCCTCAGGACGCGTCAGAATCACCGCGCCGCCCACGCAATCGCTATGCCCATTCAAATATTTCGTCATCGAATGGACCACAATGTGCGCTCCGAGCGCGATCGGTTGCTGCAAATAAGGACTTAGAAACGTGTTGTCCACTACAAGCGTCAGATTTCTCTCTCCTGCCAGCTTGGCCATCGCAGCCAGATCCGTGACGATCATCGTGGGATTCGTCGGCGTCTCCACATAAAGCATTTTCGTGCTCGGCTTAATCGCCGCCTTTACTTTTTCCATGCAAGACGTGTCCAGGTAACTGAATTCCATGCCAAATTGCGCTAACAACTGCGTCGTCAGACGGAAAACTCCTCCGTAAACGGCTTCAGAAAGAATCGCATGGTCTCCCGGACGCAAAAGCCGGAAAACAGAATCAATAGCCGCCATCCCCGAAGTGAAAACGTACGCCGACTGCCCACCCTCGAGCTTCGCAATCGTGCGCTCCAGCGCTTTGCGGTTCGGATGGTTCGTCCGCGCGTAGTCGTACCCTTTGCTCTTGCCCATTTCATCGATCACGTAAGTGGACGTCTGGTAGATCGGTGCCACAATCGCCCCGGTTAGAGGGTCCGGTTCCTGCCCCACGTGAATTGCATCGGTCGAAAAACCCATCGCTAGCCTCCCGTTCCAGCAATCATCATACGTCAGAGCGATGTAAACTCCACGCCCGGGCGCTGGGACTAAACCAACCAAAGCGGATCTTGCGGTCTTTGAAATCTTTTGCTCTTGAGAGCCAACTACGATTGCTGTAAAAGTGGTTCTATGAACCCGCCGGCAGCCAGGAAGAGATTTCTGTTCAAGGTCTCCGGTTTAGCTCTCTTCACCCTGCTTCTGATTTTTTCTGCACGCCCGCGTACCGCGGCTGCCAGTCAGAATCAGTCATCCACGCCTGCGCAACCACCGCCCGCGCAAACCCAGACACCTCCGCCGGACAAAAAGGACAAGGACAAGAAATCCTCCGACCCCGCCACCGTCAAACTACGCATCGAAGTCACTGGAGCGGATGGAAAGCCAGTTGGCAATGCCAGCGTTTATGTCCGATTCAACGAGCCCGGGGGTTTCCTTCACCACGATAAGCTCGCCGAACTTAATTTCAAGACCAATCAGGACGGCTCCGTGAAGGTCACCGACGTCCCGCAAGGCAAAATCTTGATTCAAGTCGTAGCAAAAGGCTGGCACACGTTCGGCAAATGGTACGAGTTCAACACGGACGCGGAAACCGTCCAGATCAAACTAGATCCGCCGCCACACTGGTACTAGAAATTTCCAAGCATCGTCAAACCCTTCCTCGGGTGCAGTCTTTAAGCCGAAATAATCCGATTTTGGTCGGCAGAAAATAAGAATCAATGCTCGCCAACAATTATTTTTTTATTTTTCACGCCCACTGCCCACAAACAGTGCAAAGTGAAGCAAGCCATTGCTGGCCGTACCATTCCGATTCCAAAGCGGTGCTTTTCCACACGCTTTTCAACAGAACTGTTGAAAACTTTTACACTCCTTTAACATTTCCCTCGCCGCCGTCGCGCCGTTGGCTTTCAAATTGCTTCCGCTAAAAAAATCATTTCCTTTCCGTGCCAGCCAACTTCCCGAACCAAATCCGGTAAATTTTCTGCTCAGCAAGGTTGGCAACTAGCCTTGTCGTTCATCCCCTCGTGTTATCATGGATTTTCCGCAGCGAGATGCTCTCGGTGAAATGAAACAACTCATCCTCAACGCAGATGATTTCGGAATGACCCGGGGTGTGAACGAAGGAATTATCCGCGCCCATCGCGAAGGAATTCTCACCAGCACCACGTTAATGGCCAATGGTCCGGAATTCGACAACGCCGTCGCTCGTGCCAAATTAAATCCAAATCTGGGCGTGGGATGCCACGTAGTCCTCGTCGGCGGTCCCGCCGTTGCACCTAAAGAGAAAATTTCTTCCCTGGCCGATCAAAACGGCAATCTCCCCGAATCGCTTGGCCTGTTCGTCGCAAGACTCACTGCCGGACTCATGCGATCGAAGGCTATCGAACGCGAAATGCGCGCTCAAATCGAAAAAATCCGCGCCGCGGGAATCGAACCAACGCACCTGGATACTCATAAGCACACCCACGCACATCCCAAAGTGATGGAATCGCTGGCACGCGTTGGCAAAGAGCTCGGAATTACGCGCGTGCGTAAGCCCATGGAAAAGCTTCGAGATTCGTGGCAGAGCACTCGTGACGCAAATTCGAGCCATACCTTGGAGTTGATCGTCGCCGCCGCCGCCCGCACCGTCGCGCCGTGGTTCCAAACCATCGTCCGCAACTACGGCTTGCTCACTCCCAACAATTTCTTAGGCTTAGCCATAACCGGCAGTCTCGGCCCCGCCGCCTTGCGTCGCATGATTGACACACTTCCGGACGGCTCGACCGAGATTATGCTTCACCCCGGCATTTGCGACGATGACTTAGCCAAATCCGGCTCGCGCCTGCAAATGCACCGTGACACCGAAATGTCCGCCCTGCTCGACCCCGCCGTAAAGAGTGCCGTCATAGAAAGGGATATTCGCCTAATTACCTATCGCGAGTTAAACTAACAGAATGCAGCCCGAGCGCGCCGTGCCACCTCGCTACTCTATCGTCGTGCCGTTCCACGACGAGCAGGACAGCGTCCGCGAACTTCACCAGCGCCTTAGCGAAATAATGACCGGCCGCTACGATCCGGTTGAATTTGTTTATGTGGACGACCAAAGCTCCGACGCCACGCCCCAAATACTTGCCGCCATTGCCGACGAAGATCCTCGCGTCGCCGTGCTTCGGCTAAAACGAAATTACGGACAGACCACCGCGCTGGCCGCTGGCTTCGATTTTGCTTCCGGAGACATCATCATCTCCATGGATGGAGACCTCCAGCACGATCCCGCCGACATTCCGGAGCTCCTCGCCGCTCTCGAATCCACTCATTCCGATATCGTTAGCGGATGGCGTGAAAAACGCGTGGACAATTTCCTACTGCGCCGCCTGCCGTCGCGAATCGCAAATTGGATGATGAGCAAGCTTTCCGGCGTGGACATCCACGACTTCGGCACCACTTTCAAGGCCTATCGCCGCGAGATCATAAAAGACATCCCGCTCTACGGCGAGATGCACAGATTCATCCCAGCGCTCGCGGCTTGGAACGGCGCGCGCATCGTTGAAGTCCCCATAAAAAATATCGTCCGCCCCGGCGGCAAGTCCCATTACGGAATTTCGCGCACGCTGCGGGTTTTCTTCGACATCATCACTATTCGCTTCCTGATGCGTTACATGACCCGTCCCCTGCACTTTTTCGGTCCCACCGGCCTGGTGGGCATGTTCGTCGGCGGCCTAATACTTTTTGTTCTGCTGCTGGAAAAAATCTTCTGGGGCGTCTCAATTTTTGTCCAGCACGGCCCGCTTCTAGTTTTGGGGATGATGTTATGTTTGTTTGGCGTGCAACTGCTGGCCGTCGGTTTGGTCGGGGAGTTGCTCATGCGTACGCACTTTGAATCTCGTGAGAACCCAGTCTATCGTTTGGAACGTGTCTTCGGCGCACCGCGGACCAGGGAAGCTGCCCAGCCCTCTGCTGAAAATCCGCTTGCGGCCAAGTCAGTCAGTCGTTAGAGTACGCCCTACATTTGGGGAACTTGCTAACATTCCAGTGAGGAAAACATTTTATGCGTAAAGCTTTTTTAATTGGTTCTGCGATGATGGTGCTGGCCGCTGTAGTTTTTGCGGGCAACAACGATCCGTGGAAATCCAAGCCCTATCAGCAATGGGACGACAAAGACGTTCGCAAAATTCTAGGTGACTCGCCCTGGTCTAAAGTGATTCAAGTCGATGCTACTTGGACGAACCTAAAAGACATACCCGCCGCCGATTCGAGCCAGCTTCCCAGTGGCTCCACAACTGCACCGGCCGCGGGAGGAAAGATGGGCAGCAGCCCAACCGCTGGGGCGAATCCTACCGTGGGAGGAGCTGCCGCTCCACCCTCAGACCCTGGTGATCCGAAGCCGCAAGTAACCTTCGCGGTGCGCTGGGTTTCCTCGCGCACACTCCAAAGAGCTGCAGCACGCAGCGCGGAACTTGCCGGCCAGATAAAACCGGAAGATGCCGAAAAGCAGCTCGCCAACCCGCCCGACGTTTACGAAATCGCGCTTACCGGACCCGACATGCGGCCTTTTCAATCCGCCGCCGACGACACGCTAAAGAAAAGCGCCGAGCTGATCGACAAAAAATCCAAAGAGAAAATGTCGCCAAGCGAGGTTCAGATCAATCGCAGCGCCGACGGCAAGAAAGTCCAGGCCGTCGCCTTCATTTTTCCCAAGAAGGCCGACAATGGTGAGCCAGCTATCCCCGAAGACGAAAAGAGTGTCGATTTCGTTTGCAATGTAAACGGCGCAAAAATTCACGTGACCTTCGACGTTTCTAAAATGCAGGATAACCAGGGACGCGATCTCTAACTCGAATTCAGGAAGTGACTTCAATCTCTCGAGGAGCTTCGATGAAAAACACTCCATTACGCTTCGCGGTAGTTGCCTTGTTCTGCGGCCTGCTGCCCACCGCAGCATCCGCCCAGATGGGCCGCTTCTCGGCGCCCCACATGACGGGATTTTGGAATCCCGTCGTTGGCGCAGGCGCGGTTTACATTGTGCAACCCGCCACGGGCGATAAGACCGAGATGCAGATCGCAATTGTCGGCAAAGAACAGGTCGATGGGAAAGAGGCCTATTGGTACGAAATGTCCTTCAACCACGGAAACGGTGAAATGATCATGAAGAGTTTGATGGTCCTTAACGGTTCCGACACGCATGTCTCCCGAATGATTATGCAGATGCCCGGCCGTCCGCCCATGGAAATGCCCGCACAAATGATGCATCAGGATCGTACGACGCAGCCCGCGGACGTTCGTTCAGACGCCGAAGACTTGGGCAGCGATACCATCACCGTGGCCGCCGGCACTTTTACCTGCGAGCATTACCGCACGAAAAACGGCGGCGAAGTTTGGGTATCCCAAAAGATTTCTCCCTACGGCTTGGTGAAGTCCAAATCAAACGATACGTCCATGGAACTGACCAAGGTCGTCACCGGCGCAAAAGACCAGATCACCGGCACGCCTCAGCCCTTCAACCCACAAGCGTTCATGCAACAACAGCAGCAATCGCCGAACCAGTAGGCTGGCTGAATCAAGGCAAGACTTTCTAGACTAAAAAGACGTTCCGATTCGGCCGCCAACGTCTATCCATTTTTATATGTAAAGATTTGTAAAGCGGGAACGGCCCCGAGCGTCAGTCACAGAGAGAAACGCATATGCGCTCTGCCGAGGAAAAATTCTATCGTGCGCGAATTGTTCATCGCGACGAATTTTCCGCCGGCCTTTGGAAGGTTCGTCTCGATCCCGGCGGCCAATACGATTTTGCCGCCGGACAATTCGCTACGCTCGGCGTGCAAACCTCCGAGAAGCTTGTCGAGCGCGCTTACTCCATAGTTTCGTCGCCCTACGAACTTGAACTCGAGTTTTTCATCGAGCTTGTTCCCGGAGGCGAACTCACTCCGCTTCTGCACGCTCTTCGGTCTGGCGCGGAAGTCTCCCTGCGTAAGATCGCCAAAGGCCGCTTCACCCTCGATCTCAAAAGCGGCCACAAAAATCATCTGC
Organism: uncultured Acidobacteriota bacterium; assembly: GCA_963731535.1. Lineage (GTDB taxonomy): Bacteria > Acidobacteriota > Terriglobia > Acidiferrales > UBA7541 > Palsa-295. Next base: position 549,297 of record CAVSWI010000012.1, on the reverse strand, counting down.
TCCTGAGCACCGTCACCGGAGTCGCTCCATACATGTCTTATCTCCGCACGCTTTACAAAGATTTCACCGAGAATCGCTTTCCCTCCGACATCCATCTTTATCTGATCAACGCCGCCAGCCGCTCCTGGGAATTCGGCTATCACCACGAAATCGCGGAGCTCGCACCGAAATTCTCGTGGCTCACTTACGTTCCCACCGTAAGCCGTCCGTATGAAGACAGCGAATGGCGCGGTGAAACTGGCCGGGTGGAAGACATCATCCGCAAATACACCGACCTCTGGGAATTATCGGGTTCAGACACCACCGGCTATCTCTGCGGTCATCCGCAAATGATTGAACGAGGGATGGGAATTCTTCACCGCCGCGGTTTTGCCAAACAATCCTTGAAGCAAGAAGTCTACTGGGTTCCGCCAAAAACTCTCCGGCGCTGACGGGCTTGCAAGGGGCCTTGCCGTGACCGTCAGTGCCGGGTTCCCGTTGCGTCTCTCGTTAAGTTGAGGGGCCCGCAGCGGCAAGTTGTTCAATGGTGCTCGAAATCGCGCGAATCGGTGTGGAAACGTGCACTGTGTCGTCAGGATCTTCCACGTCCACCACGATCGAGCCACCTTCTTTCGCCACACGCACGTGCTCGCCGGGTTCTTTCACTTCCACCAGCGTCATGTCATCGGTCTCGCGTAATTGATCTAGAGCCGCGCGAATGGTCGGCATCCAGGGACGGATCTTCGGCGGCCGCGTGCGACAACTCTCTTTGCGGCGCGAAATGCACGGCGATTGGCGCGAGCATCGCCGGAGCGATCACATACACGTGATGCACTTCCGGCTGCCGCTCCACCACTTTCACCTCTATCATTCCTTCGCTGCAAAGCAATCCCACGCCGGCAACTGCCGTTCCCGCCACTCCCAGCACGATTTTGCCGAATAGAATCACAAGTCACCTCCGTCCGGAACTTTGCCGGCTATCTGGCTGCCTTTCGAATCCACCCAGATCCGAACATGTTGCGACGCATCTTCCACCGTAACCAGCAAAGAGTCGCCCGCATCGCTCAGCGCCCGGATTGCCGCCGACACATCCAGCTCATTGTCCTTCGCCGTCGAGAGCAGCGCATCCACAACCTTCATCGGCACCGTGACGTCCACCTTCTGTCCGCCCTTATTTCCGTCGCGAACGTGCACCACCAGATTTCCGTTCGACTTCGCCACGCGCACGTCCTGATCTTTTTCCTTCACCGTCACGAACTCATTGTCCGGAGCCGTGCGCACCGCATCCAACAGCGCGCGAATGTCTACATCATCCATATCTGCGTGCCCGATCTTCACATGCCCGTCATGCAGTATCGCCTTTATTGATGGTCGGCAAAATCTTCTCCGCCATCGACAGCGGCACGTTCACATTCACGCTCTCGCCCTTCGATGCGTCCTCCACTTTCACGTGAAGATATCGCTCGGTCGGTCCCGCCATCGCTGCTGGCGCGCTCGCCACCATCCCTGCCAACACGCAGATCATCCCAATCCCGCAAAGTCGTTTTCTCATTTTGGGGAAGCCTCCCGTGCTCTTCCTGCTCGATATGTACGGAGCGCTCCCCCGCAAATGTTCCGTAATTCTGAAAAACCACTGGGGCCGTGTCCGAGGGGTCCGCGTCATGCCCGGACGAAGGAAGGGAGCGAAGTCCCGCGCGCCTTTCTTGCCCCTGGGTTTTTCGAGCGGCGGGACGCAGTTCGAGGGCTCTGCTGTTCGGTTTAGATGTAAGCTTTCAGCGACCTTAGCGTTTCTGCATCTGCACGGACTACTGCCTCTGAATTTTGAAGTAAACAGCCGCGAGCGGCGGCACCCGAATCTTCAACGAATAAGGGCGCCCATTCCACGGCACAGGCTCGGCGGTTAACCCCGCCTTCATTCCCATTGCCGCTACCTTCGTAATATTGCGAATCCGTATTCAATATCTCGCGGTAGAACCCTTCCTCCGGCACCCCCACGCGATAATTTTCGCGCACCACAGGAGTAAAGTTGCACACCGCAACCACAAAGTTACTTTTGTCGCGCGCGCGCCTCATAAACGAAAGAATGCTCGCTGCGTTGTCATTCGCTTCCAGCCATTCAAATCCCGGCCATTCAAAATCAACTTCGTACAGCGCCGCTTCCGTCCGTATGCAGCCGGTTCAAATCCTCCATCAGCCGCTGAACCCCGCGATGCGGCGGCGATTCTTCCAGCCGCCAGTCGATCGACGCCGTTTCCGACCATTCGTTCCGCTGCGCCAACTCGCCTCCCATGAACAACAGTTTCTTCCCCGGATGTGCATACATGTAGCCGTACAGCAGCCGCAAGTTCGCAAACTTCTGCCAATCGTCTCCCGGCATTTTCTCCAGCAGCGAACGCTTGCCGTGTACCACCTCATCGTGCGAAAGCGGCAATACGAAATTCTCGTTGAACGCATAAATCATCGAAAAGGTCAGCTCGTTGTGATGAAACTGCCGGTGAATGGGGTCCAGCGCAAAATACCGTAGCGTGTCGTTCATCCATCCCATATTCCATTTCAAATCGAATCCCAGCCCGCCATCGTACGTAGGACGTGACACCGCCGGCCACGACGTGGACTCTTCCGCGATCATCAACGCGCCCGGATGCCGCTTGTGCAACACTTCGTTCAGCCGCTTCAGAAAATCAATCGCCTCCAGGTTCTCGCGCCCGCCATACGGATTCGGTATCCACTCGCCGGGCTTGCGCGAATAGTCCAGATACAGCATCGACGCCACCGCGTCCACTCGCAGCCCATCGATGTGATATTTGTCCAGCCAGAAAAGCCCGTTGGAGATCAAATAATTTTGAACTTCATTCCGCCCGTAGTTGAAAACCAGCGTGCCCCAATCCGGATGCGCCCCTTTTCGCGGGTCGGCATGCTCGTAAAGGTGCGTTCCATCGAAAAAACTCAGCCCGTGCGCATCGCGCGGGAAATGTGCCGGCGTCCAATCCAGAAAAACGCCAATCCCTTCGCTGGTGGCAGCAATCCACAAAATACATGAAATCCGCCGGCGTCCCGTATCGTCGCGTCACCGCGTAATATCCCACCGTCTGATATCCCCACGATCCGTCGAACGGATGCTCCATGATCGGCATCAGCTCGATATGCGTGTAGCCCAGCCGCTTGACGTAGGGAATCAGCTCCTCCGCCAGTTCGCGATAAGTCAGCCAACGGTTTCCCTCGAGAGTCTTCCGCCGCCACGAGCCTGCGTGCAGCTCGTACACCGTCATCGGCGAATGCTGCCAGTCCCGCGCCGCGCGCGCCGTCATCCACTCGGCATCTTTCCATTCGTAGTTATCAATGTTGACGACCACCGACGCGCTTTTCGGCCGCAACTCCGCCGCAAATCCGTACGGATCGGATTTCAGCCGCACAAAATTTCCGTAGCGCGAACGTATCTCGAATTTATAAAGAGTGCCTTCATCCAGCCCTGGAATAAAAAGCTCCCACAGCCCGCTCACGCCGCGGTTGCGCATGGCGTGAACGCGCCCGTCCCAAAAATTGAAATCGCCCACCACGCTCACCCGCTGCGCGTTCGGCGCCCACACCGCGAAATGTACGCCTCGCACGCCGTTAATTTCCCGCACATGCGCGCCCTGTTTTTCGTACTTCAGGTAATGTGTGCCTTCGCCGGAAAGATAAAGGTCGTAATCGGTGAGCAGTGGCGGAAACGCGTAAGGATCGTAACCTTCCCACGAATTTCCATCCGCAAATCGAAATTGCAACCGGTACTGTGTCGGCGAGATCGTTTCACCGCCGTCTGCAACGGTGGGAAGGGAAGCCAACGCAGGTTTGTTCTCTTTCGAATCAGCGATAGCGAGCGGCGCCACGGTTTCTTCGCGCAAAACTGCCGCGTGCGAAGGCGCCACCGCTTCCAACATTCCACCCGGATGAATTTCTGTCATCGCCTGCGCCTGGGTATTTCCGCGCCAGAATATGCTCGCTTCGATCGCGCCCGGTCGGAACGCGCGAACCACCAGTACGCGTTTCCCATCGCGTTCCACCCCATGCGGCCCCAGAATCCGCGACGCGTCCTCCGACTCGCCGCGCACCACTCGCTCAATCTCCTCGCGCAAGTTCGCGCCCGCAGCCGTTACGCCGCCGCGTTTGTCTTTCTCTTGCACGCCGTCCGGTTTTTTGTCTTCTTGTTCCATTTCCGTGTGGAATCCCGCGCGCGGTTGCTCGTTCTTAGTTCCGCAATCGTCGCAAACCGCTATACAAATCGCGTCACCATCTTACCGGAGCGCACTCGCCGCGCCAAACTTCACCAAGTTCGTAGATTGACATTGCTCTTGTCCGCACATGGATTTTGGATTCGAAGGTAGCGAACTAGTCTTAAAGCGAGGTAGCCTTAAGACCTAGCGATTTACCAGAAGCTTTCGGACCCAAGCCCGTTTGTTCTGGCGCTGCATAGGAGGCGCCACATGAATCTCCCCGACGCGCCGATTGCACACGAAGGCTTCTTCGTCACACATTTCTTCACCGTGCGAGATCAGGAAAAATCCAAGGACTTCTACGTTCGAATTCTTGGCGGGAAAGTGATCAAGCCCGAAAATCCCTGTTACATTAAGCTAGCCAACTCCTGGATTATTCTCAATTCCGGTGGCGGCCCCACACCCGACAAGCCCGAGGTCATCCTCGAAACTCCGCCGAATCTGAACAGGCTGAGCAGCTTTCTCAACCTGCGCGTCGCCGACATCTGGGCCTGCTACCAAGACTGGCGCGCCAAAGGAGCTGTCTTCCTCACCGAGCCGCTCGACAACCACGGCTGGGAATGGCGTTGCTACATGCGCGATCCCGATGGCTACATCATCGAAGTCGGCCAGTACACTCCAGCATCGATCGAGCGTTTCAAATCCTACGCCACTTGAATTTCCGGCAGCAGCTTTTCGTATACTGGACTTCACTCCAATTCCTCGATACGCTACGCGCACCCGGGGCGCACAGCGGGGACAATCCTACGAAGGAGTTCCATCATGAGAAATATCTCTCGCTCAATTGTCGTTCTGTTCGCGTGGTCGTTATTCTCCGGCCCCTCCATCGCCGGCGCGCAAGACGCCGCGAAAAAAACAAAAACCCCCAGCGAAGCCGTCCTGGAAGCCTGGAATGACGTTGGCAACCGCCTGGTCACCATGGCCGAAGATTGGCCCGAAGACAAATACACCTACAAACTCACTCCCAACGTCCGCTCGTTCCAGGAAGTTCTCCTGCACGTAGCCGGCTCCAACTACGATTTTCTGAATCAGGTCGCCAGCACAAAACTCGGTGAAGCCTCCAACGATCCCCCTGTCGCCAACTATAAAACCAAAGCTGCCACTGTCGAATATCTGAAGAAATCCGTCACCGACGGCGCCGCGCTAATCCAAAAAGAAGGCGACGCCGGCATCCTCAAGCGTCTCGACTATTGGATCGGCTACGTCGAACACATGGGTGAACATTACGGCCTGCTAGTCGCCTACTATCGCGCCACCGGCCAAATTCCTCCGGAGTCGCGCCCGAAAAAGTGACGACCCGGCGAATTGCGTCAGCCGAAGAGTCCGCTTTTTGATTTGATTGCTATTCGCTTTTGCTTGGTTCCGTCGCATTTACATCGTCATCGCGTCTGTTTTCCGAATCATCGTCTCACTGAATGCAATTGCGTGCGCTCCAAGCGCATCGGGTTTATCAAAGCAGGCAAGTGCATTTGTAAGAGTCGATGGAACCTAAATCGAAAATCGCAGACAATTCGTCTTTGCCGACGACAACCGGCAAAAGAATCTAAAGTTCCACGGAGGACTTCATGTCCATGATTCACATACACCACTTAGGGGAAGCAGCAATTGTCATCGCGATGTTTGTGGCGTCCATGGTGTCGGGCGGCTCCGCGCAAACACCCGCGCCCGCAGCCATCAGTCTCGATCCGAAAGTCCTCGCCTACAAACTACCGGACCAGATTCAGTGGAAAGATGATCCCACCGGCGCAAAGATGGCCGTGCTGCACGGCGATCCCTCGAAGCCGGGTCTGTACATTGTGCTGGTGAAATGGACTCCGAATCACATGAGCCATCCGCACTGGCACCCACACGACCGTTTCATTACTGTGATCTCGGGGAGGTGGTGGGTCGGCACCGGAGCAAAATTTGATCCCGATAAGACTGTTCCCATGCCCGCCGGCAGCTTCGTCACCCATTTCGGAAAACAAATTCATTACGACGGCGCCAAAGATTCCGAAGCAGTCCTTGAGATCGTAGGCGACGGCCCCGCCAACGCCACCCCCGCCGAACAAAAGTAAGCGCCGGTATATTTGTCACGAGCGCCATAGGGGTGACAGAAGTTAGCCCAGCGTGTAAGCGCTGGGAACAGAATTCCCAATCGTTCGCATTCCGCTTCACCCGCGCAAGCCTTCGCTTTGCCGCTAAGCATGGATACGCTCACCCGCGACAAAAGGATGTTCGGTGGGTCGAGCGCGGGCCGTGACGGAAGCACAGGCACGGCAAGAATTCCGCCGTAAGGAAATAGGTTCTAAAAGCGTTCTTTATGTCACGGCTAAAGCTAAAGCCGTGACCCGCAATTCCGCTGCGAGTACATCCAAACCCACGGCTAGGAAGTGCAACCAAGCTCGCCCGCCACTGCCCAAGCCCCACCTACTTCAGCGGCTCATACCACAACACCACATGCCCGTTCCCAAACACCCGCGACTTCGTCAACTTCAAATTCAACTTTTCCTTCACGCCCTCAAACAACGTCCGGCCTTTCCCCAGCGCGACCGGTGTCACTGCGATCTGAAACTCATCAATCAATCCTTCCGCCGCCAATTGCGACACGATGCTCCCGCTCCCCAAAATCACCATATCCGGCCCGACGCTTGTTTCGTCTTCCCTATTTCCGCCGCCAACTCGCCTTTCCCCACCGTCGTGTTGTTCCACGGCGCTTTGTCCATCGTCCTCGAAAACACCACCTTCGGCATGCTGTTCATCCCAGCCGCTACCGCAGGCATACTCTTGATCGCCTGCGCCGTCGTCCAGAAACTCGCCATCATGTCGTAGGTAATCCTGCCAAACAATAGCTCGCCTTCGCCGCTCGCATTCCCCGCAATAAACGCCTCCCACTCCACATCCGGCTTACTGTGCGCCCAACTCATGTCCCCCTTCGCATCCACAAAGTACCCATCCACCGAAACATGATTGAACATTCCCAATTTCCGCATGCCAGTCTCCACTTTTAATTTTCGCTAAAATGATCGAATCCAATATCCTTATAGGTCACATTGTGATTCGTCGTTTTTAACCGGGCCATATAAAGTCTAGGTAGCGCACCCTTCCTCTCGACGGAATATTCGCGGAGCCTTCGCGTCGATTGATCTCAATTGCCTGTATCGGTGAAGCGCACGGCATCGCTTGAATCTGTCCCGCGGGCCATAGCAATGAATTTTCCGTCGGGCGAATAGCGGAAGTCCCAAATCACGCCGGAAGTGAAGTGCGTCAATTGTTTCTCGGGTGCGCCGGCGATTGGCTGTTTCATCCAAAGATTTTGCACACCTGTACGAATGTCCACGAATGCAACGGAATGCTGGCTCGAAATCCAGCGCGCCAGACGATTCAAGGGCTCGAAGGTCTCGGCTAGTACCAGATCGGATTTCGATTCGACGCCATCTTCAATATTTACCGCTACGAGTTTTCCGTTCTTGCCGATCGATTGAAATGCTACGTGTCGGCCATCGACGGAGACCATTGGTCCCATGGTCGCATCCCGATCGGAAACTCGCACAGGCCTTCCGCCTGAAATCGGTATTTTGAAAATGTGGGATCCCACTACGGCACTGTCCGGGCTTGCGGAGGTATCTTTTGAATCTTGAGGGCCTTGTCCTTTATACATCACCCATTGGCCAGAGGAATCACAGGCCGGATCGTCCTGACTCCCCAACCCATAAGTGAGTTGACTCGAGACGCTGCTCTGCAGGTCGAGCTTCCAGATATGCAATTCGCCTTCGGAGTTAGATACATACACAACTGCGCGGCCGGCGTCGCACACCGCAGGCCCCCCTTTTGATCGGCGGTCAAACGTGAGTTGGCGGGCATTTGCTCCATCCGCATCGGAGATGAAGAGATCCCGATTATCTGACCGAATGGTCGTGTACACGATTCGGTTATCAGGAGTCCAGGCGATTCCATACAGGCCATCCCCTTTGCCCAGCGACACTTGTTTTGCTTCGTCCGGAGAATTAGCCGGACCCACCCAAATTTCGCCGGTGAGATTCTCCTGCGCGGAAACAATCGTCCGCCCATCCCGCGATAGCGAAATTGACTGATACGTGCTTAGGTCGTTGGAGATGCGGCGCACTCTCCCTTGCGGATAGCTGACAATCCAGAGCTGCGTATTTCCGCCGGCCCTTTCGCTCGCCGAGAGCAGAATTCCGCTGCCGTCGGGGAGCCAGGTGAAATCAGTGATGTAACGCCAATTCGGACCTCGCATTGATTTTTGAGTGCCGGTCGCAACATCAATTTCAATTAGCTTGTAGCCGTTTCCGCTGAGATCGGCATCGTATACTCCTGCAGCAAGGCGATGCCCATCAGGCGACCATTGAACTTTCCAATAGCCGGCCGTGTCAAAGCTTCCGGAAGCTTTCCGTGTTGCGAGTTCTCTCACGCCGCCGCCGTCCGCGTTCGCCAGGATTACGCGTCCCTCGGCGGACGGGACATCAAAATTCGCGTAGGTCATCTGGCGCCCGTCGGGCGAGAAGGACACGCCGGTGTCTGCCTGATCAAGCAATTGGCGAGGCGCGCCACCGAGAGCCGGAACTTGGTACATCTTCGTGTGTAAATCGTTTGCGCCGCCGGTTATGAAGTCCAAAAAGTTCCCGTCAGGAGTGAACGTCACGTCCACGATGATCTCCGTCCCGGGAGCAACTATCTGAACCGCGCTTTGAACGTCCATTTGGCGCACCCACAAACTGTGGTGTCCGCGCGCTTTTGAAATGTAGGCGAGGTAGCGGCCGTCCGGGGAGATGCGGGCCAGAGTTACGTCGCTGTTGGATGTGAGACTTGTGATTGACGAATTCTGGAAAGCGGTTGCCGCCATACCCGAGCGAAAAAATCCTCGCTGGTAAAGCATCGCGGCAAGCGCGAGAAGGGCGGTGAAGAAAATCAGACTAGGCACGGCCAACTTTCGGGCTGACGAAGGTCGCGATGAACCCGCAACAGCGATCGCACTAGAGCCCCGGGCCGATTCAGCGGATGAAACTCCGGACGCAGAACCCAAATCCACAGACGAGGCTGCGTGGCGCGCGGAGCTGGAATCGCGCTTCAGTCGCTCAAGGTCGGCGCGCATTTCCGCAGCGCTCTGGCAACGCAGCTGGGGATCTTTCTCCAGCGCTTTGTTGATCAGCTCTTCCAGTTTGGAAGGCAGATCCGAATTAAATCGCACCGGAGGGACTGCGGCGCGATTTAGTATGGCGTCGAAGATAACCGCGGAAGTGTCGCCGCGGAACGGCAACACGCCTGTGCACATCTCATAAAACACGACGCCGAGTGAGAAGAGATCGCTGCGGGCGTCAAGTTGTTTTCCGCGCGCTTGCTCCGGTGACATGTATGCCACCGTTCCCAGAGTAGAACCGGGACTCGTGAGAAACTCATGGGAGTCTGCGGTGGGAAGGCCGGAAACGCCGATGCCTTCGGCGACGGGGGTCATTTTAGCCAGGCCGAAATCCAAAACCTTCGCGTGGCCGCGCTTGGTGATGAAAATATTCGCCGGCTTAATGTCGCGGTGAACGATGCCACGTGCGTGTGCTGCGTCCAGCGCCTCGGTAATTTGTATCCCCAACTCGAGGATTTCGTCGAGGGGAAGCGGCTTATTGGCGATGCGATGCTTTAGAGTTTCACCATCGAGAAATTCCATGGCCAGGAAAACGCGGCCGCCTTCTTCCCCGATGTCGTAAATCGTGCAGATATGGGGATGATTTAGTGCGGAGGTGGACTTGGCTTCCCGGCGGAATCGCCCCAGAGCTTGCGAGTCTTGTGCCAGGCTATCAGGCAGAAATTTCAGCGCCACAAAGCGGTCCAGCCGGGTGTCTTCGGCTTTGTAAACGACACCCATTCCTCCACCGCCCAGTTTCTCAACGATGCGGTAATGCGAAACCATCCGGCCAATAATGGGCAAGGAGTCAGTCACTTGCGTCGTATCTTACGCCACCGTGCGCAGCCACGTAAACACGCGCGTCGCCTGGACTCCTTCTACTCATCGCTGCGTTCAGGAAGGTTGGGCTTGCGTAATCGCAGTGGAATTGTGGGTCACGGCTTTAAGCCGTGACATAATAAAATGCTTTCAAACCAACGTGAGGTGGGCGGTGGCGAAGAAGTATAGGGGATCGTTCACCGTCCGCGAGGTCCACGGCGAGTCGCGTCGCGGCAGAAAAAAATCCAATCCCCGCGCAGTTGTGGCCATTCTTCTGTTTTTGTTTCTCGCGTGGTTCCTTTACATCCGGTCACATCGAGTCGCGACCTACACCCCGCAGCGCGCAAACCTAACCCGTTAAACCTTTACGCCCTTCCGTCGCGCACGTGACGGCCCGCCCGTTCTGCCCGCTAAATGGGCTTTGCCGTCGCGATGGTTGCAATCGATCTCCTTCCCAAAACAGGAACAAACTGCACCGCGCACACTAATTCCTCCAACCCTTGTCTTTCATAAAATGGCCTGCTACCGTCGCTCGTGATTAAAATAGAAAAGTTTCGAACGCTTCGCCAAGGCCCAAAAGAGCCCAACGGTCCCGACTATTTCTTCCACTCCCCGGCCATAAAAAAGCCTCTCCCGCTCCAAAAAATCTAACTTTTTGCATTCGTTTTCAAGAAGTGGTCATAGCACTTCTAACCGGCACAGACGCACAAACAGAATTCGACCTAACTCACTCAAAACAAACGGCGGGGAAATTTCTTAACCGGGGCAGAATGCATATTAGAGAGTTCGCAAATCCGCACTTTTCCGCCCCCAAAATTGCAACCTTGCTTTTCCGCGGCTTTCACATCCGCCGCCGTTGTGGAAGACAACAAATTCGCATATCCTTCCGGCGAAGCACATGACTCGGGCCAGCCATATGAAATATTCGGCGCTCTTTCTTCTGGCCATCGCGCTTATCACCATGACCGCTCACACCCAAAGCCGCACGCAAGCCCGCTCCATGGTCATTTCCCAAAATGGAATCGTCGCCGCGGAAAGTCCATTGGCAGCGCAAGCTGGCGCAATGATCCTGGCCCACGGCGGCAACGCAGTGGACGCAGCCGTTGCCACCAACGCCGCGATGGGCGTCCTGGAACCCATGATGAACGGAATCGGCGGCGATCTCTTCGCCATCGTTTACGAAGCCAAGACCGGCAAGCTTTACGGACTCAACGCCAGCGGCTGGGCCCCCGCCAAACTATCCATCGAATTTCTCCACGGCAAAGGTGACACCTCGATGCCGCAAAGCGGTATTGATTCTGTCACCGTTCCTGGCGCCGTGGACGGCTGGTCCAAACTTCTCTCGCGTCTCGGCACAAAAAAATTTCCAGAAGTTCTCGCTCCCGCCATTCATTACGCAAAAGACGGATTTCCCGTACCTGAACTCGATGCCGAATATTGGGCCTCCAGCGAGGAAAAGTTGCAAACCGATCCAAACGCCGCCAAAACATTTTTGATCGACGGCCGTGCCCCCCGTCTCGGAGAAATATCCAGCAACCCGGATCTGGCGCATTCGCTAGAACAAATTGCTTCTGGCGGCCGCGACGCATTTTACAAAGGCGAAATCGCCAGCCGCATTGTAGCCACCTCAACCAGGCTCGGTGGAACGATGTCTCTCGAAGACCTCGCCGATTTCTCCGCCGAATGGGTCGAGCCCATTTCCACTACCTATCGCGGCTGGGCCGTTTACGAAATTCCGCCCAACGGGCAGGGAATCGCCACTCTCGAAATGCTCAATATCATGGAGACGTTCTCGCTCCACGATTTCCACAATCCCGCCGACGTTCCGCACGTGATGATCGAAGCGAAAAAACTAGCCTATGCCGACTTGCTTCGCTACGTCGCCGACCAGAAATTCTCCACGGTTCCAGTTGCCGGAATGCTTTCCAAAGAATACGCAGCCCAGCGCGCCAAGTTAATCGACATGGCCAAAGCAAATTGTGACGTCGCACCCGGCGAGCCGGAGTTTCCAACCAAGGGCGATACCACATATCTCACCGTGGTCGATCGCGACGGCAACATGGTCTCGCTGATCCAAAGCAATTATTCCGGGTTTGGTTCCGGAGTAGTCGCTGATGGGACTGGCTTCGCGCTCCAAAATCGCGGCGGCCTCTTCAGCCTCGATCCAAAATCGCCCAACGCCTTGGCCGGTCACAAACGTTCCCTGCACACCATCATTCCCGGATTCATGACGCGCGGCCAGGAGCGCATCGCCTTCGGCATCATGGGTGGCTTCAATCAGGCGCAAGCCCACGCGCAATTCGTCTCCAACATCGTGGACTTCGGCATGAACATCCAGGACGCGCTCGAAGCGCCGAGATTTACGAAATATACTTTCACCGGATGCGACGTAATGATGGAAGATCGCTTTCCCGCCGACATCCGTACCGAGCTTACGCGGCGCGGTCACCAGATCGAACTCCTCGGCAATTTCGCTCAGCAGGTTGGCGGAGGCCAAGCCGTTCGCCGCGACTTTGCCACCGGAGTAAACTTCGGCGCCTCCGACCCTCGCAAAGACGGCCAAGCCATCTCCGAACCCCCCAAACTCCCGGAGCCGCCAAAACCCCAATAAAACACACACAATTCGTCACTTTCGCGCGGCACGCTGGCCGTTCGGCCTGTTCCTAAGTGTCATGGAATGTGCGCAATCGGTACGTCGGTACTATTGTTGACCTCGCCGCCCCGCTCTATAACTGGATATCGGGCGAAATGGGCGCCCGATTGTCCCGTTCCGAATTATGTCGAGCAAGCTAAAATCCGCCGTCACCGACAAAGACGCCTGCGCGCCAAGCGCGCCAGACACGCATCTTCCCGACCCAGCGCGGCCCGCAGGGGAGCGCTCGGCGTCCCGCAAAAGTTCCCACAGTGTCGACTCTCCGCTGTTATTTTCCAACAATCCCCAGCCTATGTTGATTTACGACGTCGAAACGCTTCTCTTTCTCGACGCGAACGCCGCAGCCCTCCATCAATATCAATACACGCGCGATGAAATTCTGGGCCTGCACCTTACAGACATACGTCCGGTCGACGAGGTTCCGCGTGTCCTAGAAGCCGTCCGCAAGAACCCCACAGAATTGACTTTCCGCGGGCAGTGGCGCCATCAGCGCAAGAATGGCCAGGTGTTCGACGTAGAAGTCACCACCCAACGGATTTCCTTCGCTGGCCGCGAAGCCATACTGATGGCGGCGCAGGACGTCAGCGCACGGCGCGCGGCGGAAGAAAAAGTCGCGGAGCACGACGCCTACATCCACGCGCTGACGGAAAATAATCCGCTGGCTATCGTGGTTCTGAATGCCAACCACCGCGTGCAACTGTGCAACCCGGCATTTGAAACTCTTTTTGGTTATCAGCAATCCGAAATTGTGGGAACGGAAATCGATTTGTTGCTGGCTCCCGCTCGGGAGGCGAGCGAAGCGCTCGATCTCACCAAACGCGCCATGAACGGCGAAGTAGTGCGTCTGGAAGCAAAACGGCGCCGAAATGATGGTTCGATGGTGGATGTTCAAATCGTCGGCGTGCCGTTAATCGCAAACGGAAAGCAGATCGGCTGCTTCGGCATGTACGAAGATATCACCGAGCGCCGTCGCGCCGAAGACGCCCAGCATCGCGCCGAAGAAAGACTTCGAATGCTGTTTGAGAACGCGGTTGAGGGAATCTTTCAGACCACGCCGCAGGGACGCATTCTAAGCCTAAATCCAGCTCTCGCGCGGATGTGCGGGTACGCAAGTTGCGCGGAAATGATGCGGGAAGTGAAAAATGTGGACCAGGAGTTATACGTCGATCGCGACCTGCGCGAAGAATTCAAGCGCCGCATTGAACAGCAGGGCGTGGTGGAACAGTTCGAATATCAACTGCGTCGAAAGGATGGCGCGAAGATTTGGGTTTCCGAAAATGCCCGGGCCATTCGAAATTCGCGAGGCAAGATCGCCTGCTACGAAGGCACGGTCGAAGATATCACCAGTAAGAAACGTGCCGAGCTTGAACGCCAGGTTAATTTTGAAATCATTCACGCCGTAAATGCGACCGATAACCTGGACGATTTACTAAAGCTGATTCACATCGCGCTTAAGAGAGTTCTCTACGCTGAAAATTGTTTCGTAGCCCTATACGAGCCTTCCACTCAGATGTTTCATTTTCCGTTCTTTGCCGACCAATATGACGTAGCCCCGCCTCCGCAGCAAGTTGGAAGAAGCTGTACCGCGTATGTCTTTCACAAAGAACACGCGATGCTGATTCCGCAAAAGGCGTTCGACAAGCTGGCAGCGCAAGACGAAGTCGAACTCGTTGGTACGCCGTCCCCGTCATGGCTGGGCGTGCCTCTCCGAACGCCGGCGGCGACGATCGGCGTCCTGGTGGTTCAGCATTACGAAGACGAGAATGCGTACACCGAGCGCGATTTGGAATTCCTGGCTTCGGTCGGCGGCCAGATCGCCATGGCCATCGAGCGCAAACGCTCGGAAGAAAAAATAAGAGAGAGCGAAGCGCGCCTGCGCGTCTTGGTTCAGCAGTTGCCCGCTGTGCTTTGGACCGTGGGCACCGATCTCCGATTCACTTCGGCGCTGGGAGCAGGACTGACGCGCCTGGGACTAAAACCGAACGAGATCGTGGGGATGTCGCTGTTGGAATATTTTGAGTCTTCGGATCAGAGCTTCACTCCCATCGCTGCGCATCGCCGAGCCATCGCCGGCGAGCCCACCACTTTCCATATTGAATGGAAAGGAGGCTCTTATGCTTGCCACGTGGAGCCTCTTCGCGATGCCGGCGGCCACCTACAAGGCGCGATTTGCATGGCTTTGGATATCACGGATCGCAAACAGCTCGAAGAGCAGCTACGCCAGTCACAGAAGATGGAAGCCGTGGGACGCTTAGCCGGGGGAATCGCGCACGATTTCAACAATCTTCTCATGGTCATTCAGGGTTATGCCGATTTGCTCGCGGAACGTCTGCCGGCAGGCGATCCGCTGTGCCGTAATGCGGAACAAATTCAAACCGCCTCTCAACGAGCCACATCTCTTACGCGGCAACTCCTCGCTTTCAGCCGCAAACAGATGTTGGCGCCGAAAGTGATCAGCGTTCAAAGCATTTTAGCGGACATGGAACGAATTCTGCGCCGGCTCATTGGCGAAGACATTCAACTCGAAACTTCTTCCGCATCGGATGTGGGTTTAATCAAGGCAGACCGCAGCCAGATCGAGCAAGTGATATTGAATCTGGCTGTGAACGCGCGCGACGCCATGCCGCAGGGCGGCCGGCTTACGATAGAAACCGCCAATGTGGAATTGGATGCTTCCTATGCGCGGCCTCCGGCAGTGCTCTCGCCGGGCAAATACGTGATGCTCGCTGTCACCGACAACGGCTGCGGCATGGATGCCGAAACGCAAACGCATATCTTCGAGCCATTCTTCACCACGAAAGAGAAGGGCAAAGGAACAGGACTGGGCTTGGCAACCGTTTACGGCATCGTGAAACAGAGCGGCGGCTATGTTTGGGTGTACAGCGAACCCGGCCGCGGAACAAGCTTCAAGATTTATCTGCCGATGGTTGAAAACGTGGAAGAACCCGGTCGCGATCGTCGCAGCGATCTTCCGTCATCGCGCCGCGGAACCGAGACGATTCTACTGGTGGAAGACGAAAAAGGCGTGCGCGAGTTGGCGCGCGAATATCTCGAGATGAGCGGATATACCGTGATTGAAGCCGAAGACGGCCATACCGCTCTCGAACTGGCTGCCATGCACTCCGGAACAATCCACTTGCTGATGACCGACGTGGTAATGCCCGGTATTAGCGGCCGGGAATTGGCGGATCGCGTTAAGCGCATTCGTCCAAAGATTCAGGTTCTATATATGTCTGGATACACCGATCAGGCCGTGGTACATCACGGAATTTTGGACATGGATGCTGTGCTGCTTCAAAAGCCATTCACCATGGCAACGCTTTTATCCAAGCTGCGCGAAATTCTTACCACCGAAACAGTGGCATAACGACAGGATATGGTTTGGTTTCCTGAGTCTTTTCGGTACAGGTGTGTGCGGGCGCGCAGCAAGCCGAATCAAGGAATTCGAGGGCCATGCAATGAGTAGCGTAAGAGGATGAAACTGAGGTGATTCAGGGCCCACGCCTGTTTGCGCTAATAGCTGGAGTTAGACGTTGAATCTGTTGCTAGCAGAGACATCCGTGTGAATGCCGGCAGCGGTAAGAGGTGGGGAATCGAAGTAGCGGGCCTTGTGGAAAAAAACTGGCAGTATCAGACGAATGCACAAAGCACGGTAACGGAACAAGTGATCGGCGGCAGGCGGCTTTGGACTGCCGTACTGGTAAGGCTGCGGAGGACTGGCGCAACGCAAGCCTACCAAGACGCCGCAACGCACAAGAATTTCTGTTCGACCGCGCAGCGGATTTTCAGACCGTGTGTGCGCGGGCCCCGCTAGAGCCAAGGAGTTTTCAACCAGGCTCTTTAAACGGAGTAAGATCGTCGAGATGCACAGCCTGCTTGCTCCGTTTGTTCCGCCTATCGCTGCTTGAAGTTATCGGTTAGCGCAAGAAACCGAGTTCGATCATGGCGAAATAGCGTAGAATTCCTCTTCAAATTGTAGCCTGAACCTTGATGAATTCCGCCGCTCGCGACTCCGCTTGCCCCGAGAAAGAACTACTCGCGTGTTGTGCTCGGACCCGCATGGACCCCGCTTCCGCAAAACAGATCGTGGCACTATTGAATGGAAACCTTGACTGGGACTACGTTCTCGATCAAGCGGAAGAGAATTCTGTCACTCCGCTGCTTGGCCGCCAATTGCAAGCGCTTCCAGCCGGCGCGGTACCGTCGCCGGTTTTGGACCGGCTGAAAGATGCCTGTCGCGCAAATACCATAGGCTGTCTATTCCTGACTGCGGAACTCACCAAGATTTTTGATCTTTTTCATTTGCGCGGAATTCAGGCGATTGCGTACAAAGGTCCGGCGCTGGCGGTGCAAGCGTACGGCGACATGACCTTGCGCCAGTTTGAAGACCTTGACATCATTGTCGGCCAAAGCGACTTGCCGAAAGCAAATGAGGTGATGCTGGGGCTGGGATATCGGCCACGGTTCGAGTGGATTGTTTCTTCGGGCGTTCCGTCTTCGGTGATCCCGGGTGAATACAATTATCGCGATGAAAAAAGACGCATCCTGGTTGAGCTTCACACGGAATTAACACTGCGTCATTTTCCTGAAGTCCCAGACCTGGAAGATTTTACAAAACGTCTTACGTTTGTGAGACTCAACGAGCGCGAAATTCCCACCTTCTCGGTGGAAGATGCTCTGATCGTGCTCAGCCTTCACGGCACTAAAGATTTTTGGGAGCGGTTTTCATGGATTGCGGACATATCCGAGTTGATCCAAGGTTATCCCAGCCTGGATTGGAGTGCGACCATTGAGCGCGCGAAAGCTCTCCGTTCAGAACGGATGCTTCATGTCGCGCTTTTGCTTGCAAAAAACCTTATGCAGACGCCGCTTCCTAATGAAATTCTGGTCAGATTGAAAGCCGACCGCACTGCGAACGATCTGGCATCGGAGGTTTGCGCAGCGCGTATGAGGCGAAACTACATTTCGCTGAATGCGAAGGGCCGGCTCAACTTTCGTCGCCGAATGCTGTCGGGAACTCTGCAGGGATGGCGTTACGGTGTACGACTTTCCGTGGTTCCCGCCGAAGAAGACTACGAAATGATACGTTTACCGGGTATATTGTCGCCTCTCTACATGGTCCTACGACCACTCCGGCTTTTGCGAAAATACGGCTTTATCGCAAGAAAAGGGTAAAAACTCATTCCTTTCAACCATTGAGTCAAGTTTCCGCATGGATATTGACAAGTACGAACGTAGACCGCGTATCAGCGTTGACGCGTTGCGCCATGCCAAACGAGACTGGCTGTAGACAGCCCATGTTGAGTGGGCGAATTTGCACAGTTTGGGGGAACTGCGTGGATACCCCCGATCCCGCAGTCGCAAGCGTAACCGCCAATGCACTTAGGAAAAACGGACGGAGTAGGGATGCTGGATGGTTGTGTGCCACTGCACATATCCATCGGTAGCGTTCCACTTTCGCTTTTCATTCGAGAACAAGCTCTTCTCGAACCGGCCTCCCGGCGCTACCGGGAATTTACGCACAATTCTGAAAACGGATTTCCCATCGTTCTGAAAAAGAGAGAAAAACAAGCCAAAGAGAGCGGGGAATTCTCATACCTGCTCGAGGGCGCGAAAATTGTTCTGCGATCGCAGGGCGCTGAATTTCATGGCGTGCGTCACGAATACGCGCTGGATTCGTTGCTGCGCATTTTGTTGACCATGGTGCTTCTGCCTCAGCGTGGATTCCTTTTGCATGGCGCCACGGTAGTGCGCGACGGCCGCGCCTACATATTTTTCGGGCGCTCGGGCGCGGGGAAGAGCACGGTTGCTTCTCTGTCTCCCAAAGGCAGCGTGCTTACCGACGAAATTTCGCTAATCCGCTATTCCAACGGATGCTGGCAGGCCCACGGCACGCCTTTCTGGGGAGAATTCCGAGCGGCTGGCCAAAACTGTCTGTTTCCCGTTGCAAGTTTCTATCTCCTGAAGCAGGCCACCGAAGAACGCGTGGAAATTCTTTCTGTGAAGCAAGCTCTGCGCGCTCTCTTGCCCTGCGTTCTATTTTTCGCCAGCGAAAAAAGCGCGCATGAAACTCTGTTGCGCACTTTGCTGGGGATGATTGAAGAAATACCTTGCCACCGGCTTTATTTTCGCCGGAACGCTGAATTCTGGAAGGTGATCGCAGCATGAGCGGAGCAATCACGAGGAACCCAAAGCTTGCATGGCGAGAAGTTGACGGCGCGATGGTGATTATTTCGCCGCAAGATAGCCAGGTGCATGAGCTGAACGAGACAGCCAGCCTTTTTTGGAAACACGCCGAAGGCAAAACGTTGGACGAGCTAGTGGAAAGAATCTCCGCGGAATATGAGGTGGCCCGAGAAACCGCTAGGGCTGACCTGGAAGAACTGCTAGCGGCGTTAGGCGAAAAACAACTCATGTTCGTGGCGCCCGAGGCCAAGGGATAGGCATGCCGAACACTCCCGTGATGGACGGCTTGATTCGCAGGACGGTGCAACACCACCTCCCCTGGAGCGTCCACCTGGATCTGACCTATCGCTGCAACGAACGGTGCATCCACTGCTATCTGGATCACGAAGATCACGGCGAGATGAAGACGCAGGAAATCAAGAATGTGCTGGAGCAGTTGGCGCAGAGCGGCACCTTGTTTCTCACTATGAGCGGCGGCGAAATTTTCCTGCGCGCAGACCTTTTCGAGCTGCTGGAGTTTGCGCGCTCGCTTCACTTCGATATCAGCCTGAAAACCAACGCGCTTCTGATTGACCTCGAACGAGCGCGGAAGCTTCGCGAGTTGAGCGTGCGAAAGATTCAGATCAGTATTTACAGTGCGGAGCCCGAAGTTCACGACGCGATTACAAAGGTTCGCGGTTCTTTGGAACGAACTTTAGCCGCCATTCGATTCCTTCAGGCGCAGGGCTTGCTGGTGAAGATTGCGTGTCCGCTGATGAAACAGAACCTGACGGCTTATCGAAACGTGCAAGCGCTCGCAGCCGAACTCGGTGTCCCCTACGTTCTAGACATGACCATTACTCCGAAAATGGACGGAGATAGGAGTCTGCTGCAGTTGCGAAGCTCGACCAAAGAATTGTTGCCTATTCTGCAGGACGCGAGCCTGAATCCGCGGGCATGTTCACCGAACAGTCTGGAAGCGGAAATGATCTCGATAGGCAGTGCGACATCCAGCGGCATGGAAAGCCAAGCGTATGAAGATATTCCGTGCAGCGCTGGGCATAACAGTTGCTACATCTCACCATACGGCGACGTTTTTCCGTGTGTACAGATGCCGGTGGCTACCGGCAATCTGCGAAAGCAAACATTTGAGGATATTTGGTTCAGATCCGAGGAAATGAATCGAGTGCGCGCGGTTCGCGAATCGCAATTGCCGGTCTGTTCAAAATGTTCGATTCGGCAATACTGCGAGCGTTGCCCGGGGCTGGCCCAGATGGAAGGTGGAGATTTGTTGGGAGCGTACGAACGCGCCTGCGAATTGGCTGAGCTGAATGCGCGGATTGCCGGCATGGCCAATCCCATCAGTGCGATGCATGCCCAAAAACCAAACAGTAAGAATTCGTGCTCAATTCCGTTGCCGATCGCGGCGCCGGAAGTTCAGATTGG
Source organism: uncultured Acidobacteriota bacterium (assembly GCA_963731535.1). Taxonomy (GTDB): domain Bacteria; phylum Acidobacteriota; class Terriglobia; order Acidiferrales; family UBA7541; genus Palsa-295. The sequence continues at coordinate 528,866 of CAVSWI010000012.1, read as the reverse complement.
CGGTAACTGAAAGTGACCCCAGGGGAATGATGGAGAGAATACAAAGAATCTCGAACGCCGAAGGAAAAAATCGGAAGAAGAAACGAACTTACATCAAACCGCAGTGTGTTTCCGAACCGATTTATGAAACCTTGGCGCTCGCTTGCGGGAAGCTGCCGGGCCAAGGTGCAGTCTGCAACGCCGCGCCGCGGCGTTCGTAAGGCCGAATTTCATTGAAACTAGCGGGAGGCAATAGGGCCATGTTTAGACAAGACCCGGTGATCGGAACTCAAGCGTGCTGGTGCCGGTGGTGCGCTTTAGTGGCTGCGCTTTTGATCGCTGCTCCTGTGATTGCGCGGGAACAAATCGTATTGCAGAAATCAGGTACAGACTCGCAGGCACGCGGCGAAGATGCGACTCTTCTACAGTTAACGCCATCGGTCAATGAGGTGGGAAATACGCTTACGGTTTCAGGAATAAGCGGTGCAAATCAGAATGCACTTCTTGAGTTTGATCTGTCGCGCATCCCCAATGTGGGGGTGAAGGCGGCAACATTGACTTTGAACGTGGTTACCCCTCCCAGTGCTAGCGTCACGTACGGAGCGTACGCGGTATCTGATTTTTGGCAGGCCAACGCCGCAACCTGGAATACGCGAGTGGCCACCACAGCTTGGGCTACCGCTGGAGGCGACGCCGCGACTACTGCCACTGACACAGCAAAAGTAAAAAAGAACAGCACGACTGCGGCATTTACCGTTACCGGGGACGTGCAGAACTGGTACAACGGCAGTGCGAACTACGGATGGCTAATAGAAGATCAAGGCGCGCCGGACACTAGCACAACCGTTTTTGGATCCAAGGAAGCTAGCAACGCAACATCTCCAGAACTGACGGTAACCTTCGTTCAGAATGTGACTGGGCTGACGGCAGCGCCAGGCAATGGAAGTGTCACTCTGCATTGGAATATTCCCACGCTAATCGGTACAGCAGTTGGCGCTGAAAAATATACCGGCGTACTTATCCTCCGTCGTACGAGCTCCCCGGTAGATAAAGGTTCCGTGCCGACTGACACCACGGATCCAGGACTGTGCGCGACAGTCGGTACCGGAACGGTGGTATTCGATGACGCGTCCGGGCAAACAACCTTTACGGATAACGCCACGACGGACACGTGTGCTTCCCCTGGTGGCGCGCCAGCGAACGGAACGACATATTTCTATAAAGTATTTTTGCGCGATAGTTCGAACTATTACTCGGACCAACCGATATCGAACGGTTCGACATACACCGAGGAAATCTCAGCAACTCCGGCGGCTACGGTTGCCGCTCAGCAGAACACGGAGTGGATCGCCGCAACGTTCGCAACGGACCTGGCGAGCCCGTCGCTGATCCCCGGGTCAGTTGCAGCGATGGGATCGCAGACGGACCTGTTATTTTTTATAAATGCCGTGACGGGATTGCGAGAGTTTGTTCCGATATCGCTTGGTGGTTCCATAGCTTCTCGTTCACCTGTAATCGATGCGGCATCCTCGTCCACCGGGCAAGATATCGATTATGTGACGGACCAGGACGGGTTGATATACGCCGTCAATACGGATACTGGTGTAATCGACTGGGTGGTAAATCCCATAACAACTGGAACTCTGTCTCTTCAAGGTGGCCCGTCTGTGCAACTGAAATCCGTAGCCGGCGGATCGAATGATGTGGTTTTCTTTGGTACGCGTAACACCGGAACAACAACCGGAAATCAGATCTTCGGATTGAACGGCAATACCGGCGCAAACCTCTCGTGGTCTCCTCTGACCGGGCCAATCATGGTCACCAACAGCATGACCGCGCAGAATTTGGACATCATCAACTCGACGCCGCTGGTTGATTACGTTCACAGCGTCATTTGGGTCACCAGCCGAAGCGCCTGCGGCACTTCGCAGCCCAGTCTTTGGCAGATCAATCCGACTACCGGCGCCACAAAAGCGATCGCCAACCTTGGCGACATCGACGCATCGCCCACCCTAACCTTCAGCAGTGACGTTTTGTTCCTGGGTACGGTCGGTGATTCTCTTGTAGGGATGACCTGCACTGCGGGGAACAGCACAATTTATGCTATCAATCCGACCACGGGAGCCACCATAGCTTCCTACGCATCCACGGATGGTCCTATGGTCAGTTACCCGGTGGTCCTAAACGCCACGCCGCCGTATATCGTGATTTTTTCCGGCACTACTGCGGTGCATCTGCTCACGATTGACACTTCGCGGCCCGCGCCGGTGATGTTTGCCCAGGTATGGAGCACGACAATTGCTAATCCTTCCGCACCGATTTCGTACACTGGATCATCCTATGTGTATGTCGGTTCCAGCGACGGCACGATCCACGAGCTCCTGCTGACGACCGGAGCCGACATCAAGAATGCGGTTACAAACGTAGGAGCGAGCATGGGAACGGTAGGCGACCCCTCAATCGATGAAGTGCTGTCGCGCATCTATGTAACGGCCACCGATCAACGCGCTTACGCTTTTGTTATCCCATTCTAAATGAGGACGCTATGTTTCGCTTGATACACCCAGCCACGCGGTCTTATAGAAACTCAATGTTGCTCGCCGCAATTGCGCTTTTTGTGGCTATACAATTTGCCGGTTGCCAGATGACTTCAGCGGATGGAGGAACACCTCCGCCGGCTGCGCCGAGCGCTACGTTTTCTTTTTGCGACAAGGAAGCTCCCAGTTGTGACAATGAAACAAGCTTCAGCGCCACCGCGACGCGCGACCTGGAAGTGAAAGTTTCTTGGCAGAACGTACCGGCGGGCAGCCACGTTCAAACTCTGGAAATTCTGCTTCCCGATGGCAATTTGTATCAACAAACTCAGATGGCTTTCGGCGTACAGCAGGGCACCGACGAACCTTTGGTCGCGATCCAGACCCTCCCCGTGGCCGGCACATGGATCCAGCAACGTCATTTGATGGGCCAGTGGACCGCGCGCGTTTCGCTTGACGGCCAGGTTATTGCGACTCAGACGGTGGAATTGACCCCCTAAAATGGCCGCTACAGCCGCTGTTTCGCAAATTCGCGTCGCAGAAGAACAGCGTGCTGTCGTCACCCCGGCAGGTTCCGTATCAGAGATCTCCAGGAAAATCCGCTCGCAGGGTTCCCTGTGCTTGCGAGTGCTGGGTGGAAGCATGACTCCCTGGATACGCTGCGGAGATTTGGTCTTCATCAAGCGCTACGATTTTGAACGAGTGTCCGCCGGCCAGGTGATCCTCTTTGAGCGAGACGGCCGCTTTTTCGTGCATCGCATGATTGGCCGCGCGCGAAGTATTCGACCCGGCGAGAAAGTTGCGTGGTTAATCACCAAGGGTGATGCACTAGACGGGCTGGACGCCCCTGTTTCTCCGGAGGAATTCCTGGGACGCGCGACACGCATTCATCGCGGACACCGACACATCGATCTGGAATCGTTCAATCGCGTTTCTGTGGGCCGCATAGTGGCGCGCTTCTCGAGATGGAGCCCCTTGGTATATCGTCCCCTTCGCTTCGCTAAGCATCTTTTCTCTCACCAAGCATCCCTTCCAAGTTAAAGTCGCATAAATTTGTTTTGCAGTTAGAGCCAACGCAAGAAATCCGCGTTCGGTATTGAACCCAAATTCGTTTAGGCGGACTCTAATAGCATGGGGAGCGTGCTTTTCAGAATGGATAAGCGTTTGCGCTTTGGAAGAGTGACATCTCCTGCCCATTAGCTTTACTATTGGACGTTGCCCAATCGCCTTTCGCGTCGTAAATTAGAAGGTGCTGAACCTGAGCCTCGGCAATGATAACCGTCCCGCATAATCCGAAAGTCGCATAGCTCTAATGGAATTCAGCCGTTAAGGGAGACTTAAGATGAGCACAACCGCTAAACCAACTCCGGCATCCAGCGAAGGGAAACCAACTGAGAATCCGCTCAAAGCCTTGCTCGGCTTTGGCCAATCCGTTTGGCTCGATTACATCCGCCGCAGCCTGATCACGACGGGCGAACTAAAAAGGCTGATTGAAGAAGACGGTCTGCGCGGGGTGACTTCCAATCCCTCCATCTTTGAAAAAGCGATCACCGGCAGCACCGACTATACGAAAGCATTGGAAGAACTTGAGAAAAGAAAAGATCTGGATGCCAAAGCGATCTTCGATATCCTCGCGGTGAAAGACATTCAGGACGCCACCGATACCTTTAAGCAAGTGTACGAGCAAACCAAGCGCCGCGACGGTTACGTGAGCCTCGAAGTATCGCCTTATCTCGCGCACAAGACCCAGGAAACTTTGGACGAAGCTCGCCGTCTTTGGGGTCTTGTGGGCCACCCCAATACCATGATTAAAGTTCCCGGCACCAAAGAAGGCCTACCTGCTTTTCAACAGCTCATCAGCGAGGGCATCAATATCAACGTGACTTTGTTGTTCGCCCAGGATGTTTATGAGCGCGTGGCGGAAGCCTACATCTCCGGTCTGGAAGAGTTTGCCAAGAAGGGCGGTGATTTGAGCCGCGTTGCCAGCGTGGCGAGTTTCTTCGTCAGCCGCATCGATACCCTGATCGATAGCCAGCTGGAAGACAAAATCAAGAAGACCAACGATCCCGCTCAACAACAAAAATTGCGCAAGTTGAAGGGCAAAGTCGCCATTGCGAATGCCAAGCTGGCGTATCAGAGTTACAAGAAAATATTCAGTGGCCCGCGCTGGGCGGCGCTGGCCGCACGCGGGGCGCAAACACAACGCGTTTTGTGGGCCAGCACCAGCACCAAGGATCCCTCCTTTCCCGATACCTATTACGTGCAAGAATTGATCGGCCCGGACACCGTGGACACGATTCCTCCGGCAACCTTCGACGCGTTTCGAAACCACGGGAAACCTCGTGCGAGTCTGGAAGAAAACATCGCCGATGCGCGCGAAACGATGGACACCCTCGCGCAGGTGGGCATCTCCATGAAGGACGCCACCGACAAGCTCACCGAAGACGGCGTGAAGCTATTTGCAGACGCCTTCGACAAACTTCTTGCTGCCGTGAGCAAACATACTCAGAAACCGGCCCCGTCGGCGGTAAATAATCTCGCCTACCATCTGCCAGATGATCTCGGCCAAAATGTGAAGTCCACCATAGAGGACTGGAAAAAAAACAATAAAGTGAAGCGGCTGTGGGCTCGCGACGCTTCCTTGTGGACCAATAAAGACGAAGCCAACTGGCTGGGATGGCTCGGTATCGTGGAAGAACAAATTGCCCACGATGCTGGCTTCAAGAAGATTGCCGAGGAAATCCATACAGAAGGTTTCACGCATCTCGTTCTGCTTGGCATGGGTGGCTCCAGCCTTTGCGTCGAAGTATTCGGGAAAACCTTTGGAAAGATCGATGGATATCCCGAGGTTCATATCCTCGATTCCACGGATCCCGCTCAGATCCGCACGCTTGAGAGCAAGATCGATATGGCCAAAACCATTTTTATTGTGGCCAGCAAATCGGGGACCACGCTGGAACCCAATATCTTCGAACAATATTTCTACGAAAAAGTGAAGCAAGCGGTGGGCGCTGCCGAAGCGGGCAAGCGCTTCATCGCCACTACCGACCCGGGCTCGCAAATGCAGAAGGTTGCCGAAAGTCACGGCTTCCGCCATGTTTTCTACGGCGTGCCTAGCATCGGCGGACGGTATTCCGCGCTGTCAAATTTCGGAATGATTCCGGCGGCTATACAGGGCGTGGATGTGCCAAAGTTTCTCGACCGCGCCGAAGAAATGGTGCAGGCTTGCGCTTCGGTAGTTCCGGCCGACGAAAATCCCGGCGTAATTCTTGGCGCGATTCTGGGAACGCTACAGAAAAGTGGCCGAGATAAAGTAACTATTTTCGCTTCGCCAGGCATTTCTGACCTCGGAGCGTGGCTGGAACAGCTTCTGGCTGAGTCCACGGGGAAAGAAGGGAAGGGTTTGATTCCTGTGGATCGTGAATCCATTGGCGCGCCGGAAGTTTACGGCAAAGATCGCGTCTTCGCCTATGTCAGGCTCCAAGATGGCGCAGATCCAAAACAAGATGCCGGAATTTCTGCTCTGGAAAAAGCTGGCCAACCAGTTGTGCGCATCCCAGTTGCGAACAACTACGAGCTGGGGCAGGAATTCTTCCGCTGGGAAATCGCCACCTCCGTAGCTGGTTCGATCATCGGAATCAATGCCTTTAACCAGCCCGATGTGGAAGCCAGCAAAATCGAAACGCGCAAACTAACCGACGAGTATGAGAAGACCGGCTCGCTTCCTCAGGAAACTCCCTTCTACGAAGAAAAGGGCGTCAAGCTCTACTCTGACGACAAAAGCGCGACAGCCCTGAAACAAGCGGCAGGGAAACACGCCACCTTGACCGAATACTTGCGCGCTCACGTGAATCGCCTGAAGGCAGGCGATTATTTCGCCGTGCTCGGATACATTGAAAGAAACGAGCCAAATCGTGCGCAGCTGCAATCGATTCGCGAGTCCGTTCGAGATAAAAAATATGTCGCAACTTGTCTCGGCTTCGGCCCACGTTTTCTTCACTCCACCGGTCAAGCTTACAAGGGCGGCCCGAACACTGGCGTGTTCCTGCAAATCACTTGCGACGACGCTGCCGATCTCCCGGTGCCGGGAAAGAAATATACATTTGGAATCGTGAAAGCTGCGCAAGCGCGTGGTGACTTCAATGTTTTGATCGCACGTGGCCGACGAGCATTGCGCGTGCACCTTGCCGGCGATCTGGCAGGCGGGCTGAAAACTTTGCAGCAAGCAATCCAACAAGCGCTTGCATAATTCGCGCAAAATAGAGGAAACAGGCGGAGGATAACTTGACACAGAATTCTGACCGAGCGCAGGTGTCCCAGGAAACCCTCGGCCGGCCGGCACCTCCCTGCGCCATGGTTATCTTCGGCGCGGGGGGTGATCTCACCAAGCGCAAGTTGTTTCCCGCGCTTTACAATCTTGCGAAAGGCAGATTGCTTCCCCAGGAATTCGCGATTATCGGCGTCTCCCGCGAACAGTTTTCTTCCGACGATTTCAGGCAGCGAACAAGCCAGGAAATTCGTCAGTATTTAACGGGCGATGTTGATCCGGCTTCCTGGGATCAGTTCGTAAAGCGCCTCTACTACATTCCCGGTGATTTCAAAGATCCTGACCTTTACAAAAAGCTCGGCGAAACTTTGGGCCAGGTAGAAAAAGAACAGAACACGCACGGCAATTGCCTTTTCTATTTGGCCACTAGCCCGACATTCTTTCCAATCGTCGTAAAACAACTCGGCGACGCCAAGCTTACCGAAGAACAGAACGGCCAATGGAAACGCGTGGTGATTGAAAAGCCATTCGGGCACGATCTCGGGTCCGCTGTTTCGTTGAACCACGAAATAGGGCAGGTGCTGCGGGAAGATCAGATTTATCGCATCGATCACTACCTCGGCAAAGAAACGGTCCAGAACATTTTGGCGTTTCGTTTCGCCAACGGAATTTTCGAGCCAGTGTGGAATCGGCGTTACGTGGACCACGTGCAGGTTACCGTTGCGGAAGAACTGGGCGTCGAAATGCGCGGCGATTATTACGAAAACGCCGGTGCCTTGCGCGATATGGTGCCCAATCATATCTTTCAGCTCATCACGCTGACTGCGATGGAACCTCCGATTTCTTTTGAGGCGCAAGCTGTTCACGATGAACAGACGAAAATTCTGCGCGCCATTCAGCCGCTGAACCCTGAAAGAGTTTTGGACCACGCCGTGCGCGGCCAATATGGTGAAGGCGAGATCGATGGCAAGCGCGCTCCCGGCTATCGATCCGAAGCCAACGTCAACCCGGCGTCGAATACGGAAACGTTTGTTGCGCTGGCTCTGAATATCGATAACTGGCGATGGGCGGGCGTGCCGTTTTATCTGCGCACCGGCAAACGCCTGGCCACGCGTTCCACGGAGATCGTGATCCGCTTCCGGCGGCCGCCTTTTGTACTTTTCCGCAAAACTTCCGTGGAGAAAATTGCGCCAAACGAGCTGGTCATAAATATTCAGCCGAACGAAGGAATTTCGCTCAGCTTCGAGGCTAAGATTCCAGGTCCAATAGTGCGGCTAGGCGCTGTAAACATGGACTTCCAATACTCGGACTATTTTGGGAGCACGCCTTCCACCGGATATGAAACGCTTCTCTACGATTGCATGATGGGCGATCCAACATTGTTCCAGCGCGCCGATATGGTGGAGGCTTCCTGGACCATCGTGCAACCCATCCTCGATCTGTGGAAGGCGCTCCCGCCGCGCGATTTTCCGAATTACGCCGCGGGAAGCTGGGGTCCCGAACAATCGCTGGAACTACTGCGGCGCGAGGGTCGCGAATGGCACGACCCGACTAAGAAATTTACCTCGCTGAAGGAAGCGGCCGAAGGGATGTCTGTGCTTGGAACGAAGGCCTGATCGATTATTGCCGTGGTCCGCGTACGCGGCGGCGTTTTGAGGATGCGGGCCGAGCATCGCTAAAAATAATCTGTAAACATTGTCCCCTGTCCGTCCGGCTCGTTCAGTTCGACACGATAAAATTCCCTCCAGAAAATATCGCCGTATGAAAAGTCGCGAAGAAGCTCTGCGGGCCATTGAAGGAAAGAGCTTCGACGTGTGCATAATCGGCGGCGGCGCCACCGGCTCCGGCTGCGCCCTGGACGCGCAATTGCGCGGCCTAAAGACAGTACAACTCGAAGCTGAGGATTTTGCGAGCGGCGCTTCCAGCGCGTCCACGAAGATGGTTCACGGGGGTGTGCGATATCTGCAGGATGCCATTCGCAACTTCGATGGCAAGGAATTCCTCGTACTCAAAGAGGCTCTTCGTGAACGCGTTCACATGCTGCAGAACGCTCCTTTTCTTACAAATGTCAGATTGTTTCTGGTTCCTTGTTTCAACTCGATGGACGTAGCATATTTTTCTGTCGGCTTAAAGCTTTACGACTGGATTGCAGGTCGCCACAATCTTGCGCCAAGTATTTTTATCCCGCGAGAGGAGACGCTTCGCCGCATGCCAGAGCTGGCTCCGAAAGACCTGCGCGGAGCCGTAGTCTATGCAGACGGTCAGTTTGACGATGCGCGTTACAACATCACCTTGGTTAAGACATTTGTCGAGGCGGGCGGCGAAGCATTGAATTATGCAAGCGTCCTCGCATTTGAAAAGGACTCGAACGGGCGACTGGCTTCCGCAATCGTTGAAGATAAAATCGCGCGCCGAAGCTTCCACATTCAGGCGCGCTGCTTCGTGAATGCCACCGGTCCCCACGCTGACAAAATTCGCACGCTAGCCAAGCCGGACTCTCGACCACGCATACGCTGGAGCAAGGGCGTTCACATAGTCCTTCCGCTGGGAGTTCTGGGTAGCGGAGAAGCGCTGCTCATTCCGAAGACCGAAGACGGCCGCGTGCTTTTCGCCATACCTTGGCGGGGAAGTTTGCTCGTTGGCACGACAGATGAGGAGATTCATTCTCTCGACGATGTGCATCTGCAAGCAAATGAAGTTGAGTATCTTTTGCGGCATCTCAATCGCTACCTCGACAAGCCGGTGACAGCGGACCAAATCCTCGGCGGCTTCGCAGGCGTCCGGCCGCTGTTAACTTCGGGCCAGGCGAAGAACACTAGAAAGCTGGCGCGTAATCACCAAGTGGAACTCGACGCCCATTCCGGCTTGATCAGCATCATGGGCGGCAAATGGACAACCTATCGAGCCATGGCGCAGGACGCGATTAACGCGGTGCAAAATTACCTCGGCATTCCAGTCTCCGAGTGCCCGACGGTGAACCACCCACTCGTAGGTTCGGCCGGTTTTTCCGCGGATTATTGGCAAACTTTACATAAGCTCTATGCATTGCCTGAGACCACCGCGAAGCGGTTGGCTCGACGTTACGGCACCTGCGCGTCGGATGTTATGGAACTCAGAAAAAAAGACCACTTACCTGCCGGCCTTCTGTCCGCCGACACGGTCTTGTTGCGCGCAGAAACGCTATTCGCAATCCGCAAAGAAATGGCCATCTCGCTGGAAGACGTGCTTGTGCGCAGGCTCGGCATCGGAGCACGCAACTGGAAAGCATCTCTGAGCGCAGTTGCCAGCGTGGCGGATGTCCTCGCGCACGAGTTCTCGTGGCCGCCAACAAGAAAACAAGAAGCTCTAACCCTGTACGTTTTGAACATCCGAGACTCGATGCTAAAGGCAGGTCTCGCCGGCGGAAGTTCGGAGCAGCCCAACCGCGGCTAACTATTTATTGGCGGATCGAGGCAAAACCTGAGGAAGGATTTAACAACAGCGCTCGTATCTAATGTCGCTGCGCCGATCCAACCGGCGCCTGCAGCCACCGAAGAACAGGCTCCGCTTTCTCCCATAGCACATTGTTCAACGCTGTTAATCGTCCGTCTTCTTCGCTCTTCGCACGCATTCTCATATTCCCACGAAGGGCAGGTCCGATTGGCAGGGGCTCCTTTAGCCAAAAAACAAATGAGGACGTAAGGCGCGCGAACTCCGGTGAAGCGGAACTTATTCGCGTGTACATGAACGATCCTTTTGCAGCGGATTGGCGCGACAATCTCTGTCCATTCGATCGAAGCCAGCTTATGCTGGCGCGGATTCTCGGCACCGCCGTCGCTCTCCAATTTGCGCCAAGAGCGGACATCGCCTCCGCCGTCCTAGCGCGCCCCTCAGCTATTGCCTCCGCGGCTCTAACACGCGCCTCGGCTATTTCACGTTTGGCGATCGCGGCAGACGGCGGACTCTTTCTAGTCCCCGCCGAATTTATACGCACAGGCGCACTTGCCGCCGCGGAACGGCCAAGTTCAGCGATAATTTGTCCGATGTCGACAAATCCCATATGTGCGGTATTCCCGCTTGGAAGGTTCGCCATTCCGGTCGGTGCTGGTATTGCCCCGCTAGCGTGCGGCTCCGACTTTCGGGCGATGCTCGCCACATATCCTCGGCTAAACGATTGTGCCGCTCGCTTATCAGCCGGATTGCGCGCGGTATCCTCGCGAGCAGCAACGTCACGTACATTGATATTCTTAGCGCTCTCACGCCGCTCGCCAGAGGACCCTGCAGCCGCAGCGAACGCCATCGGTGGTTTATTGGAGACGGTGTGCATCGGAATCAAATTTGCGCGCGTCGCACGGGCCTGAGCTGCCCTGTTAATCGGCCTGTCTGAATCAAATTGGAGCTCGCGCGAAGCTTCTTCGATCATGCTTGCCGGCACGGGAAATATGCCACTGCCCAGCGAGTTCAAAAGCGCATGTTCGCAAAGTAAGTTGATTACTCGAGGAATTCCGCGCGAATAAAAAAACGCAGCCTCGGTGGCTTCGGGCGAGAAAATCAAGCCATCCGAAGCACCAGCCGTACGCAATCGCTGCTGGATGCAATCGCGCGTCTCCTCGAGTGTGAAGGGGGCCATCGTGCAGCGCATCGCCACGCGCTGCTGAATCTGCCGCAGTTCTGCCCGCCTGAGCTTATATTCGAATTCCGATTGCCCCGAAAGAACTATCTGGAGCAGCTTGCCCCTAGGGGTCTCTAGATTAAGCAGCAGCCGAATTTCCTCCAGCGTGTGGGACGGAAGCCCCTGGGCCTCATCAATAATCAGCAGGGCGGTTCGTCCAGCGTGGTGCAGATCCAAAAGCCACGCGTTCAATCGCGCGAACGCGCTGCGCCCCTGTTCCTCACCAGGAAGGTCAAAATCCGCAAGCATCAATTCGAAAAGCTCGCTAACTTCCAGGTGAGGATTCACAATCAGGGCTTTGGGCGTCCCTTCACGGCGAAGCCAGGCAACCAAATAATTGAGGAGCGTCGTTTTTCCAGTGCCCACATCGCCGGTAAGTAAAATCAGTCCTTGGCGCGACTGAATCCCCGCGACCATATCGCTAAATGCTTTTTGGGTTGGCTGCGTAAGAAATAAATGCCTGGGATCAGGGCAAACGCTGAAGGGATTCTCGCGCAGTCCGAAGGATGTAAATAGGGACCTGTCCATAACGTCCTCAATGCGGGGAGCTGTAGTCTACTCCGAACAACTGACGTGCGGCAAGCGCCAAACCCAATCCAGGCCGATCTGGGCTTGGGATACATGCCGAGCCTCGGAGCCAGGCGTGCCGACAAGTTTGATGTCTACTCGGCTGTAAATGCTACGGTTCTCACTTTCGAAATCGCCCCGCCCGCTTCACCAGCCCACATTTCAATACGGTAGTCGCCAGGCGGAAAAGCATCCATTGGAACTTTCAGCGCCAAGGGGATTACCGGATTTCCTTTTTGTTCAAAATTCGCAACTGGGATTCCGCCGGTTGACAGTACTTTCTTACCGGTTTTCTGATCGATCACCACGTATTCGCATCCAACGTTTGGCGGATTCGCATCGACCAGATGCGGGTCGTAAATCTGCGCGTAAAGGACGACACGCTCGGTCTTCTTGAAGTGGTTACTGCCCGAAGGCGTCAGTTCCACGCCTTGCACGATCATGGGCAGGCGATCTGCCAGCAAGTCGGCATCGAGATCGCTTTCGGTGTCGGAAATACGCCGCATCTGGTTGCTCATCGCCACTCCGCTCAGGCTGAACGTCGTCCCATCGTAAGGCTCGATGACTAGCGGAACTTCGTACTTCCCGAATTTTTGTCCGCCGCCGGAAAGCACTACATCCAGTTTGTACTGTCCCGGAGCAATGGAAAATTGGTTCTGATAGCGCATCGGAGCTTGCGTGAACTTTTGCCAATCGTCCTTTTCGTAATCCATGGCGATTTCGTCGCTGAACCGCGAAGCTACAGATCCGTCAGTGCGATATGCGATGCCCAGCACGTTCACATCCGCATGATATTTTCCCCTCACCTTTTCGAAATCGATGCTGGAGGGAGGAATCTCCATCGCCAGATTTATCCGCGCTTCGTTTGGCGAGGTGTAAAAGAACGGCGCTTGCAGCGAACCTCCTGCGGTTGCTGCCGTAGATGTTGCACGGGTCTCTAGCTCCTTTTCGATGGGCTTTCCCGCCAGCGGGTCAATCGGTTTTCCGTTGCAGTATCCGCTGCGCGCTCTCACGTTCGCCCCGTGGCCTTCCACCTTCACCTTCAGCGTATGGCAACTTCCTTCGCCTGATTCACCCGGCACGTAACCCAGCAGATAGTATTCATTCTGCTCAGCCGCGATTTTCTGAAGCCCGGCGAACAAATCGTTTGTGTTGAGTATCGGAAATCCGCCTGTCCCTTCTGCCAGTTCATAAAGCAGTTGTTGATTTACTGACGCCGACGGCGGGAATGGAGGAACGATAGACCGCGCCTGCGTGTAGTTTGTGTATCCGTAAGTTCCGCCCGGAGCGCCTCCTCTACCGCCGCCCCCAGTGCCGCCGGTCCCGCCTGTGCCACCTTTACCTCCACCTCCTCCTCCCGTGCCGCCAGTTCCGCTACCACCCGTGCCACCACCACCGTGTCCACCTCCCCCGCCGCCTGCATGCTGAAAGTACGCTACTTCACTCGGAGAAGACGGCTGGTAAGAGGCCAATTGTAAGGTCGGCTCCACGGGTTGCAACGCCTGGCTTTCTATCGCGCCCTGATTAGAAGCAAAGCTGGAACCGTTAGGCGAATTTCCCGGAACGAACGACATCGGAGTCGAAATCCCGCGCACGTCGAGCGGATAAACTGCAACGTTCGCCTTGTTGCAAACGTCGATGGTGGCCGTTAATTCCGACTGGCGCTCCGGTGTAATCGCGAATCCGGAGGTAAACAGGATCATGCTTTTTCGTCCCGGAATACTCGCCAGACTCTGTGCCATGTTTCGAATCGCGAGCAGCAGGCTCTGCGCGCCAAAATTCATCATGGTCCGATCCAGCATGGCCGAACCAGCGCTCGACGGTCCGACAGAGGGATCCCCGTTAACCCCTGCGCCAATGCTCGATGTCTCGGCATTCGAGCTCACCGCCGAAGTTCCGATCTGTTCCACCACCTTCTTTAGTCGTACAGGGTCGGCCGTGAAGTTCTGCACGATTCTGATGCTTCCGCCGAATTGCACGACAGCCATCACGCGATCGGGCCCCGCATTCTGGTCGATGAATTTTGCGGCCGCAGCGCGCGCTTGGGGCTGATCGCTGAAGGCCATGGTCGAATTGTCAAAGAACAAGACCAAGTAGCGTCTTTGGGCCGAAGCAGGGGCGCTGGGATTTACTCCGAAGGAGAAATTCACGATCGACTGCTGCTTGTTGTCTTCGTAAACTTTAAAATCCTCGGCTTTCAAATCATGTAGGTAATGGCCTTGTTTGTCCGTGACGACCACGTCCACGCGAACCGCTCGCGCCTCGCTCTTGATCGTCGGCAGTTGGGTGACGGCTTGGTCGGATTGCGGCCCCGGGGAATTTTGCGACGACTGTCGCGCCAGCAGATGTTCGCCGAAGCTTCCCAGCGCCAGAAACGCCAGCAGCAGAAATGTATATAAGGCCAATCGGCGATGCTTCATTGTCGATCCTCCGTCTTAGGGTATCTCAATCACGCCATTTCTTGCTGAAAGGTTCGCTGCCTTCGAATCTCGCATAACCAGGCGCACGATGTATCCGCCTGGTTTCACGTCGAATCCGATCTTCACCGTCATGCCTGTCTGGGTCAGCCGTTGCAGCGTGGCATCCTTTAGGCGTAGTTCCACATTCTTCTGGTTACCGCTAATGAAATTTCCGTTGCGGTCGAAGAGCGCTGCCACAAATGATAAGTCGTCGAGATTTCTTCCCTGCGATTTTTCGAACCGTACCTGCGATACATCCACGTGGGTCAGTACTGAAAGCTTTGCATTTACCGGGTCACTCTTGAAATATTGCAAATGCAATTCGATGGGGACCCCGTGTTCCTCCTCCTGCGAGAAAACCGCTTCCTCGAGATCTTGCTTCGCCGTTTCTTCCGGAGTCAGGCCCTGTTTCGGCGCGAAGAATCCCTTGCGGGCCTGAATCGTATAACTTCCTTTTTTCGCGATAGTGACTTTAATCGAGTGAAACTGGCCATTAAATTTTAACGCTTCCGGAATAAACCCAAGCAGGTAGGAAACCTCCGGCACCGTAGCAGTCATGCGGAATCCCGCGTCCAGGTCGTTGCTGTTGTGAAAATAAAAGCCGCCCGTGCCGTTCGACAAATCCATTAAAACGTCAGACTGGCGCTCTTCGGCCGTGACACGGTAGCTCAGATCCAGCGCCATTGCGGCGGAGTTGGATGGAACCGGAGGGGGGCGAGTAACATCTCCGATTGGATCCACGGTGTAGAGCCCGCGTGCGTCCAGCGTGTTGATGAAAACGTTCGCTCGCGTGGCTTTGTCAATGACCTCGGAAATATCGTATTCGTGATTGGGCGTTAGAAATCCCGGCGAGACCAAAACAATCGTTCGCTGCCCCGGGAGTACCGAGATCCGCCGAACCACCTCGATCAGCCGTCGAACCGCATATTCCGTGTTCGTGTCTCCGGCGTGAAGAAGCTCCATCGCCGTCGTACTAACCAAGGTACGCGCCTGGGTTGCTGCCATTGAGCCGCTGAAGTCTTGACAGGCAATCGCGTCGTCCGTTGCCGTCTGCAGTGCTTGATGGTCGTTTTTATTTTGAATCAGGTCGGCTTCATAATAATTCATCGGCGGACATTGGCTGGTGCCCGAGGGATCGTACCCGCCAATGAAATGCGGCATCAACTGCTTCACCATCTCCCGAATCTTGGCATGGTCATCGGTGAAATCCACTTGTGCTTGCCCTGAAGTAGTAAAAATCGCAATGCGCTCGGTCGCTTGCACCGAAGAATCCAGAAAACGCAGCGCGGCGAGACGCGCTTGCATTAAGTCTTGCAACTTGAAATGCACGTCATCAAACAGAAGCGCCACGAATCGAGAGGGCAGAGCAAGGTTTCCGGCCGAAGCGGCATCCGTACTCGGTTGATCCGGCGGAGCATTGCTGGCTACGCCTCGCACAACCTGTTGGGCGGCGGACGCCGGAGTTTCCACCGAGAAATTCGAGATTGTTTGCGGCCGGCGGTCTTGAAATAACCGGAAATCCTCCTTGGTCAGATCGGTGACCACCTTTCCACTTCCGTCATGCACCACCACACGCACCGGAACCAGGTTTACGTGCGACTGAAACGGTACGGTCGATTGCGTATCAACTTCGACCGTTTCGGAAGGGGACTGAGTTTTCGTCGCAGGACTGGAATTTGGTTCTTGGGCTGTCTGCGGTGCAGGGTTTGACGGTTGCGAAGTGGACTGTTGTTGGCTTGTGCTGGGTTCCTGCGACTGGATCGCACCGCCAAACGTAAACGGAATCAGAAACGCGCAGAGAAGCAAACCGCGACGTCCGACACTCAAGCCTGAGAAACTACGGCCCGTAGCACCACTCATCCGGCACCCCGGTGCGCCGCTCATTTGTGGAACCCGCGTGTTCCGGCAAAATGCGCGATTGGATTGGAAGACCAGAGTCTAACTTGACTCTATACTCAGGTCAATAACTAGCATGTCATCAGGGCCTCACGGAGAATCCGGCCGAGGAGATGATTCCATCCCCTCACTTTCTCGTATATAACAGATATAAATGGCCTTATACTCCATCTGTTCTTTGCAAATGAGCCTCTTGTTACCCTAAAATTTTAGGTGTGATTGCGCGTTGCAGTGAGTTACAATCTGTCGCCTATCCGCTAGAAAACATCCACCCGACGAGGTTGAAAATGACGCTGGGAACCAAGATGGAGAAGTATCACGGAGTGCGCTGCCATTTCTGCGGCGAGACGATTCCCGTACCGGCAAGAGTTGCAAGCAAGCACGCCTCGCTGAAGCTAGACTCCCCCGCAGATTCCGAAGAACATAATTTCCCGTCATTGAATCTGCGCTGCCGTGTCTGCCAGAAGGAAAATTTCTACAAGATTACCGACGTTCTGGAAGTGGAAGACATTCCCGATCGGTCCAAGGGCCGCAAGGGACCGAGCCTGCATCGGACCGGTCCGCAAGCCAGAATCTTGAAAACGGCAACTGAGTAATCCCTTCTTTTCCGCTATAAAAGTTTTTTTCAGCAAGCGAGTGCTGTTCGGAGTCTTAGCCGAGAGTTTCAGTCCTTCACTGCATGTAGCGCTCGATTGGCCGCCGTTTCAATCTGTTTTGATTGAAGAATCCTGAAATCGCCTTGCGCCGGTTTTTCCTTTTTCCAATCATGATACGTGTGGCACTCGAAACATCGTGCCTCCGCTGCTTCGCTTCCGGAATGATGGCACTGCTCGCAGGTTTTGATTCCCGGCAAAAGAATATCGGAAGTTTCCTGGCTCGTTCGCGCCGCCGTGTGGCACTCTTCGCATTTTAAAAGTCGGTGTTTGTCATGATTGAAGACCGCGTGCTGAAACCAGCGCACTGTAATATTCGATTTTGCAACCACCGGCAACGGCTGGCTCGCCGGAAAACTCATTGCATGGCATTGCATGCAGGTTTTTCGCCACAAAAGCTGTTCCGACTCGGCCGCACGCTCGGAAACCCACTGCGGAGGCGTAAGCACTCGAGGCGAAACAGCGAAGGGCTTCTGAGGCAAGTTTGGGTCTGAATTTGCAATGCGCAATTCCGCGGGATGCCCGGCAATATAACGCTGGAATCTCTCCACCACGAACGCGTGAACGACTTCGGGTGTGTCGTGCGGAGCGCTTTCGCTGAAGCGCTTGTCAAATTGCAGTCCGTGACACGCCAGGCAATGTTGCGCGTACGACAGGGGCGCCATATAGGCCCGCTCCGGGTTCATGGAAGGAGGTTCACGATCCGGCGCAACTGCACCAGCTTTTGCTGGTTGCGAACCAAACCTCGCAGTCTCGTTCGATGTTGGCGGCCGGTGACAATCGCCGCAGTCAAGCTGCACAGGCCCGCTAGGGCCTGCTAGGTTGGTTTTCAAATGTACTCGGTGATTGAATTTTATGGTACCGGAATCAACCTGTCGGGCGCGTACAGCGGCGAATTCGGGATGGCTCGAATTGAAACCGTCAATATTTCGTGCATAGTGCGTGGTTAATCCAGCGGTGTGAAGATTTGCATGGCATTGCGTACAACTCGCGTCACTCGTAGCTGCTAGGCGCAGACTTCCGCGATGCTCGCGATGGCAAGTGGCGCAATTTGGCGTAAATACCTGGTTCGCATGGTGAAGGGGGCCATCGTGGCAGGTTTCGCAAGCGCCGTCGCTTGTTTTCGAGCTGAATACGCCGGCTTCTTTCACGTGGCAGGAGCTGCATCGTGCGGTCATCACAGCATGGCTCGCGGAGATCTTCCCGCTGCTGTACACACGATCGTTGCGAGTAATCGCAAACCACCCAAGCCAAATCATTGCCAATACCGGTAGGCTTACCGACAAAATAAAACGCAATCGCCGGAACGGGTGCGAGCGCTTGAAGTAATTCAGGTCGATGCGTTGCGCAAGCTTCTTGGTCGTCAGCTTCGCTCGCCGCACAATCCCTCGCTCCCTTCCGTCACTCTAGTAGCGCCATCACGGCATTCACCAAAGCAAGGCTTAAATGTAGCGCCGCGGCCTTCAGCGCGGCAGATCTACCGGTCTGCAATACGGCTCAAACGAAAACGGCATACCCGCATCGACCCTCCGGCCTCAGCGCTCGCGCTACGATCCTTCACTCGCCGCCGCAGCCTAATAGCGCAGCGCCATGAACGCATGCACGCACCCAAGCAACAGCAGCGCAAAGGAAAGCGGTATATGCAACATCAACCAGCCATGCAGCCAATGATGCAGCCGCGCTTGCCTCCGCAATTGCCGTTCCTCCTCACAAATGTCTTCCAGGCTTTTCACTGCGTCGTGCGCCTCTAAAGGGAGCAGCGTTCTCAGCTCTACAAAAATCGCGCGCGCGCCACTCCTATCCGCAAGTGGATGACCTTCCCCGCCGTCGTTCTGCAGAAATGGACGCACCTCGCGAACGTAAAAATTAGAAAGCGCCGACGCCGCTTCCTGCGTGAGCGCCACCGTCGGCACAGCCACGGCCGGCCTCGCTGCCCGTTTCATCCCCGCCGCATCACTGGAACCGGTAGCGGCAGCGACTAACGCATCAGCATCCGCAATCATCCCCGCGCGCACATGGTCGATTTGCTCGAAAATGGTTTCCTTCTGCACTTCCGCCGTCATTACATTGGGCATGTAATGCTGTAGCGCCGCGCCAAAAAGGCCGCTCGCCACCACAATAATCAGCAGAACCATTAACACGCTGGTCAGCGGCCCGCCGAATCGAAATCCTCCATGAAATAAGATCATGGGAAGACTCAACAGTCCCAGCCAAAGATGCCCTCGCATCCAACTCTGCGCGCGTCCCAGCCGCCACACCGGAAATTTCTTCCGCGCAGCAAGCAGCCCCGCAAACACCATGAACGCGGAACCTACAATCCCAAACGTAAGGCCCAGGGCACTTCCACCGCTAGGCCCGGCAGGGGATGGCGCAGAGTAAAAAACGTAAACAGCGCTCGCCAGGCCCAAAATTATGAGCGAAGCCGCCAGCCATTTCTGATGCGTACGATCAATGCGCACTTTGGATTTTGTGATCCGCCCGGAAATTTTTGACTAGGGTGCCTTATCCGTGCCCGTCCCAGGCTTCAGCAGTCCCGCAAAAAACTTTCGTGGGTCCACGCGGTGAGCCGCGTCGTGCGGACACGCATACACGCAACTCGGCTCGGCATACTCCGTGCACAAATCGCACGAAGTAGCTTTCTGTTTCACCATGGCTTTCTTATGTCCGGGCGACGCAAGATCTTCCACCATCACATTAAACGGATGAATATTTATATTTCCATACGGACAATTCTCCGCGCACAACCCGCACCCGATGCACCAATCTTCGATAATTACTTCCAGCGAATTTCGCCGCCGAATGGATCCCACCGGACATCCCACCATGCACAACGGGTCCAGGCACTGCCGGCACGATGTCGCCACCAAGTAATGGTCGAACCTTAATCCTTCGCGAACCAGCCGCGTAACTCCATCGTGCGCATCTGCACAAGCTCGCACGCACGCATCGCATCGCGTGCAACTCGTCAGGTCAAGCAGCAACAGGCTCTGCGCCTCCATCAACCCTTGCGTCAGAAAATCGTCGAGCGGAACATTTTGCAGCACCGCAAGCCGCGCCTTGTTCATTTCCATGCGTTCTTGTTCCACCACTTCGAGTTTTTCCCGAACTTGCGGAAATTCCGCCAGCATCCGCTTGAAATCGTTCGCTCCGATCCGCACCACTTCCACATGATCGAGCGCCGTGCACGTCGCCGTGCGCACATCCTCGCGCAGCAAGCCGGTCTCGCCGAAATATTCGCTGCGCGAGAGGTAGGCCATCACCATTTCTCCGCCCAAATGCGACTGCGTCACTTTCACAAATCCGATGCGGATCAGATAAAAGGAATCGGCCGGCTCGCCCTGACGGCAAATCACTTGCCCCGGCGAATAACGCACCAGCTCCACATTCTCGCGCAAGCTGCTGATGAACTCGTCGGTTAGCTCCGCGAACACCGGAACCGCCCGCAAATGGCTGTCCAAAGCGCGTTGTCGGTACGACTTTTCAAGCTGCGCGCGAAAATTCTTGTTTCGCTGCAGGATATCCAGAACGTTCCGCAGCATTTCCAGCATGGTGCAGTCCGTCTCCGCGCGCACCGTCGCCGACCGCGGATACAAACTCATACAGGTCATCTCGCCGAAAAGGTCTCCCGCATTCAGTTCCGCCACCGGACTGTCGTATTCCAGATCCACCGGCGCGTCGATCGGTATCCACCGCTTGTAGGTTTCCTCGTCGCGCTGGTCCTGTTCACGCTGCGCCAGCTTGCTGGAAAGTTTTCCCAGAAATTTCTTCACCACGCCCTTGGTCTTCACGTGCGCCATTGGATTCGAAATCGAAACCCGCGCTTGGCCTTCCAATATGTAAAACGCGGTTGATCCGTATTCGCCTTCGCGGCAGATAATTTCCCCGCGCTTGAAACGCCTGCGCACCACCGCGCCGCGATTCAAGATAAGAAAAGTTCCCGACACACCCTTAAAAAATGGAAGCTGTTGCAGTTCCTCTACTGGCACATTTTCAAACGTCGATCCTGCGCCGAGGGCCGTGTGCGTGAAAACTTTATTTGTCAACGCTCCCGTAGGGCAGGAAACCATGCACTCCCCGCACGATACGCACGAGGACTCGCCCATGGCGCGCTGGTCGTCAAACGCGATCCCCGCCGCGGTGCCTTTGCCCATGCGCGCCAAAACAAAATGATCGCGAATCTCGCCGCACCCGCGAACGCAGCGGTCACACAGAATGCAGGAATCAAAATCCACCGCGATGCTAGGAGATGAGCTGTCTTTCGCGCGCCCTGTGCTATGGGGCGCGAAACGCGGACGCTTTATATTTTCCCGTCGCGCCATCGCCTCCAGCTCGCAATCCCCGGAATGCTGTTCGCGCGTGCACGGGCTTGGATGATCCGCCATCAGCAATTCCACCAGCGTGCGCCGCGCGCGTTGCACTTTCTCGGAATTTGTGATCACCACCATGCCCGCTTCCACCGGTCGCACGCACGACGCGGTAAAAACGCGCGCTCCCACATCCACCACGCACATGCGGCATACTCCCACAGGCGTTTCATTTTGCTGGTGGCACAGAGTTGGAATCGGAATACCCTGCATGCGGGCCGCATCGAAAACCGTCGTCCCTGCCGCGACGGAGATTTTGTTTCCGTCAATGGTCAGTTCAACGAGTCCGCTAGCGCTCGCGCTCATGCCAGCCTCCCAGGCTTGGCTGGAATTTTCTGCTGACTTTTGCCGGTGGCACAAATTCCAGACGGACACTTGTGTTGCGTCAAATGCGCGTCCACTTCGCTTCGGAAATGTTTTATCACTGAAGAAATTGGCGCCGGCACCACTTGACCCAGCCCGCAAATCGAAGTGAGCCGCAGCGCGTCGGAAAGCTCGTCAATCAACGCCATGTCGCCCGCGGATCCTTCACCTGCGGCCCATGAAGTTAGCAAATCAACCATTTTTTGCGAGCCCACCCGGCAGGGAACGCACTTGCCGCAGGATTCGTTGCGAAAGAATCGAGTAGAGTTCAGCGCCATATCCAACATGCAAGTGTCTTCCGCGCACACCACCAGCGCGCCTGACCCAAGCATGGATCCCGCATCCGCCAATGATTTGAAATCCAGCCGTACATCAGCCATCGACGCTGGCAAATACCCCGACGAAGGTCCTGACGGCGCGAAGCCTTTCAATTTCTTCCCGCCTGGCAGACCGCCCGCATACTTAAAAATCAACTCAGACACCGGCGTGCCCATGGGCACTTCATAAACGCCCGGCCGCAGCACATCCCCGCTGACGCCAATAAATTTCAACCCGGAGCATCCGCCGGTGCCTTGCGCTTTATAAAAATCCACACCACGAACCAAAATCGACGGCACATTGGCAAACGTTTCCACGTTGTTGATCACCGTCGGCTTGTTCCACAGCCCTTGTTGGACGGGGAACGGCGGTTTATTTCGCGGCTCGGCGCGCTTTCCTTCGATCGCTTCCAGTAACGCGCTTTCCTCGCCGCAAATGTATCCGCCAGGACTAACAAACGTTTCCAACTCAAAAGTAAATTCGCTTCCCAGAATGTTTATGCCGAGCAACCCTTGTTCCCGGCATTTTCGAATTTCTTCTCGTAGAATTTCTTCTTGCTCTTCGTACTCGTGCCGTATGTAAAGAATTCCCGTGCGCGCTCCAGTCAGCACGCCCGCTAGAATCATTCCTTCGATGACCAGATGCGGCAGATGCGTCAGGACGAAACGGTCTTTAAACGTCCCCGGCTCGCTTTCGTCCGCATTGCACACCACATACTTCTCCGTCCCGGTCGCCTGCCGCACCAGTTGCCATTTCGATTCAGTAGGGAAGCCCGCACCGCCCAACCCTCGTAGCCCGGAAGCTTTTAAAGTCGCGAACGCCGAGTTCGAATCGCGAGATGTGACTACGTTTCTCACCGCGGCATAACGCGCTCCCTGAGCGTTAGCATAAGGATCAGAAGCGCATTCCGCGCCGCGTCGCACATGCGCAGGATGCGGCAGGTGTCCACCCGCGAGCGCGCCGCCCACCATCTCCATCACGCGCTCTCGGTTCATGCTGCTATACATGCGGTCGTTGATAGCAACAGCGGGAGCCTCATCGCAACGCCCCAGGCAAGAAACGCCACCCACGCGAACATCCGTTTTTTCTACTTGCGGAAAAGCCATATCTAAGTCCGCGCGCAATTCACACGCCCCGCGCAGATGACACGACATATCCTGGCAAACTCGTATATCCACTTTAGGCGGCGGGCTCAGGCGAAAATGCGGATAAAAACTGGCAACGCTGTGAAGACGCGACAGCGGCACATCGATTTTCGTCGCCAAACTTCTGAGCTGATCGGCGGGTAGGTAACCGAACTGGCGCTGAATTTCCCTGAGGTCTTCGAAAACCAACGTCGCTCTCCCCGTCCGGGAGGAACTCAATCTTCTGGCGGAAAACGTTGTTTCTGAGAGATGGGTTTCGCATGCTTCATATAACAAATCCGCATAAGCAAGTCCAGAAACGAGGTAGGAACGTTTTCCAAGGTTTAAATGTAGCGCCTGCCTGCGGTAGGCAGGCCGCAGCCGTCGGCGCGGCAGACCTCCACCGCGCGCTCAATCCCTCGAGCGGCGTCGAAGAATGGCGCTGGTTAACCGGTGTGACTTCTACGCGAACGGATTTTCGTCCGCACTAGGCCCATAGATCGACGGCAGCGGCACATCCAGCAGCCGCAAATAAACCGACAACTGTCCGCGATGGTGATACCAATGATTCAGCATGATCGACCGCAGCAATGCCGCCCTCGGTATGCTCATCACTTCCTTCGTCCCCATTTTCAGCCGCCATTGCCCCTTGGCCTTCTCCTCGGTCATGCCTTTTAGACAATCCTCGGCCGCGCGGACGCTTTCATCATGCGCCGCAAAAATCTCGCCCAGGCTGTTTGGCTGCGCCGCTCCAAAATTTGCTTGCGACGCGTCGAATTCGTCGCCCTGTGAAATTTTTGCAATACCTCCGGGAACCGACGCGGTGTGCAGCGCCAGTTGGCCCAGCGTCATCGACTTCTGGTGCGGCCTCCACGACAATTTGTTTTCCGGCACTCGTTCCAGCACCCGCCGGGTGGTTCCCGCTTCCTGCTCAAGCTCATCCAACATGGCCTGACACATTGGTATCATTTCCTTTCTCCCTTTGCAATTCGACTTTCTGCCTTCTTCTGCCCGACTCTGCAGCTGCTTCTCCACCCTACCGAAACAGTAACATTGCACGCGAGGAGCATCTATTGCAGTAAGACTTGCGGTAAACTCCTGTCAATCGGAGGACCACATGTCAACTAGCGCCAAACTGATTACCCCTAAGAATGGCGAGCATGTTTCAAGCGCTCAGCACGAAGGCGTTTTTGAAGTTGTTTTTGTCAACTCACTTATGCAGACGGCAAATATTCGGCTGGTCGACGGCAGCGGGCATGTTGTGCCGAATGTGCCGTGGACTTCGTTAAAAAAGCTCTAGACAGGCAGTGACCCGTCCGCGCGCGCACGCGTTCATCCGACGAAGCGGACGCTCATCACTTGCGCAGCGATAACGGCGAACTGTTTAGCACAGACGCCGAAGCTGCTTTCTGTTTTTCGGGCGGCGCTACCGGCTCAGCCTGCTTCTGCGCTTTTGCGCTCTTGGCTGACGGTTCTGACTTCCTTGTCTCCCAGGCTTTGCGCAACTCTTCGCGCTGCGCCAGCACGTAGGCCTTGGCTTCGTCAAAACTGCGATACACACGCGTGCCCTTGATCATGTTGCAGGAACGGCAGCACGCCACCAGGTTCCGCGGGTCCTTTTTTCCTTTGCGAGCCCTCGGCACCACGAAGTCAACCGACATTGCCAGCGCGTTCTCGAACCTCGCGCCGCCGTCCAGTCCGCAGTACTGGCAAACATATTGATCGCGTTCCAGGATTTGCAGGCCCTCCTGCTTGGTCACCGGCTTATCGACGAACCTCAAAGTGGTAAGGTTTAATGGCATGCGACACCTCTCAAGCCGAAGCCTTTTTGATCGGCGCTGGGTTTGTGGTTTCGGCTGCGCCTTTGCGCAAGACCTTAAGGCAGCGTGACTCCGATGTCAAGCTCGACCGCTTTGTCTTGCTCGACCGCTTTGTCTGTCATAATCTGTGCTGGATGAATGAGTGGCGGATGAACTTGGAGTTGGGTCAAAGGCCTTCGGTTCGATAACGACACCATCACCGGTTGATGTCGTTGACTTCGATTAAAACCGATAGTATAAAAACTCGGATTTTGATTTTTCACTGATTCCGCGGCGCGTGTCTCCTGCCAAACGGAAAATGAAAACGACACTCGAGTCAACGCGCTCGCGCATCCTGAACAGTTCACTGCTTCTTGCCATAATCGCTCTTTTCGCAATTTCTCCGTTTGAAGCCTACGCGCAAAGTCGCGTTGTTTTATCGCTCGCCTCTGCAAACCCCGACGATGCGGTTGGCAAGTACACCGGCCCGGGTTCCTGCGCATCGACTACGTGCCACGGAAGCATCGTTCCACGCGCCGATAATCGCGTTTTGCAAAACGAATACAGCATTTGGATCGTAAAGGACAAACATTCGAAAGCCTATGCCGCGCTCACCGGCCCAATTGGCGAGCGTATGGCGAAAATTCTTGCTCTCGGCACCGCCGAATCTGCGCCGAAATGCCTGGCATGCCATGCGCTGGACGTGCCGCAAAGCCAACGCGGCCGCACGTTCGAATTAAGCGAGGGCGTCAGCTGCGAAAGCTGCCACGGACCAGCAGCGGCATGGCTAGGCCCGCACACCGAACGCGATTGGACGCATCAAAAATCCCTCGCCTTGGGCATGTACGACACGCGCGACCTAACCCGGCGCACGGAAAAATGCCTGAGCTGCCATCTGGGCAATGACGAAAAGTTTGTGGACCACGAAATGATTGCTGCCGGCCACCCCGATCTTTTTTTCGAGCTGGATACTTTTTCTGACGTGATGCCGCGTCATTGGAAAGTTCCAGGGGAGCCGGGCGAAGCCCCTGGAACAGATCCCTGGTACAACGTTCGCGAACTGACAATCGGGCAAGCCGTTCAACTGAGGCAGTCTCTCCTGCGCCTCGCGTCGCGCTCGCATGGAAAAGTTTGGCCGGAATATTCCGAGTTGCAATGTTACGCCTGCCATCACAGCCTCACTCCTCCCGAGCAAAGCTGGCGGCAGGCACGCGGCTACCCGGGACGTCGGCCCGGCAATCCTCCGTGGAATCCCTCGCGCTATACCGTTTTCCGCGTCGTGGTTCAACAGTTGGATGGAGAAAACGCCGAAAAACTCGATACCGAACTAACACGCCTCGCGCAATTAATGAGCCAACTGAATCCCGACCGCGACGCTGTGGCCGCTTCGGCCACGAATTCAGCGCATCTGGCGGATGAGTTGACGTCCAAGATCAACTCCACGGCTTACGATCCTGCGACCACTCTGCACCTGTTGCAAAAAATCTCAGCCGACGCCGAAAATATCTCCGCTCAGGGCGAACTTTCTGCCGCGCAAGCCGCCATGGCCATTCAATCTCTATTTCTCGCCTACGACCAGAATGAGAAATTGCAAAACTCCGCCCAGTTGAGCCTGGCTATCAAAGGTCTGTTTCAGGAGCTGCAAAATCCGTCTGCTTACGATCCTGCTCGCTTTGCCGGCCATATGAAGGAAGTGAACGCCCTGCTGCGCTGATCTTCCATGCCCAGAAAATCCAGCCCCACTTCACGCGAGCACAAACGCCTCGAAGATTCCGATCCGAGTGCCGCGTCTCGCTGGCGTCGCTGGGGTCCCTACGTCAGCGAACGCGCCTGGGGCACCGTGCGCGAAGACTACAGCGCCGATGGCGACCCTTGGAATTTTTTGCCCCACGATTTAGCGCGCAGCAAAGCCTATCGCTGGGGAGAGGATGGAATCGCCGGCATCTGCGATCGTTACCAGCTTCTTGTTTTCGCGCTGGCCTTTTGGAATGGACGCGACCCCATCCTGAAAGAGCGCATGTTTGGGCTCACTTCTCCCGAAGGCAATCACGGCGAAGATGTAAAAGAATATTACTTCTATCTAGACAACACGCCCACGCATAGTTACATGCGCATGCTTTACAAATATCCGCAGAGCGAATTTCCTTACAATCATTTAGTCGAGGAAAATCGCCGCCGCGGTGGAAAAGATCCCGAGTTTGAGCTTCTCGATACCGGCATTTTTGACCAGAACCGCTACTTCGATATTTTCGTCGAATACGCCAAGGCCGGTCCCGAAGACATCTACGTGCGCATTGAAACATTCAATCGCGGCCCAGAGGATTCGGTTTTGCATATCCTCCCGCATTTATGGTTTCGAAATACCTGGTCTTGGGGTGC
Organism: uncultured Acidobacteriota bacterium; assembly: GCA_963731535.1. Classification (GTDB taxonomy): domain Bacteria; phylum Acidobacteriota; class Terriglobia; order Acidiferrales; family UBA7541; genus Palsa-295. The sequence continues at coordinate 501,513 of CAVSWI010000012.1, read as the reverse complement.
TTCGAAGGAAAGCGAACCTGTAATTCGAGAAGGCCCGGCGCAAGACGATTTGGCCGTCCTCGAAGCCGATTGCACCGCCACCAAGCCACTCCAGAATCTGCAAATCGATTACCGCTTGAGTTTGATGCGCCTTTACGGCCCTCCTCCAAACGAAATACTTTTCACCAACAACGAAACGAATGCCGAACGTGTTTTTGGCCCCGGTCACGCGAGTGAGACCAAATATGTAAAAGACGCCTTCCACCGCCACGTAATCAATTGCGAAGACTGCGCGAATTCCGAGCAGGTCGGCACTAAGGCTTGTTTTCATTACAAGCTCAAGATTCCCGCCGGCAAATCGGTCGTTCTGCCATTGCGTCTAACGGACAAGAAATTGGCAAGCGGTAAATCTTTCTTCGTACAAGTTGACAAGGTCATCAAAGAAAGAAGGGAAGAAGCCGACGAGTTTTACTCCGCAATTCACCCCGATGCCGCAACCCCCGAAGAATGCATGATTCAAAGGCAAGCCCTCTCAGGCATGCTTTGGAATAAACAGTTTTATTTCTTTGACATAGCTCTCTGGCTCGACGGAGATAATCCCAATTCTCCTCCGCCCGCTTCTCGCAAAGAGATTCGCAACATGCATTGGCGCCACTTGAATTCCATGCGCGTGATGCTCATGCCGGACAAATGGGAGTATCCCTGGTTTGCGTCCTGGGACTTGGCATTTCATTGCGTCACGCTGGCGCTTGTGGATCTCAGCGAAGCCAAAGAGAATTTGTGGATGCTTTTGTTTGAACAATTTCAGCATCCCAACGGACAGATCCCCGCATACGAATGGGAATTCTCGGATCTAAACCCGCCCGTGCAAGCCTGGGCCTGCTGGCGCATTTACCAGATGGAAAAAGAGCGTACCGGCGTCGCCGATCAGGAATTTCTCGAAAAATGCCTCCACAAGCTGCTCATCAACTTCGCATGGTGGGTCAATAAAGTCGACAGCCAGGGCCTGAACGTCTTCGAAGGCGGCTTTCTAGGCCTCGACAACATCACGGTCGTTGACCGCAGCCAAAAACTCCCCGCTGGTGCCGTTTTAGAACAGTCCGACGCCACCGGCTGGATGGGATTTTTCTGTCTGCACATGATGCGCATCGCCCTGGAGCTGGCCGCGGAACGTCCTGTATATGAAGGACTTGCGACCAAGTTCTTCGAGCATTTTATCGGCATTGGCGCCGCCATGAAAAAGATGGGCGGCCGCGATTACCAGCTCTGGGACGAAAAAGAAGGCTTTTTCTACGATGTCCTGCGCTTCTCCAGCGGCGAATTCCACAAATTCCGCGTGCGCTCCCTGGTCGGCCTCATCCCCATGCTCGGCGTCGAAATTATCCGCGAAAATGAGTCAATCAAGTTGACCAACTTCATGCAGAATTTACGATGGTTCATCAAGAACCGCCCCGACCTCGTCGGCCACGCGTGCCACACGGAAACGCGCGACGGCGTGCGTTGCCACGTGCTTTCGATCGTGGATGGCGCGCAATTGGCGCGCATTTTGGCTCGTCTTTTCGACCCCGAAGAATTCCTCTCATCGAACGGAATCCGCAGCCTCTCAAAATTCCACGAACATAATCCGTTTGCATTTGCGAAAAACGAAGTGCGGTACACGCCGGGGGATGCGGACGCAAAAGATTAAAGGTGGTAATTCGAACTGGCGCGGACCGGTTTGGTTTCCCACTTCGTATTTGATACTGGAGTCTTTGGTCAAGTTTGCCGACGCTTTTAGCGGCGCGGAGTTCGTGGAGCAGGGAGGCGCAAAACTTCGCAACATGGCTGGCGAAATTGCCAATAGTATGATTGGGATTTTTCGGCGTGATCGAGATGGTAAGCGTCCTGTGTTTGGCGAAGCGCAAAAATTTCAGGAGGATCCGCACTGGCGAGACTGTCTGACGTTTCACGAATTTTTCCACGGTGATACTGGCGCTGGTTTGGGGGCAAGCCATCAGACTGGCTGGACAGGGCTTGTCGCAAACATGATTGACGAATGGCGGCGCGAAAATCTCCGCTTGGAGAGCCGCTAAAAATAGACCATTTGGATTTTCGATCCTGGGTGTAAACAATGCGGAAGCCCTCCCATCAACAGAGTGCGGGAGAATTCTTCGCGATGCTCGCGGCGATCTCGTTCTTCGAGATGGTGCTGACGCTCCCTGTTGGAAGTAGCGACAACGACCAGCTACTGCGTGGGGTTTCGCGGGAAACTTAGATAGGGGAGCCGGACACCGTCGATGATGATTTGGTCTGCGCGAATCGGTGCCGGGGCTTCGAATCCCACAGCGCCACCGGCGGTAACGAAATCGTCTTGATCCACGCCGTCGCCACTTACGCCTAAACCGCCGGCTAACACTCCGTTGATGTAAAGCGGTTCAGAACCGGGGAAAAACACGATGCCGCTTTGGTTGGCTTTGGGCCAACTTGAGCTGGGGATTTGGAATCCTTGCGTGCAAGGGTTGGCCACGTCTTGCGTGTACAAATTAAAAAACGGACCTGCAGAGGAGCCATCAATTCCCGGCGGGAAAAACGGCTGCGCGCCGAACCCGATGGTGCGATTCGTGACGGCAGTGCCGATAGGCACCTGGTTCAAATCTTGCGGCATTCTGGCCGAACTACTGAAATAAATTACATTTCGCGCTTTAGTGGCGGCGACATCAATGCTGAACACGGTGGCGTCCGGCATTCTGTAGAGGCCGATCAGAGTGCCATCGAGATCGCTTACCGCGATCACCATCCTCGCACTGGAGCCGAGCGGCAAACGGATTTGCGCGCGTGTTTGGTTCGCGGTGGCTACGGCGGCATTGATAATTTGCGTTACTTGCGTGGCGGTCAAACCTCCAAGCGCTCCATTCGTGGTCGCGATTAAATTCTGGTCCGGCGGAGCGCCAGGGCTGGCCACCGGGCCGACCGAAAAATAGGCGGCGTTAAATGTTCCGGGTGCTGTCGCGTCCCCGGGCAAGGTTGTTTGATTTACAAAAGGCAAAGTAATCCCGTTAATGGTGACGACGCCAGGCGAAGGGAACTGCGGAAACCCAACCTCATCGGTCATCGCGCTGGGACCTCCTGCAGCGATCATTCCTGCGGCTGCGAACGCGACATATTCCGCAAGGTCAGTTGGTACCCCTGTGACGCCGATTCCTCCAACTTCTTGCGAATCTTTGAAAATGGGAACTCCGCCGGGATTCACCGCGGCTTGCTGCGAATCGTTTACATCGGCTTTACCCGTGGCAATTCCTAGTCCAGGGCTGGTGCCGGAAATTGTTGTTGCTGGCGGGACCGTGGCAGAAAGACCGGCAGCCAACGTGCAGCCACGATTTGTATTTTCGATGCCATAGAGCGCGCCATTGGAGGTGTTCATCACTTCCGGCGGGAAATGTGTGCCACTGATAAACCGCACCGTGCGGGATGACAGCGGAGCTTGATTGTTGCTGAAAAACGCCCCGGTCCGAGCCAAAGAGACGGCGAAATCATCTGCGGCGACCATTTGAGTAAAATTTCCCTGGACCAATGCAGGAGCTGACGGCTGTTTGTACACCGCCAGAATACGGCCTAGCCTGTCCACGACGGCGATGACCATGGTGTCTGAGTTAACGGCCTCGGCAGCCGCCTGCACGATGGCCGACACATCGCTCTGAGTTAGCGTAACGGTTGGAGGCGGTGGAGGAGAGGTGAGGGTGGAGCTACTACTTCCTCCGCAAGCGCAAAGGCCGGCAGAAAACAAAATGACGCTGATCAAGTTACATGGTATAGAGACGCGCTTTGAGTCGCGATGAAAACGTGTACGCATGCGTTGCGCTATTCCTACCACAGCTTCGGGCGGCACTCAACACGGCGTTTCGCAATTCGAACGGCAACGATTTAGAAACTGCTGACAATTTCGCGGCTGAAATCTCTTGCCCCGTCTGAAACACTTGTGATAGCAAGAGCCGACGAGACTTACGGTAAGAACAATTCTCTCATCACGCCTAAGGAACATTAGCGTGCGTTGGGCATTCCACGCGCTTTTGCGAAAATCAACTGCGCTATATCTGCTCGTATATTTATCAACAGTTGGCTTGTGCTTATGTGCGGAATCGCAGGCTGCGAACTTAGGCTGGTTTCAGCAAAATACGCCGCAACAACAAATTCCCGGACAGCCAGCGCAGAAAAAAGGTGCGATACAAGGGATTCTTCGCGATGCGAACAAGAATCCTGTTATCGGCGCGACCGTCTTATTGCGCAACAAAGCGAGCGGATTTGAACTGAAGAAAAGTAGCGACGCCCAAGGCGTGTTTCGATTCATCGATATATTACCCGGCTCGTATGAGTTGGAGATCGCAGAGGAACGTTACGAGAAGTTTGTAGAACACGACGTGCACGTGAATCCGGACGACACGCTGATTCGAGAGATTACGCTAACGGCTGCTCCAGCGGCGGCTGCGCCTCCTCCATCAAATCTTCCGCAGTTGCCGCCGCGAGTTGCTCCAAATAATCCTGCGGCGCTAGAAGCTCCTCCCTCGATTAATTACTCCGAAGCGAGACAGGATCTCGAACTTGGGGCCGGTTCAGATATGGCCGCGCCGGTAGCACCGCCGCAAGTTGCGCCGGTTTTCAACCCGCAGCCAGATCGCTGGCTTTTGACCCTGCCGGAGTGGAACCGTTACGGCACGGGTGGCGAGCATCCTTACGTGAAAGGAAAGTTGTGGGATCCCTTTGATACGAACAAACTGAAAGGTGATGTGCCGATCTTTGGGCAACAGACATTTTTTAATTTCACGGCCATCAGCGACACATTTTTCGACGGACGCCGGTTGCCGACGCCGACAGGCGTAAGCACGGCGCAACCCGGGACCACTGGGTTTTTCGGCAAGGGCAACCAGGCTTTTGTGGACCAGGTGTTTTTGTTTTCGTTCGAATTATTTCATGGGGACACTTCGTTCCGTCCGGTGGATTGGCGAATCCGCATCACTCCGGCGATCAGCTTGAATTATCTGGATGTTCAGGAACTGGGCATCGTGAACGTGGACGTGCGCAAAGGGACCACGCGTCTGGACTCGCATATCGGGCTGCAGGAAGCGTTTGCGGAACTGAAACTTCGCGACCTGAGCCCCAATTTTGATTTTATTTCGGTGCGAGCGGGCATTCAGGGGTTCAACAGCGACTTTCGTGGCTTTCTTTTTGTGGAAGAGCAGCCCGGGATCCGCATATTCGGGAATTTGGAATCGAATCGCTGGCAATACAATCTTGCTTATTTTAATTTCCTGGAGAAAAACACGAACAGCGGGTTGAATTCGATGGCGCTGCGAAACCAACAGGTGATTATAGGCAATGTTTATCGCCAGGATTTTTTGTTTCAAGGGTACACGGCGCAGTTCAGCGTGCACTACAACAAAGACGACGCCACGATTCATTACGACGATAACGGCTTTTTAGTGCGGCCCGCACCGATTGGCGCCGTTTTCTCACAGGGCATTCTGCACCCGCACAGTATTCACGCCGCCTACCTTGGCTGGACCGGTGACGGGCACATCGGTCCAATCAATTTGACGCACGCTTTTTACCAGGCGCTTGGCAACGATAGTTTCAACGGAATTGCGGGGCGCGCGGTGACCATCAATGCGCAGATGGCTGCGCTTGAGCTTTCCGTGGATAAAGATTGGATACGATTCAAAGGGTCGGCATTTTATTCTTCCGGATCGGCTCATCCGGAAAGTGGTCACGCGCGCGGATTCGATTCCATCGACGATTTTCCGGAGTTCGCGGGCGGAATTTTTAGCTTGTGGAATCGCGAGAGTATCCGGCTAACGGGTACCGGTGTTGCGCTCAACTCCGGCAACAGCCTGATCCCGGATTTGCGCTCGAACAAGGATGAAGGGCAATCGAATTTTGTGAATCCGGGGATTTTTCTGGCCAATGCGGGCGCTGATTTTGATGTCACGCCGAAACTCCGAGGATTTGTGAACGTAAATTATTTGCGGTTCATGGATACCGAGCCGCTCGAACTGGTGCTTTTCGATTCTCCCATTCACCACGCCATTGGGATTGATTCGAGCGTCGGCGTTCGATACCGGCCACCGTTGACGGAGAATATTTCTATTACGGCGGGAGCCGCAACGCTGATCCCAGGGCAGGGCTTGCGCGATATTTACACTGGAAAAACACTATTTTCATTTTTCACGGATATTCGATTTCAATTCTGAGAAATGTGGTCGAATTATCGGAGATTTTTTGATGGTGTGGTTGGGCATCGGTAAAAAGTTGCGGGGGCGCGTCTTCGGGAAGCGTGTAGCTGTTTGCTCGCTTTGCATTGCTGCGGGATTTTTGTCCTGGCTAATGGTGGGAACCAACGCGCACTCTCAAACACAACAAGACGGTCTGATCAGGCAGACGCAGGCAGAAGTCGGTCACAAAAATGCTGGTTGCGTGAGTTGCCATGTGCGTACGGATGAACCGACCATGCATCCGACGCAGACGCTTCGTTTGGCTTGTACCGATTGCCATGGTGGAGACTCCAGCGCGAGCGTTCCTGCAGGCACCGCGCAAGATTCGCCGGTCTATGAAGAAACAAAGAAGAGAGCACACATTCAGCCACGCGAAGCTGAACTTGCCGATAGTTCTGCCAATCCGGTGCGCCCTTACACGAAATGGCTGCGCGAGAGTTATGAGTACGTGCGTTTTGTGAATCCGGGAGATTTGCGCGTCGCAGCGCAAACCTGCGGCGCGGCCGGATGTCACGCGTCGGAAGTTCTGAGGGTAAAAACCAGCATGATGACGCATGGCGGCATGTTGTGGGGAGCGGCGCTTTACAACAACGGTTCGGTGCCTTTTAAAAATACGATGTTCGGCGAAAGCTATTCGGTGGATGGGTTGCCGCAAACGATTCGCGCGGTGCCCGCTCCCACGGCCGAAGAGACTCGGTTAAAAGGCGAGTTGCCGATGTTGACGCCTTTGGACCGCTGGGAAACTTCGCAGCCGGGAAATGTGTTGCGTGTATTCGAACGCGGTGGCGAAAAGAAAGGCGAAATCGGAAATCCGAATCGCGAAGAAGAGTCGGGGCGTCCCGACGACAAATTAGGTGAGCGCGGGTTTGGGACGCTGCTGCGCACCGATCCTGTATTTCTGGGGCTGCAGAAAACGCGCCTTCTGGATCCGCTTCTCTCGCTGCCGGGAACCAACGATCAATCGGGGGATTATCGTGGCAGCGGCTGCACGGCGTGCCACGTGGTTTACGCGAACGATCGCTCGCCGGAGCACTCTGGCAGCTATGCGCGTTATGGAAATCTGGGAGAAAGCGCGTCTTCCGACACGACGATTCCGAGAAATGAATCGGGGCATCCCATACGGCATACGTTCACGAGGTCGATTCCGTCGAGCCAATGCATGATTTGCCATGTTCATCCCGGAACGAACATGGAGACGACTTACTTTGGCTACACCTGGTGGGACAACGAAGCCGACGGGGAATTCATGTATCCGCAAAAGCAGCGGAACCCGACGGAAGAACAAAAATATGAGGTGGCGCTGCGAAATCCGGAAGGTGCTGCGGCGAAGGGGTTGTGGTCTAACCCAAAGTTTTTGGAGCACGTGGGAGAGGCGGAATTTAACAAGCAGCTGAAGCAGACACAATTTGCGGATTTTCACAGCCACGGCTGGATTTTTCGCGCGGTGTACAAGCGCGATCGAAAAGGCAATCTGCTCGACAGCGAAAATAAAATTGTCGCGGCGGATGATCCGGAGAAATTTGGGAAGGCAGTGCATTTAGCGGACATCCATTTGGAAAAGGGAATGCATTGCGTGGATTGCCATTTCGAGCAGGACGATCACGGGACCGGAAAACTCTATGCCGAGCCACGCGCGGCTGTCGAACTCGATTGCACGGATTGCCACGGAACCGTGGATAAGCGGGCGACCCTAATTTCTTCGGGAGCGGCAGCGCCGATTGGCGGATCGCACTTGGATGCCCTACGAACGCCTTGGAATAACCGCCGGTTCGAATGGGTTGGCGGGAAACTTTATCAACGCTCGATGGTGGAAGCCGGCACGGAATGGGAAGTGGTGCAGGTGCTGGACACGGTCACGCCGGGCAATCCTCACTACAGCGAACAATCGCGTTGGGCCAAGACCATTCGCGTTGATGGCAAGAGTTGGGGCGATGTGCCGAGCGACACGTCACAGTTAGCGCACGCGAACAGCCGCATGACTTGTTACGCGTGCCACACTTCGTGGACACCGAATTGTTTTGGCTGTCATTTATCGATGACGGCCAATCAGAAAAAGCCAATGCTGCACAACGAAGGGCTTACTACGCGAAATTACACGGCGTACGATTTCCAAGTTTTGCGCGACGATGGATTCATGCTGGGAATCGACGGCACGGTAACGGGACATCGCGTGGCGCCAGCGCGCTCTTCGTGCGCGATTTTGGTGAGCTCGCAAAATCAGAATCGCGAATGGCTATATTACATGCAGCAGACGGTTTCGGCCGAAGGTTTCAGCGGCACTGCGTTCAGCACGTTCGTTCCGCATACTGTGCGAGCGAAGGAAACGAAGGCTTGCGACGACTGCCATGTGTCGGAACGCAACGACAATAACGCGTGGATGGCGCAAGTGCTGCTGCAGGGAACGAATCTTTTGAATTTTATGGGGCGCTACATTTATGTGGCGGAGGGCGCGAAAGGTTTTGACGCCGTTGCGGTGGCCGAGCACGATGAGCCGCCCGCGATTATCGGCAGTTATTTACAGCGTCTCGCATATCCGGAAAATTATCGCGAGCATGTGGCGCGCGATCGCCAGTTGAAGGAAGCCTATCATCATTTGGGCACCGTGCTCGACGTGCAACTGCGCGGCGAATATCTCTATGCGGCGTTGGGCAAAGGCGGGTTTCGCGCGTATGACGTGGCGAATATCGACAACAAAGGATTTTCTGAACGCACCGTGACTGCGCCGGTTTCGCCGCTGGGGCAACAACTCTACGTGAAAACAAAGTATGCGATGGCGGTGGCGAGCCCGTCAACATTGGCGATTGACCCAGCGCGGACGCACAAACCAGAAAACGAAGAGCAGGCAATCCATCCGATGTACGCGTATTTGTATGTCGCGGACAAATATGAAGGGCTGGTGGTCATCGGCGATTCGAATCCGAATAGCAAGACGCCGGGAGTGAGCACGCTGCTGGACGGCGATCCACGAAATAATTTTCTGAAACGAGCGCTGGCGTTTAATCCGGATGGGATTTTGAATGGCGCACGCAGGATCGCCATCGCCGGGACTTATGCTTACATTCTGTGTGATCGCGGATTGGTTGTGGTGGATCTCGATAAGCCTCTGCAACCGCGCGTGGCTTCCGTGGTGGGCGCGCCGGAGTTGGACGATCCGCGCGGAATCACGATTCAGTTTCGCTACGCTTTCGTGGTGGACCGCAGAGGGTTGAAAATTCTCGACGTTACGCATTTGGAGCAGCCCCGCGTGGTGGCGAATGCGGAGGTGGCCTTGGAAGACGCGCGGAATATTTACGTCGCGCGGACGTACGCTTACGTCGCTGCGGGCAAGCAGGGAGTTGCGATTGTGGATGTGGAGCGACCCGAGCAGCCGCGGCTCGATCAGATGTTTTCGGTGGACGGAAAGATGAATGATGTGCGTGACATTAAAATTGGGATGGTGGACGCTAGTGCGTATGCGTTTGTGGCCGACGGCGCGAATGGGTTGCGCGTGCTGCAAGTACTTTCGCCGGAGGATTCGCCGAACGCTTACGGATTTAGCCCGCGACCGACTCCGAAACTGATTGCTACGTATCGCACGGCTGGGCCAGCGCTGGCGATTTCTAAGGGCACCGACCGCGACCGGGCAGTTGATGAAAGCGGCAATCAATTAGCGGTGTTTGGAAGGCGCGGGGCACGGCCGCTGAATCGTGAGGAAGCGTCGAAACTTTATTTGCGCGATGGGAAGGCCTACACCGTTCCGGCCGAGCCGCCGAAGTTGCAAAACCAACCTTGAGTCACTTCGCGTAAGAGTACAAGTGGCGTTAAAGAGTTTGGGGCTTGGCGAGATTGTTCAGTCCGTCTATTGCGCGAATTTCCCTCCAGAAAGTTTCAGCCACCAATAAAGTTGCCGCCGCTATGCCACGAAGCCGAAGCGGGTTTGCAGTTCGCGGGCGCCGTGCTGAGTGACGCGAAGGGCGCGAGTGCCGCGACGCCGGGCGATCCATCCTGCGTCGAGCATCCGGGAAAATAGCGCTGCGCCTAGGGCACCGGACAAGTGTGGCTTGCGCTCGGTCCAGTCGAGGCAGCGGCGGGCGAATGTACGGCGACTGCGGGCTAAGGCGAGTACGTCGATGCCTAGTTCTGCGAACCAGGCGGGGCCCTTTGGGCCAAGTTTGTAATCTCGCGTGCCGGCTGTGCGCATCACTTTGAGATTTTGGAGGGCTTTGGTGAGTTCTACGGCGATGTGGCCGGCGAGGTGGTCGTAACATGAACGGGCGTGAGAAATTTCGACCTCGTCCCGGGAGCGAAGGCTGGATGTTGAACGTGGTAGGGTTGCGATCGCGCCTAGCGCTTCCAATGCGTGAACCACTTCGGGGCTCGTGATCTTGTAATAGCGATGGCGGCCGTTGTTTTGCGGCGCGAGCAATCCGCCGTCGACTAGCTTCGATAGATGGGCGCTAGCGGACTGCGCTGAAATGCCCGCGAGCCGGGCAAGCTCTCCTGCCGGAAGGCTGTTTCCATCAAGCAAAGAAATGAGAATAGTTGTTCGCGCGGGCTCGCCGATCAATTCGCCTACAGACGAAATCGGATAGGTCATGTTCATCGCCGCATTCTATCGCGGAACGGGCAATGATATTTCATTTATGAATGAAATGTCAGAGCTCCTTAAGTTCTATGCTGGTAAAAATAAGGCGAAGGCGATCGTCGGGGATTTCGTTCGTGTCATAGGTGGGCTCTTCGCTGAGGCGCACGAAGTCGGAGGTAGAATAAGATTCGAGTTTTTCGGCATAGCGACCTTGGCGGCGAATTCTGTCGATAGCCTTATGCTTGGCGGTTTGTATAATCCACGCGCGCGGAAATTCAGGGATGCCGGAGGCCGGCCATTGGTCCACGGCAGCGGCGAAAGCTTCCTGGGCGCAGTCCTCGGCCAGATCGAAGTCGCCTACCAGCCCGATCAGGGTTGCCACGATGCGACTCCAATCGGCCCGATAAACCGTTTCCACGGTAGCAGTTGCGTTTGCGAGCATAGGCTATTGTAAATATTTTTCGGCGGAGCCGTCGATTCCGGCCGCGGCCGTTCGACTTATAGTATGGAGGCAGTTCTGATGAAATACATGCTATTAATCTATATGGATGAAAATGGCCTGAGTGCATCTGAAAGAGAGCACTGCCACAACGAGTCCGCCCAATATGCGCAGGACCTCTCCAGCAGCGGGCAATACCTGGATGCAGCGCCGCTACATCCCACCTCAACAGCGACCAGTGTTAGGGTACGCGATGGAAAACAACTGGTCACCGATGGGCCGTTCGCGGAAACTCGCGAACAACTTGGCGGATATTTCCTTATTGACGCCAAAAATCTGGATGAAGCGATCAACATTGCCAAAAAGATCCCGGGTGGGCGTGGGAGAACCATTGAAATCCGGCCGGTGATGGAGATACCGGGACTTCCAACAGATTAGCCAAGCCGGCTGTCGATTCAGCTACAATTCGTTCGACTCATAACTGGAGAGGCGATTCAAATCGAATTAAGGCAACTAGATTAACAAAATAAAAAGGAGCATCAAATGGACACAAAACCGACGTATGAGCAAGGCAAGCTTCAACTCAAGATGTACGATCTGCGACGCGAACCAAAGTTACGACAGGCACGCGAGTGGTTCTTCAAGAATTATTTCGTCGAGACAATGGACGACTTCAAGCGAGTGGCGCCAATGGGGACCGAACAAGGGGCGTTCGCCATGATGGTGCTCACGTATTGGGACCAGGCCTGCGCTTTTCTGAATTACGGCCTCCTCCATGAAGACCTTTTCTTTGAAACCAGCGGCGAGTTTTTCGGGGTCTGGGAGCGCGTGAAGCTCCTTATTCCGGAAACTCGCCAACTCTTTCTAAACAAGGATTTTCTAGGGCACCTAGAAAAGGCGGCGCAGCGGTATGAAGCGTGGAGCGAAAAACGGAATCCGGGAAATATCGCCAACATGCGGCAATTCATGAAGCAGATGCGCGAACAGATGGCCGCGGCGGCCAAAGCATAACTCTAGAGCCGGGGAAACTTGCGTCGGTGCAACGCAATTCGAAAAAAACGGGCGGCCGAATCACGATCTGGTGAATTTTGCCGCCCGTCATTTTGTTTGGATGGCTAGTTGGGCGAGCAGAGTGGAACGAAGGGCGGTCGTACAAGTACCAGACCTGCCACGATTACGAGCCTAATAAACCGGGCACAGCAAATGGGAACCTTACAGAAAACCCTTGCCTTTGATTATTGCTTCCCATTGTGAATAGCTTAAATAACATGCTGGGCGGAATGCAGTCTAATAAGATTTATTTATCAATGCTATGCGTTCTGCTATTGATTGTCGGATGAAGGGGAGGAGTTGCGGCCAGGACATGCAACGAACGGCAGCCTAACTTTTCGCCGAAATGTCTACAACTTGGGACGCGGAAATTCTTCGATGCGGAACTCGCCTTTGCGCCCGAAGTACATAACCCGCTTGCCGGTAAGAAAAGCCCAATAAGCGATCACGCCAGCCGCAACCGAGCGCTTCGCGAATTTGGGATAGCGAATTGTATCTTCCTGAGCACCGCGGATAGCCGCCACCACCTCAGTAGGAGAAAATTCCGCCGCAATAGGCGCGGGCGGGAGCGTCATTTTTTCGGAATGGGTCTTGCCATCGGACATGTAGAAAGTTTCTTGTCGAACTGCAAAATCGCAGAAGTAAGATTCGACCCCTGCATCCAGGAGCCGGCGCACCACTTCGGGGAAAGTGAGCTTACCTGCTTGCGTTTCTGCCAGCACTTCCCGTATTACGTCAGCATTCATGGCGCTCTCCCTTGGATGGGGAACCCTGACGTGATTCTATTCTTACAAAAACGCTTTGATCGTCCAGCCCGTCAGGAGATTTTAGCGAATTTCAATCAGGAATAGAGATTTCGGAGGCAGTGTAAGGTCAATCGTCCCGTTCTTGATTCTCTCGGTGTGCGCAGGCGGCAATTCCGCAGCCTTCTTCAGCTCAGCGTATTGTTGAATCGATGGAGATACAGGATCGCCCATTGCGTGATACGCAGGAATCGGCGAGCCTATTTCGGCATCAACTTCACTGATCTCCCCCTGACGGTCTGATTTCAGCTGTTTGAGATGAATCGTCATATTCACAGTGTGGCCCGGATCATCAGGCAGCGAGTAGTTCCAGACGGCCAGCGCGAGCGAGCCGTCGGCACGGCGCGTAACCAGCATGGAATCGGAAGCTACGTCGATTCTTTGATCGCCGAGATGATGCATCAATTTGAAGGCGTTGAAGACCGGCTTGGGAACGCCTCCCTCCGCCAGCAACCCGAACCCGCCGTAGAAGGGTTTTTTGATTACGCCCTGTTCTTCGAAAACATCGGAGAACGTCCAGTAGCTCATTATGTCGACGAGGCCTTCGCATTGGCGAATGGTGTCGCCCAGCCACGGCCCCATAAACGCGGTGTCTTCCACCTTGGGATTGTTATCGTAAACCGCATTCACTTCCGACCAGATCAAAGGAAGATCGGGTTTTGCGGAAGACTTGATCTGATTGTGGACTTTGTCCACGGCGCTGCAGATCATTTTATTCAGTGGGATAGGCTTATCGGTACCGAAAACGTCGTGCGAAGTGTCATTGCCGTACACGTGGGTGGAAACAAAATCCACCGGAACGTTGTTGTCAGCGCAGTGGCGTATGAAGCGATCCACCCAGGCGGCTTGGGCCGTTGCTGGCCCACCCACACGAAGGCGAGGGCTTACACTTTTCAGCGCGGCAGCAGTGACATCGTACAAATGGTAGTAGGTAGCTTCTTTAGGGACGCCCGTCCAGAAATCGATATTCGGTTCATTCCAAACCTCGAAATACCATTTGGAGACTTCCTCGATTCCGTAGCGATCGATTAGATGTCTTGCGAAGGCTGAAATCATCGCGGACCAGCGATCGTAATCTTTTGGGGGAGCCACCGTTGGCTTGTACCAGAAAGGATGAAGGTCATTGGCGGCTGCTAGTTTCTTCGGCATGAAGCTCAGCTCAACAAAAGGCCGCACATGGTTCTGCAGCAGTCCATCGTAGATCTGATCGACGTAGGAGAGGTTGTAAACGGGGTTGCCTGCGGCGTCTTCGTCGTAGAAGCCGACTTCATCGTGGAAAATTGCATGAAAGCGAACGTACTGAAAATCGGTGATCGATTTAACTTCGCGTAAATCATCGCGGTAGCTCTGGCGCAAACTGAGTATGGCGCGACCCGAGCCGAACATTTGCTCCCAAAAATGAGGGAAGGGATGAGAAGGGGCTTGGGTGTCCACCTCAACCACTTCGGGTGGAGCAGCGGCTTGCGCCTTCAGCCCATGTACATCGACGCATAAAAGTGAGACGCCCAGCAGACACGCATAGCAGAATGTCGTTTTCACGGAAGTTTTCCCCAGGATAAAGCTCCGCTGGCGTGAGAGAAATTGTAGCATCTCCACGCCCGCAGTTGCTAGCATCTCCGGTTAGAAAACGAACCGACCTTCCAGCTCGATCACGCGTCCGGCAAGTCCGCTTGACGCGATTCCGAAGTTCGGATTGGCTGTAACCCGGCGAATTTCACCAACAGGTACGTTTACTTGTACTCACGATCTCACGATTCGCCGATTTGACCGCGTCGCGCGCATCAGCTAATATGTCTTCGCGGGGTGGAGCAGCCTGGTAGCTCGTCGGGCTCATAACCCGGAGGTCGTTGGTTCAAATCCAACCCCCGCAACCACTTTCTTCCTTTTGTTTTCTCTTACTTCAGGAAATTGCCGATCTCGCGCCAGTCCGTTTTGGTGCACAGCGGTTGCACAGCGCCCGAGGCGCGGCAGGCTTCGGGGCGTCTGCGCGAAGGTCGCGTTTTGTCGTGCATGCTACGTTTGTGACCTACTGGAGATTCCCCATGAATGAATCTAAACTGGTGGGGTGTGCCGGGTGTCAAGGAAGGGCAAATGCGGTATCGAGAGATTAACAACCTAGAAGACTTTTCCCACCACGTGGCGGTTGTAGTCGATTTCATTGGCGAGAAAGAGTACCGGCAAGCGTTGGAGAAAATCGGAAGCGATTTGAATTCGTGGGAATCGAACCCTGAACCGGGGCCGTGCCCGTGCACATTAGATAACGAACTGTTTAATAAGCTATCTTTGGTTGGCGGTCAAAGATTTCCGCATGGTGCGCGGCCTTTTGATGCTCGTCGAGTTGATGCTCAGAATTGTATAAAGCGCCGCACTGATCACACTTAAACGAATCCGTTATTGAATCAGTCATTTTCGTATCCTCCCACTACTCACGAAATCTTTTTGGAGCATTTACAAACAAAGAATTAGAATGATCTTCAGCCATTTACTTTTGCACACTTTTTGTAACAGCAGTTTGGATACCGCCATGCAGTCGGCTCTTGGACTTCAGCGTGTGCGTTGAACAGCTCGCGTCTGTCATCGGATCATGGCCCGTGCGGGTTCTGGCACCGGCGGGAGTTCTACGAGCTTGCTCTGCTACCTTTCACGAAATGCACCACGAGTAATATCAGGCCAAGAACCAGGGCAACGTGGATAAATGCGCCGGTCACGTGAAACGCGAAAAATCCAAGCAACCAAATAACGATAAGAATTGCTGCGATTATCCCGAGCATGTTTTTATCTCCATCATTGAGCTAGAGAACATCTGATTTCATTCCTTCCTAACTGCGCGGATGCCTCTTCGCGTTCGGAGGCGGGAACGGGTGTGCCGTTGCAATGTGGCTTTTATACTCCGCTGCCGCCGCGTCGTAGGCGTCTTGCAGTTCACGCTCGCGATTAGCCTTGAGTTTTTGTTGTTCGACGCGAGTCGTTACCGATGTGCTCCAGATAAGACCGGTGCGTTCTCGTCTGGTAGGTCGCGCAGGCGTTGGCATTCTTCACAGCTCATAGATTGGTCCTCTGAACTCTATGGGGAAAACGAGACACCACGAGGTTTTTGCTTGTCGTTAAGCCTTGTTACGCTCTTCGCACTAGCCATACGATCAAACAGATAATTAATAAGGTTCCTACTATCCCGTACCCAAACATTGAAGCCTCCGGTGATATAGATCCTCAGATTCAGGATCGATGGATCAGTTTGGACCGCGGGCCTCACGGTATCTGTTCAATTTGGAACACAATCTTGATAAGTTGGATTTGACGATAGACTGCCCTGGCGTCAGACAGGAATTAGAGAGCGAACTTGATGGACAATATTGGTAGCTTCGGTCTTTTCCACAATCAAATCAGATTGGTCTCGTTCTGCTGCTCGCCGGTTTGACTTTCGGAGTTCTTTTCAGGTGTACTCACTTGCTCGGAAGAGCGTTGACCTGAGCCGCTCCCGCGATGTGCCGTAATTTTGTGCCCTTCCAGTAAAGCACCCGAATCGTATGCAGCGTCGCAGTGACTACAGGTGAAAAAAGCCGCTGCCAAGGGTTGTCGCATGGCCGTCTCCTTTTGAATTTTTGCTTCTTACCTCTTATTTCCTCGCTAGAGAAGAAATCTGAACTGCTTCAAGAGGTAGGATCGCCAGATGCGTCCGAGCCGCTCGTGCGCTTTCGAGGATAAAATGCGCTAGAAGGAGACAAATCATAATGCTAACAAAAATCGCAAAGTACCCAACAACGAAAATCACAAAAGCAGCGATCACCTGGAACGCGGAGTTATATGTCGTAAGGAAGTTCATTGCTAACCTCTCAGGCGACTGCCTGCTTGCATCTCAATTCTGAAATCGCCGATGGCTCTTAATTATTCCGCTTCGCTATGAGCCCATGGCGTTACGCAATTTATTAATGTTGGACGCTATAGTAATTAGCGCCAGTGCTGAGAATATGACGCTAAAACCAAAGATAGAAGCGTAGATAAACACAGCGTCTTAAGTAATTGCGCATAGTCGACGCAAGGTCTCGTTTCCGTTGGCCCAATATCCGAACTGTGTTTCCACGGCAGCGACGACTTCCTCCAGCGCAGGAAAGTATCGGTTGTGGATGCATTGGCGACGCGTGAGTTTCCAAACGCGTTCGATCGGATTCAGTTCAGGACTGTAGGGCGGCAGGTAGTCCAACATGAAATCCTTCCTATGGTCGTCTCGCCATTCTTTGTGAAGCCGGGCGTGATGGTATCTGGCGTTGTCCGTAATGACCACGACGGAACGGCCGGCCCTGGTACTGGTGTGGCGTAACATCTTCAGGAAGGCAAAGAAGGTCATCGCGTTGAATTTGCCCGTCTCCCGAGAAAACCGAAACTTGCCATCTCGCAACCGCACCGCACCAAAGTATCCTACGCTGCGGCGCGTCGGATGATGCAGCAGTACGGGGTCCTTGGTTTCCGGTGGCACCCACATGCGACACCGGGAGCCGTGCTGCTGAAAGTGCACTTCATCGGTGGCCCAGAGGTCCACTTCGTCATCTGTCCATTAGCGCTTGTAGTTTTTTTTATGCGCCTTCTGCCGTTCGGGATCGGCTGGGGCGATCGCGGGACGTGGTTTGCGCAGTCGAAAACCCAACCTCCGGAACAGACGCTGGCATTGTCGCACGCCCAAGGCGATCCCGTACTGCCGCTCGATCCAGGCCGCCAACGTTTTGCCGTCCCATACATTCCCACCCAAGCCGATCTCTCGTGGCATCCGGCGAAGAGCAGCATTGATCCCTCGCATATGCTTTTCGCTCAGGCGTCCCGGCCGCCCGGATCGGTCGCCCTCACGCAGTGCCGCTAGACCTTGCTTTTCGAACCCGCGAATCCAATACTCGACCGTTCTCGGTGCATCACCTAACAGCGCCGCCACTTCTGGACAGGTCATACCGTGGGCCACCAGCAGTAGACCGTGAAGCCGGTGGTCATAGCGTGATTCTTCACTTCGTCGAATTTCATCTTGCAATCCCAGAATGATGGTCTCGGAATCTGCAACAGTGAGTGGTTTCATTCCACCAGGAAATCACAGATCCTTCACATACGCAATTACTTATGACGCTGTGTTTAGTAAGGAGTAGGTCGGGAATATATCTGCGTTGGGTAATCCATCGAAGGCTCATTTCGCACCCAGGACGCCTGCGGAAGTAAGAGAAAAGGTCGGCTCCGCTGTTTACCTTAAGAACACTTTAAGGCAGATGATTTTCTGTGTCTGTTCTGTTTTGCACAGTCTGGTGAAAAGTACTGACGAATGGACAAGAAAATTCCAGTGATACTTATGGCGGCTGCGATCATAAGCTGTGTGGCCTGTTAGACTTTTGAGTGGCGGCGTGCCATTTGCTGTGCGAGACTCAGAAGAAGTTTCTGTTTGCAGTCATCCATCTGAGAAAATGCTTTCGCAAATTGACGAATCTCGCGCCGATGGTTGCCGTTATCTACCGCCAGATGGCGCGGATCGTTCTGGCCCAAATGATTGCCACTCGCAGATTTGTTCGGACGCCTCAGTCTTCTCGCGCTCGTCTGTCGCATTTTCCCATCGGCGCCGAAGCTCTTCGAGTCTGGCGTCTACAAATCCGGCTCGTCCTGAAGCCCGATCAATGATTGGCGTGTGGTACGCAGGTTGAGTCGGCGGATCTGCGAATAGTGTTCCAAAATGAGCGTTCCTACTTCTTCGAAAGCTCGTCCTTGAAATGGCTTTCAACATCTTCACGACTAAGCGGGTTTCTTGCTCTGGCCAATACGACCGAATAGACGACTTCGTTCCCTGCAATCTGCGCGGTGATAAACGCCCCGTCTGCCGGCAGTTCTTGATAGAAGAATTTCACTTTTCTGCCGTCTTCAAGTGTTTTGATCCACTCTTCGTCTGGCATTTTCGTATCACGTCAGGCGAGGTGAGTGTATCTCACGCGTCAAGCTCAGGCTTTTGTTCTGTCTTTGATTCCGATCGGAGATTTGATATCTCTCTTGAGAATCGACAAGCCACTTAAAGCATCTGCTGGCGCCTGCCGCTCTACTTCTCCACCTGAACTCGCGCGCAGCTCTTATGTACGCAAATAAATTGCTTTTTCTGCAGCCGCAATGCTCAACTTTTGTAATACGAGTTCGGCGTATGAGTGATAATCCACGCCTATTTGTTATGAAATCATGGTGTAAGTTAGAACACCGGTTACTGGGCAGTTATGTGAAACTATTTAGATAGTATGTCCTAGTCTGCGCTTCAAGGGTATGTTTTTTCAACAGGTTAGAATTGGCAACCATATTGCGAGTAGGCTTGTGGAGAAACCATTATGAAGTCTAGACTAACCTTGCTGCTTTGTGGAGCTGCTTTGATTGCGGCGGCACCCCTTTGGGCTGATAGAGCTTCCCCCGGGGAAGAGTTCGCCAACAATGAAATCTCAGTGAAAGTGGACGCTAGTTCCAGTTTGGATATGGTCCAGCCCACTAATTTGGGCCTTGACTCCCACGAGTTGGCTTTCTCATCTTTCTACGACTGGAAAGAAGGGTTGGGAAAAGAGGGTAGAGGCCATGATTGGAAACGGCATCGTGACGAGGGCAATGTAAGTGCCACGCAAGTGCCGGAAGCTGGATCGCTTCCGTTCGTTCTGCTCGGGCTGGTTTCGGTCGGGTTCTTGGCTCGCCGGCCGGAGAGCTGCCGACGATAGAGACGCGCGCGAATAGTTTTCAACTGGATTGATCTGTCTCCAGGATTTTGACTCCGTTGTGCTTTGTGTTCATCGCTCCGATTTTCTCCTCTAAAGAGTAAGAAACTGCTGCTACCGAATCGCGCCGGCGAGCAATCAACTTTCCTTCGATATAAGCGCGCACTTCGCTACTCCCCAAATTGTATCGACGCAGCGACGGCAGATGAATTTTGTTTGCGGTGTGCAAATCTCTGATCGCGAATCGGATTCTTCTCCCTAGAATTACGGGACTACTCTCCAGGCGTCCACACGCAGGCAGTTCTCCTAGCGGGCCAGCGCTTCATTTCTGTGTGGATGAGAAGACGTCAATTCAGGCGCTCGACCGCAAGGATCCGGTGTTACCGCTCTCGCCGGGACGCGCCGAACGGCACGGCTTTGAGTACTTCCGGCACGGCACGCTGTCCTTGTATGCGGCGTTCGACACCAAGACCGGCGAGGTACTCGGCAAGACGGCCGTGCGGCACACCTCTGCGGAGTTCGTCGCGTTCCTGGCGGACATCGTCGTCAACCAGCCGCGCGGCAGGAGATCCACGTGATTGCCGACAACCTCTCGGCCCATAAGACGGGACAAGTAGACGACTTTCTGGATCGACATCCGAAGGTTCACCTGCACTACACCCCGACCTATTCCTCTTGGCTCAACCAGATTGAACTGTGGTTTGCCAAGATCGAGCGTGATGTCATTGCGCGCGGCGTGTTCACGTCGTTGACCGACTTGCGGAGAAAGCTCATGAAGTACATTCGGCACTGCAACAAAGTGCCAAAGACCGTAAAATGGCGTTACTTTCGATCCTACGCGTCGCATTACTCCCAGTTCAGCTGTTACAGGCCACTAGTCGAGTACCGGAACGAACTTGTCCATTATCCAAACCTATCAGGAGCTAGTCGAGTATGAAGGATTGCGGGCCAGCTTTTGAGCCAGCCCCCTACGATGGAGTTTTTTAACGCATAACATCAGTCGGTTTGCGCCTTCATCTGGTCGAGGACTTGTTGAATGTTGACGGACGCAGATTTCTGCCGTTGCGGGAATTCTTTAAAGGTCATCAGGAACTGTCCCACGATGGCTTGCGCCGGCACCATGACCCATAGCTTGTCGCCATACCAACGGGCATACATCTGGGAATCCATCGTCACTTCGAACGGGTCCTGCCGAAGGTTCGTTACTAGAGGTACGGTACGTGGTTTCGCAACATCGGCCCACCATGAATCCTTAGTAGCAAAAGTGACTTTCCAGTCGCCGTATCGAAACGCATTCAGGCTGCCGGAATCGTCGAAGTAGAAAATTTCTTTGCGCTGGCCGGGCCCTTTTCCAGAGAGCACGTCGGTCATGTCATACGCGTCAAGGTGAACTTTGAAGGTCTTGTCACCGGACTGGTAACCTGTGAGCAGTTGCTGCTTCACGTTCGGCGCACCAGCTGCGGCGAGGAAAGTAGGCGTCGAGTCCTCATGCGAAGCGATGTCGTTGATGATGGTGTTCGGCTTGATGACGCCGGGCCAGCGAGCCACGCAAGGCACGCGAAAACCACCCTCCCAAGTGGTACCTTTTTCTCCACGAAAAGGCTCGGTACCGCCGTCGGGCCAGGTAAACTTTTCGGCGCCATTGTCCGAGGTCAAAACAACAATGGTGTTGTCGGCAATGCCCAGATCATCGAGCTTCTTCAGAAGCTGGCCGACGACCCAATCGAGTTCCATCATCCCATCTGCGTATAGACCGTAACCGCTCTTGTTTTCCCACTGCGGGCTCAATCGGGTCCACACGTGCATGCGCGTAGTGTTGTGCCAGAGAAAGAACGGCTTTCCACTTTTCGCGGATTTTTCCATGAAATCGAGCGATACCTGGAGCAAGTCTTCTTCAACGGTCTCCATACGCTCGCGAGTCAGCGGACCAGTGTCTTCACACTTCTGTCTACCCCATGCGCCGAATCGTGGGTCGGCGGGTGCCGGATTGTCAGAAGTCAATGCGACGCAACGGAGCACGCCACGGGGACCGAACTTTTCGTGAAAGGCGGGTAATTTGGGATAGTCTGGGTCTTCCGGCTCTTCCTCGGCGTTCAGGTGGTAGAGATTTCCGTAAAATTCATCGAATCCGTGAACTGTAGGCAGGAATTCGTTGCGGTCGCCGAGATGGTTCTTGCCAATTTGGGCGCTGACGTATCCGAGGGGCTTGAGCAGATCGGCGATTGTGGGATCTTCCTTCTGCAAACCAAGAGGCGAACCAGGCATACCGACAGTCAAAAGTCCGGTACGGAAGGGATGTTGCCCCGTAATGAACGCAGCACGTCCCGCCGTGCAGCTCTGTTGAGCGTAATAATCAGTGAAAAGCGCTCCTTCGTTTGCTATGCGGTCGATATTGGGCGTTCGGCCCCCCATCATGCCGCGATGGTAGGCGCTGATATTCCAAACGCCAACGTCATCGGTCATGATGACGACAATGTTTGGCTTCTTGGCTTGCGCCTGGGCCGTTGCGGCGGCGGAGAGCACCATCGCAGCGGCCAGCACAGCCAGAACGCATTTAATCAGCTTGCTTGGTTTCATAGTTTTCCCTCACAGGTTTGCGTCCTATTGTTACTGCGGATGATCTATCGGCATCGCGTTGGTCCCGCAATTGTTAATAGTGACAATGGAGGACGGGAACGTCTGAGTTTCGCGGGATTGCCCGAGTCACCTGTTTGCGAAGTGATCCACATGCCTGATTATCGCTTACGGGACAAGTTATTTTCTGGGCCGAAACCATGGAGTATCAAAACTGTTGAACGAGAGTTAAGCCCTTCTGCTGCCCTGCCCGGTTATATCCAACTTGCCCGGCAAGTAAAATCTGTTCCGAGTTGGCCGTTACTCGCGCTAGCGCCCGGCCACGATATGGAGCCACCAGCGACTGAAACTGCGGGTGGCTCACGCGGTTTTCTGTCGTGGCGGAAGCGGGTAAACTGTCGAGCTAGGACGGTTACCGAGAACATCGTGACGATGCGTAGACCGTTTCCCCCAACGAATCCCCGAGCGTCCAGCCTCTTGCAGCAAAACCGCAATGGCCAGGAAAGCGGTTATGATAGCAACAAGGATGGCAACGAGCACCAGCGCTGCGATGAGTTCCTGAACGGCATACAGCTTTGTTGCGAGTGATGAAGGTTCGACTGATATAAAAGCAAGCATGTTCGCACCTACCCGGACCGCAACTCTCTGACGACTCAAGCTTTCTGCGTGACCTGTACCTCGACGTTGGGAACGGCCAATTAAGCCGAACGCAACGATTGAGGCACTCAAGAATAGAAGCGCCGCTAATACGGCCAGCATAGCGATTACGATCATCCACAATCGAATCGAAATTTGATGGATGGAGGCGACATCTCCATAAGGAGACATGAACTGGTCCCAGCCCAGAACGCGCCCGAGCCGCCTTCACCCGCTGCAACCCTACTTGCCCTGCAGAAATTCGTAAGTGTCAAAACTGACAGATGTCTGGCTTCCGGAAACGTCCCGATTGGGGTACTCCACGTTTCAACCGGACCGACAATCGCGCAAGCCGCATTCGAAAATATTCGTTTGAGCGTTGCGTATCCCCTATCGAACTTAACAATCGCGCATCGCGGGGATTATCGTCCGCATACCTCTTGGTTGGAATAACTTATTAGTAAATTATAATACTGATACAAAAAGGAATCTCATGATGCACCGTTTTGTAAGCGTGCTCTGTTGCCTGCTCGTGACATTTCCAATGATCGAAGTATCTGCTTCTACTCAGCAGAACAGCACTCCAGCCGCGCCAGATCAGGTTCCAATGGCGGCGTGCAAGCAGCCGTGCTTGGAAGACGGTATCCCGATGCAGCGGAGCGTCATAAATGTCCCTCCGAATACGGGTCGGCTTTAACCACAGACTCTAATTGAAGCTTGGATGCCGAAACAATTCCGTTCTTCTGTTCCATCTCTGCAACGTGCGCTTTCACGAGCGCGGGCACAATGACGTTATCAAGCCACGATTTCAGTGCTGGATTTATTTTCGGAGAGCTCATTAGTGGCCGATTGACCAACAGCTTAAAAGACTCCTAGTCAAAGCGACTTAACACTCGAAGTAGAAGTAGAGCTCGTACCAAAAGAGTACGAGCGTGTCTTTCTGGACCTTTGCGATGGTCGGTTACTCAAGGCAAAGGTATTTCTCAGGCCATACGGCCCTGCTCGATCACATTTACACACAGAACCAAAATAAGTGATGCGGTGTGCGAAAAACGCTGCGCCATTGGGTTCTGTAACCCTTTCATCCTTCTCGCCTGCACTTCTCGAATCTAGGTGTTTCAAAAGCACATGGTTTGGACACAGGGAGACACTTGAATCTCATAGGCGGTCTCTGCGAACGTCCCGGCGCCGGGCTTCTAGGCGGGTGGCGTGTCGGCGGCGTCGAACCCCGTGAACTCTTCATCCCAAGCGTAGCCGGGAGTTTGCAGCAAACGAACACAGCGGTTCCAGCGAAGGATGGCATCGTCGTTGCCTTCGGGACGGATTTTCTCGGCGTCGCCGAAGCATTCGAGCGCGCTTTCGAAAAGCGGCAGCACTGTGTGAGGCGGCTGGCCGGTGCGAAGTTGCGCCTTCGCACGGCGTTCGTACAGGATTCCGGTGTAGTAGAGCCGTTCATAGCGTTCGCTGAGCTTCTGAAAGGTTTCTTCCGCTTCACGGTGGCGATCGGATGAGCTACCGACAAACTGATCCGTGATGGTGAGGCCGAGCAAGCGCAGGACGAGTTGGTGCTGCGGGTCGATCACCAGGATATCGCGGCAGATCGACTCGGCCTCTTCCGGCTCGTTGAGGTAGCGGTAAAGCTCCACTTTGGCGGTAGCCTCGGCGATCCCCGCTTTCGAAATCGACTTCAGCTTGTATTCCATAGCACCTCCCCTAGAACTTCTTCCGCGCTCTTGCCGGCGGCTCAAGCCGTCTTTGCGCCGCGAATCTTGCGGACCAGCATCAACACCGGATCATAGAACTCGTCTACGACGCGTTCCTTCAACGGGATGATGGCATTGTCGGTGATATGGATGTCTTCGGGGCAGACTTCAGTGCAACACTTGGTGATGTTACACAGGCCGATGCCTAACTCGTCTTTCAGCAGCCGCGCTCGGGAGACGCCGTCGAGCGGATGCATTTCGAGGCCAGCAACGCGAACGAAGAAACGGGGTCCGCCGAATTGTTCCTGCTTGGCGTGGTCGCGGAGAACGTGGCAGACGTTTTGGCAGAGGAAGCACTCGATGCACTTGCGGAATTCCTGCACACGGTCCACGTCACGCTGGTCCATCTTCCACTCGACGCCGGGCTGGGGCTGGAACGGCGGGATTTTTCGGTTCACTTTATAATTCCAGGAGACGTCGGTGACGAGATCCTTGATCAGCGGAAAAGCTTTCATGGGGAATATTGTGATGGGATGATCGAGGGGGAGCGAATCCATGCGCGTCTTACAAGTGAGCCGGGGCCGGCCATTCACCTCGGCGGAACACGACCCGCATTTTCCTGCCTTGCAATTCCAGCGCACGGCGAGGTCGGGCGCCTGGTGGGATTGAATCGAGTGCAGCGCATCGAGTACAACCATGCCGGGAACGAGCGGGACGCGATAATCGGCGGGGTTGCCGCCTTCGCGGCCGCCCCGGAACACCCGCAAAGTTGCTTCCGCCATTTTGAGCCTCCGGCAATCGCTACTTATCTTCCGCCAAGATCTGCTTCAAGTCGTCCGGCATCTCTGGCACCGGCTTTTCGAAGAGCTCCATCGCATCGCCCCTCTGGACGATAACATTATTCTTCCGTCCCCAGGCGTCGTCCAGCTTCGGGTAGTCCAGGCGGCTGTGAGCTCCGCGGCTTTCGCGGCGGACGAGAGCGGCGCGCGTGCAGGCTTCGGAAACCGTGAGCATGCACTGAATGTCGCGCGACAGGTGCCAGCCCGGATTGTAGAGACGCGAGCCTTCGACACGCACGCGCGAGGCCCGTGCCTTCAGTTTTTCGATTTCCGTCAAAGCGCGGCGAAGGTCCTGTTCGGTGCGAAAGATGCCGACGAGAGTTTGCATCACGTCCTGTAAATCATGGTGAATTTGGTAAGGGCTCTCGCCGCCGGCACGGTCAAAAGGCGCGAGCAACGCCCGCTCGGCCTGCTCGATCTGGGCGCCATCTATCGCCGGGGTTCCCGTTTTCTTCGCATGCTGCGCGGCCGCCAATCCCGCGCGGCGTCCGAAGACCAGCAAATCCGAAAGCGAATTGCCGCCCAGGCGATTTGCGCCGTGCAGGCCCGCGGCTGCTTCGCCCGCGGCAAAAAGCCCGAGAACCGATGCCTGCGCCGTCTCTGCAACCACGCGAATGCCGCCCATGACGTAGTGGCAGGTGGGCCCCACTTCCATGGGCCCCTTCGTGATGTCCACATCCGCGAGCTCGAGAAACTGGTGATACATACTGGGCAGCTTCCGCTTCACATACTCGGCGGGCTTCTGCGAGATGTCCAAGAACGCGCCACCGTGCTCCGTGCCACGGCCTTCACGCACCTCGGTGTAGATCGCGCGTGCAACGACGTCGCGCGTGGAAAGCTCCATTTTCTTGGGGTCGTACCTTTCCATAAAGCGCTCACCGTTCTTGTTGCGCAGAGTTCCACCTTCACCGCGCACCGCTTCGGTCACGAGAATCCCCTGCACGCCCGGCGGCCACACCATGCCAGTCGGATGGAACTGCACAAATTCCATGTCCATCAACTCGGCGCCCGCGTCGTAAGCGAGCGCCATGCCGTCGCCGGTGTATTCCCAGGAGTTCGACGTGATCTTCCAGGCCTTGCCGATGCCACCTGTGGCGATGACGATCGAGTTCGCCTTGAAAATGACGAACCGGCCTTGTTCGCGCCAGTAGGCGAATGCGCCGGCGATGCGGTCGCCGTCTTTGAGCAGCCGCGTGACCGTACACTCCATGTACACGTCGATTCCCTGGTGCACGCCACGGTCTTGCAAGGTGCGGATCATCTCGAGGCCGGTGCGGTCACCGACATGGCAGAGCCGTTTGAACGTGTGGCCGCCGAAGGCGCGTTGCAGGATTTCGCCGCTCTCGGTGCGATCAAAGAGCGCGCCCCACTGCTCAAGCTCGCGCACGCGGTCGGGCGCTTCCAGCGCGTGGAGGTGGGCCATGCGCCAGTTGTTGAGGAACTTGCCGCCGCGCATGGTGTCGCGGAAGTGCGTGCGCCAGTCGTCCGCTTTGTCCACGTTGGACATCGCCGCGGCAATGCCGCCTTCGGCCATCACGGTGTGCGCCTTGCCGAGGAGCGACTTGCAGACCACGCCCACGCGTGCGCCCTGCGCTAGAGCCTCGATCGCAGCGCGCAGCCCGGCGCCGCCCGCGCCGATAATCAGGACGTCGTGCTCGTGGGTTTCGTATTTGGTGTTCACAGTAGCCGGATGTCCTTCAGGAAGCCCACCGACAGCAGGCGGATATAAAGGTCGGTGAGGCCGACCGAAAACAGGCTCAGCCATGCCCACAACATGTGGCGCTCATTCAAGACGCTCACCCAGCGCCATGCCGCGTGACGTGGCGGGCCGAATGTTGTGCACGAAAAGCAATCCAGCTTTCCTCCCGCGAGATGACGCAGCGAGTGGCAGGAGAATGTGTACATCGTAAGCAGAACGATGTTCACAAGCATCACGAGCGAGCCGACGCCGATTCCGAATCCTTCCGGGAAAAAGAAGGCGCGCACGGCGTCGTACCACAGGAAACAGAGAAACAGGAGCGCGAGGTAGAAAAAGTAGCGGTGGAAGTTTTGAAGGATGAATGGAAACGCGGTTTCGCCGCGGTACTGGCGCCCGCTTCGCTCGCTCACCGCACAAGCCGGCGGATCAAGGAAAAACGCGCGGTAATAGGCTTTGCGGTAATAGTAGCAGGTAGCGCGAAACCCGAGTGGGCCGCCGAGAATTAAGATTGCGGGGGAAAACGGCCACCAGTGGTGGTGAGGATCAATCAGAGGAGAATAGAACGGGGAGAGATACGGCCCCCATTCGTAGAATTTCCCTTCGAACGCGCGGAGCGTGGCGTAAACGCCAAACGCGCCCAGCACCGCCACCACCGGCAGGACTTCGAGCCACCAAGGATCCTGCCGCTGCGTGCTGCCGAAACGGCTTACGCCTCCGGCTGTCGATGACTGTACCATGGGTTCACCGTCCTGCGTGGCATAGAGTAGTCAGGAAATCAGCTTTTGCAAATCAGAATTTTTCGAAGGGCCCGCGAAAAGCCGGGACTTATCCACGACGAGAATTCAACTCGGCAGCTTGAGCTGTGTAGGCACGTATGGGTGTAAAATGCTGGGCCGAGGGCCACCCTTTCTCTCGGGAAGTTGGATATGCACGCCAAGGAATTGCGGAGATACAAGCGGCTTTTGGTCGAGAAGCGCCTGGAGTTAGTGACTGTGAACTCGAGCGCGGGTGCGGTGATTCCGGCAGCGGGGCGTGTCGAGGGAGATCCTGTGGACCAAGCAAATGCGGAGGCAGAAGCGGAGCTCGAGGTTCTGTTGCACCGTACCGACGGGCGGCTCTTGCGAGCTATCGAAGAGGCATTGAGCCGGATCCAGCATCGTGGCTACGGCGTGTGCGAATCCTGCAACAGGCCAATCGCAAAAGTCCGGCTTGAGGCTGTGCCCTGGACACGCCACTGTCGTCATTGCAAGGAGCGGGCGCACTCGGCGACTTAACGGTTTGGAACATAGAGCCATGCGCGCGGGTCATTAATTCGCAAGGAAGGTGCCGCAGCGCGGGTGCCCCGAATTTCGGATTGTCGCTAGCCTTGATCGGAAACGCCCCGGGCGAGGAGTTCTCTGGAAGGGGAAGAATTACGTTCGAGGCGTTTTCGATAAGGAGACTAGGAGGAAGCCGCTGGCGTTTGCGGCGGACGCGTTGAGTTATGGGATTTGAATGGCAGTTTGGTACCGAGTGGAGAGCTGGAAGAGCAGCGGCGAACGGTGAAGGTCCCGCAGAGATCGTCGACGGCACGGGAAGTGCCTGCAAGAGTGCGCACGGAACGTTGCGTGAGAGCGTGTGGACAGGGAGGGAACACACGGATGGATGGGCGTGTGGGAGCACGTCTGCAAGGCGCGACTGAGGAAGGCGCTACGAAGAATCGAAGTAAGCACATGTTGATAATTCCGCAGCGGTAAATCTCTGAATCACGATCATAGCTGCACCACAGCGCGGGCAGTGCCAGAGGGTAGAACTCTCGGGGGCAATTTGGCACGTTCCGGTTTCTGCGGACGCAGAGGAGTTGGAGGCTAGCAGTTCCCGGCACAGCGCAAGACTAGAAGCGCGCGAGCGATTCACCAGAAACCCGTACTGACGGATGCGCACGAATCTTTTGGGGAGCACGTGTAGAAAGAAGCGACGCAAGAATTCCGTGGCAACAAGAGTCATCTGGCCTTGCTTGCCACCGTGGGCGTAATTCTTCCAGCGAAAAGTGACGCGTTCTTGCTCGAAGGCCAGCAACCGATGATTGGAAATGGCCACACGATGGGTGTAGCGGCCCAGATAACGCAACACCTGCAGGGGGCCACCGAAGGCAGGCTTGGCATAGACCACCCAGTCGTGGCGGTGCAGGCGGCGGATCAGTTTCGAGAACTGCGCAGAGTCGGCCAGAGCCGCTGCTGGGCCGGCGCAGTATAGTTTTTTGCTGCGGTAGAGGCATTTCAGACCGGCCAGGAATTTCCCACGAAAGACGCGGCTGAGGATCTTCACGGGCAGGAAAAAAGGATACCGAGGGCGAATCCAACGACGTTGGTCTGACGATATTCCGCCCGCAGGAATGGCGCAGTGAATGTGGGGATGCAGCAACAGGTTTTGCCCCCAGGTGTGCAGAATGCTAATCACCCCGACCCTTGCTCCCAAGTGTTTGGGATCGGCCGCGATCTCCAGCAAAGTTTGCGCGCTGGCTGTGAACAGCAGGTCGTAGAACAAACGCGCGTTGTCCAAGGCCAGCACATTGAGTTCATGGGGCACCGTGAACACCACATGGAAGTAGCTGGTGGCCAGGAGTTCTCGCTCGCGGGCCGCCAGCCAACGCTGGCGTGCTTGGGCCTGACACTTGGGGCAGTGCCGATTTCTGCACGAGTTGTAAGAGATGGCCTGATGTCCGCAGCGCAGGCACGCATCCCGGTGGCCACCCAGTGCTGCGGTGCGGCAGCGCTGAATGGCCCGAAACGCTTTGAGTTGCTGGAAATCAAAGCTGGATCGATAGTGGTCCAGGAAGCGATCGCCCTGAGCGCGTAGGATGTCGGCCACCTCCAGGGTGGGCCGCGTCATCCTTTAGTTCTTGCGCTTAAAGGTGCGGCTGATGGTCTGGGCGCTGGACAAAGAGAGGCTGTCCAGCGGATTCGTAACCGCGTGCAAGTGTCGCTGTGACAGATGCAGATACTGAGCGGTAGTCTCCAGGTCGCCATGACCGAGCAGAACTTGGATGGTGCGCAGGTCGGTGCCAGCTTCCAGCAAGTGTGTCGCCCAACTGTGACGCAGCGTGTGGGGGGTAACGCGTTTGCTCAGCTCAGCATGGCAAGCCGCTTCCTGGCAGGCAAGCCACACAGTTTTGTCCGAGATAGGTTGTTCCGGTCCGCGCCGAGGATCGCGGCTGGGGAACAAGTAGGTCTTGGGCTTGCGCCAGCGCCAGTATTCCCGCAGTGCTTCCAACAATGCGGGACTAAGCGGCAAGTCACGGCTGCGGCCTCCTTTGCCGCAATTCACGCGGATCATCATCCGCTGGCTATCGATGTCACTGACCTTGAGACGAGCGAGTTCTGCGCGCCGCATGCCGGTGCCGTAGAGAGTGATCAGTAGTGTCCGCCGAAACAGTGTCCCTGCCGCATTGATCAAGCGCGAGACTTCCTCCGAGCTCAGCACGGTCGGCAACCGGCGTCGGTGCTTAGGATAGGGCAAGAACTCGCGAAACTGATATCGCTTCAGCGTCTTGACGAAAAAGAATCGCAGCGCCGCTACGCAATTCACTACGCTGCCGGGTGTCAGCTTGCGCTCTTTGAGCAGATAGGCCTGGTAGGTACGAAGTTCGTTTGGTCCTAGCTTATCCGGGGACTTGCCGAAATGCTTGGCGAAGTCGGTCACAGCCCGAAGGTACTTGCGTGTGGTAATCTCTGAATAGTTGCGACGCTGGAGCTCATCCAGCATCATTCGACGTAAACGGGTCACAGGGACACCTCCTTGTGACCCGTAACTTATCTCAACCGATAGGCAACCTCACCGCTCCGTTCACCTCACGCGTAGCGTCCGCCGCGCCAGCGGCTTAGTCCTTGTCGCGTACTCGGAAACTGAGCCGAAAAGGTTACTTTCCGGCACATTGCTGAATTCTCGAAGACGGGGAACTACGCTGCAGGACGGAACAATTCAATTCGAAAAGGGACGATGAGCGCATTCGGTGCGTTGCAGGTCCCCGCAACCATGGGCGCGAAGAGGAAAACCTCCAAGCGCCCGTTTTACTTTCAGTTACAAGCCAACCTGGAACATTTCCTTCCCTAGTTAATTGCCGCCGCGTTGTTCCTGTTCCCCAAATTGCGAACAACTGGGAACAGATCGCCTCTTTTTAGGCCTTTTTTCGCTGTTCCGCGTCCGTCCCAAGTGAGATAAACGCGTTTCAGCGATTCGACTAGCAATTTTGTGCCAGGAAGGTTCTCATCTGATCTCGCTGTTCGACAGCCAGCCGGGGCGAATTGCGAAACAGCAGTTCGCGTTAATGGACGAAGCGACTGATGCTCCGAACGCAACTAGCGGCGTTAGCGCGTTCTGCTCTATTTCATTTCAGTCGGAAGGGGTAGGGAGGTAATTTCCGACCGGCCAAAAAGGGAGCTCCTTTTGGGTGTGTCCGTACTTGAGTACCGTGATGGAGGTACTTAGATATTTTGTCAGGCTTATCCCTGTACGGCGACAAGGGACAGAGGAGGGCTTTTATAGATTCCAGCAATGTCACCTTCGAGAACTCCGGAGGCAAGATCGGGGGACAACTTGGGAATGGAATGGTGACGCTTGGGGGCGAAAACGATTCGTTCGCCATTTGAGCCCGTACAACCATCCAAGTCAGTCGTGCGATTTTGTGGTTATGGTGATTTCGTTCGGCGATACGAACTCCACATCGACTGCGTCAGGAGGCAGAGGAGAATCGATCGTGTACAGATACGTCATCCGAAAAGTGTCTTCGCGCGCGGATTTCTCCAGTCGACATGTCTTGATATTTTTGCGGACCGCCTTGGTTAACAGTTCGCCCTTTTCCGGCGGGTTTGCGCTCGCCTCGGCAATTTCCTCATGCTTTATCCTGCCGTTACGAGAAATTGTACCGGTCACAGTGATGATGCCAGACACCGCATCGTTTAACGCGTTGATGGGATAATCCATCCGATCCATCGCAAACACGCACCGATCATTTATTTCAAAACGACAGTGGGGTGTCGTAGCAACTGGCAGGTCAATTCTGGTTTGAAAGGAAGTTCCTGTTCTATATCCCAGCGGCAGGATTTCGAGATACTCTTCGTGTTTTTCCGCGTCGAAGACATACAGTGCGTGCAAGTGCTTCGCCCATTCCGCCGTTTCCGTATCATCCTCCCATCCTGGCATCTGAAAGTTACCTGGCACCTGAAAGTACTTAGCCGCTTTTTCAGAATCAAAAATGAGAATCCCTGAACTTTTCCACTTCGGATGGCTTGCCCTCATGGTCCGGACAAGACAAAACAGATTGTTCATGGAGAAATCGTCCCGATGGATGCCGATAAATATGGAGCCCTGGCCTGATGCCAGATTTGTAAAATCCCTACCGCTCCAGTAAGGGGGTGGCGTGCATTGAGCAGAGGTGCGGGCACCGTAAACAGAGACCAACAAGCAGGCCAATAGAACAAGCGAACGTCTCAAACTGTAAACGTGTCGAGTTCCTTCCCGCACAGCTAAGCCTCCAGTTACGTAGTCAAGAAAACCACTTCCGCACCCAATTGAGTCTCCTCATTTTTACAACAATTTCTAGGTCGCGCGTGCATTCACCAGAAGTACAAGCTGGCGGCATCCGTGCGGTTGTAGCGGCAGCCTTTAGGCCGGGCGATGCTGTCGGAGGTTGAGCGAGTGGTGCGCGACTGCGGTTACGCAATTTTCGCAGTGTGACCTCGACCTTGGCGAGTTCAGCTCTCTTGTTCAGGTCAGTGGTCAATATCTTGATGGACCTTCGCGTTTCCTCCGTCAGACTTGGCAAGGCGCTCGGCGTAGACCGCGCCAATTACCTGTAGAAGCGCCCGTCACCAGGGCGGTGCGCTTTGCGGAAGAATCAGTCGCACTCATTTTCTTCTAACCCATGCAGCTCAGGCATGACTAATTGTCCGCCGGAAGCTGATTTCGAAACAACTCAGATCAATCAATTGGATGGGAGGAGTCGGGCATTGGTAGCGCTGAACCTGGCATCGATGCCTCACAAGCATGGCAGTAGAAAATGGAAGCACGACACGTTCGTTATTTCTTCGCGGTCGCCCAAGCGGCAAGTCTCACGGTGGCAGGGGAGCAAATGCTGCATACGTCACAACCTTCGTTGAGCCGGCAGATTCGAGATTTGGAGGACGAAGTGGGCGCCCAACTCCTGACGCTCGCCGCTGGCGCTGAAAGCCCAATGCCTAAGATCGATTGGCTCACTAATGTCCTGTGCCCGGGCCACCCGTCCTAAATTTTCGGGTGAAGAAAACCAGAGGCGCCCCGATTATGCAGGCGCAGCCTAGCAGCCAGAAACAATCGAGAAAGCCAAGAAATGCGGCTTGCTGATGGATCAGTTGCGCCAATTGTGCTCTCGCGCGCAAAGCCGCGTCCGGGGCAGTGAACCCGTGCGTCACAAAATACCGGGACATCGCGCTGAGTGTTTCCCGATAGCGCTGCTGGCCTGGAGTCACGTGCGCGACCAAAACTGCTTGGTGATACTGCGTTCGTCTCGCAAGAACGGTTGTTACGAACGCGATGCCAACGCTTCCCCCCTGGTTTCGGAATAGATTAGTAAGACTCGAAGCTTTATTGTTCTTATTCTTTGGCAGGAAGGAATATGCCAGTTGGCTTACAGGCACGAACAGGGGAGCGATCCCTAGTCCCTGGAGCGCCCTAAACAGAGCCACGTGTTTGTAGTCCGTCCCGAGGTCAATGCTGGCGTAGCGCCACATGGCCATCGCAAATATGACGTATCCGGTAAAAATGAGCGGCTTAATCCCAACTTTCGGCAGGATTCTCACGATTACCGGCGCTAGAGCTACGATGACGAACGCGCCAGGTCCGAGAACAAGTCCTGCATCGGTAGCGGTGTAGCCATATAGACTCTGGAGCATCTGAGGAACCAACACGGTAGACCCAAACAGAGCAAAACCAAAAAGAAAATAGTAAAAGTTCGCGATAGCAAAATTGCGATCTGCGAGTAGACGAATTTCGACCACTGGATCGGGATGGCGCCACTCCCAGAAAGCGGCGACAATCAGTGCCACCAGCGCAATCGAGAAGAAGCAAACAATAAAACGGCTTTCGAACCAGTCTAGTGTTTGTCCGCGATCCAGAACGACCTCCAAGCAGGCGAAGCCGAGCGCGACCAGAAAAATTCCGAGACCGTCAATCCGCAGCTTCCCGCCCTTCCGGGCTAGTTCGACTTCACGCGTGAACTCTGGAGGATCGGAAATGAGCCGGTTCGTAAGGATTAAAGACACAATCCCGATGGGAACGTTGATAAAAAAAATCCAACGCCAACTCCAGTTGTCTGTGATCCACCCACCGAGTGGCGGACCGATTACCGGGGCTGTTACGATAGCCATGCTGTAGAGAGCGAAAGCCGCGGCCCGCTTATGAGCCGGGAACGTGTCTACAAGGATGGCCTGCTCGACCGGAGCGAGGCCACCGCCTCCCACGCCCTGCAAAACGCGAAAGAAGATTAGCAAGCCCAAGGAGGGAGCTAGGCCGCACAGCAGAGAGCTCACCGTAAAGAGGACGACGCAAAGCATGTAGTAGCGTTTCCTTCCGAAGACGCGGCTCAGCCACGCAGAAAGCGGAAGTACTACAGCATTCGACACTAAGTAGCTAGTCAGTACCCAAGTGCTCTCGTCATAGCTAACGGCGAGGCCGCCGGCAATATGGGGTAACGCGACATTGGCGATAGCCGTGTCGAGTAGCTCCATGAAGGTCGCGAGCGTAACGGTGACGGCGATGATCCACGGATTTATGGCGGGCCGCTCTGCAGCCACATTCGGGAAGGGAATGGAACTTGCGGCAGCGCTCATAGAGTACCCGGTTTCTTGGATGCTTAATGAGACCGTTCGGTCTCATATAATATCTGGTACAATGCAATTAGCCACCGACCGGTCGCAGTTATGGTTTTTGTGGGAGAGTGATATGCGCAAGGGCGAGCAAACCCGGCAGGAAATCATTCGCCAGGCAGCGCCGATCTTCAATCAGAGGGGCTATGACGGCGCGGCCTTGTCCGACCTCATGCGGGCGACTGGCCTCGAAAAAGGCGGAATCTACCGGCATTTTGATAGCAAAGAAATGCTAGCTGCCGAGGCCTTTGACTATGCCTGGCGAGAAACTCTAAATGCACGGATCCACGATCTGGATACCATCCCGAACACCGTTGACAGGCTGAAGCAGTTCGTTGCGAATTTTGTTGAGCGGCGAGGAGTTATTCCAGGTGGCTGTCCGTTACTTAACACGGCCATCGATACCGATGACGGAAATTCTGTTCTGCGCGAGCGTGCGCGCAAGGCGTTGCGTGGGTGGCAGAGCTACCTTATTTCGATTACCAATTCCGGAATCAAAGCGCGTGAAATCCGCCGCAAAGTCGACTCAAAGAGACTGGCGACTCTCATCATTTCTTCCCTCGAAGGCGCAATCATGCTCTGCCGGCTTGAACGAAGCGAGGAACCTCTGCTCGCTGTCCAGGCCCATCTCGACAACTACCTCGAAACCGAAGTGCGCCTTCGATAAATCAAATGAAATCGCGCACACGAGTGACGTGCGTCGTTCTTGAAGCGCTTGTTATGACGAAGGGGTCTTGAACCGGAGGGTCTTCCTCTTCTAACGGAAGGAGCATGAAACGATTCGGTCACGCGTATACGGGTCAACTTATCGGCTTTCCTACTGTGAAGTTCGACAGGAGTTCTGAAGGCGAGTTGCGAGACTTTTGACCTAGCCGCTCCACACCCAACGCCTAATGCGCCTTCTTCGAGACACGAGCGACCAACTCATCCAATCTTGAAAGCAAAAGCTTAAGGATGGGAGACTTGTTGGACCGTCTGTAGCCGAGGACCAGCTCGACGGTTGGCACTTCTCCCTTGAGAGGACGACTCGTTATGGACGGAGGGAGAAAGTTCTGTGCGTAAGCAGGTAACAGCCCGACGCCACGCGTCGAAGCTATTAACCGTCATTTCTCACAACTTGGCAGAAGTGGGATGAAGTTTGTTCGAATTGGGAGTTGCGAAATAGTTCGCGGGGTGCTGTTGCGTCGCTGATCCTTTTTTCGCTTGGCGTGAGAGTTTTCCTCTCTGCGAGGCTGTTTTGTCGCACACCTTTCCCCCGGTTGACAGAAGCGAGGAAAAAGTTGTTGGGGATCTTTCTTTTTCAGCACTTTAGCGGCACGGCGCACAGCTTTTTATGGACTTGCTGGAACAGCGCGACGTTGGGGTAACCACCCGCCAGGGAGACCCACACCTTGCGTACCGTAATGCGGATCAGCGCACCGATCTTCAACACCTTGAGCCGAATGGTGCTGCACTGGGCCTGGGCCAACTCCGTTCCCGCCAGTCCCAGTCGCCGCAGCATCTGCAACAGCACATAAGCGATCGAAGAAAAGTAAAGCCGCAGTTGATTGCTGCGCAGGTAGTGCGTGCTGGTACGGTCACTGAACAACATCAGTTGTTCTTTGATGCGATTCTCCATGTCGCCGCGGGCGCAGTAGTGCTCCTCATACAGAGCCTGTGCCGGCCATGCTTCTCCGCTCAGAGAGGTCACCACGAATCGCGGGTTCTCTCCTTTCTCCAGATGCTCGGCCTTGGCCACCACCCGTCGCGCACGGCTCCAACTCTTCCGCGTCTGATAGACGAATTCTTGGAACAGCCGAGCGGCGCGTCCGGTCTGTTGGTACTGGGCTTGGGCCTCCCCCATCTGCTTGGTGATCTCCGCCTTCAGACGTTCGTTTTTTGCCAGTCCCAGCAAGTACTCTACGCGGTGCGCTTCACACCAAGCCATCAGCTCCTCGCGGCAAAATCCAGCATCCCCCCGCACGATCACGCGCACCTCTGGCCACGCCGAACGAATCTGGTCTAGGATGCGCTGCAGCTCCTCTACACTTCCCGCCGGCGCATCGATGTTCGATGATCGCAACCGCGCACACAGCAAGAACTCTCCGCAGAAGATGTACAACGGTAGGTAGCAATAGTGTCCGTAGTAGCCATGGAAGAAACGCCCCTCCTGCTGCCCGTGCAGCGGATCGTCGGTGGCGTCCAGGTCCAAAATGATTTCTTCCGGCGCCTCCCGGTGGGCTTCCAGAAAGATCTCCACCAGCAGACGGTCCACCGCTCCGTGATCCAGCACGATCTTTTTGTAGCGCTCCTTCCGACTGGCCGTCTCTTTGGTCAGTTCCAACCGATTCAAGGTGCTCTTTCCAGCTAACGCTTGCTTCCCGGGATCCCCCTTTTCCACCAGCACCGCCAGCAAGGGATCGTTCCGCAACTCCTCATGATCGTTCAGATCTTCGTATCCCAGGGCCAAACCATAGACCCTCTGTGCCACCAACTCTTCCACCGTATGTTCGATCCAATCCGGATTGCGATAATCGGTAAAGCAGGCGGCAAACTGGCGGAGGATCCGGATGCGCTTCTCGACTTCCCGCAGGAGCAAACCACCGCCGTCGCTGGTGATCGCTCCGCCGTCAAACTGTGCCCGAATCTCGCGTCGCTTTTGGGGATGAAATCCGAAGATAAACTGGTTACACTCTGTGGTCATAAGGCTGTTGCTCCTTCTTGGCAGAATCTTTCCAGACAAAAGAGTTATGCCATGAAGCAACAGCCTTTTTCAATTTAGTGTGAGAAATTCGGGTTAAGGACATTCCCATGGTGACGTGGTCCGCCTCGTGAGCTGGCGTGATTTTGATTCCGGAGCGCTTCAGGCAATTGTCGATCACCTCACGCAGCACAGGAGCGGTGTCCGACACGGTCACAAATGTCTCACCCACTAGATTCTGAGGACTGATAGCCTTAAGCGCAGCGAGGCGGTGGTCACTTGGCAAGACCACCACCAGGGGCTCCTTGACGAGAAGGCGAAACGCTAAGTCCGGCACCCCTTGTTCCCGTCGAAGAAAGGCCGCATCGATTTTTCCTTTCGAAAGGCCGTCCGCAAGCACAGGCGAGTATTGACTGCATATCATCACGTCAATATTAGG
The DNA here is from genome assembly GCA_963731535.1 of uncultured Acidobacteriota bacterium. Classification (GTDB taxonomy): domain Bacteria; phylum Acidobacteriota; class Terriglobia; order Acidiferrales; family UBA7541; genus Palsa-295. Next base: position 463,282 of record CAVSWI010000012.1, on the reverse strand, counting down.
CAGTTCGTCGCGCAGGATCCGCAAGGCCTCGGGCATCCACGTCAATTCGTGTCCGGTTAGAAAGCCCATCGAGAAACATGGCTTGGCGGGATGAGCGATCCGGCGCGCAGCTTCGGCTGCCGCTTCGACCTGTGATAGCACTGAGCGGGCGTGATCGAGAAAGGCTCGACCTGCCGGCGTCAGTTCGATGCCGCGAGCGCGGCGTGTTAGGAGTTGGACACCGACCTCTTCTTCAAGATCCCGAATCTGCCGGCTCAAGGAAGGTTGTGAAGTGTGCAGTTTTCGCGCTGCTGCCACTGTCAGACTTCCGGCCTCGGCGACCGCAACAAAATAACGCAGGTGTCGTAATTCCATCTTTCACCAACATACTTCGAAAGCATCGCTCTTCAGCTTACAAAGTATCTCTCGACGTGCGACGACAAGCTTCCAAAGGCATCCGATGAGGTGAACTTGGCATGCGTCGGGGGAGCGACAAAATTGGAATCATGCCTGACAAGCATATGTCGAGTTCCAGGAGAAGGACAATGTCAAAGAAACTGGAAGGGAAGATTGCACTCATTACGGGCGGCTCGCGCGGGATTGGCGCGGCGATCGCGAAGCGTCTGGCCGCGGACGGAGCGAACGTGGCCATCACATACATGAAAGGTGCCGATGCGGCCGCGTCGGTCGTCAAGGAGATTGAACGCTCTGGCCGAAAGGCGATCGCAATTCAGGCGGACGCCACTGATGCCGACGCCGTCGCAGCTGCGGTCGAAGATACCGTGGAGACATTCGGCCGACTCGACGTCCTGGTGAACAACGCCGGCACGGCAATTCCGAAGACGTTCGCGGAGACGACGCTGGAAGAGATGGATCGCGTGATCGACACTAACGTCCGCGGCGTATTCGTTGCGACACAGGCGGCGCTGAAGCACATGAAGAGCGGCGGTCGCATCATCACGATCGGCTCAGCCGTGGGTGAGCGTGTTCTGGTGCCTGGGCTTGTTCCCTACTCGGCCACCAAGGGAGCCGTGAAGATATTTACTCAGGCGCTGTCCAGAGAGGTGGGGAGCCGGGGCATCACGGTCAACAACGTCCAGCCGGGTCCGATCGACACGGATTTGAATCCCGCCGCGAGCGAATGGGCGGTTCCGCAGAAGGCCGCCACGGCACTCGACCGCTACGGGAAAGTTGATGAGGTCGCCGCGCTGGTGGCATTTGTCGCCGGACCGGAGTCCTCCTACATTACCGGAGCGAATCTTACCGTGGATGGTGGAATGAATGCCTGAACCGATGCACACACTCAGATCATGGGCCAGAAGAAAGAGGTATGCGTGCGGACGTGGTTGAGAGCCGACGACCTAACGGCGTCGGTCGGACCGGGAAACTCGGCCGTTGCGCGAGGCCGACATCAGCGAAAGCTTCGAAGAGCACTCTCGAGGATCATGATGACAGACAGACCGTATCACCCTTGCCGCCATTGTTGGCGGAGCGATCGCCGGCTCGGTGGCCGCTGAAATATTGGCAGACCATGGGATCCAAGTGGTTGTCATTGAACATCCACCGACCAGAGGTTACTGAGTTCTGCTGCATTTTTTGCGCCGCATGTAGAGGAAGCATGCCACGTCCGGGTTGACGACACTTTCGTGGCAAGGACAAGGATGCTCAGTGTTCAGCGAACGTGGCCATACATACGCCAACTGACAGGTAGGAGAAAGGATAATGACTGCACTTCAAGGCAAAACAGCATTGGTGACCGGGGCATCCCGGGGAATTGGGCGAGCCACAGCATCCGCGCTAGCTGCGGCCGGGGCCCACGTCCTGATTCACTATGGCCGCTCTGCACAGGAAGCGGAATCCCTCGCCGCTGTGATCCGCTCCAACGGGGGACGCGCAGATGCGATCAGGGCGGACTTGGGAACTCCAGACGGCGCAATACTGCTGGCGAGGGAAGTTCGCTCGATCGTCGGTGAGCGATTGGATGTGCTGGTGTCCAACGCCGGAATTTCCAAGGCCGCAACCATCAGAGACCATTCAGTGGAAGACTTCGACAACCTTTTTGCAACGAATGTAAGAAGTCCGTTTTTTCTGGTGCAGCAACTCCTGCCCATCCTCGGTGAAGGCTCGAACATCACTGTGATCTCCTCACTCGGTGCTCGCGCCGTGGTTGGCACGCCCGATTTGGACAAGCCTTCAATCCTTGCCTACGCGGCAACCAAGGGAGCAGTCGAAACCCTCGTAAAATACTGGGCTGGAATTCTCGGACCACGGGGCGTTCGCGTAAACGCAATCGCGCCGGGCGTGATCGACACTGACATGTCGAATTTCGCGAAGACTGAGGCAGGGCGGAACGTCGTCCTTGGAATGCAAGCATTGAAGCGAATCGGCAAACCGGAAGACGTTGCAGATGTAGTTGCATTTCTGGCCTCAGACGCAGCCCGCTGGATCACGGGAGCGAGTATCGCAGTCGACGGAGGATCGAAGCTCTGAGGCAGGTTATCTCCCCGGTGCTTCTTTGCAGGACGGCAAGAACAAGCATACAAATATTTACGCGGCCCGGTACCTAATGGAGAGAAGAAAATGAGTCAGACTACAGAATCCAAAAACAAGGCGTTGGTCTTGAATGCGTTTGACACGCTGTTCAACAAGCGCGACTACGCTGCTGCTGAGAAGTTCTGGTCGCCCAACTACATCCAACACAGCGCTCACATCGCGCCAGGACGTCAAGGCCTCTTCAATCTCATCAAGGGCCTTCCGCCAACACTCAAATATGAGCCTGGAACGATCGTGGCCGAAGGAGATTTCGTGATCGTGCATGGGCGATTCTCGGATTTCGGCCTTCCCGTGAACTGGATCGCGGCGGATATTGTTCGCATCAAGGATGGCGTTCTGGTCGAGCATTGGGATGTGATCCAAGACGAGGCCACACGAGAACAATCCAAGAGTGGTCAGCCAATGTTCGGCAGTATGTTCGCGGCCTATGCGCGTGGCAGATAAATGCTACGCTTTCCCGCCGGCACGCGTTTCAGTGTTTTGCAAGAACGCCTGCAACCAAATGTGACTCTTAACATCACATATTGGAGGAGGCACCTGATGTCAGTGAAGAGCGTCCAATTTGCCGTCGCCACGCACATCATGGCTGCGCTCGGCGTTTACCCTGGCGGGGAGATCGGCTCGGCGACTCTGGCTGAGAGCGTAAACGCAAATCCCACCTTCGTTCGGAAGTCCCTGTCCAAGCTCTCCAAGGCGGGCTTGGTTGTGACAACACGCGGAAAAAGCGGAGCAAGTGTACTTGCGCGTCCTCCCAAACGGATCACGCTGTTAGATGTATACCGTGCTAGCGGAGCACCGCCGGCGTTTGCCATTCATTCGTATCCGGTGGAAAAAAGGTGTCCGGTCAGTTGCAACCTCAAGGAATGCATGTCAGCGGTCCTTTCTCAAGCTCAGAAGAGTTTTGAGAAGTCGCTGGCGAAAATAACGCTCGCGGACCTGATTAGGCAGATTCGAACAAAAGGACGCTGACTTTTTTGACTTTAATTGTGCAGATAATGAGGACAATACATCAGATCAAGGAGGTCGTAGCTATGAGTTCACCCGTTGCTTTGAATGCCATATATGTAATTTTGGGGGCGAGCGGAAACACCGGATCGATCATCGCGAATTCGCTGCTATTGAATGGCAAGAATGTGAGGGTAATGGGACGGGACGCGGGGCGACTGCAGCGCTTCGTGGGCAAAGGCGCGGAAGCGTGCACCGCCGACTTGAGCGATGCGGATGCGCTCACGAAAGCCTTCCGTGGCGCGCGCGCGGCATACTTGATGTTGCCGCCGATCACCTCCCGAGAAGACCAGGAGCGAGAGAGCGATGCGATCGCAAAAGCGGTGAAGGAGTCCGGGCTGCGCTACGCGGTGCACTTGAGCAGTTACGGTGCGCATGTTCCCGCAGGCACCGGGCCAATCACGGGGTTGCACTCTTCGGAGCAAAAACTGAATGCGATCAGCGGTCTGAACGTTCTGCACCTCCGCGCCGCGTATTTCATGGAGAACAATCTGGCGGCGATCGCCGTGATTCAAGGGATGGGCATGTTCGGACATGCGCTGCGACCCGACCTGAAGCTGCCGATGATCGCGACCAGCGACGTCGGGGCCTATGCCGGGCAGCGGCTGCTGGAGCTGGATTTTTTCGGCAAACAAACGCGCGAGCTGCTTGGCGAGAGGGACCTGTCGATGACGGAAGCCACCGCGGTGATTGGGCGCGGCATTGGCAAACCGGATTTGCGTTACGTGCAGTTTCCGTATGACCAGGTGCAGCAGGTGTTGACGCAAATGGGTATCCCGCCGAAGAGTGCCGCGGTGTACATCGAGATGTTCAAGGCCATCAACGCAGGAGTCGTCGCTGCGCAGGAGCTGCGATTGCCGGAGAACAGCACACCGACGTCGTTTGAAAAATTTGTGCAGGATGTCTTTGCGCCTGCGTATCACGGGAAGGCTTCCGCCGCTTAGGCTCAGCTCGGAGGTGGCACGGGTGCGTCTGTTTGCAAGTGAGAATTTCGAAAGGCAGCTTTCTGAAAATTGTCGACGCGGAGATTTAGTCATGAATGGAGCGGTTTCTAGGAAAAGAGAGTTGTCCAAGCACGGTAAGAAACCGAGTACCTACCGTCGCATCGTCACCGGAAATGTAAACGGGAAGGCCATCGTTCAAAGCGACGAACCGTTGCTGGCCTATGAGTTCAAGACCGTTCCGGGATACGAGCACACGCTCATGTGGGTCAACGCGGCGACCCCGGATTTCAGCAAGGAGCAACGGTTCGACAGCTATCCCAACTCCGTCGTTCCCGGACCTGGCGGCACGAGCCTGCACTTCGTGACGTTTCCCCCTGGTTCCGTCTTCGCGGATCCTTCTTTCGACGGCGAGGCCGCACGAAACGAAGCATTGGTTCGTCTGAGGGGATTAGCCGACCACTTCGAAAAGGAAGATCCTGCGATGCACAAAACGAACACCGTGGACTACTCGGTTGTCTACGACGGAGAGATTTGGCTGGAGTTGGACAATCGGCAGCCACGTTTCTGGAGTTCAGGGGGACGTTGCCCAATTGGCTGACCTCGATCGTCTTTACCAGACCGTCTCAAGGGTGGGACGCATGGGAGGGAGAACCCGATGAAGTTGCCAAGGTGGCGTTGTTTCTGGCGTCGGATGACTCCAGTTTCGTTACCGGTATCGAACTGTTCGTTGACGGCGGCAGAGGGCAGATTTAACCGCCAGATCTAATGGAAAGGGCGAAGATTTTTTTAGCGGGACCTCGTCGTTGCAGGGTCTGTTGGGAGTTGAGAATGTGCTGTGACTCAGAGGAGCAGGCTCGATGATCGACAATTATGGCCTTATCTCAACCAACCGCCGCGATGGCGAGCGCTACACAAGTTTACAACGTTTGGAAATTGCCTTGAACCAGGCCACCGCCCAGGCAGAAATTAGCGACCAGCTACGAGAAATATCTTGAGATCTTCGACGCGTTTTATCGCTGACGACATTGCGGTGACTCGCGACACCCTGCAGGAGCCGATTCGAGGAAAGCCGAAAGTCCGCGCACTTCTGGCCAACTTCCTTGCGCCGCTTCATATAATGGCCGAAATTGGTGGCCCGCTTTCATCCAAGGACTTGTATTTCGATGCAGCTGGTCCTCTTGCAAAGAAGCGAGCCTCGTAGGACACGATTCGATCTCAGCGCTTTGATATTCAGAACAAGCTTACTTGAGGAAAGGTGAAGAAAATGATTTCAGAGGCTTGGTTTATTGATGCGGCGCTTCGAAGTTGGAAGAATAACGTCGACCGCGCGGGTACTTTTTTCGGCGCTCTATCCCAGGAGGAGCTTCAAAGAGAAATTGCCCCTGGGAAGAACAGACTGATTTACCTCTGGGGCCATCTGACGGCGGTCAACGATCGCATGGTGGCAATTCTGGGAATCGGTGAGAGACTTCATCCAGAGCTCGATGCGATGTTTGTGTCAAATCCAGACAAGACGATAGATCTGAGGCTGGCCCCAGTGAAATTGAAGCAGATATGGGACGAGGTCAACGAAACACTGTGGACGGGAATTTGTAACCTATCGCCTTCGGAATGGCTGGAGAAACATACGGCGGTATCGAACGCGGATTTCATTCGGGAGCCTCACCGCAACCGGTTCGCCGTTTTGCTGGGCAGGACGGCGCATCTCGCCTACCACTTCGGACAAGCTGTCCTCGCGAAGCAGGAATCGTAGAAGTGGGCAAGCGGACGGTCGACAGGGACCATCCCATGAACAAACCGAATCCGATGGTGGGCGATTTGCGGAGATGAGACCGAAAGTCTTAACAGGGCTATGTCGGCCGCCGGGCTGCATCGGCATGCTTAGGGCCTATTGACCCAGGATCCCGATCCGTTCCTGGCTTTTTTACCACTCGCACCAAGTTGCGAGCTACCACGAACTGTAGGGATCGTTTTCGAATGGGGAGACTGCATCTGATGCGGAATGCACGTCAGTAATGCCGGACGAGCTTTGTTCCGGACTGACATCAAAATCTTCCGAAGTCGTAACCCAATCTTTTGCGTTGGTCATAGGGTCGGTCGGAATTTGCTGAATGTAGTGCGCGGAAACCAGATCGTCGAGTGAAGACGGCGCCGCTTCTTTATCTTCAGTGTAGTGTTGTATGGCCTCGCGCATAACTTTTAGGTCAGTGTGCAAAGTCGTTTCTTTCGCGCGCACCACTGATTTCTCATAGTGGCCCGCGCTGATCGTCGCCAAGATCAGGATAATCGCGATCACACACATCAACTCGATGAGCGTGAATCCGCGCTGCGCGAATTCGCTGGCCCCTCGAACTTTTCTCGCCTTGAAATTATTTCGTGGTCTCATTTCATCAACTCCAGCTTCCACTTACCATTGTGAGTATTTTGTGCCGTTCAGCGCAGTTCCAGAGGACTTCGAGAATACGTCAAATACATCCTGGCCGCCCCAGGATGTCGAGTCGGTGTCGTCCTGAACGGACCGCATTCCCCAGTCGGCGGTGCCGGTCATAGGGTCCACCGGAATCTTGCGCAGAAAATGAATGTTTTTGCCGACCACACCGGTTAATGGCACGCCGTGAACGAGCGTTTGCAAATCCGGCGGATATCCTTCAGTGCCGGCCTGAACTTGAATTTGGCCTTTGTCGGACGCGTCCTTGAATCGATCTATAGCGTCACGCATTTGGCGCAGATCGTAGCGGAGCAAATCCTCTTTGTGGCGTTTCACGGTAACGCGCGCTAGCGGAACCACCGCAGTGGCCAGAACCATCAGAATTGCACAAGCGAGAATCAACTCCAGCAGAGTCATGCCGCTATCGACGGCGCGCGAATGTCGAAAGAATCCAGGTGAGGTCAAAGGCGACCGCTGAGGCCTTCGAAACGTTTGACTACGAAGAATCGTGTGACTGCGAAAAGTCGTGCTCAATCCCATCACTGCACCCGAATCGTGGCTTCTCCGGACACCATCGGGATGGTCCGCTGCTGCGAATCATGCGCATTTACTTGCAAAATCTGCAGCGAGGCATTTCCCGGAGCTACCGCTTTAATCACGAAACCCAGCAGAGTGCCCGTGCCGTTGATGCCCGGCGTGTTCGGCTGCCGCGTGGCAGACACCACTAACTCGCCGGGCTGCGATCCCGGCGCCTGCACGATAGCAATCTCCTGCGTCCCGCCGGAGAGGAATCCTCCATTGCGTACTTCTTCTACTTGAATTACCGCGGGGTTGTAGTGCAGCAGAAGCGGAATGGAGTAAAGATCAGTCACATTGGAAACCGCCAGGCCCAGTGTCGTGGTATCGCCTACTTTCATGGTCGTCGAAGTCGGCTCAAAGTGAAGCTGTGCAGCAGCATTTCCAACCTGCTGCGGCGGCGTCGAAGTCGGCACCATAGAAGGTGCTACAGCGAGGGCCGGCGGCGGACTCGTAGCAGCAGCTTGCGGCGTCGCGCCGGTAGCGTCAGGCAGTACTTCGGAATCTTCACGATAAACGCGAACATTCGAATCTGTTCCGGCCGCCATCGAACGCAAATTCGCTGCGGAAAATGTCGGAAAGCGGACGATGTGCGGAGTAAGAACGATTAAAGTTTCATCCTCTTCGATTTCGTGGCTGTTGTCGGAAAATAAATAACGCAGCGCCGGGATCTCGCCAAGCCCGGGTATGCCGTTGATTATTTTTGTGTTCGTGCGCTCGATCAACCCGCCCAATACGCTCGTTTCGCCTTCTTTCAAGCGAATATCATGTTCCACTTTCTTCTGGCCAATGACCGGCTGGTTGATGCCGCCGATACTGCTAGTGCCCACGATTTGCGAAACATCCACGGTAAGCTTCATGCTCACATCGCCATTGGGATGGACGCGCGGAGTCACGTCAATGTTCACGCCGACATCGATATACTGAAATTGCGTGTTGACCAGGGGATTCACCACGCCCGCCGATCCGGTAACGCCCACGCCCACTCCAGCCTGAAAGCTTCCAGTTGCTACGGGAACGCGTGACCGATTTTCAGCGTCGCCTTTTGTCCATCGGTTACGCGGACTTCCGGATCCTGGACGATCCTCGTTTCCGTATCTGTCAAAATCGCATTGGCCTGTGCGCCCGGCAGCGTGATGCTCCAATCCACCCAGCCTAGTTGCTTTAAATTATTCAGAGTTATCTGCGTTCCAGTCGACGAAGTAGAAGAAGTCGTGCTTGTTGTGGTTGTGGTGGTCGCAGTACTAGTGGTTGTTGTTGAATTCGGTTGCAACGACGTGCGTGGCGTGAATGCAACTGAAATGCTTTGACCCGGAAGAACTCCGAGATCTCTCAACCGATCCACGCTTGCTGTGAGCACCTGAATATGAATCAAAACCTCGGGCTTTGACTTATCAATATCGCGAATAATTTTTGCGGCTAGCGCAAGTTTGTCGGGAGTGTCGCGAATCACGATCGCGTTTTGCGCGTTCACCTGCTGCAAACGGTGCAAATCCAGAAGTTGGCGCAGGCCGTTGACGATTTCGGTTAGGTCCTGCGCGGTGATGGTATTCGACACGTAAAACGTACGCACTTCTTCATCTTCCAGGTCTTTGCGCTTTTGCGGCTGGTCGGGCGCTACGAAGATCACGCTGGGAGTAACCGGCTTCCAAAACGCTTTGCTTGCCAGCGACACGGCATCCAACGCTTGTTCGAGAGTGACGTTTGGCAACTCCGCAGTAATTCTCTTACCGGTGAAATCCGGATCGAAGATAACGCTCAAGCCCGCAAGCTTTGCGATGGTTTCGAAAACCACGCGCGCATCATTGGTCATCTTCAAATTGATGGGCTCGCGCGAAAGCGGTTTCAGCTTGGGAGGCGCGGAAAGTAGCTCGTTATCGTCATTAGGGGCAGGATTGACAGGGGGAGTGGCCCCTGCCTCAGCTTGCGCAATTAGATCCATTGTCTTCTTAACTTCCTGGTCTGCCGCAGCGTTAGAGGGATCGATTAGTTGCGCTTTTTGGAATTCGCCTAAGGCCAGTTGGAGGTCGCCCTTCTTAATCGCCAGCTGCCCTTGTTTTATGTGGTATATCGCGGACTCATAGCGCATGCGCTCGGCGCGCAGCTTATACTCTGCGTTCGAAGGATCGTCCCGAAGCGCTCTTTCGTAGTGGACCAGCGCGGTATCGTAATCCTGGATGTTCTCGGCCTTGCGGCCGGCGGAATATTCGCTACTCGACTTCGGGCAGCCGGCCAATAAAGCAGCCACAGCGACCAAAACTGCCAACCTACCTAATCGATGCAAAAAAGCCCCCCAGCGCGGGATTGTTGAAACCTTAAGAAGTTTAACACCCGCTATATGATGCAGCAAGGAAACGTCCGCGTTGTGCTACTTAACGTTACATTAGACGAACTAAGTACGGATTTCGGGTTACAAGAAAATGAATATTGTTCGATGCTTTCTGAAATCGGTTCAAATCTGCGACTTGCAGCGCATTGTGTGCGGCAGTTATCATGGAGAACGTGAGATCGAACGCCAATAAATCTCAACACCAAGGCGTGAAAATTGTTGCGCAGAATCGTGCCGCTTCCTACAACTATCATTTGCTCGATAGCCTGGAAGCCGGACTGGTGCTCGTTGGCACGGAGGTAAAAACTCTACGCGAAGGCAAAGGCGCCTTGCGCGACGCTTACGCGGAAATTCGCGCTGGCGAGGCTTGGCTGGTAAACTGCCACATTCCCGAGTATCTTCCGGGGGGCTTTCGCAATCACGATCCTCTTCGCAAGCGGAAATTGCTGATCAAGCGGCGCGAAATCGAAAAGCTGTTGGTTCAAACGCAACAAAAAGGCATGACCGTAGTTCCGACCAAGATTTACTTTCGCGACGGCATTGCAAAATGCGAACTGGCCGTGGCCAAAGGGAAAAAATTCCACGACCGCCGCGAATCTGAACGTCAAAAAGAAGCCAAACGAGAAGCCAGCGAAGCGATTTTCCGCTCGCGGCGGCGATAAATTCGAAAGGGGAACATGCAGATCCAACTGGATACACAGAAGTTTTCTTCTATTTCTACCGATGCCCTGGTTACCTACATTTTCGATCAGGAAAATAAACTCGACGGAGTAGCCGGCGAGCTTAACCACTCCATGAATGGCCAATTGGCCTCGCTGGTGGAGAGCGGGGAATTGACTGGCAAAGCCCAGGAAATTGTTTTCGTACATTTTCCCACTGGACTCGGGGCACAGCGGCTGCTTCTGATTGGCGCAGGGAAGCGGGCGAAATTTTCGACCGCGGATTTGCGAAAAATCGCGGGCACCGCGTTGCGCTATCTAAAGTCGCGCGGAGTGAAGAAATTCGTATTCGTCACCCAAGAGGGCGAGCGCGGGCCGAACGCGGCGCAAGCGGTGGTGGAAGGCTTGATTACCGCCGATTTCGAATCCAACAAATACCACACAGAGAAGAAGCCGAATCGCGAGATTCAATCTGTATCGCTGGCGAATTTTGACCAAGGCTTGGGCGCCAACCTTACTGCCGCAATTGAACAAGGCCGGGTGCTCGCCGAATCGGCGAATTTCGCGCGCGACCTGATTAACGAGCCCTCCAACCGGCTTACCCCTCGGATGCTGGCGGCGCGCGCGGAAGCTATGGCCAAGGAGGCTGGCCTGGCGGTAGAAATTTTGGATGAGCGCAAGATTTCCGAATTGAAGATGGGCGCGCTGATCGGAGTGGCGCAAGGCAGCGTGGAACCGCCGCGCGTGATCGTCCTGCGTTACGCGCCGGAGAATGTTCGGCCGGGAGGACCGGTGCTTGGGTTGGTGGGCAAGGCCGTCACATTCGATACCGGCGGCATCTCGATTAAGCCCGCCGACAACATGGAGAAGATGAAGTACGACATGGGCGGTGGAGCAACCATGCTCGGTGCCATGCGGGCGATTGCGGCGTTGAAACCTAGCGTGCCGGTAATCGCTGTAATTCCCGCCACCGAAAATATGCCGGGCGGGCGGGCGCAAAAACCTGGCGATGTGCAAGTGGCCATGTCCGGAAAAACGATTGAAATTATTAATACCGACGCGGAGGGCCGGCTGATTCTGGCCGACGGGGTTACCTACGCTCGCAAATTGGGCGCTACCCATTTGATTGACGCGGCCACGTTGACCGGCGCTATCCAAGTGGCGCTCGCAAACGTGCACGTTGGCGCGTTTGGCACGCCGCGCGAATACCTTGATCAGTTTTTGGAAAGCGCGAAGGCCGTCGGCGAAAAAATGTGGCCCATGCCGATGGACGACGAATACCAAGAAATGATCAAGAGCAATATCGCGGACATTCGCAACACCGGCAGCGGCAAAGGTGGCGGCGCGATCACCGCCGCTTGGTTTATCAAAGAATTCGCCGAGGACACGCCGTGGATACATCTCGATATCGCGGCAACGTGCTGGGTTGACGAAGGGCGTCCCTGGCTGGCGAAAGGGCCGACTGGCATCGCGATTCGATCTATCGTTGATTTCGCGCTGAAGATGTAATCGCCTTGGCTACCTGAGCTAGCGGCCGAGAAATACAAGAGCAGAGGCCTCGCGGGATTACAACGTCTTGGGGTAGTGGTGGTAGGGCGAATTTTCGCTGCCTCCCAGGGATGCACTCGCGAATCGACAAAAGCTTCCCATCACATCTTCTCCGGGGCGGTAATGCCCATGATGCGGAGCGTAGTGACCAATTGCTCCCGGACTAGCGCGGTGATCAGCAGGAGGAAGGCGCGCCTTTCCGGATCCTTCTCCGAGAGGATGTGGTGTTTGTGGTAGAAGACGTTGAAGGCTTGCGCGAGTTCGAAGGCAAAACGCGCGAGAAATGCCGGCTCTTGCGCAGAGACGGCTTGATCCACACGCGCGTCGAGCGAACCTGCCAGTAATACAATATCCCAAAGCGAATCGCCTTCCGGGCCGCTGAGAAAGCGCGAAACATCCATCGCGCCGCTTTTCAACTTCTCCATGTTTTCCGAATTTTCCGCGCTGACGCCGGGGTCCTGTTCCGCTCCCTTGCGCAAAATTCCGTTGACGCGGACGACGGCGTATTGGACGTAGGGGCCGGTCTCGCCTTCGAAGCTGAGCGCGTCCTCGAAGTCAAAGGCGATGACCGTGGAGCGCGTGAAGCGCAGCAAGAAATATCGCAAAGCGCCGATGGCGATGGCGTGGCCGATGGCGGCGCGCTCGGCTTCCGATGACTCGGGATGGCGTGAGTCCACTTCGGCCCGCGCGCTAAGTTCGAGGCGATCGAGCAAATCGTCGGCTTTAACGCCCTGTCCTTTTCGGCCGCTTACTTCCACGTAGGGCTTCTTCGCGTCTTCGGGCGGGATTTCGTAACCCATTTCCTGGGCGCAGCGAGGCGTGAGGGCGACGACGTTGTAGGCAAAATGCTTCAGGTGCTCGGCCTCTTCGTTGTATCCGAGGGCGCGCAACCCGGCGACGACAACCTGCTGTGGGTAGGCTTGGCGCGAATCGATCACGTTGAAAACATCGTGCGCGTGGCCGAAGGACGGGGCGCCGGAATCGTCGCCGTCGCTGGAAGTGATCCACGCTTCGTGGCCGTCGGGATGTTTGTGAAAACGGCGGTAATGAAAATCGCGGTCGAGCAGGCCGAACTTCCAAAGGTGATGCGCGATGTCTTTGCCAACGTAAGTGACCGTGCCGGTGGAACGCACGATAATTTTTGCTTCGGCTTCTTCCGGCGGTTCTTCGGGCGCTGTTTCGGGATTTTCTGTGGCGGCTTTCGTTTCTGCACCAGCGGCGTTGTGTTCGGATGGAAGCTGCATCACCCAGCAGCCCGCATTTTTTCCTGAGGTGGCGAGCTGGATTGCGTTGCGTTCCTTCAACATCTTGAACGCCGCGTCCCAGAATTTCAGGTGCAGGATTTCGCTTTCCTGGGAGAGCAAGTCGTAATCGATGCCCAGGCGGTCGAGAGTGCGCAGGTGAGCAGTGCACGATGGCGGTGGCCGCCACTTCGCCCATTTTCGCCGCGTCGCCGTGGCCTTCTTCGATTTCTTTCAGGGTTTGATTGCGGAGTTCGAGGCGCGATTTGTCTTCGGCGAGCCATTGCGTGACGCGGGTGTAGAGGTCCCAGCAGACGTAGTCGAATTTGGGCGCGGCGGCCAGAGCTTTCACTTCGGCCAGGGATTTTTTTTCGAGATGGATGAAGCCGAGGACTACGTCGGCAACCTGCACGCCGGTGTTGTCGATGTAATTTTGGACTTCGACCAAGCGTCCGGTGTAACGCAATAGGCGCGCGAAGGTGTCGCCCAAGACTGCGTTACGAACGTGGCCGATGTGCGCGGCTTTGTTGGGATTGATGCTGGTGTGCTCGACGACGGTTTTCGGTGCGTTCGCGGCGGGGACTGCCGATTCGTGTCCTGCTTCTTCGCAATGCGTCGCGAAAAAATTGGGCGCGGTCGAAAAATAAATTCAGGTAGCCTGCGCCGGCGACTTCGATGCGCGCTACTCCTCGATCGGTTTCAGCGAGTTTGCAATTTCCTGCGCCAGAGCGCGAGGCGGCTTTTTCATCTGCTTGGCGAGTTCGAAGCAGAGCGGGGAAGCCACTTCTCCCATGGAAAGCTGCGGCGGGCGGGCGAGCACGACTGGGCACGTCAATTTTGTAGCGCTCGTGAATGTGGTGCTTCAGCGCTTTGCGGATTCGATTTTCGAGGACTTTATACACGCGCGGCCTCGGGTGGGAAAAGTGAGTCAGGATGCAATCTGGGTAAGTGCTTGTGGTCCTGGGTAGAGTGTACCGTCGGTGTTTGTTTTGAGTAAGTTACGTCGTTTCCTATATTTTTGCCAGAACCGGGTAGAAACGTTTGTAAGGCGCTCGAATTGGAGGTCATTTGTCTGGCCGGTGCGTTCAATTTTCTGGGCTGGAAGGTATGTAGCGAGACTTGGCGGGAGGTTCCCGGCTGCCCTTCTACTCTATGTTCTAATTTAATCACGCCGGACGGTAGCACGTCGCTAAACGAAATTCAAGGAGTCGTGTGTGTGTGCGTACCGCTACTGGCGAGTCCGGGTAAGACGAGAAGAAGTTTCGAGATCGCGGGCAAATACAATTGCAAATACATCAAGGAAGAGATGTTTTCTTCCGGGAAGAGGTCAACCCCAGCGTCAGCGGCTTCGTCGTTTGCTGCTTAGTCCGTAAGCCGGCAAAAATTAATACGAGGCATCCTGCGATGTTGAGGATATCGGCAACAATGCGATGGCTGGTGAAAAAAAGTGTGATCCCGGCGGCCAGTATCAGCCCGCCAGAGATATACCAAAGAGGTGTAAATCTGATGTCATTTTCGCGCTTTTGGATAGGATCGAACATAGTTAGTTCGCCCCCCTTCTCGAACGACGGTATGCCTACCCAAGCACTGCCGAGGATGCTAGGCATAAGAGGCCGCCCAGCCAGGTGACGCGTACGAAATCGAGGAAAAAAATCGCGCCCGCGCCGAGTATAGCCCCAATCCACCCAAGCGGCGTAAACCTTATGTCGGTGATGGGCCGCTCGACGAGCTCGAACGTGCCGCCATCATAAGTCCTAAGGCTATATACCACGATGCAAATGCAAGAGCAACGTAACCTCGGTATTTGACAGTGGTACGAGGCCAGACTAGTATCGTTTTTTTCAAGCATTTGCGGGGACTAGCGGCTTGCGAATATGAAGACTGCTCGGATTGCGTATTTCGATTGTTTTTCGGGGATTAGCGGCGACATGGTGCTGGGAGCGCTGGTCGACGCTGGGGCGGATCTGCGCGCGATTGAAGGGGAGTTGCGCAAGCTGGAGTTAGAGGGCTGGTCGATCTCGGCGGAGAAAGTGAAGCGTGGGACGATTTTTGCGACGCATGTGAAGGTTGCATCATCAGAGGGGCATCACCATCGCGGCTTGTCCGTTATTTTAGGGAGAATTGATAAGGCGGGGCTTGCGCCGCGGGCTGCGGACCGCGCACGCCGAATTTTTACGCGACTGGCGGAGGCGGAAGCGAAAGTTCACAACATGCCGGTGGAAGAGGTTCATTTTCACGAAGTGGGCGCGGTGGATTCGATTGTGGACATCGTGGGCGCGGCGGTTGGATTCGAGATGTTGGGGATCGATGAGTTTGCATGTTCGGCGCTGGATGTGGGCGCGGGTCAGGTGAAGACGGCTCACGGGCTGCTTCCGGTGCCCGCTCCTGCTACATCGCAATTGCTGCGGGGCGCGCCGATGTACACGAGCGGTATTGTGCAGGGAACTGGTGACGCCTACCGGCGCGGCGATTGCGACTACACTTTCGACTCGTTACGCGCAAATTCCGGAGATGACTTTGCGCGCGGTGGGGTACGGAGCGGGAAGCGCGGATTTTTCCGAGAAGGCGAATGTGCTGCGGATATTGATTGGCGAAAATGCCATCGAGCGAGGCGGGCGAGCATTGGGACGCGCCGGTTAGCGTGATTGAAACGAATCTGGATGATATGAGTCCGCAGATCTATGGATATTTTGTGGAGCAGGCGCTGGCCGCTGGGGCGCTGGATGTATTCTCGACTGCAGTACAGATGAAGAAGAACCGGCCGGGAGTGTTGTTGACGATTCTTTGCGAATCGGCGCAGACCGCGAAGATGATGGATTTGGTGTTTCGCGAGACGACCACGATTGGTGTGCGGACTTATGATGTACGCCGAAAAGTGTTGGACCGGGAAATAGTGCGCGTGGAAACGCAGTTTGGCGAAGTGCGTATGAAGATCTCGCGGATGGATGGGTCGGTGCTGAATGCGACGCCGGAATATGATGATTGCCAGCGGTTGGCGGCGGAAAAGGGGATTCCGCTGAAGCAGGTGATTGCGGCGGCGACGTTTGAATTTCAGAAGCAGAAAGGAACGCACAAATAGTTTTGCGGGGCTGGCTTCAGTTGCAAGTCCCCAGTTTTTGTCCGGCAAATAATGCTGAATTTCCAATTTCTTTAAATAGGAAAAAGAAATCTGAATGTCGAAGCCTAAGTTTTATCTGACCACGCCGATCTATTATGCGAATTCGCGGCCGCACGTGGGGTCTGCGTACACCACGATTGTGTGCGACGTGATTGCGCGCTACAAGCGGATGTGCGGGTATGACGTGGCTTATCTGACCGGGACGGACGAGCATGGCGTGAATATCGAACGCGCGGCGGAGAAGCAGGGAATTACGCCGCGGCAGCTTGTGGATAAGAACGAAAAGATTTTTCGCGAGTTGTGGAAATTACTTGGGATTACAAACACGGAGTTCATTCGCACGACGGAGCCAAGGCATGCGCGGGCAGTGCAAAATCTGGTGCGGAGGACCATCGAGCGAGACAAGGACCTAGAGCCCTCCAAGCAAGCGATCTACAAAAACAAGTATGAGGGCCGCTACTGCATCTACGACAATCTTTATGTAAGCGATACGCCGGAACCGGCAGATTGCCAGATTTGCGGACGGCCGGGGGAACTTGTCTCCGAGGAAAATTATTTTTTCCGACTTTCAGCGTACCAACAAAAGCTGCGCGAGCTTTATAAAAATAATCCACACTTTGTGCATCCGGATTTCCGGTTCAACGAGGTGAAGAGCTTCGTCGAGAGCGGGTTGAAAGATATTTCGATCAGCAGGAAATCGATCAAGTGGGGAATTCCCTGGCCGGACGATCCGGAGCATGTGTTTTATGTGTGGTATGACGCGCTTACGAGCTATATGTCCGGCATTGGTTTCGAAAGCGCGGACCCGCAGAAGCGCGCGGAATTTGAGCGTTTTTGGCCTGCCGACATCCACGCGATGGGCAAGGAGATCATTCGCTTCCACGCGGTTTATTGGCCAGCGTTTTTAATGGCGGCGGGAATTGAACTGCCGAAGCAGATTATCGCGCACGGGTGGCTGCTGTTTGAGCAGGAAAAGATGAGCAAGTCGAAGGGTAACGTGGCGTATCCCGAGCCGATTGTGAAGGCACTTGGAAATGATGCGCTGCGTTATTACTTGCTGCGCGATGTTGTGTTTGGGCAGGACGGCAATTTCTCACGTGAGTCGCTGATGACGCGTTACAACGCGGACTTGGCGAACGGGCTAGGGAATCTGGCTAACCGCACGCTCACCATGATTGAGCGAAACCTGGATGGGGTGATGCCGAGTTTTGGTTCAAATGCGAGCGTGCCGGAAAGTTTCAAGGGCCAGAATCTCGGCGAGATTGCAAAGCTTTACGATCGCTTCGAATTTTCGCAGGCGCTCGAAAAAGTCTGGGGGCTCATTGCCGCGTGCGATAAGTTTCTCGCGGCCGAGAAACCGTGGAGGTATGCGGATGATCCTGGCAAGCGTGAAGCTCTGGAACGGACGCTTCTGACCGCGGCAGATGTCTTACGGATTGCGTGTGTTTTAGCACACCCCGTGATTCCGGATGCTACGCAGAAAATCTGGGAGCAGCTCGGCCAGCCTGGGAAAATTGAGTATGTGAGAATCGATCAATTGAAATGGGGCGAGTTGAAATCTGCAACCAAGATTGGAAAGCCTGAAGGGGTATTTCCGCGCATTGACAAAAAAGAAGCACTGGAGAGGATTGAAACCATGGAAAACGAAATTCGGAATCCAGGTAGCACGCAGCCAGACCCATCAACGACCACTACGAAAAAGCCGGCGGAAGGAGCTAGCACCGGGACATCGGCGGCGGGGGCGGCGGCAATTCCGGCTGGCGCGCCGGGCGCAGGAGCGCCCGTTGGAGGAGCGGCACCTGCTGCATCGGGAACGGGAGCAGCGGCTGCGGCGGGAACGGCGCCTGCTGTGCCGGCGAAAATTGGGATTGAGGATTTCGCGAAAGTTGAGCTGCGCGTGGGCGTGGTGAAGTCGGCGGAGAAAGTGGCGGGCGCGGACAAACTTTTGAAGGTGTTGGTGGATATTGGCGACGAGGTGCGGCAGGTGTTGGCGGGGATCGCGCCATCTTATGCGCCTGAGGAGTTGGTGGGGCGCAAGGTTGTGGTGGTGACGAATTTGGCTCCGCGAAAAATGCGCGGTGTGGAGTCGAATGGGATGCTGCTGGCGGCCTCGGCGGGGCCGGATGGGAAGACGGTGCTGTGCACCTTCGCGGAAGAAATTCCGGCTGGCGCGAAGGTGAAGTGACGCAATCGCACGAAGAAGGTGAAGCAGGTCCCTCGTCGGCCACAAATCGGCCTCTGTCGGGATGACAACGTTTTTTTAAGACCCGTGACGAGATCGAATTTTTCCGCAACATGTCAGACAGGACAGGCATTGGAAATTATTGACTCACATGCGCATTTGGAGTTTCCGCAATTTGATGAAGATCGGGTGGCGATGCTCGAACGCGCGCGGGCTGTGGGGATTGAGGCGCTGTTGGCCATTGGAAGCGGAACCGGGCCGGAGCGGCTGAACGCGGCGATTCCGTTTGCCGAAGAGTATGACTGGATTTACGCGACGATTGGAATTCATCCGCATGAGGCGCAGCTGGCTACGGAAGAACATTTCGCGCGGCTGGATGAACTGGCGAAACATCCGCGCGTGATTGCGTGGGGCGAGATGGGGCTGGATTATTACTACGACCATTCGCCGCGCGAAGTGCAGCAGCAAGTTTTTCGGCGTCAACTTGGGCAAGCGCGCGAGGCGAAGCTGCCGATTGTGATTCACTGTCGCGATGCGTGGGACGATTGCCTGGGGCTGATGGACCAGGAGTGGAAGCCGACGGGGCTTGGCGGGATTCTGCACTGCTTTACGGGGACGCTCGCGGAGGCGCAGCGCGGGCTGGACATGGGTTTCATGATTTCGTTTGCGGGGAACGTGACCTATCCGAAGATGCAGCATTTGCGGGACGTGGCTCGCGAGCTGCCGACTGGAGCGTTTGCTGACGGAAACGGATTCGCCGTTTTTGCCGCCGCAGGGAAAGCGCGGAAAAAGAAACGAGCCGGCCAACGTCGTGGAGGTAGCGCAAGCGTTGGCGAATGTGAGAAACTCAACGGCAGAAGAAGTTGCGGCCACGACGGCTGCGAATTTCAGAAGGTTTTTCGGGCTTAGCGCCCCGGCCTCTCCGGCGCCGCCAAGGTAATTTTCGAGGATGGCATTCGCTGTCCAGATGGTGAAGGGGATTTTCGAGTTAGTCCGCGAGGATTTGGCGCTTGTGGAGCGGGAAATTGCGGCTCAAAACAGCGCGGCGATCGAGCCGGTAAGCGAAATTTCCAGTTATTTGTGCGAAGGCGGTGGAAAGCGGCTGCGTCCTGCGCTGCTCTTGCTGGCTGCGGGTGCGTCGGGATATCGCGGCGAGAGCGCGATTCGCCTGGGCGCGGTGGTGGAGATGATTCACAGTGCCACGTTGATTCACGATGACGTGATCGATGGAGCGAATACGCGGCGCGGGCGTCCTAGCGCGAATGCGCGCTGGGGAAATCATATGAGCGTGCTGGCGGGCGACTGGCTGTACATGCAGTCGTTTGAGATGGCGCTGCGCGAAAGAAATTTTTCAATTCTCGATATTCTGATCGACCTCACGCAAAACATGGTGGAAGGAGAACTGCTGCAGCTCACGCGGCTGGGGCGCATCGATCTGAACGAAGTGGAAGCCACGGAGCTGGCTTATCGCAAGACGGCTTGCCTTTTTAGCGGATGCTCGCGGCTGGGAGCGGTTTTGGGCAAGCAGCCGAAAGCGGTGGAAGATGCGCTGGCGGAATATGGGCGCAACGCGGGGCTGGCGTTTCAACTAGTGGACGATTTGCTGGATTTCACGGCGTCGCCGGAAAAATTGGGCAAGCCGGTGCTGAGCGATTTGAAAGAGGGGAAAGTTACGCTGCCGCTGATTTTCGCGTTGGAGGCGGGCACGGACGGTTCGGCCGGCGATGGTGCGGGGCACGCGCACTCGCGCTCGAATGGCGATGGACGGAAGTTGGTTGCGAAAGTCTTGGAAGAGCGGGATTTTCAGAGCGTGCGTCCGGAACAGATTACGAGGCTTGTGAAAGAAACTGGAGCTTTGGAACGTTCTCGAAAGTTGGCGCGTGATTATGTTTGCCGCGCGAAGGCGAGTTTGAGCCAGCTGCCTGATACGGAATACCGCCGCGCGCTGCTGGCTGTCCCCGATTTTATTCTCGACCGAGAGAATTAGCCCGCGATTGAGTGCGCACTACGCAAGAACTTCCCGGAACATTCCAACAGAGAGTCGCTTGTATTCCGGTTGGGCAATCCCTAAGATGCTTTGGATGAATTGCGCACAAAAAATTAGCATGCGGGCGTGGCGCGCATGATGCGGGATTGGGCCGCCTGGGGAATTGAAACTGCAAAACTTCGCGGAGCTACATACGCGGACGCGCGCGTGATGGACACTCGCCAGCGCGAAATCACCACAAAAAATGGGGAAGTTGGGACGCTTCTTGAGTCCGAGTCGCTGGGAATTGGCGTTCGCGTGATTGCCAGCGGCGCCTGGGGATTTGCGTCCACCGATCGCTTGACGCGCGAGGGAGTGCAAGCTTGCGCGGCACAGGCGGTGAACATTGCGAGAGCTTCCGCGCTGGCAAAACATGCGGATGTTGCGCTGGCGAGCGAAGAAGTTTATGTGGACACCTGGCAAAACCCTTTCGTAAAGGATCCATTTCGCATTCCGGTGGAACGCCAGATCGATTTGCTGCTGCGCGCGGACAAAGAAATGCTTGCAGTGAAAGGCGTGACGCTGGCGGAAGGGTCCATGATGTTCCGCAAAATCGATCAGCTTTTCGTCTCCAGCAGCGGCTCAGTGATTCACCAGGTGAAAATGCAGTCGGGCGCGGGGATTGTGGCCACTTCGTTTGCCAAAAGCGAAATTCAGAAGCGTTCGTATCCGAATAGTTTTGGCGGACAGCATTCGTTGCAAGGTTACGAGCTGATCGAGTCGTTTGATCTGGTGGGCAATGCCCCGCGCATTGGCGAGGAAGCTGTCGCGCTGCACTCTGCGGCTCAGTGTCCGGAGGGGACCAGCACGATTATTTTGGCCGGCTCGCAACTTGGATTGCAGATCCACGAATCGGTGGGGCATCCCATCGAGCTGGACCGCGTGCTAGGGCAGGAAGCGAATTTCGCGGGCATGAGTTTTCTTACCTTGGATAAATTGCGCAAACTGAAATATGGGTCAGACATTGTGAATGTGGTGGCTGACGCGCGATTGGAGCACGGGCCGGGGCTTGGCACGTTTGCATACGATGACGAAGGCGTGCCGGCGCAGTGCACTCCCATTATTACAAACGGGCTTTTTACCGGGTACTTGAGCAATCGCGAAACCGCGGCGGCCATTGGCGAAACGCGCTCGAGCGGGACCATGCGAACAGAAAATTGGAATCGGCTTCCGATTATTCGCATGACGAATATCAGTTTGAATCCCGGCACATGGAAATACGACGACTTGATCGCCGCTACCGACGACGCAATTCTGATGGAGACGAATCGTTCGTGGTCCATCGACGACCGGCGATATCACTTCCAGTTTTCAACGGAAATTGGATGGGAGATTAAAGGCGGCAAAAAAGGCTGCATGATCAAAAATCCCAGTTACAGCGGAATTACGACGGAATTTTGGAATAGCTGCGATGCGATATGCTCTGGCGATCATTGGACGTTGTGGGGCACGCCGAATTGCGGCAAGGGACAGCCGATGCAGACCATGGGAACGGGGCATGGAGCGTCGCCGTCGCGATTCCGGAATATAAAAGTGGGAGTGGCGTTCGCCAAGTAGGAATCAACATTAAAAATGAAAAGTGGGAAGAAAAAACCGGGTTCGTCACGCGCTCGCGGCTCGAAAGGCGCCAAGGCACAGAGGCAAACTGCGTTGGGCTCGGCCGCAAAGGCTGAAAACTACGCGCGGTTTACGATTGCAGAACTTCAACACATTGCCGCTCGAGTGATCGGGCTCAGCGAAGCGGACGAAACCGAAATTGAGATTGATTCGGTCACCGATGCGCTTACGCGCTTCGCCAACAACACGATTCACCAAAACGTCGCGGAACACATGCTTGCCATTTCGGTCCGCGCGGTGGTGGAAGGGCGCACCGCGCGTGCTACCACGAATAAAACCGATGAAGAATCGTTGCGGCGTGTAGTGGCGGCTGCGGGGACGCTGGCGCGCCACCAACCCGAAAATACCGATCTGCTGCCGATGCTTGGCCCGCAAAAATATCAGAAGCTCGGCCGCTATTTTCCGGCTACGGCGACGGAGAATCCCATGGATCGTGCACGCGCCGTGACTCGCGTGTGCAAACTGGCCGAGACGGCGAAGCAGACAGCGGCTGGCATTTTTTCCAGTGGCGTGCACCAATCCATTCTGGCGAATTCAAAAGGACTGTTTGCCAGCCATCAGTACACCGAAGCTGAATTCTCGGTGACCATCCTGGAAAATAATTCTTCGGGTTGGGCCAAGGCGAACTCGCCGGACATTCGCAATATCGATCCGGACGATCTCGCTGAGAGAGCCAGCAACAAAGCGATCGCTTCACGCAAGCCGTGCGATCTGGAGCCGGGACACTATACGGCTATTCTCGAACCGTCCGCTGTGCTCGACATTCTCGGTTCGCTTTTTTACGATTTTTCCGGAACGGCGGTGCTGGATAAACGTTCGTGCCTGAACGATCGCATGGGCAAAAAGATTTTCGGCGATAACATCACACTGTGGGACGACGTATACCACCCGTTGCAACTCGGCGCGCCGTATGACGGCGAAGGATTGCCGAGACAGAAAATCCTGCTGGTGGACCGCGGCGTCCCAAAGAACCTGGTGTACTCACGCGCGACCGCCAAGAAAATGAAAACGAAGCCGACCGGCCACGGTCTGCCATTGCCGAATGAATTCGGCGAAGCGCCGATGAATCTGGTTTTCGCCGGCGGAGACAAATCCGTGGAGGACATGGTGCGCTCCACCGAGCGCGGCATTCTGGTCACGCGGGCCTGGTATATACGCGAAGTGGACCCGTACGAGAAAATTCTTACAGGCATGACGCGCGACGGCACCTTTCTGGTTGAAAACGGGCGCATCGCCGGCGGAATCCGAAATTTCCGCTTCAATCAAAGTGTGATCGAAATGCTTTCGAACGTGGAGATGCTTGGCCGGGCTGTGCGCGCTGCCGGAGAAGAATCGTTCGAGATGGTGGTTCCGGCAATGAAAGTTCGCGACTTCCATTTCAGCGAAGTAACGAAGTTCTAGGCGTCTTGCGCTAGGGCTTATCAGGCGCCGCGCCGGGGCGGATAAAGTATTTCCATTTATCCAGGTCGGCGCGGATCGCTACGTCGAAAAATCCCACCATCATTTCCTCGTAGGTTTGGTCACCCCAGCGCACGGAAGCATCGGGATCAGGATTGTGCAGGTTGTTGCGTGAATTGTCGTAGAGCGCGACGGCTTGCAGCATGGTTCCGGCCTTCAGCGGGCGCGGTTCGGCTAGCCGATAGCTGAGCTGCCAGTAAAAATCATAATGCGCGCGCAAAAGGGTTTCGATGCTGCCGTTGGCGTCGACAATGTTGTAGTCAAATTGTTTGCCGCGCAGATGCATATGCGGGAAAAAACTGAGCAGGGTCGCGTCGTTGGGCAGTGTGCCGCGCGCTTCCACTCGATAGTTATCCGCGCCTGGAGGAATCACGAAATGATCGTTGGTTAGTTGCAAGGTAATCACGCGTTGCTCTGGTGGCTTCTTGGCGAAAACGATCCCAATGCTAGTCTGATCGCTGGTCGCGTGGCCGTGGGTGGTGTAATGCATCTGGAAAACCAAGTCTGAACCGGCCGGAACGAATTTAGCCATGCCAGCGGGCCAATTATCCGGCGAACTTCCGGGGGCATACACGAGCAAAATATCGCTGTCAGTCCAGTGCGCGCCGTGGCGGCTGTCTTCGTCCGTCATATCGGAAGCGGTGAACGGCACACCCACGGGCGCATGCCTGAGCCATTTCGAATCGGGCGGACGAATATAAACCACGGCGTGGTGCACATTTTCCCGAGATGACGGGCGAATTTCGGACATCTGCACCCATTTGTCTTCCGTGAAACCCGTCGGGACGATTTCGTAGGTGTATTCCACGTCGCCGTGCGCGGGAAGCGCAACTGGCTTTGGCATTTTAACGACTACATCAGGCTGCGAAATATTCCATCCGTGCACCCATTCGCGCGGAGGCGGCGCGTCCCCGGGATTTCCCGCCGGCGCATCTGCGTCGGCCCAGGCAACTATCTTCTGAATTTCGGCTTCGGTTAGCGACGGATCGTTTGAAAAACGGCCGAAGCGCGGATCGGCGAACCATGGCGGCATTTTTCTTTTGGCCACGGCGGCCGCAATTTCGTGTGCACGCGAGCGGACATCGTTATAGGTAACGAGAGGCATGGGCGCAATTTCGCCGGTGCGGTGGCAGCTCTGGCAATGTTGCTGAAGTATCGGTAGAACGTCGTGATAGAAAACTGGCGGCGTAACTTCCCTAGGCTTCGCCGATACTTTTGGTACCTGGGTCCGTGCGGCGGCAAAAATCATCAGAGCGACAGCCGCGGCGAAGGCGGATATTTTCAGTGGCACAACAAGATTAGTAACGCATTCTCAACAGTTGGTTGCAAGCGTCAATTGATGCGGCTCATTTGGTGAATTGAAGGCTGGAGATGGCGCGAGCGATAACGTTTTCTTGAATTTGAACCAAGTCGGTATCGGCGATGGTCATTCCGAAAATCGTGTAGAGATGCGAATCGTGGGGAATGTAGACGACCACGCCCGACCAATCGCGTTGGTCAACACTTCCGCGAAAATGGCGTTCAACGGCAGGCGCGCCGGAAATGGTAATGTGTTTTTCGTCGAGCGGACGGAAGTTTTCCATAATTTCTCGAAGACGGCGATCCGTGGCGTCCATGTTGGTGGCAACCGATTGCGATGCGCCGCTCTGCTGACCGATTAAGAGATAGGTTGTCTGATCATCGGTGCCCATTGCGGTGATTGATCCGGGCAAAAGCGCGCGCGCACCTTCGATGACTTTCCAGGCGGGCGGCTTGTACATGCGAAAGCCGTAGGTGTCGTTGACGTAGCTGTTGCCGGTTACTTCCTCGCGCATGGGTTCGGGCGGGGCAGGTTTTGCGGGCGCAGGTGGAGTTGTTGGTGGAACACTCGCAGCGGCGAAATTAGGCGCAGTAGCGTCGGTTGCGGGCTTGCTCGCAGCTTTTGGCGCTGTGCTTGGCGCGCCTGAGCTCGATGGCGCGGTAGAACTTGTTGGGGCCGATGAATTGATCGCAACAGTCGGCGCTGGCTTTGAGGGCTTAGCTGCGGGCGCGTCTGCGGCGTCTGACGCGGGCTCAGTTTTCTTCTCTGATTCTTTCTTTTTCGCGCCGGCAGAAATCACGATCGATACGACTTGATCTTTTTGCACTTCAGCGAAGCCGTAGCTTGTTTTCACTTTGAACGAATTTTCTTCAAATCCAACGATCGTGCCGCTGATGGTTGTGCCGTCTTTTAGTTTTAGTTCGTCCGCGCGTAGAATGGCTAAACATGCGAAAAGCGTGAGCACAACAACAGAAGTTGCGCGCGCCACCTTCAGGCGAAACTGCGAAACGCAAAGCATATATGAAGTATGGCGCTCGGCGCGGTGGTGGGCAAGTTCAGGCGCGCAGACCATGCCGCGTTAGTCAGCAGGCTAAGGTCTTCATGTATTTGTGGGGCTAACGTGGGCGCGGGGATTCTGATTTTGTTTTCCGCTTGGCTTTCGATTTGGTTTTGAGCGGTGGATAAATCGCCAGAAGTTCGGGCTTTATGCGCGTGAATTCGGACTCGAGCGCGCGGAATTGGGGACCGGCGTTGAACAAATGGCCGGAACGTCCCATGGCCTCCAATCCGCGCGCCATTGAAACTGCTTTTGCGGCGCCGAAGATTGCAATGGATCCTTTTAAAGCATGCGCAGCGTTGGCGAGCTTTTGTGCGTCTTTCTCGGCAATGGCGCGGCGAATTCGAGAAAGAGTTTTGGGCGCGTCCGCCAGAAACGTTTTGATCAGGGAGCTCTGGAGTTTTTTGTTTCCTCCCGTGGCGCGATGCAGATGCGCGGCGACGCTCGCGTCTTCTGCTGCGGGCTGATTGTTGCTTGCCGGGGCCGGAGTGACAGGTGCGGATTGCGCTTCACTAATTTGCTGTGACGCTTCCGTCTGCGATTCGACGGCCTCATAAAGTCTGTCCATGCGAACGGGCTTGGCTATGAATGCGTCCATGCCAGCGTTGAGACAGCGGCGCGCGTCTTCGTCGGTTGCGTTTCCTGTGAAGCCGACTATGCGAAGGTGCCGTCCAGTGGAAAGTTCCATTTTGCGAATCGCGCGAGTGGCGTCCAAGCCGTTCATGCGCGGCATTTCCTCGTCCATCAGGACAACATCGAACGAATTACGTTCAAGCGCGGCGAGGCCTTCGATTCCGTCGGCGGCAGTGGTGACGGAGTGGCCACGCTTGGTGAGCAGCTCGCTGACAAGCTCGCGATTTATTTCGGTGTCTTCGGTGACGAGAACGCGCAGATGTTTTTTCGGCGGGTTGCGGCGAGGAGTTGGCGAAGGCGTGACGCTTGTGTGGCTGTCGTCTTGAGCGTCTGCGGATGTTCGTTCATACGACTTAGCGGCTGCGCGCGGGAGACGAAACCAAAAGCGCGAGCCTCCTTGCGCACGCGTTTCCGCGCCAATCGTCCCAGCCCAGCGTTCCACCGTTATTTTGCAGAAATAAAGGCCGAGACCTGCTTTCCCGGAATGACTTTTACCTTTTGAGAAAAGGGCGAAGAGTTGGGTCGGCGGCAAATCCGCGGGAAGGCCGGGGCCTTCGTCGTCCACAAAAGTAAGAACGCTTTCGCCTTGATCTTCCACGCCAATGGTCACCGTGGAATTCGCCGGACTGTAACGCAGAGTATTTTCGAGCAGGTTGCCAAAGATTCGATCCAGGCGCGGCGCATCGCCGACCACATGCCAGTCTGACGAAGCGTTTGCCATCGGAGCAAAGCGAAGGATGATGCCTTTGTCTTTGAACGCGGAGGCAAATTCTTCGATGGCTTGTTGGGCGCAAACGGCCAGATCGGGAGCCGGTGCGCCGCTCTTATCCGAGGATTGCTGCGCGATGAGATCGCCAGAAAACGCGGAGAGGATGCTGCGGATCATCAATTCCTGCCGTTGGGATTCACGCTGACCTGCCACTACGTATTTTTCAATTGGGGGAAGCAAATTTTCCAGGCGCAGCAAATTGAAACAACCGCTGATGGCGGTAAGAGGTTGAGAAAGATCGTGAACGATGCAATGCAGCAGAATTTCTTTCTTTTGAATTTCGCTCAGGAGTTGCTCGTGGGCCAGCAGGGAATCGCGTGCGGTTTGGAACCATTGCTGTTGCTCGGCAAAATGCGCCGAAAGATTCCGCAGGATCAGGATTTTCCTTTTATCAAGGGACAGCGCAAAGGCTTCGAGCGGGACTTCGCGGCTGCTCTTATCGCGCTCGATCCAGTTTCCGGAGCTGACGGAGCCATTGGATTTGGAATTCCAGAAGCTTTCGGCGTCCACCAAGAAATTTTCTAGGAAAGGGGAATTATCGGCCAGGCGAATACGTTTCGCGTTGCGCGATTGCAAATCGAAAAGGTTCCGGCACCAGGCGGGACAATCTCCGAGGGATGAGAATGCGCCTTTGCCGTGAGATTCGAATAAAGCGTAGCCCTGGCTGGTGAGGAAAGATTCAAAAATAGAATTCGTGGACATTTATTCAGCCAGAGTGGCGGCGGCCAGTTGCGAAAAGACCTGTTCGACCGCAGCGCCTGTTTTGGCGCTGGTGCGAAGTATAGTCCATCCAGCGTCGGCAAGTTCCGACTCGCGCGCTGAATCGATCTCCCACTTATCGACGAGATCACTTTTGTTGAGCACCAGAATGGCCGGAACTTTTCCGACTTCCTGTGTGACGCGTTGGTTCAACGTGAGAGCGTCTTCGAGAGTTTGGCGGCGCGTGCCGTCAATCACGAGCAGGTAGCCGGACATGCCGCGGAGATAGGACATGTGAATTTTCTGGTACACGTCTTCGCCGTGAATGTCCCACAGGACCAGAGTGACCTCTTCGTTCTTTACACGCACGACTTTCTTATCGACTTTCACGCCGATCGAAGTTTGATACGCCTCGGAGAAAATGCTTTCCACGAAACGGCGCACCAGGCTGGTTTTGCCCACGGAGAAAGAGCCCAACATGCAGATTTTCTTTTGAAGCATTCGAGCGCTCGCTCAGTTTCCGGAAGAAGTTGGAGTGAAAGTAATCCTGAAAGTGACGCTACGATTCAGACGGCGGTTTTCTTCAGTGTCTTCAGGACGCAACGGCTGGGTAGTGCCGACGCCCTGCGTATGCAAATTTGCGGGCGGAACGCCGCCGCGGACCAGAGTGCCGCGAATATTGTCGGCGCGCTCCTGGCTGAGCAGCATATTGGTGCCTTCGATGCCGGTGCTGTCACTATGGCCAGTAAGCTCGACGGTTGTTTGTTCACCGAGACGGTTGGCCTGGTCGACAATGTCGCGGATTTGTTTTTGAGTTTGGGCGACTGTATTTTCCTGGCCGGGCTCCAGCTCCGCCCGGCCGATGGGGAAGACAAGTATCATGGACTCAACCGCGCTTTTCGGCGCGTTGAGCTGCAACAGATGTGAATTCTGAACATGCGACGTGTCGACCGAAGCGACGCCTGCAATATACGGAGCGCGTTCCTGAACGCGCGAAATCCACTGGGGCGAGGCGGTCCCTTCCACATGCAACTGACCGTGATTTTCTGAAAGCGTGACGCCTTCCGGCGGATGCAGTAATTGGCGGGCACGCTGCACGATGATCGAGTCGTCCAAAGAGTAATAGGGCGCTAAATCGAACTGGGCGCTTTGCGGATCGAGGCCTGCTTGTTTGAGCAAGGTCTTCGGATCTGGCGCCAGGGGATCCCTGAAACCTTGAATGTGGTAGCGGCCACCTTGGCGGTCGTACGAAATGACCATGATGCCGGGCTGTCCGCGAACGGCGTGAAGAAAACGCGACCATTCGTACATGAGGTATATGGAGTAGCCAAAATAAGCGATGAGCAGGATGCCGAGTGTCGCTATGGTCGCGAGCGCGGCACGCGGTTTCTTTTTTGCAGCGGGTTCACGGTGCTGCGCGGCAAGAAGGCGCGTGAGGAGTTCCTCGGCGGAAAGAAATGGCGTGGCGTCGCCTTTGAAGTTTTCCAACGCGGAACTATAGCGCTGCTGAATTTCTTCGAGCGCCTCTTTCATGGTCAGCCGGTAATCCGACGGAGCGTGTCCGCGAATCACCGCGGCGAGCACAGCGTCGGGACCTTCTTCGATCCAGACTTCAAGTTCGCCAACGTTCAAGCTGTCGAGCGATTCTTCCTTTTTGGAATCGAATGAATCGCGCACGAACTGCTGAATCGCGGAGAGCATGCCCGCGACCATCGAAGCATCCTGCCTGGCGACTTCACGCGCGACGACGTGGCTGAGAACGAGTCCAGTGTGGCGATGAATCAGGAAAACTTGCTCCACGCGAAACAGCAGGCTGTGCATCAGCACGATTTCGGCGAATGGTTTTCCGGTGCGAAGAGCTTCGATTCGCCATTTGATTCCGCGAGCGGAAAGGCTGTGCTCGAGAGCTTCGTTGAACGATTCGAGCATTCCGCGCAGAGCTTCGCTGATAGATTTTCGGATGGCTGGGCCCATGACGGGGAACAGAGCGTCGGCGAGCGGGTGAGGATCGTGTCGAACGGACTCGCGAAGAGTTTCCTGCACGGTGGGAGCCGAGGCCTGGGCCAAGGCGCGTTCGCCATGCTGATCGCGACGCATGCTGATGGCTTCGGCGACGACGGAGCTGACATCCTGCGTGCGCGCGAGCGCGATCGTCGAGACGTTCTTGTATGTCCGCGAGCTCTTCCTGCTCCGGCGCGATGATTAAATGGCGAAGCTCTTCGTAGGCGTGATTATCGGCTGAGGGATTTTCTTCCGTTTGATTTGCGCGGAGCGCGGCGATGTGCTTGGTCGGCCATGTTAGACCATCAGGGTTTTCCCGGCGGGACTCGGATTGCGTCCCAGCCGAGAGCATGTGAGTGCGTTTCGCTCGTTTCCTACTCTTCGGGCAATTCGAACTTGTTCTTCAGGCGCAGAGAAAATTCGTTGAACAAGTCCGCCAGAGATGCGCGATCGGTCTTTTCGTCGCGCAGGACGTCCACTTCGCGATTCAGCGCGGCGGTGGTTTCGCGGCGCAGCTTGTCGATTTCCGCAGAGACGGACTTGGAATGCTCGAGAAGCTTGGCGCGAAGCTCGCTTTGCCCGTCGGACATCTGCTCTTCAAGCTGCGAAAGTTTTTTCTCGATGATTTTGGTGCCGTCCTTTATTTCGCGCGAAACTTCTTTGAATCCTTCGGTACGCTCGGACTTTTCGCTCTTGAGCCGCGTGCTCAGCGAATCCACTTCCTGCCGCACAAACGCGCCCAAGGTATCGAGGCGCTTGGTCATGTCTTCGCGAAGACCTTCGATGGCCTTGGTGACGTTGTCTTCCAGGCGCACGAAACGTTTTTCGTAATCGCGCATCTGCGAACCGAACAAAATATCGCGTATCTTGTCTACATTTGCGCCTTCGGGAGCTTCTTTATTCGACGGATTGGGGTCTTTCGCCGCGGATGCCATTTTGCGACCTCTCCTTTTCGGACTCTTGATCCCCTGCCTGCGGGACGTTCGGCTGGCTTTTTGGAGCATGCGCGCGAGGCTACTACGAAAGCCGTTTTACCGCAACAGGACGAGCGATTCGGCCCTCTGGCGGCCCTATTTGACATGCGGAGGCGTTCGAGACTAGCATCCCTGCCAGCGCACGCGACATTATGAGCAATCATCCGAAATTATTTACGCCACGCGAAGCGGCGCAAGTGCTCGGAATCAGCTATCCAACGCTGAAGCAGTGGATCTACAAGCGCAAAATTAAAACGGTGAAGACGGCCGGCGGCCATCACCGCGTGCCCGAAAAAGAAGTGGACAGGTTTTTGTATCGCGAATCAGACCGCGCAGAGATTCCGGAGCGGCGTAGCAATTACCGGCGTATCAGCGGGCGCAATCAACTTGTTGGGCGCGTGACGGATGTGAAGCTCAGCGGTCTAATGGCGCAAGTAAGCGTTTCAATTGGCGGACAGCACATCACCTCCATTATCACGGCAGATGCGGTGCGCGAGATGCGTCTCCAGAAAGGCCAGAAAGTAGCGGCGCTCGTTAAATCCACGGAAGTGATGATCATTCGCATTTGATCCGGGCTTCAAACTCCCTCTTTTCCGCGCAGGATATAGTTCCCATCGTACATTCATCCATTAACGTATTGACTTGTCAAATCTAGTCACATAAAGTCGTATGCATTATGCCGGGTGGCTTGCACCATCATTTAAATTGAAGGATTTCTATGGAACTCAACTTCTATTTCCTTCTCTTGACGGGTGTCTTGATCTGTTTGCCGATTACCACGAATGCGCAGGATTCCGACGGCAATCTGGTTGCAACAACAGCCGC
Organism: uncultured Acidobacteriota bacterium; assembly: GCA_963731535.1. Classification (GTDB taxonomy): domain Bacteria; phylum Acidobacteriota; class Terriglobia; order Acidiferrales; family UBA7541; genus Palsa-295. The sequence goes on along the minus strand of CAVSWI010000012.1, from coordinate 431,361 downwards.
CGACACATTGACCGATGCCTCGCAGGCCACCACGGCCCCGGCGGCGTCGGCTGATGGCGGTTTCATCCACGATTGGCTGTCAATGGTTTCGGAAACTCAGTCCGAACAGCCTCACTGGATGACTCCGCTGGCCACCACAACGCCGCGATTAGAACAAGAATTCCGCTACGACATTGCAACGCAACCACACAATAGCGGCGTGGTTACGGACAATTTCGGCTTCAACAAGGGCCTTGAAATCATTCCGGCCAAGCGCTGGGAGATCATCCTCGCGGTTCCTCCCTACCTCGTCGACAACCCGGATTCCGCCAAAAACGGATTCGGAGATTGGCAGTTCCTGATTAAATACCGGATCCTGTCGAGCAATGAAGAGCACGGCAACTATATTTTGACGGCTTTTTTCCAGATGACCGTGCCGACCGGGGAATACGAACAAGGCAACCCAAGTCCGGTGATCACACCGACGATTGCCTACGGCAAGGGCTTCGGCGACTTCGATATTCAAGGAACGTTGGGAGTAAGCCTGCCGACGGGAAACATCCAGACGATCGGGCGCACGATACCATGGAATAACACATTTCAGTATCACCTGTGGAAGAAATTCTGGCCTGAAATGGAAGTGAACTTCACACACTATTACCAAGGGTCGCATGACGGCATGACATCTGTGTATCTCACGCCGGGAATCGTCCTAGGGCGATTCCAAATTCACAACCGGTTTGCGTTTGCGGTCGGCGGTGGGTATGAGATTGCCGTTACGCAATTCCATCCGACAAACCACGTCGCCATTTGCTCGGTGCGTTTCCCGTTCTGACCTAACGCGAATTTTCAGCAATAGTTGGAAGCGCACTCGCAAATCAAAAGCGGCGCATTGCCTCCGAGTTGGAACGATCGCTATTTCCCGGGTTTCGCGAGCGGAACTTCGAAGAACATTAGCGGCTTGTTGCCAGGAATGACTGCGGCGTCTGGAACATAGAGGACCGATGTGTCTGCAAGCGACATATCGCGGTCGAGATCGAAAAAGAGAAAGCCGTGAACGGTAGCCCCAGGGGCTACGATATCCCCATCGAGCGCAAGCGGAGCAAGTATATCTTCCATTTGTGCGGCCTTTTTATCTCCGCCCGGGAGAGAAAGACTCGGCACGCGCGAAGGCTTCGGGCCCGTCGGTCCCTTCGGATGCGCGATCAGGTAGGCGGCATCGGCGGGGCTGAGCGAATCAATATCCTGTTGCCCTCCATTTTGAAAATGGATTTCCAGCTGAATCGTGTTCAGGTTCACTCGAATAGGATGGTCCGATTCATTGCGCAGAAAAACCTCCACCGGCAGGATTCCTACTTCCACGGGGTTCGCTTTGCCGAATTTCTCTTTCGCGCGGGCTCGATCGGTGTAGGGGTCGGCCAGGACGGTCATGCCTTCGTGAGTGTCATGGGCAACGGACGGCGCGGGCGAACCGTCCGGCGCATGCTTCGCAGCAGGTGCTTGCGCGAAGGCGCCGGCACACAGTAACAATCCCATTAAAGTTAATCCGCTGAATCGAATCATATGGAAGTTTTCCAGCCTGGCGTTTCGATGCCCGGTGTCGGCGGGAAGTTGTGCATGTTTCCGGCTTGCTGCCACTATAATACCCAATTTGTGTGAGAAGTTGCTGAGCGAAGCGCATGATGTTGAGGGTGCGATCGGCACAACCTCCCAATGTATTTCTTATATCGCATCGTTACGGCGGTGGGCATGTTCGTGCTCGCGCCGTACTTCGCGTTGCGTGGCTGGCGTCGAGGGGAGCGTCCGGGCGCGTTGCGCGAGCGCTTGGGAATTTTGCCTCGCAATATCGTTGCTTCGGCGAAGGACGGTGCAAGTAGTTCCGTTCACTACGGCGGAGCAATTTGGGTCCACGCAGTTTCTGTCGGAGAAGTTCTTGCCGCCACGCCACTCGTAGAAGGACTCAAGCGCGAATTTCCGGGGCGTGCCGTTCTCGTTTCCACCACCACGGAAACGGGACAACGGCTTGCGCGCGAACGACTAAAATCCGCGGACGCCATCTTTTATTTTCCTCTCGATTGGATTGTTCCGGTGCGCAAGGCCATACGAGCGATTCGTCCGGCCGTCGTAATCGTAATGGAGACGGAAATCTGGCCAAATTTCTTGAGGGAAGCGCGACGCGCCGGAATACCGGTGGTTTTTGCAAATGCGCGTATCTCAGAGAGATCCTTTGCTCGCTTCGAGCGCTGGCGATTTCTTATTGGCGAATTTTTCGCCAGGACGTTAGCGGATGCGGATCTTTTCTTGGCGCAAAGCAAAGAGGACGCCAAACGCTTGGTCGACATGGGCGCAGCCGAAGATCGCGTGGAAATTATCGGTAACATGAAATATGACGTGTCGCCTGCGCCGCTCGGCCAGTTTGGCACATGGCTTGAAACGCAAATCCGTCAACAGGAGCGCTGGCCGATGTTGGTGGCCGGCAGTGTGGTGGAGAGAGAAGAAGAGGCCGTCCTGGCAGGATATGATGCAGTGCAACGGCGATGGCGCCGGACGTTGTTAATACTCGCGCCGCGAAAGCCTGATCGATTTGCCGCTGCCGAAAAAATCGCGGCGGAGGCGGGATGGAATACTCTGCGCCGTAGTCAACTGAATCTCGGTGAGGTTCTTCCTGAGAATGTCGATGTGCTGATTCTGGATTCAATCGGCGAGCTTGCCGGATTGTATTCGCTGGCAGATACCGTGTTTGTAGGTGGCTCGCTCGTTCGCGCGGGCGGGCACAACATTCTGGAGCCGGCGTGTTTTGCGCGGCCGCCGGTGTTCGGAACGTCCATGGACAATTTTTCCGAAATGGCGGATCAATTTCTGGACGCTCATGCGGGCGTGCAAGTTGCGAACGGCCAGCAACTGGGAAAAGTGTGGGTGCAATTAATCGACAATAGTGCAATGCGTGAACGCATGGGTAACGCCGCGCGTGATATAGCGGAACGCAATCGTGGAGCTACGGCGCGTTCGCTGAATCGTATTGCGTCGATCATCGCCGACGATCGAAGTGCGGACGCTCAGGCTGGTGCGAAGGAACTAGATTCAGCGGAGCGCGGAGAAAAGGGAAGCGCTGCGTGACGTTCAAGGAATCTCTTCTCTGGCCGCTGTCGTTAATTTACGGCGTTGCGGCGGCTCTTCGCGCACGAGCTTATGCCCAGGGAATTTTTCGGCGACGCCGATTGGATGGCGTGGTCATCAGCGTGGGAAACTTGACTGTTGGCGGGACGGGCAAGACGCCGATGGTTTTGTGGATCGCCGAGCGCCTGCTTGCAGAAGGCAAAAACGTGGCGATTCTTACCCGCGGGTATCGAGGCAAGTCGGCTGCTGCGGCAGAGTCTAAAAGCGCTGGCCGGTCGGATATTATTTCCACTGGTGACGAAGTTCAACTTCTGAAATCTCGCCTCGCGGAACGTGTAATGTTGGGAATCGGCGCGGATCGATACAAAAACGGCCTGGTGCTCGCAGGTCGCGGAGTGAAATGGTTCGTCCTAGACGACGGATTCCAGCATTTGCAGCTCGCGCGCAATGTGGACATTGTTTTGATCGACGCAAGCAAGCCTTTTGGCGGAGGGCATTTGTTGCCGGCGGGGCGTTTGCGAGAGCCGCGCGGTGCGCTGAAGCGCGCGGATGTGATTGTTATCACGCGCAGCAGCCATGCGCCAGCGATTGAGTCGGTTGTGCGGCACTATTCAAGCGCGCCCATTTTTTACGCGCGCACGGAACTAGATTCAGTGCGTTCACATTTAGGCCTGCAGCTACTGCCGATGGAGCTCCGCGGTAAAGCATTGTTTGCTTTTTGTGGAATAGGGAATCCCGGTGCGTTTTATTCCGACTTACGCGAATGGGGGTTTCACATTGTTGGACATAAATCTTTCCGCGATCATCATCGCTTCACGGCAGCCGACATGGCGGAGATCGAGAAGGAAGCCAGGAAAGCGGGAGCCTCCGGGCTGATTTGCACGGAGAAAGATAGCTTCAATTTGCCGGAAATTTTGCCGTGCATGGATTTTTGGGTCTGCGCCATTTCGTTGCGCGTGGATGGGGACGAGGAATTCTGGCGGACCGTGCTCAGCAAGGCTGAGTCGGAGGTTCACGAAGGCCGCCGGAATTAGAATGTTTTGGCGAAAAGCAAGCGCGGGCGGATTGCCGCATTCGTTGCCGCTGTGATACTTTGCGACCAACCTTTAAAATGCATCCGGTTGATTTGAAGCACGAGGAGATTTGTTGAGCGCCAGACGGGGAAAAATTAAGCCAAAGCCAAGCATAAAAGTCCGTGCCAGCGTTCCTGCAACGGATACGACAGTTGACCTCACGCGGCTTCTCGACATCGTCGCAACCTTTCCGCGCAGAACAATTTGTGTAGTCGGGGATTTTGTATTGGACCAGTTTGTTTCGGGCGAAATATCGCGCATCTCGCGCGAAGCTCCTGTGCTGATCCTGCGCCACCGTCGCACCGAAGCGTACCCGGGTGGCGCGGCGAACGCCGTGAACAATCTCGCCGACCTTGGCGCACGCGTTTTGCCGGTGGGCGTGGTGGGCCACGACGAAGGCGGCAGAATTCTGATCGATTATTTTCGCGCGAAACGAATCGATAGTTCAGGAATTCTTCGGACAGGTGATCGCGCGACGGCCACAAAAACACGCTATCTCGCCGGGTGGACTCATACCACCGAGCAACAAGTCCTTCGTGTCGATCGCGAGCCGCGAGAAGAGCTGCCTGAGCGCATCCAGGAATCGCTTTCGCGCAAGGCTCGCAAAAATGCGAAGTGCGCCGACGCTGTTCTTGTTTCTGACTACGGCCTGGGCGCTGCAACGCCGGCAATTGTTCATAAGCTTAGCGCGAAACGAATGACGCTGGATTCGCGATATCGATTGCTCGAGTATCGCGATGCAGCGATTACTGCGGCGACGCCGAATGAGCCCGAGCTTGAAGCCGCGTATCACGTAACAGTGGGAAACGATTTGCAAAAGCTTGAAGAACTGGGCCAGCGAACTCTACGCGATTTGGATTTGGAAGCTTTGGTTGTCACGCGTGGAAAAGATGGAATGGCCCTTTTCGAGAAGAGCGCGGGCAAAGAAGCGCGTGTGCGCAACATCACAATTTATGGATCAGATGCTCCGGTGGATGTGACAGGCGCGGGCGACACGGTGATTGCGGTGTTTACGCTAGCGCTCGCTGCAGGCGCTTCGTATCTGGAGGCCGCTCACCTAGCAAATTACGCCGGTGGAATGGTAGTGATGAAGCGGCGAACTGCGACCGTCACGCGTGCCGAACTGGAAGCCGTGTTGCGGCGCGAAGCCACCGCGCAGCGCTGAATTCCATGGATACCCGCGAAAAAATATTGTCGCGCGAAGGTCTGCACGATGTGCTCGATGAATATCGGCGCGGCGGCCGCAAGGTTGTGTTCGCGAATGGCGTTTTCGATTTGCTGCACGTGGGGCATGTGCGCTATTTGCAAGCGGCGCGCGAAGAAGGCGACTTGCTCGTCGTGGGCATTAATTCGGACGCCAGCACGCGATCGTTGAAAGGCGCTGGCCGGCCGATCTTGACGGAGAGCGCGCGCGCCTCGCTGGTGGCGGCGCTGGCCGCGGTGGATTACGTTGTGATCTTCGACGAACTCGACGTGAATGCGCTGTTGCGCGAGTTTCAACCAGACGTGCACGCGAAAGGCACGGATTACACGGCGGACACCGTTCCGGAACGCGAACTCGCGGCGCTGCTCGGAATTCGTATAGCCATCGTCGGCGATTCCAAAAATCATTCTACGCGCGAACTTCTTGCCCGCTTACGCGATCAGAAAGATGTCTGAATCGCGTTTCCTGCTCGTTCGGCTCGGATCGTTGGGCGATATCGTCCACGCACTTCCTGCCGCGTCTGCGCTTCGCGATACATTTCCCGATGCGCGCGTCGATTGGCTGGTCGACTCGAAATGGACGCGATTGCTGGAAGGGAACGCCGATCTGAACAATGTAATTTCAATGGAAGGCAAAAGCGCGGCGGGAATCTCCGCTGCGGTGCGGCAGTTGCGGGCGGCGAAATATACGCACGTGATCGATTTTCAGGGACTTTACAAGTCCGCGTTGTTGGCTTTTGCATCCGGCGCACCGCGGCGAATTGGGTTTCAGAGCAGTTATGCGCGCGAAGGATTTGCGTCGGTACTTTACACGGATCGGTTGAACCCGCGAGGGCCACATAAAGTGGATCACAACCTCACACTCGGCGAACGCGCCGGCGCGCGGATCGCGAATCCGCGCTTTTCGCTCGCGATTCATGCGGAAGATGACGAGCGCGTCTCTCGCGAACTCGCCGCGCACGACTTGCGGGAATATTTTGTGTTGAATCCCGGAGGAGGTTGGCGCTCGAAATGCTGGCCCCCTGAGCGTTACGGAACGCTGCATCGTCAACTTGCCGAGAAATATCATCTGCGCGGAATTGTCACATTTGGCCCGGGCGAAGAAGACTTGGCGCAGGAAATAATTCGTGCGGCAGGGGATCCTGCTCCGGTTGCGCTGCCGCTTGAGCTTGGCCCGCTGATGGCTGCGCTGCGGCGCGCGAAATTCGTGGTGTCTGCCGATACTGGGCCGCTGCATCTCGCCTCTGCGCTTGGTGCACCAGTGGTCGGATTGTTTGGGCCCACCGATCCGGTGAGAAATGGTCCGTACTCGGCAGAAGACCTAGTTGTTAGAAATCCGCGATTCAGCGAAACGAGTTACCGGCGCGGCGCGTCTTACTCGCCATCCATGCTTTCCATCACAGTGGAGCAAGTATTTGACGCGGTCGAACGCCGCTTGAGGCGTAGTTCGTGAGCCAGCCCCGAAAATTCTGGATGCGCTGGCGAGTGCGCGTCGGATATCCGGTGGCGATTCTTTATTGGATTCTAGCGACGCCGACGCCCCATTGGATCGCGATTGGCGCAGTGATCGCCGGGCTTGGATTGATCGTTCGCGCAGCAGCTTCGGGACAACTGCGAAAAAATGAGGAACTAGCTACATCCGGAATCTATTCAGTCACACGAAATCCGCTTTACCTGGGCAGCGCGATTCTCGCCGCAGGATTTGTCATGGCCGGGCATTCCTTATGGGCTGGACTGCTGGTAGGAATTTATTTCTGCGTGTTTTATTACGCGGTGATGCGCAACGAGGAAGACGAACTGCGCGCGAAGTTTGGAGCTTCGTTCGAAAAATATGCCTGCTGGCGTTCCTCTGTTTTTCCCAAACATTTTTCGCGCCGCAAGGCAGCCTGCCGACGGCGGGACGCCGAACGTTTTTTCCTGGGCGCAGTACCAGCGAAATCGCGAATATAAGGCGCTGGTTGGAACGATAGGCGCCTTTGCCTTCGTGTGGTTGAGGATATGGCTTCGGGCGCGCTACGGATTCTAGGTTTTTACTGCAGGCGATAGATGGCGTGCATCACCCGTTGAAATTTCGGCCTGTAGAGCAGATCGAAAGCCCGTTCTTTGCCAGGAAACATTTCCAGAGCAACTCGCCGCGTTGCCGCAATCATCCCGGACGCTTCTTCCGGCGTCAGATCACCCGCAGCGATCGATTCAAGCGTTAATTGGACCAGGATCCGCAGGCGACGAATGCGTCTGCTTTCGTCGTCAATCTGCTCCTGCGTAGGCTGAAACGACGTGCTGTTTTCGATGGGTTCCATAAACGGGTCCTGAAGACTTTCTGCGACTATTATGGACTTGGCCTTAAAACCGCGCAATAGTACTGTGGAACAGTGTTCGAAGATATTTCTGAGGAATTTAAATGACTGAAAATTCATCGCCGCAAGAAGCACATGATCCATCGCAAGAGCGTGTTGTTGTCGCCTACACCGCAGGGACTGCCGCGGAAGCTATGGTAATTCGCGGGCTGCTGGAAAGCGCGGGGATTAGTTCGCCAGGCTCAGGTTCTAACGATCCTTTTCCGTTACGCGAGTCGCCGGAAGGTACGCACGGTGTTGAGGTGTACGTCCTCGAGCCACGAGCAGAAGAAGCGCGGCAGCTTATCGAGGACTACCAGAAAGATAATCAGTCTTCCGCCGACGACGCCGACGGAGCGTAAAGCAGATCGTACCGCAAGATTCGACGATAATCTGTAGCTCCTACTGCGGATGCGACTCTGGGGATGTGTGCACTTCGAGAGTATGGCCGCCTGTCAGCGCTGTGCCTTCACCATCGCGACAGTCGCATCACCTAGGAATTATCGTGGGGAGCTTGCGCGACGGCCCGAGATATCCTCGGGCCAAAGCACGTTACCTTCTATCTCGCCCCATGGAAAGTCGCTGTCGGATAATTGCGCGGCGGACGCGCCTCAGCAACGCTTCCACGCGATCACCTGCATGCAAACCTTGCGTTGGTTCAACGGCATGCGGCGCAAGATAGAAATTCACGCGCAGTCCGCCTGTTGCAGGAAGAAGAACGCCCGCAGGTTCCACGTGTTCCAAATCTATTTCGTAGCCAAAGCCCCACGGTGGCTTCAGCGGATCTTCCCGAAGACTCTGCGCCAACGGAGGGGAACGCTCGTATCGATAGCTCCGTCAGCCGGGAAACGTGATTGGCAGGAACTGAGGCGCGCTCGACAGTGATTGCGAGACCGCCAAGCGCGACCCATGCCAGCAATGCGAGGCACCACGCGAATGCTGCGCGTTGTCGCCAAACTAATATTAGACCGGCAAGGATTGCTATGGCTGCGCTTGCTAACCACATTTTCGGCGAACTCTGCCAGCGGCTCGCGAGGCCAATGCCGGTGGCAAAGGCCGCGGCAATCCACAGCGCAGGTACTTTCATTCGCGTCGACGCAAGCGCACAACCGTCTCCATGTGAAATGTTTGCGGGAAAAGATCAAAGAAGTGTATTTCGGCCGGTTCATAGCCGGCTTGAACCAGCACGGCGAGATCACGCGCGAGCGTAGGCGGTTCGCAGGAAACGTAAGTGATACGTGCGGGTTGCAATCGGCCCAGACGCTTGGCGGCCTCGGGAGCCAAACCGTCGCGCGGCGGATCCAGAACCACCAACTCAGGCCGCTCCTTATTTCTTTCGAGAAAACGTTCAACGTCCGCGGTGCGAACTGTGATTGAGCTCAGCCCGCGCATGTTGATCTCCAGGTCACGCGTAGCGGCGGGATTCGATTCCACGGAGATAACTCTTTCGAAGTGCTTGGCCAGCGGAATCGAAAATAATCCCACACCGGCAAATAAGTCGAGCGCGACCCGGCCGTTTTCATTATTGCAAACAGTGCGGACCAAGTCGTCAATCAGGAATCGATTCACCTGGAAAAATGAAAAATGTCCGACGCGGTATTTTGTGTCGGCAGCTTCGGTCTCCAGAAAACCCGGGCCAAAGAGTTCCATGCGGTTGTGGCTAGGATCGTGAAACAAAATACTGGCGGCTTCTGGAACAACGCCGCGAACGGTTTCGGCGTGTTCGGCGATGCGAGAGGGGAACCCGGCAAAGGTAGCCGTGAGTAACAGTTTCGCGTTGGCGAGTGTGGCTAGGCCGCCAGAGCCTTCATTGCTGAAGGCTTCGATCTCGCGAAGCTCCCGCGGAAGTACTCCTGCGGCGAGCGCCTCACGGAGTGCGAGCAATGTTTTCAGGAGCAGCGGCGACAGAATGGCGCAATCTTCGACCGCGCAAAGCGCAGTGGAGTTCGCGCGAAAATAACCAATCTCGAGTGTCGCTATCGTTTCAGTGGCTGCGCCCGAAGCGGCCTGCGTTGGGAGGCCGGTTGACGCCGCTTCCGATGGCCGGCGAATCTTCCATTGTGCGCGATTGCGATAGCCCCAGGGCGGCGACGCATGGGCTTTGATCTCGCCGGTCCAATCGATTCGGCCGACGCGCCGCAACGTTTCGCGCAGAATTTCAGTTTTGTATTTGAGCTGCACTTCGTAAGGAATGTGCTGATAATTGCAGCCGCCGCAGATTCCGAAATGAGGGCAGGGCGGCATAGCGCGTTGCGGCGAGGGCTCGAGCAATTGTTCCACGCGCGCGCGAACGAACTTCTTTTTCTGTTCGACGGGCAGGGCTACTAGGCGCTCGGCGGGGAGCACAAAAGGTATAAAGACCGTTGAGCCTTCATGGTGCGCGAGGCCATCGCCACCGTAAATCAACTTTTCGATTGTGACGTCCATTGGTGGCATGAAATGTTGACGGCGTTTTTCGTTAAGGGTGCGAAAGCGCTGCTCTGTGGTTAGGTCAAATAAAACAGACTCAGGCGCGGCACGTTGAAATGTTCAAAAAGCCGCTTCTGAATGTATTGCCGTTCGAGCTGCGCCAATTGCTCTGCGGACATCTTACGCCGGTAGGGCGCCAGCGAGCGATCCATTTCGCGGCGGACGGAAAGCAACGCTTCTTCATCTGCATCCGCGGAAAGCGCCGCCGACAATTTTTCTTCCAGCACGGTCAAGCGGCGCTCGAGATCTTCGAGGTCGAGCGCTCCTGGTGAATCGAGTAACGGCAAAGCTTCTTCCAGGCGTTTGGCGGTGTCTTCCAGACGTGCAGCGAGGGCGGGAGCCGCCGTGCCATTTTTCTGCGACCATTCAAGCAATTTTGTTGATGCAGCACGCAGACGCGCGGCGTTGCGTTCGAGATATTTTCTTAGCTCGCCGCGCGAAAAAGGCTCTGCGGTCCGCGACGATCTCACTTCCGGGCCGGTACCAACCGCCGCTTCCGATGCTTCCGCCGCGGCGTCGAGGACGGCGTCAACGCAGTAGGCCAGGCTTTTCAGTTGGCGTCCACCGGCGGCCCGGCGGGATCGCTGCCAGCTCTCGAAGGCGCGGTCGATACCCTTTAGCACGGCGCCGAGGGGGATGCCGGCTTTCTGCCAGGTTTCTACGATGGCCCAATCCAAGGGGGAGACGAGGAGGTGCGCTCCGCGTTTGCGCCAGAAATAATCTTCGATTTCCGTGAAATAATTGAAGTAGTTGAAGGATTCCATTTCGCTGAACTTCTGCGAAACTTTTCTTCGCGCTGAAAATATTTTTTTGCGCCGCCAAGTATTCTTAATATGGCGACAAAGCTTAGTTTTTTGTGCGCGGCGGAACGGTTGCCAGCTTTGGTGTTTTGCCCTGTGCCTGCACGGCGTCCTGATTTCGTTCCCATATGATGCGCAGGCCTTCCAACGTAAGAAATTCGTCTATTGTTTCAATGTGGCGCGACGCGGTGCCGATCAGCGGCGCTTGGCCGCCCGTTGCGATCACTTTTGTTTTCGCGCCCATCGCTTTCTTCATGCGCTCCAGGATGCCGTCGACCAGATCGGTGTATCCGTAAAAAAGGCCCGCTTGCATGGAGGCGGCGGTGTTCGTCCCGATGATTTTTCCCGGGTCTTTGATTTCCACGCGAAAGAGGCGTGCTGCGCGAGCGAAGAGTGCTTCGGCGGAAATTCCGATGCCCGGAGCGAGGACGCCGCCCAGATATTCACCGCGTGCCGAAACTGCGTCGAAATTTATGGCGGTGCCAAAATCGACGATGATGCATGGGCCGCCATATTTCTCGAAGGCCGCCACGCTGTTTACGATGCGGTCCGCACCGACTTCCTGCGGATTATCGTAATGAACCGGCATGCCCGTCTTAATTCCGGGCTCGACGAATAGGGCCCTCTTGCCGAAGTATCGCTCCGACATTCCTGACAACGTGGAATTCAGCGGCGGGACGACCGAGCTGATGATTACTCCTCCGATTTCGCGCGGGTCGAGGTCGGCCAGAGTGAAAAGTTCACGGCAAAGGATGCCGTACTCGTCGATGGTTTGATCCCGCGCGGTGGTTAAGCGCCAATTCGCTACGAGCTGTGCGCCGCGGAAAACTCCCAGGACTGTGTTTGTGTTACCGACGTCGAGCGCGAGCAGCATCAGGAGGCCTCCGCGACGTCGCCGGACAGCACGGACTCGATGCCGCCACCGTCATCGCGCATCACGCGCAGAACGCCGCTGGGTTCCAGGCCCGCCGTGGTGCCGGTGAACACTTCGATGGGAGTCGTGATGCGCACGCGCTTTCCTTGAAAATAGCTGGAGACTTCGGCGAAGCGTCGCAAAATCGGAACGGCGCCTTCTGCGATAAATTCATTGTAGTAGCGGTCGAGGTGGCGTAGCAACCGTATCAGGACTTCGAGTCGCGAATGGACTTTGCCGGTTTCCAGACGAAGCGATGTCGCGATGTCCGCAAGCTCTGAGGGCATTTTTGTTTGGTTTACGTTAATGCCGATTCCGACCACGGCGTAGTGCACACGGTCGGGCTCGGCGTGCATTTCTGTCAGGATGCCGCAGAATTTTCGGCCGCGGACGAGCAGATCGTTGGGCCAACGAATGTCGGGGAGCACGTCGAGTTCTTCGGCGGCGGCATCGCGTGCGGCCAGGCCCGCCACTAGAGTTAGCAGTGGCGCGTGCGCCGGAGGAATCGGCGGACGTAGCAGAATGCTGCAATGTATTCCGGCGGATTTTTCTGATATCCATTTGCGCCCAGCGCGGCCGCGGCCTGCGGTTTGTTCTTCGGCCAACACGATGGCGCCGTGGGGTTCTCCGCGTTCGCCCAGTTGTATGGCGACGGTATTGGTGGAGTCAATTTTGAAGTAGTGGTAGATGCGGCGTCCGAAGGGCGTGCCGAACAATCGGTGACTGAGAAGCTGCGGGGCCACAATGTCCGGGACGCGTTCGATGTGATATCCGGTGCGGGCGTGGCCTTTCACGTGCACTCCCAAGCCGCGCATTTTCTGGACCCAACGCCAAACCTGTTGGCGCGACACGCCAATTTCCTTGGCGATTTTTTCTCCGCTGATGACGATGGTGGAATTCTCGGAGAGCAGCGTAAGCAGCGCGTCGATGCGCCGGTCAGTCGCGCCCGCTAGAGTCGGCATACGTTTGGTGGGCATAGGAGATTGGAAAGAATACTTGAGCGGCGGCGCGGGGACAAGCGGCAGCGAGTCTGATGCGAGGGTTGAACGGTGGCCTGGCCTGGATTGCTTACATGCGCTTGTGGCCCCGAGTAGAGAATTTTCTGTGCTTTGTTGTTGTGAGTAAGTTACGTCGCTTTCTGCTTGCAGAGCAAAACAGGGTAGAAATGCGCGATTGTGGCTCGAATTTTGCGTGGATGATTTCGTTTTTCCGGAGCCGGGTGGCTGGGGAGGTTCTGGGAATCGGGAGGCGTTTTCCGCTGAACGATGGATACCGGCGCCGGGATTTCGTCCTATTGTTCGCGGTGCAACCGAACCGGGAAGCTTCGTGGGACGCCTGACAAAATATGCGATCTGTGTCACGGCAGCGGCCAAATTCCTGTGACAATCACTCGCTAACGGGCTGCGCAAACAGCTTAATTTGGGGCGGCCATCAGGAAGACAAATCCATTGACCGTGTAGGTGACTTTGCCGTTGCCTGCGGCAAAAGGCTCTACTGCTTCAGCGCGGACTTTTTCGATTGCGACTAGCAGCTTCGGCAATTGCGAAGGGTCGGACACAGGAACGTTGTGAGAGGGCAGAACCAGGTGGATTTTAGGCGCCAGCGCCGCGATTCGCGCGATGGACTGGACGTAGGCGTCGAGATCAGTCTCCGGGCGGTATAGCCAGATTGCTCCCGGGTAGAAATTATCTCCAGTAAATAGCAGGCCATTTTTGCGGTCGAGCAGGCAAATTTCATCTGGGGTGTGGCCGGGCGTCGAGATTATTTCCAGGACTCGGCCGCCGAGATCGACTGTCTCGCCATCATGAATTGCGTGAGTGATGTGGAACGGACGAGTGGCGTAGGACTTCGCGTCAAAATCGGCGGGGAGTTGGCCGCAAACCGATCCGGGAGCTAGTTCGGCTTGCGCGTCGGCCGTGGAACCTTTTGCATTGGTGCGCGTGAAGTCGGTGTCCATGCCATAGATTTCGTCGAATTCCCAGTTGTCGCCGACGTGATCGTTGTGCGTGTGCGAATTCAGCACGGTGATTGGCAAAGGCGTGAGTGAAGTGACTACGCGCTTGATGTCGCCAATGCCGAGGCCTGTGTCAAACAGGACAGCGCGTTTGTCACCCAGGATCAGGAACGAGATTACTTCTTCGAACTGATGCGGCTCGTAAATCGCGAAAACTCCTGGCGCGACTTTGTAAACATCGAACCAAGGGTCGGGAGATGCCACGCGTTCGAGGGTTTTGTATTGCGGGCGAGGGAGTTGTTTGCACCAGTCGGGCGTCACGTTGCTAGTCGAGGACTGTGCGCGAACACCCGGAGCAGCGAAAGTTAGTGCAAATAGCGCGAGAGCGATGAAAATCAACTTGTTCGTTCTGCTGGTCAACATGGAAGGAAGATTATAGCGCCGATTTCTGCTTTGACCTGAAGCCACATCCGAGAAGGAACTGGACCGAGAGCTTCAAATTGTGCGTTGTGACTCGTACGCTGGCGGCTCGGGATGCGTGCGTTCATGCGAAGAAAATGTGTGAGTAAGATCGTCGATCGCAGCATTAGGATGAGCAGAAGAACGGTTTCTTCAGAGAGGGCTGCAGTTCGGATGGGCTGCTGCACAGGCTTGGGCACGGTTGAGCAGGAGATCGCGTTCGCGTGCGTTGCGCGTGAGCGATGCGGCGCGCTCGAACTCCGCTTGGGCTTCGGCTAAGCGGCCGAGCTTGAAAAGAAAGTCACCGCGGACGCTGGGCAAAAGGTGGTAAGCCTTGAGTGCGGGCTCAGAGATAAGCGTGTCGATGATCTGGAGACCTGCCGCTGGACCAAACGCCATGGCGACGGCGACCGCACGATTCAGTTCCACGATGGGTGACGGTGTGAGCTGAGCGAGTTCTTCGTAGAGCGCGACGATGCGCGGCCAGTCTGTCTCCGCCGGCAAACTCGCGCGCGCATGACACGCAGCGATAGCAGCTTGGAGTGCGTAGGGGCCACGCGCGCCGCCAAGCTTTTCGGCACGTTCGAGCGCTGCGAGACCTCGGCGTATGAGCAATTGATCCCACAACGCGCGATTTTGATCGAGCAAAAGGATGGGCTCTCCCGATGCGCCAGTGCGTGCGTGGGAGCGCGACGCCTGGATCTCCATGAGCGCGACGAGGCCGTGGACTTCCCCCTCTTTGGGAGCGAGTTCCGCCAGAATGCGGCCGAGACGGAGCGCTTCGTCGCAGAGCGCGGGTCGCATCCAGTGGTCACCGGCAGTCGCCGAATAGCCTTCGTTGAAGACGAGGTAGATGACCTCCAGCACGGATGCAAGACGGGCAGCAAGTTCGGGTCCGCGCGGAACCTCGAAGGGAACGTGCTCTTCAGCGAGTGTGCGCTTGGCCCGAACGATGCGCTGGGCGATAGTTGGCTCTGGTGCGAGGAAGGCGCGCGCGATCTCTTCGGTCGTTAGACCACCGAGCAAGCGGAGCGTGAGCGCCACGCGCGCTTCGGTGGAAAGGACCGGATGGCATGAGATGAATATCAGGCGCAGGAGGTCGTCGCCGACTTCATCGTCAATCGCGGTGTGGAGTTCCTCCACGGCCATCTCTTGTTTGGCCTCAAGCTTGCGGCCTAACTCCTGATGCTTGCGCTCGAGGAGCGTGTTGCGTCGGAAATGGTCGATGGCACGATGCTTGGCGGTGGCCATCAGCCAGGCGCCTGGGTTGTCCGGAACGCCTGACTCCGGCCACTGCTGGAGGGCAGCAACGAGAGCGTCCTGCGCGAGTTCTTCGGCAAGACCTACATCGCGGACGATCCGCGTGAGCCCGGCAATAATCCTGGCGGATTCGATCCGCCAGACTGCCTCGATGGCGCGATGTGTATCGGTAGCCGTCACGACTACCGATAACACCACGATCAATCCGCGAACGCAAGCCGGGGCATCGCTTGCTATTTTTTCGCGTAGCCAACGGCACGGGCGAGCGCGTACGCCTAGGCTTTGGGGTCAAAGGCTTCCGGTCCTAATACCTGGCGAACTTCGGTCTCGCCTTCCCAACCCGGCCAGTACTTCTTGTGAAGCTCCATGAACTGCTTCGCGCCTTCGATCGCTTCTTCCTTCGATTTCAACTCGAACATCGCGAAGCCGCCTACGACTTCCTTGGACTCGGTGAAAGGCCCGTCGATCGCGGTTACCTGCCCTCGGGAAAGCCGGACGCGCGTGCTCTTTGCAATCGGGGACAGCCCGCCGCTTTGGAGCATCGTGCCGGATTTGGCCGCCTCTTCGCCGAGCTTGGCCATCGCGTCCAAAAATTCCTTGGGCGGAGGACCGGGATTTTCACCGTGCTTGACCAACATTAGGAATCGCATCGTTATTCTCCATTCTGATTAGGATTATGAGCCGGTTGCCGGCCGCCCCGACCGGCTGAACCTTCGCTCTGCTTAGGCGTCGAATGAGCTTCCGCGAAATCGACAAGCGAAAAGGATTTTTTCCAGACTGTTGGGTCGCCAAGATTTATGTGCCCGATGTGTTCGCCTGCAGCTCGGGAGGGAAGTCAGAGGCCTCGAACACCTGGGGAACTTCGATCAAGCCGTTCTCGGGGAGAGGGCAGCGCTTAGCCCATTCCAGGGCTTCCTCTTTGGACTTGACCTGAATTATCCAGAAGCCGGCCATCACTTCTTTGGCTTCGGTGATGGGGCCGTCGGTTACGATGCGCTTGCCGCCGGATACGCGAATGCGCGTACCTTTGGACCTGGCGTGGAGTCCCTCGGCCGCAAGCAGCACTCCAGCTTTCGTCATGTCCTCTTTGAATTTGTGCATCGCGTTGACCAATTCTTTGTTGGGAGCCGCGACTGCTTTCTCCAGTGGTTCGGCCGGGGCGGGCAGTAACATCATGAATCGCATCGTTTTGTCTCCTATTCATTCATTTTATGAAAAAAGCGTTTCATCGGTCTGAACTGCTGAGATAAGCCTCTACTTACGCGTCGAACGAGGAACGGCAAATTCGACACGTGCAGCAATTTTTTTGCGAAGTCCTTTGATTTCGCCCCTGCGACCATCGCGCAAAAATGCGGTCCCGCCGATAACGACGAGCACAGGCCAGAATGATATCAATATGTGGTAGAAACCCCGCAAAAACTGCTGGTGATCGAAAAGATAGGCCTGCAAAGCGCGTGACGCCGCCAAGCCAACAGCGATTAGTACACCTACCGTGTTTGCCGCGTCGGAAGAAATGCCAAGGAGGCGGTTCAACTTGGCAGCGGCCTCAGCCAGATTGTTATACAGAATGAACACGCCGAGGCTGATGAGTGCCAATCCTGCGATGGATTTGAAATTCTCAAAAAGCTTTTGCTGCTTTGCCATAACCGCCTCCTGACGTGTGCTTCTTGCTCTACTGGTACGTCGAACGAGAGGCTGCCGAATCGACAGTCTTGGAATTTCTTACCGTGCTGTCTTTCGTGACCTGCGGGAGCGATCTCGGTTCTTGGGCGATCTTAGCGGAGACTTTGCCGGCTAGATCCTCGAACGCTCGGTGAAAAGTGACGAGCGATATCGAAATTAGAATTGAGTTCCGAAGTGCAGGGAATGGTTAATTTATCTTTTATAATTGATTGAAAGGAAAAATATGCCCCTTACAAAAATAGATAGCGTTGCGGCGTTGGTAGTGATCGATCTGCAGAAGGGCATCGTCGGAATGCAGACTGCTCCTTATCCTGCGGCCGAGATCGTCTCTCGCTCTGCGCAACTGGCGCGCGCATTTCGCGAGCGAAGGTTGCCGGTTGTTCTTGTCAACGTGACGGCGCCGCCACCGGGGCGTACCGACGCTGGGCCTCGCAAATTTGCGTTGGCGGACGACTGGACCGAGTTGATGCCCGAATTGGAGCGGCAGTCCGAAGATTACCTAGTCAGTAAGAAAAGTCCGGGCGCATTTATCACGACATCGTTGCAAGAAATCTTGCGCCAGCGCGGCGTAACTCAGATTTTTCTGGCGGGAATCGCTACGAGCTTGGGCCTGGAGTCAACGGGACGCAGCGCTTACGATTACGGTTACAACGTTGTGTATGTGCTGGATGCGATGACGGACCGCGATGCCGACTCGCACCGTCACAGTGTGGAAAAGATTTTTCCGCGGATGGGAGAGACCGCGACTGCAGACGAGGTGCTGAAGATGTTGAAGGAAACTGCGGCGCGGTCGTCGGGAGCAACTGACTAAGCGCGATAGGAACGCTATTCGAGTTGCTTGAGGCGGTCTTGCAACTTTTGATGTTCTATTTCGCGGCCTGCCAGCGTGGTTTTCAGATCTTCGACGATTTTCGCCGGGGCTTTGTTCAGGAAAGTTTCGTCTCCCAAGCGGCCTTTCTTCGATTCGATGTCTTTTGCCAGGCGGTCGATTTCTTTTCGCAGGCGCGCGACTTCCACGTCTTTGTCGATGGCGTCGCCGTAGGCGATGCGTAGGTCGAATTGCGATGTGGAGCGGACCGCGGCGCCCGCGTCATCCAATCGGTTCGACGAAATATTCAGAGCGGAGAGAGTGGCCAGACGCGCGAGTGGTTCGGCATTCTGTTCAGCAAGCTTGCGGATTGCGGAATCGCCGCTGGAAAAATCTGCGGGAATCTTGCGTTTCTGATCGATTTTCATTTCGGCGCGAATGTTGCGTGCTGCGGTGATAATTTCCCGCAAGGTTGTAAATTCTTTTTCGGCGGAGTCGTCGATCCAGTTCGCGCGGGGCTGGGGGAATTTGTCGAGCGCGATGGAACGAGCGCCCGCGGGTTGCGGCAAACGGTGCCACAATTCTTCGGTTAGGAAGGGCATGATGGGGTGCAGACAGGCGCAAGGCTGCTTCCAGTGCGGCGAAAATATTGCGCCATGCGGCGACGGCGACTGCGCGGTCGGGCGATGCAAGCTGCGGCTTGACCCACTCGATGTACCAGTCACAGAAATCTCCCCAGAAAAATTGGTAAATCGCCTGTGACAGGCTTCGTGAAAACGAAAATCCTGCAAGGGCGTTGTTGGCTTGGTCTGAAACGGCGGCGAGTCGCGAGAAAATCCAGCGATGGACGAGGCCGTCTTGCGCCGGGGATTGCGTACGGAGCTTTTGCGCGGATTTCCGGCGCGGCCAGTTCTTCCAGTGTGATGCCGCTGGGCTTCGATCTTCTCAAGATTCATGAATAGAAAGCGGGCGGCGTTCCAGATTTTGTTGGCGAAGGCGCGGGCGCCGAGGATGCGGTCTTCGCTCAAAATAATGTCGGTGCCGGGGGCGGCCATGCTGGCGAGCATGTAGCGCATGGCGTCGGTGCCAAATTTCTCGGTCAGTTGCAGCGGGTCGACGCCGGTGCCTTTGGTCTTGGACATCTTCGCGCCTTCGGCGGTGCGGACGAGCGAATGGAGGTAGAGGCGGTGGAAAGGGATTCGGACGCGAGGCTGCCTCAGGGGCTGAAGCCCCAGCTTGAGCGGCTCAGGGGCTAAAGCCGTGACCTGAAGAAGCTCGCGTCTATGTGCGGCGAGCGGCTCGAGAAGCCACTGCCCTGTCGCCCGTCTCACGTGCTCGGTCGGAATGACGACTCGGATCCTCTGCAACCGTGCGCCGCAATCGCCGTTCGGAAGCGATCTCCACTGAGTTGGAGGCCCATCATGATCATGCGGGCGTCCCAGAAAAATAAAATGTCGTAGCCGCTGATCAGCAGGCTGGTGGGGTAATAGGTGCGGAGGTCGGCGGTGTCGTCGGGCCAGCCGAGCGTGGAGAAAGGCCAGAGGCCGGAGCTGAACCAGGTGTCGAGGACGTCTTTGTCCTGGGTGAGTTTTGAGCCGCCGCACTTCGGGCATTTTGTGGGCGGGCTTGCGGCGCGGGCGTGGCCGTCGACGATTTCGACGCGCGAATCGAGCGCGGGGACCATTTCCTTGCAGTCGGCGCAATGCCAGATGGGGATGCGATGGCCCCACCAGAGCTGGCGCGAGATGCACCAGTCGCGAATATTTTCGAGCCAGTTGCAGCAGGATGGTGCGCTGATTGTCGGGGACCACTTCGATCAGGCCGTCGAGGACGACTTTCTTCGGCGGGCTCGGCGAGCGGCTTCATTTTCATGAACCATTGCGTGGAGACGCGCGGCTCGACGATGGCTTTGCAGCGGTCGCAGGTGCCGACGGAGTGCGTGTGCTCGGTGATGCGGTCGAGAGGCCGAGTTCTTCGAGGTCGGCGACGATGCGCGCGCGGGCGACGAAGCGTTCGAGGCCGGCGTATTTTCCGGCGGCTTCGCTCATGTGGGCGTCGTCGGTCATCACGTCAATTTCGGGCAGATTGTGGCGCTTGCCGACTTCGAAGTCGTTGGGATCGTGCGCGGGCGTGATTTTGACCACGCCGGTGCCGAATTCGCGGTCGACGTAGGTGTCCGCGATGATGGGAATTTCGCGATTCATCAGCGGCAGCATTACTTTTTTGCCGATGAGGTGCTGGTAGCGATCGTCGTCGGGATGGACGGCGACGGCGGTGTCGCCGAGCATGGTTTCCGGGCGCGTGGTGGCGACGATGAGGTGTCCTTCGTGCCGACGAGCGGGTAGCGGATGTACCAGAGTTGGCCGGTGCGCTCGTTGTGGACGACTTCGAGATCGCTGATGGCGGTCTGGCAGCGCGGGCACCAGTTGACCATGTAGCGGCCGCGGTAAATCAGGCCTTCGCGATAGAGGCGCAGGAAAGCTTCGAGCACGGCGCGATAGAGCGCGGGCTCGAGCGTGAATCTCTCGCGCGTCCAATCGCAGGAAGCGCCGAGGCGGATCATCTGCTCCTTGATTACGCCGCCGCTTTCCGCTTTCCATTGCCAGACGCGGCGCTCGAATTCTTCGCGGCCGAGGTCCTGGCGCTTGATTCCTTCCTTCGCGAGCATGCGTTCGACGACGAACTGCGTGGCGATGCCGGCGTGGTCCATGCCGGGGAGCCAGAGGGTGCGTTCGCCGCGCATGCGATGCCAGCGGACGAGCATGTCGATCTGCGTGTGCTCGAGCATGTGGCCGATGTGGATCGAGCCGGTAACGTTGGGCGGAGGAAGCGCGATGGAAAATGTGCGGCCGTCGGCCGTCGCCGGAATTTTCGGCGCGGAAGAGTTTTTCGTCGAACCAGGCTTTGGCCCAGCGCTCTTCGATTTCCTGCGGCTCGTAGGCTTTGGGTATTTCTCGCGGCATTATTTCCCCAAAATAGACTCGCCGCGACGATTTCAGGACGCCGCGCTCGCTTTTAAACAGAGAATCTAGACAGCGTGCTATTCGTCGCGCAAAGAATCCATCAATCTTAGGGGCGGATGCGCTGCGCGTCAAATCGGGCAGATAGTGCGGCAATGCGCGACAGCTTTGCTGCGGCGGATGCCGATGTTACGATTCCAACTCCAGAAAAGAGGAACGAGGGCAGATGGAAAAGAAAAATTTCCTATTCGTATCTTTGACCGGGCTGATCGGCGACATCGCCTGGCAAATTGCGAAAGAGGGTCATGAGGTCCGCTATTTTATTGCCGATAAAAAAGAGCGCGATATCGCGGACGGGTTCGTAGCCAAGTCGAAGGATTGGGAGAAGGACAAGGATTGGGCGGAGATTATTGTGTTCGACGACACCCTGGGACAAGGCGAGAAGGCGCAAGCTCTGCGGAAGGAAGGGAAAATCGTCATTGGAGGCACGGCTTACAGCGACAAGCTCGAAGACGACCGGTCGTTTGGGCAGGAGGAACTGAAAAAAGCAGGCGTGAGCATTATTCCGTACGGCGAGTTCGAGTCGTTTGATGCTGCGATCGAACACGTTACGCAAAACCCGGGACGCTACGTGATCAAGCCGAGCGGCGAAGCGCAGAACATCAAGCGGCGTCTGTTCGTTGGCGAAGAAGACGACGGACAAGACGTGATACGAATGCTGGAAGCTTACAAGAAGGCGTTTGCTGACGAGATCAAAGTGTTTCAGCTGCAGCGGCGCATGATTGGCGTAGAAGTGGCGGTGGGAGCTTTCTTCAACGGTAAGAATTACATATATCCGGTGAACATTAATTTCGAGCACAAGAAACTTTTTCCCGGAGATATTGGACCGCCGACGGGGGAAATGGGAACGTCGATGTTTTGGAGTGGGCCGAACCAGCTATTCAATGAGACGCTTCTGAAAATGGAGCCCAAACTCGCCGAAGAAGGGTACGTGGGCTATATTGACGTGAATTGCATCGTGAATAATAACGGGATTTATCCGCTGGAATTCACCGCGCGGTTTGGTTACCCGACGATTAGCATTCAGCAAGCCGGAATGATCACGCCGATTGGACAGTTCTTTTGGGACTTGGCGAACGGGCTGGACCCCAAGCTGAAAGTTCGCAGCGGATTTCAGATTGGAGTGCGCATCGTGGTGCCGCCGTTTCCGTTTGATGACGACGAAACTTTCGAGGCGTTCTCCAAAAATTCCGCGATTGTGTTTAAGAAGCCGCCCGCGGATGAGACACACATTGAGGACGTGAAGCAACTCAACGGCCAGTGGCTTATTGCGGGAACTTCCGGTGTGATTTTGATCATCGTGGGCACGGGGCAAACCATGAAACAGGCTAAAGCCCAGGTGTATTCGCGCATCAAGAACGTTTTGATTCCGAATATGTACTACCGCACCGACATCGGCGACCGTTGGGAAGAAGACAGCGATCGGCTGCACAACTGGGGTTACTTGCGCTAGCGGCACTTAGTTTCCGTGGGGCAAGCGGCACATCGGAAATTGTTTATTCAGCTTGCTCACATTGGGTTGCAACGAATTCGTTTCCGTCGGATAATCCTCTTGCCTAGTCCGACCTTTTTCGCGCTGCGAAGTCTTTTGCAAAACGTGGCGCTCCGTTTTCAAACAACAACCCTTCACATTTCAGGCCGGAACAAAACAAGGAGGCGTCCTTGATTTCATTCACTGTTAACGGCAAGCCGGTTAGCGTGGAGGATCCGCCTTCCACGCCGCTGTTGTGGGTGATTCGCGATTCGCTGAACCTGACCGGAACGAAATTCGGCTGCGGCATGGCGCTGTGCGGCGCTTGCACCGTTCACATCGACGGGCAAGCGGTGCGCTCCTGCGTGGCTCCCGTTTCGCGTGCGGAGGGGAAGAAAGTTACGACCATTGAAGGGATTTCTCCCGACCTCACGCATCCGCTGCAACAAGCTTGGATTGAAATTGACGTTCCGCAATGCGGCTACTGCCAGTCCGGGCAGATCATGAGCGCTGCGGTTCTGTTGGCAGAAAAAGCTTCCCCTACCGATGAAGATATTGACCAAGCCATGTCCGGAAATATTTGCCGTTGCGGCACCTATCCGCGCATCCGGCGCGCCATTCATCGCGCTGCGGAAATTAAAGCGCAGAAAGGTGCGAAATGACGGTCGCTACGCGAATGAAGCGGCGCGATTTTTTGAAGACAGGAGCGGCGATCAGCGGGGGCCTGCTTTTGAATCTTTATGTGCCGGATTGGGCGCCCGCGCGCGCGGCCCAAGCATCGAGCAAGCCGGTTGCGTTGAATGCGTTCGTACATATCAGCAGCGATGATTGGGTCACGGTGATCTCGAATCACTCGGAGATGGGGCAGGGAATTTACACTTCGCTGCCGATGCTAATCGCTGAAGAACTGGAAGCTGACTGGAGCAAGATTCGCGTGGAATCCTCTCCCGTGGCGGCGGTTTACAACCACACCGTATTCGGCATGATGATGACAGGCGGCAGCACGACGACGGATTCTGAGTACGATCGCTTCCGCAAAATGGGCGCGATGGCGCGCGTGATGTTGCTTGATGCGGCGGCGCAAGGGTGGGGCGTGGACCCGGGAACCTGCCGCGCGGAAAAAGGATACGTGGTTCACGCTGCGAGCAAACGCCGCGCGTCTTTCGGCAGTCTTGCCGAGGCGGCTTCGAAGCTTGAGCCTCCCAAAGACGTCGCGCTGAAGGATCCCAAGGATTTCACGATTATCGGCAAGCCCAAGCATCGGCTGGACACTCCTTCGAAAACAAATGGCACCGCGGAATTTGGGCTGGACGTTTATATTCCGGGTCTGCTGACGGCGGTTGTAGCGCGCTCGCCGGTTTTTGGCGGGAAGGTTACGAGTTTTAACGCTGATAAAGCAAAAACCGTTCCCGGCGTGGTGAACGTTCTGGAAGTTCCGTCGGGCGTGGCGGTGATCGCCAAAGGTTTTTGGCCGGCGAGGCTTGGGCGCGAGAAGCTCGACATTATTTGGGAGGAAGGCCCGGGCGCGCAGATTTCTACGGTGGCGATGCGCGAGCAGTTCGCAGCGCTGTCGAAAACTCCAGGCGCGTTGGCGAAAAAAGTGGGCGATCCTGCCGGAGCACTTGCGGGAGCGGCCAAAACAATTACGGCGGAGTTCGAAGTGCCTTATCTCTCGCATTCGATGATGGAGCCGCTGAACACGGTGGTGGATTTGCGCGAGGATCACTGTGAAATCTGGACCGGCACGCAATTTCAAACCGGCGATCGCGCTGCGGCTGCCGGCGTGGCTGGTCTGAAGCCCGAGCAGGTGGACATCCACACCACGCTTCTGGGTGGAGGATTTGGCCGTCGCGCGAATCCTGCATCCGATTTTGTTAGCGAAGCTGTGCAAGTGGCCAAAGTTGCCAAAGCTCCGGTGAAAGTTGTGTGGACGCGCGAAGATGACATCCGCGGCGGCTGGTATCGTCCGATGTGGTACGACCATTTTGAGGCGGGCCTGGATGACAGTGGGAACCCGGTGGCGTGGAAGCACACCATTGTAGGCCAATCGATTTTCGACGGTACGATGTTCGCGGGATTCGGAATTAAAAACGGAATCGATTCCGCGTCCGTGGAAGGCGCGGCAGATATTATTTACACCATTCCGAATATTCAAGTGGACTTGCACAGCCCCAAGAACGAAG
This sequence comes from uncultured Acidobacteriota bacterium, assembly GCA_963731535.1. GTDB lineage: Bacteria > Acidobacteriota > Terriglobia > Acidiferrales > UBA7541 > Palsa-295. Next base: position 406,633 of record CAVSWI010000012.1, on the reverse strand, counting down.
TGCCGGTGCAGTGGTGGCGCTCCGTGGGCCATTCGCATACGGGATTTTCGGTGGAAGCGTTTTTCGATGAAATCGCGCACGCCGGCGGCAAAGACCCGTATCAGTTACGCCGCAGTCTTTTGGCTGGGCAGCCGAGGATGCTCGCGGTGTTGGATTTGGTAGCAGAAAAAGCGCATTGGAACGGACCGCTTCCGGCCGGACACGGCCGGGGTATCGCGACGCACTTTTCGTTCGATAGTTACGTCGCGCAGGTCGCCGAAGTATCTGTGACAAAGGACGGCACTGTGCGAGTGCATCGCATCATTGCCGCTGTGGATTGCGGGCGCACGGTAAATCCGGACACGGTGAAGGCGCAGCTCGAAGGCGGTATCATTTTTGGTCTTACCGCGGCGCTCAAAACGGAAATTACTTTGGATAAAGGGCGCGTGCAGCAGCGGAATTTCCACGACTATCCGATGGTGCGCATGTTCGAGTCGCCGGAAATTGAAGTTTATATTGTTCCCAGCACAGAGCACCCCACCGGTGTAGGAGAGCCCGGAGTGCCGCCGGTTGCGCCAGCGGTAGCCAATGCGATTTTTGCCGCTACCGGCAAACGCGTGCGGCGCCTGCCGATTAAGCCGGAAGATTTGCGTTCTGCGTAAGCAATTATTCGAGGACCCTGAGATGGCGGAAAAAATAAAGTGGGGTGTTGTCGCGGGACTTCTGTTAGTCGGATTGGGCGGAGTGAGTATTTCGGTTTGGTCCCAACAATCCTCGTTTGCGAACACCACGGGCGCGTCGGCGGAAGCGCGTGCGTTCGAGGCAGGGAATTCGTCTGGTGCGTCTGTGAATGCCACGGCTTCGTCGGATGTGGATGCTGCGGCTGCGAAAGCGTTTGAACGCGCTTACCCGGTTTTCGTTTCGCCGCGCTGCCAGAATTGCCATCCGGGTGGCGACGCGCCTTTGCAAGGCGATGACAGTCACGTGCACGCGCAATACGTGAAGCGCGGGCCTGATGGTCACGGCGTTTATGGAATGACCTGCCACACGTGTCATCAGGATGCGAATCTTCCGGGAGCGAACATGCCACCGGGGAATCCGAAATGGGGTTTGCCGCCTCCGAAAATGAAGATGGTTTTTGTGGGGAAGACGGCGGGTGAGCTTTGCCGCCAGTTGAAAGATCCCAAACAAAATGGCGGGCGCACTATCGCGCAGATTATCACGCACGTTTCTTCCGACGATCTCGTTGGCTGGGGTTGGAGTCCGGGTGATGGACGGACGTTGCCGCCGCTAAGCCGTCCGGATTTTGCCGCCGCGATGCAAGAATGGGCGAACGATGGAGCGGCCTGTCCTCAATAACTCTACGAAAGTGGCCTGAATCCCTCACCGTTGATTTTTCGCACCTCTCAAGCTTTGTGTATTTATTACCGCATCATCTTGCTGAAAATCGTTCTGTAGCGTGATACTCCGCGGTGAATCAATAGTGCGTGGTTCGTTCGACTAACCCTTCTATAAAGACCTGTGCCGGATGATCGAGTTTGCGGAGGGACAGAATCTCCGGAACCGGACGATGTGTCACGGTGTGTCTAACGATTCAATGCGCAGCGTGGTCTCACGCTTAGCCCGTTCCTTCCGCTATCGTTCGGAACGCCTTCGCGACGACATGATGTCGATCCAACTTCGGCACACGACACTCGAGCAGTTAGACCCGCTGTTGGGAAGTTGGAGTGCATTCGTCGTTCACGTCGACCCTTGCTCGAATCAGCACTGCGACCTCCGAATCTGGATTAGACATCCAATTTTTATGCTCGCCGACGATTCAAAGTTGCTCAGCCCTTTTCTGCACCTTTATCGGCTTCTCGGCGGCCGTGCTGCGGGCGTAATTGCAGACGTCAACGTCCCGTCCGGAACGGATTTGTTTGGGGCGCGTCATAATCGAGCGCGTGAAGAGAGCGGCTTTCTGGCAATTGGGGACGAGCAGCGAAGTGGGAGTCTACGACACAGCCGCGCTGGCGCCCATCGACGGAATGGCGAAAATGCGCGCTGGTGACCGGCTGATCCTGCTGTTCGAGCGGCCCCCAGATGCGAACGGTTTTCCGGAGTTAGAAGCAGAGACGTGTGGAGGAGTGCCATATAGTGAAAGCAATTTGCAAGTGGTGCGAGCGGGAGTGGCTGAGGACGATCGCGTGGCTCCACTCATCGAGTACGACCCTCGATTTCAGCCGGGAAAGGTTACGGACCCGCCTGGGCGGCCACCTCCATCAGCCTATCCTCAAGCGTCCGGATCCCGACGGTAAGGCGCTTCGATCCGTCTTCGCTTGACAGTGCGCAGACGACACGCCAGAATTCATCGTTTATTAAACTTCAATAAAACATAGCGTTAGACCGGGAATTGCCATGTTTCTGAGCCGTGGTGCAATCTATCTGCGAGCTAGTGTCGCTGTATTGATTCTCGGTGTGATGCTGGCGGGTGCATCGTTGGCAGGCGCGCAGTCCGCGTACGTGCGCGTAAATCAGATAGGATATGAGGCCGGCAAAGCTCCGTTTCGCGCGTATTTGATGTCCATGGCGGCAGAATATGGAGCGACATTCAAGGTTGTCAATTCAGAAGGTAAGACTGCGTATTCCGGGCGCCTCGGGCCTTTCCTTGGGGTTTGGTCGAACAGCCACAAGTTGAGTTACCAGGTGTATGCGCTTGATTTCAGCGTCGCGCAGCACGATTTGTACACGATCTCCGTATCCGGTCCGGTGGCCGCGGTTTCGCCGAGTTTCGCGGTGGACGAACCGGACCTGCTCTACCCGGGCTTACTGTTGAACACTTTGTTTTTTTACGAAACGGATCGCGATGGGCCGAATTACGTACGCAACGCTTTGCGCAGCGCTCCTGGACATTTGAAAGATGAAAAGGCGCAGGTTTACGAAGCGCCTCCGCTGGATAGTAACGACTTCATCGATAACAAACCGCCAATAAAACCGTTAGTGCCAGCCAATACGCCGAACATAAATGCGGATGGCGGGTGGTGGGACGCGGGCGACTACATGAAATATGTGGAGACGGTAAGTTACACGACTGCACTCATGGAAATAGGGGTTCGCGATTTTCCCAACCAGATGGGAGCGAACGCTGCGGTGAATCCCAGAGTTCCTCCCGGCTCGATTTCTTATGCGGGGAACAGCGGTGCGGGGGCGCCGGCTTCTTCTGATTTTACCAAGGAAGCGCGTTTTGGAATTGAGTGGCTCACGAAAATGTGGGACAGCAAAACCAAAACGCTCTACTACCAGGCGGATAACAGCCAGGACTGGGATTATTACGGAGAGGGTGACCCGACTTCGTCCGCGCCCGATTGCGGCGGAACTTATTCGAGCCCGTATTGCCTGATCACGGAGTACGACATTTGGACTTTGCCGCAGGCGGCGGATGATTACGAAGAGAGCGGAGATCCCAAGCCTTGCGACCAGTTCACGACGTATTTCATTTGCAATCGCCCGGTGTTTCCGGCCGCAGCGGCGGGAGCGCCGATCAGCCCGAACCTTGCGGGGCGCTTGGCGGCTGATTTTGCGCTGTGCTACCAATTGAATCGCGCGACGGACGCTGCGTTCGCGAACGAGTGCCTGAAGAATGCCGTAGGGATATTTGCGCTGGCGGATACTTCTTATCCCGATCCCGCTCCGTCGGTCGATTCCGGCACCTGCAGCAACTGCCTGCTAACGATTATGCCGTTCGATGGGTATCCGGAGAACGTTTGGGACGACGATATGGAGTTGGGCGCAACGGAACTTTACTTCGCGCTGCAGTCCGCAAACGAGTCAGGCAATCTTCCAGCCGGATTGATCGATACTAATCCTAATGATTATTTGAAGCAGGCCGCGCAATTTGCGAAAAATTACATCACGAATATTTATGAGCCAGGATTTGCCGACACGCTCAATTTGTACGACGTGAGCGGTCTGGCCCATTTCGAGCTTTATCGGGCGCTGGAAATGGCGAGCGAGGGCGATCCAGCGGACTTGGCGGTTTCGAAATCCAGCATCCGCGCGCAGTTCCTGAAGCAAGTGGGAGACGCGATTTCTCAATCGCGCACCGATGCCTGGGGATATGGAAGCCAGTGGAACTACGGAGATACAACCTCGCATGGCGCGGGACTTTCGGTAATGGCCAGCGAAGCCTTTTACCTGACCGGTTCCAACATGTATGACACCTACGCGCAAAGATGGCTGGCGAATATTTTGGGCGCGAACTCGTGGGGATCGTCCTTCATCGTGGGCGACGGCAGCACTTTTCCGAATTGCATTCAGCACCAAGTGGCAAATCTCGCCGGAGCCTTGAACGGAACTTCCGGCGGCACTCCGATTCTTTGGGGAGCATCGACGGAGGGGCCGGCGAGTTATTCGAGTTCAGGATTCTTGGAAGGAATGAACCGGTGTCCGGCGGGCGGAGTGGATAGGTTCAAGATTTTCAACGGGAACAATGGGAAGTTCGATCCGTCAGAAGTAGCCGTGTACAAGGATAACGTGCAGTCCTTCAGCACGACCGAGCCGGGGATCGACTTGACGGCTACGTCGTTTTTGATGTGGTCGTGGAGACTGGCAGGCCACCCAAGCTTCTAGAAAGCCTGCAGGCAAAAATCCGCAAAAAGGTTGGAACTCAAAAAACGTTGATCTACTGCGTTACGTTGATCGGCGGTTTATCGGTCTTTCTTTGAGAGCTCGTTGTGAACCAGGTTCTCGACGAGCGGCTTTACGCCCTGCGAAAACAATTCCTGTAGATGAGGTTGGAGCTTTTCAAGAACTTTTCGCACCACCTCGTCAACTGCGTGGTCGTCGTTGGCTTGTGCGTGCGCTTCAACAGGCTCGTGTGATGGTGCCGCAGGCGGTGGCATCAGGAAAGGAATTCCCGCAAGGGCTTCGCGATTCGGAGGCGGCAGAGTTGGGATTCGCTCGCTGAACTCCTCTACTTCAGCTGATTGAGAAGCTGGCTCGAATTCGGAAGGCTCCAAGTGCTCCAGCAGGGCATCGGGACGTTCGTTCTGCTGTTCAACCGAGGCTGGAAGAATATGCTGTGCTTTTTCTGGAACGGGCAAGTATGGAGACGGCTCGCTGTGTTCTTCGTCCACCAAGAGCGGTTCGGGAGACGGATGGCTTGCGGGGTCGTCATCCTGTGAATCGGCTTCAGCCGGCGCTGAAACGAGATCCTGCGCCTGTCCTTTCGCGCTTTCCGGCTCGGATGCAACCGCGGATTCTTCGATACTATGATGAGACGCTTCGCGCGATTCTTCCGAGGCGAAGTGATAGGAAGATTTCGGTTCGGGCGAACTAGCGAAGAAGCGCTCTTCTAAGTCAGGGTGCTTGCTAAACTCAAAATCGTCTTCTTGCTCTGATGACTGCTGCAATGGTTCTTCAGCGCGAGCTGCGGGTTCGTTGCCGTGGCCGTGATTCTCTGAAAAAAATTCGGCGTGCTCTGTCGTTGATTTCGCTTCCGGCTCAGCATGTGTTGTAGATGTCGCGTGTGTTGACGGGGCGGAAAGGTTCGACATCCATCCGCCATCGGGATATTCGGAGGGCGGGGGAGCCATCATGTCCATCCACTCGGTAGCGCGCGGGGCTGGGACGGGGCTGGGCGCGGGCTCGACGTTACTTTCGGATTGGTGATGCTGAGATTCCTGGCGAGCCTCTTCGCGCACGGGTTCTTGTGTTGCAAAGGATGCGGCAGCCACGGAAGGCTCGGATTCTGGCTCGGGTTCAGGCTCGCGCAGCCACTCTGCATGTGAAGTTTCCGGCGCGTCTTCGACCGGTGTGGCTTTGCCAAACGCATCAGCGGCCTGGTCTTCGGCCATGATTGGCATTTCCAACAAATGGCTCGAGGGGAAGGAAGCCGGCTCGTCGCGATATTCGGGCGATTCTTCTCCGCCTGAAAATTTTTCATTGCGAATGTGTTTCGGCGGCACGTCCTTCTCGGACGGAAAGTCGCTCGGGTTGTAATCGTTATCTACAGGCTCGCCTGCTTCTTGCGCAATGTTTTCGGGGACCTCAAAATCCGCGGCATTACGGCGCCAGTCGCTGACGGTAGCAACGTTGTCGAATTCGTCGGTCTCCGCTTCAGCGGCTACCGGAGCCTTCGCCGTTTTCGAACTTTTTGAACCCTTGGATTTCTTCGAGTGTTTCTCTTCTTCTTCTTCCTCATCGTCGTCGCCGGCAAGAGCGCGAACGCCTTTTCCGAAACCATAGATCTGCGCGGCCTCTTCCGGGGTGGGCTCGGGAAACTCCGGGAGCGGTTTCGGCTCGCTGCGTAAAGGAGCTTCGAGCATTTCAGGCGTTGGCGGCGGCTCGGCGATCACTTCTTTCTGTTTTGCCAGTTCAGCCGCAACACGCGGATTCTTTTCCAGAACCTGCAGGACCATGGCAATCAGCGGGTCAGGCGGGACAAAAGGTTTTTTGAGAACTCCGTCAGCGCCAACGCGACGCGCTTCTTTTTCGTCGAGTGGATCGAACGCGCCGACCAGCAGAATTACGGGGATGTGCGCAAAACGACTGTCTTTTTTGACGTACTCACACACTTCATAACCGTTGCGAACGGGCATGAAAACGTCTGCCAGCACAAGGTCGGGATTCACATCAGGCAAGCGTCGAACGGCGGCTTCGCCATTGCCGACGGCAACCACATCAACGCCGCGCTCTTCCAGCGCCAGCGTGACCATTTTCTGGATATTGGAATTGTCGTCTGCAACCAGAATTCTGGGCACTGTGTTCCCCTGGAGGCGGCCCGGATGGCGACACGCGCACGCCTTTCACTATGTATTGCAGCACTGGGAAGCGTAGGCGTCAACAAACTCGAAGGACAGGAGTGCTACAGTTGTTAGCAGGGTGTTAACAGGTAGTTACCAGGGCAGCAGCTTCTTTACGCCCTTCTTTTTCTTGCTGGTGGACTCTTGTTTAGGGTCGGCTTTGTCCGCTTTAGCTTGGTCGCTCTTGGGCTGGGCGGCTGGTTGGGCAGCGGTCCCTGCTGGCGCCGCTCCGGCCGCCGGTGGCGCGCTAGAGCTGGATGGTGGCGCAGTAACAGGCGCTCCCGTCGCGGTGCTGCTGGGAATCGCTTCTCTTGGAGCAGGTGGGTCGGCTGATGCGCCGGAGCTATTTGCCGCCGGCTGTGTAGGAGCCAGCACCGGAACGCTGCTGGACGGGGCTAAGGTCGACCCAGCGGACGGTGCCGGAGTTGCCGCCTCAGGAGCGGGCGCGGCAGCGGCGTTCGGGTCGTTTGGCGCCGTTATGATCTGAAATCCCACGTTATTTCCCGGTGCGGAGACAGCAGCAGCCCCGGCTGGTACTGTCGTCGCCTCAACGGGGGCGGCATCGCTGCTGCCTTGGTCCGTCCCGGTCGCCGCTGCGTCGGTGGGGGAAACAGTGAACGCTGGACCTTTGGCGCCGGGCTTCAGAATGTCCGTTGCTGAAATTGCATCGTTCGGCGGGTTCATCTGCGGAGCGCCGTTGCGAGCCGCCAACGAAACATCCGGGTTGCCTTTCAGCATCGACATCGGCGTCTTAATCAGAGGATTTTGATGGTGTTGCTCGCGATATAGCTGTTCGTTCTTCATCCGGAGATAGGCTTCCGGATCGGCCGATGGCGCAGGTAAGCCCATGGAGACGAGTCGAGCGCGCGCATCCACTGCTCTCTTGGAAAGTGGATAGTCCTGAAGGATGCGGTCGTAACACTTGGCCGCTAAGTCGCCCCAGTGATTTTTATCGTCCTCGTTTTTCACACTTTGCTTTGCCCGGTAATAAATGTTGGCGAGCATCCACAGCGCTTCATCGGTCTGACTGTAGAGCGGATAGCGGTCGGTGACTTCCACCAGGCGGGCAGCAGCGGCGCGATAATCCGTCTTCACATAATAATAACGCGCGATTTTGAACTCGCCGTCGCCCAACACTTCCTGTACTTCGCGCAAATACTGTTCCGCCTTGGGCAGCAGTGGGCTCTGAGGATATTTCAGGATGAAGGCCTGGAACTCGTCTTCGGCCGCTTGTGCTTGCGTCGAGTCGCGATCCGCTTTTTCCATCATGCGGTAGTGCGCCATGCCGACTTGCATCTGGGCGTAGGCTGCTTCGTCGAGAAACGGGAAAAAGGTGATGAAATCTTTGTACTCTGAAATCGCTTGCGTGGTGTTCGACGTGCCGCCCTCTTTGTAATAGGAATCGGCGACGGAAAGTTTGGCCTTGGCCAGATATTCGCTGTCGGGGTAGGTGTTAATCAGGGTCTGCAGCGCAAGGCGGCCTTCGGTGTAGCGTCCGCCTTTCAGGTCATTGAGCGCGCGATCGTAGAGGACTTTGTCGGGTTCTTCCGAGGCGTCAGGAACAGGCTTCGCTGCTGGTTCTTTTTTCTTGGATTTTTTCGCTGGGAGAATTGATTTCTTTTTTGGCGCGGCTTTCGGCGTTTGCGCCGTCTGCGGCGGCTGGGCCGTCTGCGGCGTGCTCTGCGGAGCCGGAGCGGTTACCGGCGCACCTTGGTCCTGTTGGGACGTCTGTGGAGAGCCGTCGGCGGGCTGTTGTGCCTTGGCCGTAGAGCACAATTCCAGAGAGAAGAAAGCGCCGAAAGCCAGGATTACAAGACAACCTGTGTATCTGAGGTTTCCTGCCATCGCACCCTTAATAACGGCCCCCAAAATCCTGCGAATCCTCAAACTTTCTGGCTCAGGGCTTCGCTCGCAAGCTTGCGCAATTGGCGCGTGGCTTCCGCCGGATCGCTTGCGTGAAAAATCGAAGTCCCTGCAACAAACGTATTCGCGCCAGCCTGGGCAAGCTCGGCGACGTTTTCCAGATCGACGCCCCCATCCACCTCGATTCGGAAGCTGGCATTATATCGCGAGCGCCACTGATTGAGTTGCCGAATTTTTTCCAGCGCCCCGCGAATAAATTTTTGCCCACCAAAGCCTGGGTTCACCGACATCACCAATACGGTATCCAGCTTGTCGAGAACTTCGCTCAACATCATCACCGGAGTGGCCGGATTAATCGCCGCGCCGGCCTCGGCTCCCGTGTTCGCGAATCATGGCCAGAGCGCGGTCCAGATGCACCGTAGCTTCTTGGTGGATCAGAACGCGGCTCGCGCCTGCGCCAACGAACTCCTCAATGTATTCCTCGGGTTGCTCGATCATCAGATGCACATCGAGGGGCAAACGGGTTGCCTTGCGCAGCGACTCCACCACCGGAATTCCGATGGAAATGTTGGGCACGAAGTGGCCATCCATCACGTCCACGTGAATCACTTCGGCGCCGGCTTGCTGGACCAGGCGAATTTCTTCGCCGAGCCGGGCAAAATTTGACGCGAGAATTGATGGAGCGATCTCGATGCGCGCGTGGGTCATGCGGTCAGGCGGATTTTAGCACAGGCGGGCCGAGGATACGGAGCGATGCTACTCAGCAAGCTGCAGCTCAATCGTCGAATTGGCGTCCACCTTGGCGCCGTGAGCCGGAGTTTGCGCGGCAACCGTTCCGTGCAGGATTCCCGGGAACGGCGAAAATGTGAGCTTCGATACTCTTAGTCCTGAGCCATTCAGCTTTGATTCAGCTTCCGCCAGCGAAAGGCCCACCATTTCCGGCATCACGTAGGCCGGCGGCCTGGAGCCCAACGAAACCAGCAGGTCGATGTGCGGACTTGTAATGTCGGAATTGCCAGGCGCGGGTTCTTGTTGGATCACGGTGTCGTCCTCGCCTAGCGCCAGGTAGGCGCTGGACACTTCGCCCAACTGCAACCCACTGCGCAGCATCTCGATGCGCGCCGCACGCAAGCTATGATCCACCAGCGCGGGGATTGTGGCTTTTTGAGGGCCCAGGCTCAACATCACGTGCGCGAATTGACCGGTCTTTACGCGCGAGCCGGGCGCAGGACTTTGTCTCACAACCGTATCGACGGGCAGCGGATTGTAGATCCGGTCTTCCACCTTGATACCGACGCCGCGGCTATGAAGAGTGTGTTGCGCCTCGAAGGCTTTCAGGCCGACTACATCAGGCATCGCCACTTCGCGGCCTTGTATCGCGAAGCGCACGGCGGTGAGCGCGCTCAAAAAAGCCACGGACGCTAAAATAAATACCAGCAGTGACATTCGAAAGACCCATTGCAGGCGGTCCCGCAGCGTCATTGATTCGCTCCTCCGTTTATAAAGCGTAACACGTCGGGCGCGAGGCGCTGCCGTCTGTTTGAACTAAGTGTTTTCAAGTTTTACCTTTTATTTTTTCTGTAAGAGACCAGCAAAGAAGCCGTCGGTTTGATATGCGCCGGGCGCGGTGTGAAATTGGCCGGCATGGTCGAAAAGGTTCTTCGCCTCGACTCCGTCGGCAAGATGCTTGAAGATGGATAATGCCGCTTCGCTCGCGGTTACACGCTTTGCTCCCGGCGAGTCGCCAAGCGCCTCGGTTATTACATCTTCGTTTTCTTCCGGCTCGAGCGAACAAGTGGAATATACCAGGCGCCCGCCGGGAGCGAGATGTTCGAGCGCCGAAGAAAGCAATTCGCATTGCAAACGATTGAGTTCGCTCAATTGTTCGGGCTTCAGCCGCCACCGAATTTCCGGATGCCGCGCGAAAGTTCCGGTGCCGGAGCAGGGCGCGTCGAGAAGAATGCGGTCGAACTGAATGCCAAAGGGCAGCGCCGTCGCCGCGTCTAGTTCAACGATACGAACGTCGCTGAGACGGAGGCGCTTGAATTGTTCGCGCATAGCCCGCAGACGGTGGGCGTGGCGATCGGCGGCTACGATCAGTCCATTTTTCCCGGCGCGGCGCGAAAGCGTGGGCGTTTTTCCCCCTGGAGCGGCACACAAATCCAGCACGCGATTGCCCGGTTGCACGTCGAGAAGCAACGGAATCGCTTGCGAAGCCTCGTCTTGAATCGAAATATCGCCGCAACGGAATGATTCGGTGCGCGTTGGGCTGCCGCCGGTTACCGCGAATGCCGAGTGCAAAAGGTGGCCCGGTTCCACAGTGAGTCCGGCGTTCTGCAGGCTTTCAAGAATCTCCTCGCGACGCTCGGGGTGATGCAGGGAGCACGCCAATCGCGGCGTTTGATGAGTAGCTTCGAGCAGGGAAGTGGTGCGAGTTTCGCCGAGTCGCGCGAGCCAGCGTTGCACTAACCAAGCTGGATGCGAATGCAAGATTGAGAGTCGCTCGCCGAGCGCTGTCTCCGCGGGTAGGAATTTCTCCGGCGGCTCTTTTGCTTCTGTAGCCAAACGCCGCAGAACTGCATTCACAAGCGAGGCAGCCGAGGATTTTCGCGCGCTCTTTACGAGCTCTGCGGACTCGTGCACCGCGGCGCGCGCGGGTATGCGCTCGAGAAAACGAAGCTGGTACAAGCCCATGCGCAACGCGATTGCCACCGGCAGATCCAGCCGCTCGACGGGCTTCTTCAACGCGCGCCGGAGCAAGAAATCCAGAAGGCCGCGCCAGCGAAGAACTCCCAGCGAAATTTCCGTTGCCAGCGCCGCGTCGTCCGCCCGTACTCCGGCGCCAAGTTCTGTGTGCAAAACGTCGGTGGCGTACGCGCCCTCCGCCTCCACGCGCCGCAGCACCTCGTAAGCAATCTTTCTGGCAGCACTGACTGGCATTTATTTGCGAAGCGCTTTCAGATAATTAGTTGAATTCGTCACGGCGCCGGAATTAGCCGCCGAACCGGTCGCCGGGAATTAGACGTGCGCCGTTTGCGAATTCGAGCGCGGTAACTCGCTTACGTCCTGCCAGCTGTACGAATTCCAGGAGCAGGGCGGTCCCATCGCCGCAGAAGACCACCACATTGCCGTCGGATTTTGAGATTTCTCCAGGTGTACCGACCGTTGCAGAAGGCCTTGCAATCGGACGGCCCCCAATCGCGCAGTTTTTTCCGCGAAAAGAGCTGAAGGCACCGGGCCAGGGCTGCAATCCGCGAATTCGATTGTAGATTTGCTGAACGGATTGCGACCAATCAATCCGCCCTTCTTCTTTCTTAAGCGCAGGCGCAAAACTTGCCTGCGAATTATCCTGCGGCACGGGCCTGATCGTTCCGGCCTCGAGGCCACGCAAGGTCTCCGCCACAAGCGGCGCGCCCGCCTCCGAAAGCCGCGCGTACAATTCAGGTGCCGTTTCGTCCGGACCGATTTCCGTTTCAAATCTCAGCAACATCGGACCAGTGTCAAGCCCTGCGTCGATATTCATGGTCGTCAGCCCGGTGCGTTTTTCGCCATTCATGATGGCGCGATGGATCGGCGCGGCCCCGCGATATTTTGGCAACAGCGATCCGTGCAGGTTAACCCAGCCGAGTCGAGGAAGGGCAATCAGCCGCGCGGAAATAATTTGCCCGTAGGCCATGATCACCACCGTGTCCGGCGCAGTTCGCTGAAAAAATTCGACCGACTCTTCCGATTTGATTTTTTCAGGCTGATAAAGCGGAATGCCCGCGGCAACCGCCGCCTCTTTCACCGGAGAGTTTGCCATGGCGAGCGCGCGCCCGCGTGGCCGGTCAGGCTGCGTCACCACGCCTACGATTTTAAAATCGGGTTGGGCCAGCAGATAACGCAGAGAGGGCACCGCGAACTCAGGTGTGCCGCAAAAAACAATTCTGAGCGGCACGCGCGCCCTACCACTCGCCGGCTTTCTTCATTTTGCGGATTTTGCGCTTGATCATGTCGCGTTTCAGCATGCTCAAGTGCGTGATGAAGAGGATGCCATTCAAGTGATCGATCTCGTGACAAAAAGCGCGGGCCAATAATCCTTCGCCGCGCATTTCAAACTCTTTTCCGGTGGCGTCTTGCGCGCGTATGGTCACATATTGAGGCCGCGCAACGTGTGCGCGAAAACCCGGCACGGAAAGGCATCCTTCTTCTTCGCGCTGCTCTCCCTCCGCATGGATAATTTCCGGATTCGCGCATACCAGCTTGGCTTCCGCATTTTTCCCGTTGCTTACATCGATGACCGTAATTCGCAATCCCAGTCCAATCTGCGGCGCGGCCAGTCCCACGCCCGAAGCCGCATACATGGATTCGAACATATCGTCCACGAGTTTCTGCAGATCGGCGTCAAATTTCTCCACGCGCTTGGTGGGAGTTTCCAGAATCGGGTCGCCGTACTTGACGATTGGGTGAATCATCTTTGCTGCGTCATTCCTTTTGAGCTGGATTCTTATTTAAAATGCGTCGAGCTGTTTTTGGTATCCATCATAGTTGCGGCGCATCTCTTGCACGGAATCGCCGCCAAACTTTTCCAGGAAGGCCCCAGCCAGTTCCAGCGCAACCATTGCTTCACCGATGACGCCCGCAGCAGGCACTACGCAAACATCCGAACGCTCGTAAGCCGCTTTCACCGGCTCTTTTGTTTTTAAATCGGCCGTTTGCAATGCGCGGCGCAAGGTCGAAATGGGTTTCAAATATCCGCGAACAACGATATCGCTGCCGTTAGTAATGCCGCCCTCCATGCCGCCGGCGCGATTCGAAGAGCGCGCAAATCTTTTGCCGGCCTCATCGTAACGAATTTCGTCCTGAACTTCCGAGCCATAGCTTCCGGCGTTTTCCACTCCCGTGCCAATCTCAACCGCTTTCACAGCCTGAATGGACATCACCGCGCGCGCCAGTTTTGCGTCCAACTTTTCGTCCCATTGCGCGTGGCTGCCCAAACCTGCCGGAACTCCGCGCGCTACAACTTCAAAAACTCCGCCGACCGAATCGCCCTCTTTCAACGCGCGCTCCACCTCCGCTTTCATATGCGATTCTGTAGCGGCATCCACGCAACGCAACGGCGATTCGAGATTTTCGCACGCGGCAACAATTTTCTGCCAGTCGGCGGCGCGCTCCAGCCGGACATGACCCACCGCAGCGGTATGGCTCAGAACCGTAACGCCAAACTCGCTCAGGAGCAATTTGGCAAATGCGCCTGCGGCAACCCGCGCGGCCGTCTCGCGGGCGGACGCGCGCTCAAGTATGTAGCGCGCATCATGAAAATTAAACTTCAGCGCCCCAGCCAAATCCGCATGGCCCGGCCGCGCCGCGGTCAGCAGACGCTGGGAGTCTTCAGCGCCCTCGGTGTCTTCCACCGGCAGCGCCTTTTCCCAATTTTTCCAGTCGCGATTTTCGATGCGCAACGCGATTGGCGCGCCGATGGTTTTTCCGTGCCGCACTCCAGCGAAAATCTCGGCTTGGTCTTTTTCAATTCGCTGGCGCGCGCCACGCCCATAGCCGAGTTGGCGGCGGTGCAATTCGCGTTGAATAAAATCCTGGTTGACCGCGAGTCCAGCAGGCAAGCCAGAAATCCACGCCACCAGCGCTTGGCCGTGAGACTCGCCCGCAGTCACAAATCGAAGCATTTTCTCCCGACCAGCTTCCGAGATAGAGCTTCTGGCGCGAACGAAAGATTCTACCGGACACACTGACTTGCGTAAAGCGAGGGCATGCGCCAGATGCGCCAGAAGGATGCCGCATTCCTAATTTGTAACGTTACAGTATTTATAAAAATAAGAGGCTTTGCGATGGTCAGCAAATTCTTCTGGCGGAGTACTGCGCGTCTTTTAGTGCCCACACCATTTTGGCCGGCGCTTTTCGAGGAAAGAAGCAAGCCCTTCGCGAAAATCTTCTGTTCCGCGGATCCGCGCGTTCTCTTGCGTGGCCAGTTCCATTTCGTCGTGCATGCGATTATCGTGACTGAGCAGCAGACGCTTCGTCATAGCCACGCTTACTGGGCTGGATTCAAGGAACATCGTTGCAACTTCGCCCGCGCGTTTCATTAGATCTTCCAGCGGGACAATCTCGTTTACAAGACCCAGGCGAAATGCATCTGCGGCGTCAATGATGCGTCCAGTCAACAAAAGATCGCGAGCGTGTTTTTCTCCGACCTGCCGGCGCAGCATCACTGAAACGAGCGCTGGAATAAATCCGACGCGCACCTCGGTATAGCCGAACTTCGCTTCGGGAGCCGCCACAGTGAAATCGGAGAGTGTTGCCAGCCCGCAGCCGCCGGCGATCGCCGCGCCGTTCACAGCCGTAATGAGCGGCTTCGGGAAACCGTAAACGAGCTGAAACATTCTCGCCATGCGCCGCGAATCGGCAAGATTCTGTTCGTGTGTTTGTTTAGCGATGCCCTGAAGCGTTTCCAGGTCCATTCCGGAGCAAAACGCTTTTCCCGCGCCGGTAAGAATTACGACGCGGATCGAACTGTCCGCTTCCGCCGCGTTCAGCGCGGCGAAGAGGTCTTCAATCATCGGCGTGGAAATTGCGTTGCGTTTTTCAGGGCGGTTTAGAGTTATGGTCGCGACCCGGCCTTCACGCTCGAATTTTAGGGTGCTGTATTCCAAGGGGTCCTCGGTTTCAGTTTACCGTCGGCGAAGTTATGGGATCGATCGTTTTCGGCGCGTGCGTATATTTTTCGCGAAGCTCGTCGGTCATCGCGCAAGCAACCGCGAGCGACTTGGTGTCAATGCCAGTAGAAACGCCGCGAGCGGACAGCGTAGTCAATATTGCTTCGGTGGGAATATTCCCCACTAGCTCGTCTCCCGCAAACGGGCAGCCGCCCAAACCGGTTAACGCGCCATCGAAGCGCCGGCATCCGGCTTGGTAAGCCGCGAAAACTTTTTCCGGAGCGTGTTCCGGACGGCTGTGCAGGTGAACTCCGATTTCAACTCCGGCCACAGCATTTTTCGACAGGTTGTATAGGCGAGCTACCTCTTCGGGCGATGCGGTTCCGACCGTGTCGGCGAGAGAAACAGTTCGCACACCGACATCCTTGAGCCACACGAGCGTGTCCTCAACAATTTCCGGGCCCCATGGCTCATCATATGGATTTCCAAAGGCCATGGAAATATAAATCACAAGATTTTTGCCGGCGGCCTTGGTGTCATTTTGCAATTTCTCCACCAGTAGCCGGGTTTCCTCGCGAGACATATTCGCGTTCGCGCGTCGAAAATAGGCGGAGATGGAATACGGATAGCCGACGGTAGTGACGCCGGGCGTGGCTAGAGCGCGTTCGAGGCCCTGCGCGTTCACGACAATCCCTATAATGTCTGGCACATGCCCCGGAATGGTTTTCAGCTCGCTCAAGCCTTGCATCACTTCTTCGCTATCGGCCATCTGCGGCACATGCTTCGGCGAAACAAAACTCACCGCGTCGATGTGCCGAAACCCAAGCGCAAGCAAGCGGCTCAGGTAATGAATTTTTTCTTTGGTGGGAATAATCTGGCTCAAACCTTGCCAGGCATCCCGCGGACATTCAACGATCGTTACGTTTTCTGCCATATGTTTTAGTACCAGGGACTCCGATAGATGTGAACTGAATACCAAAGCGCCGAAATTCCACTAACAATGGAAAGCGCCATTAGAAAAACAATTATCCGCGATATCGCGGCTTCCTTGGCATTAATAATTGTCAGAACCAGTGCGACTACAAGCCCGAGATAAGACAGGTATTGCGCAACCTGATAAATAAACCACATTCCGGAATGAGAATTCGGGCCGCCCTGCGAAATCACCCACGAACACGCCCAGGCAAAGAAACACGGCGAAACAAGAAGCCAAGTGAAGAGTAGCGTAGTAACTCCTCCGCCGCGCTTCGCAACCGCATTTCCCTCGTCCATTTAAGTTTGCAGCACGCCCGTCTTAAGCTCAGCCACATGCGGATTCAATGCTGCCGATTCCAACGCTTCAATTAAGGCTTCGCGCGTGCGTGCCGGATCGATGATGGCATCGACCCACAGACGAGCAGCGGCGTAGCGAGGGTCGGTCTGGTGCTCGTAGGTCGCGCGAGTAGTTTCGTAAAGTTCTTTTTTCTCCGCATCGCTCAACTTTTTGCCTTCGCGCTCGAGCTGCTTGATTTTAATTTCGACCAGCGTCCTGGCCGCGGCGTCGCCGCCCATCACAGCGTATCGCGCCGTAGGCCAGGCAAAAATGAACCTGGGGTCGTAGGCTTTTCCGCACATGGCGTAATGGCCCGCGCCGAAACTGCCGCCGCAAATCACAGCAATCTTCGGCACCACGCTGTTGGCCACCGCGTTCACCATCTTCGCGCCGGCGCGAATGATTCCACTCCATTCTGCTTCCTTGCCCACCATAAATCCATTCACGTCGTGAAGAAAAACCAAGGGCACCAGGTTCTGATTGCAATCGAGGATGAAACGCGCGGCCTTGTCCGCCGACTCGGTATAAATCACGCCCCCAAATTCAATTCGCTTGTCGCCTGTGCCGGGCGCGGCAACGGTGACAGACTTTTTCTGGTTAGCTACGATTCCCACCGACCAGCCGCCGATCCGAGCGTAGCCGCACAGCAGCGTCTGCCCGTATTCCGGACGATATTCTTCGAATTCGCTTTTGTCCACAATGCGCGCGATGATTTCGCGCATGTCATACTGCTTGCCCGCTTCCGCTGAGAAAATTCCGTAAATTTCGTCGCCGGGATGTTTGGGTTGCGCTGCAGTCTTGTGATCGAAGGGAGCGCGCGCGGGATAGCCGATCTTGTCTATCAGCGCGCGGAGGCGTTTGATGCATGTGTCGTCGTCTGGCTCGCGAAAATCGATGGTGCCGCTGATCTGCGCGTGCATCTGCGCCCCACCCAGTTCCTCTGCGGAGGTTTTCTGGCCGATGGCCGCTTGCACCAACGCCGGGCCCGCGAGAAAAAGGCCGCTTCCTTCCGTCATCAGAATTTTGTCGCACATTACCGGCAGGTAAGCGCCGCCCGCCACGCACATGCCCATGATCGCCGTGATTTGAGGGATGCCCATCGCGCTCATGACCGCGTTGTTGCGAAACACGCGGCCGAAATCATCTGTGTCGGGGAAAACGTCTTCCTGGAGCGGTAGAAAAACGCCTGCGGAATCGACCAGATAGATCGTAGGGATATGATTTTCAATCGCGATATTTTGCGCGCGAATTACTTTTTTCGCCGTCATTGGGAAAAACGCGCCCGCCTTCACCGTGGCGTCATTCGCGATAATCATCACGCGGCGTCCGGAAACTCGCGCCAGGCCCGTGATCGTTCCGGCCGCGGGAGCGCCGCCCCATTCCTCGTACATCTCGTAGGCGGCGTAGAGTCCCAGCTCGAAAAATTCTGTCTTAGGGTCGATCAGTTTGGCGATGCGCTCGCGAGCCGTCAGCCGGCCCTTTTTGTGCTGTGCTTCGATGGCTTTCGCGCCTCCGCATTGACGGATGCGCTCTTCCTCATTTTTTATTTCGGTCAACTTGTCGATCATCTGCCGGCTGCGCTTCTGAAAGTCGGCAGACTTCGGGTCAACGCGCGTATCGTTTTTCGTGCTGCTCAAAGGGTCCTTTCTTACACGCCGGCCGTGCTGTTAAGTAGCGCACGCATGGAAATACGGCATCAGATTGTACCATCCAGACTTAGTTTTTGACTTCGCGCTCGGATGCGCTAGAATCGGCCCAGTTCAAGATTTTATTTTGAACCAAATTCCTTTCGGAGGATGCCTATGCTTTGCGATACCCGCGCGAGGGACAGGTCTGCCTCCGGATTCTTGATTTAAGCCTTCGGGGCTCGTCCTCTCCTTTAGCGCGAAACTCTCCACTCATTCCGCTTTAATGCGCCCGAACAACCACGGTTGTTTCCTGACCACCCAAATCGCCTGACTGGCGCCGCAAAAAAGGAGAATCGAATGGAATTCGTAGACTTGAATCTCGCACGCCGCCTGGAAATGGCGGAAGCTCATGCGTGCCGCGCATGCGCGGAGGCATTCCACCAGCAGCATCCTGAGTTTCCGGTTGCCGTGGAGGAAATCGCAGGCGGCTTCGCCGTTTTTGCCGGAGTGAACTCGCCGGTTACGCAAGCCATTGGCGTTGGCCTAGATGATGACGTCTCGGACGCCGACCTGGATCGCCTGCAGGATTTTTTCAGCAGCCGTGGCGCGGCAGCGGCCGTGGAGCTTTGCCCGTTGGTCGGGATGTCCTTGTATGAAAGATTTGCAAAACGCGATTTCCATTTGCTCGAAGTTTCCGATGTGTTATTCCGAAAACTCACGCCGATCGATGGCCAGGTGAAAGCGGCATCGTCGAACATCATCGTCCGCCGAGCCGCTCCTGATGAAGCACAGCTCTGGACGAAAACGGTGGCCGAGGGGTTTGCCGAACATAATCCGGTAACGCAATCCATCCTCGATGTGATGCAAGGGTTTTTCCCAGCGGCTCATTGTTTCCTCGCGCTTGTGGATGGATCGGTAGCAGGAGGCGGCGCGGTTTCCACGCGAGGAGGAGTCTGCGGTCTTTTTGGCGCCAGTACACTTCCAGAATTTCGCGGTCGCGGCGTGCAAACGGAGTTGCTACGCGCTCGCCTTGGATGGGCTGCGGCAGAAGGCTGCCACGTTGCCGTAAGCATTGCGCAACCGGGAAGCGCCTCGCACCGAAACATCGAGCGCCAGGGATTTCGTGTCGCCTATACGCGGACCAAACTGATTCGCACAGTGTCGTAATTTCGAATGGCTAAACTTTCGGCAGGTGGGATCAGCGGAGCCAGCCTCAGCCGACTACGCCCCTTTCGGAGCAGTCGAAATTCGCTGGCGAATGAAATCCACAATTGCTTGCGTGGGCGTTCCGGGGAGAAAAACTTCCGCGATTCCACCTTTCTTTAGCGCGGGGATGTCCGCCTCAGGAATAATTCCCCCGATCAGAACAGTTACGTCGTCCATGCGCTTTTCGTGCAGCAAATCCATCAGTCGCGGACAGAGCGTATTGTGCGCTCCGGAAAGTATGGAAAGGCCAATCACGTCCACATCTTCTTGCGCCGCCGCAGACGCGATCATCTCCGGCGTTTGCCGCAGCCCGGTATAAATCACTTCCATCCCGGCATCGCGTAACGCTCGAGCAATAATCTTTGCGCCGCGGTCGTGCCCATCGAGACCCGGCTTTGCAATCAGCACACGAATTTTCTTATCGGCCATGGCAGGCAAGAATACTTCAAATCGCGCTTGAAACGATAGTCACGCGAGCGCCGAAATTTCCTGCCAGCTACCGCAAGTCGAGCAGGAACTCTTCCAGCATGGAATTAAACTGATCGGCGTCATCCACGAACAGCGCATGGCCCGCGCCCTCGAAAACCTGCAGCTGCGAGCCGTGAATCTGCTTTTGCATCTCCACAATTGTATTCATGTACTCACTCTTCGCTGCGCAGACGACGCTGGGTTTGTCGATTTTCGGCAGCACTGAGCGATAGTCCGACACGAAATATCCTACCAATAGCGCGACGGCAGTGTTTGTCGGCACGCGCAAAGACGCCTGGATCACCCTTTTTAGATATTCTTCCGCTTGCGGCTTTTTGAAATTGAGATTGCGTACGAACTGGTTCGTGGAATTCTGCCGATCTTCCAGGACTCCCTTAAGAATTCCAAAGGCCGGATCGGCATCACCAGTGCCGCGGCCGCCTGCGTCGTTGTCAACCAACACGAAGCCGGCGAAATCTCCCGTCCCAAACTGATCGATGTAGGACATGGTCTCCACCACCGCCATCGACCAGGCCACGATGACGACCGGCGCGAGATGCAGTTGGGTGACAACTGCTTTAATGTCGCGCGCTCGCGCAGCGGGAAACAGCCCATCGGAAGTTTGCGATGATTCGCCCTGCGAACGCGGATCCATCGCTACTACACGATAGTCTTTCGAAAAATACGAAATCTGGTTTTCCCATATCCACGCAGGCATGGTCCAGCCCGGCACGAAGAGCAGGGAAGGAAAATTGTGCGCGCCAGTAACCGCAATATTTCCTTTTGTAGGTTTCACCTCCGCTGGCAAAGGGTTTCCAACTTGAGCGCTCTCGACCTTCGCGGATCGTCCCGCTTCGAGATAATGAATCTTCACTCCGTCGGGCGTAGTGATAAACCCGCTCTTCACTGCGGCAGGTTTCTTGTCTTTCACTTCTCCGCTCGTCGAGTGAGCGCCCGCACACGCGAAGACAAATAGGGACACCAAAACAAACGCTGAAGTTCGACCGGACCTGAAGGTTTTCAATCGCGGACCGCCTCTAAAGAATCGCGTGTTCAATTTTCGAGGAAACGTCTCTTAAGTAATGGCAACTTCTTCGTAAACGCCGAACACCTCGCGCAGCGTGTCGCAAATTTCGCCAAGCGTGGCATACGCTTTCACCGCTTCATAGATGTACGGCATGGTATTTTCGGTTCCGGCCGCCGCTTTACGCAGGGCTGCGAGTCGCCTTGCAACTCCGTCATTCGAACGTTCGGCGCGAAGCTTGCGCAGCCGTTGCGTCTGGCCTTCGGCGACGGTCTCGTCAATTTGCAAAATGTCCAGCGGCTTCTCTGGGGCGACGTAATCATTCACGCCCACGATAATTTTATCTTTGCGATCCACGGCGACCTGGTATCGATAAGCGGCCTCGGCAATTTCGCGTTGAGGATAAGCGCGCTCGATGGCCGGCACCATGCCGCCCAGCGCATCGATTTTCTCGATGTAATCCCACGCGCCGCGCTCGATTTCGTTGGTCAGCGTTTCCACAAAATAAGAACCGCCCAAGCGGATCGGCTGTATTAGTAACTCCACTTTCGTGCGCAATGATTTGCTGCGTGCGCAAGGCCACAGTCGCGGCAAACTCAGTCGGCAGCGCCCAAGCTTCGTCCAGAGAATTGGTGTGCAGCGATTGCGTGCCGCCCAGCACTGCTGCGAGAGCTTGCAAGGCCGTTCGCACCACGTTGTTGTAGGGCTGCTGTGCGGTCAACGAGCATCCGGCAGTCTGTGTGTGGAATCGCAGCGCCCATGAACGCGGGCTCTTGGCGCCGAAACGTTCGCGCATGGTTTTGTACCAAATGCGGCGTGCCGCGCGGTATTTCGCGATCTCTTCGAAAAAGTCGTTGTGCGCGTTGAAGAAAAACGAAAGCCGCGGCACAAACTCGTCCACTTCCAGCCCGCGGCGCATACCCCACTCCACATATTCAATGCCATCGCGCAACGTGAACGCGGCTTCTTGAATCGCCGTCGAACCAGCCTCGCGAATATGGTAGCCACTCACAGAAATGGGATTGAATCGCGGCGTGTGCTTCGTCCCGAACTCGAAGGTATCGATCACCAAACGCATGGAAGGCTCGGGCGGGTAGATGTATTCCTTCTGCGCGATGTATTCCTTCAAAATATCGTTCTGCAGCGTTCCTGAAATTTTCTTCCAGTCAGCACCTTGCTTTTCCGCTACGGCGAGGTACATGGCCCAAATCACCGAGGCCGGGGAATTGATGGTCATCGAGGTGGTGACGTCCGCGAGCGGAATCTTGTCGAAGAGCGTTTCCATGTCGGCCAGCGAACTGATCGCCACGCCGCACTTTCCCACTTCGCCTTCCGACAAAGCGTGGTCCGAGTCGTATCCCATCAACGTAGGCAAGTCGAAAGCGACCGATAGGCCGGTTTGTCCTTGCGAAAGCAAATAACGGAATCGGCGGTTGGTATCTTCAGCGGCGCCGAAGCCGGCAAATTGACGCATGGTCCACAGCCGGCCGCGATACATTGTGGAATGAATTCCACGCGTGTAAGGAGGCTCTCCGGGATAGCCTAGATCGCGTTCAGGATTCCAGTCGGGCAGGTCCGCTTCGCTGTAAAGACGCCTGATGGGATAGCTGGAAACGGTTGTGAAATCCGCGGGGCGTTCCGGCGATTTCTCCAGAGTAGGCTTCAGAGTTTTTTCTTCCCATTCGAGCTCCCCTTTTGACGGGTGGCGCTTGGCGTCCAGTTCAGGCGCCGAATTACGCTTCAGCGGATCAGCGATTTTTTCGCCAATTTTTTCGGCCATGAGCGCAGCTCCTTGGACGGCGGGAATTTCTCAGCACAAAAACTCTCTATGGCTCATTCTAGGGCAATGCCATAGCGGCGGCAAGCTGCGGGATCCGCCTTGGTTGCGCACGCTGTCCTAGCGCCGGGCTTTAGACCGGCATCTTGCGGTCTCTGCGGATGAATCCGGTGCAGCCTGCGGCTGGCTTACTTCGCGCCAATCGAACCGTCTGTATCCGGCGTTCCAGGAATATTTTTCTCGCGATAGATCCTGCCGCGCAGCGCATCGGCCATCGTAATCTGGTTCACCTCCAGCGTGCGTCCCATGGCCTGGTTGAAATTCACGAGGGCCTCTTCTAGATTGACCTTGGCTCGCAGCTCGGTGCCTTCTGCTGCCGTCAAATCGCGCGAGCGAAGCACGACGTTGTAGCTGGTGGACGAACCAAGCTGATATTTCTTCTGCTCGGCGTCGAGAGTTCGCTGCGCCAGGTTTCGCGCTTTCTCCGCGGCCGCCACCTGCGCGCGGTCTTGTTGCAAGGCGATAATGGCGTTGCGGACGTTTAGCACGATGGTGTTTTGCGTTTGGCGATATTGCACTTGTTGCTGGCGCTCGTCCAGTAGAGCGCGAGCATTGTCCGCTTGCGCCGAGCGGTTGCGCAGTGGAATTGAAAAATTCACGCCGGCGGCATACGTCGGAAAGTCGTTTTTGATCATGTTGTCGAGAGCCGTGCTCAGGCCGTTTCTCGTCACCGCCGTGGGGAACACCGGAAAACCTACGACTTCATTTCCGATTTGAAGCCCGGTCGTGGCGTCCACAATAGGCTCGCTCGGTATGGGCACAATTGACGTCGGAGTTTGCGAAGTCGAAACAATCGAATTTCCGGAAAGCCCAACCTGGCTGAACTGAGCGTAAAGGTTCAGAGTTGGTAGAAGCGCGTTGTGGGTAGCTTTGGCCTCGATTCCCGCGTTTTTAAGGTTCAGATCCGCCTGATATACTTCCGGGCGCTTTTTCCAAGCTTCCTGTACCGCATCTTGCAGCGGTATATTTTCAACCACTTCGGGAGTCGAGATCGTAGTTGTCGGGATGATCTCAAGGCTTACTAGTTCAGGCGCCATCAGATTCTTAGTCATGTCATTCAGCAGAACGGTCTGTTGTTGCAGACGCGTTGTTTGGGCCACAATCAAGTTCTGCTGGTCGGTGGCGACCTGCGATTCCGCGGTGAGCACGTCGAGCGGCGCCATGGTCCCAATTTGCAGTTGTTTCTTGTTGTCTTCATACAATTTCGTCGAAACAGCCACGGCAGCCTCTTGGACTTTTACGTTTTCGCGGTCATATACCAGTTCCCAATAATCGTTGGAGACTTGCGTGACGGTGGCAATTACTTGCTGCGCTAATTGTGAATCGGCGACTTTGATTGAATTCTTGGCTTCCAGAATATAGCGGGTGTTGACCAGTATTCCGAAGCCGTTCAACAACGGTTGCGTGAGCGTAGCGGTCAACTGCGGTTCCACAAATGGATTGAAAAGGTTTTCCGGCGTGTTGGACGCTTGGCGCGTGGTATTCAGCGTCAGCGAAAAATTGGTACCGGTGTGAAAGCCCTGCGTGTAGCCGAAGTCGTAGGTATAGGTATTCGACGTCAGGCTTTCGATGGTGCTGGAAGTTGTTCCGGTGCCGGAAATCAAAGGGTTGTTTACCGGTATTGTCGACCGCGCCCATCCTACGCTGCCTGAAATTATCGGGTCGAAAGATACGGACGGCGATGTTCCCAGCACGATTTGCTGGAACGTTGCTGACTCCGGAATGCCACCGGCCTTCGCTTTTAACAGCGCGGTTTCTGAGATCCACGGAACAAACTTCGTCACCGTGATGTTCAGATTGTTCTCCAGCGCCAGCGAAATGGCGTCTTCCAGGCTGAGCATCAGCTTATCCCCCTGAATCAATTGGTCGATTCGAGGGGAGTTTGTCAGCATCGGTTGAGCGATCTTTGCCGTGGTGTACGGGGCAATTATGTTTGGGAACCACGGCTTGCCCTTCGAATAATCCGGGCCGATTTTCATGCTGCGCGCTTCCGCAGCGGCGGGAGTATTCGGCTGGGCCTTGAGCTGGCTACCGGTCGGCTCCTGCGTTTGTCCGGGTTGAGCCTGTCCGGGCGTTTGCTGGGATTGCGCCGGCTCTGGTTGGTTTGGCTGTCCCTGTTGCCCTTGCTGGTCCTGGCTTGTGGGATTCTGACCTTGTTGAGCCTGAGCAAAAACCGGAGAGACGATTAAAGAAAAAACTGTCAGAACCGCCAGAGCAGCATTTGTAAACCTTCGAATCATCGTCGTTTTTCCTCTCAGCATGAGTGGGACCTGGAAGCGCTCGCACGCTTCACTGTACCTAAACGCGCGCGCACACCACTTTGTTTCAAATGGCCTATTTCGATGCAACGAGGCGGCCACGCGTATCCGGTTGAATTTAGACGGTTAATCGGGATTTTCAGCTCACAGCTCGTTCATTAGCGAACATTACTGTGCGCAATCGAACAAACGGACACCGGAGTGTAGCATCGCCCTCAACCGCTGACAATCTTGCGAAAACACGCAAGTTGCCGCCGCCCTATAGACTCTGTCTGCAACTTGGGATTTTCGTCAGGGCACGACGTTTAGACGTGCTGTAAGTGAGCAAAATCAGTGCGGCTTCAGCCGCTCCAGGGACACACAGACACCGTGGTCGTTGCCAATTTATCGCGAAATTTTTTGGTGGCTGCTGCGTATCACTGAATAGGGAAAGTCCGTGCCACTAATTTGACACTCTACCGCGCAAGGGCCTAACATGCCCGCCATCCACATGCCGTCCAGGTTCAAAGGGAAAATACTTAATTGCGGTCTCAGAGCCAGCCGCCGTCGTACTGCTCTGTGTTGCGTCGCTATTCGTCGCGCTAAGTGCACATGCTCAGCAGGGCCTTCCTAAAACCAAGCCATCCGGATACGTCAACGATTTCGCCGGCGTTTTAAGCCCGTCGGCTCGCGCGCAGCTCGAAGCGCTTTGCGCCGAGGTGGATCAAAAAGCCCACGCACAGATCGCAGTCGTCACTGTCAAGTCATTAGACGGGAAAACCCGTCGACGATTACGCGATTGCGCTAGCTACGCA
The DNA here is from genome assembly GCA_963731535.1 of uncultured Acidobacteriota bacterium. GTDB lineage: Bacteria > Acidobacteriota > Terriglobia > Acidiferrales > UBA7541 > Palsa-295. The sequence continues at coordinate 380,832 of CAVSWI010000012.1, read as the reverse complement.
ATGGGGTGTGGGCCCTAAACAGTCCGACCGAGGCGTCCTAATCCTCGTTGCTCCCCAGGACCGTAAGTATTGGATTACGGTTGGCTATGGACTTGAGCCCATCCTTCCAGATGGGAAGGTCGGCGGTTTCGGGAGAGAAGCAGTTCCGTATCTGCGCGACGGAAATTACGACGCCGCATTATTCTCATAACTCGTCGAATCGCCGACGTGATCGCCCAAGATCGGAGCGTTACGCTCAGTGGGTCCGCGCTGCCATCGCCGAGCACCTGTTCATCACAACAAAGAAGCAAATGGCCCTGGGACGGTCGCGATCATCCTGTTTTCTGATCCTAATATTCCTTTTTATTTCGAGCGTATTCAGGCGTGGAGGTGGAAGACGCGGCGGTGGTGGCGGCTGGTGGGTCGGCCCGATGATGGGCGGAATGATGGGGGGAGGCGGTGGTTTCGGTGGCGGGGGATTTGGCGGTGGAGGCGGTGGTGGCGGATTTGGAGGTTTCGGTGGAGGTTCGTTTGGTGGCGGCGGAGCGGGAGGCAGCTGGTAACTCGCATACGCGTTTAAGGAAGGGCCTGGAATGGAAGCCAAGCTTACTGAACTTGTGAATCGGCTGAAAGCCGCGATTCAGGACAACTTAAAAACTGTCGTCCTTTACGGCTCCGCGGTCACCGGAGAATTTCGCGCCGGACATTCGGACCTGAACGTTCTGTGCGTGGTTGAACGCGCCGACGCCACCGCTTTGGAGCACTTGCAACCCGTCGCTGAGTGGTGGATTAAACAGGGCAACCTGGCGCCACTTATGTTTACTCACGACGAGCTGCGTCAATCGGCGGACGTCTTTGCCATCGAGCTTCTCGATATGAAGCTGCATCACCGCGTTCTCTACGGCACAGATTTTCTCGCCGACTTCGAAGTCCCACTGCAGCTGCATGGCCTGCAAGTGGAACGCGAGCTTCGCACAGACTGGCTGCGCCTGCGGCAAGCGGTCCTGAGCGCGCCGCTCAGCAATAAAGTTCACGTGGATATCATGCTGAAATCCGTTTCGCCGATTTGTGCCCTGTTTCGCCACGCGCTGCTGGCGCTGGGCCACGCAATGCCTGCCACCAAACGGGAGGCCCTGGATGCAATTGCGGCACTAACGGGTGCCGATCCCACCGCGTTTCAGGCCATTTTAGATGTGCGCGAAGGGAAGCGTAAGGTAAAGGACCTTGATGTAGAAGCAACACTAAATGCCTACCTCGACTTGGTCGGCGTAGTCACCAACGAAGTCGATCGGCGGCTGGGCGTGACCTAGGCGGACACTTTAGAATTGCTAAGTTCAACATCCCAGCGAGAATAATGTATTCGTGCGACGCACAGTATTCGAGCGAACAAACAGTATTTCGATAGGAGGAGTTCATGAAAGCAGTCTTAGTGATTATCGCAGTGCTCGTGATCTTCGCGCTGATCATCGGCGGCTCTTACGTCTCGCACCGCAATCAGATGGTCACGCTGAACGAGACAAGTCAAGTCCAACTGGGCGCAGGTGGACGTAGTGCTCCAGCGCCGCGCTGATCTAATCCCCAATCTGGTTGAGACGGTAAAAGGCTTCGCCGCGCACGAAGAAACAGTTTTCGGCGATATCGCCAAAGCTCGTTCCGCGTTGATGAACGCTCAAACGCCTCAGGATAAAATCGCCGCGAACGGCCAATTGGACAGCGCCCTGAGCCGCTTGCTTGTAATTGTCGAAAATTACCCGCAGCTCAAATCCAACGAAAATTTCCTGCGCCTGCAGGACGAGCTAGCCGGGCACGGAAAATCGCATCGCCGTGGAGCGCAAACGCTACAACGATTCCGTTCAGACCTACAACACTTACATTGGCCTGTTCCCGAACAATATTTACGCAAGCTGGGCCGGCTTCAAACGCAACGACGCATACTTCCAGGCATCGCAGACTTCGCGCGAAGCTCCCAAAGTGGAGTTTCCCGCTGCCAAGCCATAGCCCAGAAATTGAAACGGTTTAGCGAATTCTTATATTTCGAGAAGCAGTCGAAAAGCAATTTGCAGAATTGTTACGATGTTTTAGCGTGCGTTGGCGGATTGTGCCGCGTCGGCGCTCCGGCGCGTTTGCGCTCAGACGGGTCCCAATCATTTGGCGGAAACGCAATGCGCCAGAACTTCGGTGAGGGCTCCGAAAACTCGAAAGCTACTTCTGATTTGCCGTCCCTGGTTTCGCCCTGAAAACATACCCGGCAGGCCAATTCTTCCTGCGTCTGAGGATTGCTAATCCTAAGGTTCTGGCCGCGCTTCACCTTGGTTGCTAGTAGCACCAGGCAGCCATTCGCGTTTACGGTAATTGTTTTGGTCTTTTCTTCGAAGGCCTGATCAGTTTCCGTCCCGCGTATAACCACCGACATGCCTATACGCACGCGCTGGGTTCGCCGCGGCTCGGCGTATGTTTTACCCTCGGCGTCGCGTGATGGTTCTTTCAGCTGTGCCATGCAATTCTCCGATATTCAACGAACAACCCCCGGTAACAGTTCCTTTTCGACACGCATTGTACTGCTAGTCCCATTCCGGGAAATCGCAAGCGGCTATGAACTAGGACCTGATTCGGCGTCCTTCGCAAAAAACCTGCCTTTAGAATCGCACACTAATTTACCGGCATAACTTGCATATGTAACCAAAGTTCAATAAAAGTTACCTTAGTTTCCATGAGCACGTGGCTTGGTTCCAATCTTCTTAAGGTGCGCGTTCTTCAAAGGCCCCTTTTATGAATGGTGTATCGGCCTCTGAAAATCAGCGAACCTGCTACCTTGACCCTCTTTCCCAGCCGCGCTACGCTAGGCAGTATGAAAATTCCTCTTGGGCGCTGCGCCCGCGACACGGAATGAAACAAACCGTCCGACTTGCTGGCGGCATCAACGAACTATTCGGTACCCTCGACGAAAATATCAAGCTCTTCGAGTCAACCTTGCACGTTACTACCCACTTGCAGGACCATGATCTTGAAATCGAAGGTGCGCCTGCCCAAGTGGAGCGCGCTGCTCAAATTCTCTCGGAATACAATAATCGCATCCGCGAAGGCCGCGTCCCAGGAAGCCAGGAAGTAAAATCGCTCCTGCGCATCGCAACTGCCGAGCCGACCTCGGAACTGCGCGGCGCTTTTTCTCCCACTCGCACTCGCTCATTTGCTAAGAAGAGCATCGCGCCGAAAAGTCCGAATCAGCGCCGTTACATCGAAGCGCTTGAAACCTTCGACATGGTGTTTGCCATCGGCCCCGGAGGAACCGGGAAAACCTATCTCGCCGTTGCGATGGCCGTTTCCGCGTTACTTTCTAAACAAGTAAACCGCATTATCCTGGCGCGCCCTGCGGTAGAAGCAGGCGAGCGACTCGGCTTTCTCCCCGGCACTCTTCAGGAGAAGGTCGATCCCTACATGCGCCCCCTCTATGATGCGCTTCACGACCTGCTAGAAGCGGATAAACTTGAGAGTTATCTCGAAAAGGGCATCATCGAGGTCGCCCCTCTAGCCTTCATGCGTGGCCGCACGCTCAACGATTCTTTCGTAATCCTGGACGAAGCGCAGAACACCACCAGCGAACAAATGAAAATGTTCCTCACGCGCCTGGGCTTCAATTCCAAGGCCGTAATCACCGGTGACGTTACGCAGATCGACCTGCCGGATTCGCGTCGCTCGGGCCTCGTCGAAGCCATTGAAATTGTCGGCAAGATCGAAGGCATCGCCATGGTTTACTTCGATGAGCACGACGTAGTGCGCCACAGCCTGGTCCAGCGCATCATCAAAGCCTACGACGAACACGGCGCGTTAAACCCGCGCGACAAGTATCATCGAGCCTAGCTCGCGTACAATGATTCTCAACCGCCAGCGCCAGGTCCCTATTTCCATTGATGACCTCGAAAAATTCACTGCCAAAGTTCGCAAGCTTCTGAAAATTCCTGCGGATGCAGTTACGATTTGCCTGGTCTCCAGCGCCGATATCGCGAAATGGAATCGCGCGTACCGTGGTAAAAATAAGCCGACGGATGTATTGTCGTTCACCACGGATGAGTCGAGTCTTAAGCAGCGAATTGGAAAATTGCCTCGCCAGCGAACATCCGCGAAATCAGGCGTCGGTGCTTCACAGCCGTACTGGGGCGACATCGCCATCGCCCCTGCGATTGCTCGGCAAAATGCCCAGCGGTTCGGACGCCAGTTCAACGACGAAATGCGTATCCTTATTCTTCACGGAATTCTTCATCTGATGGGTTACGATCACGAAACCGATAAGGGACAAATGGAGCGGCGCGAAATGCTTCTTCGCCGCCAACTTGGTCTAGCTCAGTAATGCCAATCCTCCTCTATACACTGGGCATTCTTGCGCTTACTGCCATCCTGCTGTTTTTCTCTTACCTCGACCGCGTCTATCGCCAGCTCGGCCGCGTATCTACGGGGCGCACGCACGCTCATCTGGAATTGTTCGAAGCCGAAGTCGAGCCGCGTTTTCATATGGATCGTCAACGCGCCGCTCTTGCATTCAGTCTGCTGGCGCGACTTTGGCTGGTTATGGTGGCGGCCATCACGGCGCGCGCCGTAATCTTTTTTGCGCTTGGAACCTGGGAAGCCGCCCTGGAAATGATTTTTTTCCTCGGCGCAGAAGTAGTGGTGGCCATGCAATTTCTGCCGTCGCTGCTGCTGGCGCGCGCCCCCGGAAATTGGATCGCTCCGTTTGTTCCGATTGTGCGCGTGTTTGTATTTCTCACCTGGCCGGTGTTGGCCGTCCTCGAATTCCTCGTATCCGTCCTCCATCTCTCCGAAGAAGAGCAAAGCGCGCCGGCCGCTGAGCAGCAAGCCATTGAGAATTTTGTGGACGCCGCCACTGAAGAGGGAATCATCGAACAGGACGAAGCGCGCTTGATCGAACAAGTCGTGGAATTCGGCGACAAGCGTGTCCGCGAAGTGATGACTCCGCGCCCCGAGGTGATCGCTATACGCGCCACCGCTTCGCTGGAAGAATTGCGCGAGCTGGTGGTGGACACCAAGTTTTCGCGGTTGCCCGTGTTTGAAAAATCACTGGACGATATCGTGGGTATCGTCATGGCACGCGATATGCTGGAAGTTCCCGACCGCGAAGCCGCACATCGCACCGTTCGCGAACTGATGCGCCCCGCTCTTTTCGTGCCGGAAACAAAATTTGGTTCCGAGCTGCTGAAAGAAATGCAGCGAAAAAATCAACAGATGGCCGTGGTCATTGACGAATATGGATTGATGGCCGGCCTGGTCACCATAGAAGATCTGGTGGAAGAAATCGTCGGCGAAATTGGCGAAGAAGATCGCCGGCCCACGCCCGATGTGATTCGCGAATCGGGAGGTTCCTTAATTGTTCGCGGGAGCGTGCCGGTGGATAAAGTAGGCGAGCTGTTCGGAGTGAAGCTCGACGCCGCCATGCAACATTCCAGCGCCAGCACTATTGCAGGCCTGCTCAACAGCCTTGCCGGCCACGTGCCTCGTACGGGAGAAGTGATCGATGCTGACGGTGTGCGCTTTGAAGTCCTCGAAGCCAATCAGCGCAAAGTGCTGCGCGTCCGCGCCCGCCTAAATTGAATTTCTCCCCAACAATATTGCCGGAAATATTTCATCTCGCGCGATAATCCGCTCGAACTGTTCGTATCAAGCGCGAAGGCGTACAATTGTTCTACTCATGGCATTCAAATCTGGCTTCGTCGCTATTGTTGGCCGCCCCAATGCGGGCAAATCTACTCTTGTAAACACGTTGGTCGGCCAAAAAGTAGCCATCGTCTCGCCCAAGCCGCAAACCACACGCAATCGCATCCAGGGAATCCTGAATCGTGACGACGCGCAAATCGTTCTTGTCGATACGCCCGGCATTCATCAGCCCGAAAACGTTTTGAGCCGCATGATGATGGACGAATTGCAGTACGCGCTGGAGGGAATCGATATTCTTTCCCTGATCGTCGATGCCAGCGCCGATTTCGGTGCGGGTGACCGCTTCTCGATTGAATGGGTGCGCCGTTTCCGCGGCCCCGTTTTTCTTTTGCTGAACAAAGTGGACCGCCTTCGCAAACAGCTGCTTTTGCCTTTGATCGAGCGCTACAACAAGGAGTTCGAGTTCGCCGAAATTTTTCCTATTGCAGCGCTCACCGGTGCCGGCTGCCTGGACTTGGTCAATTCCTGGCTAACGCTGCTTCCGGAAGCGCCGCCGCATTTTCCTCCCGATCAATTCACCGACCAGCCCGAACGTTTTCTGGCCGCCGAACTCGTTCGCGAGAAGGCGATCCTGATCACGCGCGAGGAAGTGCCGCACGCGATTGCCGTATTGGTCGATAGTTTTGAAGAAGGGGAAAAGCTCACGCGCATAAGAGCCACGATTTACGTGGAGCGCGAAGGCCAGAAGGGAATCTTGATCGGCAAAGGCGGCGCCACCATCAAAAAAATCGGTACGCAAGCGCGCCAGGAACTCGAACGAATTCTCGACACAAAAGTTTTCTTGGAGCTAATGGTAAAAGTTCAACCGCATTGGCGCCAGAATTCCGCAATGGTTCGCCAACTCGATTGGCACCGCCAGCTCGAACAGCTCGCCGACTACCAGGAATAATCTTTGTGGATGGTAGCTTCCGCCACGACATGAAGCCTGCGGGAGCCAGCCGGCTTTAGCCACTGAAGTTGTACTCTTCGCCTTCTGCCCAAAATCTGACGTTATCCAAATTATTCTCGCGCCGGCGCAATCCCCAACGAACGCATCTTCCTGTACAAATGGCTGCGCTCCAGCCCCAACACTTGCGCGGCCTTGGTCATGTTCCAGCGATTTTCTTCCAGCTTTCGCAATACAAACTCGCGCTCGTAGGCCGACCGCGCTTCGTGCAAGCTTTCATACGGCTTCTGCGGACTTTTCGAGGCGCCCCGAAATAACTCCGGGGGCAAATGATGCGGCTCAATTCGGGGCGACGGACAAATAATAACTAGCCTTTCCACCAAGTTTTTCAACTCGCGCACGTTGCCGGGCCAGGGGTAGCCCATCAACACATCCAACGCCGGCGCGCTGAACTCTTTTTGCTTCTTGCCATATTCTTCGCAAAACGCTTTGAGAAAATGTGCTGCAATAATTGGGATGTCTTCGATGCGGTCGCGCAGCGCCGGCACGTAGAAGGGGATCACGTTCAGCCGGTAGAACAAATCCTCGCGAAACGCGTTGCGCCCGATTTCCTCTTCCAGTTTTTTATTGGTGGCCGCGATCACGCGAACGTCCACAGTGACCGGCGTATTCGAGCCCAAGGGCTCCACGCGCTGCTCTTCCAGCACGCGCAAAACTTTCGACTGCGTCTTCAAGCTCATGTCGCCCACTTCATCCAGAAATAACGTCCCGCCGTTCGCCTTCAGAAACTTGCCCACTTTATCTTCGCTAGCGCCGGTAAAACTTCCTTTGCGATGCCCGAACATTTCCGATTCAATCAACTCTTCCGGTATCGCCGCGCAGTTTACTTCCACGAATGGCATGGACTCGCGGGAACTGCTCGCGTGCAACGCGCGCGCTACCAATTCTTTGCCCGTTCCGCTTTCGCCATAAATCAGGACGCGGCCGTTCGTCGGCGCGGTCAAAGCAATCTGCTGCCTCAGCGCTTTCATAGGCACGCTGCTGCCGAGAATCTGGTGTTTCTCTTCAAGCTCGGCGCGCAACCGACGGTTTTCCGATTCCAGACGCAGATACTCAAGCGCGTTACGCACCACCAGAACTACTTTTTCCAGTGAGAGAGGTTTTTCGATGAAATTGAAAGCGCCCAATTTCGTGGCGCGCACCGCCGTTTCAATATTGCCGTGCCCAGAAATCATGACAACCATGGGCGCGTCATCGCGGGTTTGGATTTGCTCCAGCGTTTCCAGCCCGTCCATTTTCTTCAACCACACATCCAGCAAAATCAGATCGAAATTTCGCCGCCCAATGCGTTCCAGGCATTCTTCGCCCGACGCCACGGCTTCAACCTCGTAACCCTCGTCGCGCAGCAAAGCTCCGAGCGATTCGCGGATTCCACTTTCGTCATCAACAATCAGTATGGTCGCCGCCATTTATTTTTCACACCCTTGGGCTGACTCTCTCAAGATATCGATAAATCAACGTGCCGCTGGACTGTCGCGCCTACGCTACCGGAATTCCCGTCGAAACTTGTGCCGTCACCGTTTCCGCCGCCGGGAAGCGAATCAGAAAGCGAGTGCCGCTGGGCAGGTTATCTTCCACGCGAATGGTTCCAAAATGTTCGGCGATAATCCGGCTCGCGATCGCAAGTCCTAACCCCGTTCCGCGTTCTCGAGTGGAAAAATGCGGCAAGAAAAGCCGTTCCTTATCCTGCGGAGAAATTCCATGCCCGCTATCTGAGATTTCTATTTCCACCGCGTCGCCGTCGCCTTCCACACGCGTGGCCACACGCAAGCGTCGTACGGTTGAGACTTCCATCGCCTCCGCCGCGTTATCAATCAGATTCGCCACCACGCGCCGTAGTAATTCCGGATCAGCCTTCACCGGAGGCAGCGTTGGCGCGAGCTCCGTTTTCAACGTGATTCCTTCCAGCCGGCCGCGAAATAAATCGAGCGCGCTGCACACAATCGAATTCAAATCCGCCGAAGCCAGGCGCGCGGAAGGGAATCGCGCGAATTGCGAGAACTCATTTACCAGCGACTCAAGCGTCTGCACTTCACGTTCAATTAATCCGGCGCATTCCGCCACCAGCCCCTCAAACTCGGCTGACTTGCCATCTGGCCGCGCCGACGCAGCGCGATCCAAATGACGCAGTAAACGTTGAGCCGAAAGCTGTATGGGCGTGAGCGGATTCTTGATTTCGTGCGCGATGCGCTGGGCCACTTCTTGCCAAGCAGCGGCCTTCTGCGCGCGCAAAAGATCGGTCAGGTCGTCAATAACCACCACAAATCCCGGATTCGATCGCCGTGGTCCCAGCGAACTCACCGTCACCGCAGCGCGAACCAAACGTCCGGCAATTGCGATCTCAATTTCGCGCGACGCCGCGCCCATTCGCAACGACCGTCTCATCAAATGCAGCACAGCGCGCCCCGCTTCTTCACCCAGCAAATCCGTCAGCGTATGTGCATTGCGCGCATGCTCGCCCAGAATCATCGTAACCGCCGAATTTACGCGCGCTACTTCGCCCGACGCGTTCAGCGAAACTACTCCGGTAGGAATGTTTTCCAGAATCGCTTCCATCAATTTGCGGCGTCCTTCGCGCTCTTCGATGGCTTGTTCCAGACTCTTGGTGAACTCGTTGATCTGACGTCGCCCCGCTCCCAGCTGGTCGGTCATTCGATTGAACGAGCGCACCAGCGTGCCCAGCTCGTCCTGCGCTTGCACCTCGATGCGATGATCGAAATTGCCGCGCGAAATTTCTCTAGTAGCTTCGGCCAGCGCCTGAATCGGAAGGGTCACTTGCTTTGAAAGAAACAGCGCCACCCAAGTGGTTGTAAAAAGAAGCAGCAAAGTAATCAGCAGTAGGGTCAACAAAATTTCGCGCTTGTAATCACGCAAGCGCTGCTTCTGCTGCGCGTAAGATGCCATCTGCGTTTCAATATTGTTGTAACGTTGCAGGAAATCGCCAGGCAAATGCCGCGCCGCATAAAGCGTGAGATTCTGCCGCGCAGCGCTCCCCGTAATGTATAGCTGATTTCCTGTTTGCCACACTTGCGCGCCGCTACGCAGCTTTCGAACCAATTGAGGAGGCCCGGGACTGCGATTGTCCCCGCGGTTATCTTTCTCCGACCTCTGCAGACCCAGGTTCCAACCTTTCTCAAAATCCATTCCCGCGCCCACGCGGCCCTGAGAGTCTGCCATCCACGCCGCGTCGGTGCTGCGGCTCAGGACTAAGAGACTTTGGTCCGCGGTTTCACGCAAGGCGGCTTCAGAAGCCAGCGAGTCCAGCCGTTTCAGTTCAGACGCGCCGAAACCAGTCAGCAGCACCTGGCTTTCTTCGTTGGCTATTTCCAGTGGACGCGGGAACCACAGATTGAGAGTTCGATTCAGCAGCGCGTAGCTGAAGAAAAACAGAAACACAACCGGCAGCAACGAGACGCCCATCGCGCCCAAAACCATTTTCGCCTTGAATCGCGAACCTATCTGGCGAACCCGTCGCTCGTTCCACAACCGAACCAGGCTTCGCGTCATGATCAGGGTGAAAATTAAAAGACCTGCGGCTATAACCGTGTTCAGCGCGAACCAAATTACCAGGCCGTTCCCTTCCTCCGGGTGTAGGGGAATCCGCAAGGAGCCGAGCGTGAACACGGCGGCCGCCAATAGCACGATGGCTACGAGGCCCAGGGTGATCCATAACCGTCGTTTTCGCTTTGATCGGTGACCCTTCACCGAGCCTCCTCCTTGTTGCGTTCTAACGATATACGCGGCAAGCGGAAGGACTAAATTACCGTCGAATTGGTGCGATTTGGCACCGAAACTGTAGCTTAGAGGGCAGACTGGGGCCTGTCAAGGAACTGTTGCGTATCTACCACACTATTGTGGTTCTTTTTTCAGGAGCCTCAGCAGCTGGGCCCACGAATCGAGTCTGTACAACCAACTCTGCCTTCGCCAAGAGCAATTAGCCATTCGAGCGTTGAAATTCCCGCATGAAGCTGACCAGTGACGATACGGCGTCGAGGGTGACGGCATTGTAAAGTGATACGCGCATCCCGCCCACTGACCGATGTCCGGCCAGGCCCGCAAGGCCCGCCGCGGCGGACTCCGCAGCGAACTTTTTCTCGATTTTTTTGTCTCCGCCCGCCAACCGGAACACGACATTCATGCGCGACTGCGATTCCTTCGACACCGGACAGGAATAAAACCCGCTGGCGTCAATGGCGTCGTAAAGAGCTCGAGCCTTCTCTTCGTTCCGCTTCTCGGCGGCAGCGACTCCGCCCTCCGCGGCCAACCATTCCAGCACCAAGCCCACGATGTACACCGCAAACGTTGGCGGCGTATGGAATAGCGACCGCTCTTTGATCTCCGTCCGATACTGCAGCAGCGTCGGCAGTTTCTTATCTGCGCGCTCCGCCAAATCGCGCCGCACGATCACAACCGTCACACCCGACGGCCCCAGATTTTTCTGCGCTCCGGCAAAAATCAGTCCGAAGCGGCTCACCTCGATACGCCGCGAGGCAATGTCGGAAGACATGTCCGCAACAAGCGGCACGTTGTCTGTCTGCGGAAATTCGCTCCACTGTGTCCCCTCAATCGTATTGTTCGAAGCTAGGTAAACGTAGGAAGCGTCCGGCGAAAGTGCGATCTCGTCTTTGTGCGGAACGCGCGTAAATTCTTGCGCCTCAGTGGAGGCCGCAATCCTGAATGGAACGCCTTTCTCAAGCTCCACAATCGCCTTGGCCGTCCACATCCCCGTGTGCAGCACGTCAACGGGCTTTCCAGGCAGGCACAAATTCATCGGCAGCATCGTAAATTGCAAGCTTCCGCCGCCTTGCAGAAATAATACTGCGTACTCTTCCGGTATGGTCATGAGCTGACGCAGATTCCGTTCCGCGCGGAAAAGTATTTCTTCGAATTCCGGCGAACGGTGCGTCATTTCCATCACCGACATTCCGGTGCCGCGGTAATCCAGCAATTCTTCGCGAATGCGCTCGAGGACAGCAAGCGGCAAAGTGGCGGGCCCGGCATTGAAATTGAACACGCGTTTCACGCCGCGCGGAGTAGCAATAGGAGTAGTAGTCACTCTGGCTTTTCTCTTTCTGGTGATTAAAGCGGCGCCCGTATCGCTGGCGCGCCACGCAAATCCCAGCTTAGACTATCAGAACAAACCCAGCGATACGAGGACGCCGCTAGCTCCCTAGCTCCCCCCGCACCGAAGGCCTCCTAACGTGCCATTACATGCCACTACGCGTCAGTACATGAATGAGCACGCGCAGCGATATCTGGCCATCGCCGTAAAAAATCTCCATGGCATTATTTGCGGGTGATTCAGGGGGAGACTGTGCGAAAAGCAAGCCGAGTAGTAGTTTCAGCGACTTTAGTGATTGGCGGGCTTGTGGCAGGTTTCATGGGAACGTATTACGCCCTAGCTGCTGCCTGGACCCATTTGTTTGTCAGGCCGGAACAAGTCCTTGCTAGGGACATCTATGTGGCTCTCGCGCTTTCGGTCATGGCGGGTTTGATTGCCGCAGCACTCGTCTTCCGGTTTGCGGCACGATTCTTTCGACTTCCTCAAACTCGCGCTTTCCGCTCCGACTTGGATCGACGCTCGAAAACGACCCGCCTTGACACTTTGAATCCCCAGCCAGTAGACTGAAATGCTCGTCATAAGTTGCGGAGCCAAACGGAATGCTTCTGTCGCGGGATTATGTCGGCTATATGGCCAAAGAGCTGGTGAAACGCCTCGCGGCCCAAAAGATGATCGAAATAAAGAACATAGAAAACCTCACGCAGCAGGTGCGTCAGGTGATGGCCGATGAAGTCACCGTGGAAGACCGCGTAAATGAAGAAGTCCGCGAGATTCTTGCGAAGTATTCGGATGAAATGAAGCGCACGGGCGTTTCGTATCAGGAAATGTTCAAGAAAGTGAAAGGCCAACTCGCCCGTGAAAGGAAGTTAATTCTCCGCTGATATGCGCCTGACTCGTGAGAAAACCGTTCGCATCTCTCACCGAATCATCGACCTTCTGGTGTCCAGCCCGGACGTAGATTTCGTGGAAGACCGCGACACCATTCGCCAGGAAATTGTCACCATTTTGTCCTCGCTGCTCAAGGTCGAAGAGCAGGTTGACACTGAAGTCCGCGCGAAAATCGCTTCACAGAAAAAAGAAATTCTGGAAGGCAGCGAAGAGTGGGACATCCTCTACCGCAAGTATTACGCCGAAGGCCTTAAGCGTCTGGGTGTCGCCGAAGTCCACGCCCGCTAACTCGTCAGTCAGTAACCGTACGCTTTCGCCTCGAACGATACCACTCCTGTAGGACCGGCAAAAGAATTGCTACAGCGATGGCCACCCGCTCGGGGTGCTGCTATCTATTCGTTGTTGAGGTCATAGTGCCGCCGCCTGCAAGGCGCTCAGAGACGGTGTTCTGTGGCCACGGCATGAATTTGCACCGAAGAATCCTGCCAAAAAACCAAACGAACCCAAAAATAAATCTTTAGTGAGGCCACCGAGGCCGGTCTTCATGATCGGGGAGCTTAGCCATCCGCTACGGACAGCAATTGCCAAACCAAAAGCAGCGTACACGACTAAGAAAATGAAGCCTAGAATCGGAGGAACGGAAAACATACCGGGATTATGACGCTCAGACGCGAATCAAACTTTCGAGTTAAAACCTCTCTGATTACGGCTGAGCGTTCGGATCCGGCCGCCGTTGCAGCGTTGGCCGGTCGGGATCGGACGCCGTAGGATCGCTGCTCGTTGACTGCGGATCGCCTCCGCTCGTAGACCCTGCGTTCGGATTTTGATCCGTCTTCTTGCGCAGCGAAGGCTTGTTCGGATTCTTCTTGTCGTCCACCTTCATATTCATTTCGATCATCTGCAGACGGCGCTTCACCGTGTCAAATTCCGAGGTGGTGACGATGTATTCATCGCGCGCGGGCAAAATCGTCGCAATTTCATTCTGCGCTTTCACGATGCGGTCCGGCGTGGGAGGATGCGTGGAGAAAACCTTCGGGATCGTCCCGGGCTGTTTCTTCTCATCCGCCTGCACCTTTTCAAAGAACGACACAAACGCGTTCGGATCGTATCCGGCCTTATACATATACTGCAGTCCCAGGTAGTCGGCCTCTGCTTCATTCTCGCGCGTGAATTTCAAAAACGTCATGGGAATCGCAAACTGCATGCCCTGGTAGATCGCGTATCCGGCCCAAGTGTAAGGAATGAAGATGGTCGCCACCATCGCGCCAATCTGTATGATGTCGCCCTTGGTGGCTTGCTTGGTGCCGTGTCGCGCGCACACATGCGCGATCTCGTGCGCCATCACGCCGGCTAGTTCCGACTCTTCATCCGCGTGCAAAATCAGTCCGCTATTCACGTAGAAAAATCCACCGGGCAGCGCGAACGCGTTCACCACGTCCGAATCGATCACCTTGATCGTGAACGGCACCTGCGCATCCGAGTTGCGCACCAGGTTCTGCCCCACGCGGTTCACATACTCATTCACTACCGGGTCGTTAATAAATTTTGCTTGCTTCTCAACCTCTTGCGATAGCTGCTTGCCCAACGCGATTTCATGTTCCAGCGAATAAAAGTTCAGCCCGTGGCCAACACTGCGGTTGCCGATGGCATTCACATCCTGCTTGGAGCCGGCCTTGACGTTCGGGTCCGTCGGCATCTGCTGAATCGGCAGCGTATCCGGATTCTTGTCGCCCGTTCCCGGAGCGCTTTGGTCTTGCGCCGTTGACTCATCCGGCTTCGAAGTTTGCGATACAGGAGGCTGCTGCTGCCCGGGTTGCGGTGGAGTCTGCGCGGACGGAGTAGTTTGTTGACCCGACTGCGGCTGCTGGCTACCTTGCGCCGGCGTGGTGGTAGGTTGCTGGCCTGACTGGGGAGAGTTTTGTGCTGGTGCCGTTGACGGTTGCTGGCCCGACTGCGACGATCCGTTTTGTTGTTGCTGGCTGGGAGGTGGCGTTGACGATTGCTGAATAGGCCCGGCGATTGTCGCAGGACTGAGTAGCGAGGCGGCTATGATCAGCGTTCCCAATTGCCCTGCTAGGCTTTTCTTCATGGGACCTCCCAACAACTTTGCCAGGATTATACACCCCACCCCAGCGCCGTCACGATAAATGCTTGGATGGCACCCGCCGCCAATTAGTTTCCCGCCCGCGAAGATTTTACATTGGTGGCCAGCTCAGCTTGTTGTTCGTCTCTGAAGTCTGCAATCGAGTTCGGAGGCAAGAGTTCCTGCTGTTCGCCGACCATACCGGAGGTTTCCCCTGAGAATCTTCCTCTGGCACTGTTATTGACGCCCAACTTGAATCTGTCTACATTCGTACTATGCCTGTCGGCAAAATCCAAGTTGGCCAAGTCTGGAAGAAAGACGATTCCGGCGAATCTTATTTGATTACTAAGGTTTACAACGAAGCCATAGCTACCTACGCCTTGCTGCGCAAGACCGGCGCGGAAGCCGAAGGCACCGTAAAAGTCAAAGTAGACCGTCGCGGCACAGCGCAAGCCCTCCCCGGGTTTACCTACACCCAGGAATCCGATCAGTTCTAGAAGTCCTTGCCTAGCTCGAAAAACTACTTGTGGCCGAAGATTTCGCCGAAGAAGTCTCCAGATTTCCAGCTCGGCCGCTGTGGATCCTGCGCGATATCGTATCCCCAGGCCACCTGCATAAACAGTAAGTCTTATGCACCGCCCGGGCGGTTTGCGGCCGCCAATCCAACCGCGTCGTTCCACTCGATCACAGGCCGAATGGATTCGCCGCCACCCTCTTGAAGATAGGGCCTCTCGCCAGCGATTAGATCTTCAACGGTGTAGAATTCCGCGCCAGCTTTCAAATAAAGAGGCTTCTCATCAGCAACGAGGATTGCCGCGGCACCGCTCCGTAGTCTGACATTAAATGCTTTCATCCGCATTCCTACGTTGCACGACGCAACTCGATAAGTCCGTCGACTCGCTCAGCCCGATTGTCGCGGCTCCCTGCTCGCGGCAGGAGGATTGTGTGATTCCCGCAGCAGCTTTGAAATCCAATTCGCGGTTCCAAGGAAAAGCCAACAGCCGACGGACACCACCGGAAACTCCGATCAAGTGAGAGAAAAAAGCTGGGGCAGTTTTTAGGAACAGGAGAAGCGGTTCACCAATCCGTGGATGATCGGCCATCCACAGCACCATGCCGGTCAGTATGCGATAGTCACGAAGATAGGCCCGCCGTGTACGCTCGAAGCCCCAAAGCCAGGAATCATCTGAACCCAGGCGTTCGGGAATATACCGGGCCAACAGCTCGGCAGACATCAAAGCCTGAGCCATCCCCCCGCCGGTAATCGGATCAAGAGATCCAGCCGCGTCGCCGAGCAATGCAAACCCAGGCGCGACGCCCGTGCGGGCGCGCTCGGTCACTGGCGATGTCCCAAGTAGCGGAGTTACCTGTCTTGCCCCTTCTAAACGCTTCGCTAATTCTGGCTGCGCAACGATCCAGCGTTGGAACGCGTGCCCGACCGGTCCGTCGAACTGCCGACCATCTGCCAAGGCTACCACGAGCAATTCACGCTCGGGCAAAGGCGTCACATAGAGTTCGTGACCTCGACCCAGAAAAATATCGACCCATGGCGGATGATCTTGTCCTGAAGCGAGTCGGAAATGTGCTCGCATTCCCAATCGCTTGCGCCGCGATGGAACACTCAAGCCCATAAGACGGCGTAACCAGGAATGCGCTCCGTCGGCGGCCACGACGAGCGGAGCGCGATGAGCTTCTCCGTTGACAAGCACGCCAACAACGCGGCCATTCTCTTTCAATGGGGCACTTACCCTCGCCCCGGTGTGGGCTGTAACTCCCGGTACAGCAGCCGCAGTGCGGAACAGAACTTCATCGAGGTGCTTGCGGCGCTGGCCGTAACCAAGCACGGGCAGCCCGTCAGTGGCCGGGAATCTGCCCTCAGCAATTCGATTTCGCACGTGGTAGCGTACGCCGCAGAAAGGAGCGCCTCCCACCGCTTCCGCGACTCCCAAACGACGCAAGACGGCCACGCCGGCGGGCATCAGTCCCTCACCGCAAGGCTTCTCTTTGGGAAAGCGCCCGCACTCGAAAAGCTCCACCCGTAAGCCGCGACGTCCGAGCAGTATTGCGAGGGCGGATCCAGCAAGACCGCCACCGGAAATCAGAACGTCAGCCATGGTCTTCTATACCGCTGAAGTTTCTTAGCGCTCTGGTTAGTTATAAGATGTGAGCTAATCATCCTGTTGCGCCGCGCTTTCCCGACTCAACGGTTCTACGGGGTTGGAGCGAGATTGCTAAGCGCCTACGCGGGAGGTTGACACAACTGAACCTGGGTTCCTCGAGATTGTCACGTCTTGGTAAAAAATCCTCTGCGCCACAGCATCGCATGTTCGCTACGTTCCCGAGCAAGCGCCATATCGGCCTGGGAATACGGTCCGCCCTCTATCTTGCTGGCCGCATTCCCTCACCGGGAAGAAGACAACGGACCGCTACATTCGGTTGATCAAAATCCGCGTTGAGCCGCGTCCGCCTGTTTTGCGAGAGTGGTGAGCGTCTTAAAGAAATCTGGGGACTGGCCGATAAAGAGTCCGGTCCCCGTCAAGAAATTAACTACTCCCATGGCGATTCCCTTCGGATTCGTGGGGCGAATCACGGCACAACGTGGCAGATCCGGGTTGATGAACTCACAGGGAACCGGGAAAATCAGGTTGGTTTGCAGCAAGGGGTTTCCCGTCGCGTTGAAGTTCGGAAACCTAAGTCCATTCGTAGGATCGGTGAACGGAGCGATTGGCGGCTGCACGCCGTTGCCCGAGAAATCCACCCACTCCAGGAAATGCGCTACCTCGTCTCCGCCAATGCTTACAATGATTCGCAGAACTTCCAAATTACTAGCCTTTTGGGCCATGGCTGAGTAGAGAGTACTGCCTCCTTGCTCAATCATTGCGAAATGAAAAGCCGCCGTATTGGCGATCGCCTGTATGTGATCAGGCGGCCCGAAATCTGCATTGGTGCGGGGAATAGCTGTTAGATTTACCAGCTCGATGGCTTGTGGGAAAGTCGCACCCATGTCCGGATTTTCGGTGCTTCGATAGCGGGTGTACCAGCTTGTGTCTACGGTTAGGTTCGTCAGGTTGGTGAGTCGGCCCATTTGTTGGGCGCCCGATGCCTGGCTGCTCGGCAAAGTTCGGAAACCGTCCAGATCCACGGGCTCTGCGCCTTTCGACAAGAGATAATCATTGAGAAATTCTGCGTGGCTTAGTTCATCGAGGGTGTTGCTGGTGATGTACTGGGAGCCGTCGCTATCAAGCCGTTGAAAGGCCTTTTGGTAAGGGTTCTGCTTGCCCGAAGTGACTCCGCCAAGCTCAGCGTATTGCTGCCACAGGTCGGTCTCCAGGAGCTCAGCCGCGGCTAGGAATCGTAGGATTGCAGCGTCGCCAGCGGTGAGACTGCTAGGGAATCCGTTCTGTGCTTCGGCTTCGCCCGCGAATAAGGCACCGCCTGACAATGCAATCCCGGTCAATCCGACGCCTTTCAAGAATGATCGGCGTTTCACACCGTTCTGCGAATCAGATGAGTTGACTTTTTCGGTGGGTGAAGCAGAAGTAGCGCGAGCTAAACCAGTAGAGGAAGGATTTTCCCTTTTCATGTTTTCGCACCCCTTTTATTTGAGCTGTGGAATGTGATCGAGCATCAACTCGATTCAATCCGCTTGTGGACGATGTCTTACATCGCCGCGGGGTGCGCATGTGTCACGGGTGTGTCATGAGTGTGTCAAGAATCTGTAAACTGTGGTTATCCACTTCTCCAACCAAGAAAGGTTTGTGCTGCGTCTTCTTCCATTTGCTCAACGCGCTTTTCACTTATATCGACCGCACCTGCATCTGCACCACATCATCCACGCGCATAGCTTCCTTCACGATGAATCCTTCTGCGTACCTCACACCAATCATCCGTCCGTAAGCCGTCGCTGTCAGATTCATCCGCGCTTCCAGCCCATCGAGCGGCAAATACACTTTCGACTTGCGATCTTTTTCCGGCGGCTCGAATTGCGATTTGTACGCCAAAATCGCTCGCCGCCTCGCTTCGAATTGCTTCGAAATATCCACGCAAAAAGTGGGACGCGCATTTTCATATGCCGCCGCATACAGAATCTTAAAGGGACGAAACGCGCGCCCACTCAGCGGGTAATTTTTCAGTCCCGCCACAAAGCAAGCCTCGTACCCAAGTTCCGCCGCGTTGTAATGGTCCGGATGACGCCCTTTCCAGTAGGGAAGTATCACCGTCTTCGGTTGCAGCTCGCGAATCACTTCTGCGATTGCCATTTTGTATTCTTCGCGCATTTCCAACCGCGCATCCGGCAGCCCCAGATTTCGGCGCACGCTGGCCTTCAAAATTTTCGCAGCCCGCGCCGCTTCGCGCAGACGAATCTCCGGCGTTCCGCGCGTCCCCGTTTCTCCCTTAGTTAGGTCGAGAATGCCCGTGCGGTAACCCACCTGCGCCATCTTCAACACCGTTCCGCCGCAGGTCAGCTCCACGTCATCCGGATGCGCCGCAATTGCCAGCAAATCAATCTTCATGCCCCCTCCCCACGCGCCTCCCCGATTCTAGCAGGGAATATTCGGGGCCGCGCCGGTCGTTCGCCGCGGCGAACGAGCCGGGGGAAAAGGCCGCGAAGTGGCAGGGATTACGGCCGCCGAGGACGCAAGAAAAGCATAAGCACGACTGCAACGATATAAAACGGCGCCGACAGAGCAAGCGTTCCTCCGAAGATCCGCAGTGAAAGGCCGAAGAGCAACACGCTTTCCGCCACAACGTAGCTGAGTATTCTGCCCGATCTCCAGAGATTAAGGGCAGACATGTCGTCAGGTTGTGTCTGCAGGAGATCGAGCGCCGACTGGATCGTTTTGGTCCACACAACAAACGCGGCAACGCCGGTTGCCGCGGCAAATAGTCCAAACGCCGTGGTAAAGGTACGATCCAGAGGCTGCTGGTTATGCCGAAGGACCTTTTCGCCAGCCTAAGTGTAGAGAAAGATGGACGCTCGCAAGACGGAATGTACAATTCGAAGGCCTCGGAACGTTTCCGTCCGAGGATGGCGCAGTTGGTTGCATCGGTTAGTCCCTCCGGAGTTACTTCACGAAGGTCAAGCCGTGCGGAACGAAATGCGGGAATACGTAGGCATACAACATCACGATCACGCCAACAATGGCGCCTAGCGCAATCGAGTGCCAGAAAACAAACCGGAAAATCATGCCTTCGTTACCCACTTGCTCGGTTGCCGAGGTGGCGATAGTGATCGACTGCGCGTCCACCATCTTGCCCATCACGCCGCCGGCGCTATTCGCCGCGCACATCAGCACAGGATCAATCCCAAGCTGTTGCGAAGTGATTCGCTGCAAGCTACCGAAAAGCGCATTCGAAGATGTGTCGCTGCCCGTGAGCGCAACGCCAAGCCAGCCCAAAAACGTCCCGAAGAACGGATACAGCCAGCCCGTGCGTGTGAACGCCAGACCGAGCACCGCGTCGAGCCCTGAATAACGCGTAACAAATCCCAAGCCCAGCATGAACGAAATCGCAATCATCGCGACCCGCATGCGCACCAGCGTGCGCCAGAATGTTTTCATCAACGCCACCGGACTCATACCGAGAAATAGTCCCGTAACAAGCGCAGCAAGGAAGCAGCCGCTGCCAGTCGCCGAAAGCCAGTTGAAATCGTAACGCGCGCCTTCCGGGGTGGGCTTTGCCACAACCGGAGTCGAGCGCGAAATCGCGTTGTGCAAATACGGCCAGTTCCATCCCGGCGGCCCAGGACGGACTTTTCCGTCAGCCTGCACCACATGGAACGCGGGCGTAGTCGCCTGATTAATCGCGAGTTTTACAGTCGGCAGCCCCCACAGCAGAACGAACAGCGAGAGAATCGCAAACGGCATCCACGCCTTCAATATCACCCCAGCGGGATATTTTTTCGGCGCAACATAGTCATCATAAACCTTGGCGGGCCATTTTCCGCCCATATCGTCAACAACTTCGCCGGGCGCGGTCGCGCCAACAGCGGCGCCTTCAGCCTTGTCGTAATCAAACCGCCATATTCGTTTCGGCTTCCAGAACCGCAGGAAAATAATCGTCACAATGATCGACACCACCGCCGCCGCAATATCCACTAGATTGCTATCCACATGATTGGCCCAAATGAATTGCGTCACCGCGAACGAAACGCCTACCACGATAATCGCCGGCAGCACTTCGAACGTCTCCTGCCAGTTCACCATCGTTCGCACAAGCCACAGCGGCACAATTACCGCCGTAAACGGCAGAATGCGGCCGATCATTGCGCTCAAGTCCGATTCAGGCAGCCCCGAGACCGCCGCCAGCGCGTGCACCGGCGTGCCGATCGCGCCCCAGGCCACTGGCGCCGTATTCGCAATCAAATTGAGCGCAGCAGCATGAAACGGCCTAAATCCCAGACCGATCATGAACGCGCCCGCAATCGCCACCGGCGCTCCAAATCCCGCCGCCCCTTCGATGAACGCGCCAAAACAAAACGCCACCAGCAGCACTTGCAGACGCCGGTCGGGCGTAATCCCGGCAATCGATTCCTTCATGATTTCAAACTGTCCGGTTTCCACCGAGATGTCGTACAGATATACCGCGGCGAGAACAATCCAAGCGATTTTCAATACGCCGTAGGCCACCCCATATGTAAATGCCGACGCGGCCAGTATCAGCGGCATGTGGAATATCAGTATGCCGACCAGTATTGCGGTGCATGCGCCCGCAATCGCGCACCAATGTGGCTTAACGCGCAAGCCCGCCAGGAGCGAGAACAGCACGATGATCGGCAGCGCAGCAACCAGCGTGGAGAGCCACCAGTGGCCCAACGGGTCGTATACCTGAGTCCAGTTCATCACGCGCTCCTTCAGGTACCGATGCCTCCACTGCCGGCACGTTGTGCGCTCATATATCTGCGCGAACGAAATGTCAAGTTATAGGTCAGCCTTTGTCAAAGCTCGATTAAAGTGTCCCTATTCTTACCTCGATTAAAATGGCCCCTTTTTAGATTTTGCTTTTAATGCTTGGTTGTTCGTTGAGCTTGTCCGAAGCGAAGCCCTGCGGAGCCCGTAGCCCTGAAATGGCCGATCAATGTCGGCGATGGCGAGCAGGATCAGCGCGAGCAGCAACGTCAGCGAAACCACCTGCAGCGCATGCAAAATAAAATTGTCAATGCCAAACATGCACGAAGAAAGCATCGTAATAATTCCGCCCACGATCAACACAATCCACAGTATCGCGGGAAGTTTGGACTGGCTTTGAAGTTGTCGCACGCGTCGATGTTCCGTCATGCTGTCAATTTCCGTGAGCGCCAGATTCATAGCCGTCTGCTGCGCGAACGAGTCCGGCTTGGTTTGCAGCTCCGCTGTCCATAACTTCTCGATCGTCTGGTGGCCCGACAGGCCCAGCTTTCCTCGTACCATCGTGGGCCACTCTTGCCTAATCACCACGTCCGCGTACTGACGCGCGAGCCGATGAACTTCGTCGCGTTGTGCCGCAGGCAACCCATCCGCCACCCGGAAAACGCTCACCAGACAATTCGCCTCTGTCTCCGCGTTGATATCCGCTTCCTGGAACGTCGTCCACACCGCGTACAACATAAATCCCAGAATCACCGCGTAGGTTGTGCCCAGCACGCCCACTTGCCAGCCGATGATGTCGCTGCGGTCGCGCCGCCGTTCCGATGGCCAAAGACGATTCAGGATCCACATAAAGAGCAGCGAAGCCAGCATGCATCCCAAAACCACAAGCGCCGCGCTTCCCGGACGAACGAAAAGTTCTCGCCGTTCCGTCCCGCCCTGCAAAGTGCTAACGTGTCATCGACTCACCAAGCCGCAACGAGCAGGAGGTCAGAAGCAATGGCGGGGAAGGCGTTGGAAGGACAAGTGGCGCTGGTTACTGGCGGGGCGAAGCGGGTGGGGCGGAGCATTGCGCTACGGCTCGCGTCCGAGGGCGCGGAGGTGGTGGTGAATTATCTGGAGTCGAAGTCGGAGGCGGAGCAGCTTACCAAGGAGATTCGCGCTGGCGGGCGGCGCGCCATTGCGGTGGAAGGGGACGTCAGCCAGCGCGCCGACGTTCAGAAATTATTTCTTGCGACGGAAAACGAATTCGGGCGGCTGGACATTCTAGTGAACAACGCGGGCATCTTTTTTCCTGCCAAGTTTGAAGACCTGACCGAAGAGCAATGGGACCGCATCATGAACGCCAACCTGAAATCGCAATTCCTATGTGCGCAGACGGCCGCGCCGATCATGAAACGCCAGGGACGCGGGCGCATCATTAATTTGTCGTCGCTCGGAGGGCTGCTGGCCTGGCCGCTTTACACGCACTACTGCGTGTCGAAGGCGGGGACGATCATGTTGACGCGCTGCCTGGCGCGCGCGCTCGCTCCAGAAATTCTGGTGAACAGCGTGGCGCCCGGGACGATCCAGTTTCCCGGCGAGCCGCCCGACGAAGAATATATTCGACGCGTCCCTCTGCATCGCACCGGCACTGGCGACGACATTGCCGACGCCGTCGCGTACCTGGCCACTGCCGAATTCGTCACCGGCCAGACAATTGTGGCAGATGGCGGAAGGTCACTGATTTGAAGGAGGGCTCATGCTGTTCATGGTGATCGAACGATTCAAGGAGCGCGACGCCGCGCCGATTTAC
Source organism: uncultured Acidobacteriota bacterium (assembly GCA_963731535.1). Taxonomy (GTDB): domain Bacteria; phylum Acidobacteriota; class Terriglobia; order Acidiferrales; family UBA7541; genus Palsa-295. The sequence goes on along the minus strand of CAVSWI010000012.1, from coordinate 357,510 downwards.
GAGCGTTTGCAAAGCAAAGGTCGCATGATGCCCAAGGGGCTGAAATATGTGGATAGCTGGATCGAGCGGAATTTCGACCGCTGCTTCCAACTGATGGAGTGCGAGCGTCCGGAATTGTTTCAGCAGTGGACCGCCGAATGGAAAGACCTGATGGATTTTGAAATTGTGCCGGTGGTCACGTCCAAAGAGGCCGCGGCTGCCTTCGCAGCAAAGAAAGATTGATGCGCGGCGAAAAACCGATCCGGAATGATGGCTTACGCTCTGCGGGCGAGCGGTCGCCAGATGGAGCTGCAATAATGCTCGCCAAACAGCAGGTCCCTCGTCGCTGCGCTCCTCGGAATGGCAACGTATTCTTAGGGCGGCGAGTAATGTTTGAGAGCGCGGCCGCCTTCGCCGCGAAAAAACTTTGATGCGCACGTTACGAAGTTACGGGATTGGGTTTGTTGCTGTTGATGCCGAGGTCGGCGATGGCCTTCTCCACGACTTTTTCTTCGATTTTTCCGTCGAGGAAAAGTTCGTTGAGGGTGGCGAGCGTGATGAAGCGCGCGTCCACTTCGAAGAAATCGCGTAACGAGGTGCGGCCTTCGCTGCGGCCGAAGCCGTCGGTGCCCAGCGACGCGATGCGGCGCGGAATCCACGAGCTGATCATGTGCGGCAAAGTCTTCAAGTAATCGGTGGCCGCGACAATCACTCCGGGCGAATCTTTCAGCGTCTGGGCGACATAAGGGACGCGCGGCTTTTCGCCGGGATGCAGGCGGTTCCAGCGGTCGGTCTCGATTCCGTCGCTATAGAGCGCCTTGTAGCTGGTGACGCTCCAGACATCGGCAGCCACGCCGTATTTCTGTTCCAGAATTTCCTGGGCGCGAAGCGCTTCGTTGAGGATGGCGCCACTGCCAAAGAGTTGCGCGCGCAACCTTGATTTTTTATTGCGCGAGGCGCGGAATTTGTACATGCCCTTGAGGATGCCTTCGGTTACGTCGCCGGGCATTTCTGGCATGGCATAAGGCTCGTTCATCACGGTGATGTAGTAAAAAATGCTCTCACCGTCTTGGTACATGCGGCGGATGCCGTCCTGGATGATGACGGCGAGCTCGTAGGCATATGCCGGATCGTAGGCGCGCAGGTTGGGGACGGTGAGCGCGAGGACGTGACTGTTGCCGTCCTGGTGCTGGAGGCCTTCGCCGGCAAGCGTGGTGCGGCCGGAAGTGCCGCCCAGCATAAATCCGCGGACGCGCATATCCGCAGCGGCCCAGATAAAATCCGCGATGCGCTGAAATCCGAACATGGAATAAAAAATAAAAAACGGAATGGTGTTGATGCCGTGCGTGGCGTAAGCGGTGCCGGCGGCGATGAACGAAGCCATGGACCCCGCCTCGGTGATTCCTTCTTCCAGGATCTGGCCGTCTTTGGCTTCTTTGTAGTAGAGCAGGGTGTTCACGTCCACCGGCTCGTAGCGTTGGCCCACGCTGGAATAAATTCCGACGGTGCGGAAAAGCGATTCCATGCCGAAGGTACGCGCTTCGTCCGGCACGATGGGAACGATTAACTTGCCGAGTTCGGGATCGCGGAGCAATTTGCGCAGGATGGCGACGAAAGCCATGGTGGTGGAAATTTCGCGTCCATCGCTGCCGGCGGAAAATTCCTTGAAAGACTCTTCCAGGTTCGCGGCGACTGCTTTCGCGCGGACTCGGCGCTGCGGAACATAACCGCCAAGCTCCTGGCGACGCGCGCGCAGGTAGCGAATTTCTTCGCTGTCATCTGGTGGACGGTAGAAGGGAACCTCGGTGCACTGCTCGTCGGTGACTGGAATATCGAAACGCGTTCTAAATTCGCGGAGCTCGTCTTCGTTCAGTTTCTTTTGCTGGTGCGTAACGTTTTTGCCTTCTCCAGCCTCGCCGAGGCCGTAGCCTTTGATCGTGCGCGCGAGAATGACAGTGGGCGCGCCGCGATGTTCCACCGCAGCTTTAAATGCGGCATACACTTTTCTGGGATCGTGTCCGCCCAGGCGGAGGCGGCGAAGTTGCTCGTCGGAAAGCGGCTCGACGAGTTTCAGGAGCTGAGGGCTCGAGCCGAAGAAATGTTCGCGAACGTACGCGCCGGGGGAAACCACGAGCTTTTGATATTCGCCGTCAACCAGTTCGCCCATGCGCTTGACTAGGAGGCCTTCGGTGTCGCGCTCGAGAATTGGATCCCATTCGGTGCCCCACAGAACTTTGATCACGTTCCATCCGGCGCCGCGGAATTCGGCTTCGAGCTCCTGAATAATTTGGCCGTTGCCGCGCACGGGGCCATCGAGACGCTGCAAGTTACAATTCACGACGAAAATCAGGTTGTCGAGTTTTTCTCGCGCCGCCAGGCCGATGGCCCCGAGAGATTCCGGTTCGTCCGTCTCGCCGTCTCCGAGGAACGCCCAAACTTTTGCATCGGTTTCAGCCTTAAGCCCGCGATTTTCTAGGTAACGGTTGTAGCGGGCCTGATAGATGGCCATCAGCGGGCTGAGCCCCATGGAGACGGTGGGGAATTCCCAAAACTCGGGCATGAGCCACGGGTGCGGATAGGACGTAAGGCCGCCGCCGGATTTCAGTTCGCGGCGGAAATTTTCGAGCTGCCCCGCGGAGAGGCGGCCTTCGAGGAATGCGCGTGAATAAATTCCGGGAGAGGCGTGTCCTTGAAAATAAATAATGTCGCCCTCGAATTCGGGTGTGCGTGCGCGGAAAAAATGGTTGAAGCCAACTTCGTAAAGCGTGGCAGCGGAAGCGTAAGTGGAAATGTGGCCGCCAATGTTGTGCTCTTCGCGATTCGCGCGCACAACCATGGCGATGGCGTTCCAGCGGACCAGGCTCTTGATTCGCCGTTCGAGCTGCTGATCGCCGGGGAAGGCCGGCTGCAACTGATGAGGAATTGTGTTTACGTAAGGCGTGGTGGCGGTGAATGGAATATCGATGCCGACTACTTTGGCGTGAGCCTGCAACCGCTCAAGAATGTAGGACGCAACGTCCGGGCCGCTCGATTGCAGAACCGAATCCAACGATTCGAGCCACTCCTGAATTTCGGAGCCGTCCAAACCTTGTATCGGTGTACTAAGTTCGTTGTCCATTGCTTCGATTGCCCTCGTACTCTTCAAAATGCCGAAGCTGCCGGAACACTTCGGCGCCGGATTATCTTCGAGCTTCTAGAATACACCCATCGCGGCCTTGCGTGCATTCAGAGGATTGGTGTTTCTCCGATGAAATGTTCTAGACAATCCGGGGATAAACGCGCTCACGCGGAGGGTTAAGTTTTTCCGAAGAGCTTGGCCACGAATTCGCGGTCGGCGGGCAAGAAATTCAATTCGTGGAGAGTTTCGCGCGCCCGCCATTCCATGGTTTCGAATGCCTGGTTGCGAATCTCGGCGGTATTTAGCGTAGCTGTGAAGAAAATCAGATCTATCGGCTCGGCGAGTTCAGAGTATTGGTGGCGGGTACGATAAATCTCCTGCCCGATCTGCGCGGTGACTCCCAATTCTTCGTACAACTCGCGCGCGATCGCTTGGGCCGGGGTTTCTCCTGGTTCCAATTTTCCGCCGGGAAATTCCCACATCAAGCCGAAGGAATCGGTGCGTCGGCGCTGGCACACGAGAAGTTTGCCGTCCGATTCGATGAGCGCGGCTACGACTGTCTTCATTCCAGGCCTTTTGCGGGCAGGCTGTGAATTATCTGTAACAATTTCCAGACACCTTTGATCAACGGAGGGCCGGGTGTATTTAATAGTTCATCGCGGACCACGAAAACGCGTCGGTTTTTTATTGCCGGCACGTCTCGCCACGCGGGATTTTGCAGTGCGGTCGCCGGCTTCGATCTGCTTCCGGCGGCGGCCCACGCTAGCACGATGATGTCCGGGTTTGCCGCCGCCACATCTTCATCGGTTACGCGCTGGCCTGAAGCGACGGCCATCTTGCCACCTGCAATTTCGACCAGTTCTGCTACCCAGGGAGGGGAACTGATGCGCGGCTTGGGCCACGCCTCGCAATAAACTCGCGGAAGGCGGGTGACGCGCTTTGTGCGTGCGGCATTCGCCACAGCGTGGAATCCTTGCTTCATCTTCTTGATCAATTTCTCCGCGCCTTTCGCACGATTAACGATGCTTCCGAGTACGTGGATGTCTCGCTCGATGTCTGCGAGGGTTCGCGGATTTATGGCGACAAAAGTTACGGGCTGCGCCAGAAGTTTAGCAACTGTATCGGGAGCAAAGGGCACAGAGCCGATCAGCATGGTGGGCTTCAGCCGCATTACTTCGTCGATATCCATTTTCCAGCAATCACCGACTTGCGGGCGGCGGCCCACGTCGGCAACGTCTTTGCACCATTTGCTGACGCCGACGAGATCGCGGCCCGCTCCTAGCTCCAGCAGAATGGATGTGACATTCGGCGCAAGAGAAACAATTCGAAGTTTGCCGTGGAATCTACTAGCTGCCATTGTCGCCAGAATTCTACTTGCTCTGCTCTCAATCCACTAGCAGCACAAAAGACAAAGGCGATCACGGTTGCAGCAGCCCGTGTTTGCGCAAGACTTGTTGTAGTTGATCGTGCGGCAATGCCGGGATGGTCCAATAGTCTGCGCCAACCATGGTCTTTGCGGCGATGATGGTGTTAATGACGGACTCCTCGGTCGCCTGCACCACGGCGGTAAACATCGCATCCATCTTCCAGCTTTGCATACGCTGGATCGTGGCATTCGGGTAGTTGAAGGGAGGTTGAGCGCTGTTGCCTTCGTCGGCTCCCGCGTTAGCGGTCGAGAATGCGAGGAATATGTCGCCCGACTCGTCTCCTTCGATGGCTCCCACTCTTCCCAGACCAACGGAGACGCGGCGGGCAAGGCGCTTCAACTGGTCCGGCGTCAGCGGGGCGTCGGTCGCGACGATCACGATGATGGAGCCCTCTTCAGAGGCGCGGACGCCATCGGCGGTGGTGGCTACTTTTGGGTTGCAGACTGGAGCGGGTGTTCCGTTCCACCAGAACACCACCGGTGGATCAAGGAGCTTCTCGACGCAAGGCCGCTGGAGATTCATTTCCCGGGCCACGGCAATCCCTGCGACCCTCAATTGCTGCGATCCGCCGTAGTTGCATTGAACGAGCACGCCGACTGTATAGCCGCCATCCGCAGCGCTGAGCCGACGAGACGATGTTCCGGTTCCTCCCTTGAAGCCGTTGCAGATCATTCCGGTGCCACCGCCAACGTTGCCCTCGAGCAGCGGGCCTCCCGTGGCGGAGTTCAACGCATCCCATGCGTCCTGCGCGGTGACGTGCTGGCCTTTGATGTCATTCAGAGGTACGTCGGCGGTTTCGGCAGTGACCGGGTACCAGAAGTCGCCGGGTCGCTTTTGTTGCACCATCCAGGCGACCGCGGCGTCGCGCACGACGCCGACGCTTCCCGTATTGGTTATGAGTATCGGCGTTTCAAGCAGACCACTTTCCTCAATCCAGTGCGTACCGGTCATATCCCCATTTCCGTTTCCGACGAAATACCCTGCGAAAACGCTCCTGGTGCCTTGCTTTCCACGTGGAAGGATGGCGGTCACGCCGGTACGAACGGGACCCTTGCCGATGACGAGTCGGCCTTGGCCAGAGATAAGCGTTTTGTATCCCACCTCTACACCTGCAACGTCGGTGATCGCGTTCAATGGTCCGGGTGTCCCATCGAAGGGCACCCCGAGATCACGGGCGCGAGGCTGCGTGTTGCTCGGCGAGATCGCAGGCGCACTAACGGTGTGATCTGGGGCCGTGCCGCTCGTTTCCGTCTGCGCCATCGCCCCTGGCGACCACATAGCGAACACGCAACACACGGCCATGAGTCGGAGATGCATCGCGAACCTCCTCAAAGTGTTTTCCGTAGAGCGCCGACAGCTTACCAAAACGGTAGGAGGGAAACACTCACCGCTGCCGCGCGCGGAGCGCATTGCTGAGCGAACGGTTTGAGTCCGAGAGCAATATTGTTGCGCAACTGGGGAAGAGCCCAATCACTACGATCGCTCTGGGAAATAATCGACATGCCTGACTAACGTTAGTGCTCTATCGGAGGCGCGTTTTCGCAAAAGTGTGAAGTCGGGCGAGGTGCTCTTCGCGCGTTCGATAGAGCCGTTTGAAGGTGGCCGCTGGCGGTTGCGGTGGATGCGGGCTAATGGTTGGAGCCGTTCTAACGGCTATGGGAATTGAATCCTTTTTCGTCTGTAGTCTATTGATTTTGCATAGCTTAGGAAAATCAGAGAAAAGCGAAAATCGCAGTTAAAAGCGCTACGTTGCGGCATGACGCGAGGAGCATAGCACGCGAAGCGTCCGCCGCGCCAGCGGCTTCGTTCAAACGCGGATACCAGACTTGTGCGCTAAGCCGGACAGAAGTGCATGCAGCAACGCTGTTCCCTAGACTATAATCGCGCGCACCGATGGCTCTCGCCGCTGGAACGAAACTCGGTCCTTACGAAATTCAATCGCTGCTCGGTGCGGGCGGCATGGGCGAAGTGTATCGAGCGCGCGACACGCGGCTGGACCGCACTGTCGCCATCAAAATTCTCCCGCAAGGTCTGGCGGACACGCCGGAAGTTCGCCAGCGATTCGAACGAGAAGCGCGCGCTGTTTCCAGCCTCAACCATCCACACATTTGCGCGCTCTATGACGTTGGCAATCAGGACGGCGTCGAGTATCTGGTGATGGAGTATATCGAGGGCGAGACACTCTCAAAGCGTTTGGAGAACGGCCCGCTCGCGAACAACGAGCTCTTGCGATATGCGATCGAGGTCGCGGATGCGCTCGACCGCGCCCACCGTCAGGGAGTGATTCATCGCGATTTGAAACCTGGCAACATCATGCTCACGAAGTCAGGCGCGAAGCTGCTTGATTTTGGTCTGGCGAAAGCAAGTGTGCCGCCGATTGCCGGCGATTTTTCGAGCTCGCCGACGGTGAGCCGCCCGCTGGTGGGCAAGGCGCAAAGTGATGCGCTCACCGCGCAAGGAACAATTGTGGGAACGTATCAATACATGTCGCCCGAGCAACTCGAGGGCGGTGAAGCGGACGCGCGCAGCGATATTTTCTCATTTGGCTCTGTGCTGTACGAGATGGCCACGGCTAAGAAAGCCTTCTCGGCCAAAAGCACCGCGAGCCTGATCGCGGCGATCCTGAAAGAGCAGCCCAGACCCATCAGCGAGTTGCAGCCGATGGCTCCACCAGCGCTCGAGCGCGTGGTAAAGACCTGTTTGGAGAAAGATCCCGACGAGCGCTGGCAGAACGCCGGTGACCTGAAACGCGAACTGGGCTGGATCGCTTCCGCCGGTTCGCAGGCGGGAATTCCCGCGCCAGTAGCATCCAAACGCAAGACGCGTGCTCGTGCAATCTGGATTGGAGCGGGTGCGCTCATTGCACTAGCAGTGGCTTACATAGTGTGGCAAAGCGGCTTGTGGCAGCGCGGTGCCAGCGCAGTGCACCTGTCAGTGACACTTCCGCCCGACAAGGCACTGGCCGTCGACTCGACCAGCCCGCTCGCAATCTCCCCGGATGGTTCAACGATCGTCTTCTCCGCTCGCGGCGACGACCGCAAAACACAACTGTATGTGCGCAAGCTCGGGACCTTTGAGAGCACACCCATATCCGGCACGGAGGGAGCCTTTTGTCCGTTCTTCTCGCCGAATGGAGAATGGCTCGGATTCGTATCCGAGGATTTCAAGCTGAAGAAAATGTCGGTACGCGGCGGGACCTCTATAGTGATGACGAACGAGGCTGCCCCTATTGGGGCTACGTGGGCGGATGACGACACGATCTATTATGCCAAGTCGTTCTTTTCGGGGTTGTACGCAGTTCCGGCCGGGGGCGGCCAGGCGAAACAGGTGACGCAGACAGGATCAATGTCGGATGATCGGAGTCATTTGTGGCCGAACGCGCTGCCCGGAAATAGCGGGCTGATCTTCACGGCTTGGGAGGGGAAGACCTTCAATGAGGCGCGAATCGAGGGCTTGTTGTTCAAATCAGGAAAACCAAAAGTGTTAATCGAGGGTGGTAGCGATGCACGCTACCTTCCCGGGGGCTACCTTGCTTACGCGCGCAACGGTACTTTTTTCGTGGTTGGCTTCGATCCGAAACGGCTGGAAGTGAAGGGCACGCCGGTTCCGGCGGTCGAAGGAGTGAGGACTGGAGCAGCCGACGGCGGCGCGGTCTTGGCAGTTTCAAATAATGGCACGCTCGTATTTCAACCCGGCACGTTTTCGGCGCGAGAGCGCAACCTGGTCTGGATGGACCGAAGCGGCAAGGGTACAAATATCACGGACGAAGTGAAGCCCTATTCCTCTCCTGCTATCTCGCCCGACGGAAGGCGAATCGCCCTGACTTTGGAGGGCAGCTCCTACGATGTTTGGGTGTACGACCTGGAGCGCGGCACGCTCACCAAAGTGACCTTTGGGGCGGACGATTACAGCCCGAAATGGTCACCGGATGGAAAGATGCTGGTGTATCGTTCCTCAAAATCGGGCGCCATGCAAGCGTATGTGAAACACGGCATCCTGCAAGGTGATGAAACCGTAGTGACCAATGGTCCGGAGTTCAAAGAAGTCTATGGTTGGACGCCGGATGGACGCGAAGTCATCTTTGGCCGAGAGAACAAAGACAAAGGATGGGACATGTATGCGGCTGCCGTCGAAGGTGATCACAAGCCGCGGCCGCTGGTCGTCGGCCCATTCAAGAAAGGCTACGCCAGTCTCTCGCCCGACGGAAAATGGCTAGCGTACGTCTCGGACGAGTCCGGACAAGGTGAAATTTTCGTGCAAGCCATGAACGATCCTAATACACGCGCACAGATTTCGTCGGAGGGCGGAACGGCTCCGCGATGGGCGCGCTCCGGCAACGAGTTGGTCTTTCTTGCTAAGGACGGAGTGATGTCGGTGAAGTTCGCGCCGGGAAATACGCTCAACCCAGGCAAACCGGTGAAGTTGTTTCACGACAAAAGGATTTGGAGCGGATACGACTTGGCCGCAGATGGACGTTTCGTAGTGGCGGTTGACGCGGACGAAAAGGGAAGCGGCAACCAGATCAACGTCGTACTCCATTGGTTCGATGAGTTAAAACAAGAACAGCCAAAATAGGCACTCGTCAATCCGTGCCGCTTTAGACTAAACAACAGCAAGAATTAGTGCACTACTGGAATTCGAGGACTACGATTTCGGGATTTGAGCCCAGGCGCAGCGGTGGTCCCCAAGTGCCGGCTCCGCTCGAAGTGAAGACTTGCATTTTGCCGATGCGGCTCAAGCCATAGACAAACTGGCGGTAAATACGACGGGCAATCCAACTCCAAGGTATGAATTGGCCAAGGTGAGTGTGGCCGGATAGTTGTAGGGAAACGCCGGCAGCCTCGGCGACATCCGGATGGTCGGGCGCGTGTGTCAACAAAATGCTCGCGCGATCACGGTCCAAGCTGATACCGCGTAAGACCGAGGCAAGGTGGCCGTCGTGCGTCGCGTGACGGTAGGGCACGCCAACAATTTGCAAGCCGTCCACCTCGACTTTCTCATTGCGGAGGACGTGGACTCCGGCGGCCGAAATGGCGCGCATATATTTACTGTCGTCGCCAAACTGCTCATGATTTCCCGCGACGAAATATATTCCTTGTGGCGCCACGAGGTTGCTTAATGGCTGAGCTGCGCGGTGCGCGTCGATGGCCGTGCCGTCGTACAAGTCTCCAGTGATGAAAATTGCGTCAGGCTCTTCCTTCAAAATCTTGGCGACCATGCGGCGTAAAAAACTGCCGTTTCGCACGTGGCCGAGGTGCACATCGCTGATCAGCGCCGCTTTTCTGCCGCGCCACGCAGCAGGCAGGTTCGCAAGTTGGACGGTGGTTCGCGTGATCCGCGTCCAGCTTGCATTGAAAACACCGTAGAACCCGGTCACTGCCGCGACGCCGAATAGCACTTCCACCGTGCGATGGAAGTTCACTGCCAGGCCCGCCAATTGCGCGACACCAAGAATAATCCAGGAGAGTAGAGCAGCGAAAAAGAGGAAGGTGAGCATGCCCGTCCAAACCGCGGCTGCGCGGTAAAACGCGCGCAGCGGAGGGTTGGTATAGCGATACGCGAGCAGTGAAGCAGTGACAAAGCTCACTGACAATACGACGAGCACAAGTTGGAGCCAAAGTGCTCCGGACGCGTGGCTCCCTGGCGGTGCAAATGTCCACGTCTCATAGAGGAACAGGTGGACCAAACACAGAAAGGTCTGAACGATTGCAATGAAACCGATCAAACGTTGTCGTCGCATTTTGCTCCTGCGTATTCGATTCACATCGACGAGGTTACGTTGCAGGAGATTCGCTCGGGCGGGTAGGTGTTAGACCTAATCGCTCATTGCTTCGTGTAATAGGCAGGGAAGACGCGGCTTTTTTCGCAATAATGGGAACCACTCCAGCGGCAGAGCGGATTGATTTTCCTACGTCGCTTTGGCCGGCGGCGACGAGTTGGCGAACTTTGTCGAGCCAGTTCAGCACTACGGTGGGCTCGGAGACGGCGTTGGCTCTGCTGCCGGCGAATTGGAACATCACGAAGTGCTGGCCATCGGGCATCACATCGTAGGACGTAAAACGGAGCGAGCATTTCGAAGCGGTCGGCGAAAAGCACTTGCGGCTTGCCGGGCTGGAAAGAGTCTTGGTCCACCGAATACGGCACCGCGACCAACGTCCTGCCAATCCCAGAGGCGTAGAAAAGTTCATGGCCGGTTTTCGAGCATCGCGGTTCTACTAAATGCGCGCGAAGCTGCGATAAAAAACAAAACCGCGCCGAAGAGGAATGCTCTCCGGCGCGGCAAGTGAATCTGACCTTAAGAAGCTATTACTGAGCTGCTTCAACCTTCTTGAGCGGCGGCTTCGGAATCTGCCACATGATTCCGGAGTCGTCGGCATTGTGCGGATAGAATTGCGCTGACTTTTTGCCGGAAGGCAACAGCACAATGTCCGCACGGCGGTTGTACGCGAACCAGTCTCCCTGCTTGTTTCGTTCACGAACCTTGGGCGGCTTGTTCGGGTTGGTGTCTTCCAAGTTCTTCACTTCTGACTTGTCCATCTGGCGCTCTTTCCCGTAAGCGGCGGTCTGGATCTTGTCAGCAGCGATGCCCTGGTCGACCAAGTACTGTTTGATCCGTTCGACGCGACGTTCGCTGAGATCCTGGTTATGAGGCTTGGAACCACGGATGTCTGCGTGAGATTCGATGGAGAGCTTGGCGTCGGGATCGTATTCAAGATACTTCTTGAACCCATCGGCCAGAGTAGCGAGTTCCAGTTGCTGGCTCTTTACCAGACCAACTTGTGGATGCGGTTTGTCTGGGTAGTCGGTGGGGTAGAAGATGCTCTGCAGGACGACGGACGGAATCGGCTCTACGGAACCGACGACGTGTACGCTAGCGGTTTGGGTTGCACTTCCGCCGCAGACATTCGTCGCTGTCAGGGTATAGGCGCGGTTCTCGTCAACCGTGCGAGCTGGCTGGCCTTCGGGAACCTCGGTGGTATCTTTCGGCTCAGACTTGATGGTCTGGCTGCCGTTCAGATCCACTTTGCCGAATGGGTCGAGACTGACGGAGTCGGCGTTTGAGGTGGTCCAAGTAAGTGTTCCGTTGTCGTCGGTGATAACTTTGTCGCCGATCTTGCGATAGTGCAGCTCGGTCGGGTTTGCCGCCAGAGTGGCGTCAACTTTAGTATTCACGTTAACAGTTTCGGTTCCGGTGACTACTCCGCCGGGTCCTGACGCCGTCAGCGTGTAAGTTGTCGTCGCGCGCGGCGATACGGACTTGCTGCCGCTCGCGTCGACGTTGCCGACGCCGTTGTCGATCGTTACATCGACGGCATCGGTGGTCTGCCAAGCGATGTCGGTGTTCTGTCCGCAATTGATGTTGGCAGTGGCGTTGGTGATGACTGCTCTCACCGGAGCGATAACTACGGTTGCGCTGGCGATGCCTGCATGGAAGCGAGGCAACGGAGCCTTCTTCTGCAGATCAGCCTGACGCTTGCTCCAGTCGGTGGTGACCTGGGCATTCTTGCCTACGTTAATGGAGACTTTCTTTCCGGCTTCTACTTTAACGTCGCCGGACCAGAGTTCTTTTCCGCCGCGGGTAATCGTGAGGTGATGGGTTCCCGGCGGCAGCAGCAACTCTTGTTTCCAGATCCAGAAATCATTGTTGAACTCGTCCACGTGCCCAACAAAATATCCGGGAGTTTTTCCGTTCGACAGAACGGCAGCACGCACGTCAGTTCCGCTTATGTAAACACGTCCCCAAGGACCTGCGACCTTGTCGCCATAAGGCTCCAGGGTCACGGCAAGATCGGTGGTTTTTCCGGATTGAATATTGACGTCCTGGGTGGAAATTTTGTATCCGTAGTTCACCACGACCACGGTGTGCTTGCCTGGGGCCAGTCTGACCGAGTGGCTTCCCTCGCGAATCGCGTTACCATCCACGAACACATACGCCTGTGGCGGTGAGACCTTCATTTTCAGCTTTCCATCTTGAGCGAAGCCGGCGCTTGCACAAAGCGCGATTGCCACCGCGAGGGTCAAGATGTGTCCAATTCTTCGCATCTCTATTTCTCCTAACGATTCTTATAGGCGGATTATTTTGTTGCGCTTCCGCGCCCGTTCGGTAAAGCGCTGGCTGGACCGCACCAAGAAGGTATATTCGTATGCCCGTTCTGTCAATAAATTTGAAAGAAAAAGCGAACCACGTTGTCAGCAGTCTGGCCTACCCGTGTATCAACTACTAAACATACTCCGGTTCGCTCTATACTGGTTTAGCGAAAGCGTTTGTTAGTTTTTTTGCTGCCGGGAATTGTCGTAATCACAATTTGGAAGTGTTCCGTGGTGGAACACATTCTCGACGCGTTTTCTTTGAAGACGCGGCTTGACATGCGGGCTGAGCTATTGAGAAGTAGGTCTTAAAATCGAATCTCGGCATATGTTCAATCAAACGGTTTTAGAACATTTCCGCAATCCACATAATGCGGGCGAGTTGGCGAATGCCAGCGCGACCGTTGAGGTCGTGAATCCGGTCTGCGGGGATATATTGCGGCTATCTGTGCGCATGGATGCCGGACGCGTGTCGGAAGCTCGGTTTAAAACTCAGGGCTGCGTAGCCGCTATTGCAGCAAGTTCGGTTTTAACTGATTTTTTGGCGGGGAAGTCGGCGGCGGAGTTTCGGTTAATCACGCCGCAGCAAATTTCGGAAAAGCTTGGGACGCTGCAGCCGGCCACCTTTCATGCGGCTCAACTTTGTGGGGACGCGCTTGGCGCTCTTGCTTCCAAACTGGCTTGAGGCGCGGGCAAAAATGGCGGGTTGAAGCTGTGGCAGCGGAGCGAAACAGCAGGTCCTTCAGGTCCATCGGCAAAAGGCGCCGATTTCGGAATGACGACTAAAACAAAAAATCAAAATCAAAACAAAGGCAGAAGCGGAATGCGCGAAGGGAAGTCGAGTCCACGGCAAGATGCGGGCTAAAGCCCCGCGTCACGAGTGCGTGAAGCAATAGACCAGCGCTGCAGCGTAAAGCGACAGATGCGAGAAGCCATGGACGCATGCCACTGCCCAGAGCAACATGCGGGCACTACTCGTTCAGCGCTCGCTTCAGGGTTTCTGGGTCGTTTAGATTTAGGATTACACCTTCCTCGTCTGTTTCCACTTCCGCCAGGTCTGCTGCATGTGTCCAGACTACCTGGCGGGCGCCGACGTCGGGTGAAGCCGCCAGAAGTTCGTCGTAAAGCGAAGCGCGGAAAATTACTGGATGGCCACGCTTTCGTTTGTGGGTCGGCAGAACTATTTGCTTTCCAGTCGAGTCGAACTCGTGAATTAGCTGGCTTACCAGAAAACTTGAAATCAGGGGATGGTCTACGGGGCAGAGGATGATTCCATCGGTGGCGTCTTGCGGGAGGCTGCGAATTGCGGACTTGACGGAAGAAAGCTGACCCTGTTGCCAGTCGGAATTGGTGAGAATCCAGGAAGGATCAAACGGAAGAAGACCGCTGATTTCCTGGGCTTGAGCGCCGAGCACAATTCGTGTGACGCCCACGCGCGGATTGCGGGTGGCAGAAACCAGATGCTCGGCGAAAGTTTTCCCGCGATACGTTAGCAGCGCTTTGGGCCGGCCCATGCGCCGGGATTCACCGGCGGCGAGGATCGCAACGGCGAGCATGCGGTTCAGTCGTGTTGCAGGCTTGCGAGTTCCGACAGTTTTACGGATTTGTTGGGGAAATTTTCGGAGTTACGGCGAACGGCGATGAGCTCGGCGGTGATGCTGACGGCAATTTCTTCGGGGGTGAGCGCGCCGATTTCCAAGCCGACCGGTGCGTGCACGCGATCGAACTTGTCGAGCGACGTTCCTTGCTTCTCCAGAGCTTTGTAAACAGAAATTACTTTGCGGCGGCTTCCGATCATTCCGATGTATCGAGGAGAGAATCCGCAGGAGTCCATTTTGACCGCCCAGGACAGAACGCGCAGGTCATCCTTATGTCCGCGGGTGACGATGACGAGGTAGGTGGCTGAGTTCGACCGGATTTTCTCGAAGGCATCGTCGTACGAGGTGAGAATCTCCGACGCCATGGGGAAGCGCTCGGGGTTTGCGAAGGTGGCACGGTCGTCAACGATTCCGATCGCGAATCCGGTCTGGCTTGCGATGCGGGCGAGGGCTACCGAGATATGCCCACCGCCGAAAATATAAAGTATTGGCTGCGGCAGAATTGGTTCCACAAAAATTTCAAGCGTGCCGCCGCAGATTAGGCCGGAATCGAAGCCGGGTTCGTGGTTCAGATTGAAAGTCATCTTGCGCGGCTGCTCGGTTTGGATTACTTCCTTGGCCGCGGCCCATACTTCGGCTTCCACGCAGCCTCCGCCGACAGTGCCGGCGATGGAACCGTCATCGCGAACCAGCATGCGCGAAGCTTCGTAGCTCGGGATAGAGCCATCAGTGTGGACGATGGTAGCGAGCGCAGCACGCTGTCCAGCTTTTCTGATTCGCACGACTTCTTCAAAGACGTCCATGGACCCTTGCTTGTCCGCCGAGATTTATCTTCCTTCGAGGTTCGGCGATCTTTGGCCTGGCTATTTTACGACATAAAGGAGGATGCTGCGGATAAACAAAAGGATTCCGAAGCCAGCGCGGTGTACACAATGACCGCGGTTCTGGACATGACTACTGGCGGATGCTACTTTCGTTTCGCCATGCGCTAAGCAGAGAGGGAATTATGAAAGCGATTGTTTATTCGGAACATGGCGGACCGGAAGTGTTGAGATACGTGGAGGCGCCCACACCGGAAATTGACGCGTATGAAGTGCTGGTGCGGGTGCGCGCGTGCGCACTCAATCATCTGGATCTCTTTTTGCGACGCGGCTTGCCTGGAATAGAAATACCGCTTCCGCACATACCGGGCAGCGACATCGCGGGAGAAGTGGCGAAGATTGGTGCGAAGGTAAAGAGCGTGAAGCTCGGCGAGCGCGTGATGCTGCAGCCAGGAATTTCTTGCGGGCAATGCGAGAAATGTCTAGCCGGAGAGGATAACAAGTGCCGTCACTACACGTTGTTCGGGCAAATGGTGGACGGGGGATGCGCGGAATATGTGAAGTCGCCGGCCGTAAATGTGGTGCCGATTCCAGAGAAAATGTCGTTTGAGGAGGCCGCGGCGTTTCCGCTGGTGTCTATTACCGCGTGGCACATGCTGATTACGCGCGCGAAATTGAAACCTGCGGAAACGGTGTTGGTTCTGGCGGCAGGCAGCGGAGTGGGAAGCGCGGCAATTCAGATTGCGAAGGCTTCCGGTGCGCGCGTGATCTCCACGGCCAGCACCAAGGAAAAAGTGTTGAAAGGGAAAGAGCTGGGCGCCGATTTGATGATTCTGCATTCGGAGAATAGGATTTCTCAAGAAGTGAAGCGGATGACAAATAAGCGCGGAGTAGATGTGGTATTCGAGCATGTCGGCCAAGCTACCTGGGAAGAAAGCATACGCAGCCTCGCATTCGGCGGACGCCTGGTAACCTGTGGCGCAACGACCGGCTTCGACGCGAAAATCGATATTCGCTATCTTTTTACCCGGCAATTCTCGCTGCTGGGATCGTTCATGGGCAGCAAAGCCGATCTGTTCAGCGCGCTGGAACTTTACCGGCGCGGATTGCTGAGTCCGGTGATAGACGTGGAGCTGCCGCTTGAGAAATGCGCGGAAGGACATCAGCGGCTGGAGCTTCGCGAACAATTCGGCAAGATCGTGTTACGCGTATCGTAGCCCATCAATCTAACTATTCAGTATGGTTTTAATGATGAGAGAGGAATTATGTTGAGCGGTCAAGAGCCGGAAACGAAGCCGATGTCCTTAAGCCGGAAACTGTGGCTTGGATTTTCGGCCGCTGCGCTCTTGCTGTTGATTTATGTGGTCTGGATTTTTTATAGCCGATGGCATGAAAACTCACAGATCAACCAGGAAGTAAAAACGGAACAAGCGCAAAAGGAAAAGCAGCAGGCCGCCGACACGGTGGAGACGTTGGGAGGAGAAGAATTCAAAATTATCAGCTTTTACGCGTCACCGGCAGAAATTCACCGCGGCGAGGATGTGACCATGTGCTATGGAACGTCGAACGCGAAGTCAGTGAGCATGGATCCTCCCGTGGGGGACGTTTGGCCGTCGGTGAATCGCTGCTTTCAAATTACGCCCAAGAAAACGACGAAATATGTTTTTACCGCTGACGATGGGAAGGGAAATAAAAAGACCGCGGAGTTGACGATTGAGGTGAAGTGACGCGCCGCGATTTATCGGGGAGGATTCATGGCGGAAATTGCAGCTCGGTTTCTTGGGGCCGGGCTTTACTTTGATAATTTAGATGAGGCCAAGACGTTTTACTCCCAAACTCTCGGCTTGAAACTGGCGGATCACCAGCCCGGTCATTTTGCGAAGTTTGACAGCAGGAGCGGCTTTGTGAGTCTGGAGCAAAAAGGGTCGGAATCGTATCCGTCAAAGGACAAAGCTATTTTGTTCTTCGTGGTTCCGGATCTGGAGGCGGCTAAGAGAGCGATCGGAGCGGACCGCTTCGTGCAGTCGGAAGCGAATTGGGCCGTGCTGCATGATCCGGAGGGGCACAATATTCTGCTGTTGCAACGCGACGCGAGCCAACCTCTCTAGTTGTGCAGGATGACCCGGGATCAAAAAATCCAATTCCCGAGCACTACCACGGAGAGGGCCAGAATACTTCCTACCACAATGGTGAAGACGATCCATCTTGCGAATCGCGGATGAGATTTCGGAAGGCCGAGCATGTGCATCGCAGGGTCAGCCTCCTCGAAGTAAGCTGCATGATGGCGGTGGCTGGTTCGGTGCGCCATGGAGCGAGAGTAACACCGCGCAGGGTTTAGTGTTGAGCATGTAGCGCAACGGTAAACATGTTAAAGCCCACAGGTTTTGTTTTAGCCGAACGAACGGCCAGCGACGGGCCTTTGTGCGCGTAACAATTGCAAGGATTGTGCTAAGTATGCAAAATGATAGATAGAGGCTAACGCGTAGCATGGCGATTGAACTTGCCAAGGGTGTAACGCTGGAAGCGCCGGGCCAGGATGCAAACTTCCTGAAGGACGAAGGAATTTTGCTGGCGTCGCTGGACAAAGTGGTGAACTGGGCGCGGCGAAGTTCGATCTGGCCAATGTCGTTTGGGCTGGCGTGCTGCGCGATTGAAATGATGTCGATGGCGTCTTCGCGTTACGACATTGCGCGGTTTGGTGCCGAAGTTTTTCGCGGATCGCCGCGGCAATCGGACTTGATGATTATTGCGGGGCGCGTCTCGGTAAAAATGGCGCCAGTGATCAAACAGCTTTACGAGCAGATGCCTGAGCCGAAGTGGGTAATTTCCATGGGCGCTTGCGCGACTTCCGGCGGCGTCTTTAATAATTACGCGATTGTGCAGGGCGTGAACCAGGTGATTCCGGTGGATATTTATGTGCCAGGATGTCCTCCACGGCCTGAAGCGCTGCTTTACGCAATTATGCAGCTGCAGAAGAAAATTGATACAACGCGCGGTAGCTTTATGAAGTCGATGAATTTCGGATTAGATGCTGCCAAGTAATTCAGGCCACCTACCACACTTTCTTCATCACTTTCTAGACATCGACCAAGTTTTATCTCGCAACCGAAAAAGCACGGTGCGATTTTCGGTTCCCATCTGAGGAGTCAATCCTATGAAAACAGGTGAAGGAATGATCAGCAAGGCGAGCAAGTATTCCGTGCCGGAAACTCTGGACCGGGTCGCTGGGCTGCTTCAGTCGAAGGGAATCAAGATTTTTGTTCGCGTGGACCACAGCGGCGAGGCGGAGAAGGTCGGATGGAAGATGCCTCCCACCCAACTTTTGATTTTTGGAAATCCGAACGGTGGAACGCCGGTGATGCTCGCTGCGCCGACTGCGGCGATTCGTCTACCGCTAAAAGCGCTGGCGCGGCGAGACGCGGAGGCTAAAGTGTGGTTGAGCTATAACGATCCTGAATACAGTAAGAAGCGCTTCGGGCTGACCGACGAGCATACCAAAACAATCGTTGAGATCGGACCGCTGATCGAGCAAGCATTCGTCTGAGAACTTCGAGATTTAGTTCCCACCCGGCATTTCACTTCGCTTAACTCGCCACTGTTGCTGTTCTACCATCGAATTCCAGGACGCTACCGGGGGAGTTGTGTTCGCGGCGAACGTAGCCCATGCCTATGGTTTTGCCGGACGCGGGGGAGAAGGCTGCGCTGGTGACGTAGCCGACTTCGGCGCCGGCGGCGCGGAGTTTTGTTCCGGACGCAGGAGCCGCTTCGCCGGAGAAGGTGAGCAGCACGCGGCGGCGATTTACGTGGCCGCGCGAGCGGACGCGTTCCACAATCTCCTGGCCGGTGTAGCAGCCTTTTGTGAAACTAACGTGTGTGGCTTCGAGCGTGGCTTCGTGCGGGATTACGGAGTCGTTGAAATCGCCGGGGAACCAGGGGATGCCGGCTTCGAGGCGCAGCGCGTTGAGGGTGGTCATCCCGATGGAGGTGCCATGTGCGGCATGGACCCTGGCGCGCATGCCTTGCCAAAGCAAGCCGAGATGTTCTCGCGGCGCGATAATTTCTGCGCCGTGGCCGCCAAAGTGAGAGCGGCGTATCAGGTGAGAGGGCACGCCATCGATAGGAAGCTCTGCGTTCGCAAATTCTGAAAAGCCTTCGAGAGCGAGGCCGCACGCTTGCGCGATGATGGTGCCGGCTTGCGGGCCCTCCACTGCAAAGCTGCCGAGTTGGTCAGTGAGGTCTTTGAGCGTGACGTCGTCCATGATGATGTACTTGTCGAGGGTGGCGAAGGTGCGTTCGCGTACGGAAGCGTGCGTGCGCACCAGCAATTTTTGTTCGAGCGCATACACTTCGAGTTCTGCGAGGATGTGGCCTTGCGGATTCAGCAGCAGGGCGCGCGTGCCATAGGCTTCGCCCACGGATTTAATGTCGTTGCTCACGATTGCGTTCAGATAGCGGACGCGGTCCGGACCGGAAAGCGAAAAGATGGCGTGCCAGTTGGTGTCGAATAGGGCGGCGGTTTCCTTGGCTGCGCGATATTCGGTGGCGAGATCTGAAAACTTTTCGGGCAGCAGGCAGCCGTGATATTCGGCGAGTTGCGCGTTCATGGCGCGATGTTCGTTGAGAAGGGGAGTGTCCATGATTTCGAGTCTGGCGGGCACAACAAGTATACTAGAGCTGCGATGGCGGAAAAACTGATCCACGAAATCATTCCCGTGGGGATGCTGCAATGCAACTGCTCCATATTGGGCGACCCTGCGACGCGCGAAGCGATTGTGGTGGATCCGGGTGACGAAGTGGAACGCATCCTGGAGATATTGCGGCGGCATGATTTGAAGGTTCGAGCGATTGTCAGCACGCATACTCATATCGATCATGTGGGAGGACTGGCGCAACTACACGCTGCGACCATGGCGCCTGTGCTGATTCACGAAGATGATTTGGAACTTTATACCCACCTCGACATGCAGGCGCAGTGGCTCGGCGTGGCGACTCCAGCGATGATGCGTATTCAGGATTTCGTAAAAGAAGGCGACGCGGTGCGCTGGGGTGGGTTTGCGGCGCGCGTCCTGCATACTCCCGGTCACACTCCGGGCAGCATTAGCCTGGTGCTGGAACGCGGCGGCGAGCGGGATGCTGGGTCGTCAGGGCATTCGCACGCGCATGGAGCACCTCGACCTGTTCAGCCTGCGGGCAGGAAAGCAGGCGGTAGCTCGAGCGAAGGCACGCGGCTACTTGCTGGCGACACACTTTTTCAAGGGAGCATTGGGCGAACCGATCTGTGGGGCGGTTCGACCAAAGACATTCTGAAATCGATCCACGAGAAATTGCTTACGCTGCCGGATGAAACGCTAGTCACGCCCGGCCACGGCGCTAATACCACCATCGGCGCCGAGCGTGCGAGCAATCCCTACCTTCGCTAAGCGAATTCACGCGCACTATCAGACAGACCGCTAGAATTGCACGTCCTTGATGTGTGTGGACGGGAACCACCAGTTCCCGAAAGCGTCTTGCAAGACTGCGGCACGGTCGCCGTAAGGTTCGTCGCGGAGCGGGCGCAACACTTGGATGCCTTCGCGCACGGCTGCTGCGTACACGTCGTCCACGTTGGACACGTACAGGTGCAAAGCTCCGAGGATTATCGCGCGCTCGCCGTAAGCTTCCCCGAGAGCGAGAATCGAATCACCGATGCGAAGACGCGCGTGGATAACTTTGCCGTCGGGCGACTTGAACATGGATACTTCTTCGGCGCCAAATGCGCGCTTCGCGAACTCGACAAACTCAGCCGCGCCGACAAGATTCAGGTAAGGCAGTATCGTTCGCGTGTCCTCAGTTCTGTGGTCGGTCTTGCGGATCGCGGTGATATTCCAGTAATTTCCGGCTGGGTCTTTCACGGCGGCTTCCAAGTCGCCATAAGACTGCTCGATTGGCGCAAAGCGGGAAGTTGCGCCTGCCTTCAACGCGCGTTGGTACACCGCGCCCACGTCGTCGACATGGAGGATGTTCCCCAACAGCCGCGCCCCGAATTCATCGCTAGCGTCGGCCACTTCCAGCACGGAATCGCCGATGCGCATCTCGGCGTGCATGACCAATTCCGAGTCCGGTCTGTTCACACGGAATTTCTCTACAGCGCCAAAGCCTTCTTTCAGGAAGTCGATCAGTCTGGCTGCGCCATTTACGGCCAGATAGGGTGTCAAAGTGTGGAAACCTTCAGGGATCGGCCTGACCACTCCCGGAGCGCGCTTTTCGTCAGCCTTTTGTTGCGGCTGTGTGAATGCGCCTTGCTTTACCAAATCATCGTAGCGCTTCTGCATTTCTTCGCCAGTGAGTTCTTCGAGTACGGTGGAAATATTCCAGACGTAGCCGAAGGGGTCCGCGACTTGTCCCGTGCGCATACCGTAGAACTGATCCTGGATTGCGCGGAGTTCTTTGGCGCCAGCCGCGATGGCGCGTGCTGCAACGGCGTCAACGTCGTCCACGACGATATCCATTTTCACGGGAGAGCCGCCCAGGGTTTGCGGCGCGACCGAGCCAAAATCCGGGAACTCATCGGAAAGATAAATTACGGAATTGCCGAGGCGAATTTCGGCGTGGCCGATCTTCGTTCCGGGCCCGACAAGTCGCATCACTTCCGTGGCACCGAAAGCCTTTTTGTAAAACTCGATGGCCGCGGCTGCGTCTCTTAAAGTTAGATAGGCGATCGCCGTCTGGCGGGTTTCCGCTTTCAGAACTGGTTTGCTCCCCATCGATGTTCTCCTTTCAAGGTCAACTTTCAGACGATCTTTGAAATCCTGGCGCGGCAGGTCGAGCAATTCCGCGGCAATTCGCGCGAGCGCCTGCAATTGCGGATTCTCTTTCGGCTCGCGCTTTCGTCGCGCGGGTCCCGGGCGCGCGATTAGCGCATCCACGAGCAGGTCGAGTTGTTCGCTCAAGTTTTGCTTAGCCATTCAATCTACCCATTTTGCCGGCCGATTTACTGGCCGTACTTTTGCGCGATGAAACATCCAGCTGAGAGCGCAAAGTTTCCAGGCCGCGAAACTGCAACTGTTTTATGGCCCCGTCTGTGCGGCCTAGCTCTTTAGCGATTTCACTAATGCTTCTTTCCTGCGCGAAACGCATTTCGACTACACGGCGTTGCTCGGCAGGAAGTGTGTCTACTAGCCGGAAGAGCCGGGCGCGATGTTCGATCTCTTCGGGACTAATTTCCTTGGAGGAAAGCTCACCCGGCGTGGGATTGCCGTGTTCCCGCGCGGCAAGTTTCCAGCGATCCGCAATCGCGTTCGCCGCAATACGGATCAGCCATGCTGCGAAGGGAACTCCCCGCCATTCAAAACGCCCGAGATTCGCAAGGGCCTGATGGAACACTTCGGCCGTCAGATCCTGCGCTTCTTCGCGGTTGTTTACGCGGCGCGAAACGTAGGCGTACACTCGTGCAAAGTTGTTTTCGTAAAGCTCCGCAAAACGGGTCGGGTCTTTTTGAGCCGCTTCGACCAGACGCTGCTCGCCAGCATCTTGTACCGGTGCCTTCAACTGCGTCTCCGATTTTCGTCTTCCAATAACATAAACTGGCGGGGAGAGGAAAGGTTACGCTGAAATATCGGATTTCACATGCGGCGTTGCGGCAATCTTTGCGCTTTGGGCTGGAACTCTCTATACTTTGCAGCCGTATTACCGATGACGGCGATTAGCGTGACTTCCCGTCGTTAAAAAGAGGCTCTCTCGAATGGATGAAACAAACTTACCTCCAAGGACAGACATAGCGCAGCCTTACACACCGCCGCCTCCCGCTGAGCCTGAGCGCAACGCCCTATTCTACGGGCCCCATGGTCTGCGTGCGGGTTGGCGCGCTCTAATTTTTCTGGCGATTGTGGTCGCCATTGTTTTTCTTATCAACGTCATTGGCCACTATCTGACGCGCAAGTACGGGCACCGTCCTATTAATCCCGCCGCCATAACAACTCTCACGCCGGGATTGGTCGCCATAGGCGAGCTAACGAGCCTCGCGGTGATTCTTGTCGCTACCTTGATCATGGGACGAATCGAGCACCGTAAGCTTGCGCATTACGGACTTCCGCTGAGGACTCCCTTGCCGAAATACTTTTGGGAAGGACTGTTCTGGGGATTTTTGTCGATTAGCGGTGTGCTTTTTGTGATTTCCCTGTTTCACGGATTCCGAATCACCGGGGTCGATACGCATGGTTCAGCGCTGGCTCTTTCCGCTGTGGAATGGACGCTCGCGTTTCTGGCGGTAGGATTCTCTGAAGAGTTTACGTTTCGCGGTTACGTGCAATTTACCCTCACTACCGGGATTGGATTCTGGCCAGCCGCCATTTTAATGTCGGCGTTGTTCGCGGCAGCACACATCAGCAATTCGGGTGAATCAATTTTCGGTTTGATACAGGTCGCGGCCTTCGGCATCTTTGCGTGCATCGCATTGCAGAGGACCGGAAATTTGTGGTGGCCCATCGGATTTCATGCGGCGTGGGATTGGGGGCAGACGTTCTTCTACGGCGTGCCGGACAGCGGACTCAACGCCAGCCACAATTTCCTGCACTCGGAGTTTCACGGCCCGCAATGGCTGACGGGTGGAAGTACCGGCCCGGAAGCCAGCATCTTCACGTTGATTTCACTGGTAATTGTCTCTCTGCTGATCCTTCGGAAATATCGTACAGTGCGCTACCCGGATCCTGAGGCGCTCGGCCTAGCCGGCCGGTTTCGCTGAGCGCGGTTTTTTGTGCATGTGGACTTCTGTTCCGCCGCGATCGTAATGCACGTGGTCCATGTAGGATCTCATCATCAAAATTCCGCGACCGTGTTCGGCATCGAGATTTTCAGGAGCCAGGGGATCGGGAACCTTCTCGGGATCGAACCCCGGCCCTTCGTCTCGCACGACGAAGAAAAGTTCGCCGCTAGATTCGCACCGAAAGCTCAAGTGAACTCTCTTGTTGGGATCTTCCCGGTTGCCATGGAGGACTGCGTTTGCAATGGCCTCACGCAAGGCTACTTCGATGTCGTCCGCGTCGCCGTGAAAGCGGGTGTATTCCTTCATGCGTTCCATGAATTCATCGACAAAAGGTGAAATGGCGGATATTTCGCTGGGCATGGAGAGTTCGAACTGAGGATGAGGAGGGCCCACTTTCCATCCTTTGTGCAAATCCATTTCCCTAATCCCTCGTGGCGAAAGCTGAGCGAAGCTGACAATAAAATGGACGGCCATCCAAAATGGCCGCTCCGCCGAGCCGGGAACGCATTGTATCCATAGATAAGGATTGTTTGGCGGAATTTTAATTAGGGGTTGGACAAAAAGATTTAAAGCTGGGTATTGGCGACTGTCTATCGGGAATTAAGTGGTTCTTTCTGCCCGAAGGCCTTCCATTACGCTTTGAATCAATTCTTTCGCTTTGCCGATCTCGGCGGTGATGATGCGGATGTCCATCACCGGAACATTCGCGTCGCGATTGCTGTGGCAATAAACGCCGTGTTGACCGACCAGGACGAGTGCGTTAGTCAGCAGATCCAGCGTGACGGCCAGGCGACCGCGATACGGCCCCATCATCGTTTCGTAATGTTCCAATTCTTCTCGATGCTCGTCGAAAGCCGCCATGAAGTGTTGCCTCTCGTGATTCACAATTCAAATTTAAGTTTAGGACAGAACGCTAAGCCACAAAACGATATCCGACGCCTCGGACGGTAAGCAGGTGGCGCGGCTTGGCCGGGTTGTCTTCGATATAACGTCTTAGCCGCACGATGAAATTATCGATGGCACGCGTGTCGGTGTCTTCTCGCAAGTCCCACACATCTTCTAGAATCGACTTGCGCGATACCGTGCGGCCATTCTGCTTTATCAAATGGCGCAGAAGTTTTGCTTCCATCAAAGTGAGCTGTATGGTGCTTGTTTTCGTGCGAAGCTGCAAGGTGTCGAAGTCGAGCGTTTTTCCGTTGAAGGTGAATAGGAGATCGTTCGCGGATCCGGCTCCGCTCTTTGGCGTGACCTTTTGGACCCCAGATTTTTTATCGGCTGCGCTGTTTGCACCACTCAGCCATCCCGAACGTCGCAAAAGCCCCTGAAGACGCGCCAAAAATATAGGCAGTTGAAAAGGCTTGGGAAGGTAATCGTCGGCGCCGGCAGCAAAGCCTTCGAGGACGTCTTCGGGACGTCCGCGGGCGGTGAGCATCAGCACCGGAACATAATTCTTGGCTTTGCGCAGAGCGGATGCTACGCGAAAGCCATCGATACCGGGAAGCATTACGTCGAGCACGACGACATCGAATTTTTCGTTGGATTTCAGAAGCTGGTCGATAGCGGACTCGCCGTCGCCGACTACCTGCACGGAGTAACCTTCGGCCTCGAGATTGAATTTCAATCCGTCGGCCAGGTGCGTTTCATCCTCGACCACGAGCACGCGGCTCATGCGGCGCTCCGCGGTAACTCCAGAGTGACGGTCGTGCCCTTGTTTTCGCCTTCGCTTTCGGCATAAACCTTGCCGCCATGCGCGCGCGCAATGGAGCGAACGATAAAGAGGCCGAGGCCGGTACCTTTTACTTTCGAAGTGCTCCGGCGCCGTACACGGTGGAAGCGCTTGAAGACACGTTTGAGCTGGTCGGTTGGAATTCCAACACCGCGATCGCGTACGCGGAGGACTACACGCTCGTCGTCGGGCGATTCGATGCTCACCGCGATGTCAACGTTTCCCACCGAATATTTGATGGCATTATCGAGGACGTTTGATATGGCGGTGCGAAGTTCATCGGGATCGCCCAGCACGGGAAATTCGGCGACAGGCGTTGAGTTGGGCGCATCCGCTACGTTGCCACCGGCTGGTGGTTGGCCATTTGCGGAAGCAAAATGCAGAGCTTCGTGGCTGAGATGGTGCCGCGTGCGCGCGAGGTCCATGCATTCAGCGGCGAGGCTTCCCAGATCGATATGCGCGCGGTACGGTTCGCCGCGCTTGTATCCCACTTGGCCGGCCTTCAGAACCTGTTCGACGGTTCCCAGCAAGCGGTCGGTGTCATTCAGCATCAGCTCATAAAACTTTTGTCTCTGCTCTTCCTCTACCTCGCGCCGTTGGAGCGTTTCCAGGTACAAACGAATAGAGGTGATCGGCGTCTTCAGTTCGTGGGTGACCGCGTTGATGAAACTGCCGTGCTGCTCGTTTAAGCGGATCTCGCGCACCAGGAAAGTTGTGTTCAGGATCATGCCGAGGATAATCGTGGCGAAAACAATGACGCCGAGGAACAACATGACGCTTTGGCGCCAGTTGAGGATGATCCAGCCGACGTCGAGGGCGACCGCTAGGGCGACCAGGGATATGCCCAGCACCAGGAAAAATGCGATGGTCTTTCGGCGGCTTGCGATACGCATGGATCCCTCACTGGATTGTACCGCGGAGCCCTACATTCATGCGCACCAGTTGCATATCGAACCCGGGATCGTTATCCAAGGGGTGGCGAGCCCGCCAAAAAATAAGCCGCGGCTTGCGGCCGCGGCTTAAGAGAATCGTTAAATTTTGGGTGTTCTTAGAGCTGCGCGGAAGCTAGCTCCGGCTGCGGCTCAGGGGCGGCAAATTGGGGCTTTCTTCAGCGGCCTGCTCGGTATTTTTCAAAGCAGCGAGCTTGGTGGTGTGAACCTGTTCCGCCAAGCCGAGTTTCTTGAGCAGCCAGATGCCGTACCAGTTTGTGTCGATCTCATACCACTTCAAACCGTGGCGAGCGGAAACTGGATGGGCATGATGGTTGTTGTGCCAGCCTTCTCCCCAGGTTAGCAGCGCGACCCACCAGCTGTTGGTGGAAAGATCGCGAGTCTTGAAGCGGCGCGTGCCCCAGGAATGCGTGGCCGAGTTGACCAGCCATGTGAAGTGCAGTCCGGCGACAGTTCGCAGGAAAATTCCCCAGAGAACGAATTTCCATCCGCCGACCGCGAGCAAAATCACTCCCAGTACGATCATCGGAACGTAATGATATTTCGTGATCCACACGTGAAACTTGTCTTTCGCAAGGTCAGGGACGTAACGAGCGAGCGTGGAAGTGTCGTGGTGCATCGACTTGCCCATCAGGATCCAGCCCATATGCGCCCACCATTTGCCGTCGATCGGGGAGTGCGGGTCGCCTTCGTGGTCGGAATATTTGTGGTGAATGCGATGCGTGGCTACCCAGAAAATCGGACCGCCTTCGAGAGCGAGCGTAGCGAAAACTGTCAGGGTATATTCGAGCCACTTGGGAATTTTGTAGCCGCGATGGGTGAGCAGCCGGTGATAGCACATGCCGATACCCAGGCTGGTAGCCATCCACCACAGAACCACCGCAACAAAAAACGCTTTCCAGGTGAAGAAGAATAGCGCCGCGATTGCGCCCACATGGAATAACATCATGAAGGACGCCGTGACCCAGTTGATTTCGTCGCGAGCAGCCGGTCTTCTTTCCAAATCGGTGAGTTCAACTCCCATTTTCTTGGCCCTTTCTTCCGTTGCTGATTTTTCGATCTACTTTCGCTTCGCTCGATGCGCTTACATTGTGATTAGACTACCAGTAGTGGCGTAAAGGATTTGTAATAGTTGTGTAATACCGAGACTTAGCGGTTTGAAAGAGTACCTGTACTTTTTCCGTACCACCTGTTTCGCATGAATACAAGTTGTCATTTTGGGCCATGCTAAGTCAGGGGCAGCTCCGTTAGCGTTGCCGCGACGCTGGGCGTCTCGAGCGCTGCACTGGCTCGAGAGCAACGCCATATCGAAGTACGCAGGTCAGGCTGATTCCGATGGTTCTAGAACCGGCTATTGCGCCCTACGGAACAGCTAGCCCTAGTTTGCTTTACTCTTTTGCGCGAAGGCCGGATAATCTGGCGCGTTATCCATATAGATAGAGCAATACTGGGATCCGCGAAGAAATTGCCGCGCGTCGGCACGAACTTTACTTGTTCCAGAGCCGCTTCCTGGGAACTCGCTGCGGCCCATGAGACCTGCGGGGTGATCGAACGATGAGACGTTCAGACTTGGTGCGAAATGCCACGAAGGGAAAGACCGTGCGGACCTCGCAGATTGTATTTGGCGAGCGCCAACACTTGTTGCGGGTGCTGGACTCGGTGGAACGCAGCGCGCTTCCCGCGCCTCGGCTTGAGCAGGAGCGGCGTGTAATTGAGCAATTGATCCATGCGCGCACGCAGGAGCTGAACCGCATTAATGCCGGCTGGGATGAGAAAATTGGTTTGGTGCTGAGCGCTGAAGTCAAACCGGACACGCTGGACAGCTTGTCGCGCCAAGCGCCCAAAGAAGACTATTATTTGTTGCGGCTGATCAGCGAGCACCCGAAAGTTTCCGCCAAGACGCTAGGGCACCTTTCGCATCACCCCTACTCCGCCATTCGCGAGAATATTGCGCGGCATCCGAATAGTGACGCGGCCACGCTCACGCGCCTTAGCCGCGATCGCACCCAACCGCTGTGGTATCTGGTTGCTTTTAATCCCAATGCTCCATCTACTCTGCGCAAGAAGCTGCAGGAACGCATGCGACGGCTCGGCGAGAAATCTGCCACGCAGTAGGTGGAGCTTGCAACAGTTCTCCATTTTTGGAGCGTGCCCGTCCCTCCGAGATGTAGCAATTCCGATGCCAGAGCGGAAATGCTTGTGATGTAGAATCCCCGCCATGGCGCATTCCTCCGTATCACCTTCCGGTGTCTTCAACATTGCGGATGAATTCATCTCTAGGCCTGCGCGCCAACATTCGGATAAGCCCGCAATCCTTGGCGTCGAGCGAGAGGCAGATTACGGTGAGCTTGAGTTCGAGGTCAATCGCGTAGCCAACGCGCTACTCGATTCAGGCTGTAAGCCGGGCGACCGCGTGCTGATCGCCTTGCCGGATTCGATCGAGTTCATCGCATGCTTCTTTGGCGCGGCCAAGATTGGCGCGATCGCCGTGCCGGTGAATTCGATGGCGCGGGCCGCGGACTATTGCCACTACGTTTCAAACTCAGGTGCACGGTTTGCGGTGGTTCAGGACGCGATTCTCGATGAATTCCTAGCGGGGCAGCAGCAGGCTAGCTCTCTTGAATCGGTGGTGGTCACCGGACGACGAGTGCCGCGTCTGCAAACGATCGGACGCAAAGCCGTCCATTGGGGCGATTGGCTGCCTTTTGGACGTGAGGGTCCGCCAACCTACCCGTCTTCTGCGACGGATCCTGCATTTTATCTCTACACATCCGGTAGTGGTGGTCCGCCGAAGGCTGCCGTGCATGCGCATCGCGATATGCTGGTTACTTCTCGCAATTACGCGGATGGCGTACTTGGGCTTCGCGCTGATGACCGGATGTTCTCCGTTTCAAAACTTTATTTCGCCTATGGCTTAGGGAACGGAATGTATTTCCCGTTATTTTTCGGGGCCTGCACGGTGCTATATCCCGAACGGCCGCGTCCGGACCGTGTGGCGCAGCTCGTGGAGAAATATCGTCCAACGATTTTCTACGCTGTGCCCACTTTTTACGCGGCTCTGCTTCGGGAAGTCGAGCAAGGCTTGCAACTAGACTTTTCGTCTGTTCGCATCGCGGTTTCTGCCGGCGAATCGTTGCCGGCTGAAGTTTTTGAAAAATGTCGGCAGCGCCTCGGGATCGAAATTCTGGATGGCATCGGCTCCACGGAGATGCTGCACGTCTTCTTATCTACACGGCCCGGTGAAGCGCGCCCGGGTACCTGCGGCCGCGAAGTCCCGGGATACCAAGCGCGCATCGTGAATGAAGCAAACGAGCAGGTCGCTGACGGCGAAATTGGTAACCTGTGGGTGAAAGGGGACAGCGCGTTTTCCGAGTATCGCGAAATCCCGGAACTAACGGAAGGCGTGAAAAAAGATGGATGGGTGTTTACCGGCGATAAATTCTCGCGCGACGGCGACGGCTTTTATCACTATGCAGGCCGCGCTGACGACATGATGAAGGTGTCCGGCATGTGGGTCTCTCCCGGGGAAGTGGAGAACATTCTACTTTCGCATCCTGCCGTCGCCGAATGCGCGGTAGTGGGGCGGCCTGATGCGATGGGATTAGTGCGCCCGGTTGCATTCATCGTGGTGCGGCCAGGCCTAATCACTCCGTCGGGAGGCCTGGATAGCGAAATCAACGGCTGGCTGCACACTCGACTGGTCGGTTTCAAATGCCCGCATGAATTCCGCTTCGTATCCGAACTGCCCAAAACCGCGACCGGCAAAATTCAACGTTTCCTCTTGCGCTCCTCCTAATCGGCCGCTCCGGACTTCATATTTTCGAAATAGCCGCGAGACAAATTGGCTCTTTACAGCTATAATTAGTTCTTTATATTGGCCTACAGGGACGAGCCAATGCTTCCACTCCATTTACAGCCCGAAAGCCACATACCTCTTTATGTTCAACTCCGGGATCAACTGCGCTCGCTGGTCCATTCCGGTGAGCTGCGCTCCGGGGACAGAATTCCTGCAAGCCGGGAACTAGCCACGCAGCTCGGCGTACACCGAACCACGGTGGCGAACGCGTACGCTGAGCTCGAAGCCGAAGGAATGATTCAAGGTCATGTGGGCCGCGGCACGTACATTTGTGGCGTTCCGGCCAAGCAATTTACTCCGCCTCCGCGTACCAATGGCAACGGCGGCGGTATGCGTTGGGAATCGATTTTTGCCGACGAGCGTGGCGATGAAAATCTGACGCGACTGATGCCGGAGGTTCCAGCCGACTCCATCGCGTTCATTACCGCGCGACCCTCTGAAGAATTTTTTCCGGTAGAAGAATTCCGACGCTGCTGCAACGCGGTGCTGCGCAATGACGGCAGGCGCGTTTTGCAGCTTGGCTCTTCCGACGGCTACGAGCCACTCAAGCGCGTCTTGATCGAATTTCTTCGACCCGACGGACTGCAGGTTCGCGGTGAGCAGCTTCTTATCACGGACGGCTGCCAGCAGGCCATCGACCTGGTCTGCAAAGCTTTCTTGCGCCCGGGCGATTCGGTTGCGCTGGAAAATCCTGCGTATCCGGGTGCGGTGGCAATCTTTGCCGGAGCGCGAGTTCGCATGCTGGCCGTTGGCGTGGAAACAAATGCTCGTCCCGCCGGTCACGTGGGAATGGATTTGGACGCACTGGAGTCGGTGCTGCTGCAAAACCGCGTGAAATTTATTTTCGTTACGCCTGATTTTCATAATCCAACCGGCACCACGCTGCCCTTGGCGGAACGGCGCCGCATCCTGGAAATTGCGTCGCACTATCAAGTGCCAATTATCGAAGACGCAATTTATGCGCGCCTGCGCCTTCGTGGCACCGCGCTACCATCTCTGAAGTCGCTAGACCGCGCCGGGAACGTGATTCAAATCGACAGTTTTTCGAAGATTGCGTTCCCGGGATTGCGCGTTGGCTGGTGCATCGGGCCGGAAGACGCCATCGAGCGACTAAGGTTGGTGAAGCAATCAACCGATCTACATACGGATCAGCTGGCCCAGGCAACTTTGGCGGAATTTGTGCGCCGCGGCTATCTTGCGCGTCATCTGTCAAAAATGAAGAGAATTTATCGCGGACGGTTGGAAGCCATGGAATCCGCGCTGCAAAAACACATGCCGGAAGAGACAACCTGGACGCGTCCCGAGGGCGGGATGTCGGTGTGGGTCACTTTGCCGCCGGGATTTGATTCCGGTGAACTTCTGATTCACCTCCGCGAACGCGGCGTGGTGTTCGTCCCGGGCCGGTATTTCTACCTGCAAAATCCGCAGCCAAATACTTTGCGGCTTGGATTCGCTGGGCTTGACGAGAAACGCATCGCTAAAGGGGTGCACACTTTTAGCGAACTCTTGAAGCTTGAAATACGGAAGCGTCAGCGCGGCACGCGAAACGATTCGCCATCTCGCGTAGCCTTGGTTTAGCGATATGCTGCTCGAACCTAATCCCACCAATGTATGTTTCGGCTGCGGAGGCGCGAATACGCGCGGGATGCAGCTTAGGTTTGAGCAAGATGACAGCGCTCGGCGCATCGTGGGGAAATTCAGACTTGGCGCGGAGTATCAGGGCGGCTCCGGTTTCATTCACGGAGGGATCGTGGCCACCGTGCTGGATGAAGTGATGGGCAAGGTCAATCGGTTCCGCGGCGTGCGAGCGGTGACTGCGGAACTCAAGGTGGAGTACTTGAAGCCTGTACGGGTTGACGAAGATTTGATTGTCGAAGCGCACGAAGTGGAAAAGTCCGGGCGCAACCTGCATCACGTGGGAGAAATTCGTAATCAAGCAGGCCAAGTACTCGCGCGCGGACGCGGACGTTTTGTGATAATCGAGCCCAGGGAATCGCCTGGTAGAAACACGGCCGAGATCGCCAGCGGCAACCAAACCTCTTAATTTCGATTTGAGAACAGGAGAAATATTATGGATCTGATGAACAATAATTTGTGGCGCGTGAAAGTGGGCTTGGCGGAGATGCTGAAAGGCGGCGTCATCATGGACGTAACAAACGCCGAGCAGGCGCGCATCGCCGAGCAGGCTGGAGCTTGCGCTGTGATGGCGCTCGAGCGCGTACCCTCTGACATTCGCAAAGACGGCGGGGTCGCACGCATGGCCGCTCCGCGCATCATTCGCGAAATCATGAACACGGTTTCGATCCCGGTGATGGCCAAAGTTCGCATTGGCCATTTCGCAGAAGCGCAAGTGTTGGAGTCGCTCGAAGTCGATTACATCGATGAAAGCGAAGTGCTGACACCTGCGGACGACGAACATCATGTTTGGAAGCACGGCTTCAAGGTGCCGTTCGTGTGCGGCGCGCGAAATTTGGGCGAAGCGCTTCGCCGCATCACCGAAGGCGCGGCGATGATTCGCACCAAAGGCGAAGCGGGCTCCGGCAACATCGTGGAAGCCGTACGCCACATCCGCACCATCGTCAGTCAGATGAAACGCCTCACTTTACTGGGTGAAGAAGAATTGGTACACGAAGCCAAGGAGCTGGGCGCACCTTTTGAACTGATTCAGTGGGTCGCGAAAAACGGAAAACTCCCCGTGCCTAATTTTTCGGCAGGCGGCATTGCCACTCCGGCTGACGCTTCGCTCGTCATGCAGTTGGGCGCCGAAGCAGTTTTCGTCGGCTCCGGTATTTTCAAGTCCAGCGATCCGGCGCAACGCGCTCAGGCGATCGTGAAAGCCACCACGCATTACAAGGATCCAAAAGTTGTGCTAGAAGCTTCCGAAGAGCTGGGCGACGCGATGAAAGGTCTGGATATTCGCCAGCTCGAAGAAAAAGACTTGATGCAGACGCGCGGCTGGTAAGGTCGGTCGGAACCATCGGGCGGTTGCGGCCAAGCATCTGTAACAGAAAACAAGAATGACCATAGGCATACTCGCGATTCAAGGTGACTACGAGGCTCACGCCAAAATGCTCGACCGTATTGGCGCGTCCCACACCTACGTGCGCCGCTCCGAAGATTTGAAAGACGTTTCGGGCGTGATTTTGCCGGGTGGCGAGAGCACTACGCACTTGAAAGTAATGACCGAAGAAGGCCTGTTCGATTCGCTGAAACAGTTTGCCTCGAACGGTGGCGCGTTTTTTGGAACTTGCGCTGGGACGATTCTGCTCGCGCGAGAAGTACACGGCCCCGCGCAGGAATCGCTTGCGCTGCTCGATATATCGGTTCTGCGCAATGGTTATGGACGACAACTGGCCAGCGACGTTCACCTGGGACAGACGAAACTCCGTTCCGAGCCCGTGGAAATGGTTTTCATTCGCGCGCCGATTATCGAATCGGTCGGCAAAGGTGTGCAGGTGCTGGCTGAGGATGCCGGCCATCCGGTTTTGGTGCGGCAAGGAAAGATTCTAGCCTCCACGTTTCATCCCGAACTGAGCGGCGATCCTTCCATTCATGAATATTTCCTGGGTATCGCAAACGACGCTACCTAGCGGATGCCCCATGGCTGAACCGGTAAAAGTTCTTTTCCTGTGCATGGGAAATTGTGTGCGCAGCCAGATGGCTGAAGCGATTGCGCGCCACGACGCTTTCGACATCATCGCCGCGGAAAGCGCGGGCATTCATCCACTCGGATTCATAGACAACACCACGCAGCGCGTCCTACGCGAACGCGGCATTTCTTTCGACGGCCAATTCTCAAAAGGTACGCGCGACCGCTCGCTTCAGAAGCCCGACCTGATCGTCAATATGTCCGGAATTCCCGGCGCGTCTCTTTTTTCTGGTCTCAAGTTTGAAGACTGGCGCATCGGCGATCCTTTTGGCGAGGCTATAGAACTACATCGCAGCATTTGCGATGATATCGAACGTAACGTGAAGGAATTGGCGGCTCGCTTGCGCGCCGAACAGCATAAGTCGTAGCATTCAGCTCAACCCCGCGTCGAAAGACTGTGAGGCATTTTGCGCCGCGAAAAAACCAGCGTCTCCCAGGAAGATTATCTAAAAGCCATCTGGGAAATCGTGCAGGAAGAACAAGTACCCATCAGCGCGCGTTTGGCGGAAGACCTCGGTGTAACGCCGCCGGCGGTCACTGCCGCTTTGAAACGAATGACGCGTACGGGCTACTTGCGCGTGATGCGCAGCGGCCGCATATCGCTCTCCGAAAAAGGGAAGGGAATCGCACAGCATCTTGTGCTTCGACACCGGCTCGCGGAAAAACTTCTCACCGAAGTGATCGGCATCAATTGGTCGCGCGCGCACGAAGAAGCCGAGCGGCTCGAACATGGCATTTCGCCGGAAGTGGCCGAACTGTTGTTAAAACGCTTTGGCCGCGACGTCCGTTGCCCGCATGGCGTACCGCTTTTCGGAGGCATGTCGAAGCTGCGCAAGAAATTCGGCGCGGTGCGCTTGTCTGACGCAGAAGTCGCCCGCTCTTACGAAGTCTTGCGTGTTTTTGAAAAGGATCCGAAATTTCTCGAGTTCATGGAAGGTTTCCAGCTTCGACCTGGGACCCACGTCCGCGTCCATCAGCGCGAATACGATGAGACCATGGCGGTATCTATCGCGCATCGCGCTGGCCGCGTTCACTTGGGCAAACCAGCCACCGAACGTATATGGGTCCGGCGCGTCTCGTCTTAGGGCCGACACGGTTATCAAGCGATGCGAAGACGCACACTTGAATTTTGGGTTGGGCGGGAGTAACTTTAATCAAGCAATCAGCCCGTTCGTAGATATGGCGTGTTCGTGCGCAGGTGCGCTTACGTTGCGAGTTATGCCAGGATACCAGCTAAGTTCCGCGCAAATTTTAAGCTTCAAAATTCCTATTTCAATTCAGTGGAGGAAATCACATGGCGACAGCAGTGGTTCAACCCGATAGCAGCGTTACCGGTTTCGTATCGAAGACAGGCAAGCTTTTGATCAACGGAAAGTGGGTAGATGCAGCCTCCGGCAAAACTTTTGCTACCTACAATCCAGCAACGGGTGAAGTTCTCGCGAACGTTGCCGCGGGCGACAAGGAAGACATCGACCGAGCAGTGAAAGCGGCGCGCGCGGCCTTCGAAACTGGTCCGTGGTCGAAGATTTCTCCTTCTGAGCGCGGACGTTTGCTTTGGAAACTCGCTGACCTGCTCGAAAAACATACCGAGGAATTTGCGCAACTCGAATCGCTCGACAACGGCAAGCCGCTGAAAGTCGCGCGCGCTGCCGACGTTCCGCTTGCAGTCGATCATTTCCGCTATTACGCGGGATGGGCCACGAAAATTGAAGGCAACACGATTTCTTTGGGCCTGGCGAAGCAGGGAAAATACCACGCCTACACCGTGCGCGAGCCTGTGGGCGTCGCCGGTCAAATCATTCCGTGGAATTTCCCGCTGCTGATGGCCGCCTGGAAACTCGCTCCTGCTCTCTGCGTGGGTTGCACCATCATACTGAAGCCTGCGGAGCAAACACCACTCACCGCACTGCGACTGGGGGAACTGATCATGGAAGCGGGATTCCCGGAAGGAGTCGTAAATATCGTTCCGGGTTTTGGCGAGACGGCTGGAGCGGCTTTGGCTGCGCATCCGGACGTGGACAAGATTGCCTTCACCGGTTCCACTGAAGTCGGCAAACTAATCATTCACGCCGCCGAGGGTAACTTGAAGAAAGTTTCGCTCGAATTGGGCGGTAAGTCTCCCAACATCATTCTGGACGACGCCGACATCGACGCCGCTATTCCCGGCGCAGCCAGCGCAATCTTCTTCAACCAGGGCCAGACTTGCTGCGCGGGTTCGCGTCTCTTCATCGACAAGAAAATTTTCGACCAGGTGGTTGACGGCGTAGCGCAGAACGCCAGCAAAATCCGTATCGGTCAGGGATTCGATCCTGACGTCGATATGGGTCCGCTGGTCTCCGAAGAGCAATTCAACAAGGTCTGTGGCTATTTGGAATCCGGCAAGCAGGAAGGCGCCAAGGCGGTTACCGGCGGCTCGCGAGCAGGGAATCGAGGTTACTTTGTGCAACCCACCGTGCTGATCAACACGACCGACACGATGAAAGTGGTGCAGGAAGAAATTTTCGGGCCGGTGCTTACGGCGATTCCGTTCAGCGACATCAACGAAATTGCTGCCAAGGCCAATAACACGGAGTACGGCCTTGCCGCAGGAATCTGGACACGCGACATCAAGAAGGCTCACGCTCTCGCGTCCAAGCTCCGCGCCGGAACCGTGTGGATCAATTGCTACAACGTGTTCGACGCATCGCTTCCATTCGGCGGATATAAACAATCCGGGTGGGGCCGCGAGATGGGCCATGAAGTCCTCAAGAATTACACGGAGGTCAAGTCGGTCTGCGCCGCGCTGTAAAGTTGGTATCGCAAATAACGAAAGGGGCCGCCGCCACATCGTGACGCGGCCCCTTTTTTGCCAGTAGGGTATTGAATTGAGCTACCTCGCTTTTGTCTTCTGATCCCGCAACTGCTGCTTCCAACCTAAGATTCGCGCTTTGTTGCCAGCTTCCTCGGCTTCGGGAATCATGCCCAGTCGTTGGTAAGCGCGTGAAATCGTGGTCCAGGCAAGGACGTCTTCAGGTTCTAAAACGAGAATCCGTCGCGCGGCTTCAATCGTGCGATTAAAATCCTCCTTGGCGTGATACGCTTGCGCCAGGCCATGAAGCGCGTCGATCAACTTTGGATCGAGCTCCAGCGCCCGGTTGTATTCTTCAATCGCGGATTCAAGTTTGCCTTCGCCAAAGAAATCAATTCCAGCGTAGTAATGGTCTTCCGCGGTCATCACAATCCTTCTGCGAACGTCTCAATTCTACCATCGCACCGCCAGTGGTTTTCGACGCTAGGTCGCGCGAAATGCTGAACGCCCTACGCTATTACTGGATCATCTCGAAAGGCTATCGCGTGCGTCCGTGGGCCTCGCCCTACATTCGCTGGCGAATGGAAACATTTTTCGGCAAAGAAGCAGCAGACCTCGACGCACGCAAATTTTTTGCTTTGATGTGGCGAGAGCGTGCTCGCATGGAACGTTTTCTCGAATGGGTAGCCATTCGCCGCTCCGCTCAGAAGTTCTGAACCGCTCCGTATTTGGAGAAGCCTGACAGAGAGATCAGCTTTCTAAGATTTCAATGTAACACCGGAGCCTTCCGCCCGATATCTTGCCTTTCCGCGAATTAAAGTTTGCCGGACATGCGCGATAGCAGCTTCCCCTGCGGCGAGATCACGGAAATAATCAGGTGATCTGTCAATGGCACGTCGTGATCGCGAATCTTCAGCAGAAACATCAACCTGTTATTGCCGTCCTCGGATGCGAACATCACGCGCTGCACCGTAACCTGCGAAACCGTACGCA
Organism: uncultured Acidobacteriota bacterium; assembly: GCA_963731535.1. Classification (GTDB taxonomy): domain Bacteria; phylum Acidobacteriota; class Terriglobia; order Acidiferrales; family UBA7541; genus Palsa-295. The sequence continues at coordinate 319,777 of CAVSWI010000012.1, read as the reverse complement.
TGGCCAGCCCTCGTTTCCATTGCACTTTGAACTGAAGTCCGTTGAAAAAAGAGGGAACCGGCGCGGCGGTGTAAATATCGGCGTCGCAAACTGTGATGGATGTCTGAACCTGCACGGTGATCTGGTCGGGAAAGGTTCTCACTACTTGCGAACTCTTCAGAAATTCGTCGCCGGACGCGGTTTCGTGCCGTTGTAAGCCGTCGAAGAAATCTCCGGCCGTCATTACCGGATTAAAATTGATGCAAGTTTTTCCGTCGCGGATCTGGCCTGAAGTGATCGGAACCACTTCCTTGTATTCCACAATCGGTGAGGGAGCTTGGCCAAAGGCGTAGGGCAAAATCAGCAATGCCGCGCTGATTGTCACGATTCTCAAGATTCTTCGCTGCAAGAAGCGCGGTGGCCACACCGACATACTCCTATTATCCCCGTTCTGCGACGTTTTACCCTCAATTCACGAACCGCGCTTGTGGCGTATAATAGACATTAGCGCTGCCTTAGGCGACGCGAGGCCATGGAAGATCTAAAAATCCTGCAAAAAACCACGGAGTTGCACGCAGCGCGCTGGTGGGAATCTGAGCCCAACAACAAAGCGCATTGCTATCTTTGTCCACGGCATTGCCACATCGGCGATGGGCAGGCAGGGTTTTGCTTCATTCGTGTAAATGAAGGCGGAAAACTTTACAGTCTTGGTTACGCCTCGCCCGCCGCGATCCAAGTCGATCCTATCGAAAAAAAGCCGCTCAATCATTTTCTGCCCGGAACACCTGTATTTTCCATGGGCACTGCCGGTTGCAACATGGGGTGCTTCTTCTGCCAGAATTGGGACATCTCAAAGTCGCGTTCAGACCAGGTGCGTTCGACGCACGTTTTGCCTGAAGATGTTGCGCTCCTTGCCATTCGAAATAATTGCCCGTCCATCGCATTCACTTATAACGAGCCGACCATTTGGGGCGAATATGTGATCGATATTTGCCACGCTGCCAAGCATCACGGCCTAAACACCGTGATGGTGACGAACGGCTACATCACTTATGACGCATTCCACGACATTTACGATCATGTTGACGCCGCCAATGTAGACTTGAAGGCGTTCACGGAAAATTTCTATGGACGCATCACTCTGACGCATCTGCAGCCCGTGCTCGATACGCTGAAGTGGCTAAAAAATGAAACCAATGTCTGGTTCGAAATCACAAATTTAATAATTCCTACATTGAACGACGACGCTGAAGAATTTCGCCGGTTGGCCGACTGGATCTTCGAAAACTTGGGGCCCGACGTGCCTTTGCATTTCACCGCCTTCCATCCCGATTTTAAGTTACAGGACAAGCCGCGAACGCCGCCCGCAACATTGCACCGCGCCCGGGCCATCGCGCTGGAAGCCGGCCTGCATTACGTCTATGAGGGAAACATTCATACCGATGCGGCCAGCACGTTCTGCCCCTCATGCAAGACGCTTCTTATCCAACGCGGGTGGCACGACGTGCAGCAAAACCGCTTGAAAGACGGCCACTGCCCTAATTGCAACCTGAAAATCCCGGGCCGCTGGAGCGATCCTCGCGGCGCGACACCAGCAAAAATATTGCAGAAAGCAGAATCCATCTCGACGGAGCGATACGGCCATCTGAATCTATAGCCCGCCTGCATGTTCTGAGAACAAGATTGAAGTAACTAATCTGCTCGGCCATCCGTATGCATAATGTTGTGGGGAAAATGACGGAAACGACCAATGAAGTTGCGATACGAACCGACCGGGTCTCCAGAAGTTATCAAATGGGCGATGCGCTGGTGCATGCCGTCGATGAGGTTACCGTCGCCGTCCGCCCGAAGGAATTCGTAGCGTTGCTCGGAAGTTCCGGCTCTGGAAAATCCACTCTATTAAATTTAATAGCGGGGCTCGACCGTCCCACCTCCGGCGCGATTTTTGCCCATGGCCGCAATCTTGCCGAAATGAGCTCCGAAGACTTGGCGCAACATCGCAACCACACTATCGGCATGGTTTTCCAGGCATTCAATCTTCTTCCGCGCATGACGCTGGAGGAAAATGTCGAACTTCCGCTACGTCTGGCTGAAGTGGATCGCGACGAACGCCCCGGCCGAGTGCGCGAAGCTGTCGAACGCGTACGCCTGTCCGCTCGCTTGACGCATCGTCCCAGCGAGCTGTCTGGCGGAGAACAGCAGCGCGCTGCGCTGGCGCGTGCTCTCGTAAACCGCCCTACGATTCTTCTGGCCGACGAGCCCACCGGAAATCTGGACAGCGCGACAGGCGACGCTATCCTTCATCTCTTGCAAGAAATTAATGAATCGCTGGGCATGACCATTGTAATGGTCACGCACGATCGCGATCGTGCGGCGCGCTATGCGCATCGCATCGTAACCATGGGAGACGGAAAACTGCTCAGCGACGGAAACAAAATATGAAGACGCGCGACCTCACCGAACTAGCCGCTCGCAACCTACGCGAAGCGCTGTTGAGGAATTCGCTCACCACGCTGGGCATTGCTGTAGGCGTCGCATCGCTCGTTGCCATGCTATCGCTAGGGGTCGGATTGCAGGAGCTCGCGAACCAAAAGCTATCGAAGTCCGGCCTGTTCGACGCGGTTTTCGTAAGTTCGCGCACCAAGCAGCGAGGCTTTGGAGGCCCCACGCAGTCGGAAACGGCAACCCGAGAACCGGCGAAGATCCTTGATGACGACGCGCGCCAGAAAATCGCCGCCCTGCCTAGTGTCGTGGAAGTTTATCCCGAGATTCGTTTTCCCACCGAAATTCAATTTGAAGGCAAGCCTTATTCGACTACTGTCGCGGGAATTCCGCCCTCGGCCAAAGCAGAAGGCGCCTTCGATGGCATGAAAGGGAATTTCTTTTCCAGCCCGGATGCCGATGAGGCAATCCTTCAGATCGAATTCGCGAGGGATCTTTCCAAAGAGCCTGCTTCATTGATCGGTAAATATCTTGTTCTGCGTTACGCGGAGCGTCAAGCGTTGCCCCCGGAGCCGAGTGCGAAGAAAAGGGACGCTGACAAATTAAGTGCGGAGTCTTTTGAAGAAATCACCGGCCAATCGCCCGGATTTTCGATCGTTCCGCGCGAAAAAACTTTCCGTATCATTGGCATTGTCGAAACCGAACCCGCTACAAGCGTTGGGTCATTTGGCCGCGGACGTCTGCTAATCCCCATGCAGGTTGCCGAAATTCTGCGCGTAGCACAGGCCGATGACCTGCGAGGCCTTTTGCGGCGCTCCAGTTCCAAACAAACATACGATAGCCTTACCGTGCGCGTGAAAAGTCCATCGCAGGTAAAAAATGTGGAAGACACAATACAGCAAATGGGCTACGGCACTTTTTCGCTACTCGATGCTACAAAAAGCTTGCGCCTGGTTTTTGCTGTCTTCGATTTGTTCCTGGGAATTTTCGGGAGTTTGGCGCTGGCCGTCGCCTCGCTCGGTATCGTCAATACTCTCGTGATGGCGATTCTCGAACGTCGCCGCGAAATTGGCATTCTGAAAGCTCTTGGTGCCGCCGACCGCGATATTCGCCGACTGTTTTTTGCCGAAGCCGGCGTGATGGGCCTTCTTGGCGGCATCTTCGGCGTGATGCTGGGCTGGCTGATCGGCAGCGCGCTCACGTTCGGCACCAATGTTTACCTGCATAAACGCGACCTCCCTCCCATCGATTTATCTTCCGTGCCGTGGTGGATGGTTGGTAGTGCCATCGCATTCTCAATCGTAGTAAGCCTCGCGGCTGGAATTTATCCTGCGTCGCGCGCCGCGAAACTAAATCCAGTCGAGGCTCTGCGATATGAATAGCTGCGCGTTAGGAGTCCAAGCCCGGCGGCGAATAATTTCAAGGCGCGGTGGCGCTGTTTGGCCGTGTCTGATTCTGTTGTTGGAGTTCTTCGCCATGGCTGCCACAACGCAAGCTGCTGCGCTCGGACGCGGCGAATGCCGGTCCATGACCAGCAAAATCCTCGGCCACCCCATGCAATATTGTGTGATTCTTCCGCCCAGCTACGATTCCAGTAAGCAAAGTTATCCGGTGTTGTATTTCCTCCACGGCCTAGGCTCCAATTCAGAAATTCTGATTAATTCGGGCGGGATGGATTTAATAAACGATCTGTGGTCGCAAAAACAAATCGGCGAATTTCTGATCGTCACTCCCGACGCTGGCCGAAGTTTCTACATCAACTCGCGCGACGGAAAAGTGCGCTACGAAGATTTCTTCATCCGCGAATTCATTCCTTACATCGAGAAGCAGTATCGCGTGCGCAGCGATCGCGAGCATCGCGGCGTGAGCGGGGTCTCTATGGGAGGCTACGGCGCGTTTCGATTTGCGTTTCGTTATCCGCAATTATTTGATTCGGTGAGTGCGCATAGCGCGGCGCTGTTGGCGATTCTTCCCGTCGTTAGCGCCTCGGACTATCAAGGGGCCATACTCAACCGCATTCTCGGCAGTGCTTTCGGTTCGCCGCCCGATGCTGCTTACTGGAAGCAAAACAATCCCTTCACCATTGTTAAGAATGGCGTGCGTCTGGCTGGACTGGAAATATATTTCGATTGCGGCACGGAAGACGATTACGGATTCGACACCGGCGCGAAGACGTTCCACGAGCTACTCGATTCTCGCCATATCCCCAACGAATTCCATCTATATCCCGGGGGCCATGACTGGAATTACGTTGCGGAACATTTTCCGGCGTCGCTGGAATTTCATTCACGTGCCTTCGCCTTAACTGGGAAATGAATTCGAAGTACGAGCGCCTGCAGGGAGCGTGAGACTTGTGTCTCTTCGTTTGTTTAAGATTTCGTTTCTTTCGGTGCGGCGAGTAACTCACGTACCAGCAAACCCAAATCGAGTTTCGCTCCTGGCTGTGGCGCGAAGTAGTTGTCCCAGCTCACATCCGGAAATCCCATGCGCGTGGCTTGCGCCGGCAGTTGTTCTTGCAAAAGTTTTGGGTCGCTGCTACGGAGTCTTTGAATCGCTTCGAATACCACACGGTGCTCGGCATCCTGCCAGACGTGATTAGACAATTCGCGCAGTATGGTGGTTTCCCGCGCATGGGCCGTTCCGCGTATGCAGAGTGCGCAAAGAGTTTCGCGCTCTAACTCAAACACTCGCTGCGCTGCGCTTCGTTTGGGCATGCATTTCTATGGTGGCGATATTTCTATTGTAACCGCACGGTAGAGTCTGAAGGATGCTCACGTGACCTAAGGTTTCCCGATTTCAGTGCACACATACAAACAAAAGGCGCGGCTCCGAAGAACCGCGCCTTCTTTTTCCAGGAATCAATTTCGATAGATAGAAACGCCCGATAATTATGCTGCGCTTGAAACAACAGGCCGTACAAAATCGATCCGGTCGATAGTCGCCGCTACTCCGTAGACCGGCACGCCATCGCCAGGCAACTCCAACACGCGCAGCGCCTTCGCGCTGGCACGCACCAACACTGAGGTTCCGCGCTCTCGCTCAGCCGGCAAGGAAAAAGTTAGTTCCAAGGCGGCTCCATGATCGAGCGGTATATGAGAATGGAAGAAGATACCTGAGCGTGAAACGTCGCGGAGTTGACCGGTGTAGAATTCAACCGGCCGCTGGCGTGGGAGACAGACTTGCACCGGAAGGTAAAGCTCGTATCGCCGTGCTTTTCTGCGTTCCCCCATTTGGTACCCCCAGTCATGGGCTGCACTCCAAATGCCATCGCCGGAACGAGGAAAACGAAGAAAATAAACCACTTAATATACTAATCGAATGTAAATCTGACGTGAACTAGGCATTTCTTTCCTGAATCGGCTGGAATCGCCAAAAATTCCCAAAATGGACATGGAAGCGGGTCTGGAGCTTTAACCGAGATGCCAAACCCGGATGTTGCACAGAGGGTGTTGTTTAGAGAACGGGATCATGCAGCACAGAAGTGCCTTCTGCTTCGGTCAATATACCTTTCCCGATCATAAGTCGAACTAGCCTTACCAGCGCAACAAACTCGCGTCCCTTGCTCGGATTCGAATCTTTTGGCGCGCGTGCCACTTCATGCGCCGCCGGACGTTCGCCGGTAACCCCGGCTATCCAGTCCGCCAGTTCCAGGCGCTTTTCCGCATCCAGCTCGGTGAAAGCGATGCCCATACCCAAGCCATGCTGCGAATAAACCACCGTGCCAGGTGTCGCAAACGCTTTGGTGCCTTTGTTCAGAGTGATCCGTACGCTGGACCCAATTGGGAAGGGAACTGTCGTGTCAACGAAGCAGCCACCAGGTCCAAGGTCAGTCGTACGCGTGGAGAAGCGCGCGCCTGATTTCAGCTCGACCACCTCAGCACCAGCCGTAAACATGTGACGCTCCGCAATGCGCCGTTCGGCTTCCTGAACCGCGGGCGAAGGAGTCCCAAGACCCTTCTTTTTGTCACTTGAACTATGCATCACGGTGTCCTTAGATTCATACGTCCGGAGATTTATGTGTCCGCCGACCGCTGGATGGAACTTCCTGCCGAACCGCCGGCCGAAAGTGGCTAATTAATATTGTCTCTGCCGCGGGACGGCCTCACAAGCTTTATCCCCGGTGCGATGTCTAAACGGAAACGTGAAGACCGCTTAAAGCAGAAATCGGACGGCAATTCCCAGGGTCCCGTCCGGCCTGTTTTCCATGCGCACGATGGAGCCCAAAAACTTTTTGTGCGCTGAAATCTTCTCTCCGAATGGGAAGGTCACAAGGAGCCGCATGCCCCTGAAATAATGGGGCATACAGGTGGCGAAGTAGAGCCCGTCGCGCGTAAAGTCCAGCACTTCCCCCACGTCCGCAATCTCGGCAAATCGCGCATCGAATGGCCGAACTTCCAGGGGTAACGATACCTTTAGCCGCTCGCGCCGTCGCGAATTCCGGCCCGGCTTGGCCTGCGACGAAACCGCCCGATCAGGCGCGATAAATGTAGCTGTGGCCATGGGTTGACCTCCCAAGTCTCGATCAGTCAGGGCCGTTAACAGGGTAAATCTAGCGGGCGGGAGAGGCGTTGCCTATAGAACCGCGGTACTAGCGGAGCCTTACGGACGTTCGCGAGCGCTGCACGCCCGAAATGGGAAGAATGCTTTTGGTTTTGGTGTCAGTCGCGGAAGATAAATTCCAGCTCGATTCCCGCGACCTCGACCACGTCCCCCGAAGATAATTTGGTCGGCTGCGCAATGGATACGCCGTTCACGGTCGGAATCTTCTCAGCCTTGCCAATGTAGAACGAATTGTCGTCCCGGCGCGTAATCTGCGCGGCAACTTTAGGAGCAAACCATCTCTTCAGCTTGATCGTGGCCATGGCGGATTTGCCGATGACGGTCAATTTGTCGCTGAGCGTGTACTCTTTCAAATCGGTCTTGCCTTTGCGTACTAGCAGTGTCGGTAATTTCAATCGGCCGGGCGCCACTTGGGCGCTTTCTCCGACCGCCGCTACTTGACGCAAAAACTCACGCCGCTCTTTCGTGTCCAGCATCACAGTCTCGTTAATTTTCGGAACCGTAGGCCACGCATTACCGTTCGAACCGCCCGGAGCGGTTCCTCTAATCTCGCTCGAGTCCGTCACAACGATGGTGTGTTTGCCGATGGCAACGGAGTCGCCCGGCTTCAGAGTGACCATTTTCACGCGCTGCCCGTTGACGAACGTTCCATTCAAGCTTCCAAAATCCTCGAGCATCATGCGGCCTTCTTCACTGAAAACACGCGCGTGATAATTCGAAACCGCTGGGTTGTCGATCACGATTCCGCACTCCGGCGATCGCCCGATGCTCACTTCCTTGGTTCCCACCGCGACTTCCTTCAGCACCGAACTCTCAAATTTCAGAACTAATTTTGACATGGTAACGCCCTCCTGATTTTCAATCGTCGCGCACCCGCTTCCGAGTGCTGCGCAGTCACCGATTTTCGGACCTCTTAAGCCATTTCCCGATTCGTTTGAACGCCCCTACAGGTTTTGTCGCATAGCGGAGAACCACGGCCGTAATGTTGTCTCCGCCGCCGGCCTCGTTCGCCAACTCAATCAGCCGGTCTGACGTCTCTTGAGAATCTTCCGTTTCCGCAAGCGTTGCGGAAATCTGCGCGTTCGACAGCTCGCGCGTTAGCCCGTCGGAGCAGAGCAGCAAAGTGTCGCCTTGCAACAAATCTTTTTCAGTAACGTCGACCTGAACTTCCGGCTCGACACCTAGAGCGCGCAGGAGCACGCTTTGCATGTTGCTATTTTCGGCTTCGTGCTTGGTCATCATGCCGCGCCGGACCTGTTCGGCTACGAACGAATGGTCTTCGGTGAGCTGCACGAAATCGGTGCCACGCAGCCGGTAAATGCGGCTGTCACCAACGTGCGCGATGCTCACACGCACTTCGTCCACGAACCACACAGCCACAACCGTTGCGCCCATGCCGCGTTTCTTTTCGTTGTCTTGTGCGGCCGCGTACACCGCGCGGTTTGCGGTGCGAATCGCGCTCGCCAATCTGTTCGAAGTCGTCGACATTCCATGCAGATGCTCTCCGATCAAGGGGAGGGACGGATTCCCCGCCGCTTCTCGGCAATGAGCGATAACCGTTTCATTGGCCAGCTTGCTGGCTACTTCACCTGCAGCGAGACCGCCCATGCCATCGGAAAGGACGAAGAGATTCAGCTCAGGAGCCAGCGCGAAGCTGTCTTCGTTATTCTCGCGAGCACGCCCCGTGTCGCTGCGCGCTCCGAATGCGATCTGCATCGTCGCTGACTCCTGTAGGCTCACTGGCGTCATTGTTTAGCGTTCTTGTTGGCTGGAGAAATTGGAACGGACCGCACATTGGAGAACCCTTTTTCTTCGAGCTTTTGCATCGCGCCAGCGATTTGTTGGTTTGGAAACGGGCCGCTGTAAACGATGTAGTAGTCTCCAGCAATTCCGTGTTTTGCCACGACGCCTGCAGGCATTCCGAAACCCTCAATCTTCTTTTCTGTTTCTTGGGCGCGGGCTTCTCGCTGAAACCGGCCTACCCATAAATAGGAAGCGCCGGAGGTTGCTGCGGCGGAAGCTGCTGTGTCAGTCGTAGTCGAAGGTGCAGGTTGCGTGGATTTCTTTGTTCCCGGATTCTTTCCACCGTTTCTTGCGACCGCATCGGCACGAAGCGTTGCGGCCGCCGCGTCAGGCGATGGTCTAAACGGTTTCTTGACCGGCCCCGTTTCCATGCGTGGAGAAACTTGCGGCGGCTGAAGTTCTGATTTTGGCTCCGGGGTCGCATTATTCTTCGCAATCTCAGGTTTGAAATTTGTGTACGGAGCCACTGTAAGTTCGCTGCCGGGGTCGGCGGATGCAGTTGTCTTAGATGGCTCTGCGTCTGCTGGTTTCACTTTTGAAACAGCCACCGAACTTTTCGGCGGCGAACTCACGTAAGCGAAGTCTGGTGGGACCGGCGCAGGGAATGCCGCTGGCGGCGGAGTCATTTCTGTAGCCGCTTTTCTCTTAGCGATGCCGTTCATAAATCCGAGCGCACCCAAGACTATCAACGCCCCCAGCAGCACCCATCCAATCGGCGAAGTACCTTTACGCTGTGCTGCCGGCGGAGCTAAAGACGGTGTCGCGACGCGCACCGTTGCGGGCGCGCTCACAACTCTTTGCGCGTTCACCGCTCGCGTGGGTGCCGCCGCGCCAGCTGGATTCTGTCCCTGCGACCCATTCAGCGCATTTTCCAGTTGCGCAATCGACTGGAAGCGGTTTGCGGGGTTCTTCAACAGACATTTCAAAATCGTGCGTTCAATGTAGGCGGGGATCGCAGGATCGATCTCATGCGGGGGAACCGCCTCTTCCTGCATCTGCTTTAACGCGACTGCAACTGGATTGTCGGCCTGGAACGCCGGGGAGCCCGTAAACATTTCGTACAGGATCAGTCCCAGCGAGTAGATATCGGTGCGGTAATCGACTGGTTTCCCGCCAACTTGCTCGGGGGCCATGTACTGCGGGGTTCCAACCATTGATCCAGTCATGCGCGTAACCGCTTCCATCGAACGTGCGATGCCGAAATCCATGATCTTCACGTTGCCGTTCGCGTCCACCATAATATTTTCGGGCTTTAAATCCCGGTGGACGATCCCTTGCGCGTGCGCTTCCTTCAATCCCGCACAAATTTGCAGCGCCAGGTTCACAGCCTTGCGCTGCGGCAGCCCGCCAAACCGGTTGAGCACCGACCGCAGGCTCTCGCCTTCCACGAATTCCATCGAGGTATAGGCGACGCCGCCCACGCGATTGAACTCATGCATGCGGCAGACATTTTTGTGCGTAATTTTGCGCGCAAAAAGAAGCTCGTTCTTGAACCGCTCGATCATGGCCTGGTCCGAAGCGATTTCCGGTTTCAACAATTTCAGGGCGACTGTTTCTCCAGTCTCTCGATCCCTCGCTTTGTAAACGTTGCCCATGCTGCCATGTCCCGCTTCGTCCAAAATGTCGTAACGTTTGCTGAGCGCGGCGAGAGCAGTGGAGCTAAGGTTCGCAATTTGGAATGGAGTTACGGGCGTGACGGCGGTTTCGGCGAAATTATTCTCGGGGGCGTCGCTCAGCAGAACAGTATCGTGGCTCCCGCTTGGGCGGCGGGAATCGTTCGACGTAGGCGCACCTGCGCCGGAGACACCTCTACCCGGGTTGGCTGGCTGGTCCATGGCGCTGCTGTTTGAATCATAAGAGAGCAGCCGCGCTAACATCTATGTCTAGCGCGGAACGTGTAGGGAAAGAGTATCTAGTACTATTTTGCAGACATTTGTTGAACGTACGTGGGGCCACGAAGGCTGGTTTATGCGGGTTTCCGTTCGAGGGATTCGCGGTCCCACTTGGCGTTTATGGCAGCGGCTTCGTAGGTGCTTTGGCAAAAATCGAGCAGCGCCGCTCTTGGGTCACTGGCCGCGCGGACGTCGTCGTAGGAAAGCAGGAATTCGCCGAGTTTTGTGTCGAAGAATGCTTTCTGGGGGCGCACGCTGCTCTCGCGAAATCCGGCGGGCTCTGGCGCGACATAACTATAGAACATAGGGCTCGCCACATCGGCGCCTCCCGGCCACCACCCGACGCTGCTTACTTCGTGTGAGTACGCTTCTTTGGTTACTTTGTCCGCTCCGGGACGCTCCGGCGCTCGCCTGCCCGAAAAGCGCGAGGCCGCCAAGTCGAAACTTCCCCAGAAGAAATGTACTGGACTGGCCTTGCCTATAAATTTTGCTCGAAACTCTTTGAATATGGAATCCAGCGTAATCAAAATCCGCCAAAACCGATTGGCGTATGTGGGATCGTAGCGCGCATGGGTGACGTCCTGGTCGAAGCGGATGGGATTCGGTATCTCCACCGGCATCGGCCAGATTTTTACGTCGATATGCAGCGAGCGCAGCATCTCCATGAACTCGCGGTAAAATCCGGCTACCGTGCGGTGATACAGCGCAACCGTTCTGGACTCGCCGAGGTTGGTCCTGATATCGAGGCGGTGATCGATGAAATCGAAACTAATTTCAAAATTTCCGCCGGGGCGGGGAATCGACGACGTGGTTAGCCCTCGCGCGGAGACGTACAGCGGGACTTCCCACCAGTGATTGATCAGCGGACTTTGCGCCAGCCGCACTTTTCCAACTATCTGCGTCCACATGTGCAATGTGGCGCAAGTGTCTTTCCACTCCCCCAACGGGAGCGCCGGCCAAGCCTGCTCTTTATCCGACATTCCGTCGTTCATCTATCTCACCGGCGGCATCCAGAAATAAAGTGAGTCTCGTGCGGACAGTTCGTATGATAGAACGGATTGCATGACGGTCGCGCGCATTAAAATTCGCATTCGCCGACTTCGTCGCAGCGAGCTGCCAATCGATACCGTCGAACTGGCAAGGTTCCTGATCGGCAAAACGCTAGTGCATGAATTGCCTCATGTGCGGCTCAGCGGGCGCATCGTCGAGACCGAAGCCTACCTCGTTGGCGATGCGGCTTGCCACGCGTTTCGCGGAATGACGCCACGCAATCGGGCGCTTTTTCTCGAGCGCGGACACGCCTACGTTTATTTTATTTATGGCAGCCATTTCATGCTCAACGTGTCCGGGCAGCGCGAAGGTATCGGAGAAGGAATTCTTTTGCGTGGGCTGGAGCCGCTCGAAGGCATCGAGTGGATGCAGCTTCATCGCGCCGCCAAGCCATCGAGAAGAAGGCGTGGCGAAAGAACGAGCGACGGTGCTGGCAAAAAATCGACCGCGCCTTTGACCGAGCTTTCGCGCGGGCCTGGGCGACTCGCTGCGGCGTTGGGCATTACCCGGAGTTTGAATGGGATGGACTTGTGCGCTAAGGGCCCGCTGTGGCTCGGTACCGCGGCGAAACCTACGGGCGAGATTGGAATCAGCGTACGCATTGGAATCAGGGTGGAGGCTCACAGGCTTCTTCGTTTTTATGAGTGCGGGAATCCATTTGTCAGCGGTCCACGCCGCCTCAATTCCTGAAGGAGATCTCGTACAAATTCGTGGCGAAAATGGTTGGTTGCGTTTCTGACACTTTTTGGCGTTTTAAGCATCTTGCGGGCCTTTGTTTTCTGGGACTTACCTGGGATCTTAATTCAGCAATTTGGCGATTTAGGTCGCCTGAAAGACGATTGGGGATTTTGAGATGCGCTAGGTAATGAAATGGGGGCACGACCGGCGTGGCTTGTCCTGGGGGGAGCGGCCAATTGTCATGGGGCACGCCGCCGACCGGCGACACGAAACCAAGCATCGCTGACCGTCATTTTGCCGTCCTGAACGTTCACCTCAAAGGAATATCCGCTGGTCGCATCCCATTTTGTCAGATCGAACTCGTCGCCGGCTTTTAGTTTAAAAACCTCGACGAGATACACGGTGAGAGGCTTTCCGGGGGCGCAGAGTTCTGGACGGTGGTTTAGGGTCATGAAGTAGGCTGCATTTTTTCCTACTACCTTAGCGTGGCCGTCGGCTTCCACCAGGACGGCAGTTGTTTCGTCAACGCCAATTCCGTGCGCCTGTTTGGCCCATCCGTCTTGTACGATGCGCGCGAGAAACGCGATGGAGCGTCCCATGCGCTCGCGTTGAGAAAAGTGGCTGTCGGTAATCACACCTTTCAGCACAGGGATCGACAGGAAATCGCGCACCAGGGTTACATGGGGGTCGTAGGGATTCGCCAAGGCTTCCGGACTTTTCACTGTGTCGAGCAGGGACGCGAATACGAACTCGCCTTGCACTGCCAGTCCTGCGCTGATACCTCCGATGGGGACGCCTCGCGCGACATCAGCGTTGATTTCTTTTTGGACTGCCTGACCGGTCCAGTAGTTCACGTAATGCGACTGGTCGCCGCCGGAAAGAAAAATTGCGTGCGCGTTGCGAATTGTGTCCACGACGAACGGATCGTTCGCGGCTTCCGCTGAAGTGATCACCAGAGTAGTGACTGAATTTTCCGGGCAGGCGGTCGTGAAAATCCGAGTTGTACTCGTCGGCGCCGTAGGCGCTGATCACCACGAGGTCGCCTCCTCCGGAGTGCTCGCAGAGAAAGTTCGTGGCTTCGTCCACATCTCCATGGCCTCCGAGGAGGACGGCGCCAAACCGCGGGCCGCCTGCCGCTTGTGGATTTTTGCTCGCCGCCCTTGTGATGGGGTCTTTTGCTGAAGTGCTGTAGGCCGCCCAGTTATTGCCCTTCGCGGTTTGCGCGTAGGAGGGAACGGAGGCGACGGTCGCGGCCGCGAGGATGAGCATCGTTTTGCAGTAGAGGGATGCTGAGCAGGAGTGCGCGCCGCGACTAGGTCCGATATCCGTTCATCCTGTTTTCCTCTCCAATATTCCCAATTTGGGCTGCGGAGCTCTTGGTGAAGCTCGCTCGCCTTTGCATCTTCCCTGAGCACTTTTTCTTGTGCCCCGACTGATGCTAAGGGAAAAAGCAGAAGAATTGCAACAGGTCGCGTGTGTAAGATCTTCGAGTGTTCGCACCGGGAATCTTTGGTTTGCGATCGGCTGCATGCGACGGGAGATTTCGCGGAGACGTTTATCTATTCGGTTCCGAATAGCGGCATGATGGCGACGGGGCAGCTGTTGAATTCCAGCGTTCACGGGCCGCGATGGTTGACGGGAGGCTCAGTTGGGCCGGAAGGAAGTGCGTTGGACTTCATTTGCACGCTGTTGACATTCACGATTTTCGCCTGGGTTTATCCGGCGAAGAAAACGGAGAATGTTCAGGTTTTGTCCACTCAATAAGTGAGTTTGCGCGGAATCAGTCGTCACGAGTGTGCCAAATTCGAGACAGTGGCACCTATAAAACCGCGACGAGCGGCGCACCGTAACGTTTCGTGCAAGTAATTATGAATTCTACGGGAAAAGACGCGTTGACATCTGCGTGTATTAGGTCTAATTTCTGCGCATATCGCTTTTCTTTATGATTTCTTTATGGGGTGGAGTCTTATCATCACGGGGAAATTTTTCTGACAGTGTCCTTGGGCCAATCTGCGCTTAGCTGCCTCATAGACTTGGGTAAACTCGCCGCGGGCCTGTAAATTTTTCGCTCTCTCCATTCGTCGTTCTCATTTCAGAACTCAGAAATTGGAAATCATCACAGCAACACGATTCGGTTCTAAGTTCAAGATCGAGTTCGAGATTCTGAAGAAACACGAAATCAAATAAAGCTCGTGGTTTCCCGGGGGGGTGGGTCATGAAAATGCGCATTCGATTGCTGATTGTATTGGTGGCGATTGGTATGTCGATGCTGCCGAGCGCTTTTGCGCAGACGCAGCAAGGTCAGATCAGCGGGCAAGTAACCGATTCGAGTGGCGGCGTAATCACCGCCGCGAAGGTGACCATTGAAAATCTGGGAACGCAAGCGCAGAGAGTTTTGCAAACGAACCACACCGGTGACTACGTGGCCCCAAGCCTGGACCCGGGATTTTATTCGGTGAAAGTGGAGGCGGCTGGGTTCAAGAGCGCCGTCCGCGACAAGATGCAGCTTGAAGTGGGGCTGGCGATGCGAGCCGATTTCCAACTTCAACCCGGTGAGGTGACACAGACTGTGGAGGTAACGTCGGAAGCGCCGCTCACCGACACAACGAACACGACGCTGAACGGCGTGCTCTCGAATAAAGCGATCACGGAACTGCCGGTGCAAGGGCGCGATTTCCAGAACTTGTTGATGCTGCATCCCGGCGTGCAACGAACGCCGGGCGGAGGATTTCAGTCGATCACGTCGAACGGAAATCGGCCCGACGACAACAACTTTTACATCGACGGCGCGGACGACATGGACGTGTACTACGGCGAGAGCGTGATGAATGACGCCGGCATCGAGGGAACTCCGGCCAGCTTGCTTCCGCTCGATTCCATTCAAGAATTCAACACGCAGGAAAGTCCGGAGGCTGATTACGGAATCAAACCCGGCGTGGTGATGAACATCGGGATAAAGTCGGGGACCAACACGATTCATGGTTCTGCTTATTACTTCAATCGCACCAGCGATTTCGACGCGCGGAATTTCTTTAACTTCGCTCCAGCACCTATTTCAACGGTTTCGATGAGCGAGTTTGGTGCGTCGATCGGCGGGCCGATTAAAAAAGACAAATGGTTCTACTTTTTTAATTACGAAGGACTGCGCGACACGGTGGGTAATCCGTTTGTCGCCGATAGTCCGGTAACCGTCTCTTTGGTACCGCGGGCAGCTCAATTGCCCTCGGGTAATGTTCCGGCGGATTTCAGCATTGTGGATGCTCTGGCCGCCTGCGCGCCGAGTTGCAGCCCGCTGAGCCAGCATCTCTCTTCGCTTTTTTTGCCGAATCCTGGCTTTACGCAAAGCCAGTCGGATCCGGCGGCCATCGATTTCGATTTCAACAACACCAACCGGAACGACAACATTGTCGCGAAAACCGATTACATTTTGAATGAGCACAACACCATCACTGCGCGCTTCATTTACGCAAACACGGCCGAAATCGAAGAGGACACCGTACCGATACGGCCAGAGTGGCGTTCCACTGCCGCGCCGATTACGCAGGTGTTTGGAGCGGATTGGACCTGGACGCCCAACTCGCGTTGGGTAAATCAGCTGCGCTTCAGCTACAACAACTTTAACGAAGCGATTTTGCCGTTGGACCACAACGTGAATCCGCTGACCGGGTACGGGATCGACACGGGAGTTACGGATCCGCGGCTGTTCGGATTCCCGCGCATCGGTCTGGGCTCGGGATTCTCGTGTTGCTACATGGGCGGAAATTCCGGCTGGCCGTTGGAAACCACGCCTAGCCGCACGTTCAATTTCTCCGATACAGCTTCCTGGACCCGAGGAAAACATAGCGTTCGATTCGGAGGCGATTTCCGTTACGGGACAGTGGATTATTTTCGCGCGACGGAAGGCCGTGGCCGCATCGATTTCGACACGCTCGAGGATTTCGCAGCGGGCAACGTGGAAAAATGGGAGAAGTTGTACGGCGATCCGGGGCGCAACGTGAGTTTGAAGTCCGTGGGATTGTTTATTCAAGACGAATATCGAGTGAGGCCGCACGTCACAGTGAACATGGGATTGCGCTACGACATTACCGCTCCGATCGAAGATTCCCGGAACATGCTGGCCAATTTCGTGCCGAGCGGGCCGAATCCCGGAATCATTCAAGTAGGGAAAGGTATCGGCTCACCTTACCCGACACGATATAACAACGTTTCGCCGCGGCTGGGAGTAGCTTGGGATGTTTTTGGAACGGGCAAGACTGTGTTACGCGCCGGCGGCGGCATTATTTTTGAACAACCTTCGATCCGCACTTTTATGTTCAGCGGCGGCGGCTTGAACCTGAATCCTACGGCGGCGAGCTTGGGCGTGACTCCCGGAAACGGCAATATTACGAATTTCCTCGATTTTTCCGAGAATCCGAGCCTTTTAAATTGGCCCTCAGCTTCAAATCCAAACCCCGGGCCGATTTTCCCAAGCGGCGTAGGCCCCGGCAGCGGATGCACTGCTCCGTTCGCTCCTGGCAACGTCAGTCCACCGGAAGTGTCGGGAAATCCCTGTTATATTTTCGCCACAACGCATTTGAAGACGCCGTACGTGGCGAATTGGAATCTGAATATTCAACAAGCGCTGTCGCCGACGGCGACTCTGCAAGTGGCTTACGTGGCCAATCGCGGAATCGATCTGTATGGCAATATCGACGAAAATCAGCCGATTCCGGCGCTCAGCGTCCCGTGCATCAATAAGACCGGCGGATTTCTCTTCGGGGATTTCTCGGATTGCGAACAAGCCGCGCGGCCTTTCCTCATAAACTGTCCCACTTCCATGAACGTGGGCGGTATCGGAAGAGGAGGTCCCTGCTTCCCGTATTTGGGCCAGGTGGATTTGCTGAATAACGCGTCCAGCTCTATCTACCATTCGTTGCAAGTGACGTTTACGAAGAGATATTCGCACGGACTGTATCTGTTGGCGGGATACACGTACGCGCACGCGATTGATACAGCTACGAACAACATTGCGCCTTATCCGCAGAACAGCTTGAATTTCGGCGGCGAGCGCGGCAACGGCGATTTCGATATTCGCAACCGGTTCACATTGTCACTGACCTATGAATTGCCTTCTCGCGATTCGAAATTTCAGATGCTGAAGGGATGGTTGGTAACCAGCATCGTTACACTGCAGGGTGGCGAGCCGTACACGCTGAACGATTTTGAGGATGATAACAGCGCTACCGGAATCTTCGAAGATCGCTGGGACATTTCGGGGAGCCCAAACAATATTCATTGGTCCACGACGACTCCGATTCCCTACATCGATCCGAGCACGTTCAGCACAGATGCTAGCGGTAACGTGATTGGCGGGGATGCCCAATGCATCGGAGCGGCGCAAAAGGCAGGGGGGCAAGGTGCGGTGAATATGTTGGCGAACGACGGCTGTTACATCGAGAATGGCACCATACTCACGGCTCCGGCCTTTGGCTCGTTCGGCAACTCCGGACGCAATATATTTCGAGGACCAACATTCAAGAACTGGGATTTCTCGATCTCGAAAATGTGGACTTTCCACGAGCGATTCGGCCTTCAGCTTCGCGGAGAATTTTTTAACATCCTGAACCATCCGAATTTCGACGTGTTCACGATGAACAACGATCTGTTCAGTCCCAGCAACGTCGGGACGGTGATCGCTACGCCTGACGTGGCCAGTTCCAACCCGGTAATCGGATCCGGCGGCTCGCGGCACATCCAATTGGGGGCGAGATTTACCTGGTAGGCTCGAGTTCCATCTGACGGGGGAACGACTGAGCTTAGGCTCGCGCGGCTGGTTACGGTTGATTGAACTGGTTTTTGTAACGGCGGTCGCAAACCTGCTATGCTGAATTCCCATGGCCGAGCCTGCGTTACCTACGCGCGGCTTGGCGCATCAAACTAGCATGCCACGACGACGAAAAGATTCAGCGTTAGCCCGGTTGATGCAGGCCTCCACTGCTGCGGGATTTCGCAAAGCCTACGAAACCGTACAAGTTGATCCGCAGAAATTCCTGAAGCACATCAAGCGCGCGCACAAGCTGCCGATTGAGTCCTGGCGCGATATGTTCTATCTCGGCGAAGAAGTAGTGACGCCGATCGCCAACCGCATCATCAAGTCGTCCACCAGAACGGCAACGCTGGAGGGCTTGGGTTTGGGAATGGG
Source organism: uncultured Acidobacteriota bacterium (assembly GCA_963731535.1). GTDB lineage: Bacteria > Acidobacteriota > Terriglobia > Acidiferrales > UBA7541 > Palsa-295. The sequence goes on along the minus strand of CAVSWI010000012.1, from coordinate 301,192 downwards.
CGGGATGTTGACGATTGTCCCGGACGCGGGAATTCTTTCAGCCATCACCATTCGGATGTTGCAGAAACTGAGCTTGGTATACGGATTTGAATATTCCACGGAAGACGAGGTCGGGGACTTGTGGATTGCGGCAGCCAGCGCGGCGGGACTCGATTTGGGACGCGATTTTGTGGAGAAGCAAGCCATCGAGCGCCTGGTTCCGCGAATTATCGATCGCATCGCGCTGAAAGTCGGAGCGGAAGTGGCTGAAAAGTGGTCCGGCAGGCTGATTCCGGTTCTTAGCGCGGGATTTGGCGGCACCTTGAATTATTATTTCGTCCGCTCGTGGGGACGCCGGGCGCAGAAGCATCTTCTGGAACGCCATCGTCATGTTCGCTCGCAGCGCCTTATCGAAGCACGAGCGATCCCATCTACAGGCCGCACTCAACTTCATCCCGCACGATAGGTTTTTCCACTCTAAGGATTCGGCGCTGATTTGATGGTGGCCACGCGGCCTTCGGCGGGGAACTTCTGAAACTGAAGGATATCGTGGCCGGGCACCACGCGGTCAGGCGAGCCGGCAAGTTCTACCATTCGCGATTGGGCGGCGATATTTCCGGCGTGGTCGGCATCGGTGAAAGTCGCGCTGGCCATATGAGACGACAAGTTTCGATACAGATAGCAATTGTCCGATGCCAGGACGAACGTGGGATTTCCCTGCACTCGCAGATACTGCGAAGCGTAAGTGTGGCGCGCGCCGGTGTAAGCGCGGATGCCGGGAAAAAGTTCGACGTTGTCGCCGTCAACCAGTCGGATGCGTCCTTCGGTGTTCAATTGGACTAATTGCTTGGCGTCTTCTGGATCGATGCCGCCGTGGTCTCCGCCGGGCTGCCATGCGTCCATGGTGTAGTAACGATATTCCTCTTTTTGAATCCACACGTTGGCCTTCAGGAAAAGATCTATGCCGCCCAGGTGGTCCCAGTGGGCGTGGCTGATGACGATGTCGCTGACTTCTTCAGGCGTCACGCCTGCCAGGCGCACCGCTTCATCGGGACGTAGATAATCCTTCATGGGGAAATCTTTTATGAAAGTATTGCGGTGGAAGCCGCTATCGAAAAGAATCGTGTGACCGCCGCCACGGATCAGCCAAATAACCATGGCGATTTCTATTTTTTCGTCCTTTGGCGCGCCCATCACAAGTTCAGACACCGGCACATCGGGAGAGGTGGCGTAACGTATGGCCTGAATAGAATATTCCGGTATGGAAGCCGAAGCGGCAGACAAGGCGGCAAAAATGCAGGCGAGCAGGAAGCGCTTCACAAATTTCTCTCCGGAGGATTCTTAGCAGCTCATTTAGTCGCTAGCGGATGCTTGGCCTTCTCGTAAAACTCATTTTGCAATGTAAGGCTTTCAGTGTCGTACTTCACCGCGCGCAACGCGGTTACAAGTTCGCTGATCCATTCCTTCATGTCGAATTCGCCAAGTTCTTTGGTGGCGGCTGCGCCTTCTCCGGCATAGTGATTGGGGAAGCGCGCGTACCACCAGATGCCGGTGTAAAGCGTGTCGGGGAGATACAGCCGATGCTGATCGGCGCCCGATTCGTTTTTGGCGCGATCCATGTGAACTAGATCCGGGCGGGAGATCATTAGGTGAGACGTTTCAGTTTCGCCTGCGTGCATGTCCGCCGGATTTTTCACCGCAGGGCGCCCGGGCTGATCGAGGTGTTCAGGCAATGGGAAAATATAAACCACATAATCGTGGGGGGTGGCGAGTTGAGTTTGCGCAAAGTAGGGAAGCAGGTCCTCATTGCCCCCATGGCCGTTGGCGATAACTATTTTCTTGCAACCGTTTCGCGCCATCTCATCCGTAGTCTCCTGCAAAAGCTCGAGCTGAATCTTTGCGCTGTAGGCCACGGTGCCGGGTTCGTGGCGCGCTTCGAAAATCTGTCCAAAATAGTATTCAGGGAAGACAATGGCAAACTCCTGCTGCGCGGCGGCGAGAGAAACGTATCTAATATTGAGCAGGTCGGTGCCGAGAGGGAGGTGGGGGCCGTGTTTTTCGAGAATGCCGATCGGGAGTATGCAAGTGAATTGCGATCGTTGTATGGCATTTACGAAGTCGGATGCTGTTAGTTCTTCCCACTTCACGACTGACGATGTTTGCGCGAAGAGAGACGTCTGCGGCAGCGCCAACATCAAGAGGAACAACGCTGCCAGCGAAGTCTTGCGGACCGCCGTCATTCTTAATCGAATCATCATTGCGTCAACCTTTCCCTTGTGAACTGGTCTTCATCGAAGTGCGCCGCGAAAGTATCATAAGAGACAAAGAATTTACATCGGTGTTGCTCGGTGCGCGGTAATATACCGTGCACTTTATAACGCGACTGTCGCGGCTTGCCGAGGGGACGCCGTCTTCAAAAGGAAAGACAGAAATTATGAAGCGTTTGTTTTGTTTATTCTTATTGTGTGCCATTTTATGTTTAGCGAGTTCGACAAGCGCCCAAGAGTGGAAGCCGCCCACTTCGATGAAGAAACTGCCGAATGGACTGACCGTGGTGGTTTCGGAAGATCACTCCGCCAGTACCTTCGGGATGTGCATCAGCTATGGAATCGGATTTCGCCTGGAGCCGGAAGGCCGCACCGGCTTCGCGCATCTTTTCGAACACATGATGTTTGAGGGCACGCCGAATTCGCCAAAGGGCGTGCTTGATCGCGTGGTGGAAAGCGGTGGCGGCGAGATGAATGGCGATACGCGGTACGATTTCACGGAATACATCGAAACCGCTCCGGTGTCTGCACTGGATCCGCTGCTATGGTTGGAAGCGGACCGCTTGAAGACACTGGATTTTTCGACGAAGAACCTGGAAAACCAGCGCAACGTGGTGGAAGAGGAAGTCCGCGTGAACGTGATGAACCAGCCGTACGGACTCTTCTTTGCGATCGATCTGCCGGGCAAAGCGTTCGACACTTATCCCAATGCGCACAACTTCTACGGAGAGTTCAAGGACCTGGATGCGGCAAAAATCGAGGATGTTCAGAAGTTTTACGAGCAGTACTATTCGCCGAACAACGCGGTGCTGGCAATTGTAGGCGATGTGAACCCGAGCGAAGTTTACGAAAAGGTGGGAAAATATTTCAGCGGAATCCCTTCGCGGCCGACGCCTCCACGTCCGACGGTAGAAGAAAAACCGCTGACGGCGGAACGTCGCGAAACAGAAACGGACAAGCTCGCTAAAGTTCCCGCGCTGGCGATCGGTTACCGCATGTCGCCGCCGCGCTCGTCAAGCTCACTGGCCGCAGCAGTGACGGGCGAACTGCTGAATAACGGGCAGGCCTCGCGTTTGTATCAAGCTCTGGTGAAAGAAAAACAAGTGGCGCTTTCGGTGGACGGCGGCGTGAACTGGCCGCTGGGGAATCCGTTCGAGTACAACGGGCCGACATTGATGGTGTCGTTCATTGTGTATCCGCCGAACGTTACCGAAGGCCAGGTGCTTGCGGCGTACGACGCGACAATCAATGAACTGGCGACCAAAGGGCCGAGCCAACAGGATTTGGATCGCGTGGTCACCAAGATGCGCTCGGACTTGTACGGGCAACTGGAAACTCCGATTACGCGGGCTTCGGCGCTTTCGCACGCGACGCTATTCACCGGGAGTTTCGAAAGCGTGTTCAACACGCCGGACGAACTTACGAAAGTGACGCCGGAGCAGGTGCGCGAGTTTGCCGCGAAATATCTGGTGAGCACGAACCGAACAATTATCAATCGAGTTCCGGCGCTTGCGAGTTCTGATGCTGGAAAGTCGGGAGGGGCCCAGTGAGATTCCTGAAAGTAATTGCGACTGTTGCATTGTTCGCGTCGTGCGCCTTGGCGCAAAAACCTGCACCGTTGCCGAAGGATCTTCCGCCCTACGGACCGGAGAAGCCGGTGGAAGCGCCGTCGGTGAAAATAGCCAAGCTCGATAACGGACTCACCGTGTGGCTAGTGTCCGAGCCCGGATTTCCAAAATTGTCTTACGCCGTTGCGATTCGTGGCGGATATGCAGCCGATCCGAGCGATCGGCCGGGAATATCCGAGCTGCTCTCCAACACAATTGATCAGGGAACCAAGTCGCGCAACGCACGCAAAATTGCCGAGGAATTTCAGGGCGCGGGTGGAGACCTGAGCGCATCGGCTGGACGAGACGAAATCGAAGTTTCAACGACGATCCTTTCCTCCAAGGCGGAACCGGCGATTGCGGTTCTTGCCGACATTCTAGAGAACGCGTCGTTTCCGGACGACGAAGTGGCGCTGGCCAAGAAAAATCTTGCGGACTCGCTGCAGCAGCAGGAAGCCGATCCGTCCTTTCTTGCGTCGCGTGCGGTAGCAAAAGTACTTTTCGGGACGAGCCCTTATCGTGTGATGTCTCCGACGCAGGAATCGATAGCGGCTTCGACAGGTGCGGATTTGCGGAAGATTTACGCGCAGCGTTTTCGTCCGGACCAAACAGTTTTCATCGCGGTGGGAGACTTTCGGAACGAAAGAATGCTCGAACTAGTGAAGACAAACTTTGGGAGTTGGAAAGCGCCAGCGGAATCACCCATCGCGGAGATCAGGCGATTAAATCCTGAGCCGGCACGTGCAGTTTTCCTGGTGGAACGACCGGGATCGGTGCAGACCACGATTGAGTTGGCGGCTGCAGGGCCGTTGCGCAGCGATCCGGATTACGAGTCGGCGGTAGTGGCAAATGCGATTTACGGCGGGACGTTCGGTTCGCGCCTAACGCTAAATATTCGCGAGGACAAGGGCTACACCTATTCGCCTTTCGCGGCGGTGAATACCTATCGCGCCGCCGGGGATTTTGTGACGCACGCGGACGTTCGCAATGCGGTGACGGGCGCCACGTACAACGAGATGAGTTATGAGTTGAATCGTATGGTGACGACCAGTCCTACGGCGGAGGAACTCACGCAGGCGAAGCGCTTTCTTGTGGGTTTTGAGGCGATTCGGTTGCAGATTCGGTCGGCGGTAGCGGGAGCGCTGGCGGACCTTTGGGTAAAAAATCTACCGCCAGAAGAAATCGGGATTTACGGGAAGAAGATCGCGGCTACTACGTCCGATGATGTGGATGCGGCGGCGAAGAAATATTTTCCGGCGTCGCGTGCCGCCGTGGTGGCAGTCGGGGAAGGCAAAGTAGTTCGTGAAGCGCTGGCACCGTTTGGAATGCCGATTCAACCTGCGCCGTAACTAACGAAGCAAGGAGCAAGCCGGAATTGAAGCAATTACGCAGAAGTAGAGTGGTGGTGTGCTCTCGATTCGCGATACTTTTTCTGAGCGGCGTTGCGATCGCGCCGCCGTTTGGTGCACGAGCACAAAAGCCCGGTACGGCCGACAGTGACATTTCTGCGAAGGTCGATCTGTATGTAAACGGCGAAACGCATGCGGAGAAAATTCCCGGGGTTGCCCTCGCCGTTGTCCGCGACGGGAGGATCGTCAAGGCACAAGCATACGGGTTCGCGAATATCGAGCTTGATGTCGCGGTAAAGCCGGAGACGATATTTCAGACCGGGTCGGTGGGCAAGCAGTTCACGGCTACTGCGGTGATGATGCTGGTTGAGGATGGGAAAATCCATCTCGACGATCCTGTTGGAAAATATCTTCCTGGATCACCTGCGAGTTGGAATAACGTCACCGTGCGGAATCTTCTGACGCACACTTGCGGTATTCCGGATTACGAATCGGATTCGCTGACTAAGAAGGGCGCGGCGTTCATCAACCTGCGTAACGATTACACCGAAGACGAACTTTTCACGAAATTCAGCAGACTGCCGCTGGATTTTCCGCCGGGTTCGAAATGGAGTTACAGCAATAGCGGATACGTAATTCTCGGGATTCTAATTCATAAAGTAACCGGACAGTTTTACGGTGACGTGTTACAGGAGCGGATTTTTCGGCCGCTGGGTATGACCTCGACGCGGATTATCAGCGAGGCGGACATCATTCCAAATCGTGCCGCGGGCTATCGACTGGTGAAAGGAGAAATCAAGAATCAGGAATGGGTGTCGCCGATGCTTAACACCACGGCGGACGGCGCGCTTTATACCAACGTTCTCGACATGGCGAAATGGGACGCTGCGCTTTATACCGAAAAGCTGCTGAAGAAGGGAAGTCTGGAGCAGATGTGGTCAGCAGTGCGTTTGAATGATGGGAAAACTGCTCCGTATGGATTTGGCTGGGACCTGACGGAGGTCAATGGCCACCGGCTGATCGAGCACGGAGGCGCGTGGCAAGGTTTTACTACGCAAATCTCGCGTTATGTGGAGGACAAATTTACGGTCATCGTGCTGACCAATCTGGATTCCGAGCATTCGCAGCCGGATAAAATTGCGCACGATGTGGCTGCTCTTTACAATCCAGCCCTGACGCCCGCCCCGGAAAAAGCCCACTGACAAGCATTGTGCTGAGGCGGGATTTGACATGGTCGAGCGCACCAAAATCTCCGCGTTACAAGGCATGTTGCGCCAGGTTTGCCCTCGCTGCCGTACCGGCAGAATTTATCCAACTTCTATTTTTAGTAGCTTGCCGAAGATGAACGATGAATGCGCGGTCTGCCATCTCTGGTTTGAACGCGAAGAAGGCTATTTTCTTGGCGCGATGATCATCGACTATGCCTTAGCGATGATTATTACGACGGCTGTAGGCGCGATCCTGTGGACGTTCGTACACTGGTCTTTTGAGAAGCTCTGTGTTGTGGCTATTTTATTGTTTCTTCCAGGGGTTCCCGTGGTTACGCGGCTGGGTCGGGTGTTGTGGATTTATATCGATCAGTTCATAGATCCTGAGCGGTAATGTACGATTCGACAGGCCAGAAGGACCCCGGCTTGCGCTCACGTGGGGCGCATGGCATTCTCTTGCCGCCAATGGCAGCCTGGTAACTGCCGGGTAAAGGGCAAGGAAAGCGTGCCAATTTGCGAAGGATGCGGGGCGCGGGTGGACGAAGCGCACGTGCAGGCCCGGAAGGAAAGGCTCGATCTGGCCGCGCGCTTTCGTCCTACTCAGATTAAGGTTCTGGTGCTTGATTCTGCGCCGCGTGGGCCAACGACGGACTATTTCTATCTGGCTGCGAAGGACCGGACGGTGCGTTCGGTGGCCGCCCGCATGTATTTTGATGAGCTGGTGAAAACGATGGGGAACGCCATCACCAAGATTGACGAAATCCTGTGCCTGAATGAATTTCGCAAGCATGGATTTTTTGTAAGCTATGCGGTGGAATGTCCCATTGAGAATCGCGGCGAATTACATAACGCTTTGCGGAAATTGGCGCCCACGATTGTAAAGCGCGTGCAATATTTTCTGCAGCCTGCTTACATCGTGCCGATTTCACAAGCTACGCAGGAGCTGATTCGCCTTTTCGGACTGGTTGGTTGGGGAGACCGGCTGGTATTGGACAAAGGCGGGCCGTTTGTGGATCCGTATCTTGGAGATCCGGAGCGGCAAGCGGTTTTTGCGACTTCCTTCGGCCACCGTATCAGCAAAGCTCTCGCCGCGCTGCCTTGGTAGTTTCTGCGGCTGGACGCGCCGTGATTCCGGTCACACGCTTCGAATCAGATCACTTCTGTTTGTAAATCTTGCCTTCTTTCATTACAAAGCTGACAGTTTCGAGCACGCGCACGTCTTGCAGAGGATCGCCCGATACTGCAATGATATCCGCATACTTTCCAGCGCGAATTGAGCCGATGATATCCGAGTGACCCAGCAAATCGGCTGCCGAGGCCGTCGCCGCTTGAATCGCTTGCAGCGGATTCATCCCGTATTTCACCATGAACGCAAATTGCTTCGCCGCGACATCATAAGGGCATACGCCCGCATCGGTGCCGAATGACAGTTTCACACCGGCCTGTACAGCCTTGCGAAAGTTATCGCGTTGGATTTGCCCAAGCTGCGCATCGTGCTGCACAAACTCGAGGGGAATATTCGAGTGCGCGGCGTCCTCCTCAATGCATTCTTCGTCGTAAATATCCATGTCGAGGTAAGTTCCATGCACTTTGGCTAACGCGATGCCTTCCTCGTCGATCATGGTGGCGTGTTCCACGGAAGCCACGCCGGCGAGAATTGCGTTCTTAATTCCTTGCGTCGCGTGTGCATGCGCTTCTACGCGAAGGCCGAAATGACTCGCTTCATCAACGGCCGCTTTCAATTCTTCCAACGTAAATTCCTGCGAATTGGGATTGCTGCCGTGCGCCAGCACCGCGCCGGACGAAAGTATCTTGATGTGGTCCACGCCGTCATTCGCCAGCTTCCGAATTACGGCGCGGACTTCCCACGGGCTATTCGCTTCTCCGTAATGCAAATCCCACGGCAACACGATATCCGGGGCAAATCCGCTTAACGATCCCGCGCCTCCTGAAATTGTTACGTAGGCGCCAGCGACATACATGCGCGGTCCTGGAATATCGCCGCGAGCGATTGCGTCACGCAACGCGACATCGCCCAGCGCCCGATAGACGCCCACGTCGCGAACCGTGGTAAATCCGGATTCTAGCGTGAGCCGGGCATTGGGCACCGACTCAAGCGCCACTTCAGCCGCCGTTTTCTTAAGATAAGTAAGCGGATCTCCACCGTCGCGAGCGCCGTCGGCTAGATGAGTGTGGCAATCGATCAGTCCCGGCAGTACGGTCATGCCGGATAAATCAATCACTGTCGCATCCGCCGGAATATTCAACTGGGCGCCGACCGCATCGATGCGATTCCCGCGGATCAAGATCACCTGATTGCTCAGCTCTTTCCCCGCATCCACATCGATGAGCCGTCCAGCTTTGATGGCCACCACCTTAGCCGAGCCATTCGGCGCCGCAGCGCTTTGCCCAAACGTTCCGGTTGCGAAAAGAAAAGACACACTTGCGAGATAGATTATTTGCTTTCGCACAAATCTCCTTCCGTACGCCTAGCCGCAAATAAGCGCTGGCATTTTACACGCATTGGGAGACGCCGCAACCTGCCTTGAGCCTGCGTCGCGGACTTGCCTGCATGCCAATGATTTGCTGGACGCGTCCCGCAAAAAGTGCTACTAAAACCAAATGAGAACTACTTCTAGTCTGTGCATCATCGCACTAATTGTGTTCTCCGGAGCGGTGATTGTCTCAACTCAAGCGAGACAGACTTCCAAACAGGCCGCCTCAGCCAGCTCAACGTCGAATCAAGCTCAACTCAAGCGCGGAAAATATTTGACCGAAGAAGTTGCGCGCTGCACGGAATGCCACACGCCTCGCGACGCGCGCGGCAACCTGGACAATTCTCGAGCGCTCCAAGGCGCGCCAGTATGGATCGTTCCCGTGCATCCGGATCAAAATTGGGCACAACAAGCGCCGTCCCTGGCTGGTTTTGCTGCTTATACAGACAAGGACGGCGAGGAAATTCTGGAGAAGGGGCAGGGGGCGAATGGCGAGATCATTCGTCCGCCGATGCATATCTACCATTTGAATCATCAGGACGCGATGGACATCATCGCTTACCTAAGATCCGTGGCTACGAGCACGCACTAACAATTCTGTTTGACGAACTTCTGGCCGAATCCAAAGAATCATATACCGATAAGACAAAGCGCTTACAACGAGTTGGTCCACCCTTTTCTGAAGAGGGTATCGTTTATCGTGGGGGAGTTCTCGGCGCAAGCTTGAGTGCGTCGTCCATACCTGTAGGCAGCAGTCCAGTTCTCGAATTCCTCAGCACGAACAAACTCAAGTCCCAGGCCCAGCTTCGCGCCAGGCAGCCAGTACGTGAACCCGAGTTCCGAATGTGACCAGCAATTTTTGCAAGGCGTGTGTTATCCGGGAGTGGTGAGGGCATGAAAAGCCCCTGCGAGGTTGATATGAGAATTGCAAAACAATTTCGATTCATTAAATACGCGAGCGCGCTTCTCCTGTTGACCTTCTGCCACGCGGGAGAAGCGCAAGCCCAGAGCGACTACACCGCGACTACTGTTGAAAACGGCGGCACCGTCACAGGCACCGTAAAATGGACCGGTCCGATTCCTAAGATTCCGAAATTGCCCGTAACGAAAAATGTTGATGTCTGCGACCCAGATTCCCGGAAGGTTCGCGATCTTGAGCGCTTAGAAATTGATTCCGACGGCGGCGTGGCGAACACGGTGGTGTTTTTGAGAGACATTACCAAGGGCAAAGCCATGGATTTGCCCGACGCTCGCGAGCACCTTGATCAGAGAACGTGCCGCTACGTCCCGCACATCATGTTGGTTCCGCAGGGCGGAAAATTGCAGGTCAAGAGCAGCGATCCTGTGTTGCACACGATGCAGATGACCGGCGCGGCTTCCAACAACATTCCGTTTCCATTTCAGAATCAGTTCATCCCGGTGTCGATGCCGCGCAATGGCGTGGTGGAACTAAAGTGCAACGCCGGTCATGTGTGGATGAATGCAAATGTGATCGTGGTGAAGCATCCTTACTACGCGGTCACCGACGAACACGGATTCTTCAAGCTCACGGACGTTCCGCCGGGCGACTACGAAATTGTGGCGTGGCACGAAGGCTGGCAAATCCTTTCCGAAGCCAAAGTGCTGGACGTCGCCGCGCAAACCGAAGTGAAGCGTCCAATTTACAGCTCGCCGTCAACTTGGGCTAAAAAGGTGGACGTAAAGCCCGGCCAGTCCAGCGAAGTAAACTTCACCATGTCGGAAAAGAAGGAATAAATCGGTTACCACTATCCGCGGAAGAAAAGCGAACACTAATTCGCAGAATCATCTGAGACGATCATTTTGAGTTGGACGGTTTTGCGATCGTTTCCGGCAACGTCCACTGATTCAGCCAGATTTTCGTGTAGCCTCAAGACTTCTGGATCGTCATAAGAGCCTTGCTCAGCTTTCTCCCACGCAAAAGCTTTGTAACTTCCCGGCGGCACACCGCGGATTTCAAAGCGACCGTATTGGTCGGTGGTGGAAGTCTGGTACCCAGCTTGTTTTGGATGCGAATCGCCGCTTGGAACGAGAATCACCAGAGCACCCGGCGCGGAAAGATCATCTTTCGCTGTGACTGTGCCATTCACGGTGCCGGTATTACTGCTATAAACGATGGAAATAGCAGATGGTCCTGTCCCGGAAGTAATACGGATCCCCTGATCGAGTAGATCGACCCCGTTAGCGGTGGCGGACTTCAAATAACACACGTGGCATCCGGAATAAACGGCGATTGAATAAGACCCGTCGCCGACTCCTTTCAGAACAAAAGAATACTTGGGGTTTTTCTGGCCACACCCGGGCGCTTAGCCGCGATGGCCAAGAAAGTCGGTGCGCGGTCGAAACTCAACCGCGCACCACGAAATGTCAAATTAGTGTGGTCCGGGACGCAGGATCGTTGCCTTCATGGATATCGCTGTCTTCACGTCAACGTGACCTTTGTTAGCTGCCTCGACGCTCGGAAACACAAGGGGATCGCTCTTCGCCACCTCGTCGATTGAAATCAGCGGAACTTTGGCGCCGAGTTGCTGGTCGAGCGTCTGGATGAATGCATTTGCGATCACGGCGTAGCCCGTATTGGTCGGATGAACGCCGTCGAGCGAGAACAGCCCACCGAGGAATGCATCCGTTAGGTGCTGCCCGTTCGCCTCGATTCCGAATTCGCGGGTTCGCACCGACAGGGTGTGAATATCCACCAGGATATCGCCGTGCTTGAACACCTCGAATCCGATGATCGCGTTATAAGCGTCAACGATCAACTGGGTCTCGATCACCTTCGGAAGATTTAAAACCACGCTCGAAGGCAATGGGCCTGTGCTGGGATACGCCAAGATTCCGGGAATCAAAGCCACCCCTTCCGGCGTAACCAGATCACCCGGATAAATTCCCAGGAGCTGTGCAATCACGAAGAGCGGCAATCCCGTTTCTTGAGCGATCGTCTCGGTTGAAGTGAAGAACGGTATCGCTGTCACGTCGGGAATGTTGGCAACAACGATGGTCGCATGCGTTTCCGCCAACTGGTCGAGCAGTTGCTTGAACTCGGTCTGGAAAGTCCCGATTGGCGTAGCCAGCGAGGGGTCGGCAGCAGCCGCTGCTCCGAGAATGTCGTTGTTTCCGATCCACACGAACAGTGTGGTCGGCTGGAGCGCCTGCGCCCAGCCCACTTGCGTCAGAACCTTACCTTCGGCAAGCCCGGGAACGCCAAGTATCAGGTCCGTCAGGATGTTGCTTGCATTGACCGGAAGCGTGGGCGTGATATTGAGCGCATCATTCAACAATGCGCCGGGAACGCCGAGGTCCGTGGCCTGGTTGTCATTGATGCGGCCCGTCGACACTCCCGGAGCGGTAGTGATCTGCGGCGGCGGTCCTTGGCTGACGAGTACGAGCGTGTTGGGAATTCCCGGTGGCGCGATTAGCGGAAGCGACAGTGGGGTGCCCGCCTGAACGGCCACTAGATTAGCCCAGCCGTGCGGTTGTGCTGTGGCTATCAGTGAATCGCTCTGAAAACCAGCCGTAAGCGAATCGCCGACAAAAACTACTTTTGAGAGATCCGCGTTGCGAGGTTTACCGAAGTCTTCGCCGCGCTGCGCTTGGCTCGCCGGAGCAAAAACTCCGCCGAGAAGCGTGATGGCAAAAGCGAAGAATGCAACCGAGAGCCGCTTCCGGCTGGAATGTGCTGCAGAAGAGTTTCTCTTTAACTGCGACATGTGTGTCTCCTTCTCGCCGTGAAGTTGGCTGCAGGTCAACGCAGAAGCAGCGAACTCTCGAAGATGAACAGCAAGCTTCCGCACCGCGCGAGGGATGAAGATGCGCGTCGGCCTGATTTCGCTTGGAGCAACATACTCCTGCGCCAATTGGATTGCAACTTCTCGCAGCTGCAGGTAAAGCGCGATTAACGCCACTCCTCGATATCGACAGTAGTGGTTTTATCTTTGAAACGGGGCGACGAGAAACGCCGCCGATAAAAATCGCCGTTGCGCCCAAATAGTCCATTACGAAACGAGCCGTGGTCGTCAGAATTGAGTACGCCCACCTTGCAGCGAGCGACAATCGCTCATAAAAGACTGCGGATGGAAGGATGACGACAGAGGCGGCTCGGCTCGAAGGCAAAGAATCCACATAAGTAAAACAAAACTGTTTGACTCACACCGGCCTTCTCATGGAAGGAGTTATCCCGCAGTTCCGGGCTGATTACTTCACAACGCACTTAATCCTGATTGATCCAACACGGCAGGCTCAAAAACGAACTGATTGCGGGTCGTCCTACGGTCTACCCCAGCCGAGTGCGTATATCTCCTCGCTGCTGGCTTCTCGCATGAGCAGAACAGAATCATCGGGGGCTAGGCCAGCCCAGGGCATGAACCCCAAGATTCCGGTCCCTCGCTGAATGTCTTTGACGCGGGCCACTTGTTGTGGATATCCGCGACGAACATCCAAGCGATAGATGGTCCCATTGTTTTCATAATAAATTTGTCCCTCGTGTCGCGCCCAGCCTAGGATTGTCCCTCCGGGTTGACTAAGAGTCGTCCATTTCCCGGCTGCAAGCTCGAACCCCATTAATCTTGAGTCATCTGCGGTACTCGCCGCTATGTAGCGTCCGTCTGGCGACCCGTTCGCCGAGTAGAGCCCTTTCGAGCCCGGCAGAACCGAAACTTGGTGCGTTCTCATATCAAGGGTGCGGATCACCATGTCTTTTGCGGCATTTGTCTCCAGTTCCGGCAATTGACTAAAAACGAGCAGATTTCCGTTCTCCGCCCAGTCGGGCTCGCCTTCATTTTCATCATCCGAGCTAACCTGCTGCGGGCTGCCCCCTTCGGCAGGCACCACATAGATTTGCCAGAGCTGGGGCGGTAGTCGCCCCATGAACGCAATTTGCTTTCCGTCCGGTGACCATCGTGGCAAAGCGACCTGAAGAGGCGGGAAACTCAGCTGCAAACGCTCGCTACCGTCAAGTTTGCTCCGCCACAGAGTGCCCTGCGGAATCGCGACGTAAGTCATCCATTGGCCATCTTTGGAAAAATCCACGCCTTCAGCGGACGCTCCTGAGAGGTAGCGCACGAACTGTTTGGACCCAGCGTCGTAGCGCACCAGCTCATTCTTGCTCTGGATCCCGAGCGCAAACAGACTCTTACCGTCCCTGCTGGGATTGGGGGCGAGAAAACTCATCGGTCCGGCCGTCAATTGCACCGGCCGGTCACTGTCACGCCCCAAAAGTCCCACCTTCTCGCGGATCGCCCAGAGGTCAGTCCTGCCGTTGCGCGTCGATTGAAAAACAAAGTACGTTCCGTCCGGACTCCACACCCCACAACATTCCGCAGGTGGATTGTTCCAGCCTGGGAGCACGGGATGAAGATTGGTTCCATCGGCAGAAACTTCCCATAGGGCGAAGGAGAGTGTTCGCGGGTCCTGCAGGTTGAAGCGAATCCGTTTGGCGTCTGGGGACCACCGAGGCCAACCGGGGATGTAAGACAGTACCCACCCTGGTGTACCTGGCACGGTCACAAGTTTCTGTGGGTTGGCGCCGTCATTCGTGGCGAGGTACAGGTCGGAGCCCTGGGCGTAAACAAGCTTGCTTCCATCGGGCGACCAAGCCGCGAAGAGACTCTTCACGTTTCCTAAGCAGCGCGGTGAGCCACCGAGCGCGGGCACAGCCCAAAGTGCATCGTTTGTATCGGGTTTATCACTGTAGCTCGCCATCAGAAGCTCCGAGGCACTCGGAGAGAGGTCGAGGATAACGCTCGCCTCAAACGGAACTGGGAGCGGCACCGTTTCCCCGCCTCCGCTGGATACCTGTGCCGGAGTGGGGGTCAGGCCGTCATCTCCCGCGCCTTCGGTGAAAAAAACGCGTGGACCATCGGTGACGCTCCCCGACTGCTCAGTTCCAGTGGAATGTTTTCGACGGCCGTCGTGTGTGACTTGCGTGTAGCAGAGGACCCTTAGGGGCTGCACAGAGGACTTCCACCAGTAAGCGAACGCCGCAACAGCGACGCCGCCGATAATCAGGGCCGTCGCAACCGGCGCTACGAATTTCCTGCGCGTCGCCGATTTTGTTGTTGCAGCGGCGCTGCCTGCTACGCCTACCAGGGAGGTCCGTCCACTTAGCGAATCGCGCTTGAGCCGCTGCAAATCTGTGTGAATTTCGGCGGCGCTCTGGTAACGCAACTTGCGGTCTTTTTCCAGCGCCTTCCCGATGATTTCGTCCAGCTTTGTTGGGAGTACTTGATTTGCTTGTGATGCCGGAGCGGGCGCCCTGTTCAGGATTCCATCGTGGATGACTGCAGCACTGTTCCCTGGAAACGCCATCTGGCCCGTCGCCATCTCGTAGAGAACTGCACCAAATGAAAACAAGTCCGTCCGTGCATCTAGCTCTTCGCCTCTTGCCTGCTCCGGAGACATGTAGGCTATGGTGCCCACTGCACTGCCGGGGCTTGTAATCAGAAAATCCTCTGTTGCCGTCGGCATCGCAGACAAACCGCCACCTTCGGCAACAGGAGCAAACTTCGCCAGTCCAAAATCGAGGACTTTGGCGTTGCCCTGTTTGGTAACGAAAAGATTTGCTGGCTTGATGTCTCTATGAATGATGCCTTTGGCATGTGCAGTCCTGAGCGCATCGGCAATCTGAATCGCCACTTCCAGCGTTTCGTCGAACGGAAGCGGTTCGCCGGAAATCTTGTGCTTCAAGGTCGCGCCGTCGAGAAACTCCATGGCAATGAACGCCTGCCCGTCCTGCTCGCCCAGGTCGTGTATCGTGCAAATATTGGGGTGATTCAGTCCGGATGCAGCTTGCGCTTCGCGTCGGAAACGGGCGAGTACCTGCGGGTCGCGCGCAACTTCCTGCGGTAAAAACTTGAGCGCCACGAAGCGATGAAGCCGAGTGTCCTCGGCCTTGTACACCACCCCCATGCCACCGCCACCGAGCTTTTCGAGGATGCGGTAGTGTGAGATGCTGCCACCGATCAACGGCTGCGAATCAGGCATTTGGCGCTCATCTTAGGTTGGGGCAAGAAGCCAAGTCAACGAATAGGAGGAGAATAGGGAGCAGTCTCCGACTAAGTCCTGTTAAACGTTACTGCTCTATCAGAGGCGCGTTTATGGCCCTATGGCGACAATGGAAAACAATCCGTCGTCGTCGGGCAGCTCTCTTGGCACTGGGCGTACGTCCAAAACTGGCGAGCAACACGGCCGGTAGCAGCCGCGGTCCCTGGTACCTCGCCCACGCCAAGGCCTTATCCGTCGCGCTTCCCACGGCCTATTTCAAATCGCTCGGGCTCCCGAATTTGGAGGATGCGCTAGCGTATCCAACTCGAACGGCCGTGTACGGACCCGTACGCACGGTGGTGTGGCAGGGGTCAGCGGGCAACCGCTGCCCCTATGCCGATCTGACGCGGTTACCGGACAGGTGACGGCCGTATGTTCTACTGGGATGCCGCGAGTATTGCAAACGCAGGGTGGAATCGTACAGGATGCTTGCATCTGCATGATACTTCCCCAGCTAAATCGCCCGAGGCAATATTCAGTTGCTCCGGTATGGCACACCTGCTGCTTGCTAGCAATTTTGGCGGTGTTATCAGGATTGTCGGCATACCTAAAAGTGGGTTCGCACAATCCCGAGCACGGGCACCTTCCTCTCTATACGATCGTCATACTCTCAGAATGGGCAGAATTGGGGTTCTGCCTGTGGCGGACCGATCAAGCTTTTGTGAGTTATGTGTCTCGCGCGGTTCACGATCCTCGTGCGCTGCTGCTAGACATCCTCACTGCAGTGATTCTCTCTGCAATCTCCTACGCGGTTGTGCTCGGCTTGATCCGCATATTGGGGCCGAACGGCTGGGGCTCGGTGGCAGGAATACTCCCGAGCAATAACCTGGAAGTCGCTGCATGGATTGTTATGGCGATGAGTGCTGGTATTTGTGAGGAAGTAGTGTTCCGGGGTTATCTCCAGCAGCAATTCTCAGGTTGGACGGGACATCTGAGCATCGGCATATTTGGGCAAGCAGCGATCTTTGCTCTGGCCCACGGATATCAAGGGTGGAAGAGTATGACGCTCATCTTTGCACTTGGTTGCATATACGGTGCTTTTGTACGTTTGCGAAAAGGACTGCGCGCCAATATGATTGCACATGCCGGTATGGACATACTGTCTGCGTTCGGTGGATAAAAGGAAAGGAACCGAGTGCAAACCATGGCATCGTATCGAACCCATTCCCACGAGAGATCTCAACTGATTAACGCTTACTGGACAAGTTAAGTACTACTTCAAATGTTCGGTTATCCGACTACACGTCCACTGACCCTGTCGAGTTTCTAGCTGAGCGCTTTCACCTGTTTGTTCCGTGAAGTAAGATTCTGCGATGCTTAAGAAGAGTACCGTCTTAACCTTGCTGGCTGCAGTGAGCCTATGGATCTTGGCCCGGCTCCTTTTCGCGGCAGAAAAACAAGAAGGACTTTACATCGTTCCAGTTTATATATTCGTAATTGGGCTCTCACGTCTACGATGGGCATTAGCGGCGTTTCCCCTCCTGTTCCTCGTCTGGAATCCAGGACTGTTTCAAGGTCATGCTCCCGAAGCGGTCACATATTCTGCTGATGGTCACAACTTTGTTGACTGCTATCTGGTTTATCTTTTGGTGGGAAAAAGAGGTTGCGGCGGAAGGCCCCAAATACATCTACTTAGTTTGTGCGGTGAACGTGGTGTGGATTGGATCGCTATGGACGCTGCTCGCTCACAGTCGCAAGGAGGATGCCTCGTTTAAAATGAACCTGTTGTTTCATTGTATGTTATTCGCATGGCTTTATTTATTCGCGTTCCCCGTCTTTATCGCTCCCCTCTTTCGCAGCTAAAGCCGTACGATGTCGTTCATCGGTCACGACTTCAACATGATTCTTCCCCAAGAACCCGGACGACCTGAAACTGCTCGCCGTGACCCGTGGTTTCCTCGCCTTGGACGAGAGCAACCTCACCAAGGAACACGAGGAACTCCTCAACACCATCACGACAGGCGGGGAGGACGAACGGCGGGAACTCTACACGACCGACAAGATGCGACGGAAGCCGTTCCAAGCGAGAATCGCAATGACCGGCAACGTGAGCGAGACTCGGCAGGAGTCCACATCTTCCCGCGTGCTCGCCGTGGATGTGGCCAAGTCGAAGCCTGGCGGAACCGTATCGGTCGGACGCGGACGTGGTGGCGGACTTGAAGCGTCACCGCAACGCCATCTGGACCGAAATCGTGACCCGCTGCAAGAACATCATGATTCACCTTGGATGGCGGAAAAACACGGACGAATCACACATGTGGGCCACCGCATGTCCGGCTTCGCCATCTGGTACCTCAACGCCACCAAGTGGGAGGGTTGGGAAGAATATGCGCGCGCCGACCTCGAAGCGTTGCAGGCTCGACAAGCCCGGCAGGTAACGGAGGCGAACGACGACTTCCTCTCCGTGCTTGACTCGTTTCAGCAATTGTGGTAGCGGTTTCCCTATCGTTTTTTTCCTATCTTTGGCGCGGACTGAGAAGATCGCATGAAAGTAGTCCGTTTGGGGTATTCCGTGTCTTCGACAACTCACTTCTTTTCAGTGACTAAGAACACGCTTGCCAAAAAAATGCGGTTTTGGACACCGCAAAGTTTGGTAGACAAGTCTTTGGTAACCTAATTGCGTGATATCTATCAAGGATTATCTGGGTTCTTAATCCGGGACTCTTGTGGCGGTAGCTTTTCTTCTCCGGATTGGGCAAAAGGATATACCTTCGCCAGCGTGTACCCTGATCTAAAGGGCGATACAGATAAAATCCAGAGTTGATTCACACCCTTTTTCCACACATACTTTCAGGTGCTCCCATCACATCCTCATGCTGGATGGGATAAACCAAAAATGCTAGCGGATGATGGCTACCTGGAGCGCAACTTTCTCTTGCAGTTCGAGTGCTTACGCCTTGAAGGTTTCGCCACCATCGTGTTTCAGCCTGCAAGGATAAAGAATAGCCGGCTGGGTAACGGTGGAATTCCGGTCGCGGACCAAGGTCGTTTGAAATCGAATTCACGGATTTCGACAGATGCAATCATGGTGCACCGCACGAGCCGGATGTCAAATCTCTTAGGAACAAGAAGATGAGAATACTGCTGACTGGCCACAAGGGCTATATTGGCGCCGTAGCAGGGCCCATCTTGCAGTCCGGTGGTCATGAAGTTGTTGGGCTTGACTCGGAACTTTTCGTTGGCTGCGATTTCGGGAAAGCAACTCATGGAATTCCGGAGGTCCGCAAAGACCTCCGCGACTTGACGAAGGCGGATCTCGACGGATTTGACGCAGTGGTTCATCTGGCTGCGTTGTCGAATGACTCGTTGGGCAGCCTGGATTCAAAGCTCACCTATAACATCAACCATCTGGCCTCAGTACGGCTGGCCGAATTAGCTAAGGCCGCAGGCGCTAAGCGCTTTGTCTTTTCCTCATCCTGCAGCGTGTATGGCGCGGCGGGCGACGCGATCCTTGACGAGACGGCAGCGCTCAATCCCGTCACGGCGTATGGCGAGTCCAAGATTTTCGTCGAGCGCGACGTTGCGCGTCTTGCAGACGATGACTTCAGTCCAACTTACATGAGAAACGCAACTGCGTATGGCGTGTCTCCACGGCTACGACTGGACGTTGTCTTGAACGATCTGGTCGCTTGGGCGCATACGACGGGTAGAGTCTACATCAAGAGCGATGGCACGCCCTGGCGTCCGATCGTGCACATACGCGACATTATAGGGGCGATGCTTTGCGTGCTCGAAGCGCCGCGAGAGGCCATTCACAACGAAACGTTTAACGTAGGCCAAACCAAGGAAAACTTTCGGATTCGTGAGTTAGCTGCCATCGTTGCCGAGACCGTTCCGGGATGCCGCGTGGATTACGCGCCAGACGGCGGTCCCGACAAACGCTTTTACCGCGTTAGCTGCGAGAAGATCCGTCGCGTGCTACCGGCCTTCCGACCTCAGTGGACTGCGCGAAAAGGCGCGCAGGAGCTCTACGATGCTTACCGCGCCGCCGGGCTTACATTTGACGACCTAGAGCGCGGCGATTACATCCGTATGAGCGTGATCCAACGCCGCCTAAAAACCGGGCAATTAGATGCTTCCCTGCACTGGCTTGCAATGGCTTCGGCAGAACAAGTCATCGTGCCAGACTGACAGGATTAAAGCCCGCAGGAAGAGGCGAAAGGAGACTTACGCCCATCATCTTCACGGAGACAAAACTTGAAGGAACATTTATCATCGAGCTGGAAAAGCATGTAGATCAGCGGGGCTTTTTCGCTCGCACCTTTTGTGAGCGAGAGTTTGAGTCGCACGGACTGAAATCCCTCTTTGTGCAGTGCAATGTTTCATTTAATAAGCTCAAAGGAACCTTACGTGGAATGCATTTTCAGCCCCCTCCCCATGAAGAAGCAAGGCTAATAAGGTGCACGCGGGGAGCCATTTACGATGCGGTCGTCGACCTCCGCCCTGAATCGGCCACATTCAAACAGTACTTTTCGGTGGTCTTATCCGCAGAAAACAGGAAGATGTTGTACGTTCCACAAGGATTCGCCCACGGCTTTCAAACGTTGAAAGATAACACCGAAGTGTTTTACCAGATGTCTCAGTTCTACGCACCAGAATCCGGGCGAGGAGTGCGTTGGGATGACCCCGCATTTCGGATTGAATGGCCCCAGGACAACCGAATAATTCTCGAACGGGACCAATCCTATCCGGACTTCACTGATTGATGCAAGCGTTCGCAAGTGAACATTGCCCCGGCACAAGATCGACTAGACCTTAGATGTCCTTCGGGCGCGATTCGTATTCGTTGATCGCGGAACTATATCCGATTCGCCGCAGCATCACGGGTGACGGTCTTCGCGAGACGCTGCAGCACCTGAAGCGGTGTGTCACCTGTCCCTGGCTAACGATACCTATCGGGCGTAGCTGTTGCCTGCTTTTTGGCCAGCCATCAATCGCAGCTTCCCAGCAGATGAAGTTGCGGATACCAGCATCCGTGCGAGGCGGAAGGCGTGGAGAGGAAACATAGACACATCAGTGGAAAGGAAAAGCAAAGAGGCGAGGATGGTCAACCTAGAGAGAAAGCCTATCTCGATGCAGCGGATGAAATGACTTCGCTCACAGATGGAGCTCTGGATCTGCCGCGCTGCCGCTTTTGCGATACCCCGCTCCGACAGAAATTTGTCGATTTGGGTATGTCACCGTTGTGCGAGAGCTATCTCAGCGCAAACCAGCTGAACCAGAGGGAGGTATTCTATCCCTTGCATGTGCGCATATGTGATCGTTGTTTTCTGGTCCAGCTCGAGGAGTACGTAAGGCCCGAGAATATTTTCAGCGACTACGCCTACTTCTCATCTTATTCAGAGACCTGGCTCGCTCACGCGAAGGCATACGCCGAACAGATGACCTCTCGCTTCCACTTGAACACAAACAGCTTGGTCGTGGAGGTTGCCAGCAACGACGGGTATCTTCTTCAGCATTTCGTTGCGAAACAAATTCCTGTTCTCGGGATCGAGCCGGCCGCAAATGTTGCCTCCGTGGCTGTTGAGAAGGGCGTACCCACCCTAGTCAAGTTCTTCGGGACAAGCACTGCCCGCGAGCTGGTTCGCCAGGGCAAGCAGGCCGATCTGCTGCTCGGAAACAACGTGCTCGCCCAGGTGCCCGATCTGAACGACTTCGTCGCCGGGATGAAGATCCTGCTAAGGCCCCGCGGCGGTCATCACGATCGAATTTCCTCATTTGATGCGCCTGATGGAAGAGAATCAATTCGATACGATCTATCACGAACACTTTTCCTATTTCTCCTTCCTGACCGCAGAGAAGATCTTCGCTGCGCATGGCTTGACGCTTTTCGATGTCGAGGAGCTAAGCACGCATGGCGGATCCCTCCGAATCTACGCGCGCCATGCCGAGGACAGCTCTAAAGTTGTCAGCGCTCGGGTACACGAACTGTCGTGCTCGGGAAGAGTCCGCCGGATTCGCTCGCCTCGATCGGTATCATTCATTCGCTGAACAGGTGAACGAAACGAAGCGCAAACTCCTCGAATTCTTGATCGAAGCCAAGCGTGCCGGAAAACAAATCGCGGGTTACGGCGCTCCCGGCAAGGGCAACACGTTACTGAATTTCTGCGGGATCCGAACTGATTTTCTCGACTACACCGTGGATCGCAACCCGCATAAGCAAGGGAAGTTCCTTCCTGGCACGCACATCCCAATCTCTCCGCCGGATCGCATCAGACAAACTCAGCCCGATTACGTGCTGATTCTCTCCTGGAATCTCAGGGATGAAATCATGAAACAGAATGCGTACATTCGCGAGTGGGGTGGCCAATTCGTGGTTCCGATTCCGTCGGTAAAGGTGTATCCATGATTTCGATTCACCGGTGCTCGAATTTTGGGTCCTGGGTTCTTCCCGAGAGGAGACGGTTCTTATGAAAGTCGTTCTTTTCTGCGGCGGCCAGGGTTTACGCATTCGTGATGCGGAAGACGTTCCCAAGCCCATGGTCCGTATAGGGAGCCAGCCAATCCTGCTGCACGTAATGAAGTATTACGCCCACTTCGGGCACAAGGATTTCATCGTGTGCTTGGGACACCGGGCCGAAGCCGTGAAAAACTACTTTCTCAAC
Source organism: uncultured Acidobacteriota bacterium (assembly GCA_963731535.1). GTDB lineage: Bacteria > Acidobacteriota > Terriglobia > Acidiferrales > UBA7541 > Palsa-295. The sequence goes on along the minus strand of CAVSWI010000012.1, from coordinate 278,626 downwards.
TATAACGAATGCATCTCCAATGATTTTGTCCTTTCCGATGGTGGCAAGAAGCTCGATCTACTCAACAGCGATATCCATGACTGGCGAATCACTTTCGTGGACACGGGAAACAATTCCAACATCGGCCAACGCCTGAAAGCAGTTGAGAAATATCTAGAAGGAGAAGAGGAGTTTTTTGCAAACTATAGCGACGGCCTAACCGACATGCCACTTCCCCAACAGCTTGACCACTTTCACGGACAAGGCAAAATCGCCAGCTTGCTCTGCGTCCGGCCGAACCTCAGCTATCATGTGGTTTCATTGCAGGAGGGCAATGGCAACCTGATTTCCGGGATCCGTTCAATTAATAACGGGAATGTGCGGATCAATGGGGGATTCTTCATCTTCAAGAAGAAAATTTTCGAGTATATGCGAGATGGAGAAGAACTTGTGATTGAACCCTTCCACAGACTGGTAGCAGCGAAGCAGTTGATCGGCTATCCGTACGATGGCTTCTGGGCGAGCATGGACACGTTTAAAGACAAGCAACAGTTGGAAAACCTTTGTGCCGCGGGCATGGGACCGTGGGAAGTGTGGAAGCGTAAGATCAATGAGGATAAGCGTTAGGGCTTGCAACCCTAAACGGACTGGATATGCTTCCATTAATGTTATACCCAGACGGCGCCTCGCCCCTCAAAATCCTCTGTCTGGGGTCACACTCCGACGATATTGAGATTGGCTGCGGCGGCACCATCTTGCGGCTGCTTTCTCGTAATCAGAATCTGGAAGTCGTTTGGGTTGTTTTCAGTTCCAGCAAAGAGCGCGAGCGGGAAGCCCGCAATAGTGCAGGGCTGTTTCTGGAACAGGCCAAGCAAAAGGAGATCATCGTCAATCACTTTTGTGATGGCTACTTTCCTTTCGAGGGCGCACAAATCAAGCATTCCTTTGAAGGACTAAAAGTACTATCTCCCGACCTGATTTTAACCCACAACCGCAAGGATGCACATCAAGATCACCGTCTGATCGCGGAACTGACCTGGAATACGTTTCGAAACCATTTGATTCTGGAGTACGAGATTCCCAAATATGACGGTGACATGGGACAACCCAACATGTTTGTCCCGATCGAAGAGGAGGTTTGCGAGAAGAAAGTTCGTTACATCATGGGCGCCTTCGAGTCTCAACGCCACAAGCGCTGGTTTCAGCAGGAAACATTTCTATCCCTCATGCGGCTGCGTGGGATGGAATGCAATGCTCCCAGCGGTTATGCTGAGGCTTTCTATTGCCACAAGCTAGTACTGTAAGCATAAGGGCAAAACTCTTTCATGCGCTCGGAGGTTCCACAAGGGGATCAGGCAAGCGGCCGACCGATTCTACGGGGACCCAAAGTCAGAGTGCAGTGAAAGAAGGCTGAGGCGTTCTATTGGCCAAGCCCGTCTCTGAATTTGAAACAGAGCCCGTGAAACGCGACGTTCCTCATTCGTGTAAAATCTGCGATCATCAGCGCATGCGGTTGACATTTCGCAGCGATAGTGTGAGATCGCAGTGAAAGATCTAAAGGGGAGGATGATTCGTGGTAGTTTCGCAAGACTTTGCGCCCAAGCGGCGAATTTTCTGCTGCGCCTGGGCTCTCTCATGGTATTAGCCCGGCTACTAACTCCGGAAGATTTTGGATTAATGGGTATGGTTACAGCTTTCACCGGGGTCGTGAGTTTGTTCCGGGATTTCGGGCTTTCGTCTGCCGCAGTTCAGCACAAGAATGTTACGGACGAAATGATGTCAACGTTATTCTGGATTAACATAATGGTTGGCGCGCTACTCGGGCTTGTAACAGTGGTAATGGCACCGGCTATCGCTGCTTTTTACCGCGAGCCTCGGCTCTTTGGGGTGACGACTGTTTTGGCGGCCGGATTACTCTTCAACGCCGCAGGGGTCCAACACTCGGCGCTTCTCCAACGCAAAATGCGTTTTACCGCCTTGGCGGTGATAAACATCGTCTCCTCGGTTGTAGGTGCTGCCGTTGCCATTGGCGGTGCCAAGGCCGGCTATGGATATTGGGCGCTCGTGGCGATGACGATCACCCTTCCACTTACCGCCACTATCGGTTTATGGCTAACCACAGCCTGGGTTCCGGGATTGCCGCGCCGGCGGACTGGAATTCGTTCTATGATGCGTTTCGGCGGCACTCTCACCTTGACTTCCCTCATAGATTATGCAGCTTGTAATTCTGAGAAGGTCCTGTTAGGTCGCTTCTGGGGAGCCGATGCAATCGGGATGTACGGAAGGGCTTACCAGCTTATAAACATTCCAACAGACAACCTGAATTGGGCAGTAGGCGAGGTGGCATTTTCGGCGTTGTCCCGACTCCAGGACGATCCCAGTCGCCTCAAGAGCTCCTTCCTGAAGGGCTACTCGCTGATCCTTGCACTAACCTTGCCCATCACGATTGCATGCGCTCTTTTTGCTAATGATTTGATCTTCGTTTTGATGGGCCCGAAGTGGAAGGATGCGGTCCCTCTTTTTCGCCTGCTCGCTCCCGACGATCGCTATCTTTGCGATAATCAATCCTTTAGGATGGCTGCTCTATTCGATTGGGCTGATCGCACGAGGCCTGAAGATCGCTCTCGTCTTCGCGCCGGTCATGATTGCGGCTTACGTTCTGGGATTGCCCTATGGGCCCAAAGGGGTGGCGTTTGCCTACTCAGCGGCGTTGACGCTGTGGGTTATTCCGTGTAGTGCGTGGTGTGTACACAATACAGTAGTTTCCTTCTGGGATATTCTCCGGGCTGTGAGCCGGCCGCTGGCTTCGGGCATCGTAGCGGCGGCGCTCGCCTTTGGCGTGCAATTCTTTTGCCTCCAATCGTTGTCTCCTCTGCCCAGACTCATACTGGGAGCTAGTGTTCTGCTCAGCACATATGTTGGCATGCTGTTTTACGTCATGGGACAAAAACCGGTCTACGTGGACCTAGTTCGAGAACTGAGGAAGCGTCCACCAATCGACAAGAATACCCTGGGATCAGAATCGTCATTGATCTAGTCTGCTGTCCCAGTGATTCATGAGATAAGTCAAGACGGTTGGACGGCGCTCGTGCGCTGGGCGAAGCGGGCGAAGCTGGCCAGGATTTGGTCCGCCGTTTTAGTCCAAACGAAGGGCTTGGGATTTTCGTTGTGCACATCGATGTATTCGCGGATGGCGGCTTCCAGCTCTCGCACGCTACGGAACGCGCCGCGTCTGATTCGCTTGTTGGTGATTTCGGCGAACCAGCGTTCCACCAGGTTCATCCAGGAACCATAGGTGGTAAAGTGAACATGAAATCGTGGGCGTTTGGCGAACCATTTCCGGAGGAGCGCTGTCTTGTGGGTGCCGTAGTGATCCACGATGATATGTACCTCCATTCCGGCGGGCACGTTCGCCTCGATCCCCTCCAAGAATGGGCGAATTTCCGAGGAGCGATGGCGGCGGTGGAGTTGGCCGATCACGCGGCTGGTCTTCCATTCCAAAGCGGCAAATAGGGAAGTCGTGCCGTGGCGTTCGTAGTCGTGGGTGCGGCGCTCGACTTGCCCGGGTCGTAAAGGCAAAAGCGGTTAGGTGCGGTCCAACGCCTGAATCTGGCTCTTCTCGTCCAGGCAGAAGACCAGGGCGTGATCGGGCGGGTTCATATACAGGCCCACGATGTCCCGCACTTTCTCGATGAGCAACGGGTCGGGCGATAGTTTGAAGGTGTCGGTGCGATGAGGCTGCAAACAGAAGGCGCGCCAAATCCGACTGATCGTCGAGCAGCGCAGCTTCTGGGCCACGCTCTTATTCGCCAGCCCTTGGCCGCAGGCCAGCACCACCCGCGCCCGCCGAGCCGGCGCCGCCTGGCTGCGCGCACGATAGGCCAGCGACTGCAGCTTTTCTTGCTCGTCCTCAGTCAAAATCAATGGCCGTTTGGGGCGTCCGGTTCGCATCTAGTTTGAGCCTCCTACATATGAGACGCACCTCGGCCTATTTAGTTCACGGATTTCTGGGACAGGAGACTAGTGGATAAGAGGATAGATGCTATATCACAGCCCTTGGTAAGCATAGTGACACCTGTGTATAACGGGGCTCAGTACCTCCCGGAATGCATTGAAAGTGTTCTTGCACAGACATATCAGAATTGGGACTACACGATCGTCAATAATTGCAGCACGGACGAGTCCCTGGCCATCGCACGCCGATATGCTGCTAGAGACGGCCGGATTCGGATCCACGACAATCGGCGGTTCTTAAGTGTAGTTCCAAACCACAACGTCGCGCTCCGTCGGATTTCTCCTGCAAGCAAGTACTGCAAGATGGTGTTTGCTGATGACTGGATTTTTCCGGAATGTATAGAACGAATGGTTTCTCTCGCCGAACAGTGTCCATCGGTCGGGATAGTCGGTGCCTATGTCTTACAAGGACGAGAAGTCATCTGTACGGGGTTGCCGTATTCAACGAGTGTGTTGAGTGGTCGTGAGATCTGTCGCCAACATTTTCTGGATCGGTTGTATGTGTTCGGATCAAACAACGCCGTCCTTTTCCGCGCTGACTTAGTAAGGAGCAGACATCCTTTCTACAACGAGCAAAATATTCACGCTGATACGGAGGCATGCTTCGCACTTCTCAGGACCAGTGACTTCGGATTTGTCCATCAGATCCTCACTTTCACGAGAGTGCGTTCTGACTCGTTAAGTACGATCCATGCGGCTTTCCAAACTGACTATGCAGGAATGTTGCGGCACCTCCTTGTTCATGGTCCGCACTACCTGACGCAGGATGAGCTGCGGGGTCTCGTTCAATGCCACATTTCGCAATACTACAGATTTCTTGGCAAGAGTCTGTTACTTGGCCACAGGGAGATACTGAATTACCACAAGCGAAAGCTAGTTGAGGCGGGCGTCGGCTTCAGCTGGCCACGACTTATGAGAGGGGCGCTGGCAACGATTTCGGGCCACGTGCTGAATCCCAAATCTACCGTCGAAAAACTTCTCAAGACCGGAAGCAGATTAGCCTTGTCAAATCACAAGAAAAATTCTGTGAGTGGCCGCGTCGAAGGTACGGTACCAGGGAGACTCGATAGTGTGAAAGCGCCTGGTTACGACTGAAATGAAACTCTCAACAAAGCGGCAATATGGGTTGCCACAAACGCGAGGAAATCCTGGCGACCCGCCGAGAATGCGGGCGGCCGTCTCGATCTCCGCACAGCCCACCACCTCCTTGATTCGATCCGGCAATGCGCCAACGAGTGGCGCGGGTGAGTCTGGGATCATCCGATGAATCTGTTGGATCATTATCGTTCGAGAGCGAAACAGCCGCGCAAGCGCCTTGCGGGCGTTGCTGCCATTGCTGCCGTTTTTGCAGTTGGCATCATGCTAGGGGCAACCTTCAAGTTAAAATCACTCAACTCACTGTATCCGGTCCCAAATGGATTGACGTGGGAGACAGCCTCATGGCGCGCGCACCTGTTTGCGCGCAAAGCGAAAGGCGACCTCCCTGACTTGTCATGGCGTGAGCTTTGGTTCATGACGCACGTTCAAGGCGGTTTCGGCCTGAAGGACTTTATTGTTCAGCCAGTTAGTTTGGAAGGTGCGGTCGTGAATCCATACGTCACAAGTGATGATCATCAAAGCGGCGCACGGATCTTCCGCGAACGCTGCGCGGTTTGCCATGGTAACGATGGAACGGGGGGGCAAGCCCCGCGGCTGAATCGTTTGGGACTCAGCCATGGTGATAGTGACCTCGCTATCTACAAAGTCGTGAGAGACGGTATTCCACAGACAGGCATGGTTGCCGTCGCAATGTTCCCCCAGGAACGGTGGCAGGTCATTGGCTATTTAAGGACTCTGCAGCTTGCGACTTTCAGGCGGCACACGGAACAATTGCCCCGCATCGACATCCAAGTGAGCAGTGAACAGATTCGCACTGCTGGAAGCAATCCGGATCAGTGGTTGACCTACTCAGGCTCTCTCGATGGACGACGTTACGCACCTTTGACCGAGATCACCCCCGAGAATGTTTGGCGAATTCGAGTTCGATGGATTCGCCAATTTGGCACAAGCGAGAGGAACGAATCAACACCCATCGTCGTTGGTGGAGTCATTTTCACGACGGGGCCTCCTTCCGATGTCGTTGCCTTGGATGTTAGGTCCGGGGAGGTAAGATGGCGGTACAGGCGAAGTCTGCCCGATAAACTACCGATATGCTGCTCTCGATCGAACCGAGGTCTCGCCGTTTGGGGGAACGTATTGTTCTTCGGAAGTCTCGACGGTTTTCTGGTCGCTATCAATGCAACCAATGGGAGTGTGATTTGGCAAACCGCGGTCGCCAAGCCGTCTGACGGCTTCACGATGACAGGAGCGCCGCTCATCGTAAACGACTCGGTCGTCGTGGGTGTCGCTGGCGGCGAGTACGGGATTCGAGGTTTCTTGGCGGCCTACAACGCAAAAACTGGCCAACAACAATGGAAATTCAACACCATCCCCGGTCCGGGCGAATTCGGACACGACACCTGGAAGAACGATGCGTGGCGAACGGGTGGCGGTCCAACCTGGGTCACGGGGAGTTACGACCCATCGCTGGACCTTCTTTATTGGGGCGTAGGCAATCCAGCCCCAGGTCTCCAGGGAAACGTCCGTCCAGGCGACAACCTGTTCACCGACAGCGTGATCGCCTTGCATGCCGCCTCAGGGAAGTTGGCATGGTATTTCCAATTCACTCCTCACGATGAGCACGACTGGGACGCAGCTCAGACTCCTATCCTGGCGGACATCCTGATCCAGGGCGTCTCGCGTCGAGTGCTTTGCGTTGCAAACAGGAACGGGTTCTACTATGTGCTCGACCGAACAACCGGTGAATTCCTCGCGGGTGTGCCTTTCGTCGAACAGAACTGGGCGAAAGGTCTCGATTCGGCCGGGCGTCCGATCCTCTCCGCAGAGACCGTGGCCTCACCCTCGGGCCGACTGACGAGACCCGGCGGCGGGGGTGGCGTTAACTGGCAAAATGCGGCGTTTGACCATAAAAGGGGATTGATTTTCGTCCCGGCCACTGAAGGGGCTTCAATATTCACGAAGTCCCCGAACCCTAGGCGCGGGGACCTTGGATTCTACGAGGGCAGCTCTCAAGGCGACGCTGGCGCTGACTCCGATTGTGTCGTGCGAGCGCTAGATGTTGGAACCGGAGCGAAAAAATGGGAGCGTTTCTCGCCAACTCGGAACGAATCCTTCGCTGATGGTTATAGTGGCCTCTTGGCGACAGGTGGTGGCCTTGTATTCGGGGCATCGGGAGGGTTCGCTTTTGCAATCGATTCGGCGACCGGACGTGAGTTGTGGCGCGTTTTCCTGGGAGGGGACACTTATGCAGCGCCGATCTCATTCATGGTGGACGGGCACCAGGTCATCTTAGTGTCGGCAGGTCCGGCAGTGTTCCTGTTCGGATTATAGTCTTGATGGGACCTCGGTTTTTTTGATCTACTTTGAAGGTTAGTTTTCACTTTCTCGCCTCCCTCACATTTGGTACAACCAAACGAATTCACCAAGGCGCCTATTTCAATGAAACCGTTGGTCTCGATTCTAATCCTCGCGTATAAAGCCGAGGAGTGGATCACTGAGTCACTCCAATCCGCGATCGGCCAAACGTGATAACGCAAGAAGATCATCGTCGTGGACGATGGCTCTACGGATCAGACGGCGGAAATAGCGCGGCGATTTGCCTCGAAGCAGGTCGCAGTCGTGTCCACTGAAAACCGAGGAGCCGCTGCGGCGCGCAACCATGCCTTGCAGCTCAGCCAAGGAGACTACATCCAGTGGCTGGATGCGGATGATCTTCTGGCGCCCGACAAGATTGAGCGCCAGCTTGCGGCGCTGCGGGAAGTTGAGAATAGGCGAATACTTCAACCATGCAACGTAAGAAGAATGCAGCGCCGGTGCTCCCCGGCGCAGGCTTGCACCTATACGCTTACGTTCTTTCCAGCCAAGGAGCCACCCCGCCCAGCGGGCATATACTGGTTCCCAGTCGGGAGCAACAGTGGAAAGCACGTTCTATAACGAGACCAGCCTGACCGGACGTATAGCGGTCGTGACCGGAGCCAGTAGCGGAGTTGGGCGGGCCATCGCAGTAGCCCTGTCGCGCCAAGGCATGCAGTTATGTCTCATCGGAAGGAACCCGATCAGACTGGCTGAGACGGTTGCAACCGCCCAACAGTTTTCTTCTAAAGTCATTGCCTTTCAAATTGATTTGGCTGTTGAAGCGGACCTCCGACCGCTTCTCCAACACCTAGAAAGAGAAGCCGGTCGACTTGACGTTCTAATTCACAGCGCCGGAGTAATTCATCTGGAAGCCATGGAGCTCGCGCGCATCGAAGACTTAGACCTCCAATACGCCACCAATGTTCGAGCGCCTTATGTCCTGACCCAGCATCTGCTGCCTTTGTTAACGGCAGCGCGTGGGCAGATCGTTTTCATTAACTCAAGCGTCGCGCTGACGGCAAACCGTCCGGAAGCAGGGCAATACAGCGCCACAAAACATGCTTTGAAAGCAATCGCCGATAGTTTGCGTGCGGAAGTTAATCCTAAGGGGATGAGGGTGCTTACGCTGTATCTTGGACGTACCGCGACACCGATGCAGGAGGCTCTTTTCCGGCAAGAAGGAAGGACCTATCATCGTGAATTGCTTCTGCAACCGGAGGACGTAGCGTCAGTGGTCATTCAGGCACTCATGCTTCCGTCTACGGCCGAAGTGACGGACATCAGCATAAGACCGATGCAGAAGTCATATTAGTTAGTGAGCCATTCCCCACGCTGCACTGGCCGGGGGCTACCGGATAACCCGAAATAAGCGGTAGAACCGGCAGGATGACAGTCCGGTAAGTTCTTTAGCGGCTAGTATACTGAGAGGAATCTTGTCAACGGCCTCTGTCAATCGCGATTCATGTGACACTTTCTCACGGAATCATCCTGACTGACGTTTGCATCGCTGCTTGTGTTGGCGAGGCTGGCACTGAAAGCAACCAGTGTGCAGCTTGCTCCCGCCAGAGTTCCTCGACGAGCCGGTTAGGCGGTGGCGCCACATCATCAAAAGAGATCACAGCATCCTTTGAAACGTCTCGAAGCAGCACGCATCTCTCTGAGAGACCCATGGGCAAGACTGCCGATTTGCGAGCCGCAATGACGTTATCGACAAGACCATAGGTGCAGAAACCCCCGACGCCGTCTAGTCGCTCTCCCGCTTTGAGGGCCCTTTTGGCAATCGTAACCACTTCACAGACCGGGCCTGCCGCGGGTGCCACGGTCGGATCTTGACGGATAACCGCACGGCCGATCGTCGAGGCAATCTGAATGTGCGGCATATGATAAGGTGTGTAAAAGACGTAGAATGGGCCATCGCCGAGTTTGCAGTGTGCCAACTGAGCCTGCTTGAGTGGCGACCCCTCGTACACAATGACGAAGGCCCCGGTGTGTGGGGCCGCTCCAAGTGCATAGTCGACCAGCCCGGTGCTCAGCATCTCGTCGGCGGGCAGCAGGTGCCCCATCTGCCTGACGTTCTCGCACGCAGGACCGTACATGCCACGACGACCGACGTGGAAGCCCGTCGCGTTGGCAAGGACGGTCGCCTCCATCGAGAGCTTAGTGCCATCCGCAAACGAAGTAGCCTTCTTGGCGTCCAGACCATTCCTCTCGGCAAATGCCTTTTGGGTTTCGGGCGTCCGATAGTAGTCGACCATGCCTTTGAGGTTGCCTGCGGCTACAGATCGAAGCCCGAGGGAGCGAAGATGGCGAAGGAGGGTCATCGCCACGCCTGGTTCATCTCCGTCCGTGTGGGTGAATACTACCCCGGCCTGGTCAGCCTTTGCCTTTAGAATCGGGCCAAGCAACGAATCGAGCTCGGCGTTCACTAGGACCACATGCTTGCCATGGTCAAACGCTTCGAGGATCACCCGAGCGGCCGCCTCGATAGTACCCGTCACTTCCACTAATACATCAATGGCATCACAGGCGGTCAGCACCGATGGATCTTCAGTTAGCACTGGGTAGCCATTGCCGATCGTCGTCTCCGCTTCCCTAGTAGACCCTACACGACGCCACACCGTAACGCCTGCCTCCCGGAAGGCCCGTTCACCATGCTCGACCGTCCGATTTGCAATCGCCATGAGCCGAATCCCCGGTACAGGTGTTCCCAATTGCAGGGCGATGGCCCGGCCAGCGGCACCTGCTCCGACCATCCCCACACGAATTGGTTGGCTCTTAAATTCTCGTTCTCGAAGAACGGTATCGATCATGGTTTAACCGTCCGCGGTGCTACTGAGGACAGGGCCGAATTCGAGGTAGATGCTAACACAACCAGGATCACTCCATGCTGACGGTCGAGCAATCGTGTTCTTCCGTCGTGCGTCAGGGCGCTGACGAAATCGTAGCTCCATACATGATTGGCACGCTGGTGGATCCGAATTGGACGGCTGCAGGGTGTTGGAGCGAGATAGATGGTGCTGTCTATTTTGCGGCTCTCTGCGCTACCTCCAAGTTCATCATAAACAATCGAGGAGCGCGTTAAGGGAATAGTACGAACCCCCTCCGACAACCGCCCGAACAGGCGTCGGTAAAAAAGACTTTTCTAGGCGTCGAGGGCAAAGTTCTAAATCATCTGCATCATGGCGGACGATGTTTCGGCTATAAGAGCGTGCCAATCGAAGACCCCAAACGCAGAGACCAGTACGGGCGGCCTGCTATCGCTGGTGCTCGCCTACAGGTTGACCCTGAGCAGGCGAAAGCGAATCGCAGGATTTTCTCGCTCTACGCATCCGACCTGTCCATCAAAACTACTACCAAGAAAATGAATGCAGGCGGAATAGCCTCGAGCGGGACGCCAGCACTCGTGGGCGCCATCGAGCATTCGCGGCATCCTCGAAAATGAGAGGTATCGTGGAGTGGTGGTGTGGGCGAAGACGAAAAAGATTCGCAATCCCCAGACCGGAAAAAAGATTCAGCGCTCCACTTAAAGTCGAAGTGGATTCGCGTGGAGATGCCGAGCAGCGAATTGTTTCCGAGAAGTTGTGGCTGGCCGTGCAGGAACGCCTCGCGTACGTTGACCGCGTCTGGGGAAGTCTAGGACGTCGAGGTGGGCTGATGAATTCTCGCGCTGCTTTGAGTCCTTATATTTTTCCAGGTCTTCTGAAGTGCGGAGTGTGCGGCGCCAATTTTGTTCTGATTAGTGGAGTGAGTCGGGGACATCGGAGCGCACAGTACGGATGCCCATTCCATACGTTTCGTGGAACGTGTATGAACGCTCGGCACGTTGGGCGAGACATTCTAGAAACGGAATTGCTGGCGAAGCTGCAAGGCGACGTTTTGTCGGATGCCGCTATCGACTATGTGCTAGACAAGGTAGGTGCAGAAATTGGAAAGCGATTCGCCGCGCTGGATGGCGAGATGGAAGGGATGAGGCGTCGTAAGGCGAAACTCGAATCCGAGCTAAAGAATCTGTCGCGCACGATTGCGGATGGAATGGACTCGGTTTCGATTCGAGCGGCGATCACAGAACGCGAGGCCGAGCCTTCGAGCATCACAGCGAAAACTCTGAGTCGGCAAAAAGGTTCTGTTCACGCTCAAGTTTCTGGTTTGCGGAAGTTCGTAAAAGAAAACCTGCGAGACATTCGAGCGCTAATTGCAGGGAAGCGCGGAAACCCGTTCGTCGTGCGCCAGGAGCTAGCAAAGCACATCGAGTCGATTATGCTCTTGCCTGAGGGCGAAGGGCGAGAGATTCGTTACAAAGGAAGTTGGAAAGTCCTGGGGCGACGGAATTTGCCGAGGGCGCGGCCCGCTCCGTACTGCCGCTGACACTCCGCCCAGTAATTCCGTTCGAAGGAGTTTTCAAACGTGCGGTCTAGCGACTCCTACAGGTGTGTTCGCGACAATCGATTTGAGCGCCATCATACTCCTCGTAGTAGCGAAACCAAAGGTTGGGAAAAGGGATTATCCCGCCCAATCGACTAGCGCCTGATTTTGGCTCGCAGCCTGAGGTCGGGCTAGCTACCAGATTCGCCGATGAATAGAGGTCCTGAGTCTGTCAGCATTTCGGCACACTAGGATAAGCAAGTCGAGAGCCCGCTAGATTAACTACTCTCGGCAAAAATGTTGCAAGATGTTGCATAATTATGGAATCGAAATACCGAGCCTGGGTGAGCCTCTGGCCTTAACCTCTCTATTTCCAACCCAACCGGGATGGAAGATAACATGCTGGCGGCAATCAAGGGTTCGTGGTGTCCCTCCGGGGGAGGATTCCTTGGTGAAGTGAGGCCACCCATGAGAAAACATGCCACCCGGGTTACGTTCCTGCTGCTTCCAACAGGTGTGGTCCTTCTTCTTGTTCTTCTTCCGGTTTCTGCAGCATTCGCAGGCAGCATCACAAATGGGAGCTTTGAGGCGGTTCAGATCGGCTCCCCATTTATGAGCAGCAACCCCGCCGATATTCCTGGTTGGACGCACACCGGATCTTCGGGGGACGCCTTGCTCTGGGCGGTCGGTTACGCCGATTCTAACGGGAGCATAACCACAGCCGGCGCGGGGAAGCAGTTCGTGACGATGGGTGGTGGATTCGATGGCCCGGGAAGTGCAGCCTGGTCAACCACAATTACCGGCCTAACTTCGGGTCAATCGTATGTGCTGAAGTTTATGATCGCCACGGAACTGGGCACTGGCGTCGAGCCGGGCGGGCCCCAAACCATGACGGTCGGGTTCCTGTCGGGTTCTTCCACCCTCTCGCAATCCTTCACTGCTCCCGACTCTAGCGCTGCCTACTGGCGGACCTGGGTCACTGAGAGTTACACATTTATCCCCAACGCGACCAGCGCTGTCGTCGACTTCTCGGTTACGAACCAGCAGTACGATATGGGACTGGATAACGTGAGCATCACTCCAGGCATGACAACAACGCCCGAACCCTCCAGTCTCCTCCTTTTCGGCACTGGACTCTTGAGCATAGTGGGCGCGATGCGAAGGAAGCTGATCGGCTAGATTTCGCAAAGGAGCTACGAGGGCGCTCGCATTGGCCAAAAGAATCTTCTTCATACGTCTGGCGTGTTAGGGCAACTCTTCGTCCTCTAGGTGAGCCATCCTCAATTCTTCAATAGTAATTAAATCGACTGCGTCATTTCTCATATCGCCTGTGAGACCTCATGGCACGTTTGTATAGGCCAGCAGTCTCAATTTGATGGGCACCTCCTCGAAATCCGTTATAAGCAGTCGTACCGCCTCGCTAGTTCGCAACCCATAGAACGCAAACAACGATAGGAGGACTTTTGCACGCTTGCTAGGTCGTGACGTCCCCTTTTGACGATTGCAGCATTTGGAGGATTTCACTCCGTTTCGGCCCTCCCAGGAGTGAACTGTCCCGCTGGATCATGGGACTCTTTAGACCTGCCGGAATGCCCGGCGAACACAACCCGCGACTCTCGGCGTAGCGGAGGAATGCTCTGAGGAAACGGAGGTTGAAAACCTTGCACGAGTGATTGCCGATGGAATGGACAGCCCGTCGCTTCGGAAGGCGATCACGGAACGCGAGGCGGAAATCTCAGGTCTGACCGCGAGGACCCTCGGGCGTGGGAAGGGTAGCGTCCACACACAGATGCGCGACCTGCGTAAATTCGTTGAGAACAATCTCAGTGGCCTGCGTAAGCTGCTTTCGTCCGGCGACAGTGCTCTAGCGATGCGAATGGAACTCGCGAAGCATGTTCAGGAGATCGTGATCTCGCAAGAAGATGGCGGCGCGATTAAATACAAAGGGAAGTGGGACTTACTAGGAGACGCTGCGCAGTTGGAAGTGTGCCGAGGGCCAGAATCGGACTGGCTACGCCGGCCTTTTCAGGGCCGCGCTCTACCAATGAGCTACCTCGGCACGGGAGCAGCTTAAGATTCTACGGAAAAATTGCAGCGCTGAAAAGGGAAAACGGTCTCCAATAGTTGGCCTCATCGATGATTTGCTTCGGCGTATTCCGATTTATGGTTTGAAATCCTTCAGCAGCAGACAGACCAGGGTGCCTGCGGTAGCCAAATGCAGCAGGATATGCGCGGTGTTCGGAACCATGCCATTGCGTTTGGGAAGGAACGAGTAGGTGTGTCCGAATATCTTTTCATAGCGCTCGCGCCAGTTCGGGCTTGAGAAGATAGGGACTCCACCAGGCACGCATTTGGCCGACGAAAAGTAGGCCATAGCTAATCCAAAGCCATTTATCGAGCCAACCAGGACAGGGCTGGTGGAAATAACGAGCGCTGTAGAAGAGTCCAACGGTGAACGGTACGCTTTGGATCGAGGTTACGAGGACGAGACGAGCTAGCGTGTCGCGAACGACGAACTGCGGTGGCGTCGTTCAGGCGGCCGAGCGGAATCCAGTCGTGAAGCCACAGAAATAGAACCTGGAATGCCTGCAGGGCGATAAGGATCTGTTCTAGCATTTGGTTGCTGAGGTTTGCGTCCTGCGATTGGTGGATGAGAAATAACGCCGATCTGGCGTCACATTCGGCTTTTACTTCATTGACTGGTCAAATTCCTTCATCCAATCTTTTTTCTTCAATACTTCGCGGGCTTTTGCACCGTCGGGCGGACCAACGATGCCGTCCTTCTCCATTAAATCGATCAGGCGAGCGGCGCGTCCGTAGCCGACGCGGAGGCGGCGCTGCAATGTGGAGGTTGAGGCGCGGCCCATTTCGCAGACTACGCGTACAGCTTCCTGGTAGAGATCGTCGTCAACTTCTTCGCCGCCGTCGGCTCCGGCGCCAGCTCCAGCAAATGAGTCATCCTTGGGCGGCTTGAGCAATTCTTCGTTGTAAATGGCTTTGGCTTGTTCGCGCCAGAAGTCGCATACCGCGCCAACTTCGGATTCGTGGACGTAGGGGCCGTGAATGCGGTGGAGTCTGGACGAGCCAGCCGGGAGATAGAGCATGTCGCCCTTGCCAAGCAGGGACTCAGAACCGTTGGCATCGAGAATCGTGCGGGAGTCCACTTTGCTGGCGACGCGGAAAGAGATACGCGCGGGGAAATTCGCTTTGATGAGACCGGTGATTACGTCAACGGACGGGCGTTGAGTGGCCAAAATCAAATGAATGCCTACGGCGCGAGCCATCTGCGCCAGGCGTGTGATCGATTCTTCCACGCCGTTGGTATCGACCATCATGAGGTCGGCCAATTCGTCGATGACGATGACCAGGTAGGGAAGCGGCTTGTGTTCTTCCTCTTCCACATTGTCGAAAAGTGAGAGCGACTGGCCTTTTTCGAAGGTGCGGTTGTACTGTTCGATGTTGCGCACGCCGCGTTGCGCTAGAAGTTTCAGGCGGCGCTCCATTTCGCGCGTGGCGTTGCGCATCACGTTAGCCGCAACTTTTGGATCGGTGACCACGGGCGTGAACAAGTGCGGAATGTCGGCGTACAAGCCGAGTTCAAGCTGCTTTGGATCGATCAGGACGAGTTTTAATTCATCCGGCGTGGCTTTAAAGAGCATGCCCATCAGCAGGGAATTGATGAAGACGCTTTTCCCCGTCCCAGTGGAGCCCGCGATGAGCAAGTGCGGCATTTGCGTCAAATCGCCGGCGCGTATGCGGCCAATTAAATCTTTGCCGAATGGCAGCGTAAGTTTGGAAGGCGAGTGACTGAATTCTGGGGACTCCACTATGTCGCGCAAGGCGATAGTTTCGCGATGCACGTTCGGCACTTCGATTCCGACGGTCGATTTTCCGGGGATGCGCTCGATCAAGATAGATTCGGCTTTCAGCGCGAGGCACAGATCGTCGCCCAGACCGGTAATGCGGCTGTATTTGATGCCAGCCTCGGGCTTCAATTCGAATGTGGTGACAACCGGGCCGGGATTGATTTGCGTAATGTGGCCGGCCACGTCGAATTCGGCGCATTTCTGTTCGATGGCGCGCGCGCATTCTTTCAGTTGGTTTTCGTCCATCTTCTGGCCGCGTTCGGCCATTTGCAGAAGCGAGCTGGAAGGGAGTTTGTAGATGGTTTTCCCGCGAGAAATTTTTGGTTCGCTGCCACTTTTCTTCGAGGGAGCGGCTTTTTCGAGTTCGTGGAACTTGATTACCGCGGGCGCGCGCCGGGACTCGTTGGCTTCGTCGTCCACCTCTTCGTCTTCATCGTGAACATCTTCGACCGCCGGCAGTTCTTTTGCCGAGACGCGCTGTTGTGCAACTGGCGGGACGTCCTGCAATCTTGATTTCCTCAACACGCTTTCGCAATTGCGAGGATTCTCGTTCTTCACGCCATTCTGCGAGCCTAGCCATCCATTTCCCAAAGAGGCCGTTTGGCGTCATGGGCTTCTTCATCCACTGAGCGGCCGCTCGCAAGGAAAAGCTGGTGGTCAGGAAGAGAGAAGTGAGGATCAGTACGAGGGAAACTAAATGCGCTCCAATGGGGTTCAGTGCCGCTTGGAGACCTTGCGCGAGAACGCTACCGAACAAACCGCCCGGAGGCAGAACGCCGCGCACGTCCGGCACGTGTATCAGCGTCAACTCGGCGGAAAGAGACAACAGAAGCATGGTCGCGCCGACGAGCTTTGCGACGGGAGCTTCAAATACCTGGCTGCGGAACCAGCGCATGGCCACGATAAACATGCCGATTGGAAACAGAAAAGCGCTGAAGCCGCAGAATTGGAAGAAGAGATCGGACATGTGCGCGCCGACTGGGCCGATCCAATTTCTGGCGGGGCCTGAGCCGGGCGGCGGAGCCGAGACGTTGAAAGAAACGTCGTGCGGAGAATATGAGAGCAGGCTCAGCGCGATAAGAATGGCGAGGCTAAGGCCGACAAATCCAATCAGTTCATTAAAGCGTTTATTTTCAGTTGGCGACAGGATGCGCACAAGCTCCCCTTTGAAATTTCGCATTGAACATCTGCGCCGTGAGCGATCCTAAGTGCCGAATACCGAATCGCGCTTGCACGGAGCGGATTAACTCGAACCTCTGAGGCCGAGCTCAAACAATGGGGAAGGCTCACGCGTAACAACCGGGCGGCGCGGGCGCTATCGCGCGAAGCCCAATGGGAGGAACGCGAGCAACAAAACGACTATACCAAACAAGATCCGGTAGTAAATAAAGATCTTCAAAGTGCGTGTTTGCAAATACTGCAAGAAGAAAGCGATGACCAGATAGCCGACAACCGCCGAAACCGCGATGCTGATAGCCAATGTGGACATGGGCAAATCGAGCGCGCCGGCGCGATGAGCCTTGATAAGTTTGGGGACTTCCACTGCGGCGGCGCCCGCGATCAGCGGCGTGGCGAGCAAAAACGAGAAGCGGGCGGCGGCTTCGCGGGTCATGCCGCGAAATAAGCCTGCGGAAATCGTGATCCCGGAGCGCGAAACGCCGGGAAAGAGCGCCAGCGCCTGGCCAGTCCCGATCACGAGCGAGTCTCCGAGCGAGGTCTGCTCGATGTGGCGGTCCTTGCGGCCGGCATACTCGGCGTACCACATCAAGAGCGCGATTGCGATCATGGCGATTGCGATGGGAACTGGATCGCGCAGATATTCTTCAATGCGATGCTCGAAGAAAAATCCTACCAAGGCGCCCGGAATCGTACCGGCCACCAAATACCAGAACAGGCGACGATTTTGCATCACTTGGTGTTCCGGGGCGCGCTGAGGATAGTGAAAGCCGAGCCCGCAAAGGATTAGCTGCACCCATTCGCGCAGGAAATACAAAATAACCGCGATTAGAGTTCCCAGGTGCAGAGCTACGTCGAACGCTAAACCAGGATCAGGGATATGGCCGTGGGACAGCCAGGGAAGCAAAATTAAGTGGGCGCTGCTGCTGACCGGCAAAAATTCAGTGAAGCCCTGCACGATTGCCAGAATGATTGCCTGCCACAGTAACATTCTTTACCTGCCTTCTTTCGACGCGCGCGCGAGCGGATCCAGGATTTTTGTCATGGCGAATGCGTCGCGACCGCCGGGGTAATATCCTTTTTCAACGCCGAGGGTACGATAGCCGTGCTTATTCCAGAAGGCAATTGCGGATTCGTTATCGGTTGCTGTTTCGAGACCTACTTCGCGCACGCCATTCGCGGCGAGTCTGCGTTCCACTTCGCGTAGCAACGCGGAGCCAATTCCCGATTTTCGATATTTTTCGAGGACATCGATGGTGACGATGTAGCCGCGGGCCCGCTGCGTGCGCTGATGCAGAAGCCGGCAATTTCGTCGTGCCGTTTCGCCAGGATGCATTCAGCGCCGGGGAATTGAAGATAGGCACGCAGTGTCGCGTTTTGAATAAGCGACTGCCGGGTTCGTAGCAGGCCTGATCGATCTCGTACAGTGTGTCGAAATCGTCGGGGTTATAGTCGCGCAGCGTGAATTTCACAGCGGAAGTCTTCACAACCTAGCTCTCACGGAGAAACTACACTTCCAGAATTACCGGCAGGATTAGCGGGCGTTTCGACGTTTGCTTGTTGAGGAAGCGTTTCAAATCCGCGCGAATTTTTTCCTTAATCACGCTCCAGTCCGTTTTTTCTTCCTGGCTGGATTGCTCGACGGTGCGCAGAATCACATCGCGCGCTTGCGAAAGGATTTCCGCGCCGTCTTCGGAAGGCAGGAAGCCGCGCGTGACGATTTCGGGAGCGATCTCCATTTTGTCCGGTGTGCTTGTTGATGGCGATGATCGGGACGACAACGCCGTCTTCTGAAAGATGGCGGCGATCTCGAATCACTACATCTTCGATTTCTTCCAGCGAACCGGAATCCACGCAGACGCGGCCGGCTGTGATGGGTTCGCGCTTGCGCGCGTTGCCGTCGGCGGTGAATTCGATCGGCTGGCCGCTTTCGATCAGGAAAATTTCTGCGCCGACGGCGCCCAGTTGTTCCGCCAATGCCGCGTGACGGAAAAGCTGCCGGTATTCGCCGTGCACCGGAATGAAATATTTCGGCTTCACCAACTGCAGCAGGATTTTCATTTCTTCCTGGCTGGCGTGGCCCGAGACGTGAATCGGCGCTGACCTGCCGCCTTCGTAATAGACCAGCACGCGGCGCCGGAAGAGATGATCGATCATGCGGAAAATATTCTTCTCGTTGCCGGGAATGATTCGCGCGGACAAAATCACGGTATCGTTTTCCGCGATGCTCATCAGCCGATGATTGTCCACGGCGATGCGCGAAAGCGCGGAGAGCGGCTCGGCTTGCGTTCCACTGGCTAAAACGACAAGCCTGTGCGGATCGTAGGTCTTGATGTCCTGCGGGCGAACGACGCTGCCGTCGGGAATGCGCAACTTTCCAAGATTGTGCGCGATTTCAACGTTGTCCACCATGCTGCGACCGACGAAGCCGACTTTTCGACCGACCATCCTGGCGATGTCAATCACTTGCTGAATGCGATGCACGGAACTGGAGAAGCAGGAAACCACCACTTTTTTAGGGGCGGCGCGGAATAATTCTTCCAGGCGCACGATGACGGCGCGCTCCGACGGCGTGAAGCCGGGACGCTCGACATTTGTGCTGTCGCTGAAAAGCGCGAGAACGCCTTCTTGTCCGTAGCGCGCGAAGGCGTGCAGGTCGAACGGTTTGCCGTCCACCGGCGTGGGATCAATTTTGAAATCGCCGGTGTGTATGATCACGCCGACAGGAGTGCGTACGGCGAGCGCAACGCAGTCAACCGTGCTGTGCGTCACGTGCAGGTATTCGATCGAGAACGGACCGATGGTGGTGGTATCGCCGGCGGCGATTTCGGTTAACTTTGCGGATTCCAGCAGTCCGTGCTCTTCCAGTTTTTTCTTTACGATGGCCAGAGTGAATTGCGTCCCATAAATCGGAACGTTCAATTCAGGGAGAATGTAAGGAATCGATCCGATATGGTCTTCGTGCGCGTGTGTGAGCACGATGGCCTTCACCATGCGCTTGTTCTGCTTCAGGTAGGTGATGTCGGGAATAACGATGTCAACGCCGAGCAGCTCCTGCTCGGGGAACATCAAGCCCGCGTCGATGACAATAATTTCGTCGCCAAAGCGCAGGGCGAGCATATTCATGCCGAACTCGCCCAAACCGCCCAGCGGAATGGCCCACAATGATGTTTGGCTCAAATCTTTCCGGCTTTCTCGCTCAGTGTTCGCGGCAGGAAATCTCTTTTTTTCTTTAGCTGACATGCAATCGTATCACACGAGAGGCTTGAAGCGGTGAAGACCAGCCATACAGACAGAACGTTCGCTGCCTGAACATTTAGGGGACCAGCGGAATAGAACCTTGCATTACTAGGTTAATCCTCGCGGCCGCCGGCGAATAATCTTGCAATCGCGACGAGCACGATTGCGCCGACGGTGGCGGCGGCCAGGCTGCCCCAGAATCCAAATGCTCCGATTCCGAGGCGATCAAATATCCATCCCCCGACCACGGCTCCGATGAGGCCAAGGATTACGTCCACCACGCATCCGAACCCGCGTCCGCGAGCGACGGTGCCCGCCAGCCAACCCGCGATTAATCCGATTAAGAGCCACCACAGAAGTGAGTGAGTCTCAACGTACACGACTACGTCGCGCTGCGTTACCGGGTGCTGAGCCAGGGAAATCCATGGCGCCATATTCGTCATGATCGAATCTCCTTTTATCAAGACTGGCAAAAAATGTAGCCCAGGGACTTGTAGACGAGCTTCGCCGCCAGGAAGTCGGCTGCGTGATAGCCGGGCCGGGGCGCGAGCTCCGTTACATCCATCGCGACAATTTTCTTGTGATCCGCCACGGCGCGAACCAGCGATGTGACTTCGTGCCAGTCCAAACCGCCGGGCTCCGGCGCGACGGTGGACGGGACCACGGACGAATCGAAACCATCAAGATTAATGGTCAGATACACGTGAGAACCCAGGTCCTCCAAAACCTTCGCGATCCAAGTTTTCACGGGGGCGCGCACGATGTCCTTGGCCCAAAAGATTTTTGTGCGCAAATGCGGAATTGCCTTTGCTTCCGAATCCGACAGGGCTCGTATACCGACTTGAACAGCGGGGCAGGTTTCCACTACGCGTCGCATAGCGCAGGCGTGGCTCGCGGGATTGCCCTGGTATTCATCGCGCAGCTCGGCATGCGCGCCAATGTGCAACACGCAGAGATCTTTGTGTTTTCTGGCGGTGGCGGACACGAGCGGAGGCGTCAATCCATGCTCGCCGCCCAGAGCGACAGGGAATTTGCCGTCTTCGAGCAGCGCAAGTTGCGCGGTGAAAAGCTCGCTCATCACTTCGTTCAAAGTTCCGTCTTGCGTGTCGATGGGAGGCTGCGTGGCGATGCCGATTTCTTTGTACGGCTCAAGCTGCAATTCTTCGTCGTAGAGTTCCATGTGGCGGCTCGCCGCGATAATCGCCGCCGGACCATTACGCGTTCCGCGCTCGTAAGTGGTAGTGCGTTCAAGCGGCACAGGAAAAATTACAGCACGAGAGGTTTCGTAAGTGGAATGTTCTTCCGGCAGACCGCCGAAATTGTCCGGCGGCATAGGAGTGTATCGTGACATAATGCGGGCGCCCCTTGAACGAATCGGAAATTTTTCTTTTGAACCGGAACTATTTGTAATATCAATAAGGCCGCAACGAACAATTTTGTGTCCCGAGTTTTCCCGGGGAACATACATTACCTGCGAGGGCCATGAATGGCAAAGAAAAAGGGCGTCACCGGGCGGACATTACACGACCCGATTGAAGACCGCCTTACTCCCATTTTTCCGCTGGACCTCTCTCGCATTCGCACGATCGACGACATGGTGCGCGCCATGGGACAAACCGCCTACACGGCGCGGCAAATTGGCGATGCCGCCGACGTTCTGGAAGCCATGGCGTGCGATAAGGATTGTTTTATCGTGCTAACGCTTTCGGGCGCGCTTACTGTTGGAAAAATGGGCCTGGTTTTTTGCGATCTCGTGGAGTCCGGCATTGTGAAAGCGATTGTGTCCACGGGCGCGCTGATGGCTCACGGATTGGTGGAGGCAACCGGACGCTCGCATTTTCGATATGACGCAAAAATGGACGACAACGAGCTTTTCCTCGCCGGTTACAACCGCGTTTACGATTCGCTGGAGCCAGAAGTGAATCTGGACGCGGTGGAAGTCGTTGTCGATGATGTTCTGCAGCGCTGGGATGCCGAAGAAACGGTGTGCAGTTGGAAACTGAATCGGCGCATGGGCGAATATTTGCAGAAGCACGCAAAAGGCCGCGGCATTTTGAAATCGTGCGTGGAGCATAACGTCCCGGTATTCGTTCCGGCGTTCACGGATTCCGAGCTCGGCATTGATTTCGCGCTGTACCAACGACAGCGCAAGAAGGAAGGGAAGCCACCGCTGCGCTTCGATCCTTATCTGGATTTCGAACACTACGCTGCGACTATGCTGGCGACCAAGCGCATGGGAATATTCACCATTGGCGGCGGCGTTCCGCGCAACTGGGCGCAACAGTTCGGAGTTTATGCCGAGCTGCTTGCGCGGCGGGGTTACGAAAAAATTCCGCTGAAGCGTTACAACTATGGATTGCGCATCTGTCCTGAGCCGGTGAATTGGGGCGGATTGTCCGGGAGCACTTATACCGAAGCTGTTTCCTGGGGGAAGTTTGTTCCGCTGAAAGAAGGCGGCAGATTTGCTGAAGTGCTGGATGATGCCACCGTCGCGCTTCCGCTGATTGTGGGCGCAGTACTCGAACGTATCGGCTATCTCAACCCCGATCGACAGTCGAGCAGCGTCGAATCAAAGCCTATGGTGTCCAAGCGAAAGTCAAGCGGGGAAAAGTAGGCGTTTATCGCGCTTGAGCGATAGCATGTTTCCCCAGTCGGTGCTCCACAGGAGAATCGCATGAATCGAAAGTATTTTGTCGCAAACGCCATTCTTTGGGCTGCCGCTATCGTTGCGTCAGCGATTGTGCGCGCGCCCGTTTACCTTTCCGCAGGGCTCTTGCCGACCTTGGCTGCGGCCGCTGTGCTGGTGACCTGGCCGAGGTCCGCTCAGTCACACACATAGAATTCACACTCCATCAGCCCTATCTACATTTGAGCCTATTCAAATTTGGCGTAACCGGGGTCGCCTTCCGCTATCAGCCGCCGGGGCTGTCCATTCCACAAAACCATTATGCGGCCGGCCAGATGGTCATTCGTAATTAATTCGAAGACGGCGTCCGCAACCTCGTCGAGCGTTAGAAGAACTTCCGGCGCTCCGTATTCTTTGCGTTGCTGCGGTGTAAGAGCTTCCCAAAATTCCTTCACCTCTTCGGATGCGATCCAGGCCGGGACAATACAATTGACGCGGATTCGTTCTTTTTCTTGAAGCCAAGCCATCGTCGTGGTCAGACGAATAATCCCGGCTTTAGCGATGTCGTAGGCAGGCCAAGGGGAATGCTTCCGTCCGTGTCCCAGCGCAGAGGTGGAACTGAAATTCACAATGGCGCCTCCACCGCGCTTGCGCATGGATTCGATAGCCTGAAGGGTGCCGAAAGCGGAGGCCATCAAATTGCCTTGTATCGTTTCAAACCAGTTTTCCAAAGGACCGTGCGAAAAATGGGCTCCGGCGCTATTCACTAGGATGTCGAGCCCACCGAAAGTGGATTCGGCAAAAGCGATCAGCGCTTTAATCTCCGGTTCGATGGATACATCGGCTCGAAAAAACGTGGCTTTCCCGCGCAGCGCTTCGATTTGGCCTACCGTCTCGCGCCCTCCGGCCTCGTCAACATCGTTTACGACAACGGAAGCGGCCTCGCGGGCTAAGCGCTTGGCGATAGCTCGGCCCGATCCCCCGCCTCCGGCGCCAGTAACGATCGCGACCTTGCCGCTGACTTGCAAATGAAAATCTCCAGCTCGAGCGAATTTAAAAGGGACCGAAAGCAGCTAACGAAAGTGCAGAAGCGCGGGCAAACAGCGGATTAATCGTCTTCACCGATCAAGATGGCGGCGGCTAAGACGGTGGTCCACAGGCCGCGTTTGTCGCCGACGGCGGATTGCGTGATGTTCATGGTGCGGACGATTTTGTTGGATATGCGATAGACTTCTTTTTTCTCGTCCCAGGAAAGATCCGGGTCGAATTCCACATTTAGAGTAGTGGCCAGCATCTCCGCAGCGAGTTCTTCGGCATATTCGCCGGCGATCTCTTCGCTCTCACCGAACGAATGATGCTCCGATAAATATCCGAACATGGATTTGTCCGCCGGCAAAGCCAGGCCGACTCCAGCCGCGATTAATCGATGCGGTTCGCGCGTTTGGTTTTCGCTGATTACGGTAAAGGCGACCTGACCGGGTTTTATATGCTTCAAGCCTTCACTGCGAGAGATCAGTTTGCAGTAAGGAGGGAAAATCGAGGAGACCCGGACGATGTTGCACGCGGCAATTCCTGCGTTACGTAACGCGAGTTCGAAGCTCGAAAGCCTCTCGCGATGTTTCCCAACTCCCTTGGTGAGGAAAATTTTCTTCGCTACGAACGCCATGTGCCGGGTTGCGGTTCCTCCACTCGATTGAGTCGGAAAAATCTAACTCGCTCGGAAATTAACAAGCGTACGCAGCTAAGTCAATCACTAATTGAGCTTTCGCGGAATGGTAAACCAAAAGCAGGTCGAAATATTTCACGGAGGTTACAACTTATCTCGTCACGTCACGCTTACTCTCTTCATCGGCGGCTTTTTCAATTGCGGCGAGCGCTTCGGGAGGCTCGATTTTCCAGTTGTTGTCTGCGACAGGTGGAACGGTTTTTGTGCGTTTTAGATAATCAACGAGCAATTCTGAGATTTCCTCGTTCGACTGATACACGATGGGCAGCCCTTGATAGACGGAGTAACCTCCGCCGCCGGAATAGCGGTAATTGTTGATGGCGACTCGCAGTTTTTGCTCCGCAGAGAGCGGCGCGTCGCGAAACGTGAGATAGCGAATTCGTTGGCCGACAGGTTGTGTAAGGTCGATCGCATAGGAAACGCCTTCGGCGGAATCGGCGTTGTATCCCGGAAGGCGCAAATTTTGTCCCGGCGGTGCGGGCCACGCGGGGAAAAAGCTCGCCGCGTGCTCGAGTGCATCCTTTAGTTGCGCGCCCGTCATTTCCACGGTGTAAAGATTGTTCTCGTAAATGTAAAGCGCCGAGGCTTCGCGGACGGTAACCGGGCCAGCCGGAAACTGTACGCCGGGATAGAAAATCGTGGCCATGGAAACGTCCGCGTGTCCGGCTTCCAGTTGAACTTTGTGAATCAGGTCGAGCAACGGCTCATCCTGATAGCGACCGTATTCGCCGCTTAAGGTCTTTTCCGAGGTTGCCATTGGCGTGTCTAAGTATTTCTGCACTTCGGCTTGATAGGGCTCCATTAGCTTGGTGATTTCCCGATCAGGTTGAACTTGCGGAGTCACCGGAATGGTTTGCGAGTGCTTGGACTCCACATGCCACGTACCGCCGGCGTTTCGCGACATTTTCACTTCGGCTCGCGAGAGGGAAATGCCCCAGTTCTTTGGCTGCGACATCAGGACGCCGTTTACCACTTTTTCGGGGAGCTCTCGATGCGTATGGCCGAAAAAAATCACGTCGATGCCAGGTTCCTGCTCGGCAAGCTCCCAAGCGGCATTTTCCACATCCCCGGCCGCGTGCGCAGGTGCGATTCCAGTGTCGGGATTTCGGTCGATTCCGGAGTGCATGATGACCACTAGTAAGTCCACCTGCTTGCGGACTTCGGGAATTACCGTTTTTGCAGCTTCCACAATTGGCTCGAATTCATAACCTTTGTAGTTTGCGGGGATTTCCCAGCGCGGAATTCCGGGCGTAACGAAACCGACGATTCCGACGCGGATTCCTGCAAGCTCCTTGATGATGTAGGGACGGAAGTAAGGCACTCCGTTCGTGTAAGTTTGTTTTATGTTTGCTGCCAGCCAGGGAAAGTTTGATTCGCGCTTGGCCTTCCACATTTCGTGCAGGCCAAAATTGAATTCGTGATTGCCCACGGCCATGGCCTCGTAGCGCAGGGCGTTGAACGCGAGGATTTCAGGATTCGGCTTGGCGATATCTTTTCGGGCGAAGTAGTACGCGAACGGTGTGCCTTCGATGGTGTCACCGCAATCGAGCAGCAAAGCGTCGGGCGCGTCGGCTCGGGCTCGCTTCACAAGTGTGGCGATCTTGGCCAGGCCAAGGTCGGCCGGATGATTTTCGTAGTAATCCCACGGAAGGATGTGGCCGTGGGAATCGGTGGTGTCGAGCAAGGTGATGGTTTTGGTCTGTGTTACTTTTTCTGTTTGTGCTGCTTGCGCCGCGAAGGCTAGAAATCCGCCGCCCCCGCTGTGCGCGTTGAGGAGAGCCGACGCGCATAGCAGAATAATGGACAGAAATACGAGTGAATCTACACGGGACGTTTTCATTT
This sequence comes from uncultured Acidobacteriota bacterium, assembly GCA_963731535.1. Classification (GTDB taxonomy): domain Bacteria; phylum Acidobacteriota; class Terriglobia; order Acidiferrales; family UBA7541; genus Palsa-295. The sequence continues at coordinate 252,342 of CAVSWI010000012.1, read as the reverse complement.
CCAGGAACCGAAATTCATAATGCTTAAAGGCAAGATGCCGGGCTAAGAGCCCGGCGCTACGAAAGCTAATTCTGGCTGATTGACTGCAGATAATAAAGAGGCGCCGGTTTTTTCGAACACGCGGCCGCCCAATAAAAAAGGGGACTTGGTTTCGCCAGTCCCCTTTGGATTGCTATGTTGCACCCCAGCCGGTTGTTAACAACTCATGGATAGTAGCGGTACGGATAGGGATAAGGATATGGGTAGTAGGCATACGGCGGTGGATACGGATATGCATAAGGCCGAACGACTGGTCTGGGCCGCGGCTTTGGGGCGTAATCTGCCGAAGTGACTGGCCTGAAGGCCGTCTGTCCATGGGCTGTGGACACGGTGATGGGCGTTTCTAGTCTGAAGGTCAGCAAAGATTCCGGAGGAATAATTGTTGGCCGGCCGCGCGTGAGTAGCACGCCGGCGACGCTGGCAACGAATCCCGCTCCCGCGCCAATCGCGGCTCCCGGCCCTCCGGCGGCTGCGGCGCCGATTCCTGCACCCACTCCGGTAGTGCCTGCAATCGCCAACGCATCCCGACCGTTGGAAGTGCCGCCCGTTGCGTTGATCAGCGTCGTCTTCACATTGATGAGTTGTCCATCGACCAGAGTCAACTGAGCCAAGCTCAAGCCAAGCTTTGAGACTCCTTTTACGCGGCCAGCCTTTTCCGCGTTCTCGACCGTTCCAATCACGGTCTGACCGCGCCTGGCCACTACCAGGCCGTTCACGACAAGCGGTTGCGCCAAAGTCATGATGACTTGGTCGCCCGGCTTGTTCCGGTCACTTGATAGCCAGCCGGTGTTACGAACCTGCAGGACTGCACCGGAAGGCAAAGTGAGTGTTTCGGGCAGTACGTAATTGTTGTCTGGCGGCGGAGGCGGTGGAACGTCACCACGTCGGTCAGCCGGAGGCATGGGCCCGCGATCATCGGGAGGAGGCGGAGCCTCGTCCGGGGGCGGAGCGCCCTGATCCTGCTGCTGGTTCATTTGATCTTGTTGTTGATCCGGGGGCTGCTGACCTTGTTGCTGCTGGTCCGGTGGCTGTTGCGCCTGCGGCTGGTTCTGCTGCTGATCTTGTTGTTGCTGCGGTGGATTCTGTTGGTCTTGCTGCGCTGATACCGGCAGCGCGCTCAGACAAAATCCGAGCGCCAGCGCGCCGATCGCCAGCCTGGTTGTTAAGTTGCGACTCATGCGGTGGGCAAAGTCGATAGCCATTGTTGGTCTCCCGTAGCTACTAGTAATTCACCAGAAATGCTTTAAAAGTTCCTCCAAGCATGTGTTCGCCTTTTACTAAAGATGGCGAAGTACGGCCATGAGTTGCACTACAGGGTATATAACACGGTTGTTTCTAGAAAGTTTCGCCCTGCCTACGACGTTCCGAGTCAGGATTACGAGCCCTGAAGCTCAGTTTCCTTGGCGCAAAGAGGGATGCAAGGGGCAAGCGTATCGGAGATGTTCTTGAGCTCGCGAAGCTGTTGTGGCACGAAATCCGGACCCGCTTCGGACGGAGAAGCGCCCTTGCGCGAAATTTGAATTACGCCAACGACTTTCTTATCGAGCAGGATGGGCGCGCTCATAATTTTTTGAATTGGCACGCCGCGTTTCTCCTCGGATATTGGGACGGCCTCGAAAACGGAGGAGTGCGGCACGCCGGAGAAATGATTGGTCATCTCGGGGCGCCTTTCGCGGACAGTACGCACGGCCAGCGAATTGGAACTGGTCAAAGGGATCTGGCCCATGCCCTGCAGGTTTTCCGGCATCACGAATCGAAGAAAACGTTCATCCGGCATGGCTACAAGGATGGCTACTTCGTGAGGCTGCACTACGAAATGTTTGGCGATCATTTCCACGGCACGATGCATACCGACAAAATTGCCGGCCGCATTGCTGCGGACGGTCTCGTTGGCCCATTTCTTGAGTTCGCTGATGAATTCGTTAGCCATTCTTTAGCGCCTTTGGCGAGTCTAACACGAGCATTTTACGGGCAATCGGCGTCCCCGGGCCGTGTGTTGCATTCGTAACGAGACGCGGGCCATGATTCATTGCTCGTTCGCGTAACCGAATCGGATTGCAAATATCGATTTTAGAGTCCGGCGTTCTTGCAAACTTCTTCCCGGCTGCTTATACTTTAGCTGTCTACGAAAACCTTTTCGGGGTGTGCATGTCGGCCGCAACGGCTGAATCTAAAACAAGTTATATTTTGGACAAACTGCAATCCCTCAGCGGCGTAATTCCCATTGGAGCTTATCTACTCGATCATCTTTGGTCCAACAGCTACGCTCTGGTCAGCATTGAAAAATACAATCAAGTTTCCGGCGACCTGCAAACTGTTCCGTGGCGCATGGTTGTAGAAGCAGCGGTGCTTTGGATTCCGATACTCTTCCACAGCCTTTATGGCTTTTATATATGGTCGAAGGGGAAGTCCAACGCGCTGAGCCATCCGTGGATGTCAAACTGGATGTACGTGCTGCAACGCTGGACGGGATTGATCGCGTTTATTTTTATCGGCTGGCACCTCTACACCGAACGATTTGGCGGACATGGCGTCACACGCTACGCGGGGGTAGCGGAGGATATGGCGAGTCCGTGGTACGTGGCTGCTTACATCATCGGGGTGGTTGCCTGTTCCTTCCATCTGGGCAACGGGCTTTGGAATTTTGCCTGCAAATGGGGGATAGCGATCACTCCTAAAGCGCAACGCGCGGCTGGATGGTTTGGCGCGCTGGTGGGCGTGTCGTGCACGCTCGCGGGAGTCGTTATCGTTCTCGGCTTTCACTACGCTTGGTTTCCTCTCGGTGGCTACGTTCAATGACCGTACCTAAAATCATAGTAGTGGGCGGCGGTTTGGCCGGCCTGATGGCGACGATCCGCGTGGCGGAGTCTGGCGTACCCGTAGATTTGTTTTCGATCGTTCCGGTAAAACGCTCGCATTCGGTATGCGCGCAGGGCGGCATCAACGCTGCGAAGAATCTGAAGGGTGAAGGCGATTCCACCTGGAAGCACTTCGACGACACGATTTACGGCGGCGATTTCCTCGCCAATCAACCGCTGGTGAAAGGAATGTGCGACGCGGCCCCCGCGATTATCGATTTGCTGGATCGTATGGGCGTGATGTTCAACCGCACGCCGGAGGGCTTGCTGGATTTCCGGCGGTTTGGCGGAACGCTTTTCCATCGGACGGCTTTTGCCGGAGCTACCACCGGACAGCAATTGCTTTACGCGCTAGATGAGCAAGTCCGGCGCTTCGAATCTGAAGACAAAGTTAGAAAATTCGAGGGCTGGACTTTCCTTTCCGTGGTTCTCGATGACGGCGGCGTTTGCCGCGGCATCTGTGTAATGGATTTGAAGACAATGGAAATCCGCACGTTCCCCTGCGATGCGGCGATTTTCTGCACCGGAGGCATTGGCGCGGTTTTCGGACGCTCGACCAACTCCGTCGTTTGCACTGGATCAGCGCAGTCCGCGCTATTTCAGCAAGGCGTGTACTACGCGAATGGCGAATTCATACAGGTCCATCCGACAGCGATCCCTGGCGAAGACAAATGCCGGTTGATGAGCGAATCGGCGCGCGGCGAAGGTGGCCGCGTATGGGTTCCCAGGCAGCCGGGCGATATGCGTCGTGGAAGAGACATTCCCGAAAGCGAGCGCTTTTACTTCCTGGAAGAATGGTATCCGAAGTACGGGAATCTGGTGCCGCGTGATGTGGCTACGCGCGCGATTCACAAAGTTGTCTTCGAGCTCAAAATGGGGCTGCCCGGCGAGCCGGCGGTTTATCTTGACGTCACGCACATTCCGCGCGAAGTGCTGGACCGCAAGCTCGAAGGCATTCTCGAAATCTACGAAAAATTTGTGGGAGTGGATCCGCACGTCGAGCCCATGAAGGTTTTCCCGGCCATGCACTACACCATGGGCGGGCTTTGGGTTGACAACGAAAATCAAGCTACCAATGTGCCAGGAATTTACGCCGCCGGCGAATGTGATTACCAATATCACGGTGCGAACCGGCTGGGCGCGAACTCGCTGGTCTCGTGCATATACGGCGGGATGCTGGCCGGGCCTGCGGCTGTGAAATATTCGCGAGGGCTTGCAAGCGGATGCGAAAGCGTTCCAGCTGCCATTTTCGAGCACGAACGTGTGCGGCAGCAGGACATCAGCGACGCTTTGCTGAATCAACACAAGGGAACGGAAAATCCCATAACCATTTGGCGCGAGATGGGCGACACCATGACCGAAAACGTCACCGTGATTCGCTACAACGCCAATTTGGAAAAAACTCTTGTGAAGCTCGATGAGTTGAGCGAGCGGTTCACGCGCATCAATTTGCAGGACCGCACACAGTGGGCGAATCAAACGTTGAACTTCGTGCGCGAACTCGGAAACATGCTGATTCTCGCTCGCGTTATTACGCTTGGCGCGCTCGCACGTAATGAGACGCGCGGCGCGCACTACAAACCGGAATTCCCGGATCGCGACGACGCCAATTGGCTGAAGACCACCAAGGCCAGCTATAACGGCGGAAAAATCGTTCTCCACTATGAGCCGGTGGACACCTCGCTGTTGCCGTTGCGCGAGCGCAAGTACACAGCAAAGACGTAGGAAGTGAAAGCGTTTTAAGAGGCAGCATGGCAGAAAAAACTTTCATTGTACGCATCAAGCGCCAGCAGCGGCCGGACGAATCCGTGCGCTGGGAAGAATACGAGCTGCACTATCGTCCGCACATGAACGTCATCATATGCTTGCGCGACATCGCGGAGCGGCCATTCACTCGCGGCGGTGTGGAATCCACTCCTGTCAGCTATGACGCGAATTGCCTGGAAGAAGTGTGCGGCGCTTGCGCCATGTTGATCAATGGGACAGCCCGGCAAGCCTGCACCGCTTTGGTGGACGATCTTGAAAAACCAATTCGTCTGGAACCGCTGACAAAATTTCCGCTGATTCGCGATCTGGTGGTTGACCGTTCGAAGATGTTTGAGGATCTAAAGCGGACGCATTGCTGGATTCCGATCGACGGCACCTACAACATCGGCGAGGGGCCGCGCATGGCTCCGGCGATACAGGAGAAAGGTTATCCGCTTTCACGCTGCATCACCTGCGGAAATTGTCTGGAAGTGTGTCCCAAGGTTAATTCGAAAGACAATTTTGTGGGCGCCGCGATCGTGAGCCAGGTGCGCTTGTTCAATATGCACCCAACTGGTGCGATGCATGCGGCGGCGCGGCTTGACGCGCTGATGGGGCCAGGCGGCATCGCCGAATGCGACAACGCGCAAAACTGCGTGAGAGCTTGTCCCAAGGGAATTCCGCTAACCGAATCGCTGGCCGCGGTCAACGGGCAAGTGCTCGTGCACGCGGTGAAATCGTGGCTGCGCGGCGAATAATTTGCCGCCACGAAGGAAAGCCAATTGCTGGTTCCGTTTGAAAGAAACGTATCGTAGAATTCCGAACTGATCCACGGAGATAAATGCACCGGTTCTTCTTTCCATTAATCTGTTGTGTGCTCGGAGGAATTTTGCCAATTCTCGCCGTATCGTCGCAATCGCAACCCATTTCGCAAAAAGCGCGCGACCTGCATTTCAACTCGATCGTGATTGATACACACGACGACACCACGCAACGCTTGCTCGATCCGAAATTCGACCTCGGCGTGCGCTACATGGACGGGAGCGTCGATATTCCGCGCATGCGCGAAGGCGGATTGGACGCCATATTTTTCTCGATTTACATTCCAGGATCGATTACCGGGCCCCGAGCGGTTGAGCGCGCGCTGGAGCAAATGGAAGCTGTACGCCGCCAGATCGCTCTACATCCGAACGATCTCGCGCTGGCCACCACAGCGGCTGAAGTCCGCAGCGCGTTTGCCGCGCACAAGATTGCCGCGCTGATGGGCGTCGAGGGCGGGCACATGATTAACGACGACCTGAAGAACGTGGATAAATTCGCGGCGCTCGGCGTTCGTTATATGACGCTGACGCACATGCTGAATACGGATTGGGCGGACTCTTCGACGGACAAGCCGGCGCACAACGGGCTCACGGATTTTGGCAAGCAAGTTGTGGTGGAAATGAATCGCGTGGGCATGATGGTGGACGTTTCACATATCGCGGACAAGACTTTTTACGATGTAATCGCCACCAGTCAGGCTCCGGTGATTGCTTCGCACTCATCCTGCCGAGCGCTTGACGATGCGCCGCGCAATATGACGGATGACATGATCAAGGTGTTGGCGGCAAAAGGCGGCGTGATTCAGATTAATTACCATGTGGGATTTCTGAGTCAGGAGTTTCGAGACGCTGAAAAAGCTGCTCCCGATCTGGGTAAGGCCATCGAGGCCGAGTCCAAGAAACGCTGTGGAGATCAGGAAGCCTGCCAGTTGATCGAAGCGGATAAAATTCTTCGCCAGTATGTAGCGCAGGGAAAACTGCCGCACGTTTACTGGACCAAAATAATCGATCACATCGACCATGCTGTTAGACTCGTGGGCGCCGATCACGTGGGCCTTGGCTCCGACTTTGACGGCGCCGATATGCCGTACGGCATGGAAGACGCCACCCATCTGCCGCAAATTACGAATGCATTATTGGAAAAGGGCTATTCAGAAAGCGACATCCAGAAAATCCTGGGCGGCAACACGCTTCGTTTGATGCAGGACGTGGAAGTCACCTCGAAAAAAATGGGAGGAAAGCCGTGAAGAATTTTGTAGCTGGATTTAGACCATTTTTACTTTGCGCTATCACTTTCGTTCTTCCGTGTTCTCTGCGCGCGCAAGATCAGTCTGCGCCGGAGAAAAAGCCAGCGACTGCATCAGCGGCAGGGCATGGCGATGCGGGTTTGCTGCATCCGGCCGTGCTCAAGGCTAAAGCACCGGATGTTTACGAAGCCACATTTACCACCACCAAGGGCGATTTCGTGGTGCAAGTTACCCGCGCATGGGCGCCGAATGAAGCCGACCGCTTTTACAACCTCGTGAAGCATGGTTATTTCACCGGCGTCAAATTTTTCCGCGTGGTCCCCGAATTCGTCGTGCAGTTTGGATTGACCGGCAGCCCGGCGATCAATAAAGCTTGGGAAGATGCCACCATTAAAGACGATCCAGTAACGCAGACCAACTCCGCGGGAACCATCACGTTCGCGCAAACGGGCAGTCCTAACTCACGCTCAACGCAAGTTTTCATCAATCTGGGCGACAATGCCGGGCTCGATCACAGCGGACAAGGCTTCGCTCCATTCGGCAAGGTGATCTCGGGCATGGACGTGGTTCAGGGCCTATACGGCGGCTACGCGGATCAACCAACGAATCATCAGGACGAGATTACGAATCAGGGCAACGCCTATCTCGAAAAGAGTTTTCCGAAACTCGACAGCATCAAGTCGGCGAAAATCACTTCGCCCGCCCCTGCGCCAGCTTCCGGCGCGACGCATAAGTCCCCGGCTCCCGCGCCGCAACAATAGGAAACCTCATGACTACGAATCCAAATCTGTTGCATCCGGAAAATTTGACAGAAAAAGCGCCGGACGTTTTCGACGCGAAGTTCTCGACCACCAAAGGCGACTTTGTGGTTCGCGTGAATCGAGAATGGGCGCCGATCGGGGCGGACCGTTTTTATAATCTGGTGAAAGCCGGCTATTACGACGATGCGAGTTTCTTCCGCGTGATTCCTGGATTCGTGGTGCAGTTCGGGCTGGGCGCGAATCCAACGGTGAACAAAGCGTGGCGCGACGCGAAGATTAAGGATGATCCTGTTTCGCAAAGCAACCGGCCCGGGTTTCTTACCTTCGCGACTGCCGGAACAAATACGCGAACGACGCAGCTCTTCATCAATTTGGGGAACAACGCGCAGCTCGATTCCATGGGCTTCTCTCCTTTTGGCCAAGTCACCAGCGGCATGGATGTGGTGCAGAAAATTCACAGCGGATATGGTGAGTCCCCGGATCAAGGACAGATCACCACGCAGGGGAAAGCTTATCTGGACAAGAATTTTCCGAAGCTCGACCGTATCAAGTCTGCGACCATTTCGACTCCTGCAAATTAATCGTTGGAAACACGTTTCGCACGGACAAATGACTTCCTCGCAAGGCCAACGCTCTGGAATCGATTGGGCGAAGCGTGGGTCTGTGCGTGCGAGCGTGACACTTCTTTCTTCTCTTTCACTTCTTCGGCTGCTGATTCAGTTTGCGGGAATCAACCATTACGGTTGGTTTCGCGACGAACTTTATTACATGGCCTGCGGCGAGCATCTGGCCTGGGGTTACGTTGATCAACCACCGCTCATCGCGCTGATCTCGTGGTTCGCGCGCCACGTCTTCGGGAATTCGATGTTGGACGTGCGCTTGCTGCCAGCGCTTGCCGGCGCGGTGGTAGTTTTCTCTGGCCGGCTGGATCGCGCGTGAATTTGGAGGTGGACTCTTCGCGCAATATCCTTGCTGCACTGGCCATGTTATTTGCGCCGGCCTATCTGGCGTTCGACAGTTTTCTTTCCATGAACGCGTTCGAGCCTTTGTTTTGGACCTTATGCGCTTTGATCGTGATTCGTACAGCGAAGGGCGGATCTCCTGCGTTGTGGGTCCTGTTTGGCGTGGTTGCGGGGCTCGGACTGGAAAACAAGCACACCATGCTGGTTTTCGGATTTGCGGTTGTTATCGGCTTATTCATTTCGGACCAAAGACGTTTGTTGCACTCGAAATGGATTTGGATTGGCGGCGTTGTTGCGCTGGCTCTGTTTCTCCCGAATTTAATTTGGGAAGCGAGACACGGCTGGCCGCAAATCCAGGTAGTGCGCGCTGGGCAGGAATATAAAAACTATCCGGTCGGGCCGTTGCGATTCTTTCTTGAACAGATTTTGTTTTTGCAGCCGGTTCAGTTGCCGGTATGGGTTGCTGGCCTCGTTTGGTTTTTCGGCGCGCCGGAAGGGAAGCGCTTTCGATTTTTCGGGTGGGCTTATCTGATCGTGATGGCGATTTTCATGCTACTTCATGGGAAGACCTATTACCCACTGCCGATCTATCCGATCTTGATCGGCGCGGGAGGCGTGGCGCTGGAGAGATTCCTTTTCGCTGCGCAACGGCGGCGATGGATAGCCTGGGCTTATTGCACTGTTATCGTGATGGCGGGAGTAGTCTCTTTGCCGTTCGGCATTCCGCTGCTGCCGGTGGATGCTTTTGTTCGCTACTCGCAAATACTTCCGTACTCTCGCACGGTGAAAATGGAGCGAGACGCCACCGTCGAGTTGCCACAGCTTTATGCGGACATGTTTGGCTGGGACCATATGGCCGCGAAGGTTGCCAACGTTTATCACACGCTTCCGGAAGCGGAGCAGCGAAATTGCGCGATCCTGGCTGGGAACTATGGCGAGGCGGGCGCGATCGACTACTATGGCCCAGCGCTCGGATTGCCGAAGGCGATTAGCGGGCATAATAATTATTATTTGTGGGGGCCGCGGGACTACTCCGGGGGTTGCGTAATTCTATTTGGTGAGAACGCCGATCGTTATGCGAATCTTTTTGGAGAAGCGCGGCTGGCCGCGACTATCACCGACCATTACGCTATGCCTTCCGAGCAGGGCGTTCACGTATATATATGCCGAAAGCCCAGTGTGCCACTGGCGATTCTGTGGCCGAATTTCAAAATGATGATCTGACCTACCGTCTCGCAACTGCTAATGTTTCGGGGCGTGTTTGGGGTTTCGCGCGGATTCTTCCAGGCTCGCGACATTCAATCCAGTGGCTACCAGGCGGTGGCCGATTTCTGAATCGGTTTTTTTCGCGATGGCCAGCAGGACGCATTCGCAGGTCAGGATCGGAATTGCTCTTCCATCCACGAAATCTCGCGCGGGCGAAAGTTCCTCGGCGGTCTTCAGAACATTTTGTAGCTCCGCCGATCTTAAGAGCGGAATGCCATTAGGCTGGGCGCCTTTTCCCTTTGCGGGCTTCCGTCCTTTCGGCAATTGCCAGATTTTTCGCGGCTCTTTCGTGTGGCGCTGTTGATCGTAAAACTCGATCCAATGGTGCCAGCGCTGCGGGCTGATGCGGCAAATCTGCTGAAGAAAAGCTTCGACTTCGTCCTGCTGCTCCCAGAATTTCGAGAGGTTCTCCCACTCATAGATGTACATCCCGGCTAGCAGGTCGGCCACCTCCACGGTGCGCGACGCGCGGCTGTGGGCCAGCATGCTGGCCAGCGTCTCGGAGCGCTCGAAGTCTCTTGTGACGCGACGAGTGACTTCTGAGCGATCGGTTCCTAGGGCTTTGCGGCTGCCATCTGCCGGAGCTTTCCCAGCTTTCCGATCTTTGGGGAAGAGGGCCATGGTTATTTTCGCGTTCTGCTAAAGACCTAGAACGGTGACTAGCTCGCGCACAGATTCGGAAGATTTGTGGAGCGCGGCTTTTTCGTCAGGCTCAAGCTTAATTTCGATGATTTGCTCGATGCCTTTTGCGCCAAGCTTTAGCGGAACGCCCACGAACAGATCTTTCATTCCGTATTCGCCTTCGAGATACGCGGCGCAGGGCAGGATTTTTTTCTTGTCCTTGAGAATTGCATCCACCATTTCGAAAACGGCGGCAGACGGAGCGTAATAGGCCGAGCCTGTCTTCAGCAGGTTCACGATTTCCGCGCCGCCTTTACGGGTTCGGTTTACGATCGCGTCAATTTTTTCCTGGGGCAGAAGAGCGGGGAGGGGAATTCCGGCTACCGTCGAGTAACGCACGAGAGGAACCATGTCGTCGCCATGCCCCCCCAAGACGAATGAGGTAACGTTTTCTACCGAAACGTTCAGCTCTGCGGCGACGAAGGCGCTCATGCGCGCAGAATCCAGGACGCCGGCCATCCCTATAACACGATGTTTGGGGAATTTGCTGAGTCTGAGCGCGGCGTGGGCCATGGCATCCAATGGATTGGTGACCATGATTAAAATGGCGTTTGGTGAGAGCTTTACGACTGCTTCGACGACAGCCTTGATCACATCGTAATTCGCTTTCAGCAAATCGTCGCGGCTCATGCCCGGCTTGCGCGGAAATCCAGCGGTGATCACAATGATGTCGCTGTTGGCGGTTTCTTTGTAGTCCCCTCCGCCGGTGGAGATCCCGGTGGCGCGGCAATTGCTGCCAAAGATGGGCGCGGATTCGGTCATATCGAGGGCTTTGCCGGCGGGCGCGCCTTCTAAAATATCGGTGAGGACAACGTCGGCGAGTCCGGCGTCATGAATACGCTGCGCCGTTGTGGACCCGACAAACCCGCCTCCGACTACGGTAACCTTGTTACGCATTCAAAAATCTCCTTGTTCCTTGGGTTCAAAGCTAGCGCGCTGCCACTGACGAGGTTTGCATGTTATCGATGATGGCCGCGGCGTATTCGGAAGTTTTCAGCCGAGTGGCTGCGGGCATCATGCGTTCCAAATCGTAGGTTACGCGCTTATCTTGAATGGTTCGCGCGATTCCTTCTTCGATGAGCTTGGCCGACTCGCGCCAGCCCATGAAGTTGAGCATCATTACGCCGGAAAGCATTACGGAACTTGGATTAATGACGTCTTTGTCGGCATATTTTGGGGCGGTGCCGTGGGTAGCCTCAAAAACGCCGCAGCCGTCGCCGATATTCGCGCCTGGGGCCATTCCGAGGCCGCCGACTTGGGCGGCACAGGCATCGGACAAGTAATCTCCATTCAAATTGGGTGTGGCGAAGACCTGGTATTCATCTGCGCGCGTGAGCACCTGCTGAAAAACAGAATCGGCGATGCGGTCGTTGATCAGGATTTTTTGCTTCCATTGGCCGCCGCCGTGCGAGTTCCCAAGAGTTGCGAGAGTGGCCTTCACCTCGGTAGTGATGCGCTCTTTGAAATCTTCCGTGGCGTTCTCGAAACCCGGCTCGATCATCTCGGCGATTTGCTCGGGATTTAGATTAGGGTCGCTATCTTTGTTGCCCAGAATCCAGCTTTCGCGCTCAGTGACTACGTGGGCGCGAAATTCCTGGGTGGCAAGCTCGTAGCCCCAGTCGCGGAAGGCGCCCTCGGTGAACTTCATGATGTTGCCTTTGTGAACCAGCGTGACCACGCGGCGCTTTTCTTCCATGGCGTGTTGTATCGCGGCGCGCACCAGGCGCTTGGTGGCGGAGGGTGAGATAGGCTTAATGCCGATGCCGGAATCCGCGCGGACTTGTTTCTGAGTGTCTTTCAACATTTCAAGATTCAGGAAGTCGATCAGGCGCTTTGCGGCAGGCGTTTCCGACCGCCATTCGATTCCGGCGTACACGTCTTCGGTGTTTTCGCGAAAGATAACGACGTTCATTCGTTCGGGATTTTTAACCGGGGATGGCACGCCTTCGAAATAGCGGACGGGTCGCACGCAGGCGTAGAGGTCAAGGACCTGGCGCAAAGTCACGTTGAGTGAACGGATTCCGCCGCCGACGGGAGTGGTGAGCGGGCCTTTTATGGCGACGCGGAAATCGCGGAGGGCTTCGACGGTATCGGCCGGGAGCCAGTCGTTGAACTTTTTGAAGGCTTTTTCTCCGGCGAAAACTTCCAGCCACTCGATTTTGCGTTTACCGCCATAGGATTTCGCTACGGCGGCGTCAAAGACCTTGCTGGACGCCTTCCAAATGTCACGGCCGGTGCCGTCACCTTCGATGTAGGGAATTATGGGACGATCGGGGACCTTAAACGCACGGTCGGCGGTGTATTCGATTGGCTTGCCGTTGGGCGGAACGGCCACACCGTTGTAGGAAGCTTTCATTTTTTCACGACTCCGTTTGGGTAATGCAGCGCGCTGGTGAGGTATGAGTTGTCAGCGATATACGACCCTAAACATTAACACAACCGTGCCGAGTCTTGAAGGAGGCGAGTGATAGAAGAAGCCAAAGACATCTCGAACGTTGAGTTGAGAAGTGAATTCTCCTGGAGAGTGGGGCACTGGGAGCCACTGTTGTCTATGGGTTACAGCCTCCTGAGAAATATATCCGGCAGGCGTGTTTTATAGTACGGATAGGGAATGAGGGCGACATATGAAAAGTATCGGTTGGATGGTTGTGCGGATGGCGTTATTGGTGGTGCTGTCTATTTCGCCTATGGGCGCTCAGCAGAATCAGGTTCAAAAACCAAATCAGGCCCAGAACGCGCCGGCGAAATCGGATATGCCCGGAATGGACATGGACGAAATGCAGCACGACGACGGTCCCAATTCGCAGGCGGCAGCGGCGAATGAGGAGATGTCGGACATGCACATGGGAATGGGTCCGCACATGCGCATGACGGACTTGCGTAAGCCGCAGCCGGGAGATGAAGAGCGCGCCGAGCAAATCCTGGAAAAACTGCGGCCGGCGATGGATGAATACAAGGACTACCACAAGGCCTTGGACCATGGGTTCAAAATTTTCGGGCCACAAGTCCCGCAAGACCTATATCACTTCACAAATTATCGCTACGCGATAGAGGCGCAATTTGTGTTCAACCCGGCGCATCCAACTTCATTGCTCTACAAAAAAGTGGGCGAAGGATATGAGTTGAAAGGGGCGATGTACACCGCGCCGAAGAGATATACCGAGGAACAATTGAATGAGCGCGTGCCGTTGAGTGTGGCGCGTTGGCACGAGCACGTAAACCTTTGCTTTCCGCCGAGGGGGACCGCAATCAGTCAGGCGAATTGGAAGGAGTTCGGGTTGAAAGGGTCCATGGCTACAGAGGATGCTTGCGACGCTGCGGGCGGGCGTTGGATTCCATTGGTTTTCAACTGGATGGTGCACGTTTATCCCTACGAAACGGATCCAGCGAAAATCTGGGCGCACTGATTATTGGCAGTTCGAAGAGCGGAACTTCAGCGGCTAAAGCCATCCAGATAGGCGCTGCGGATGTCGCGGCTAAAGCTGCGACCCACAAAGATTACGGGGCTCTCAATCCGCATTGGTCAGTGGATAAATATCGGGGCGCAGAATTTCCATCCTCGATGCGGGCTTGCTGAGCTCGCGGAAGCCGCATGGGCGGTAGAGGCCGTGAGCGTCGCGGGTGGCCAGGCTGAAGCGGCGCAAGCCTTGCAATGCTGGATGCGCCATCACGCATTCCATTAGCCACTTGCCCAAACCTTTCCGGCGGTGGTTTTCCAGCACATAAACGTCCGAGAGATAGGCAGAGGTGGCGGAGTCGGTGATTACTCGGGCAAGGCCGACCTGGTTTTTGCCGCGGAATAATCCAAAACACAAAGAATTTGCGAGGGCGCGGTCGAGCGTTTGGCAGAGAATGCCTTCACACTAATGCGCGCGCACGAGATGGGAATGGATCGCGTCGAGATCGAGGCTAGCTGGATGGGTGGAAATTGAGTATTCGTCACGATGGAATGTTTCAAACATGTAGGACCTCGGAAATAAATTAGAATGCTGTAATTGTAAGGCTTGGGCGGACATCTATAAGAGTGACGCGATCGAAATCGATCAGCCATATGGCCTTAGGAGTCAACATTGAAGATCACACCGCTGAATATTGTTTCGAGTGGGAAAGCTGGAGTTATCGCGGCCATGTGCTGTTTGCTGTTTTGCCTTAAGGCCCACGCCCAAGAAGCGCAGCAGAAACAGGTGGGGCCAGTTCTGAAGTTGACGAGTCCGTCGTTTGAGGCCGACGGGGACATACCTGTGAAATACACTTGCGATGGCGCGAACGTGTCTCCGGCTCTGGGGTGGATGGACCCTCCGGCGGCGACGAAAGCATTCGCGTTGATCATGGATGATCCCGACACCCCAAAGGGGACGGTGACGCACTGGCTGATTTATGATGTGCCAGCGGGCACGCGTTCGTTGCCGGAAGGCGTTCCAACCAGCAAGAAGCTGCCTGAGGGGTCTAGGCAGGGGAAGAATGTGCAGGGGAAGTCCGGTTACACGGGGCCGTGCCCGGAGCGCGGTGGGCCGGCGCACCATTATTTTTTCAAACTGTATGCGCTGGACGCGAACACGAATTTAAAGCCGAATGCGAACAGGGAAGAGCTTGATGCGGCGATGAAGGGGCATATTCTTGCGCAGGCGCAGTTGATTGAGCGATTTAAGCATTAAGAAGCGGCGCTAGTTTCAGGGCGAGTTTGGGATCGAGCTTTGCTGCGATTTGTTACCTCTGCACGGAGACAAGCAGCAGGTCCCTCGTCGGCCTAAAGGCGACCTCTATCGGGATGACAACTTAAAAACTAAAAGCTAACAAACCAAACAAGGCAAAGCAAAGCGCTGCACAAGAAAACAAACGAGAGCACAGCTCGGCGATCCCCGGGGTTCTTTGCCGACCGTACGGCGGGGACAAAGGTTTTTTTATTGGAGCGATAACAAAAACTTTTCGTTGAAGTGGCGTTTTTCGATTTGACGCTTGGAATCCCGGCGCGATACGCTACTGCGCTAATGCGGAGCCCTCCAACAATCCAGTTGCAGAGCAGGGTGTATTTTTTCCTTGAGGAGAAACATGACTAACGAGCTGCGAAATTTTTTGGCAATTCCATACGCGGAACTGGAAGAACTGAATTTGCAGGCAAAAGAGGCGCGGAAGAATCGCGCTCCAGTAGGCAAGATTCAAGAACAGCGGCTGAAGTATCTTACCGATGAGAGGCGTATCAAGGCGGTGACCGTTCTGTTCAGCGACCTGGAAGGCCGTCTGCACATGCTGGACTACGACAAAAACTTTCTGATCAAAAGCTGGGACAACCTGACTTTCGATGGATCGTCGATCCGCGGCTTCACCGCCCAGCGTGAGAGCGATCTGCGTCTAACAATGGACTGGAGCGCATTTTATTGGGCGCCGGCCGACATTTTCGGATCTGGCAAAGTTTTGGTATTTGGACACGTGATCGACAAAGACGGGACACCTTACAGCGCAGATATGCGCGGCGTGCTTAAAGGATTCGCCGACGGTCTGCACAAAGAGGAAGGGTACACGTTGAACGCGGCCAACGAAATCGAAGGGTTTCTGTTCAACGGTGCGGACGCCGAGCGCGGTTATTACGAAACTGGGAAATTCGACTACGTAAATACGGGCGGTTACTATCATTCGCTGCCGGGCGATCCACTGCGCACGTTCATCGACACCACGGCAGAAGTTCAGCGCGCGATGGGATTTCAAAACGAGAAGGATCACCCGGAAGTTGCGCCTTCGCAATTCGAAATAAATTACAGCTATGGAGAAGTGGTGGCCGCCGCAGACCAGATCCAGCTGTACAAGCTGATTTGCCGGCAGGTGGCGAACAAGATGGGCTTCACCGCGAGTTTCCTGCCAAAGCCGGTGGTGGGAGTGAACGGAAGCGGGATGCATACAAACATCTCGATTAGCAAAGGCGGGAAAAACCTTTTCTGGGATCCCAAGGGCGAAGAAAAACTCAGCAAACTTGGGTGGACCTTCGTGGATCGCGTGCTGACGTATGGCAACGACATATGCCTGATCATGAATTCGAGCGTGAACGCTTACCGGCGGCTGGATCCACACTTCGAAGCGCCGAATCAGATTAAAGCGTCGGCGGTGGATCGCGGCTCGATGATCCGCATTCCGATCGGAAACGAAAGAAGCATGCGCGTGGAGTTTCGTTCGGTGGCGCCCGACGCAAATCCTTACATGGTGATGTACGCGCTGTTCCGCACTGGTCTGGAAGGTGAAGCGGCCAAGATGAAGAATTTAAGGCAAGCGGAGCGCTACCTGCCCGACAATATCTACACCGCTCTGGATAATTTCCGCAAGTCCCAATGGATTACGGAATTGCTCGGCGAAGACGTGAAGCATCGTTACGTGGAGTTGAAACAGGCTTCCGCGGACCGTTGCGCGCGGCTGCTGGGAACTTTCGTGAAGGCGCCAGAAGTTCAGTATCACCACGAAGTGTACAACCAGTTCCTGTGGAACTTGTTTTAGACTGGACGCTCGGGTCTCGCGCTCTAAGTGTGGAATATTAATCTGCTGAAGCATGTGTGGGGAGCCGAAACTCTTCCCGACGGAATATGATTGGGCGATCAAATCAGAACACGGTGAATTGACGCAAGCGCAAACATAGTGCGCTTCCTTTTCGTTTTCTAGAGGCACATAAACCACTGTATTTTTCACTAGTGGAGATTTCCCTCTTAAGTAGGGATTTACAAGCTTAACTGGTAGTAAATCCACGATGATTCGGCCAGTTCCAAACTGAGTAGACGCGCCCACGTGAACCTGCTTCATTACGGCGGAAGCGTCAGAAGGGAACTACAAATCCCGCGCGATTCTCAAGGCGGCCCCGATGGCGACGATGCTGGCTGGAGCGAGATGTCCAACCTGTCTCACGAGGCGAGGAGAGTGAATTGCTCTCACTGGTTCACCAACGCAATTCGCACTAGAATTCCATTGCGACTCAGTCTGCATTCCCTCTGACGTTAACGTGGATTGCCTTTACGAAATCCTCTTTCTCGTATGCTTCCAGTCCGTCCCGCAGCAAGCTTTTGTCGGCGTCGACAAAGAGCGGCGTTTCGTGCAGGAACTTTAGAAGGTCATCAACCGGAACCCACGTTGTTGCTGGCTCCCTGAGTGAATCGGCCCGTAGGGGCGACGAAACCATATCCGGCGTTGAAGTCGACTCGCTTCCCAAAGTGCCAACCCAAGTTCAATGGCTCGACGTACATATCGGCAAAACCGGATCCACCTCCGGCGCCACTGAGGTTGGTCTCGCCTACGATTAAGACCTTATTACTCCAGCCCTGCCTTGCCTAGCATCTCCAGAAATTGCTTTTGTGTGCGCATATCGATCGACTGCGCGACGAGCTTGCCGTCGCGATCGTAGACGAAGCTTTTCGGAATTCCCTCGACTACAAACGCGTCACTCACTTTGCGACCGGGATCGAGTAAGACTGGGAACGAGACCTTATGCTCGCGGATAAATGGTTCCACTTTCTGTTTTTCCTCATCCGATATGCCGAGCACCACGAAACCCTTCGCCGCAAAGCGCTGGTAAAGCGCATCCAAGTCCGGCATCTCTTTGCGGCATGGCGGGCACCACGTTGCCCAGAAGTTCACCAGCACAACCTTGCCGCGAAGATCCGAGAACTTCCACTTTTTGCCGGTAATATCCGTCAGCGTAAATTCCGGATGCTGGCGCTTGAGGTCATCGGCCTCGAGGCACGCCATGGCGGCACGATACTGCTCGTCATCGAAATTGACGGGCGCTTCGACATGCTCGTAGCGCACCAGCGTGGCCAACTCGACATACGGATACGCGGGGGTTCGTGTGGTGGGAGTGCTATCGCCTGCATCCGACTTGTCCGGTTGCACCCACGGCACTGGACGTTCACGCAGAGTCTCGGCGAGGGTTGTCGCCACTTCCTGCAGGGTGTCGTGCCCGAAATCGCCTTCGGTGGATAGTCCGGCGAGGCCGACCGCGAGCTGGAGCTTATTCTCCGTCGATGGCAGTTTACGAATCTTCAGCGCAAGGTCCTTGGTGGTTCCTGCACGCACGTCATCGGCGAGCCCGCGCAGGCCGTGAATCTGGTCGGCGATCGGCTTCTCTTCCGCGCTCCACACAATCTCTTTCTTCTGGGCCGATGCGGATTGCACAGCACAGCCAAACACGGCTAACACCGTGGCCACGAGCAGGAAGCAACGGGAAAGGATCGATTTGGGTTTCATCTAAGATTTAGCTATTCTGGAAAAAGCCCTGGCGATTTCGCCAAGACTTTTTCATTTGCGAAACTTGACGCGACGGGCTGACTATAACATGCTCCGCGCGGCGTTCGATTAATGGACTTTCAGACTACGCTGCGCGAACCTGAAGTCGAGAATCCGTGCGTTCCCACGCCTCGCCACGGTTTCCGAAAATGTTGGTACCTTATTCTTCTGCTTTGCATTGTTTTGGGTTTTGGAGCGTGGTGCGTACGCGGTGATCTCCGTGCTTACGCTATCCTGACGCATTTTGAAAGCCCGCAAGCTTCCGGCCCACTGCTTGGGTTTTTGTCTAACGCAATCACGGTCGCAGATGTGACTATGCCGACTGCGAACGGGCCCCTTCGCGGGAAATTGTATAGGCCCGTTGGGTTCAAGCATCCGCAGGGAATGGTGGTGGTTCACGGGATGCATCGGCTGGGGATTGACGAACCGCGTCTGACAAGCTTTGCTCGCGGGACTGCGGAGGCGGGACTGGCGGTGTTCACGCCGGAAATCAACGCGCTCGCTGATTTCCATGTGGATGAGAAATCCGTGATAACTATTTGCGAAGCGCCGAGGTGGTTGCAGCAGCGTATCGGCGGTGGACCGGTGATCGTGACAACGCTGAGCTTCAGCGGGGGTCTCGCTCTGCTTGCGGCTCGCAATCCGGACTGCGCGAGACATATCCGCACTCTCGTTTTATTTGGCGCTTATGATGATCTTGGTCGTGTCTCGCGATATTTGGTGACGGGGAGGGCGGAGTATCCGGACGGACATGTGTTTGCGCTGCCGGCTCATCCGTATGGGCCGCAGGTTTTTGTTTACGCTCACCTCTCGGAATTTTTCCCGCAGGATGATTTGCCGGCGGCGCACGAGGCTCTGCGCGATTGGCTGGGGGAGGAACCTGAGAGTGCGAAATCATGGTTGGCAAAGTTGAGCCCTCTTGCGCGGTCCACTATGGAGGATCTGTTTGCCGGTCGCATCGACACTTTTCGCGCGAGAATGTTGGACGTGATACGGACGGAGGAGCCTGCGCTCGCGGCGCTTTCACCGCACGGACAGATTGCGAACCTGCGAGTGCCCGTTCTGATTTTGCACGGTTCTACCGACAATGTGATTCCGGCGGCCGAGAGCGTCTGGCTTGCGCGGGAGATACCGTCGATAGCATTACGCGGAGTGTTGATTACGCCTACTTTTTCGCACGTCGACCCGCAACAAAAAGTGACATGGCTTGACGAAATGCGCTTGGTGCACTTCGTTGGTGGCATTTTCCGGGTTGAGCGACGGAATTAAACTAAGGCAGGTTCAATAACGCCAGCTCGTCAAATCCGCGCCGGGCGGGGCTGTCTTTGCGATGCGATCCAAGATTTTTGGCAGATACATCGTGTTGTAATGCAGGCGAGAAAGATAATTTGGAAGGGTGGGGTCTCCGTTCCAGCAGTGCTCCGCGCGATCGCCATATTTCACTTCGCCGTCGTACGGCGGATTCGTAGTGCTCTTGAGAAAGTCTTCCATCAGATAAACTGCGTCATTGAGAAAGTAAGTATCAGCGCTGCCGCAATAAATGTGTAGCTTACCCTGAAGCTTGGGTCCGAGAGTGACCCAATCTCGTTCCAGGATATAGCGAAGATCGTAGTGCTCTCGCCAGTACGCGGCCACGTCCGGGTAGATTTCGCCCGTTTCTTTATCGAAGATGGGCTGGGGGTAGCCGTCCTGGCCGACAGGGCCATAAACCGCTTGCCAAATATCAAATTGTTCTCCGGAACGTGTCTTGGTGCCGAGCGCCAATTCGTAGTGATTGAGGTCCTGGGTGGTCGCCATCACGTGCCCCAGATAATCGCGCGTGGCCGGTTGGAGGACTTTCTTGTGGAGACCTTCGATATAAAACGCGTTCTTGTCTTTGTAAAGATCGATGGTAGTGAAGGCGCGGAAATCAATAGGATCCGGGCAGGCGATAAAAGCGCCGTTGTAGTGGTCGGGATAAAACATCTGCACGGCAAGAGATTCCCAACCGCCGGTTGATCCGCCATACAGGAAACGCGCCCAGCCTTGTCCGATTCCGCGGAATTTCTTTTCGATGTAGGGGATGAGTTCTGTCTCGATGGCATCGCCGTAGGGACCGAGGTTGGCGGAATTAACCGCGTAGGAATCGTCGTAATACGGATTTGCGTGCTGGATTTCTATAACCAAGATCCTGGGGAAGCCAGGGCTAATCCACTGTTTGTAGAATTTGTAGGCTTCTTCCTGCTGTATACGGTTGTAACCGGCGATGTGAAAACGCTCGCTGTAATCGGGTTTCAGATTTGGATCGGGCGGCTCGGTACGAAAGCCTTCAAAATCAGCAGGGAAGTGGCCTTCGTTCACCGCCATGGGATAGTGCGCTTGGGGATGTTCGTCAAATCCCTCCGGCACCAAAACGTTCGCGCCCAAAAACATCGGGCGTCCCCAGAATTTAGTGAGCAGGTCGCTCTGAATCTTTACGTGCTTGATGTATTTGGTATCGGCAGGGGCAGGAATAGACGGAATTTCCTGATCGAGGATAATCTTGAACGAAGCGTCGCCGCCGAGCGTGATCTTCTGGGGCTTGCTATACAGATTTCCCGGAGCAATATTCCAGTGTTGTCCTTCGCCGCGATCCAAGGGGAGTTTTATCGCGTGGCCATCACTGCGATGGAACGTTTCGTAGCGATGCAGCACTGCTTGCACGTGATATTCGCCAGGCTTCACGTCGCGCAAGCTACGCACGGGATAGCCGTAGGCTTCCGCGTCAACGACGGCGACTTTGTCGGGCGCCAAGCCATCGACGTCGATGCCAAACACCATCTGCGTGTTCGGCGAAATATTGATTTGCATGCGCGGCTCTTCGGAAGGATCGGTGGAAAGCAAGAGCAGCAAGCGACCGTCGAGAGGCTGCGCGCTGCGTTCGCGCGGGAATGCGATTTCGAATTTCGGTCCGCTTCCACTAGCTGCGGAAGAGATGGAGGGCCGAGTAATCGTCATTAGGATTGCTAGAAAAAATGCGGCGTTGAAAACTTTGCGAAGCGCAATGCGCATTTTATCTCCCCAGGCAATTGTTTAGTCGTAATATTCGGCTCCGAGGTGGGTGATCAGATCTTCGCCCATCATCCAGCGCAAAGTATTTTTCAGCTTCATGGACTGAATGAAGAGATCGTGCTCCGGGTACAACTCCTTGGCGCACATGGGCGATTTGAAATAAAAGCTGAGCCATTCCTGGATACCACGCATGCCCGCGCGTTTGGCCAGATCGAAGAAAAGTGCGAGGTCGAGCACGATGGGCGCGGCAAGAATTGAATCCCGGCATAGGAAATCTACTTTTATCTGCATGGGGTAGCCGAGCCAGCCGAAGATATCGATGTTGTCCCAGCCTTCTTTGTTATCGCCGCGGGGCGGATAGTAATTGATGCGCACCTTGTGGTGAATCTTGCCGTAAAGATTCGGATAAAGACTTGGCTGCAGAATATATTCAAGCGCGCCGAGCTTGGATTCCTCTTTGGTCTTGAACGAGCCAGGGTCGTCCAGGACTTCGCCGTCGCGATTGCCGAGAATGTTGGTTGAAAACCAGCCATTCAGACCCAGCATACGGGCCTTAAAGCCTGGGGCCAGGATTGTTTTCATCAACGTTTGCCCGGTTTTGAAATCTTTTCCGCCTAGGGGGACTTCTTTTGCTTTTGCGTATTCTTCCAGGGCTGGAATATCCACGGTAAGATTTGGCGCGCCGTTGGCGAAAGGAACGCCTTCGCTGATCGCAGCGTAGGCGTACAACATGGAGGGCGCGATTGCGGGATCATTTGCGCGCATGCCTTTCTCGAAGGACTTCAAATCTTTATGCACGGCTCTCTGGCGTCAGGAATATTTCCGTTGAGCCGCACCAGACCATTACCAAGCGGTCGGCTTTGCTTTTCTTTTTGAAATTTCGGATGTCGTCGCGAAGCTGTTCGGCTAGTTCGAATTTGTTTTTGGCTTTTTTGACGTGGGGTCCAGAAAGATTTTTGACGTAGTGCTGATCGAAGGCGGCCTTCATGGGCTGGATGGTCTTCAGGAACTTTTGGACTTTGGACAAATCTTTGGTGTCCAGCACACCGGCTTTGGAGGCGGCTTGATAGGCGTCGTCCGGGAATACATCCCAGCCGCCGAAGACGATGTCATCAAGTTTGGCGAGCGGAACGAATTCGCTAATTTTTGGTGTGCGGCCTTCGGTACGTTTACCGAGGCGGATGGTACCCAGTTGCGTCAGCGAGCCGACGGGCGCGGACTCGCCGCGGCGCACCAGTTCGACACCAGCCATAAAGGTGGTGCTTACGGCTCCCATTCCCGGTGTAAGAACGCCCAGTCGTCCCTTGGGCGAAGCAATATTTGCGGGCCTGCGCATTCAAGTTCCCCCAGTCCATACGAATTTTCCCGCGTCGCAAACTCACGCGATGCGAAACCGAATCACTTTCGAGGTGGATACGATATCGGCGCAGTAAACGCGGGAAATAAAACATCTCATGATGCGGCAATGCCGGAGTTTTTGCAAACCGAATCAGCACGCATTAGACTGCGCACCGAAAAGGATCAGACACCCGAGCGGATTTTCACCAGGCTCGAATTACTTGCTGGTAGCGCCAGCCGATGGATTCGTCGAAGACGGAGTCGAAGGCGACGGAGGTGGGCGACGCGTTAACGAAGGGATAACGTGGGAGATGCACAGGAATGCCAGCAGAGCCAGAACTGCCATCATAATGAACGGGAGCATTTCAACCTACCTTAAGCTTTAACAACCGCGCTCAGAGTAGGGTAAGGCACGGAAGGTTCCAACCAGGCTAAGCCGGTATCCTCATGATTTAAATCTATTAAGCAAAACTGAGCGCCGACGCTTTGTGTCAGGTTCGACCCAATCTTTTCCCCTTGCGGGACGCAGTGGAAAGTTCTTGCCTCGCTCAAGTGACAAACCGGCTGCGCCAAATCTACAACTTTTCGAGATGGATCGAGCCGTCTCCGGAGCTGACCGAGAGCATCCCGCCACCGGCGTTCAATTTTCCGTGAACCGAGGAATGGCTCAGCGAACCAGACACGGCGAAATTCGGCACATCGAGAGTGATCGAGCCGTCGCCGGTGCGGGCCTCGACGTTTGCGTTCAAATCCGAAGCAATGCGCATATGGATGTGGCCGTCGCCTGAGCGAATGGTCCAAGTGCTTGCCACTTTTGACCCGTTGGCGACCTGGGCTTCGATGTTGCCGTCGCCGGTCTTCAGCGAAAGGGAATCGAAACGTCCAGCGATGTGCATATTGCCGTCGCCCGTGTTAGCGTCGAGAGTGCCATCGAAACCAGCGCCTTCGATGCGGCCGTCGCCGGTGTGCATGCGGATATCGCCATGAGTTTCGGTGGCGGTGATATTGCCGTCCCCGGTGCTGAAGTGGAGGTGGCCGGAGAGGTTTTGAGCAACGACATTTCCATCGCTGGTTTCGACGTCGACATCCAGGTCGCGCGGGACGTGCAGTTCAATTTTTACCGATTTGCGGTGGCTGCCAAAGAAAGACCAGCCGAAGTGCGGAATCTTGACGCTGATTACGACCTGGTCGCCATTCTGGCTTTCCTCGATGCGCACATCGCTCGAGCCGATCTTATAGCCCTCGGTAATGACGTGTGCGTCAATCTGTTTTTGATTGGAGCCGATGATGGTTACATCGCCGTCGTCGGTGGAGACACGCAGGTCGGCGCGGCCGCTAATCTGATAGCTTTTGGACCAGTCGTCAGCGCGCGCGGGCGTGGCGGCGGTTGCCGCGACTGTCATCAACGTGAGTATCGTCCCAGCGAGAAATGTTCGGTTCATGTGGGTCTCCGTTCGATCCTGGCTACCGAATTGGTGTTACCTCATTAGATACGCGGCGCCCCTTCAAAATGTTCCCCGAGTACTTCAACACTCCGCGCTGGATCAGGCGGACTTACTCTTGGCAGTCTTCGGGACCGCCCCGGCGGGCTTAGGCCTGAGTGCGGCCAGGAATTCATTCAGCGGCAGAGTGTTGAGTACGTGTTTCTTTTCGAGCCAGCCACGACGGGCGGTGATCACCCCGTACTTCATCATGGGGAAGTGGGTGGTGCTGTGTGCATCAGTTGAGATCACGACTTTTACGCCGCGTTCGCGCGCCATACGCAGGTGGACATCGTTGAGATCGAGGCGATCGGGATAGGCATTGCACTCGACGGCGACGCCATTTTTCTTTGCCGCGTCGAGAACTTTTTCCATGTCGTATGCGAAGGACTCGCGGCGCAGGAGCAAGCGTCCAGTGGGATGCGCGAGTATTTGAGTGTAAGGATTTTCGATGGCCGCCAGAAGGCGGTCGGTCATGGCTTCGCGGTCGAGATTCATGAAGGAATGGATGGAGGAGACCACCACGTCGAGTTGGGCGAGGACCTCATTGGACAGGTCGAGCGAGCCATTTTTTAAAATATCCACTTCGATGCCGGCGAGCAGACGAATTCCCGGCACGCGTTCCTGGGCGGAGCGGATTTTCTTGATTTGAGCCAGCGTGCGCTTATCGTCCATGCCGTTCGCGACGGTGACGGCTTTGGAGTGGTCGGTGAGCGCGATATATTCGTAGCCCAGTTGTTTGGCCGCTTCGCCCATTTCTTCGATGGAATTGCGGCCGTCGGAGGCGGTGGTGTGCATCTGGAGGTCGCCGCGAATATCCGCGAGCTTTATTAGTTGAGGCAGTCTGTGGGCTTCGGCGGCTTCGATTTCGCCGGTCATTTCGCGAAGTTCGGGCTCGATGTAATCGAGGCCCAGCTTGGCGTAAATTTCTTCTTCGGTCTTTCCGGCGACAAGCTTGCCGCCTTTCACGGTGGTGAGCGCGTACTCGTTCAGCGTCCAGCCCATATCGAGGGCGCGACCGCGAAGGCCGACGTTGTGAGCTTTCGAGCCGGTGAAATAAAGCAGCGCGGCGCCGAAATTCTCTTTGGCGAGCATGCGGACATCCACCTGGAGGCCGTTGCCAAGGAGAACGCTTACTTTGTTTTCTCCATGGGCGAGAGTTTGATCGATGCCGGGATATTTCAGGATGTGCTCGGCGACGGCATCGACCTCTTTTTGTTTTTCGCGACCGGGGCGCATGGTTACCAGCAGATCGATGTCGCCAATGGTGTCGCGGCCACGCCTGAGGGAGCCCGCGGCGGTGACGGACTCCACGGCCGCGGCAGCCTTCGACAATTCGGTATTCGTAATGTAGGCCGAGAACTTTCTGGGCTTCGTCTTCCGCTGTACTGATTTTGAAGCGGCCCGACGAGCGCTTGGCCGATTCGGTAGCCTTTAAAATATTTTGCTCGCTCTTTTCGCCGAAGCCGGGCAAGTCTTGCAGCTTGCCTTCGCGGGCCAGTTTCTCGACGCCCTCGATGGTACAGACCTGGAAGGTCTCCCATAGGAACAGAACTTTTTTGGGGCCGAGCGATTGCAGACGCAGCAAATCCAGTAGGGAAGCAGGATATTTCTTCAGAAGCTTTTGACGCAGCGCATAGTCGCCGGTTTTCAGGATTTCGCAGATGTGCTCGGCCATGTTCTCGCCGACGCCGGGCAGCTCACGAAGTTTCTTGGGATCCTTGCAAATGTCTTCGATGCGCTCGTGCAGGCTGTAAAGGAGCTCGGCCACTTTTTCGTAGCTGCGATAGCGCCCGATGATGGCGCCGTCAATCTCGAGCAGTTGCGCTGTCTCGCGCAGAATTCTGGCGACTTCTTTGTTTTCCATTTTTTTCCTATCGGTCGAATCAACCGGCTTTGGAGCGCGAATGTTAACTGGCCTTCAGAACACTCTTCGCCCGCTCAATATCTTTCAGCACTTGTTCGCGCAACGCTTGCGGACCGGAAAACTTCTGCTCGTCGCGCAGGCGCTTGAGGAATATTACGTCCATTTTGCCGGAGGTCAATTGCTCCGAAAAATCGAAAAGGTGCGATTCAATTGCCAACTGTTGACCGTTAAAGGTCGGTCGCATACCAACATTTGTGACGGACCAATAGACTTTTGGGCCGAGCACAGTAGCGCTGGCATAAACAGCATTCTTCGGCAGCGTCTCTTGCTCGGTTAGGAGATTCAGAGTTGGCACGATAAGTCTTCGTCCCAGGCCCGTGCCAGGGCGAATTTCGCCTTTGAGCGAGAAGGGTCGGCCGAGCAGGGGTTCGACATCTTCCAGGCGACCATCGCGCAAAGCTTGCCGAACAGCGGTGCTGGACACGATCACGCCGTTCTCAATTACGGGAGGCGCGATTTGGACTTCAAAATCCGAGCGCGCGCCGATTTCCTGGAGCAGCTTTACATCGCCTCCCTGGCGATTTCCGAAGCGAAAATTGTCGCCGACTAATACGGCTTTTGCTCGCAACGCATCCACCAAAAATCTTTTAGCAAAGTCTTCGGCGCTCACCTTAGCCAGTTCAGCGTCGAATTGCAGGACCATTGCGGCATTGATCCCCATAGCGTCGAATGCAGCGAGACGCTGCTCAAGCGTCATGAGCAGTGTAGGGGCGGCTTCAGGACGCAACACTCGCGTAGGATGCGGGTAGAACGTCAGGACCGCGCTTTCCAGATCATTTGTGTGCGCACGCTGGGTGACTCCGCTGAGAATTTTCTGATGGCCGAGGTGGACTCCGTCAAAATTGCCGATGGTCACGACTGTCCGCTTGCGCGAGTTGCCAAATCTTTCTATCCAGCCTTCCGCGGAGTAAGCGATATCCAGACGCAGGGTGGGCGCAAGGCGCATGCGCTGTTTCGGAGTATTCGCGAGTGTCAAACTTGCACCTCGAATTTCAGACCGTCGTAGGACAACTGAACTCCTTTCGACAGTTTCGCGTTTGCTTGTTCATGGCCGAGGTCGTGGCAGATGTGCGTGAACCACGCTCGCTTGGGCTTCAACTCGTTCACTAGAGCCAGAGATTGCTGCACGTTGGAATGCATCGGGTGCGGAGTGTAGCGCAAGGCGTCCAAGATAAAATCATCGAGTCCACGTAACTGGCCTTTGGATTCTTCGGGCACGGAACTGAAGTCGGTGAGATACGCGGCCTTGCCGAAGCGAAATCCGAGAACGGAGAGGGGGCCGTGATTCGCCGGGATCGGAATAATTTTCAGTCCGAAGAGATCAAAAGGACCGTCGATGGTGTGCAGGTCCACGCGGGGAACGGAACTCTCTGTCGGAGCAGCGTCGAATATATACGCGAACTGCCGGCATATCGTAACTTGCGTTTCTTCAGACGCGTAGATCGGAATTAGGCCACCTTGTTTCAGATTGTAGGCGCGAATGTCGTCGAGGCCCAAAACGTGATCGGCGTGGCCGTGGGTGTAAAGCACCGCGTCGAGCCTATCCAGCTTTTCGCGCATGGCTTGGAAGCGGAAGTCCGGAGTAGTGTCGATGACGACGTTATGGCCGTTATACGCGAGCAGGATGGAGGGTCGGGTGCGCTTGTCGCGCGGGTCAGGTGATTCGCAGACCGCGCAGTGGCAGGCTAGCGTGGGCACGCCCATGGAGGTGCCCGAGCCTAAGACAGTTAATTGGAGAGCCGACATTTCGAGATGGCGCGCAGGAGTGGAGTTCGATTCATCGCTGGCGGTATTACATCTGCTGCGCTGCTCGCTACAGACGCGAGATAGCGACCTTCTAATTCATTACTTGCCCTTGGCTTTCTTGGCCATGGCGTCGGCAGCGGCTTTAGAGATCTCCATGAACGTCAGCTTCAAGCTTCCTAAAACTTCGAGCAGAAGCTGATCATCTTCCTTAGACAAATTGCCGCGGGTTTTTTCGCGTAGAGCGTCGAGCATATCGATCACTTCTCGTGCGCCTTCAAGATCAACGAAAGGTTGGCCAGTTCGCGGATCGGCCATCCCGCCTAGCATGGCGGCGGCGTTGCGCGTGAGGAAATCCACGAGCATCTGGAAACTGCGGGAGGAATGGGTTTGATCGCCGATTGCGCCTTCGGCCGATCCTGAAGACGTCGTGTCGTCGGTGACTAAGCTGGATCCTGGCTTGCCATAGGCGGCTTCTGCGTCGGCCATGGCTGACTTGCCGGGTGAAGCGGCGCTTCCGGCGCCGGGGTTCGCGCCACTTTTTGTCGTAGGATTCGGCGGGGCGCTCGCGGCCGGCTTCGCGGGAGGATTTGCTGCTGCAGCAGCTTTCTTCGCGGCGGCCTCTTTGGCTGCGGCTTCCTCTTCGCGGCGCTCCAGTTCGACTACCTCCGGGCGTAGATTGCCTTCTTCGGTGAAATGGCGGCGGTCGATGACTTTAAAGGTTTCTTCGTTCTTGCTGTCTGGCACGCGGTATCCTTAGGCTTGCTGGAATGATACTAGAGAGTTTAACACCCGCGAAGCGCCAGCGACAAGCGAGCCCGGGCTAGCTTGGGATTCCGGGTCTAAGAAACAAGCAACTAAGGCGAATCCTTGGCATCCAAAGCGTAATTCGATGAGTGCCGCGTCTCCTAGCTGAAAAAGAAGTGCGTGCTACAGTACGCGTCTGGCGGCTTCGGTGGAGGCAAAATGTCTGGGGAAGTGAACCCCATTGGGATTTATTACGAGCATCCGCGCTGGTTCGGGCCCGTGTTTGCGGAACTGGACCGGCGGGGCGTGCCGTACGTGCGACTGGACGCCGCGCGACATCACTTCGACCTTCTGCCCAATGGAAATCAACACTATGGGCTGATTTTTAACCGCATGAGTCCGTCTGCGTGGACACGCGGAAATGCGCACGCGATTTTTTACACCATCAATTATCTGGCGCACCTGGAACGACTGGGAACGCGCGTGGTGAATGGCAGCCAGGCGTTTCGCAACGAGACTTCCAAGGCGCTGCAACTTTCGTTGCTTCAATCCCTCGGATTGCCGTATCCCCGCTCGGCGGTAATTAACCATCCGAGCAAGGCTCCGGCGGCAGCGCGCGGGATGCGGTTTCCCGTGATCGTCAAGCCTAATATAGGCGGAAGCGGAGTGGGGATCGTTCGGTTCGATACTCCCCAGCAATTGGAAGCTGCGGCGAAGAACGGGATCGCGCTGGGACTCGATTCGACCGGGATTGTGCAAGAGTTTATTCCGGCACGCGGCGGGCACATTACTCGTGTGGAGACGATTGGCTATAAATATTTGTACGGAATCAAAGTGTTCACTTCCGGCGAAACTTTTGATCTTTGCCCGATGGATATCTGCAAGACCAACGATGGTGCGGAGATAAAAACTGTGTGCGTGGTAGAAGGGCCGAAGACGGGCTTGCGGTTGGAGGGATACACCCCTCCGGCGCAGGTGCTTGCCGACGTGGAGCGCATTTTTCGCGAAACGAAGATCGAAGTAGGCGGCGTGGAGTATGTGATCGACGATCGCGACGGACAGCTTTATTACTACGATATCAACGCGCTCTCGAACTTTGTTTCCGACGGCTTAAAGATCGTGGGTTTCAACCCCTTTGAACGGCTTGTGGATTATTTAATCCAGGAGAGGCGCTGATGCGTTACGGATATTGGCTGCCGATTTTCGGCGGATGGCTGCGCAACGTGGAAGACGAACAGATGCAGCCTACCTGGGATTACGTGTCGCGTCTGGCTCGGCGCAGCGAAAAAATCGGATTCGACCTTACGCTGATTGCTGAACTGAATCTGAACGATATTAAAGGCGTGAACGCTCCGGCGCTGGATGCTTGGTCCACATCCGCGGCGTTGGCTGCGGTCACCGAGACGCTTGAGCTGATGATTGCCGTGCGACCGACATTTCATCTTCCTGCGCTGCTGGCCAAGCAGGCGGCGAACATTGACCACATCAGCGGCGGGCGGGTGTCGCTGAACGTGGTTTCGTCGTGGTGGTCTGAGGAAGCAAAAAAGTATGGAGTGCAATTCGATCAGCACGACGATCGCTACGCGCGTACGTCGGAATGGCTGGATGTAGTAGATGGGGCGTGGAAGCAGAATCATTTCTCGTATTCAGGCAAATATTATTCGGTGCGAGATTTGGTGTTAGAGCCGAAACCGGTGTCGCGGCCACGTCCGACGATTTACGCCGGCGGGGAATCGGAGACCGCCAAGGAACTGATTTCGCAAAAATGCGACGCCTATGTGATGCACGGCGATTCGCCGGAGAAAGTAGCGACGAAGATCCGTGATTTGTCGGAGCGCCGCGACCGCCAAGGGCTTCCGCGAATGAAATTTGGCGTAGCAGGCTATGCCATCGTGCGAGAGAACGAGCAGGAAGCGCAACGCGAGCTCGCACGCATCACCGATGTGAAACAAAACGCGGCAGGGTACCAGAATTATCAGGACTGGCTGGCGAATACGCAGCTCGAGCAGCGCGTGTCGCTGGAAGACTATTCGGTCTCGAATCGCGGACTGAGGTCAGGCTTGGTTGGCACGCCGCAGCAAGTCGCTGATCGTATGGGGGAATTTGAGAAGGCGGGCGTGGATCTTTTGCTGCTTCAATTCAGCCCGCAGATGGAAGAAATGGAACGATTCGCCGACAGCGTTATTCCGCGCCGGGCCGTCGCTTCGGCCTAGCGGCATGGGGATGCGTCGGCCCTGGCGAAGTACCCCTACTTACAAGACCGAAATTATTTCCTGCTAACTTTTTCGTTGACACGCCGTCCTATGTACGTTACAAGTTGTAACGCTACAATGAAGCACACACACAGCCCGCGCCCCAAGAACATCGGCGAAGTGGAGCAAATGGTGATGGATTACGTTTGGTCGCACGGGCCGGTGACCGCCGAGGCTTGCCGGGAAGCGTTGACCTCGCGGCGGCCGATGAAGGAGTCCACGATTCGCACGGTTCTGCGGCGTCTGGAGCAGAAAGGCTATGTGACGCATGAAGTGGATGGCCGCACTTTTATCTATCGCGCTGCTGAGCTACGGCAGAACGTGGCCGTGCGAGCGGTGAAGAACATTATTGACCGCTTTTGCGGGGGTTCAGCCGAGGAGCTGGTCATCGGTATGGTGGATAACCGCGTTTTGGACCGCAAGCAGCTTGAGCGATTGGCTCAGAAAATAAGCCAGCGAAAGGGAGCGAAGCTATGAGTTTCCCCTCCATGCTCTCTTGCTATGGCGAACCTTTTGAGCCATTTGGCTAATTGGGCGGCTCGTTCTTTGGCTTTGGGTTGCATCGCTGGGATTGTTCTGAGTATTTGGCGCGTGAAGAGTGTTTCGTTGCGGCTTTATCTGTGGAGAGCAGTGCTATGCGTGGCGCTACTCATGCCGTTTTTGGGTACGTTCGTGCCTACCATTGCCTTCCCAGTGCCCATGCGACTCGCTGAGCGCTTCGAGGAATTTTATGTCGCCTCTAGCGGCGGAAGCGCGGTTGTGAAGAACGAAAAGCATGCGCTTCCAACGAAAGATTTTGCACTAAATCCTCAAGACTTCAAGGCCCAGTCATTTGCCAACAATGCCACTCGCGAGGAACGCGCTATATCGAACTCGAGTCCGGCAGTGGCTTCGAGTGATGTTGCAAATTCTCGGACGTCTGTGAATAAGAGCTCAGAACTGCCGCTCGCATTTGCCCGGCTGAAATTGCTGCTTCGCGCAACGGAATGGTCCTCTGTAGTCACGGCAACCTATTTCTTGGTTACCCTGGGTTTTCTGTCTCGTTTTGCGCTGGGGTTGGTTTTGAGTTTGCGGTTGGACCACAAAGCGACTGCTCTTCGCGATACGGAGGCGTTGGCGCTGGTTTCGAAAAATGCCCAAAGCATGGGGACTAAACGCTCGCCGCGTCTGGCGGAGTCCGAATTCCTTTCTGTTCCGGTCACTGTAGGGGTGGTGCGTCCGGCGATTTTGCTTCCTGCGGGATGGCGCGATTGGGAGGAAATGGAGTTGGACGCGGTGATCGCACATGAGATGTCGCATGTGGCGCGCCGGGATGCGCTCGTAGATTGCTTGGCACTTCTGCATCGGTCGATATTTTGGTTCAGCCCGTTGAGCTGGCATCTGGTCCGCTGTCTTAGGGACTTGGCCGAAGAAGCTAGCGACGAAGCGGCGCTGGCGGCCGGAGCGGACCGTACGCGTTACGCCGAAACTCTGCTCGGATTTTTTTCAGAACTGGAAGCTGCTCCGGGGAGAGTTTGGTGGCAGGGCCTGGCAATGGCTAAGACCGGGCAGGCGGAAAAGAGATTGGATCGAATTCTGGAGTGGAAAGGGAGTGTGGCCATGCAATTGAAAAAGTCTGTCGTCGTGCTACTTGTGATGACTGCCGTTCCGGTGGTGTATGTCGCAGCGGCGTTGCGTCCGGATGCCTATAGTTTCAGTTCGATCCAATATGGAGAGGTCCCCGAGCAAAGGCCGGCTCCGCCGCCCGCAACTCCGACGGCGACGCCCACGCCCACTGTGATTTCGGTGGCGCCACTGCCCAAGGTATGGGCAGTTCCCAACGTCCCGGCAGTCGTGTCTGTCGCGCCTGTCGTATCCGTGGCGCCTCTGGTGAAGTTAGCTCCCCTGGAGATTGTGACTCCCGTCCGCGTGCGGGCGCTCGCACCCCTGGTACCTCTGGCTCAATCTTCGCATTCAGGTTCCACGGTGATCGTAAGGGAAACAGACCGAGACGGTCAACAATTTGTGATCTCGTCCGGCAAAACGTACCTAAGCGTTTCCGGCGATAGCGAAAGCTTTGGCATGGACCATCCGTCCGAGTTCGTTGAATTCCTGCAGGAGAAAATTCCCGGAGATTTTATATGGTTCCGGCATGACGGCAAATCCTATGTCATTCGCGATCAAGCCACGGTTAAACGTGCTGCGGATTTTTTCAGCCAAGTTCATGCGATCGAAAAGAAACAGGAAGAACTCGGCAAGCAGCAGGAAGCTTTGGGCGCGGAGCAGGAAGCGTTAGGGAAAGAGCAAGAGGGAGTCCGCGTCGAAATTCCCGACATGACGGAAGACTTGCACAAACTGGAAGCCGAGCTCAAAGCTCTCGGAGCCACCGGCTCGGAAGAAGATCTTGGCCGCATGCAGGAAAAGATCGGCGATCTGCAGAGCAAACTTGGCGACCTGCAGTCGAAGGCGGGCGAGGCTCAGGGAAAGCTCGGAGAGCAGCAGGGAGCGCTCGGTGAGAAGCAAGGCAAACTCGGCGAGCAGCAGGGCGAGTTGGGCCGCCAAGAAGAACAGATCTTCCGTGAAGCCTCGCGCCAGATGAAAAGCCTGATCGACGACGCGCTCGCCCATGGCTTAGCCAAACCGGAATAACACTAAAGGCGCCCGCTACAAATTCGAATTCCCACGCTTGTCACCCCGTGTTCTTCCTTGTAGATTAATCGCTCATCAAGGAAGAACGAGATTCTCTTGGCGTCTCGCAAAACAATTGTTTCCAAGCCGCGCAGCAAATCCAGCCGACGCTCTCGCAAAGCGCTTGGGTCTCCTGTGCCCCACAGGATTCGAGAGACTGCCCGTGCGCGTATCCAAACAAATGCACGCGACAAGTTAGCGGGGAAATGGTTTGAAAAATTGGTGGCCTTGCAGGCACGCCTGCGCGCTGCCAATGGCTGTCCGTGGGATCGCGAGCAGACGCACGAATCACTGCGCAAATTTCTGATCGAAGAGACCTACGAAGTGCTGGACGCCATGGAAACAGGCAACGCGCGGGAATTTTCGGGTGAACTCGGCGATCTGCTGCTGCAGATCATTTTCCATTCAATTCTTGCGGAAGAAACGGGGAAGTTCACCATCAGTGACGTGCTTGAAGCCGTTCACACGAAGATGGTGCGAAGGCATCCGCACGTTTTCGGTGACAGGAAAGCGGCGACTTCCTCAGAGGTGCTGAAGAATTGGGAACAGATCAAGGCATCCGAGCGCGCGGAGGCGGGTGAGCGAAAGAAAAAGTCGCCACAAGATCTGCGTGAGACAACCGCTAGTATCCTGGCGGACGTGCCGCGATCGTTTCCCGCTGTTTTAGAGGCTTATCAACTTACTCGACGGGCTTCGCGTATCGGTTTTGACTGGCCCGATCTCGCCGGAATCTTAGACAAGCTGGACGAAGAGAAGCACGAGCTGCAATCCCTAATCGCGACGAACACGACGGATTCCGCGCGCGGGGAACAGGAAGTTAACTCACGGATAGAGGAAGAAGTTGGCGACCTTCTTTTCGCGGGCGTAAATATCGCGCGCTTTCTGGGAATCGATCCCGAGATTGCGTTGAAGAAAGTGAATCGCAAATTCCGGGAGCGATTTAACTACATGGAGGAGGCCGCATCCGCGGAAGGTGAGCAGTTCGCGGATTTGTCTCGCGAGCGCAAGGAAGAGATGTGGGATCGGTCAAAGTTGGCCGAAAAGAACAAAAGTTTGGGAGCGAAGAAAGCGGCCAAAGTCGGGAACACCTGATGAACACCTCGGTGAAACATCCAAGCACCGCACCTGAGGACATCGAAGTCCGCCATTGCGAAACACTCGCCGAGTACGAGGAATGCGTAAAAATGGAGCTGCTCACCTGGGGCGAGCACATTACTGTGCCCGCGGCGATTTTTGTTGTCGCGCACCACACGGGCGGTCAAATACTCGGGGCCTTCGAGCACGGGAAGATGGTTGGGTTCACGCTCGCTCTTGCGGGTACGCGGGGCGCTAAACCGTTCCTGCATTCGCACATGACGGCGGTGCTTCCGGAGTATCAAAACCGAGGGGTTGGAAGACGTCTGAAACTTTTTCAACGCGTGGACGCACTGAAAAATGGAGTGCCGCTGGTTGAGTGGACATTTGATCCACTGGAACTGAAGAACGCGCATTTCAATTTGAATCGGCTTGGCGCGGTGGTTCGCCGCTACCTCCCGAATTGTTACGGTGTGACGGAAAGTCCGCTTCACGCTGGCCTTCCGACCGACCGTCTGGTGGCCGAATGGTGGCTCGATTCAGATCGCGTGCGCGGAATTCTCGCAGACAATCCAGGTCCGCTCGGCGAAACAACCCAGCGCGTTTCCATTCCCAGCAATGTGGGCACCCTTAAGGCGAAAGATCACCAAGCCGGCACGAGAGTTCAAGAGCAGGCGCGCGAATCGTTCCAAAAACATTTTCATGAGGGATATGTGGCGACCGGCCTCGAAGCGCGCAAAGATACCACCGACTACATTCTTGAGCCAGCCGCTTCGATCGGGGGACTGCGTTTGCCAGAATACCGTCCGGAAGAATTCGAGGACTAAAAGACAAGATAATGCGGCTCAAGAAAATTACTTTAAGGGAGATTCATCTCCCGCTAATCGCGCCGTTTCAGACCAGCTTCGGCGAGACTTCACTTCGTCGCATTCTGCTGGTGGAAGCCGACGTGGACGGCGTATTGGGTTGGGGCGAATCGACCGCGGGCGAAGACCCTTTTTATTCTTACGAGACGGTCGAAACTGCGTGGCATATCATCGGTGATTTTCTGTGGCCCATACTGAAAGTTCAAGAAATCGCCAGCGCGTCAGAAGTTTGGGACAGGCTCGCACGCGTTCGCGGACACCACATGGCTAAAGGCGGCCTAGAAGCCGCGATCTGGGATGCCGAAGCGAAACAGAAGAATATTCCGCTAGCCAAACTTCTTGGCGGCGTGCGCGAAGAAATCTCTTGCGGTGTCTCAATTGGAATCCAGCCGACGATTGAAGATCTCCTTAGGAAAGTTGAAAAGGAGCTGGCCGCCGGTTATCAGCGCATAAAAATTAAAATCAAGCCGGGTATGGACATCGAGCCGGCACGCGCGCTTCGCGAACGTTTCCCGCGCATTCGGTTAATGGTTGATGCCAATTCCGCGTACCGTTTGGAGGACGCTCCGCTGCTGAGGCAGCTCGATGCGCTTTACCTGATCATGATTGAACAGCCGCTAGGGTGGGACGATATTTATTCGCACGCGCAACTGCAGCGACAACTTGATACGCCTATTTGTTTGGACGAATGCATACACGATCTAGAGCATGCGCGCGCGGCTATCGAGATCGGAGCATGCCGCATTATTAACATTAAGCTTGGGCGCGTGGGCGGGCATACGCCTGCAAAGCTCATTCACGATCTTTGCCAGGCGAAGTCAATTCCAGTGTGGTGCGGCGGCATGTTGGAATCCGGCATAGGACGCGCGCACAATATCGCCATGTCAACGCTGGCGAATTTCACGCTTCCGGGAGATGTCTCAGCGAGCCGCCGGTATTGGGATGAAGACATCATCGAGCCGGAAGTTGAAGTCACGCGACAGGGAACTATTCGGGTTCCATC
Source organism: uncultured Acidobacteriota bacterium (assembly GCA_963731535.1). Lineage (GTDB taxonomy): Bacteria > Acidobacteriota > Terriglobia > Acidiferrales > UBA7541 > Palsa-295. The sequence continues at coordinate 215,577 of CAVSWI010000012.1, read as the reverse complement.
GGCTCCCGGAATTGGCTACACACCGCGCCTCGACCTTATTGAATCGCTTACCCACCGCATGGAAGTTCTCGAGTAAAACCTTGAATTCAACTTCTCCTGATAGGATTGGGTCCACTTCCGAGGCCACGGCGGATTCTCAATCGACTGCGAGGCGGCCGAGCTTTTGGTTTCTTGCGTTCATGCTCGCGCTAATGTTGATGCTGTGGTCCTTCAATTATGTGGCCGGAAAAATCGCATTACGCCATTGGGATCCGATTTCACTGGCGTGTTTTCGAATCGAACTGGCCGCCGTGATCATGTTGGTAATTTATTTCGCACGCAGTCAGCGCGCGAAGCTTCACCTTCGGGATATTTGGCCGTTCGCGTATCTCGGATTTTTCGGAGTAGTAGTAAACCAAGGTCTATTTACAGTAGGACTCAACTACACAACTTCCAATCATTCCGCGGTGATCATCGCCATCGGCCCGATTATTGTTCTTCTGCTCGCACGCGCTCTGAAGCTGGAGGCGTTGACCGCCGGAAAAACACTGGGCATGGCCGTAGCTTTCGCGGGTGTCTTTTTGCTGGAGGCAGAGCAAGGTTCGCCGAGAAACTCTCCTTTTTTGTTAGGTGATTTGATCACGCTGGGCGGGACTATCGGCTTCTCGATTTACGCCGTGCTTGGGAAAAAAGTAGCGGGACAGTATGACGCGATTGCGATGAACGCGTTCAACTGCGTGGCGGCTGCGATCATGTTGTTGCCGTTAAGCATCAGCCAGGGCCTTCATCTCGACTGGCGCGCAGTAGGATGGCAGGGCTGGCTCGGCATGATTTACATGGCGGCGGCAAGTTCCGTGGCGGCTTACACAATCTTTTACTGGGTCCTGCGCTACATAAGCGCATCACGCGTAGCGGCGGTCAGTTATTTTCAACCGATCGTGGTGATTTTGCTCTCGGTGGCCTTTCTTAGCGAAAGTCCCACGCGCAATTTGCTTGTGGGGACGGCGCTGGTGCTCCTAGGCGTCTATTTAGCGGAACGGGGAACGGCGTAGAGTTTCACGAGAAGACAGGCTCGCAGACCATTGGCTACGATAGTTCAGTAGTTACTATCGTTATGTCACCGTTTTACCCTTCAATCATCTCGCGAAATTCTAATGCTAGACTCTTCAGCGTGATAAGAATGGTGCACCCAGGATTGACCGCGGTTGGTATTGCTGTGCTGATTTTGGTCGCGGCAGTCCTGGGAGCGATCGATGCGCAGCAGCCGGTGGCAGAAGCCACTCAGGTTTTTGCGCTCTCTTCGAGCATTTCGATTGAACTGCCGACCAGCTGGCACGCGGTTAAATCCGACGAAATTCCGTCACCGGGAGCGCTCGCTCCGTATGCTCCTCCTTTTCATTTCTCGCAAGTTGCGACATTCACGAATGAACAACAAAAGTCGATCCTGCTTTTAGGGCTTTCCGATAATCCGCTGCTGGGGCACGATTCCTATTGGCTGGATGCCCAAATGCACGCCCCCGGCGGTTCGGGGATGAGCGTCCTCGACCTTCTTTTCTATTTCTTCTTTCCTCCTTCGCAGGCTTGCATGGACAAGGCGTTACAGAACTACACCGACGCGACCATGACTCCCACTTCAGACGACGTCCCGCCGCGGATGCAAGTGACCTATGCCTGCCCACATTCACCGACACTTTCGGGTTTTTATTCGGCGCAAGTGAGTTCCGGGGTTACCTTTGAACAGACTAATAGCGGACCAAAGGCCTACGGAGTAATCCGCGACTTTTATCTAAGCCCTATGGAACAAGCCGATATCTCTGGGTTGACCTTCTACAGTTTTGAGGCGCAAAGGCAAGCCCAGATCAGCAGAGCGGCCGTGGGGCATTACAACCTGCCGGAGAGCCTGCAAGGAAGCCGTTCAGACTTTTTTTGGGCTGTTGGCGCTCAAAGCCCGTTTCCATTCGTTGCAGATGGACGCAATATTCCTCTTTTCCATGTTGGCTATGCCACCTCTGCTGCGGCAACCAACAACGGGCAGGAATTTAGCCGTCTTCTGCACGGGATTCGGACGAAGTAAGCAGTGGGCCATATTCCCGTCAATCGTGTTCCTTCAGCCTGCCGCAGGAAAGTAACCACGACACCGAAACTTTATTCGAGCCGTGGTGTTGTGATGTTTGTGGCGCGCTGGCTATAAAACCCCGCCACGGAAGACTAGAGTAAATGCACGGTTTAGTTAGCTGCAACCAGACATTCACTTTAGGAATCAAATGTGATAAGACGGTACAGCGGTCTTCCAGCCGTCTCCCTGATTTAGCGGCAAAGCAGTCCCAAGGGGGCCCCAATGAAAAGTTCCTCTCTTCTGAGATTGATTCTGATCGCGATGGCAGCGGTGGCCTTTATATGCCTGCCTGGCTCTGCTTTCGCCCAACGTGGCGGCGGCGGGCATGGCGGTGGCGGCGGCGGGCACTTCGGCGGCTATGGTGGAGGCGGAGGACATTTCGGCGGTGGAGGTTCTCATCCGAGCTATAGCACGGGCGCTCGTTCTCACGGCTCTGGAGGCTATCGCGGCGGAGCTGCTCCGCGCTCTTATGGAGCCTACCGAGGAGCGCGATCCGGCGCCTACGGTGGTCGGTCCTATGGCGGCCCGGCCTATAGCTCGCGATACTCTGGCGCTTATGGTGGCAGGTCTGCGGCGCCATCGGCAAGTTCACGTTACGGTTCAACTGCTAACAACCGCACAAACTCAGCGACAACAGCCCGGAATTACGGCGCTGCTGGCGCTAACGCAAACCGCGGCACGACCGCAGGAAACGCTGCGACGGCGACCAACCGCGGAAGTTCCTCGACTTCCCGGCCCTCCAGCGGGACGGTCGCTTCCAATAGATCTGGCTCTGCGGTAACTACTTCTCATGCTCTTTCCAGTATAGAAAGCTCACATGCCAGCTCTTTCAGCTCGCGAAGTTCAAGTTTTGCTGGAAGCCATAGCATCAACAATTCGAGTTTTGCTAGGTCTCAGTTTAGCAATCGCGCCGCGGGCAACGCCGGTGTCACGAATGCTCGATTCGGGACGAGTGCGTCGGTGGTCTCGGGAACTCGACTCGGCGGGCCTCTCAACGCTCACGTCGGATCCACGTCGTTTGGTGGTCGCAGCGCGGTTGGTGCTTCGACTTTTCATGCGGGGAACGCAAGCTGGTCTAATGGCCACGGTTTCAACCACGGTTTTGGTTTCCATCACGGCTTCGGATTCGGCCATGGATTCGGGTGTTGGGGATGCGGTTTTGGTTGGGGTTGGGGCTGGGGTTGGGGCTGGGGTTGGGGTTGGGGCTGGGGACCGTGGTGGGGCTGGTCTCCGTGGTGGGGTGGTTACCCATATTGGGGGATAGGCTACGGCTGGCCGGGAGATTACGACTCCGGTTCGTATGGCTCTGACATGGGCTATGATTATGCTCCCACGTACAACGCGGACAATAATTACAACTACAACCCGAACAACAATTCCGACGTAAACCAGGCGCCGCCAGCGGACCAGGGCTATCAGCAATACGATAACGATAATCCGAATCCGGTGACTGGAAATGTGGCAGCAACGACGCCGACCGTTTTGATCTATCTTAACGACGGCACTACCCTCGCGGCGAGTGACTACTGGCTAGCGGATGGGCAGCTGCACTACTACGTGAACTATGGCGGCGAAAATAGCGTCGACATGAGTGAGGTAGATTTGCAGCGCACGGTGAACGAAAACGCGAAGCGCGGCGTGCGATTCTCGTTGAAGCCGAATCCAGAGAGCGCGAATCCGGCGCCGTCTTCAAACGACTACAGGCCGCGCTACCAGAACACGCCTCGGAATCCGGACACTCATCCGAATAACAACCCGAACAGCACCACTTCAAACCAGAATAACAACAAGCAGATTGCGCCGGCGACCAATCCCGCTCCGCCGGCTCAGCCTGAGCCGCGAATGGAGAGCACGTCTCAAACTACGCTTTCCCATTCGTAGACTGAATGCTTAGAAAACAAAAGGGCCTCACATCCATGCGATGCGAGGCCCTTTTTATATAACGACTAAATTCACATCAGAGCGTATATCGATCGGCGGATTCGTCGGCAACCCTTACGTGTTTCAATCCAACTAGAGTGCCGTAAACGTGCCAGAAATCGCCTTGAGTATGCGTGAATTCAATCCCGACTTTATTCTGGCTCCAGAGACTGCGGCCTACATATACGACGCGACATTCGCGCTCTTCTTCCGTGACACTGTTTACGAGCAGAAGCGTTTGGCCGGTTTTCACTTTTACGCTCAATGACAATAGCCCGCCGTGAACGCTTACGGCCCTGGTCTCAGCATCGTGACGGAAAGGTTGGTTATTGGCAGTGCGTCCATACACTCGAACCGGGATGGATAAAGGTAAGCGCTTGCTGCGTCGCTGCCTCCCAGGAGACGGCGTCATTCATCCTCCTTTGCCCAATGAAGGATTGATGCTCTACTGAAAATAATGGGGTGGGCCGCCTACGGCAATAGTACTTTTCCTGGAATGAAAGTAACCAGACCACGGTATTGGCAGTCATATCGTTCACGGCCTATATAGGCCCGCAAGACCAATTGAGCGAAATGCAAGATAACGCCATCATCATACTTTTGACTCTTCAAGCGACGAAGAAGGTCTCCCATTGGATTTTCCATCTGGGGGCGTTTGGTCTGATTCCGCTCGGTCTATTGGATGCCTCCGTCGTTCCGCTGCCTGGAAGCATGGACGTGCTCACCGTTGTGCTGGCTACCAAGCAGCCGGACTGGTGGTTTATTTACGCGGTAATCGCCACGGTGGGTTCTGTATTGGGGAATTTCTTAACCTATCGGCTCGCTCGAAAGGGAGGTAAGGAAACCCTGGAGAAAAGACTTTCGCGCAAGAACATGGATCGTGTAACGAAGACCTTTGAACGTTGGGGATTTGGGGCGATTGCCATACCGGCGTTGCTGCCGCCGCCTGTGCCAATGATTCCGTTCGTTCTGGCTGCCGGGGCCACGAAATATTCCCTGAAAAAATTTCTCGTAGCGATGACTTTGGGACGACTTGCACGATACAGCATACTTGCTTTGTTGGCAGCTCGATATGGCCACACAATCATCAGATTTATCCATCAACACGGACATCCGGTAGTGCTTTCCATTATCGGAATCGTCGCAGTTGTTGTCGTAATTTTCCTGGTGCTTCATTACGGCAAGAAGGGCACGCGCACGCGTTCACCGAAGCAACGACCGATAAAAAGCAAAGCATAATTTCGAAGTCCCGCTTAAGTCTCTTCACTTCGTATATTCATTCGATTCGTCGCTTCCTTCCTTCGCGCAATGCTCTATACAGGAATTGCGGTATAGGCATTCCGTGACCTGAGCCATAAACTTCTGCGCGTCGGCCCGACTTTCGAATTTGATCGACGGAACCCACAGGAGGATTACTTGAAAACAAGGCACAGTTGGAAGCATGGCAATCTGCTGCACACGTTAGTCGCCTGCGCCACTATGAGCGCGTTCTTCTTCCTGGTCGCCGCTCCTCGGGCACATGCGGATGAGAGAGACAAATGCCGTCAACGTATCGAGAAGGCCGAAGCCAAGTTAAACGCAGCGGTCGCCAAACATGGCGCAAACAGCTCTGAAGCTCGCGACCGTTGGCATGATCTGCGCTCTGAGCGAGAGCATTGCTGGAATGCATACCATCAGTGGTGGGACGGTCGAGATCAGCGGTGGCACACCGACCCGGGTTGGAACCATGATGATCGTTGGGCCGACGAACACTAAACAGCATTTAAAGCTTCACTTTAGTGAAGTGATTGTTGGATTATCGCACGCGGACTCTGGCTTTTTCAGAAAGCACCAGAGTCCGCGTTTTTAATTTTTTTTGCATGGCTCGTTTTATTGCGGTATTTGCCCGCGTTGACACTGCTCGGGTCGCGTGTTAGTTTCGCGAACCATGACACAAACGAGTTCATCCGCCCCGAACAAAAAACGCATCGCAATTATCCCCGGCGATGGTATAGGCCAAGAGGTAATCCCAGCGGCTGTTCAAGTTCTAAAATCTGCTGCCGCCGCGGGAGGCCGCGAAGTTGTGCTGACCGAGTTTGACTGGGGCGCCGACCGCTATCTGCGCGACGGCACGACCTTGCCTTCCGATGCGGTGGAAATGTTCCATCGTGATTTTGACGCCATTCTGCTGGGCGCCATGGGAGATCCGCGCGTCCCAACAAACGTCCATGCTGCGGACATTCTGCTGGGCCTGCGCTTCAAGCTGGACCTTTACGTCAACGCGCGCCCCTGCGTTCTTTTCGACAAGCGGTTCACGCCACTGAAAGATCGCACCGAGAAAGACATCCACTTCATGGTCTTTCGGGAAAACACCGAGGGCCTTTACGTTGGAATGGGCGGGAATTTCAAGAAGGGAACCGCTGACGAAGTTGCAGTGCAAGAGGATCTGAATACGCGCAAGGGAGTGGAGCGCATCATCCGCTACGCCTTTGAATATGCGAAGGCCCGGAACCTCAAGCGCGTGTGCATGAGCGATAAATCCAACGCGATGACGTTTGCCCATGATCTCTGGCAGCGCGTATTCAAGCAAGTTAAAGCGAATTACCCCGAGATCGCGTCCAGCCACCAATACATCGACAATCTCCTGATGCAAATGGTTCGCGATCCCTCGCAGTTCGATGTGATCGTAACTTGTAATTTGTTTGGCGATATTGCTAGCGACTTGGGCGCGCAACTCGCCGGTGGCCTGGGTCTGGCACCTTCGGGCAATATTCATCCAGGACAAGTTTCACTATTCGAACCCGTGCACGGGTCGGCTCCAGCAATCGCGGGGAAGGATATTGCAAACCCCATGGGAGCGGCGTTAACCGTGGGAATGATGTTCGAGTATTTGGGCTGGAAGCGCGAAGCCGAAGCGATCGTAGCCGCAGTCCACGCTGCACTTCGGGAAGGGAAGACGCCCGCTGAGTTAGGTGGGTCGATGGGTACGCGCGAGCTCGGAGATTGGCTGAGTCAGAGTATTGCGAAAGCTGGCGTGCGGTAGATCCTCAACTATTAGCTGAGCTATTTTTTGATCATCCTGCAATCATAGCTGGCGAGATCAAACATCAGTTTCCACTTGACCTGTCGGCAGGTCGACGCGAATCCTGCGGTGAGTTTATCGCGCACCTCCATGCTGCGACTTAACTTTACAAGTTTGACTTAAAGCGTAACTTAATTCTGTTTGATGGCCGGGGGAGCCTGCGTAATACTGCCGGCGATTAGGTCGGTCTTCACCGTTATCTTTTGCTTGGGCAAAAGCTTCACATCCGTGTTGAATTCCTGGTAGCCCGCTAAGGCAATTTTGATGTGGTGGTCGCCCGGGCTCACGAGCATTCCTCGTCCCATCCCGCTGAACTGCTTCACATAACCTGCGAAAGCGCCGTCGACGAATACGGCCGCGCGGTCTGGCGTCACCTTGAGCTTTATTTCCGAAGTCACGGTCGAGTATTCAGCCTTGGGATCTTTGTCCAGCTTCACGGTGACGATCAGCTTTTTGCCAGGTTCCACAACGAATGACTGCGTGGAGTCTAGATAGCCTGTTTGGCGAAAGGAAATTTCGTGCGTGCCGGGCAGCAGCATCACTTTCTTGTCGTCTTTCAGTTCCGCGACGTAGCCCACGTATTGGCCGTCGATCCACACGCCCGCCGTTTTCTCGGCTTTGTCAGGCCCGACGAATTGCACTTCACCTAAGACCTGGTTTGGTGCTTGCGGTTTTTGATTCTGGGCCGACCCCTCGAGTGGAACGAGAAATAGCGAAAGGAAGATCATGGGGACAGCTACGATTTCGCGCTGGATTATTTTCATGGCAACTCCTGTAATCGAAATTTGAACTGAAATATCTAACCACATTTTCTGCTGGGCGAAGCAGGAAACTGCAAGCTGGAAGTATTTTCTTAATTCCTCCCCGCTGCATCCAATCTCCACTAGCGGTCGAACTGTCGGCCATACGACTGAAAAGCTCGAAAACTCTTGACCTTGTATTCGCCAAAATGTAGGGTCTGCATGCGCGGATCGAAATATCTTTTGGAGGCGAACTAGATGCGGCGTTCAGTGCCATATTTAATCTTCATCTTGATGCTTCTGTTCGTGCCTCGCCTAGGGACGCATACTCATGCGGACTCTGCACCAGAATTTAATGTAAAGGAACACTATACAAAGTATGAATTCCGTATCCCCATGCGCGACGGGAAGCTGCTCTTCACCTCGGTTTACGTTCCCAAGGATTCATCGCGCAGCTATCCTTTCATGGTCGACCGCACGCCTTATAGTGTGGCTCCCTACGGCGTCGATCAATACAGAAAGACGCTGGGACCTTCGGACGAGTTTCAACGCGCCGGCTATATTTTCGTTTATCAAGATGTCCGCGGACGTTATATGTCGGAGGGAACATTTGTGGAGATGCGGCCGCACATCGACAACAAGAAATCCAAGGACGATGTGGACGACAGTAGCGACATGTATGACACGGTTGATTGGCTGCTGAAAAATATTACGAATAATAATGGCAAGGTCGGCATATGGGGAATTTCCTATCCCGGTTTTTACACCTCAGCGAGCATTATCGACTCGCATCCCGCGATTAAAGCCGCTTCGCCCGAGGCTCCTATGACCGACCTGTTCATGGGTGATGATGCGTATCACGGTGGCGCGTTCATGCTCGCTGCCAATTTTGGCTTTTACACTTTCTTTCGACCGCAGACTGTCCCGATTTTACCGCAAAAAAACTCGCAGCGATTCGACTTCGGCACCGCCGATGGATACGATTTTTTCCTAAGGATGGGCTCGCTATCAAACGCGAAGGCTCTGTACTTCAAGGATCCCAACTGGCTTTGGGATGACCAGGTGGCTCACGACACGTACGACAATTACTGGAGGGCTCGCAATCTCGCGCCGCACATGAAGAACATTCATGGTGCCGTGCTTACCGTGGGAGGCTGGTTTGACGCGGAAGATTTGCAGGGGCCGTTCTCGACCCATGCGGCAATCGGCCGCAATAATCCGGACATTTATAACGGAATTGTAGTCGGCCCTTGGGTGCACGGCGGCTGGGCGCGCTATGACGGAAATCATCTCGGCAGCGTAAACTTTGCGTCGAATACCGCACAGTTTTTCCGAAGCGAAATCCTTTTTCCATTCTTCGAGCAATACTTGAAGAGCGGAGCTGACGCGAAATTGCCCGCGGCCTACGTATTTGAAACGGGAACTAATACTTGGAGAGAATATCCAACCTGGCCACCGAAGGATACTGAATCCAAGACATTATATTTTCGCTCGGACGGAAAACTTTCCTTCGATGCGCCGGGCGATGTAGCGGGAGCCGCGGACGAATATGTCAGCGATCCGAATCGACCGGTGCCGTTCGTAGGGTATCCCGCAGTTTCCGTGCCTCAGGAATATATGGTCGCGGACCAGCGATTCGCCACAACCAGGGCCGACGTCCTTGTCTATCAGACCGAACCTCTCGAGCAAGACGTTACTATTGTGGGTCCGCTGTCTCCGAAACTTTTCGTATCGACTTCCGGCACCGATTCAGACTGGGTAGTGAAATTGATCGACGTGTATCCCGAGGATTACCCCGATGAGGCTGCGCCCAATGCGACGCCACCCAATGACGTCGGGCCTCCAACAATTAAGGTTGCTGGTTATGAGCAACTAATTCGCGGGGAGCCCATGCGTGGGAAATTTCGCAAGAGCTTCGAGCATCCCGAAGCTTTTACACCCGGCAAAGTGGAGGAAGTGAACTTCACCATGCCAGACATAAATCATACTTTCCGTCGAGGGCATCGGATCATGGTGCAGGTGCAAAGTTCCTGGTTCCCGCTAATCGATCGGAACCCTCAAATCTTCGAAAACATCCCCGAGGCCAAGCCTGCAGATTTTCAGAAAGCTACCGAGCGAGTATATCGAAGTAAAGATCAGCCCTCGGGGATTAAAGTTCAAGTGATGCCTTAGGGGTCAGAGCGGGCGCGGATTCATCTTTTGCTTCGATTGTCGGCAAGTCGACGCGGATAAAATCGCCAAGGATAGGTGTCTGGGTTTCAAGTAAATGTTCAAATATAATTTATTTATTCGCCAGCGTTCTTCAAGTTACAAATTATTATTTATGATTTGTGATTTTGTTCAACTGTTACCGCAACTGTCGGCGTGGCGACTATGTCAGTTGTAAATCGCGCGTCTCTCCGCGGGCTTGATTACCCGAGCTAACAGCATCCCGGTAAGGAATCCTCCCACGTGAGCCCACCAAGCCACGCCTCCCAGTGAGGCAGCGCGCGGATCGTTTAGCGAACCGATTCCGCTCATGAATTGCACCAGAAACCAGAGACCGATAAAGACCAGCGCCGGAATCTGCCAGGTAAACCAGATGATGAAGAGTGGGACGAGCGTAAGAATGCGTGAAGAAGGGAAGAACACGATATAGCCGCCCAGTATGCCGGAGATTGCTCCGCTAGCGCCGATCGATGGCAACGGCGAGCCCCAGGAAAATGCGGTCTGTATCAGCCCGGATGATATTCCGCAGACAAGATAGAAAACCAAATAGCCCACCGAGCCAAGCCGATCCTCCACATTTCCGCCAAAGATCCACAAGAACCACATGTTGCCAATGATGTGCAGCCAGCCTCCGTGAAGAAACATACAAGTAAACAGCGGAATGAAGGCGTCAGCTAAGCTGTAGTGTTGGCCGGCCAGGGCGAGTTGTATCTTCGCGGGGACCAAGCCGTAAATGCGAACGAATGCTTCCGCCTGCGCGGGCGGCAACGATACTTGGTGGAGAAACACAATCACGTTGATAACGATGAGGACTAACGTCATTACCGGCACGGAACGGCGCGAGGTCATGTCTCGAAGCGGTATCATTTGCTCTTTCTGTTCCGGCTACTCGATTATTTCGCGTTAAACGAAATCGATCTCATGCTTAACATTCATTCTTAACCGTATCCGAGTCCGGATCGAGAATAGCACTGTAGCTGAGGCGCCATAGATTTCAAGTTAGGAAGCGACTGGCGCGAATGTTTAGCAATTGCGCGATGTGCGTCGCTATGATAAACATTTTTGTTTCACCTGCGTGCGGTAACAGCAGTGTGCGCGTTGCGTCGAATGAACAGCGCACCGGAATTGCCGTCGCGCGAATACTGATGCCATTACGCGAATCCGAAGCGATTGTTTTGCAAAGTTACCCGCTGGGTGAGGCTGATCGCCTGGTGAGCTTTCTGTCGCGCAGCATCGGAAGGGTGCGCGGAGTAGCTTCGGGCGCTCGCAGGACGAAAAGCCGTTTTGGCTCAGCGCTCGAGCGTCTTTCGCACGTGCGCATATGGTTTTTCGAGAAGGAAACGCGCGAACTGGTGCGTATCAGTCAGTGCGAGTTGATCGAGTCGTTCCTGGACGCATTCAAGGACTACGCCTCGGGCGTCGGATTGGGCATTATTAGCGAAGTCACCGAGGCAGTTCTTCCGGACCGCGAAGCCTCGGACGCGAATTTTCGACTTTTGCTGTTAACTGCACAAGCGGTGAAAAGGACGGGTAAGTGGGAAGTACCCCTGGCTTATTTCGCCCTCTGGACAGTAAAGCTTGGCGGGTGGCTTCCGCCGCTGGGTAGCTGCTCTCGGTGCGGCACGGTGCTTACCGCCAACGAGCCGGCCTATTTTTCGAGGAGTTCGTCCGCGCTATTTTGCGCGAAGTGTCGCAAGCCAGGGTTGCGCGTAATCCCGGCGACAGTTTTAGCCGCTGCGCGCAAGATGCTCGCGCAGCGGCTAGACAAGTTTACACCAGGCGAGATTTCTGACTCCGCCGCGCGAGAGCTGAGCGATATCGCTCTCGACGTGATTGAACGGCAAATAGATCGCAAACTGAAATCTCGAGAACTTCTGGAGCCCACGGCGTGAAGAGGCAAGTCGTTAAAGTAGAAAATCCGGTTATTCCAGCTAAGCGAAGCATGGAAGGTAAGGGTTTATCTTTTCAGGACCTTCTACTAACACTTGAGCATTATTGGACGCGCCAGGATTGTATTTTGCAGCAGCCGTATGATGTGGAAGTCGGCGCAGGCACCATGCACCCTGAAACTTTTTTGCGCGTACTTGGACCCGATCCGTATCGCGTCGTCTACGCGCAGCCGAGTCGGCGTCCGGCGGACGGTCGATACGGCGAGAATCCGAATCGTTTGTACAAACACACTCAACTTCAAGTAATACTTAAGCCATCGCCCGCGAATGTGCAGGACCTCTATCTCAACAGTTTGGCTGCGGTTGGAATTGATCTGAAAGAACACGATATTCGTTTTGAGGAGGACAACTGGGAATCCCCAACGCTCGGAGCATGGGGGATCGGCTGGCAGGTTCTTCTCGACGGACTTGAGATAACCCAGTTCACATATTTTCAGCAGAGCGGCGGAATTAACCTTGATCCAATATCTGTGGAACTGACGTACGGCCTCGACCGCATCGCCGCCTACCTGCAAGGGGTGGACAATGTATTCGATGTGCGTTGGTCGAAAAGCAAAACTTATCGAGAAGTCCGCTTGGCTGAAGAACGGCAGTTTTCCGCTTATAGCTTCGATTATGCCGACGCGGTCTCGACACGCAAGCAATTTGAGTTGAATGAAGCGGAAGCCAAGCAAATTCTGGACGCTTGGCCCAAGCATGAGAGCAAGAACATCGCTCGATTTCCAATTCTCGCCGCTTACGATCTGACGTTGAAATGTTCCCACCTTTTTAATTTGCTGGATGCGCGCGGAGCAATTTCCGTGACCGAACGCGCTGCCCTGATTGGCCGCGTCCGCAAGCTAGCAGTTCGCGTCGCCGAACTTTGGTTGCGGCAGCAGTCGGGAACCGTACTCGCGTCCGAATTCGTGGGGAGGCGCGCATGAGCTCGCGTCCCAAGTCGAAGGCACTGAAACCTTCCGCTTTGAAAACTGGCGACCTTCTATTTGAAATTGGATGTGAAGAAATCCCTGCAGGAATGATTTTGAAAGCTTCGATAGAGCTTAAAGCGATACTTCAGAAATATTTGGTATCGCATGGACTACTTGCGGAAGAACAATCCGGGAGTCCGATAGATACTTTCGGTGCTCCTCGAAGATTGGTAGCGATCGTTCGCAAGATTCGTTTGCGTCAGGAAGATGTGACGCGTGAAGTGACTGGGCCGCCGAAATCTGTCGCCTACGATAATGTCGGCGAGCCGACGCGAGCGGCGATGAGCTTTGCGGAGAAGCAGGGAATCCCTGTTTCAAAACTTTCAATCGTCAATACGCCGAAAGGGGAATACGTCGCAGCGAAGCAAATCGTAATCGGAAAACCCGCCGCGGAAATTCTTGCCATGGTCCTCCCTCAAGCGATTGGGGAAATATCCTGGCCGCGCTCCATGTACTGGACCAAGGCTGATTCGCCTCGGTTCATACGGCCCATTCGTTGGATCCTGGCGATATTCACCGGCCGAGTAGTACCTTTTTCTTTTGCCGGCGTTCATGCCGCCAATTACACAGAGGGCCATCGCTTTCTGGGGAAGAAGAGCATTCCAGTAAGCGGGCCAAATGATTACGAAGAAAAGTTAAAGAAAAACTTTGTGTTGTGCCGCCCCGACGTTCGGCGCAAGAAAATTGAAGCAGAAGTTCACACGCTGACTTCCCGGAGGCAGTCGCGCGCGCATGAGGATCCGGATCTCCTGAACCTCGTGACTTACTTGAACGAATATCCCAGCGTCATCATGGGCGACTTCGAATCGTCTTTTTTGGCGCTGCCGGAGGAGATTCTTATAACCGTGATGCGCGGCCATCAGAAATATTTTGGACTGGAAACCCGCAACGGTGAGCTCGCGCCACATTTTTTGGCTGTGATCAACTTGCCTGGGGACAAAAACGGCATCGTCCGCGCCGGCCATGAGCGCGTGCTGCGCGCACGTTTTTCCGATGCGCAATTTTTCTGGGAGACCGATCTCAAGCGACCTCTCGGTGACTATTTGCCGAATCTTGCGGCCGTCACCTATGAATCGCGCCTCGGCAGTTATGGCGACAAAGTGGAACGCATCCGCGAACTGGCGCGGTGGCTCGCCGAGCAATGGTTCAGCGGAGGTGTTTCACAGGCGGATGTAGCGGGTTCAGACCGCGCGTCAGAACTCGCAAAATGCGATCTAGTCACCGAAATGGTGCGTGAATTTCCAGAGTTGCAGGGAATAGTGGGAGGGCTGTACGCCCGCGCGCAGCATGAACCCGAGGAAATCTGGCAAGCTGTTTACGATCACTACAAGCCGCTGGGTATGGACGATGCGCTGCCGCGGAACTTGACGGGTTGCGCGGTTTCTCTGGCCGACAAGCTCGACTCTCTAGTTGCGTGCTTTGCGGTGGGTGCAATCCCAACGGGCTCGAGCGATCCTTTTGCGTTGCGGCGGGCAGCCTTGGGAGTTGCGAAGATAATCTTGGAACGTAAGCTGCCGCTGTCACTTTCCGCCGCGATTTCTGCAGCAGCAAAGTCGTTAAAGGAGCACGCCCCCAAGATTGAGGTCTCCGAAGCAGTGCAGAAGCAAGTCCTCGATTTCCTGTTGGAGCGCGCCCGATTCTTGCTGAAAGAGAAGAGCGGATTTGCCTATGACGAAATCAATGCGGCGTTCGCAGCTAGCGCCGACGACCTGGTGGACGCAGCCGAGCGCGTCGTTGCCGTGAAAGCGATTCGCCATACGAAAGATTTCATTCCGCTAGCGGCGTCCTTCAAGCGCATTCGCAATATCCTGGAAAAGTCTGCGGGCAAGCTTGATAAAGCTCAGCTTGAAGTAGAACCTGATCTCCTATGGGAATCCGCTGAACGCGAACTTCACGCCGCAGCGCAGAAGATTGGAGCCGAAGCGACACGCCGAAAGAAGGCACGAAAGTATCGAGAAGCGCTTGAAATAATATCGGAGCTCCGCCCCTCGGTGGATACATTCTTCGACAACGTTCTAGTGATGGTTGAAGACACGAGAGTGCGAAAAAACAGGATCGCTCTGTTAGGGAATTTGCTGAAGGAGTTCTCCACGATCGCGGACTTCTCCGAGTTAGTCTCTGAGGATGCTAAAGATTTATCTCAACAAACGCGTTAACGAGTAGAATTCGGTCCGCGGCAATTTAAAGCAAGAGCTGAGCTGTTGGCGCGCCGACACTGTTTCTTCGCGGCTCGGTCATGTGTAACTTGAAGATCAAGATTTTGAAAAGAAAACTGAAATCTAGAGGCGAATATGAAATACGTCTATTTCTTCGGAGCAGGGAAAGCTGACGGCGACGGCGAGATGAAAGATTTGCTCGGCGGCAAGGGTGCAGGGTTGGCCGAAATGACACGCATCGGCCTTCCGGTTCCTGCGGGATTTACGATTACTACCGAGACTTGTGAGTATTATTTCAAGCACAACCGGCAGTTTCCGAAAGATCTGCGTGCCGAGGTCGAGAAGAATCTCAAACGGCTGGAGAAACTCACAGGAAAGAAATTGGGAGACGCCAAAGATCCCTTGCTCGTAAGCGTTCGCTCAGGTTCCGCTCGCTCCATGCCGGGGATGATGGAGACGATTTTAAATCTCGGATTGAATGACGCCTCCGTGGTTGGTCTGGCGCGCGCCACAAAAAATGAACGTTTCGCGTTTGACGCCTACCGGCGATTCGTGCAGATGTATTCCAGCGTGGTAATTGGCCTGCCGAAGGATGATTTTGAGTCCCGATTGCGGGCCTTGAAGAAAAGACTCGGCGTGAAGGATGATACGGAAGTCTCTGCACCGGGCTGGCGCGAATTAATCGGCGAATATAAACGATATTTCCAGGAGAAAACAGGAAAGCCATTCCCTGAAAATTCGCATGAGCAGCTTTGGGGCGCCATCGGCGCAGTTTTCGAATCCTGGATGGGCGAAAAAGCGCAGACCTATCGGCGCGTGGAAAAGATTACAGGTCTTCTCGGGACAGCCGTGAATGTGGTCCAAATGGTGTATGGAAATACCGGCGACGATTCGGGGACCGGCGTGTGTTTTACACGCGATCCCTCGACTGGCGAGAGGATTTTCTTCGGCGATTTCCTACTCAATGCGCAGGGAGAAGATGTCGTAGCGGGTATTCGCACGCCGATGCACTTAAGCGAGCTTTCCAGGCGCATGCCAAAAGTTTACAAACAACTTGAACGTGTGCGTCAAACTCTCGAAAAACATTATCGTGATATGCAGGACCTGGAATTCACAGTCGAGAACGGCACGTTATATATGTTGCAAACTCGCACAGGAAAACGTACGCCATCGGCGGCGTTTCAAATCGCAGTGGATATGGTTGACGAAGGCTTGATTAAAGTTGAAGAAGCACTTGAAAGAATTAAATCGGATGATGTCGAGCGGCTTTTCTATCCTGTGATTGATCCGCGAATGAATCGGTCCGAATTGTCGTCCCGCAAAATCGTCCACGGTATTAACGCAGTTCCCGGCGCCGCTGTCGGTAAAGCTGTCTTCACTGCCGAGGATGCAGAATCCTGGGCGGCGCGCGGCGAAAAAGTGATTCTCGTGCGGCACGAAACGAGCCCGGAAGATGTTGGCGGCATGAACGTGGCGCAGGGAATTTTGACAGCCACGGGAGGCAAGACCAGTCACGCCGCAGTGGTTGCGCGCGGCTGGGGAAAATGCTGCATCGTTGGGGCCGAAAAACTCGACATCGATCTGAAGAAGAAAACCATGAGTTCAAACGGTCACGCGGTCCGTGAAGGCGAATGGATCACATTGGATGGCAGTGATGGAACCGTGTACGGCGGCCAAATCGATCTGATACGGCCGGAGCCGCCGAAAGCCTTCTATACGCTTCTAAAGTGGGCGGATAAGGTGCGCAAACTTGGCGTCCGCACTAACGCCGACACTCCGCAAGATGCCCGAGTGGCCCGCGAAATGGGCGCGGAGGGCATTGGCTTAGTCCGAACGGAGCATATGTTTTTCAAGGATTTCGAACATCCGGAAAAAAGCGGCGAGCGGCAACAAGCGATACAAGAAATGATTCTGGCGGAGACCTCTGACGCTCGCAAGGATGCGCTCGCGAAATTACTACCGTTTCAACGGCAAGATTTCATCGGAATTTTCAAGGCCATGGACGGCCTTCCAGTCACCATACGCTTGCTGGATCCCCCGCTTCATGAGTTCGTACCGCACGATCCAGCGAAGCAGGCCGAACTAGCGAGAAAGTTAGGCATTTCGCCAGAGGCTGTGGCGCGGCGCGTGGAGCAATTGCACGAAGCAAACCCTATGCTCGGCCATCGCGGTTGCAGGTTGTGCATTACATATCCTGAAATTCTCGAAATGCAGGTTCGCGCGATTATCGAAGCTGCGATTGAGTGCCAAAAACAGCAGATTAAAGTGATACCTGAGATCATGCACCCGCTCACCATGGACAAAAAAGAGATGCAAATTCTCGATCAGGCCACGCGTCGTGTGGCGGATCAGATTATTGCAAAGGCTAAAGTTAAAGTTGAATACACGGTGGGGACCATGATCGAACTCCCTCGGGCGGCTTTGCTGGCGGATCAGATTGCCGAAGTCGCGGAGTTCTTTTCGTTTGGCACGAACGACCTGACGCAAACGACGATGGGTCTCTCTCGAGACGACGCGGGACGGTTCCTTCCAGAGTATGTGGAGGAGCGCAAGGCCGGCATCTTCACGTCCGACCCATTTCAAACGATTGATGAAGCCGGCGTGGGAATGCTGGTGCAATGGGGAATCGAACGCGGACGCAAGACCCGGCCGAACTTGAAAATTGGAATATGTGGCGAGCATGGCGGCGACGCTGAGAGCGTGAAATTCTGCCACCGCGTGGGCATGGATTATGTGAGCGCGTCTCCGTTTCGCGTTGGCGTTGCCAGACTGGCGGCGGCCCAAGCGGTTCTTGAAGAACGGAAAAAGGCCAAGGCAAAGAAATCCAGGAACTGAGCCACCGTCAATACTGGCACGACGAGTGGCAGCAGCTGGTGCAACCTCCAGGAGAGACTTGAAATCAGTCCAATCGTTCCTCGATTGCGGGGCACGGAACGAAATCCTCGGCCGGTGCGTATCAGCAGGTGGCGTGTATAAATAGGTGAAGGTTAGGAGGTGCGATGGTGGGGTTTCTACTTTGGTGCATCTTGTTGGTCTTATGCTGGCCGCTGGCGTTAGTGGCCCTGGTCATCTATCCAATCGTTTGGTTAATTCTTTTGCCGTTTCGAATTCTAGGACTTGCGGTTGAAGGAGTGCTTGAACTCGTGCGCTCGATTATTTTGCTACCGGTGCGAATCCTGCGTGGCCCACGCACAGCCTAGTTTCACGGTCAGAAAGTTGAAGGAATAACCTCAGACGTGGGATGGCCGACAATTGCAGTATAGCTTCGGACTTCTGCGGCTCGTGAGACTAGAATCTGAAATACTCTTCGAACTCGTCAAGGCAAAATTCTGGCAATTTAATTCTTAAAGTAAAGCTTCATGAAACTCACGTCGGCATTTTCAGGAAGAAGTAAACCGCTAGGAAGCCGAAGATCGCATCCGGCGCCCAACCGGCAAGCAATGGCGGCAACTGTCCAACCGATCCCATGGCTTCGAACAGCGCGGCCGTCGCCCAATAAACAATGCCGATGCAGACAGCGACCGCTAGTCCTCCAACCGCTCCACGAGTTCCAACCAGAAAGGCAAACGGCGCACCAAGGAACACGATGGTTGCTGCGATAAGAGGAAAAGCGAACTTCTTCTGCCATTGGACAGACAGGCGCGAAGTATCGAAACCCGCTTGGCGCAGACTTGCGATGTACTGTCCTAATTGCCGCCAATTCATCTGAGCTGACTGGCGAACCTCCCGACGGAAGTAGCTGGGTGTTTCGGTCAGTTCAGGGAGCGAATTGACTTTAAATGGCGTGTAGCGCGTAACTTTGTTGCCATTGAAGTCGCGGATCCACCCTCCCGTGAGTACCCAAGCATTCTCGCTGGCTTCCCACGTGGCGCGAGTTGCAAAAACGCGGCGGCGCATTTGGAAAGTGTTGGGATCGAGCTCGAAGATGCTCAGCCCGCCGAAAAGCTGCCTTTCCCAATCGAAAAGTTCATAGTTAAAAATCTTGTCGTTCTCTCCGAAGATCCATTGGTGCGCGGGCTGAAAATACGTTTGGGCCGGACGCCCTTTAATTTCGTTGCGGAGAGCGTCTTGCCGCTGATTCGCGTAGGGTAGAAAAGTATCGTCCAGAAGAAACATCCCGGTGGCGATGAGGCAGCCTGCCAGCGTGAGCGGAAGGACAATTCGGTACAGGCTCACGCCGCTGGCTTTGAAGGCTATTACTTCATTATTTTTCGCCAGAACAGCCAGTGTCACCAGCGTGGCTACCAGCGATGCTAGAGGCGAAAGCTGATACACCATGAGCGGCACGAGGTATCGAAAATAATTCAGGACCATTAATGCCGGAATATGGTTCTTGGAAATATCGCCTAGCAGATCGAAAAGCGTGAATGCATCGAAGATCAACACGAAACCTGCGAGCAGCACAACAAAGTAGTAAAAGAACTGGCGCAGTAAGTACATGTCCATCAGCATTGGAAAAGCTACAGAGCTGCCTGCGCCTGTTTCTTGTCGTACTGTAAGCGCCGGAGCAACCAGGATCGCTGAGCCATTCAAGATCGGACCATTCGATACAGGGATTGGCGCCGCATCGGATTCTAGACGCTGGGACTTTCGCTGCCGCGAAAAAATGGATTCCAAGGCCACGGTAATCCGATTTGGTTTGCGAATGTTTTCAATTCGCCGCAAAAATATAAATCCGACAACCGCGGCCACGATGTTCGCTGCCCAAATGCCCGCCCACGGAGCAATCGATCCTTGCTGCGCCATGTGCGCGCCGGTAACGAAAAGAAAATAATAACCACCGACGAGCACCAGGGTCAGAACCAGTCCGGCCGCTCGCCCGCCGCGGCGAGGTCGCACCCCTACGGGGACGCCTAGCAGCGCAAAAATCAAGCAGGCTGCGGGAAAAGCGATACGCCGATGAAGTTCCACGCGCGCGTCGCGCCAGTTCGGTCCTTTATTTGCCACAAGTCCGGAGACCGATTGCTCAGCATCTGTAAATGCAGCGGTCTTGGTGTTGTTGCTGGAAGCCGAAACGTCGATGGGAATATCGCTTTTGCCGAACGTGGTGACACTATAATGGTCCGGCTCTTGAGGATCGTAATCGTGCGTGCTACCTGAGCCGAGATGAAGTTCTATCTGGTCACGTTCCGGCCCGGCAACCACTTGCGCGTCCTGGGCCAGCGTTACATTCGATGTGGCATTGGCTTGTGCGGACGAGGCCAGGAAAACGCCGCGCCAATGAGTCGCGGCGGCTTCCACATCTTGTACGTATAATACGAAGTGCGGAAAGCGTTCGTCGAATACTCGCGGCTGCACAGCGAACGGTACTTGGGAAGAAAGAACTTTTTGTTCCAATTTGACGAGTGTGCGCCAGGATAGAGGAATTATCCAGAACGTTAGCACCAGAGTCAGGAGCCCGCAGCTTGCTGCTACGAATCCGATGGGAAGAAGCAGCCGACGCATGCTGATGCCGGAAGCGTGAATGGCCACAATCTCGCTATCGGCAGAAAGCCGGCCAAGTCCGATAAGAACTCCCACCAGCACAGCCATCGGAATGGTGAATGCGAGCACCGGCGCGAGCGAACAGAGAAACAAAAGCGCCACTGTTACGATGCCGCCAGAGTGGCGAACGACTAAATCCATCAAGCGCACAAGCTGCGGGACGAAGAAAACGAAAGTGAAGACAGCGAGGCCGAGGATCGAATGCGAAGCTACTTCGCGGCCAATATATTTATCAAGCAGGCGCATATTTGCGCGCGCTCATTCTAGCATGGTAAGAGAATGGAGCGCAGATACGGGAAGTTGCTTTGAATCGCGCCACGAATTTACTGAGGTATTGATGCAAACGGAAGGCCCGCTCCTTTGAGCCGCGTGAATCTCGCCATACTTTGGCACATGCACCAACCGCAGTATCGCGAACCGTTCACCGGACGATACATGCTGCCGTGGACCCGCTTGCACTCGCTAAAAGATTACTGGGGCATGGTGAAAATCCTCGGAGAATTTCCCGGTGTGCATGTGACTTTCAATTTCGTTCCGCTACTCGCGGCACAAATTGAGGAATACGCCAGCGGAAAGTTTCAGGAACCGTGGTTCGATCTGGCGTTTGCGCCCGCTGATTCGCTTGACCCTCAGCAGAAACGCGAAATACTCGAACGCGCATTTCAAGTGAACGAAAACTTCGTGCGGCGCTGGCCTCGATTCGCCGAGCTGCAAGCGCACGTTGCAACAGCCGGGGTGGAATCCTGCGTCGCACGGTTCGATGTTCGGGACTGGCGCGACTTACAATTGCTGTCGCAGCTCGCATGGATGGACGAGGAGTACATCGCCAAAGATCCCGTAGTAAACGAATTGTCGCGTAAGGGCGCGAATTACGCGGAAAAAGACAAGGCCGCTCTGCGAGACAAGCAACTCGAATTGCTCGGGGCTGTGTTGCCGGAATATAGGTTGGCAGCGCAGCGCGGCCAGATCGAAATTTCTACCACACCCTATTACCATCCAATACTCCCATTGCTCTGCAACACGGATATCGCGCGCGTATCGAATCCGCAGTCGCCACTACCGCATCCGGCGTTTCGGCATCCGGAAGATGCGCGTGAACAGTTGCTGCGCTCGCGTCAGTATCACGAGCGCGTCTTTGGAAAACCGCCGGTGGGATTATGGCCTTCGGAAGGATCGGTTTCCGATCAAGCGCTCGAAATTGCCATGGAACTCGGCTTTAAATGGTTCGCCACGGACGAAGGCGTGCTAGGCCGCACGCGCAACATTGGTTTCTGGCGTGATGCTTCAGGCTATCCGCAAAACGGCCCGGATCTATACTCGCCATGGAACTTGCAACGCGGCGGGAAAGGCGTCACTGGCTTTTTCAGGGATCATTACGTGTCCGACCTGGTTGGCTTTGTGTACAGCCGCATGGGAGCGACAGCCGCGGCTGAAGACTTACACCGCAGGATCCGCGCAATCGGCGACCGCCAGCCCGCCGGCAGCCCGGCGACGGTCAGCATTATTTTGGACGGAGAAAATGCCTGGGAGTTTTACGCCGAGAACGGCCGGGATTTTCTACGACAATTCTACCGCCGCGTGCAGGACGATCCCGAGATTCGTGCGTTAACCATGAGCGAAGCAGCGGGAGCGAACCCCAACGCTCCGAAACTTGACGGAATTTTTCCAGCTTCCTGGATCAATGCGAATTTCGATGTGTGGATCGGCCACCCAGAAGATGTCCGCGCCTGGGATTTGCTGCGTGAGGCGCGCGATACATACGAGAAGGTTACGCAACGCGCCGCTTTAGGCGATGCAGGCGCGACCGCGGCCTCCGCATTATCGGCAGCCTGTGCAAAGCGCGCCTACGAGGCACTGCTGGCCGCGGAAGGCAGCGACTGGTGCTGGTGGTACGGCCCGGAACACGCTTCCGCTAACGACGCCGAATTTGACGAGCTATATCGTCAGCATCTTAAGGAAGTTTACATTGCGCTCGGTGAACATGTTCCCGACGCGCTGCTGCATCCAATAAAACGCGCACCGGAACGTGCGCATCGTGAATCTCCGCAAACTTTCCTGGATGTCAAAGTGGACGGCCGCGAGAGCAGCTACTTCGAATGGCTCGGTGCCGGATTTTATGTTACAGACCAACGCAGTGGCAGTATGCACGGACGCAGTTGTGTCCTCGGTCAATTACGGTACGGATTTGGCCCCGAGCATTTCTACCTGCGCGTTGATCCCACCGAAGCGATCGCCGACATTCCCGATTTTCAATTCCGGTTAACTCTGTGGGATTCGCGAGAGACTCGCCTTACCGTACGCGTGACCAAAGGCAAATTCGCAGGCTGCATTCTGGAACAAGCGGGAGCCTGTTTGTTGCGGCCGGAATCGGTAGTATCGGCGGCCTACGACAAAATTATTGAGGTGAGCCTGGCGCGCGAATTGTTTGACCTCAAAAACCGCAAGTCGCTTCTTCTAAGCGTTGCGTTATGGGTAGGCGGCCTGCCAATGGATGTTCTGCCTATCGATGGCATGCTCGAGCTGAATCTAGGTGAAGAGAATTTCGCGTGGAGTCCCACCGAAAGGACGGGACTCGCGATGCCACCGTATTAATACCGCACTCCCGGTCAGTATTTAACACCCGCAGTTCGCGCCAGGACGCCAAGCCTCGCTCTCGCCGCAAGAACCGGAGCAGCGGCGCGTCGGGGAGGTATCGGAATCGCCGCGCGAGGAAAAAGTCGGGACGGCCTAGAAATCGCCGAAGTCATGCGGCCGGCGATCAAGCCCCGGTGCAGAAACAAGTTCCGCATCAAAACGCTCCGAGAACGCCTACAACTCCTCGCGAAACTGAGCCTCCCGGCAACGACGCGCTGAATCAAGGTATCGAACAGGCGAGAACCCACTTCGAGTACATGGGAATGGCGGAGCAACTCGCACGGCAGCGTTGACTCTGATCGTCCAATAAGCGGCTCCGTTCCAGAACAAATGGAATATCCGTCGGCGTGGCTAGAAAACTTTAATCGCCAAGTCCCGCGGTCGTCCGCCCACAGGAATCAGCGTGATTAAGGCGGAAGTCTTCGCGCGAATCACCGCCAGATCATTGGACGCAACATCCACGACCAAAAGAATGTCGCCTCCCGGCGTGAGCAGACATGTGCGTGGATTTTGGCCAACGGGGATAGGACGACCCGCTTGACGCACATCCACGGCGATCGGAATTACATGCCCGGATGCCGAATCCGAGATGTAAAGCTCCTGATCGCGATTAGAAAACGTACCGGACGCAGGCGACATTCCCAGTAGCATGAAATCGCCAACCTCGTTCGTGAGCGTGTTGACGATCAGAAGGCCGTGCGCATCGGCTGATGGGATGTAAAGCTCACCGCCATCGGGTTTCAGAATTAGATCGCCCGGTGTCCCTCCCAGCGAGAGATTCGCGAGCAACACATTCCGTTTCAAATCCACCACGGAGATTTGATTGGTGGTGCCTGAAGTGACGAAAACCTTGGAACTATCGGGGAGAATAGCCAGCTGTTCCGGCTGCGTTGCCACGGGAGCTACGGCGAGCGACGCTAGGGAGATCGCGTCCAGAATAGAAATGGACGAATCATCCCGGTTTGAGACCACCACGATTTTCCCCGATGGAGCTACGCGAGCAATCCACGGACGGCGTCCGGCGCTTCCTCGTGCCACAACCTGCCGTGTAGCGCAGTCGATCGCAATGATCGTATTTGATCCCGAGGCAGCGATATAAGCGCGGCGGCCATCGCGGGAAAAATCAAGCGCGTATGGTTCAGAGCCGACAGGGATTTTCGCTACGATGCGATTTGATTTTGTGTCCAGCACCCAGGCGTATCCGAACGCCGAGCTCAACCCCCAAATTTCGTCGCGCGTGGGATGGGCGCGCAGGCCGCTAGGTCCTGGGCCAACCGGGATCGTTGATACCGTTGACAATTTCACCAAATCAACAACTGTTAGCGTCCCATCAGCGGTGTTTCCCACGTAGGCGAAAAGATGAAGTCCCGGCCTTAGGAAAGACGGCCGCAATTCCAGGGCAACCTCGCGGAAAGCGAGTCCGCCGAGAAGCAATAGAAGAAAGATAAAGCGCGCATGGACGCGAAGTTTCATATCAGTCGCGAAAGTATATGTGGAGAGTACCGTTAATGGACAAAAAATCGCTGCTTGCTCAGTTGATTGTGCGTCCCAAAACCTCGGCAATTTGGCGGACTTCGTGGATCAACTGGTTCAGCTCGTCGGGCAGTATGGACTGAGGTCCGTCTGAAAGCGCATGGTCCGGATCGTGATGAACTTCCACCAGAATACCATTGGCGCCCGCCGCCACAGCAGCGCGAGAAAGGGGCAAAACTTTGTTGCGCCGGCCCGTCCCGTGCGACGGATCCACCACGATAGGTAAATGACTCCGGCGTTGCACCGCGGGAACGATGCTAAGGTCGAGTGTGTTTCGCGTGTAATCGGAAAAGGTGCGCACGCCGCGCTCGCACAGGATTACGTTGTAATTGCCCTCGGACATCAAGTACTCGGCCGCCATCAAAAATTCATCCAGCGTGGCGGACATGCCGCGCTTCAGCAGCACCGGCTTTTGCGAACGCCCGGCGCGTTTCAGTAACGAAAAATTCTGCATGTTGCGCGCGCCGATCTGGATCACGTCCGCATATTTTTCCACCAGATCGAGTGATTCGTTGTCGATCGCCTCCGTGATGATGCCAAGCCCGTATTCCTCCCTCACTTCCGCCAGAATTTTCAGCCCGGGTTCGCCAAGACCCTGGAAGCTGTAGGGAGAAGTGCGAGGCTTGTAAGCGCCTCCTCGGAACAAACGTGCACCCGACGCGCTGACATGCCCCGCGATTGTGAGAGTCTGCTCGCGGCTTTCCACCGCGCAAGGGCCCGCGACCACAGCCACTTGCGCTCCCCCGAACACCACCTCGCCCAGATGAGTGGGAATTCTTACCACCGTGTCTTCTAGTTTGACGTCGCGACTAACCAGCTTGTAGGGTTTGCTGACCGGAATACATTCGATTACGCCCGGCATCGTCTCGACCGATGCGATGTCCACGGTGCCGGTGTTTCCCGTGATTCCGATCGCCGTACGGCCAGCGCCAGGGATGGGGTGCGCCTTATATCCCAGCGACTCGATACGCTCGCAGACCGCGCGAATCTGCTCCTCGGTCGCCTGAGATTGCATCACCACCAGCATGAAAGCCCCCTGTGCTGAATCGAGTCGAGAAGTTTACTGTATCGCGGAATCAACCTGCAAATAGCTCGGCAGTCGATTATTTCCGTACGCGGTCAACCGGGAGGGGAGCGTCTCACGCTAGGCAATGACTCTCTTGTGCACTCACTGGCCCGGCTATCGGCTGTTTCCCGAGAATAACCCGCCCAGGAATACAAAAGTCTTTAAAATGTCGTTGAGGGCATCAATGCATGAAAAACTCCAACCACCTCCAAGGATCTTCGATGTTCAGCCTGAAGCTGAAAACCTCGCGTCGAACGGAACTTCAGGACGTAACCGAACAGGTCCGCGCAGTCGTAAACGAGTCAAACTGCCAAAATGGAATCTGCTACCTTTATGTACCTCATACCACAGCGGGCCTGCTGATCAATGAAGGGTATGACCCCGCCGTAGCGCGGGAAATTGAAGCAGCATTCGATCGACTGGTTCCAAAGGTCGCCAATTCCAAACACGATGAAGGAAATTCGGACTCCCACATCAAGACTGCCCTAACCTCATCCTCCCAAACTCTATGGATTGAAGACCGCAAATTGATGCTGGGAAGGTGGCAGGTTATTTTCTTTGCGGAGTTCGATGGCCCGCGAACCCGTGAACTTCGCGTCAAAATCGTCTCGGATGCCTAGCGCAATCGTCGCAAACGCGGCGGATTCCAGCTTCGCGCTAAGATGGTGCCAGACCGCGCTTCCATGTAGCTGATGTACAATCGGTTGCGAGCGATGACTCTAGGCATATACATCCAGGTGCCGTTCTGCCAGACGAAGTGTACTTACTGCAATTTTCACACCGGTGTTGTCTCTCGCGACCGTTATATTCCCTACGCTGAAGCGATTTGTCGCGAGATTGAAACCCACGCTCCCGGTGCGATTCGCCCCCTCGCTTCGCCGGTTCCGCTGACCGTCGACACCGTTTACTTGGGCGGTGGAACCCCGAGTCTCCTTGATGCAGCGCTTCTGCGAGAAATTCTCAACACGCTTTATCGCAACTTTTCCTGTAAATCGATGGAAGTTACGCTAGAGGCCGACCCGGAAACTATCACGCCGGAGAAAGCGCGCGCGTGGAGGGAAGCGGGATTTAATCGGATAAGTCTGGGGGCGCAATCGTTCAGCGACGCTGAGCTGCGGGCGGCTGGGCGCATGCATCGGCGTGCGGATATTTTTTCCGCGAACACGATTTTGCGCGGCACCGGTTTTCGAAATATCAGCCTGGACCAGATTGCAGGGTTGCCACATCAAACCCGCGAAACGTGGGAAGAGTCAGTAGGGCAAGTTTTGCAAATGCGGCCGGAACACTTATCCATTTACATGCTTGAAATTGACGAAGGAAGCAGGCTGGGGGCGGAATCTCTGGCTGGTGGCAAACGGTATAGCGCAACCGAGATTCCTGCGGAGGATTCGATCGCAGATTTTTACGACTCCGCGTGCGCCCGGCTGGCAGCCGCGGGATACGAGCATTACGAAATTTCGAACTGGGCGCTACCGGGTATGCGCTCGCAGCACAATTCGAAGTACTGGCAGCGCAAACCATATCTTGGTTTCGGCGCCGGGGCGCATTCGTTTGACGGTGAGAAGCGTTGGTCCAACGTGCATGATTCGGCGCGATACGTGACCTGCCTCGAGCAGGGAACTTCGCCGCGCGAACAGATTGAAACGGTGACTGCCGCGCAAGCGCTGGACGAAGAGTTGTTTCTGGGCTTGCGTCAACTTGATGGAGTTGACCTGGAGCGGATCGAGCGTGAGTATCACGTGAGTTTGCGAAATCGTATCGCTCCGCTGGCTGAACAGGGATTGTTGCAATTGAATGGTGGGCAGTTGCGGCTCGCCCCAGACCGCTTGTCTATTTCGAATAATGTGTTTGTCGAATTGCTGGGATAAGGAGCTAGCGTGTGCACAGCTTCGCAAGAAAACAAAAGCACGGCGGATTTTGTAGATCTTCGCAGCGACACAGTGACGCGACCGTCTGCAGCAATGCGTCGCGCGATGGCGGAAGCCGAAGTTGGCGACGATGTTTATGGCGAGGATCCCACGGTCAATCGCCTGCAAGAACGTGCCGCCGAAATTTTCGAACGCGAAGCGGCATTATTTGTTCCGAGTGGATCGATGGGGAACCTAATCGCGATCAAAACGTGGGCGCAGCCCGGCATGGAAGTAATCTGCGAGCAGCGCGCACACGTGAATCAGTATGAGCTGGCCTCGATGTCCGCCGTCGCCGGATGTATGCCGCGTACGACTCCTGCGCCGGATGGAATTCTTATTTGGGATTTGATTGAGCCGCTGATTCGTCCCAAAACCTACTATTACTCTCAAACCGCACTGGTTGCGCTGGAGAACACTCACAATATGCATGGCGGAACTGTCTATCCGCCAGCTGTCGTAGAGGAGGTATGCCAGCGAACGCATGCGGCGGGGCTCAAAGTGCATCTGGACGGTGCCCGCATTTTCAATGCCGCGGTTGCACTGGGAAAAGGCGTCGCAGTGCTTACGAAGAATTGCGATTCGGTTATGTTTTGTTTGTCCAAGGGTTTGGGCGCACCGGTGGGATCAATGTTGGTTGGATCGAAGGAGTTTATTCAGAAAGCGCATATTGCGCGCAAATTGTTGGGTGGAGGCATGCGCCAGGCCGGCGTCCTCGCCGCGGCCGGACTCATTGCGTTGGAGGAGTCACCCAAGAATTTACACCTCGATCACGAAAATGCGAGATTTCTAGCAAACGGACTCGCCGGTATGAAAGGGATCTCATTGGATCCGAAAAAAGTCGTAACTAATATCGTGATTTTTGACGTCAGCGGCGTAGGCCGTACGGCGGCCGAAATTTCTGCTGAACTTGGCAAAAAGAAAATTCTCTGCGGGCCCACAGACAAATACTCTCTTCGAATGGTCA
Organism: uncultured Acidobacteriota bacterium; assembly: GCA_963731535.1. GTDB lineage: Bacteria > Acidobacteriota > Terriglobia > Acidiferrales > UBA7541 > Palsa-295. The sequence continues at coordinate 186,889 of CAVSWI010000012.1, read as the reverse complement.
CACACTGCGATGTGCACCGCGACGGGATCGAAAGAGCATTAACGGCCATGAGCGATATTGTAAGCGTACGCGCGACTACTCCTGCAGCGGCACATCACTAATTGGGCTTGATCGGGGGTTATTTGCGTAAATTGGCTTGATCGGAGCGAACCTAGCGATGATTTCTCAAAAGCATGTCCGGCGGACGGCAGCAACTGTAGGAATATTTTGCCTGATCATCGCATCTGGTCTAGTAGCAGCGAGGAGAAATAACAACATAATGACCATCGATACTGCAAATCCTAAGAGCGCGGCAGCAACGCAACCCGCGCAAATGAAATCAGCGGCGCCCACCGTGGAAGAGGCCCGCCAGTTCGTGGAAGGCGCGGAAAACCGGCTGCTGCCGCTTTGGGTGGCGGCACAACGCGCGTCCTGGGTGCAAGAAACGTTTATTACGCCAGACACGGAGGAGATGGCCGCAGAAGCGGACCAGGCGGTGAAGGCGGCCACTGCCGAACTCGCCGCGCAGGCCCGCCGTTACGAGGGCTTGCAACTTCCCGAAGATGTAGCACGCAAACTGAAACTAATAAAATTTTCAGTGGACATTCCCGCACCGCGCGACACTGCTGAAAGCACCGAGCTTTCGCAGCTGAATGCGTCGTTGCAAAGCGATTACGGAAAAGGGAAGTGGTGCCCCGATGGACCGCAAGGAAAATGCCTTTCCTTGAACGATATAGAAAACTTGATGGCCACGAGCCGCGATCCCAAAGAACTTGAACGTGCTTGGGAAGGCTGGCATGCCATCGCGCCTCCCATGCGCAAGCGTTACGCGCGCATGGTTGAATTGGCGAATAAAGGCGCGCGCGAAACAGGGTTCGCGGACGTCGGAGCGATGTGGCGTTCGAATTACGATATGGCTCCCGATGCCTTCGCCGCGGAACTCGATCGACTGTGGCAGCAGGTGCGACCGCTTTATGTTTCGCTGCACGCCTACGTTCGCTGGAATCTCGAAAAGAAATATGGTCCGGGTGTGGTCGGCGAAGACCGCCCGATTCCAGCGCATTTACTGGGGAATATGTGGTCGCAGGACTGGACCAACATTTATCCGCTGGTGGCTTCTGCCAACGCCGATCCCGGCTACGACCTGACGGAAATTTTGAAAGCGAAGCAAATCGAACCGGTCGGGATGGTGCTCTACGGCGAACGCTTCTTCATGTCCTTAGGCTTTGCCGCGCTTCCTCAAACATTCTGGGAACGCTCGCTGTTCACCAAGCCACGCGATCGCGACGTGGTTTGCCATGCCAGCGCCTGGGACATTGACTATGTGGAAGACCTGCGCATCAAGATGTGCATCGAGCAAAAGTCGGACGACTTCACGACGATTCATCACGAGCTCGGTCACAACTTTTATCAACGCGCGTACGACACGCAGCCTCCGCTATTTCGCAACAGCGCGAATGACGGATTCCATGAAGCCATTGGCGACACCATAGCTCTCTCTGTTACGCCGGAATACCTGAAGCAAATCGGTCTCCTGGAAAATGTTCCGCCGGCGTCTTCTGATATCGGCTTACTCATGAAACGCGCTTTGGACAAAGTCGCGTTCCTCCCGTTTGGTCTGCTGATTGATAAATGGCGCTGGGAAGTTTTTTCTGGCAAAGTGACGCCGGAAAACTACAACAAAGCCTGGTGGGAGCTGCGCGAGAAATATCAGGGTATCGCGCCGCCTTCGCCGCGCAGCGAAGAGGATTTCGATGCGGGCGCGAAGTATCACGTCGCCGCAAATGTTCCCTACGCGCGTTATTTCCTTGCGGCGATTCTGCAATACCAATTTCACCGCGCGCTGTGCCGCGAGTCCGGCTACAAGGGGCCTCTGCATCGCTGCTCAATTTATAACAATAAAGAAGCTGGCGCGCGTCTGAACAAAATGCTCGCTATGGGAGAGAGTCGTCCGTGGCCGGAAGCATTAGAAGTGTTAACCGGCGAGAAGCAAATGGACGCCACCGCGATACTCGAATATTACGCGCCATTGAAGCAGTGGCTAGACGAGCAGAACAAAGGGCATAAAGTCGATTGGTAAATCGGTCGCGACGCTTGGATATTTCTCAGCCTTTCGCGATGAGCGTTGCCAGCCGCGGTTATCGGCGCGCAAACTCCTATGGTATAAAAGACATGCATCCTGCTGCTAAGCGCGCAGGATTGTGCGAGGTGACGTGGAGTTTTCGCTAACCGACGAACAGCAGCAGCTCCGGCGAACGGTTCGAGCGTTTGCCGAGGGTGAAATCCTTCCTCATGTGATGGAATGGGACGAGGTTTCCCATTTTCCTATCGAGATTATTCCGAAACTAGCCGAGATGGGTTTTCTGGGTGTGCTATTTCCCGAAAAGTATGGCGGCGCGGGAATGGGATACATTGAGTACGCCATCATTATTGAAGAATTGTCGCGAGTGGACGGCTCCGTTGGCATTATTGTGGCCGCGCATAATTCGCTATGCACCAACCACATCTATAAATTCGGAACCGAAGAGCAGAAGAAAAAATACGTGGTGCCTCTGGCACAGGGGAAAAAGCTGGGCTGCTGGTCGCTCACGGAGCCGGAAGCCGGCTCTGATGCCGGGGGGACGCGCACGTCCGCGGTCAAGAAAGACGGCGCATGGCTGATCAACGGCTCGAAAACATTTACTACCAACGGCCAGTATGCGGACGTTTGCGTCGGCATGGCCGTAACGGACGCAGCTAAAAAAAGTCACGGAATCTCAGCGTTCATCATCGAGAAAGGCACTCCAGGATTCCGCCCGGGAAAAAAAGAAAACAAGCTTGGTCTGCGTGCCAGCGATACCAGTGAAGTGGTTTTCAGTGATTGCAAAGTGCCTGTTGAAAACCTGCTGGGCAAAGCAGGCGAAGGTTTTGTAAACAGCCTGCAAATTTTGGACGGCGGCCGCATTTCGATTGCTTCGCTCGGGCTGGGTATGGCGCAGGGTGCCTACGAAGCTTCCGTGCGTTATGCAAAGCAACGCAAACAGTTCGGCAAGGCGATTGCAGAATTTCAGGCGATTCAGTTCAAGCTCGCGGATATGGCCATGGAGATCGAAGCGGCGCGCCTGCTGACTTATCAAGCCGCCTGGCTTGCTGACCAGGCGATTGCTGCAGGAAATTACGATGCGCGTTTTACACGTGAGTCGAGCATGGCGAAACTCTACGCCGGCGAGGTGGCCGTGCGCGTGGCGAACGAGGCCGTGCAGATTCATGGCGGCTACGGTTTCATTAAGGACTACCCCGCCGAAAAATTCTATCGCGATGTAAAGTTGTGCACGATTGGCGAAGGCACCAGCGAGATTCAAAGGCTGGTGATCGCGCGGCAGATTTTGGGAAAAGGTTAAATTTGGTGTCTGCAAAAACCACGGCTGATTCCACATCGTTCGCTCCGCGCTACGAATTCCTCCCTGAGCTGATCGCCTGATTCTCATGACAGTTTCCGTCGACAATTGGGCCGAGCAAGTTCGCGCGGGAGATGTCCGCGCGATATCGCGGGCGGTGTCGGCGATTGAAAATCGGGCGCGAGAGGCGGAAGAAATACTTCGCCAGCTTTTTCCTTACACCGGCCACGCCTATCGTGTCGGAATCACCGGCGCACCCGGAACGGGCAAGAGCACCCTGGTCGATCGTCTGGCGAGCCATTATCGCGGCGAAAAAAAGACGGTCGGGATAATCGCCGTGGATCCTTCCAGTCCTTTCACGGGCGGAGCGATTTTGGGCGACCGCGTGCGAATGCAAGGGCACGCAACCGACTCGGGTATCTTCATCCGCTCGATGGCCACTCGCGGTTTTCTGGGTGGATTGGCGCAAGCAACAAGAGACACCGCGTTGTTGATGGACGCGGCCGGCAAGCAAATGATCTTGATCGAGACCGTGGGCGTGGGCCAGGGTGAAATCGAAATCGTTCGTCTTGCGGATTGCACTATGGTGGTGCTGATGCCCGGGATGGGCGACGATGTTCAGAGCCTGAAAGCTGGCTTGATGGAAATTGGCGACATTTTTGTGCTCAACAAATCCGATCGGGAAGGCGCGGACCGTTACGAACAGCAGCTGCGAGCGATTTTGCAACTGGTGCCTGCGCGCGAAGGATGGAAGCCGCCCGTTGTGCGCACGGTCGCTACGGAAAATAAGGGTGTGGATGAACTAGCGCGGCAGATTGCGCTTTTCAAATCGCATTTCGAGCACACTCACGACAGGAAAGCGCGGGAAGTGTCGCATTGGAAAGAATGGATTCTCCAGCTTCTCGAAGCGCGATTCATGGAACGCGTTGTCGGAGAGCAGCTCGGGGAACGCGAGTTGGATAGAATCGCAGCGCAGGTGGCGGAACGAAAAATGGACCCTTACGGTGCGGTGAATCAAATTTTAGCGCGCGCGGGACTCGGAGATAAATCTTGAAACTTGGGCAACTGGAATTTCATGTTTTAGTCGACGGGCATTTAGGGCTGGATGGTGGCGCAATGTTTGGCGTCATTCCCAAGCCCATGTGGGAAAAGAAAATTCCTGCCGACGGCAGGAACCGGGTCCAGCTGGCGATGAATTGTCTGCTGGTTCGCGCCGGCGGCAAAACCATTTTGGTGGAGACCGGCGCGGGCGAAAAATGGGACGAAAAGAGGCGCGATATTTATGCGCTGGATGGCCCACATTTGACCGAGAGGCTGCGCGATTACGGCATGCATCCCCACGAAATCGATATCGTGATCAACACGCATCTGCACTTCGATCATTGCGGCGGAAACACGCGCGTGGAGAAAGATAAAGTTGTTACAGCTTTTCCGCACGCGCGGTATGTGGTTCAGCGCGGTGAATACGAGCACGCCAAGAATCCGAACGAGCGAGATCGCGCAAGCTATATGCTGGAAAATTATGTCCCGCTCGAGGCGGCAGGGAAATGGTCCCTTCTTGTCGATGATCGTGCGATCGCTCCGGGCGTGGAACTGATTCGCGTCCCGGGGCACACCGCAAACATGCAGTGCGTGAAACTCAGCGGCGGCGGTCAAACTGCGTTTTTCTTCGCCGATCTTGTGCCCACTACGGCTCACCTGGCGCTTCCGTGGATCATGGGATTCGACTTGTATCCGATAACTACGCTCGAAAACAAAAAGAAATGGATTCCGGAGGCGGTTAAAGAGGGATGGATTGCGCTCTTTGCCCATGACACCAAAGTGCCGGCGGCGTATTTGCGTGAGCGCGACGGCAAATGGGAAGCCGAACCAGTGTCGATTGATTAGCAAGACGAATCGAAAGGTGAAAATGGCGAGAAGGGCTAAAAGAAAAAAGAACAAAAGCGCGAAGGAAGCGATTCGCATTGGAATCATTGGGGGAAGTGGTCTCTACTCAATGCCGGGACTCAGTGGTGCTCGCGAGATTCAGCTGAAGACGCCGTTCGGCCATCCCTCGGACGCGATTGTGACGGGCACGCTCGAAGGGCGCCGCGTGGCCTTCCTGGCGCGGCATGGACGCGGTCACCGCTTAACGCCCAGCGAGATAAATTATCGCGCGAATATATGCGCGCTGAAGATGCTCGGAGTGGAGCGAATTCTGTCGGTCAGCGCGGTGGGTTCGCTTCGAGACGATTTGCCGCCACTCGATTTTGTGATCCCCGACCAATTCTTCGATCGCACGCGGTCGCGTGTCGCAACGTTTTTTGGTGGGGGAGTGGTAGCGCATGTGGGATTCGATAAGCCCACCTGCACGATTTTGGCGGCGCACATTGCTGCTGCGTGCGACGGGGCCGGCGTGAAAGCGCATCGCTCCGGAACATACGTTTGCATGGAAGGGCCGCAATTTTCCACCTTGGCGGAATCGCATACCTACCGGCAGCTTCGCTTTGACGTCATTGGGATGACCAATTTGACAGAGGCGAAGCTGGCCCGCGAAGCGGAGATTTGCTATGCGACCATCGCCATGGTTACCGATTACGATTGCTGGCATCCTAATCACGATGCCGTTACATTGGACGAAATTATTCAGAATTTAAATCGCAACACTTCCAACGTGCAGCGCGTGTTGCGCGAAGTAGTGCGCGAACTGCCGGAGGCGCGAAGCTGCAAGTGCGGGTCGGCGCTGGCGCACGCGATTCTTACCGAGCGCGCAGCAATTTCCGCAGCCACGAAAAAAAGGCTTGCGCCCATCATCGGTAAATACATTTCCTAAACGGAGAGTGAATGTCACTACTGGTTGTTGGTTCGGTCGCATTCGACGCGCTTGAGACGCCGCATGGCAAGGTGGAACGCACGTTGGGCGGGGCCGCTAGTTATTTCGCGTTGGCCGCCAGTTATTTCACGCCTGTTCGCGTGGTAGCTATCGTGGGGGACGATTTCACAGCTAAAGACAAGGCCGTTTTTCATGGCCGCAAAATTGATTTGGAAGGTCTGGAGCACGCAGCGGGGAAGACGTTTTTCTGGTCCGGGCGCTACAGCAAGAATATGAATGAACGTACTACGCTAGCGACCGATTTAAACGTGTTTGCAAATTTCAGGCCCACCCTGCCGGGAAGGTATTGCGATTCGTCGTTTATTTTTTTGGGGAACATCGATCCCATGCTGCAACGGTCCGTTCTAAAGCAGTTGAAATGTAAGCCGAAAGTGGTCGGGCTCGATACGATGAATTATTGGATCGAGCGCACGCCAGCTGAATTGCGCGAGACGCTGAAACACACGCACATATTGATGATTAATGATGACGAAACGCGCCAGTTAACCGGCGAGCACAATCTGATGCGCGCAGCCAAACACGTTTTCAAAATGGGCCCGCGGACTCTGGTGATTAAACGCGGTGAACACGGCGCTTTGATGGTGCACAATAACTTCCTGTTTTCCATACCGGGGTTTCCGTTGGAAGAGGTGCATGATCCGACAGGTGCAGGGGACAGTTTTGCAGGAGGTTTCATGGGTTACTTGGCGAGCGAAGGACGCATCAACGACCAGACGCTTCGTCGCGCGATGGTTTACGGTTCCGTGCTCGGAAGCTTTGCCGTCGAACGCTTCGGGGTTGAGCGGCTGACAAACCTAAGGCGCCGCGAAATAACCGAACGTGCGCGTCGCTTTCTGAAACTTACAACCTTCAAACTCTAGCTGAGTGAATTTATGCTGCACGATTTGAATTCTTACATCATGGCCCGGCTGTTGCTCGCAGGTGTGCTCGGCGGATTGGTCGGGCTCGAGCGGGAGTTACGTCACAAAGCGGCCGGACTGCGCACTAACATGCTGATTTGTTTTGGGGCCGCCCTGTTTACGATCATTTCCTACGAAATGGCCGGAACAGTGGGCGGCGATCACACGCGCATCGCGGCGCAGATTATTCCGGGAATCGGATTCATCGGAGCCGGAGTGGTGATTCGCGGCCGCGGAGGCGTGGTCGGAATTACCAGCGCGGCGACGATTTTCGTAATGGCCAGTGTGGGCATGGCGGTTGGCGCCGGCATGTTGATGACTGCCCTTTTCGCCACGCTAATTCTTTTGGTCGCGCTTGTATTTCTTGGTGCCGCGGAGGAGCGCTTCGGACTCCACATGCGCCTGATGACTTTCCGGCTCATCACAGAAGATCCGGCGGTGTTGCCACGTGCGCATCAGATCGTTGAACAGTCCCGGATTCAGGCCCATCGCTGGCACAATCACCGCAGTGATGATGGGATCGTTGTAGAGTTCGACGCCGACGTAACCTATCCGCAAGAACGCGATTTGATGGAAAAACTAGCGGCGTTGAAAGTGCGGTGCGATGTCCGGCCTGTTTGAGGGCAGATTTTCGCAGTGTCTCTTTTGTAGACGGCAGATGGTATGACGGCCAACCAAAGAGCATAGGATTGAATCCGAGTTGACGGGCTGGGTATGGAGTGCTATCAATTCTAGGTCTTTGTTGCATTTTCAGGCTTCGGTTTTCCCGTTCCGCTCGACAAGCTGGTCACCGGGAGCGGCCGCAGGGTTCCGTGCAAATTATAGGAGGACGTAACTGATGCGTTTGCGGTGGACTGCTTTGCTGGCGCTCCTAATGGGCACCATCCTGCTCGGGAGCTGTTCGAGCACCAGCACCACGGCGACGATCTTTCCTACGCCGGTTATCACGGGGCTATTTCCGTCCAGCATCACAGCGGGCAGTCAAACATTCACTCTATTTATTTCCGGCACGGGCTTTATCAGCAACCCGCCGTCGCAAGTGTTTTGGAACGGGTCGATGCGCACGAGCGTTTTGAATAACACTACGCTCCAACTTGCCGTCACGATTATGGCCTCGGACGTCGCGAGCTCCGGGGTTGCGGCAGTTACAGTGTCAAATCCGGAACCCGGCGGTCCGTCCCTGGCAGCCACTTTTGTAATTAACGGCGTGCAAAACGGCACACCTTTGATCACGAGTCTCTCGCCAACGAGCGTTTCCCCCGGTAGCGGCGACTTCGTTCTCACTGTGAACGGTTCGGGTTTCGTAGCGCCTGTCACACAAAAGCCTGGCTCAACCGTAGCGTGGAACGGCGCGCCGCTGACAACCACCTTCGTAAGTTCCACGCAATTAACAGCGAGCGTAGCGGGATCTAATATCGCTTCTCCAGGATTTGCGAGTATAAGCGTCTACAACACGACGCCCGGCGACACGCAGTTGTATTCGCCTTCGGTGGATTTCAACTACATGACGAGCGGTTCCGCTTTCCCCAAGGTGGCATCGGTGAGTGCGACGAGTGGTGCAGCTGACGGAGCGAGTGCGGCGCCAGCGATAAGCACGGATGGCCGATACGTCGCGTTCTTCTCGACGGCAAGAAATATAGTGACGCACGGCGCGCATGGAAATATTTTCGTGCGAGATACATGCCTGGGCGCGACCGGCTGTACCGCTAAGACCGTCGCTGTTGATCTTGCGGCGCATGGAAGCGCGCCCGATGCAGCGGCAAGCAATCAGGTGGCCATGAGCGCGGATGGCAGGTTCGTCGTCTTCGAATCGAAGGCAACCAATCTCGTCTCCGGCTTGCGCAATTCTTCAGAATCGTCCGATAGCACGACCAAGCTCTTTGTGCGCGACCTTTGTAACCGGGCTAACGCGCCATCTGGGTGTACCGCACATACCGAAGCGGTATCGGTAGACGCTTCCGGAGAATTAGCAAAGGGTGGGGATAGCGGATTCGCCTCGATTAGTGCCGACGGCCGCTTCATCGCTTTCTCTTCATCGGCTGCAAATCTCGTTGCTGGACAAGCGGGCACCGGGTCTCAGGTGTTTGTGCGCGACACTTGTGCCGGACCATCCGCCGCGAAGTCCTGCGTCGCAAGAACCGAAGAGATTCCGGTCGACGCCCCATATGCCGACAGCGGATCTCAGGGCGAAAGTCCGTCAATCTCCGCCGACGGGCGCTATGTGGCGTTTGTGGTTTTCGGCGCCAATTCATCGTCAGAGCCATCTCAAGTTCTCCTCCACGATACTTGTGCGGCATCGAATGCTCCGGCTGCTTGTGTCTCTTCGACCGTTGAAATTTCAGTTTCTTCTACTGGCAAGCCTGCTGACGGGCAAAGCGGGGCTCCGTTTGTGAACGGTGATGGCCGTTTCGTTGTCTTTCAATCCAGCGCCTCCAACCTTGTGGCCGAGAGTTCAAAATCAAAGACGAATGTTTTTCTGCGCGACACCTGTTTGGGCGCCACAGCGCCAGACGGATGCACTCCCGCGACAACTTTAATCGGCCCCGAAACGGCCGGTGTCTCGACGAATTCCGATGCATTCTCGCCGTGGATCAGTTCCTCAGGCCGATACATCAGCTTCATTTCCGGAATCTCGATGAGCGCGAAGCGCCAGTATTCTGTGGAAACATATCTTTTCCTGCACGATACTTGCTTCGGCGCGACCAGCTCTTGCACCGCTCGCAGCGTCGCGGTCGCAACTCCGGCGAATGCGTCGAAGGCTCCGCCGTTGCGCGTGGATCAATTTTCGCCCGTACCGATACTTTCAAACGGGCGCGTTGCGGCTTTTTCTACCACTTCGCCTGTCCCCACAGCCCCCACCAGCGGATACGGGGACGTAGTGCTCACTCTGACCACCTTCTAATGCGCTAAAATAGCGCGCTGCTGGGATGTAAACCTCGTGCGCTTGTCGGCTGGACTAGCTGTCCGAAATTCCTTATTCTCGTTTGCGCCCATGCCGCAGACACTTAAGCCTCCAGCGCTTGAACCAGAGAATGTTGTTCGCATCATTTCTCTAGCGAGTCCCGTGGATGGCAATCGTCTCGAGGCGGGCAGTCGCGAACTTGCCCGATTGGGATACAAGATAAAATTTGACGAAGCCAGCACTCTGGCACGCGATGGTTTCTTTGCGGGACCGGCGGCCGACCGCATGGCAGCGTTAAAAGAAGCGCTCACCGAGACTGACTCGCGCGCTATTTTCTGCGCGCGCGGTGGCTACGGATCGAATTATTTGCTCGACGGGTTGAGCGTGGCTCTCGCTGCGCCGAAAATTTTGCTGGGCTACAGCGATCTCACGTCGCTCCAAATTTTCCTGTGGCAGAAGTTTCGTTGGGTCACTTTTTATGGGCCTATGGTCGCTTCGGGATTCGACAAGGGAGAAGGGGTTCCCGAAGGATATGACCGCGAAACTTTTATGCAGGCAATTTCCGAAACGCGCCACGGATGGGTTATCGACTTGAAGGATACTGAAACGCTGGTTCCCGGGAAAGTTGACGGCACGCTGCTTGGTGGTTGCCTTACCCTGATTGAAACGACTCTGGGTACTGCTTGGGAACTCGATACGCACGGCTCCATTCTTGTTCTAGAGGATCGCGGCATGAAGCCTTGGCAAGTGGACCGCGCCCTGATGCATCTGAAACAGGCAGGAAAATTTCGCGGAGTTTCCGCGGTCGTGCTCGGAGAATTTCCCGAATGCGAAGGGCCGGCCGGAACGGAAACGGTGAAAGATGTGGCGCAGCGGATACTGAACTTTTTTGGATTTCCCGTTGTGTGGGGCGCTGCAATCGGGCACACCACGCGGCCCCTGCTGACTCTGCCATTAGGTGTTCGAGCGCGCCTATTCGCGAACGAGGCCGACGGCAAAGGCGCAAGACTCGAAACATTGGAAGCGGGATGCAGCGCATGAGAACGAAACTGTGAGCGAGGCAGGAATGGTAGGCCAGAAACCCGAACACGTACACGTACTCGGCGTCGCCGGTTCTGCGATGGCGCCGGTGGCGGGAATGCTTAAAGAGAGCGGATTTCGCGTCACAGGTTCGGACCTGAACGTCTACCCGCCTGCTTCAACGTTGCTGGATTCGCTGGGCATTCGATGGAACGAAGGATTTCGCGAGGAGAACTTGCAGCCGGCACCGGACCTGGCGGTGGTTGGCAATATCGTGGCGAGAGGAAATCCTGAAATCGAGTACATTCTCGACGAAAAAATTCCGTATTGTTCAATGCCGCAGCTTCTAGAGCAATATTTCATTCCCGGACATAGGTCTATTGTGGTGGCTGGAACGCACGGTAAAACCACGACCACCGCTATGCTCGCCTGGATTTTTCACACGGCGGGCCGCCGCCCGGATTTTCTGGTGGGTGGCGTGGTTCCGAATTTCAATGACAAGAGCTACGGACTTGGCGGCGGGGAAGAGTTCATCATCGAAGGCGATGAGTACGAGACGGCCTTCTTCGATCGCGGCCCCAAATTTCTGCACTACCACCCTGACGAGTTGATTTTGACATCTTTGGAATACGACCACGCTGACATTTTTCCCGATCTTGCTGCAATTGCATTGCAATTCCGCCGGTTGGTCAACCTGGTGCCTCGACGTGGCCGCCTATTAATATGGGGCGAGAGCGCAGAGCTTCGAGACCTCAGCGCGAAAGCGTTTTGTCCGCTGGAAACATTTGGACTCACAGCCGATTGCGACTGGCAGGCCGGCGATATCCTGTGGCAGGACTCCGCCACGGAATTTCGTGTGGTTTTTCGCGGAAGTGAAGTGACGCGGATCCGAATGCCCCTGGCCGGCAGGCATAATGTGATGGACGCTCTGGCTGCAACAGCTCTGGCGTACGGGCGCGGCCTTGAATGCGAGGCCATCGAACGGGCGCTCGCCACATTTCAAGGCGTCCGAAAGCGGATGGAAATCAAAGGCCAAGCGCGAGGCGTGCTGGTTGTGGAGGATTTCGCGCACCATCCTACTGCCATCAAGCTAACGCTGGAGGCTACGCGCACACGTTGGCCGGGCCAAAAGATTTGGGCTGCGATCGAGCCGCGTTCCAACACCATGCGCCGCAAAATATTTCAGAATGTGCTTCCCGAAGCTCTGATGGTTGCCGATGCCGTTTTAATCGGGCCAGTGAACCGCGCGCAACTTTTGGGAGAGGACGAGCGCTTATCGCCCGAACAAATTGCGGATTCCTTGCTGGAGCGTGGACGTCCGGCTAAGGCATTCGAGTCCGCTGACGAAATTGCTGAGCATCTGGCCGAAAATGCGAAATCCGGAGATGTGGTATTGGTGATGTCGAACGGGAGCTTCGACGGCCTTTCCGGCAAGATCCTGGAGAGGCTGAAATCACTCGCGGGAACGCGTAGATGAAAAAGAGTTCCGTTTGGGTTTTATCTTGTTGCTGCGCTTTTATATTTCTTCTCAGCGCGCGCCCCGCTTCTGGAACGATCGAGTACAAGATTTCGTTGAAGAATCCGGAGCAGCACTGTTTTCAAGTGACCATGACGATTCCACATCCGGTTCCTGGGACGCAGGTAGCGATTCCGGCATGGAATGCGCTCTACCAGGTCCGCGATTTTTCGTATCGAGTGCGCGACGTACAAGCCAATACATTGAGTGAGTCCGGAAATGCCGGCGATAAATTACAAGTCCGCAAGCTGGACAAGCAGACATGGGAGATTGGCGAGGACGGCGCAGGCGGCGTCCCACTTTCGTCAATCAAGGTTCAGTATTCGATCCTATGGGACGATGCGGGACCATTCAATTCGCAGTTAAACACCAAGCATGCGTTCGTGAATTTTGCAGAAGTACTTATGTACATCCCGGACCGGCGCGCCGAAGACACCACTGTCGAATTTGACGATGTGCCGGCGGGCTGGCGAGCGATCGCGGAATTGTCGGCAGGAAAAGCGCCCAATTCGTTTTCCGCGCCAAGATACGACACTCTAGTGGACGCGCCTGCCGAAATTGGAAAATTTGACGAATTTGGATTTGATGAAGGTGGTGCGCACTTCCGCGTGGTAGTGGACTCGAAAGAATGGCGTCGGGACCGGCTTGAAAATTATCTGCGACACATTACTTCGTATGAATTGCAGTTGATGGGCGGGGCTCCGTTTCAGGAGTACACATTTTTTTTCCACATTGGGCCATATCCGGAAGCGGGCGCTGGAGGCATGGAGCACGCCAACTGCACCGCGATTGGAGCTTCCTCGGTTGAAGGCGCGATCACTATAGCGGCGCATGAATTTTTCCATGCGTGGAACGTAAAACGCATACGTCCGCGGACGCTGGAGCCCGTGGATTTCACAAAAGAGCAATACACGCGGGCGCTGTGGTTTGCCGAGGGTGTGACGAGTACCTATGCCAGTTATACCCTTGAGCGCGCAGGAATTTGGCCGAAAGAAAGATTCTATGCGGATTTAGCTGCGCAGATCAGCGAACTGGATTCGCGTCCCGCGCGCTCTTGGCAAAGCGTGGAAGAGTCGAGCCTGGATGCCTGGCTGGAAAAGTATGACGATTATCGCCGACCGGAGAGAAGTATTTCGTACTACAACAAGGGACAGATAATCGGAGAAATGCTGGACCTGGTGATCCGTGATGCCACAGATGGACACAAATCTCTCGACACCGTGATGGCGCGCATGAATGAAACTTATGCGAAGCAGGGAAAGTACTACGAGGACACGGAAGGCGTTCAAGCTATGGCGGAAGAAGTGGCCGGTGGAAGTTTGCAAGATTTCTTCCGCGGATATGTCTCCGGCGCGGACGACATACCGTACGACAAATTTCTAGGCGCTGCCGGTTTAGAATTAAAAGTGGAAACGCACAGCGTGGCCGACCTTGGTTTCTGGACCGTGGGCGGGCGCGGCCCCGGTGCCACCGCGACGGTATCGCAGGTCGTCCCCGGCAGCACAGCGGAAGCGGCCGGTCTTCTGGCCGGTGACGTCCTACTGGAGCTCAACGGCGAGACGGTGCCGGCATTTTTTCTGCAATGGGTGCGTCAGCATTCGCCGGGAGAAATCGTGAAGTTACGGGTACACAGAGATGGCAAAGAGTTGGATATTTCGTTCCCGCTCGGATCGAACGAAACCAAAAAATATTCGATTTCCGAGTTCGCGCATGTTTCTGACAGGCAGAAACGAATTAGGGAAGGCTGGCTGCGCGGCACTGTAAATTAAGCACGATTCATGATTCGGACAATTTTCGCTGTCGTTTACCTCGCGCTTGGAATTCTTCTGGTGATGCCGTGGCTGATTCTGTGGAGTCTCCGGACCGCAAGCGCGGATTTTATGTATCGCGCGACGATGAAAGTTGTCGCGTCAGCGGTGCGAATTGCCGGCGTGCGCGTGCGGGTCGAAGGCGCGGAAAATATACCGGCGGGTGTCTGCATTTTTGCGGCGAACCACGTTTCGAACATGGATCCGTTGGCGTTCATTCCGGTGATTCCGCGACGCGTCGGGCTGTTGGTGAAGAGCGAATTGTTTCGAGTGCCGATTCTTTCGAAAGCGATGCGCCTGGCGCACTTCGTACCGGTGGAGCGAGAAAACCGGGAAGCGGCCGCGGCGAGCGTAGAGACGGCCTTGAAATATCTGAAAGAAGGACTATCTTTTGCAGTGTATCCGGAGGGGACGCGCAGTCGTGACGGGCGCATGCAGCCGTTCAAGAAGGGAACTTTCCTGATGGCCGTGCGAGCAAAAGTTCCGGTGGTACCGGTATCGATCGTCGGAGCACAGGATTTAATGCGTCCGGGAGAATGGGCCGTGCGTCCGGGAGAAGTGATCATACGGTTCGGTCCTGCTGTGGATGCTTCGGCTTACAGTTTGGAGCAGCGTGCGGATTTGCTTGCGCGGGTTGAAGAACTTGTCGCCGCCGGCTTGCCGGAGGAGCAAAAGCCCCCTAAAGAAGCAGACCATTCGGTTAAGGAATAAGGTACAGACGCAAGCTCTCGCTAGCCATCCAGCGATTTTGTTAGTTATCGCCGCTCCGTTAATTTTGAGACAACCTTTCGCAGTTCACGCACTTCTTTCTGAAGTTCGGGCAAGCGGTTAAACACTGTCACCGATTTGCGCCACGCCAAATTGTCCGTGGCAGGGTAGCCGGAATAAACCACTCCCGCCGGTACGTCGTTCGGGACGCCTGTCTGCGCCGTCAGCGTGGAGCCGTCACCAATTGTAAGATGACCGGCCACCCCGACCTGGCCCGCGAGAATGCACCCATTTCCCACCCGGGTCGTGCCGGCGAGTCCAACCTGACCGCAAAGTAAGGTATCTTCGCCAACTTTGCATGCGTGGCCCACTTGCACCAGGTTGTCAATCTTTGTGCCACGTCCGATACGTGTTTCGCCGATGGTCGCGCGGTCAATTACGCTGTTGGCTTGGATCTCGACATCGTCTTCGATCACGGTTCGACCGGATTGGCGGATTTTGTACCAATGACCATCCGTCTGTCGCGCGAATCCGTAGCCATCGCTCCCAATCACGACACCGTTTTGCAAGACGACGCGATTTCCGATGCGTGAACCTTCGCGGACAGTTACATGGGAGTGCGCGAAGAAATCATTGCCGATTTTTGTTCCGCGATAAACGGTGACGAAGCTGTGCAGCAAAGCGTTCGCCCCGACCTGGACATCTTCGTCAATAAAACAGTAGGGGCCGATGTGAGCTCCCGCGCCAATTTTCGCCGATTTCTCGATCACTGCTGTGGGATGAACCCCGGGCGCATAAGTGTGGGCGGCGTGGAACAGTTCGATGGCTCTCGCGAAATCCAATTGTGGGTTCACCGAAAGCAACGTAGCGACGTGACAGGAACCGGAATCTTCTTTAGCCACAAGGATGGCGGAGGCGCCAGTAGTTGCTAGCAAAGGGCGATATCTGCGGTTGGCGAGAAATGTGAGTGCACCTGCTTTGGCATCTTCGATTCCCGCGACGCCGGTAATCTCGATATCCGAGTCACCGCGAAGTTCACAGCCCAGCTTTCGGGCGATATCGCCAAGTTTCATGGTTTGGTTCTCCTCGTGAGCTCGTGTCCATAGCCAATGTATAACAAGACGAACGCCCGCTCCTAAGCGGCGATCGCGAGCGGCTCCAGTCGTTATTCGGTAAACAGCTTGGACTGAGATGCAGCGGCCCGGGAATCGGCTGGCGCTCGGCGAGCAACTCCCACAACGCCCAAGACTTTCACTTCAGCCAGCGCAGAGCGGGGAATGAAAATACGCAGAGTGTTGCCATGCAAATCCGGCGGTGTTAGTTGAACGCCTTTGTCCAACAGATCGAGCAGGTCGTTGGCGACGATGCCTTCCATCACATCCTCGTCGCGAAAACGCAAACGTACCCATAGGCCATCGAGTTTAGGGCGGCTTAAGAAAACCTTGCGTTCAGGTGCGAGCGCGTCGAGGAACTCCCGCACAAAGTGAATGGACTTAACGTCCTGTAGATCGATTGAGCGATGCTCTCCGTCAGCGGTCAACAGGTCAATCGTTTCGGCCGATCCCAAAGCACCCGGATTCAAGTAGCCTTTCGCTGACTTACCGTCGACGAGCAGCACGATAACTTTCTTGTGCGTCGAGGCAGTGGCTAGGCTTTTCGCGCGTGGCATACTTTTCTTCAGTGTAACGCCAGCCCTGGCATGAAAACGCTGTTTTTGGGGCATTTTATTGCTATGCTCACCCAGGTTATGTTATCCTTACGTGGTTTTTTGTCAAGTCATTGGTGTTGAAAGGGTTAGCGACGGAGCAACCGCCGATTGACCGTTAAAGGACAGATTCTAAAGTCTGCCTCCCTGATAGCCCTAGTTACCGTTATCAGCCGCATTTTCGGCTACTTACGGGATCAAAGGGTGGCGTTGCTACTAGGTACGTCACCCGCGGCTGACGCCTTCATCCTGGCTTTCCGCATTCCCAATATGATACGTCGAATGGCCGGGGAGGGAGCGCTGGGAGCGTCGTTTATCCCGGTTTTCACCGGCTACCTTCGGGGCAAACCGCGGGCCGAGGCTTGGGAGTTCGCACAAAAGATATTTTGGGATTCCACGGTGATTTTGGCCGTCATGGCCGTGCTTGGGTGCGTGTTCTCGAAACAGGTGATCGGCATTTTTACGTTGCTAGGGGCCAGCAGTCTTCATTGGGATTTGGCGATTTTTTTGAATCGCATCATTTTCCCCAGTGTTTTTTTTATGGGGCTCGCGGCGCTGGCCGCAGCGATTCTGAACAGCTTTCATGTGTTCGGACTTCCCGCATCCACTTCGGTCCTGTTTAATTTGGTTTCTATCGTTTTTTCGCTCGGGATTGTCTACCAGCCGATCCTTCGGGTGGCTCCGGAAGCGTATCGCACGCCGGCGCTGGCGTTGGCCATCGGAATATTGTTGGGCTCGGCGCTGCAACTTGCAATGCAAATCCCGGCGCTGTGGAAACGCGGCATGCGTTTTCGCCCGAATGTTTCGTTTCAAGACCCGGGGGTGCGTAAAGTCGGGAAATTGATGGCCCCGGTTTTTTTTGGCATGGGCGTGTTTCAGGTGAATTTTTTCGTGGACACTATTTTTGCAACGTCGCGCCGGATGCCGACGGGCAGCGTTACATCCCTGTACATTGCGGATCGTGTGATGGAACTGGTTTTAGGCGCGTACGCAATCGCGTTGTCGACGGCTATTTTTCCGACCATGGCTCACCAGGTCGCTGATGGAAAATTTGACGAGATGAAGCGTACGTTTGAGTTTGCGGTGCGCCTGGTTTCTTTCATTACCATACCGGCGGCCGTGGGTTTGATTCTGCTACGCGTGCCGATAACCAAAGTTTTGTTCCAGCACGGCAAGTTCATGGCGGAGTCAACCGCGCTCACCGCGCATGCGCTGCTGTATTACTCGCTGGGCCTGCCGGCGTTCGCCGCCATCAAGTTGATCACGCCCATGTATTATTCGACGCACGACACGATGACGCCGACGCGCGTCGGCGTTTACTCGCTGGGCTTGCACGTCGCGCTTAACGTTATTTTGCTATTCGCTTTCTCGCGCTATTTGTGGAACGCAAGCCCGGCGCTGGCCAGTTCGCTCGCCGCGTATTTTAATTTCGCGTTGCTTTTTTATATTTTCCGCGGACGCTACGGAGCTCTGGGCGCGCGCGCAATGGTGGCCTCGATTGCGAAAATGGGTGCCTGCGCCGCCGTAATGGCGGGAGCCTGTTTCGCGACGCTTCGGTTTTCCGGCTTTGCAAACATAGAGCACGTTCTGTCGCAGGCCGGGCTGCTGGCCGCCATGATCGTGGGCTCAGTCGCGATTTACTTTGGACTGGCTTGGATTTTGCGCTGCGAAGAACTACCCGAGCTGTTTCTGATGTTGCGTCGCGCGGAGCCCGGAGCTGTTTCCGCTGGCGGAATAGAAGTCTGAAATAGATCTTGCGAAGCCCGAGCGAAAAGGAAGGCTAAGCGTTGGAATCTGAGATTCGATCGTTCTTAAACTATCTGCGCGTCGAAAAGGCGCTCTCGCAGAATACCATCGATGCCTATCGCCGAGATCTTTCCAAGTTCGTTGAATACGCTGGTAAAAAGGGTTTGCGGAAGCCCACGCAGGTAAAGCGAGGTGACATCGTTGATTTTCTTGGCACTCTCTATGCCCGAAAACTCGATGCGCGGTCCGTGGCGCGTCATCTCGTTTCCATACGCCAATTCTTCCGCTTCCTTTTAACGGATGAATTAATCCAGGACGATCCGGCCATCAGCGTGGAATCGCCCAAATTCCGCCAAAGTTTGCCGGAATTTCTGAGCGTGGAAGAAGTTGAGCGGCTACTTGCGCAGCCCGATGTGTCCACGGCGATTGGCTTGCGCGACAAAGCCATGATTGAACTGCTTTATTCTGCAGGCCTGCGCGTTTCAGAACTCTGTGGCCTCGCGGTGGATGACTTGCACGCCGAAGCAGGATCGTTGCGATGCCTTGGCAAAGGAAACAAGGAACGTCTGGTGCCCGTTGGGCGCAGAGCGCTAGCGGTAATTCGGGAATATTTGAGAAAGGCCCGGCCGGAAATTCTGGGAGCGCGGAGCTCAAAATATCTGTTTGTGAATCGCAGCGCCAACAAATTGGATCGCATAGGCTTTTGGAAATTGTTGGCGTCGTATGGGCGCAAGGCCGGACTTCGAAAGTCGCTGAAACCTCACATGCTACGGCATAGTTTTGCTACGCATCTTCTCGATAGGGGCGGCGATCTTCGCTCCGTGCAATTGATGTTGGGCCATTCGGATATTTCAACCACGCAGATTTATACGCACGTAGTCGAAGAGCGATTGAAGAAAGTTTACAAGGCGCATCATCCGCGCGCCTGAATAATTGGCGTGCCTTTAGGAGGCATAGAAACTCATGCCCGATTACATGTATTTGCTGGAAAGCCGGTTGTCGCCCGAGCAGCGCGCCGTGCTGGAACGCGTGCAGGAGCTATCGCGGTCACAGGACGTGAATATTTATCTTACCGGGGGTGCCGTTCGTGACTTGATTTCCGGCATGCCCATTCGCGATTTGGATTTTACCGTGGAAGGGAATCCGCTCCGGATGGTGAAAGAACTGGAAAAGGGCGGAGCTCGCATCGTGTGGGAAACTGAAAAGCTGCGGCACTACGAGTTGATTTTTGCCGGCGATGTGGACGGATCGATAGGCGGCGCGCGCGAGGATGTTTATGAACGCCCGGGAGCCAAGCCGGAATATCGCTTTTCCAGCGTGATGGAAGATCTTCGCCGCCGGGATTTCGGGGTGAATGCCATCGCCATTTCGTTGAACACGCAATCGCGCGGACTCTTGCTCGATCCGATGAATGGACTCGCCGATCTTGAGAAGCAGGAAATTCGTTCCTTATCCATTCACGGATTCACTAACCAGCCCATCCGGTTGATGCGCATTCTGCGTTACTGTGCGCGCATGGGATTCAAAATGGAGCCGCGCACTCAGGAATGGTTTGATCTGGCCATGCAGCGCGACATGCAGAAAAATATTCAAGCAGAAGGCGTGGGGCATGAATTGCGCGCACTGGCGCGCGAGGATAACCCAGTCGCAACGCTGAAGGAGTGGGAAAAGCACGGCTTGCTCGCGCTGATTCATCCGAGTCTGCAGAAGCGCAAACCAGATTACGATAGCCTGAACAAACTGGCGAAAGCGCGGACGAATCTTTACTCCGCAGGGCTGCGTCCGCGCCTCCAGTATCCAGTGCTGTACTACACGCTGGGGCGTTTGAAGTCGCGGGAAGCGGCATCGGCAATGCGTAACATGGACTTTCGGGCGAGTGAGATCGAGGCGATTGCGAATCTCGTCCCCGAGGCCCAGAAAGTCGTCAAGATATTGAAAGGACGAAAGACGAATGCTCCGAAGGACGCTTACTTCTACGTCGCGTCGCTTGCACCCGAGATGATGGCTTTTATCGAAACGGAGATGCCCAATCCGAAAGCGGTATCAAAGTTTCGCAGCTACGTACAGAAATGGCGTCCGTTACGGCAATCGCTTCCCATGGCGGAGCTCGACGCTCTCGGAGTTGCCCGTGGTCCCAAGTTTGACAAAGTGATCGAGCAATTATTTGAGATGCAGTTGCGCGGGAAAGGGAAGTTGCCCGAAGAGCGCACAAAAATTCTTCGCAACCTTGCGGGGATCAAGGACGAACCCAAGAAAGTGGAGAAACCGGAAAAGAAGCGCAAAGGAGAGAAGGGTGAACGAAAATCCGGCGCTGCTGAAACGAAAGAGCACGATAAGTCTAAACCGGCGCCGGCTGCGGCTGCCGCATCTGCGGGCGCAGCCAAGAGCACTCCGGAGGGTGCCAAACAATCGCAGTCGGCTTCTGCGGCGATTGGAGCCCGGGCCCGCGCAAAACATGCCGAGGCTGAAAGCGAATCAAAGGCGTCAGCCGGCAAAAAGCGGGCGCGTGGAAGTGGCAAAGCAAAGTCTCGCTCAACCAAAAAATCGAAGCGCCGTTAGAGAGGTTAAAGTTGCAAGTCCGCTTTTAAGAAGGCAATTTGTTCACCACTCAATTGGCGATGCTCGAATCTGTTAACTGGTTTAGAATAGTTCACGCATGAATTCTTCAAACTTTGTTCATCTTCATTTACACACGGACTACTCTCTTCTCGATGGCGCCTGCGAAATCGGTGAACTAACAGCGGAAGCGGCGCGCCGCGGTATGCCGGCCGTAGCAGTGACCGACCACGGCAACCTGTTCGCAGCGGCGAATTTCTACCACGAGGCAACCACGCACGGTGTGAAGCCGATCATTGGCTGCGAGATGTATGTCGCTCCGGATAATCACAAGAACCGTGGCACGGAAGCGGAGCGCTCGAACCATCTGGTGCTGCTTTGTGAAAATGATGAAGGCTATCGAAATTTGATGAAGCTGGTTTCGACCGGGTATCTGGACGGTTTTTATTACAAACCGCGCGTCGATCACGAACTTCTTGCGAAACACAGCAAAGGGCTCATCGCGCTTTCCGCCTGCCTGCGCGGCGAAGTGGCCGATGCGCTGCTGTCGGACAAGTACGAACAGGCCAAGACAAGCGCGTACCGTCTTCGCGATATTTTCGGCAAAGGCAATTTCTTCCTCGAGGTTCAAGACCAGGGGCTGGAACAGGACATACGTGTAAACCGCGAGTTGGTCAGGCTCTCCAAGGAAAGCGGCATTCCGCTGGTGGCCACGAACGATTGCCACTACCTTACTCAATCAGATTCGCACGCGCAGGAAGTTTTAATGTGTATTCAAACTGGCAAAACCATGAGTGACGGCCAGCGCATGAAATTTGCAACCGACCAGTTTTATTTCAAGACCGCCGAGGAGATGGCGCAAGTGTTTCGCGAGCTGCCGGACGCGGTTAGGCGCACCGTGGCTATTGCCGAACGCTGCAACGTCAAGATCCAGCGCGTTAATAATCCTTTCCCGGAATTCAAAGTGCCCGAAGGCGACACCGCAGATTCGTATTTCGAAAAAACAGTGCGCCAGGGTTTTCAGTCGCGCACGCCACAAATCGATCGACTGGTAAAAGAAAACCGCCTGCGACATTCGCTTTCGGAATACGAAAAGCGCCTTACCGACGAAATTGAAATGATCAAGAAGATGCGCTTCTCCAGCTACTTCCTGATCGTCTGGGACTTCATTCATTACGCGCGTGCTCAGGGCGTGCCTGTCGGGCCGGGACGAGGGTCGGCGGCGGGAAGCTTGGTGAGCTATTCGCTGCACATCACGGACGTTGATCCACTGCAATACGATTTGCTGTTCGAGCGCTTTCTAAACCCCGAGCGCATTTCCATGCCGGATATCGATATCGATTTCTGCATGCGCCGTCGTGGGGAAGTGATTGATTACGTGCGCCAAAAGTACGGCTCGGCGAACGTAGCGCAGATTATTACGTTCGGAACGATGGCGGCCAAGGCCGTGCTGAAAGACGCTGGTCGCGCTCTGGATATGGCCTATGGCGACGTAGATCGCCTGGCCAAATTTATTCCGCTTACGCTGAATATTTCGCTGGAAGAAGCGCTGAAGCAATCTCCACAGCTAGAAGCCGCGCGAAAAGATGAAAAGGTAAAAGAGTTAATCGAAGTTGCGCTGCGACTCGAAGGTCTGGCGCGTCACGCGTCCACACACGCTGCCGGAGTGGTGATTTCGCCGCAGCCGCTTACGGAAATCGTTCCGCTGTACAAGTCCAGCAAGGATGAAATCACGACGCAGTACGACATGAATGCGCTCGGCCGCATCGGGCTCTTGAAGATGGATTTTCTGGGCCTGACCACTCTGACGATTCTTGAAGACGCCGTTTGCATGATCAAACAGAATCGCGGCGTGGACTTCGATTTGACCACGCTTCCACTGGATGATGCGGAGACCTATGCGTTGTTCGCACGCGGGGATACCAGCGGAATATTCCAGTTTGAGTCGCACGGTATGCGCGACATTCTCAAGCGCTATCAACCCACCCGAATCGAAGATCTCACGGCGCTCAATGCGCTCTATCGCCCGGGTCCCATTCAGGGCGGAATGATTGATGAATTCCTCGCGCGCAAGCATGGCAAGAAAAAGGTCGCCTATGATCTCCCTGAGCTTGAGGAAATCCTTTCGGAAACATGGGGAGTAATTGTTTTTCAAGAGCAGGTGATGAAGATTGCCAACCGCA
The DNA here is from genome assembly GCA_963731535.1 of uncultured Acidobacteriota bacterium. Lineage (GTDB taxonomy): Bacteria > Acidobacteriota > Terriglobia > Acidiferrales > UBA7541 > Palsa-295. The sequence continues at coordinate 163,618 of CAVSWI010000012.1, read as the reverse complement.
TCGCCGGTTTTACGCTGGGCGAAGCGGACATTCTGCGCAGCGCCATGGGCAAGAAAAAAGTGGAAGTGATGGCGGCACAGCGCGAAAAATTCCTGGCGGGTTGTGCCGCGCGAAAAGTTCCGGCGAAGAAAGCCGAAAAGCTATTCGACTTGATGGAAGAATTCGCGCGCTACGGTTTTCCCAAAGCTCACGCCTGCGCCTACGCTTTACTGGCTTATCAGACAGCCTACCTGAAAGTTCATTTCCCGGTTGAGTTTATGGCTGCGATGCTGAGCTCGGAAGCGGGGAACACAGAGAAAGTCGTGAAATACATCAATGAGGCTCGCGGCCTAGGCATCCGCGTTTTGCCGCCTTGTGTCCAGGAGAGTGGACTGTACTTCACGCCCGTCGGTGATGACATTCGGTTTGGGCTAGCGGCGATTAAAAACGTCGGTGAAAACACCGCTAAGGCGATTTGCGAAGCTCGAAAAGACGGTCTTCGCTTTCAAAGTCTCTTCAGTTTTTGCGAGGCCATCGAGCCGCGATGTCTGAACAAGCGTGTGCTGGAAAGCCTAGTAAAAGCAGGGGCGCTCGATTGCCTGGGAGCGTCTCGTGGCCGGCTTTTCGCAGCGATCGACCAAGCGATCACGCGCGGCCAGAAGAGCGTACAGGCGAAGGCTGTCGGGCAAGGCGGACTTTTCTTACCTAGCGTCGGCTCTGCTCATCCGGTCTCCGAATCCTGGAATGAAAGTTCGCTGCCCGAGGCCAGCGAGTGGACCGAAGAGCAACTTCTCGCCGGCGAATATGCAACTTTGGGCTTTTATATCTCCGGCCATCCGATGGATCGCTATGCCGGACGCCTAAAAGACTTAAACGCAATTGAACTTTCCACCATGGAAACACGCCGCAACGGCGAAGATGTGGTTGTAGCCGGCATTATTGTGCAATCGCGGCCCATGCGTTCGAGACGCGGCGCGCGCTGGGTCATTTTGACTTTGCAAGATCGCACCGGCGTAATCGAAGCGCTCGTTTTTCCGGAGGCCTATCAGAAGCTGGAGATGATTCTAAAGACCAACACGCCTTTGCTCGCCAAAGGACGTGTTGCGATTGAAGATGTCGGCACGCGACTGATTGTTTCCGACGCGCGTCTTCTCGACCAAATTACAGACCGCGCTCCCAGCTTGCTTCGTGTGCGCGTCGATCTCGGATCTGTGGACCCCAGCGCGCTCGAATCATTAAAGGAGCTTTTTTCAAGCAGGCCTGGACGTTGCCGCGTAGAGTTCGACTTGGTGAATTCCGACGGCACGGAAGCCACCTTGGAGGCGGGCAGCGCCGTTCAAGCCGATCCAGAATTGTTAGAGCGTGTGCGCGAAATCTGCGGCATTGACTCGGTTGCGGTGGTGCAATGAGCAAGCGCCGCGAAGCTCGGGAACGGCTGCGACGCAGGCGCGAGCTAGCGAAATTGCGCAAGCTCCAGGCCAAGACCGAGCTATTTACCTCGCTTCAATCTCCGGAGCCCCGCGATAAACTGAATGCGGCAGCCGTTACAAACAAGAACGCAGTTGCCCGCGAGCGGCAGTCGGAGATCGACGCCCTTGAGCGTGACGTAGCCGAACTGAGCAGGCTCGCTGCTCCAACCGGGGAGACCACCGTTGAAATTGAACGCATTCGACGTGAGGTAGAAGAATTGAAACGCGATTTTTACACACATCTGGGAGCCTGGCAGCGATTGCAACTGGCCCGGCACCCGCAGCGGCCTTACACTGATGATTACATTCGAATTCTGTTTGAAAATTTCAGCGAAATTCATGGCGACCGCAGTTTTTCAGACGATCCCGCGCTGATCACTGGCATGGCTACGTTCCACGGCAAGCCCGTGATGATCGTCGGAAATCAGAAAGGCCGTGACACCAAGCAACGCCTCGCTCGCAATTTCGGGCAAGCCAAACCCGAAGGATATCGCAAGGCTATGCGCGCCATGGAACTCGCGGCAAAATTCCGTCGTCCGATTTTGATTTTCGTCGATACGCAAGGCGCCTACCCTGGTGTGGACGCGGAAGAGCGTGGCCAGGCGGAAGCCATTGCCTTCAACTTGCGGGAGATGTCGCGTTTGCCTGTCCCGATCATTGTCACAATTACAGGCGAGGGCGGTTCCGGCGGCGCGCTGGCCATCGCAGTGGGCGACCGCGTTTACATGCTCGAAAATTCCATATATTCCGTTATCTCGCCGGAGGGATGCGCGTCCATCATGTGGCGCGATCCGAGCAAAGCCGAAGTAGCGGCGGAGGCCTTGAAGATTACAGCCCCCGATCTGCTCGAAATGAAACTGATCGACGAAATTGTTCCGGAGCCGAATGGCGGCGCGCATAACGACCATCAGGCAGCCGCTAAGCTGCTCGAGCCGGTGTTGGCGCGTTCGTTAAGCGAACTGTCGCAACTAACTCCCGAGCGACTGGTCGAGCAGCGCTATCAGAAGTTCCGTCACATGGGCCAGTTTTTCGCCTAGGCCGCTGCGACTGCTCGCACCTTTGCGCCGTAACCTTCGAATGAATAAAGTCCTCTAATGATATGAAAGACGTAGCTGCGCGAACACTGGACGGACACGATGCCAACAGTAAGCGAGCCTGACGGAACATATCGAACACTCGGAGTAGTGTGGTTGTTCTACGCCATTCTCAGATTCGCCGGCGCGGTTTTTATTTTGCTTTATAGCGCTACCCTCACGCTCATGTGGGGAGCGCTGATCACGCGGGTCCCGAATCCTTTCGCGGTGATGTCGTTTTTTCACGTGTTTCTCGTGTTCGCGATGGCGCTGAACATCATCGCGGGAATATTCGCGCTTCTCGCCGCACTAGCTTTGCTAGGACGCGGGGGTACCCGCCGCACAATGGCACTTGTGGCGAGCTTCTTCGCTTTGATCGATGGGCCTCTGGGCATTGCGCTAGGAGCTTATACCCTTGTCCTTTTCGTCCCTCGTAGGTGTTGTACCTCGATGATAATGTCCCCTTTTGCCCTCGATAGAAATGTCCCCTTAAATGGATCTCCGAAAGGAGATCCGATTGGGGCGGACGGAGATGAGCACGAGGGAGTTGGAACGGGTGGAAGTTCTTGCGCGGATTCGGAGCAAGCAACTGCGGATCATGGATGCGAGCCAGTTGATGGGTGTGAGTTACCGGCAGGCGAAGCGGTTGTGGAAGCGCTATGGGGAAGAAGGAGCGGCCGGTCTGAAGCACCGCAACGCAGGACGGCGCTCGAACCACGCACGAGAGTCGAAGTTTCGGAAGAAGGTGCTGCAGTTGGTGCGGGAGAAGTACGGCGGGGCGGTGGGCGAGCGATTCGGGCCGACGCTGGCTGCAGAACACCTGGCTTCGGAGGACGGGCTGAAGACCGATGCGGAGACGTTGCGACGTTGGATGCTGGCGGAAGGATTGTGGAGTCGGGAGCGGAGGAGGAGGCGGCACCGCCGTCGGCGCGAGCGCAAGGAGCACTTTGGGGAGATGGTGCAGATGGACGGGAGCTTTCACCCTTGGCTGGAGGAGCGTGGAGCCGAGGGCTGCTTGATCGACATGGTGGACGATGCGACGAACACGACGTGGGCAAAACTGGGAGAGCAAGAGACGATCTGGGCGGTGGCGGATGGGCTGCGCGCCTGGATCGAGCGCTACGGAGTACCGCTGGCGCTCTACGTAGACTGGAAGAACCTGTACAAGCGGAGAGCGACGCGGAAAGAGTGGCTGCGGGGAGAGGAGCCCGTAACGCAGTTTGGGCGCATGTGCGCGAAGTTGGGGATCGAGCTGATCGCGGCCAGCTCGCCGCAGGCGAAGGGACGAGTGGAACGGATACATGGAACACATCAGGACCGGTTGGTGAAGAAGCTGCGACGGAAGCAGATCAGCAGTCACGCTCAAGCGAATGTGTATCTGGAGCGGGACTATCTGCCGGAACACAACGGGAGGTTTGCCAGAGTGGCGGCACAGCCAGAGGACTATCACCGGCGGGCGCCGCGGGCGTCTGAACTGGACCGGATATTCCGATTGGAGAAGGAGCGGACGATTAGCGAGGACTGGGTGGTGCGGTACGAGAACCGCTTTTTCCAACTGGCGGGCCGGCATTACGCGCCGGCCGAGGGCAAGGTGATGGTTTGTGAAGGGCGATATGGCAGCATCACCATCGAATATCGAGGGCGGGCGCTGGAGTGTCGGGAGATTGCGGCACCGGCCGGGCCGAGCGAGTACGCCGTGAAAATCGTAGGGGAGCGCGCTAGTAGGCCGCATACGAAGCGGAAATGCGCACCGGCTGCGAATCATCCCTGGCGAGGAGCGATCCTGAGGGCGCAACAAAAACGGGAGTTAAAGGCGGCCGTCGCGGAGCGGGCGTCGTTGGCCCGGCCCTCCGCTTCGCCCCAAACGCTCCGCCCTTCGGGCTCCGCAGGGCTGCGCTCCGGACCAGGCCAACAAAACCGGGATGCCATAGGTCGAGCGAGATGAGAATCGTCGCTCCTGGTGCTTCCTAGCGAGAGATTTGTCGAGGAAAGCCCAAGCAGAAGAACAAAGCAGCGAACACAGACCACAAAAAGGGGACATTTCTATCGAGGTAAGACAGGGGACATTTCTATCGAGCTTTGACATTTTCGTCCCTCGTAGGTTGACTTCTTAAGGAATCCTCACGAAACTCCGTTAATCGTTCGCGTCCGGAAGGAGCATAATGGACTTGCCATTGGAGTATTGAGCACGCCCCAGCCCGTTTCCATTGCTCCGCGCGTCCCCGTGATTTAGCTTCATTGCACAACAAAGTTAACGGGGCAGGGAGCAACCGGTGGCAAATACAGGGGCACCTCTCATGTCGGACGTCTTTCGACCGTACGAAAAGCTCGTCGAGATCACCATCCTGGGAAAGACGTTTCTGGTGCCCGAGCGCAATTCGCTCCTGCGCGCTTTTCAATTCATCAGCCCGGAAACAATTCCCTATGGCCGCTTCTGTTGGAACCAGGACTGCCAATATTGCAGGGTAGATTGCCAGCTATCGGACGATGACCAGGCTCGCCCGATTTTAAGCTGCAAGTTCCTGGTTTCCGAAGGCATGGCCATTTCAAACTTGGCGCCTGAACTGGTGGGCTGCCTCCGGGCAAAACTAGGGAAGACCGCGCCGAGCTCAGAATCGTTGCCGGAACCTCCCGCCATTCCCGCCACCCCTCGCGACGAAGAAAGCCACTAGAGCCACCCTAGGTCTCGTACGCGCGCTTCCGAGGCGCGTTTGCACAAAATTTCTGGCCGTGCCATCCTTGGTAATCCGATTTATCATCGAGGAGCACAATGCCCGTTTGCGATGGCTGCGGAATACCTGCCGACGACGCTCATATCCGTCGCCGCATCCAGCGATTAGAACTCGCCACGCGATTCCGCCCCATTCATATACAAGTGCTCTTGATTGACGCCGCTCCACCTTCCCGCACAGAGGATTATTTTTACAATCCCTGCGTCAACCGCGAGGGACGTTCAAAAACTTCGCGGCACTATTTTGACGAGATCGTGAAATGTTCTGGTTTTGCGCCTGATTCCGAAATCGCCGAAGAATCTGCTCTCGCTGAATTCCAACATCGTGGCTTTTATCTTGCGCATGCGGTGGAATGTCCAATCGAACCTCCCGATGCACTGGCCGCCTCCATCGAACGCGCTGGGCCAGTTCTGATCAGGCGAATTGAAAAATCGTATAAACCCAAATACGTCGCGCTGCTCTCCGCTTCCTTGATCAAAGTGATCCCGCTGTTCGAACAAACGGAACTGCGCGAGCGGCTACTGCTTAACCATGGTGAACCTTTTTCGTCGCCGATCAGGTCCTCTGAAGTAAGTACAACCGGACGCGCTCCTTCGTTGAGCGATGAGCTCTCTGCCGTGTTGCCTCACTCGATCTAATTTCGCTCCCCCCTATGTGTCCCCGCCACTTGAGGACCCACAGGTGCACGCTGCTATAATTGCGCGCTTGTTTGTAGGTATTCGATCGCTCGCTGTGATTAAGGAGACATCGTGGAACGCTCCCCGCATATGACCTCGCAGCAGTTCCGTGACGCCGGCAAGCGCCTAATCGATTGGATTGCGGATTACTATGACCAAGTCGAAAGCTATCCCGTCCTGGCCCAAGTTGTCCCCGGCCAAATCCGCAAATCGCTGCCGCCCGACCCGCCGCAGTCCGGAGAGAATTTCGACACCATTCTCGCCGCTGTGAATGCAAAAATTATGCCGGGCATCACCCATTGGCAATCTCCGAATTTCTTCGCCTACTTTCCAGCAAATACCTCCGAGCCTTCCGTGCTTGGCGATCTGCTTTCGTCCGGACTGGGAGTGCAGGGAATGCTGTGGGCCACGAGTCCGGCGTGCACCGAGGTCGAAACGCTGGTTCTCGATTGGCTGGCCAAAATGCTCGCGCTGCCGGAGGCTTTTCTCTCAAGCGGAAAAGGCGGCGGCGTAATCCAGGACTCGGCTTCGAGTTCATCGCTTTGCGCGGTCTTGGCCGCGCGAGAACGGGCCACAGGTTTTCGCAGCAACGAAGAGGGCTGTGGCGACGAATTGATAGCCTACACCTCCACCCAAGCCCATTCCTCAATCGAAAAGGACATAAAGGTTGCTGGAATCGGAAGGCGGAACCTGCGTTTGATCGATGTGGATGCGAACTTCGCTATGCGTCCGGAATTGCTGGAGAAAATGATCGAAGAAGACAGGCGCGCCGGCAAGATTCCGTTCACCGTATGCGCCACAGTCGGAACCACTTCCTCACTCGCATTCGATCCCCTGGAATCCATCGGCCGAATATGCAAAAAACACAATATTTGGCTGCATGTGGACGCAGCCATGGCCGGAACCGCCGCGCTTTGCCCGGAATTTCGGCGCATCCAGCGGGGACTCGAGCTGGCTGACAGTTATTGCTTCGATGCCCACAAATGGATGTTCACGAATTTCGATTGCAGTTGTTTTTACGTAGCCGATCGCGAAACGCTTGCGCGAAGCCTCGACGTTTTGCCGGAATATCTGCGGAACCAGGCAACCGGCTCGGATGCGGTGTTCGAATATCGTAACTGGCATGTTCCATTAGGCCGCAGATTCCGAGCGCTGAAATTGTGGTTCGTCATACAACACTATGGGGTGGAGGGCTTGCAATTGCTGGTCCGGCGTCACGTTGAATTGGCCCAGACGTTTTTGCGCTGGGTTCAAGACGACCCGCGCTTTGAAATAATGGCGCCAGCCCCGCTGAACTTGGTCTGTTTTCGGCTGAAGGCATCTGACGAAGTGAATGAAGAACTTTTGCGGCGGCTGAATCACAGCGGCAAGCTTTACATGTCCCATACGCGGCTGAATGGCAACTACACCATCCGGTTTTGCGTGGCCCAAACAAAAACAGAACCTCCCCACATTCAGCGTGCATGGGACAACATCCGTAAAGAGGCAGATGCTTTGGTTGGCGCGTCACCGGCCTGAATCAGCATATTTAGACGATTTTAAGACCTATCGAGCCTGCCCTACCATTGTGCTAGAATCCCGCTGTTGTTCCCGATTACCAGGCTTGGTGTGGGCCGGGGAAGGAAAATGAAAGTCCGCTCTAAATTCCTTGTAGGTTCGGCAATTATCGTGGTCACCCTGGTGTCTCTCGCCTACGTCGGGTTCACGCAGAGCAAGACGTATTACCATACGATCTCCGAGCTTTCTGGGCTTAGCGGATCAACGCTGCATCAGCGGATGCGCGTCTCAGGCAATGTGCGCAACGGAAGCATCTCTCATGTACCCGGCGGGGTGGATTTCGTGCTTACCGAGCAGGGCAAGGATCTGGCGGTTAGTTATGTTGGACGCGACCCTCTTCCGGACACGTTTAAAGACGGGGCGCAGGCCCTGGTCGAAGGCAAATTGCGGCCGGACAATCGCTTCGTAGCCGAACAGGTGCAGGCGAAGTGCGCATCAAAGTATGAGGCTACACCCGGACAAACGGCCGGCGGGCCGCAGCCTGCGCCGACGTCAAATGCGCCGGCGGAGCGCTCGGCAGCGAATTAGCTTTGTCGTAACGGGGAATCGATCGGCGGGGGATTTCATTGGACATCTTGGGATCTTTTGCACTTCTGCTCGCCTTGCTGGCTGCAGTTTATGCCATAGGCGCTGGCATAGCGGGCATCGTGACGCGCAAGACTCTGCTGACCAAGAGCGCGCGCAATGCTGGATTGGCAGTTTTTATTCTCGTCACTATCGCGGTCGGCTGCCTCGAGTATTATTTCTTCACCGACAATTTTTCTATGGCGTATGTGGCGGCGCACAGCAATCGCGCGCTGCCTTTCTATTACAAGTTCGCCGCTCTGTGGGCCGGCCAGGAAGGCTCGCTGCTTTTGTGGACCTGGCTGCTTTCCACCTACGCGTTTTTCGCTCTGCTTGTTAATCGCAACAAGCATCCGGAGCTGATGCCATACGTAAGCGTCGTCCTGGCTGGCGTCCAAACATTTTTCCTGCTTCTAAACAATTTCGTGGCTAGTCCTTTTGCGGTTCTCGCTGGCGCGGACCCATCGGGAGTGATGAGACTTTCGGCGCTCTCCGATGGCCATGGCTTGAACCCGTTACTGCAATATCCAGAGATGGTGATACATCCGCCGATGCTCTACCTTGGCTACACCGGATTTACAGTTCCATTTGCTTTTGCGCTGGCGGCGTTGCTCGGCCGATATCCGGGGGAGAAATGGATTCACATCACACGCCGCTGGACCATGATCGCCTGGTGCTTCCAAAGCGTTGGGATTCTGTTGGGCGCGCATTGGGCTTATGCGGTACTGGGCTGGGGCGGATATTGGGCCTGGGATCCGGTTGAAAATGCTTCGCTGCTACCTTGGATCACCGGAACGGCTTTTTTGCATTCGGTAATGATGCAGGAAAAGCGCGGCATGATGAAGGTGTGGAATATTTGGTTGGTCTTTACCACGTTCATGCTGTGCATTCTTGGAACGCTGCTGACGCGCTCGGGCGTGGTCAGTTCCGTGCATGCCTTCGCGCAATCTTCGATAGGGAACTGGTTCGTCGGATTTCTCGTCTTGGTCTTCGTCGTGTGTTTCGCGTCTTACTGGAAGAATCGCGACTATCTGCGCAGCGACAATCAATTGGACTCTTTGGTCTCGCGCGAATCGAGCTTCTTGTTTAACAATTTGATTTTGTTAGCGGCTTGTTTTGCGGTTTTGTGGGGAACACTCTTCCCCGTGTTGTCCGAATGGGTGGTCGGAAGCAAAATCAGCGTGGGGCCTCCGTTTTTTAACAAAGTGAATATTCCAATCGCTCTGTTTCTTCTCTTGCTCACAGGTGTCGGGCCTTTACTGGCGTGGCGAAAGACCTCCTTCGACGCTTTAAAACGAAACTTTGCGTGGCCCCTGCTCGGTGGCGTGGTGGCGGGAGCAGTTGCGCTGATCTTCGGTTTCCGCGATATTTACTCGCTCCTTTGCCTGATTCTCGGGGTGTTTGTAACGCTGACCATACTCGCGGAATTTTTCCGCGGCGCGCGAGTGATCGCGACACGAGATGCTTCGAATCTAATATCAGCGGTGGGCGAATTGACTCTGCGCAATACTCGCCGCTATGGTGGGTACCTGGTGCATTTTGGAATGGTGCTGATCTTCATTGGCATCGCGGGCGTGCCTTTCAACAAAGACGTCCAGAAGGAAATGGCGATTGGGCAAACGCTGAACATCGGACCCTATTCGATTCTTTGTCAGAATTTCGACCGTGTTGCCAACGGCAATTACGATTCCGAGCGCGCCACGCTGGAAGTCTTCCGCAACGGCAAGTCGGAAATGATGCTGTACCCTGAGCGCAGGTTTTTTCTCTCCAGCCAAGTGACGGAAACGATGGTTGCCGTTCAAAGTTCTCCGCTGCGCGATCTGTACATCGTGTACGCGGGGCGCAGTCCTGAAAATGGCCAACCGGTTATCCACGCGTATCTCAATCCACTTGTGAAATGGATATGGTTTGGCGGGATTGTAGTAGTTCTCGGTACCGGGCTAGCGATGCTGCCGAATCGGCGGTCGGCCTTGGTCCTGCGTCCGGTGAGTGAACAGTCTTGGGGCCAGCGCGTTTCTGCCAATGCGTCGCCGATCGGTGCAATGGCGCGAAGAGGTGACGCGAGTGATTAGGCGTCGTGCGGCAAAGTTTCGCTCCTTCCGTGTGAAGTCGCTTCTAATCGCATTTGCCGCTCTCTTCGCCGCGATGCAAGCGCCTTTTCTGTTTACGTCTCCGCTGTATGGGCAACAGACCGAGCGCGGAAAAGAACTCGGCAGACGAGTGAAATGCATGTGCGGCGGCTGCGAGGATTCCGCAACAGGCTGCAATCACACCGGTGGCTCGTTTTCCGGTCCGTGTGACACCGCCAAAGGCATGCAGAAAGAAATCAACGAGCGCGTGAACCGCAATGAGTCCGACGACCTCACCTTGCAGGCCTTCGTGCAGGAATATGGGCCGACCGTTCTAATCGTCCCGCCCGCCAAAGGGTTTAATTTGGCAGCTTGGGTTACCCCCGTGGTTATGCCGATCTTAGCGCTGATTCTCGTTTGGTTTGTTGTGCGACGCTGGCGAAATAGGGCCACGCTCGCTACGGCATCAGGGCCTGGAGTTTCCGCCGAATTTCTGTCACGCGCTCAGCGCGAAGCTGGAAAAGAAGTCGATGAGTAACGTCGATATCGCGGTAGCCTGCGCGTTGCTCGCCGCTGCTACGGTTGTTTTTATTTTCATGGTGCAGCCGGAAGCTTCCGATTCAGCGCCGCATCGCACAAAACTCGATCAGCTGCTCGAGCGTCGCGATGCCATCTACGAAAATCTGCGTGACCTGCGGTTTGAATATCGAGCTGGCAAATTTTCGGAAGCGGACTACGAAGAAACCAAGCAATTGCTCGAAGTGGAAGCGGCTCGAGTGCTGGCCGATATGGACCAGCTAACCGGTGGAACTCCCACTCCGGCCACTCGTCAAGCGGCAACGTCTAAGGTGCAGCGTTCATGAATGGTCAGCTTTTCAAGTTTGGAATCGTACGCGTCGTTACGGTTTGTCTGCTGGGGGTGGCCATGTCCGCCGCCTTAGCCCCGCTCGCCGCGGCGGGTTCGGTATCGGGCATGGTAACCAACGGCACCACTGGCAAGCCCGCAGCGGGAGCAGAAGTGATTCTGATTCAACTGCAAGGTGGAATGCAGCCGGTAGCGAACACCAAGACCGACTCAAGCGGACATTATTCCTTTGAGAATGCCGGCCTCGGCGCCGGCGCACCGATGCTCATACGCGTAGTGTATCGCGGCGTGAATTACCACGAGCCAGTCCCGCCGGGAAAGACCACCGCTGACGTGCAAGTTTTTGAGCCCACCGACAAGCCGACCGCGTTCGCGGTAAGCAATCACGCGATCATTGTGCAGCCAAACGGAGCCGATCTGATGGTCGGCGAAGAATACGCCATCGAGAACAAAACGCAGCCGCCCGTCGCGTTCTATCGCGCCGATGGATCCTTCAATTTCTCGATCCCCGACGGCGCGGACTTCAATCAAGCTTCTGCCTGGGGCTCAGCGGGGATGCCGGTGGTTCAAGGCACCATCGACAAGGGCAAAAATAAGCTGGCCATTGCGTTTCCGTTCCGTCCCGGCGAGAGCGGCGTGCGAATTTCTTACAAAGTGCCCTATCCAGACAATCAGATAACACTGAAGAACACCTCGCCCTACGCGACTGACCGGTTAATTATCGCAGCGCCTCCGACGGTCCACATCTCCGGCGACGGAATTACGCCCGCAGGACAGGATCAGGGATTTAATGTTTACACGCGAACGGCGGTCGCCGCAGACGCGCCCATAGCGATAAAAGTCTCCGGCACGGCGCCCATTCCTTCTGCGAGTCAGGGAGCAAATGACGGCGCCTCTAGCCCGCCCGATGGATCCTCGAACGCCTCGGTGAATTCGCGCTTAGAAGCTTCCGGCGCCGAAGCCAGCACTGCCGCCGCAACCACCGTGCCGGCCCGTCTCGATAGCCTGAAATGGATTCTTGTCGCTGGCTTCGCTTCAATTTTCGCGCTCGGTTTCGTTTATTTGTGGCGACGTCCGCAAGTAATCATGCCCACGAATGGCGATGCGGCGGCTGTTGCAGCAGTCTCCGCGAAGACCGCGTTCCCCGCGCCTTCAAAACACGCGCCGGTTGTCACTGAAACCGTGGCTCAGGTAAATCGCGAAGTTCGTGGAAGCCTCGACGAATTAAAAGACAGCCTTTTCCGCCTGGAATTGCGCCGCCAAGCTGGAACTATCACAGAGACCGATTACGAGCGCGAGCGCCAACAGCTGGAAAAAGTGTTGCGCGATTTAGTGAGAGGCTAAGCGGACCGCCTTGCCCGCAACCCGCTCCACTTCTGGTTCTGCCAGGCCCGCTCTTGGAATTTCCTTCGCTGGAATCGAAAAACGTTTTGGATCTTTCTTTGCGTTGCGCGGCATCTCGCTTCAAATTCATTCGGGCGAATTTGTGGCGCTGTTGGGTCCGAATGGGGCGGGCAAGACCACGCTATTGCGCGTGGCCGCATTGCTAGCAGCTCCCACGCACGGCAAAGTTCAATACACGAATAGTGAGCATCCCAGCCAGCCATTGGATACCTTGGAAGCAAAAAGGCAGCTTGGCGTGGTTGGACATAGCACGTTGCTTTACGACGAATTGACCGCCGCCGAAAATCTCACACTATTCGCCCAACTTTACGGGCTCGATGATGTTTCCGTCCGCGTCGCAAACGCTTTGGAAACCTGTGGGCTGGGTCCGCGCACCGGAAGTCTGGTGCGAACATTTTCGCGCGGTATGCGCCAACGATTGACAATTGCTCGCGCGCTCCTGCACGGTCCGCGGCTTCTCCTTCTCGATGAGCCTGCCGCCGGACTTGACCGCCAGGGTCTCACCTGGTTCAGCGCCACTCTGGAAGGGCTGCGCAAAGACGGTTGCACCGTGCTGATGAGCACGCACGCTCGAAACGAATCTCTGGAATTGGCCACACGTGCGATAGTGCTCGCGGCCGGCACAGTGCAAGATGACAGCGGCGAGCAAGGTGACCCGCGCCCATTGCTGGCTGCGTTGCGAGCGGACGCCTGAATGAGCACAGCCCGTTCCGCTGCGATTCTGCTAGCCAAAGAACTACGTTTGGAGTTCCGCACGCGCGAACTTTTGAGCGCCACGATCGTCTTCGCGCTGGTGATCGTGGTTCTCTTCAGTTTTGCGTTCGATCCCACCGCGGCGGAATCCCGGCGTTACGGTCCCGGCTTGCTTTGGATTTCATTTTTGTTCGCCGGCTCGCTCATGTTGAACCCGTCCTTGGCCAGAGAACGCCTGAACGACACCATGGATGCCCTACGCATGGCGCCGATTTCGCCGTTCGCAATTCTCTCGGCGAAGATGCTCGCGAATTTTATTTTTATGTCGCTGGTGGAAGTCGTGCTGGTCCCCGTTTTTTCGGTTTTGTACAACGTGTCGCTAGCCGGCGTCGTCGGTCAGCTAGTCCTTGTGTTGATCTTAGGAACTATCGGCCTGACGGTAACGGGAACCGTTTTCTCTGCGATTTCGTCGCACGCCCGCTTGCGTGAGTTATTGCTGCCTCTTCTTTTGTTGCCCATCCTGACTCCCTTGTTGATCGCTGCCGTCGAAGCTACCGCTGCTTTGTTCGTGGAGCAACCCGAACTCGACCGCACCTGGGTCGCGTTGCTTGCAGGATTTGATATCGTATTCCTGACGGCGTCCTGGCTTCTGTGCGATTATTTAATCGAGGAATAATGAGACGCATTCGATGAAAGTTCGCTACGCATCCACAATTCTCGTCGCCGGCCTGATTTTCTTCGCTGGATATGCGGCGCTTTTCATTGCTCCCGACGAAAGAACCATGCACCTCATCCAACGCATCTTTTATTTCCACGTGCCAAGTTGGATGGCGATGTTCACCGCGCTGACCGTCGCGTTCGTCGCGAACATCGCGTATTTAGCTACGCACAAATCTAAGTGGGACTCCTGGAGCGTGTCGGCCGTGGAAGTTGGCGTGGTCTGCTGCACGATTGGCCTCGCTACAGGCCCGTTGTGGGCCAAGCCCGTGTGGGGGATTTGGTGGACCTGGGACGCGCGCCTAACCACCACGTTCATCCTATGGCTGCTTTATATTGCCTATTTATTGTTGCGCGGCCTGCTGGACGATCCTGAAAAGAAGGCGACGCTTTCGGCGGTCTTTGGAATATTTGCTTTTCTAGACGCGCCGCTGGTCTATGTCTCAAACCGCTTGTGGCGCACGCAACACCCGCAGCCCGTAATTCTGGGCGGTTCGGGTTCAGGTCTTGACCCCATGATTGGCAAAGTTCTTCTGCTTTGCGTGATGGCAGTCATGGGAGTGATGATTCTCGTCCTGATCGATCGCTACAGGCTCGAGCAGTTACGCCAGGAGTTTGAAGAACTGCGCATGGAGTATGAAACCCTGAATCTTGAGCCGTCATCTATTGGTAAGGAGAGGCTATGAAGAATTTCGAAAATTTGTTTGCCGCCTGGATGGTCGTGTGGGCCGTTTTTTTCGTGTATGAAGTATCTATAGCCCGGCGATTGGCGCGATTGCGGCAAGATATCGAAAGTTTGAAACAGCAAATGCGTGGAAGGTAGTTTTGCAAGGGGTGCGTTATGGATGGGCCGAAGAAAATCGCCATCATATTGTTCCAACTGGGCGGACCTGATAATCAAGCCGCGGTTGAGCCATTTCTTTATCGATTATTTTGCGATCCCGACATCATCAATTTCCCCGGCGCATTTCTTGCGCGCAAACCGCTGGCCAAGCTTATTTCTACCACGCGCTCAAAGATCGTTCGCGAGCGCTACGCCGAAATCGGCGGCGGCTCTCCCATACGCCGTTTAACCGAGCAGCAAGCGATTGCGCTTCAGTTGGAGCTGCGTCCGCATATTCAGGCGCGAACAATCGTAGCGATGCGTTATTGGCATCCCGACACGCAAGAAGCGGTGGCCACCTTGCAGACTACGCCGCACGACGAGCTTGTATTGCTTCCGCTCTATCCGCATTTTTCCTTGGCCACCACCGGCAGCAGCTTGAAGGAATGGAATCGCCTTTATAAAACCCAGGTGCCCGTCCATCTTGTGGACCACTTTTACGATCATCCTGACTTCGTTGCGGCCATCGTTGAGCGGGTGAATGGAGTGCTGCAGCAATTGCCGCAGCCCGAGGAAGTGCATCTTCTCTTCAGCGCCCATAGTCTTCCACTCACGCTGGTGGGAAAGGGCGATCCTTACCCGAAACAAATTCAAGAAACAGTGCAGCTCGTGATGGAGCTTGGCGCGTGGTCCAATCTTCACGGCTTGTGTTTTCAAAGCAAGGTAGGACCGCAGAAATGGATTCAGCCTTCGCTGACCGATACCGTCGATAAGCTTGCGCGCAGCGGCATCAAGAGAGTTCTGGTGATTCCGATTTCGTTTCTAACCGAGCATATTGAAACCCTTCACGAAATTAATATCGAGGCCAGGGAACATGCCGAATCGCTGGGCATCACCGAATTTCACATGCTGCCGGCGCTAAATGATTCGCCGCTTTTGATCCGGGCGCTGGCAGATCTGGTTCTTCGCGCCGTCGGAAAACGCAACGGCGTCTCCTCCGTCGTGTCTTAGCCGCAATAACCCGCCCACGCTTGCTTACGAATGGTTCATGCGTAAGAAGAAAAGCCGGAATATTTGTGAACGGAATGTTCGGGGTGCGCGACATAGAAGTGGCAGTCAAGCTGCTCGGCGCTCCTCCCAGTAATCTTCAAAGCGGCCATTGCGATGAGAGCAGCGCAGAGTCAGGATCGCATTGGCTCCCCGGACGGTCCAGAACATTCCCGACCGTTTGAGACGCGAAGCGATCACTGTCTTGCATCCCGCTTCAATGACGCCCGAGCCGATAAATAGATGTTGGCGGCGAAACTTAGGATATTGCATACGCTTCGCGTTTCTCTCAAAGTAGTCCGCCTCGCTACGAATCTTTTCAGCAACGTCGGGATGATCGGAATCGCTGGAGCGTAATGAGCTGACCAGCTTTGTGATTTTCCCCTTATCGAGCAGGCGCTTCTGGTAGACCTTCATCCAAGCTTTCTGTTTGACTTCCTCATGGGGATACAGCTGGCGCGCCACCTCCCAGAGGTGTTGGCGAGCGTGGTAGAGATCGACAATCTGAATCGCGTCCGGAAAGTGTTCGGCGACAAGATTCCAGATCCATTCGGCGCCATCGCCGATGACCACCTTTTTTTTCGCACGGCTCCAGCCACGTTTCGACGCTTCTCGATAGATGCGCTTGCCAAATTCTTCCGCGGTTTCGATGGCCCCGGTATAGGTGGTGGAATCCGGATCGCGGATGGCATAGCCCTTTCGGTCCCAGGTGCTTTGTGTGAACACACATCCTAACTTGACTTCACGCGTATGAGAGGGTTGACCTTCCGTCTTGCCTTGCCGACCCACCGTCTCTGTCTTCACCACGGGAACTCCTGTCCCATCCATTTGCACATACAGAATCGGAATCGGCTCGCCGGCGATGACGGGCAGATCCAACTGGAGAGCTTTCTGGATCTCTCCCTGCTCACGCTGGGCGATATCGGCTCCGATGGCCTCTGCCGTACGCTCCACGGATTTGGTAGTTACCTCCAAGCCGGCCAAGGGTTGCAGCTGCTCTCGGCCGCGATCGAAGGGGGCTTCCTGGCCTACCAGAGCCTGCATACGGCGAACCCCGGGAGAAAACTCCGTGTTTTCGATGTCCAGTTCAACATCGACGGGAAACTGGCCGGCATGGCATCGGGAGCACAAGTAGTAGGGACGGGAGATGCGTACGGGGCCTACGATGGTCAAGATGGGTTTGCAGCGGATTTCCTGGTAGGAGGCGTGCTGGCCACAGCCACACGGCAGCTGACGCTGATCGGCCCCCGGGGCTTCGAACTGCAGCAGTTCGGTTAAGGCGCTGGCGCCCGCTTGGTGGAGAGCAGCTCGCAAGGCGGACTCCACAGCCTCCAGATCGGTGCGGCCGTCCTTGCGGCGTTGCGCAAAGACCCGGCAGAGGAGTTGGTTTACTTCCCGCGCCACCTCTTGATGGATCGTAGCAGCCGTTTTTTTTCCTGCTCCGTCCAGCCGCCCTGACGCTGCTCGACCGGGCGAAGTCGACAGATCTTTTCGTTCAGGGTGACCAAGTCTCGGCTGAGCTTCTGGAAGCGGTGAAACTCGGCGATCTCCTGCTGCGCCTTGCGCAGGGCGGTGGGATTGGGAAAGGATTCCGTCATGGTCTTGCCGGCCACGCGGCGAGTGAGACGAAACTGTGGATCATGTCCAGGGTCGTTGTGTTTGGCGCAGTGGCAGGAAGGCTTGCCGCAGCGTCGGGTCACGGCGGTAATGGAACCGGGTCGAAGATCACCCAAGCCGAGGAACTCCTCCAGGAGCTGGGATCTTTGAGTCTCCAAGGTTGCAACATCGTCAGGCATAAGGGGCTCCTTTCTGTATCGTAGATTGTCTGTACGTACATAGACGTTCAGAAATATGCCACAAAAAAAGAAAATCCGCCAGATGTCACTTCCAGGTCGTACACCCGAATGTTCGTAACCACTTGACACAGAGATTCCCACGGCATATAAACCAATGTTCTTGCTTCGACTTCGTATTGCCTTTATATTTTTTAGGATTTTGTGACCGTAATTAAACGGGCCGATGCCAGATATATCTGACGGGAAGTCCGGGGAAACGACCAGCGCGCCTTCGAAGGCGCCGGCAGCAAATGCATCTGCTGCTGTGGACGCCAAATCGACGGAGAAAGCGGTGAATACAACCCGCCGTCGCGTCATTTGGGCGTGTATTTGGGGCTATCTCGGCGTTAACTTCCTGATGTTCCTGCGGTTTTTCTTTCCTCGCGCGCTGTACGAACCCAACACCGTTTTTGACATCGGTTTTCCTTCCGACTTCGCCTTGGGAATCGATCAACGCTTCTTGATGACCAACCGCGTTTGGGTCGTGCGGGAGCCGGACCGTCTTTTCGTTATTTTCGCGCGCTGCACGCACCTTGGTTGCACTCCGGAATGGAAGCCGGCGGAAAATAAATTTAAATGTCCCTGTCACGGAAGCGGTTACGACAGTGAAGGGGTGAACTTTGAAGGCCCCGCACCGCGTCCCATGGATCGTTCTTTCGTACTGCTCGATCCTACCGGAAAAATTACCGTGGATACGAGCCGCCTGTTCGTGGATGATCCGCGCGCGGGCGTGAATCATTTCAACGATCCAGGAGCTTTTTTGAACGTGTAGGCTTGGGCTGTCTTAAGGCGGAGCGCATTCTTGCCGCCAGGATTTGAGCAGGACAAGGGGTTAGGCGGATGCCCGAAGAAAACGGCGACGGTAAGAAGACCGGCGTCCTCGACAAAGCCAAAGATTCTGCTGCAGCGCTCCGCGAAACGCTGGAGGAAAAAGCCAAGCAGCAGGTCGCCGAACTCAAAGAGCCGGAAAAGACTCAGCTCTACCGCTCGATTTTCCGCGTCAAGCATGACGACGAGCCGCGCAATCGCGCTCTCAGCGTTCTTTCCAACGTTTTCTTCCACCTGCACCCAGCCAAAGTTAATCGCGACGCCACGAAATACAATTTCACCTGGGGCATGGGCGGAATTACGTTTTATCTTTTTATCGTCCTCACTTTTACCGGCGTGCTCTTGATGTTTTATTATCACCCGACGAAAATACAAGCCTTCCGCGACATTCTGTACCTGGAAAACGACGTCCCTTTTGGCAAGTTGCTGCGCAACATGCACCGCTGGGCCGCGCACTTGATGATCATCGCGGTCTGGCTGCACATGTTCCGCGTGTTCATGACCGGCTCCTATAAGCGTCCGCGCGAGTTCAACTGGTGTGTCGGTGTTCTGCTGATGGTGCTAACCATGTTGCTGAGCTTTACCGGATATTTGCTGCCGGACGATCAGTTGGGCTTCTGGGCCGTCACCGTCGGAACGAACATGGCCCGAGCCACTCCGCTGTTAGGAAATGAAGGGCCTTTCGGCGCTCAAATGGGCATGACGCCGTATAACGACGTGCGCTTCGCCTTGCTTGGCGGATCTATCGTGGACGCCAATGCATTGCTGCGCGCCTACATTTGGCACTGCATCGCAATTCCGTTAATCGTAGCGATATTTTTAGGGGTCCATTTCTGGCGCGTGCGAAAAGATGGGGGAATATCAGGTCCCGCGCCGGTGATGCTTGAATCGGAGATCAAGGAAGAGAGAAGTCCGCGGCCAGTAATTTTGCGGCCTAGTGGAATGGGTTAGCTAAAGTTTTTAGCGGGAAAGTTTCTAAAGGATAGAACGAATCGATGCCTTTTGACTTTCGCCAAATCTGGGAAATCGCATCCGCGCCAGACAACGTGCCCATCGTGGCACTGTTGTTCCTCGCCCCTTTTTATATGTGGTACGCGCTGCGCCAGGCAGTTGCCAACGATAAGCTCATCGCAATTCTAGAATCCGACGCGCAAGCCGCCAAAACAAAGTATCGCAAAACGCAAGAGTGGGATCCCAAGTGGGAAAAGGAAGTCCACACCTGGCCCTACTTGATGCGCATGGAGTTTTTGGTAGCCATCCTGGTCACCGTTCTTTTGATGGCTTGGTCGCTGACGCTGAACGCTCCTCTGGAAGAGCCGGCCAATCCGAACGTCACCATGAACCCGGCCAAAGCGCCTTGGTATTTCTTGGGTTTGCAGGAAATGCTGGTTTACTTTGACCCCTGGATCGCCGGTGTAGTGATGCCCACGCTGATTATCGTAGGCCTAATGGTTATTCCCTACATCGACGCGAATCCGCTAGGCAACGGCTACTACACCTACAAACAGCGAAAATTTTCCATCGGGACCTTTCTGGTGGGCTTTATCGGCCTTTGGGTTTTGATGATTGTGATTGGAACGTTCATACGCGGCCCTGGATGGATGTGGTTTTGGCCCGGACAAACGTGGGACGCGGAACGCGTGGATTACGCGGTGAACCGAAACCTGGACCAGGTTGTCGGGATTGATGGGTCTTGGCTCGCCCCGATTTTCCACACGACTAAAGACCAGGCGGCGATTTGGGCGCGCGCGATTTTCGGAATTTTCCCGCTGGTATTGTTTTTCATCGTCGCGGCATTGCTGGTCCACTGGCTCTGTATGCGCACCGAATTCAGCAAGAAGATTTACAAGCGCATGAGCTTGCTGCAGCTTGTGACCATGTACACGTTTTTGATTTTCATGGTTTCGCTGCCGATCAAAATTCTGCTGCGTTTGGTGTTCACCATTAAGTATGTCTGGGTAACGCCATGGTTCAGCATTTAATGGCTTCTCACCTGGCAGCCAACGCCGCAGAAAGAAAATGGAGGAATAAGGGTGCCTGATCGTTCACCTGACACAGCGCCGGATGATCCGATCAAGAATCGATCGTTTACCTTTCCGCTTTTGATCGCTTCGCTCCTTCTAATCCTCACCGTCGCGTGGTCTTTTTACGTTGAGTTTTACGGACTGCAGCCCTGGCGGCGTTATCAAACGCGTTTCGCCAAGGCCTACTCCGAATACCTCGGCAAAGACATCAAGCAAAAGAAAAAAGAAGAAGCGGACGTCTATTCTTCTCCGGAATATAAAACACTCGCCGCAAAGCTCGCCAGCGCTCAACAAGCCGCAAAATCCCAGGATGACGGAATCGCCAAACAGATCGACCTCCTGGACGAACAGCGCGCGGCCATCGGCGATGCCTTTAAGGATGAACGCGGAAAAATCGGACACCTGGTGTATCAATACGAAATTATTCCCGCCAGCGACAAAAACGAAAAGGCCAAGCGCCTGAAAGAATTGCAGGAAGGACGCAACTCCACATGGAAAGTGGATTGGCCGATAGGGAATGGCCAGGTTCAGAAGAATAAAGCCTTCACTGCCGATCAGTTGAACGACACTTTTACCAGTATTATGGCGCAACGCGCAGCTCTGGTCGCAAAGCGTGGGGAAGTTGACAAGCCAGCGAAGGACGCCCAGACCGAATTAACCCTCTATGTTTCCGACCACCTCCCGGGTTTGAATTCCACTTCGCTCGACGGCCTGCGGAAGTCGATGGAAGATTTCGACGCCCGCATCATTCAAGTGAACGTGAATCCTTCCGGTGCGTCCATCAACAATTTGGGCGGCGCTGGCCTTGTCGATCGTTGCGAGTCGTGCCACGTCGGCACCGATCCAAAGTACGTCCCATCTCAGGTCACTCTGACGAAAGCCGACCTCGGAATGGCGAAAAGTAACGACGCGCCTTTCTCAAGTCACCCCGATCAGGAACTAATGGCGTTGCATCCGCTTGAGAAATTCGGATGCTCGCCCTGCCACGGTGGAAACGGCCGCGCCATCGATTCCGTTCGCCGCGGGCACGGCCGCTACGAACACTGGCTGTGGCCCTTGTATTACCCCGAAAATTACAACGCCGGATGCCAGCAGTGCCATTCCGCGGACATGGTCACCGAGCACGCGCCCGTGCTCAACCTAGGAAAGCAGCTTTATCGCCAACGCGGTTGCATCGGATGCCATCGCTTCCAGGGTTTCGACAATCAGGACGAGCAGCTGGTCAATGCGCGCCAGCAGATTTTGCAGCTGGCGAAAGCTAAGACCGATGATCTGCTGACCATCCCGCGTTTGCAAAAACAAGCCGACGCCGCCCCGGATAACGCGACGGCCGACAAGCTCAACAGTCAGGCCACCAACCTCACTGTCGAAATCAGCCGTATGGATGCGCGAACCGAATCTCTCGAACAGCAAAGCCACAATCTCTTGCAGGAAATCAAAAAAGTCGGCCCGGATCTAAAAGAAGCGCGCCAAAAACTGCGCAAAGAATGGATTCCCTACTGGATCGGCCACACCACGGAATTCCGGCCCACCACGAAGATGCCGCAGTTCCGCCTCTCGCAAGACGAGATTCAGGCGCTTGCAGCTTTCGTCTGGCAAGCCGGACTCACCGGCCCTGCGCTTGAGCATCAAGCGCCGGGCAACGCCGCTCACGGCAAAGAACTCTTCGAAGAGCGTGGCTGCCTCGCCTGCCACTCCCTGGGCGAAGGTTCATCCGCCGTCGGCGGAACTTTCGCGGCGAATTTGAGCCGCATCGGCGAAAAAGAAAATTACGATTACGTGGTCCGCTGGGTCCACGACCCACGTCAGCGCACTCGTCCGTACTGCCCTTACGAAAAGAAGGATCTCGGTCCTGAAGATTACGCCAAGCATAATCTGCCTTACGTATTCGACTTGGATCATTCGCGATGCCCGAATGATGGCCACGAGCTCGTAGTCCAGCAGCCCACCGTGATGCCAAGCTTGCGTCTCTCGATCGACGATGCCCGCGACATCGCCACTTATTTGATGGCGCAGAAGCATCCAGATGCTTCGTACGCTTCCGCCGATTATATGGACGATCCGCAGCTCGCCGCGAAAGGCAAGGACCTCGCGCGGCATTACGGTTGCGCCGGATGCCATGAGCTAAGCGGTCTTGAAGACGAAGGCCGCATCGGCACCGAGCTTACCAACGAAGGCAGCAAGCCCATCGAGCGCCTTGATTTCGCGCTTTGGACTGAAGACGCCAAGCGCGGCGTTCTCCCGAACGGTAAAGATTCCCCGCGCGGCCGGTGGTACGACGCAAAAGGTTTCTTCGAACAAAAACTTCAAAACCCAGCAATTTACGATCAGGGAAAATATCACGCGAACCCCATGGACGCGTTGCGCATGCCCAAGCCAAATCTTTATGGCGATGGCGACGTAGAAGCACTGGTCAGCATGCTCCTGGGAAGCACTGATCCCACTCTGCCCCCAGAATATATGTACAGGCCGGCCGATCGCCGCCGTTACATTCAAGAGGGCTGGTGGGTCGTCACGAAATACAACTGCATAGGCTGCCATCAAATCGCCGTCGGCCAGGAATCCGTGATGCAGACGCTGCCATTCTATCAGGGTGAGAATAAAGCCAATTTGCCGCCGCTGCTCACCACCGAAGGCGCTCGCGTAAATCCGGAATGGCTCAGGCAGTTCCTTGCCAACCCATCGCTCAGTACCACCGATACGAACCGCAACGGCGTGCGCCAGTATTTGCAAGTGCGCATGCCCACGTTCTATCTCTCGAACGACGAAATTCGCAAACTCGTGCTCTTTTTCCAGGCCATGTCATCGCAGCCCGATCCATTCATTCCTCCGAAGGTGCAACCTTTGGATGACAATGAACGCGCCATGGCTCGCGCGCTGTTCACCAGTCCCGCTGCGCCTTGCTTGAAATGCCACATGACCGGCAACGAAGCGCACGACAAAAATGCCATCGCGCCAAACTTCCTGATGGCCCGCGATCGCCTGCAACCAGCCTGGACTGAACGCTGGATCATCGATCCCGCGAAAATCATTCCCGGGACGGCCATGCCTTCAGGATTGTTCCGTCTAGATGGCGACCACTGGGTGTTTTCCGGCCCGGTTCCCGCGTCCGTACAGCATTACACCGGCGATCAGGCAGACTTGCTGGTCCGCTATATGTTCACGCTAACGCCGCAGGAACAGACCGCGCTGGTTGGAAAATCCCCAGCTCCGGCGAGCGGAAGCACGAAGTCCTCGGGTGGAGCGGGCGCTAAAGGCGCAGCCGGAGGGAAGTAGGTGCCATTGCACCGTCCCCGTGTCAAAAGAATTTGCGCCGAATAAAGTTACGGAATTGTTAGAATAACCCCGTTTTACTAAGGAGGAATTGTTCCAAATGAAGACCAAGTTTTTTAATCTAGGATTAGCAGCCCTGTTGGCGATTGCCATGACCGGCTGCGGCAGCAAACAGAATAATGAGACGAACGAGAAGCCCGCGCCAGAGACAAACGCCAAAAAGGTTGTGGACACTTCCACAGTTGGCTCCCTCAGCGGTACAGTGACGCTCGACGGCAAGCCCGTGCCGGCCAAGCCAATCAATATGAGCGCCGAGCCATATTGCCAAAAAGAGCATCCCAGCCCGGTCGTGCCGCCAGAAGTGGTGGTGGATGACAAAGGTGATCTCGCGAACGTAGTCGTGTATGTGAAAGAAGGTTTGGGTGACTATTCGTTCGATACGCCCAAAGAGCCCGTCGTCCTAAACCAGAAAGGCTGCATGTATGACCCACATATCGTCGCTCTGATGACCGGCCAGACCTTCGAAGTCAAGAACGACGACCAGACCACCCACAACATTCATCCTATGCCAAAAGACAATCGCGACTGGAACAAATCCCAACCTCCCGGCGCTTCCCCAATCGATGAAACTTTTGGCCGCGCGGAAAATGCCATACCTGTAAAGTGCAACGTGCACCCCTGGATGAAGAGCTACATTTTTGTGTTCAAAAATCCCTATTACGCCATCACCCCGAAGGATGGAAAATTTGAACTGAAGGACCTGCCGCCGGGAACGTACACTATCGAAGCGTGGCACGAAAAGTACGGCACCTCCGATCAGACCGTGACGATTGGCGCGAAAGAATCGAAGCCGCTCAATTTCACGTTTAAGACGGCCGCCGCGTCGGGAGACTAGTCAACGCGGTTTAGCAGGATGCTTTTGTTAACCTGATGACAACGGAAGTGAGCTTAGAACTCGCTTCCGTTGTCATGTGCTTAGCTATAGCTAAGAGGTTTGCAACATAAGGATTGCATCTTTCAGGCCAGGGAAGCGCATTCATAATGCCCGAAGCTGAAAAACTTCAAGGCGTCCACCGCTTCGCCGTAGCTACGGCATCAGTCGCCGTGCTGTTGCTGATGGCAGGTGCGCTCGTAACGAGCAACGATGCCGCCGACTCTGTGCCCGACTGGCCGCTGGCCTATGGGCGGATCATCCCGCCGCTAGTCGGAGGTATTCGCTACGAGTTTGCCCACCGCGTCTTCGCCGCCACCGTAACAATCCTTACTGCGATTCTGGCCGTCTGGCTCGCTCGCCGTGGCGCTAAAACCGCTCGCAAACTTGGCTGGACCGCGTTGCTGCTAGTCATCGCCGAAGCTCTCCTCGGCGCCCTGCGTGTGCTCGAAGGCCATCCCGCAGTGACGGCCACAATGCACGCCACGCTGGCACAAATATTTTTCGTCACAGTAGTCAGCCTTGCGCTGATCACCAGTGCCTGGTGGCAGAACGCGTCAGAATCGCTCGACGATCGCGGGTGGCCTCGCCTGCGTCCTCTAGCCACCATCACCACGGCGGCAATCTTCGTTCAACTGATTCTCGGCGCCGGCTTCCGTCACGGAGCTTTCGGAATTTTGCCGCACCTTATCGGATTCGTCGTGGTCACCTTCCTGGTCATCTGGACCTGCCGCTCGGTCCGCAAACGTTTTGGTCAGGTTCGCGACCTGCGCCGATGGGGGATTCTCCTCCAGGCTTTTCTCGGCACCCAGGTCCTTCTCGGGATCGCGGCGTATTGGGCCGTAGTGCAAGCCATGCACTCCGTACAGCCATCCATGTCCTACGTGATAGTCACAGTCGCGCACGTGCTCGTCGGCGCTCTAACCCTTGCGTCAAGCGTCGTTCTAACGTTATCTTGCTATCGTCTAATTCGTCCTAAGGCCCCGGTGGCATTAAGATCGGCCATGGAAACCACGCGGGCCGGTGGCACGCGGCCGGAGAGCTCACGAGCCTGAATATGGACACCGTTCGATGAACAACACACGCGCCGTCTCCATCAACGCTTACGAAAAGCCCTGGGCTTACGTTGTCCTCACCAAGCCCGACGTCACTTTTCTAGTGGTGATAACGACCGTCGCTGGTTTCTATCTCGGTTCCACCGGCCCAATGGATTGGGCCAAGCTGGCTCACACTCTGATCGGCACTCTGCTGGTCGCTGGAGGCACCGCCGCGCTGAACCAGTACGCAGAGCGCGACATGGACGCCGTAATGCGCCGCACTGCCGCGCGCCCGCTGCCAACCGGCACCCTGAAACCCACCGAAGTTTTGTTTTTCGGCGTCGTCACCATAGTTCTCGGCACTGCGTGGTTGGCGCTCGCAGTGAATCTTCTAGCGGCCATGGTTGCACTGGCCACGAGTCTGTCCTACCTCGGCCTTTACACGCCGCTGAAGACACGCACGACGCTTGCTACGGCCGTGGGAGCTATCCCTGGCGCGTTGCCTCCTCTGATCGGCTGGGCCGCTGCGCGTGGCTCACTTTCCGAAGGCGGCTGGATTCTTTTCGCCATCTTGTTCGTGTGGCAATTTCCGCATTTTATGGCTATCGCCTGGATGTACCGCGAGGATTACGCGCGCGCCGGAATCCAGATGTTGCCCGTGGTCGATCCAAAGGGCGAGGCCACGTTCCGGCTAATCGTCGCCATGTCCGCGGTCTTGGTTCCGGTAAGCCTGCTGCCTTCTGTGGTAGGAATGGTCGGAATTCCGTATTTCTTCGGCGCTCTCGTGCTGGGAATGATTTTGCTGCAAGTTTCGCTATGGGCCAATCGCTCCCGCACAAACGTTCGCGCCAAGTGGTTGATGCATGCGACCGTAATCCATATTCCGCTTCTGCTTGGCTGGATGATCTTCGATAAATTCGCCCGATGACCTCGTCAACAATGGGAATTGAACCCACAAACCCCAAAGCAAATTGGATCGAACTCAGCGCCATCTGCGGCCTCTTCGTTGTCTTGGCCCTTGTCGGCATTATTTGGGACATCGCCAGCGGCCTGCTTACCAGCGGTATTGACGGCATCATGATGCTGGCCATCTGCCTGATGATGGGCGGAATATTCAGCCTCATGATTCTAATGATGGTGCATCAAGCTGGCTTGCTCCCATTCTTCCGCCGTTCGGCAACCAAAGCGCCTGAGACAGCAGCGCAAACAGCCGCAGCACCGAGCGCTGCGGCCGCAACGCCAGCCGTGCCAAAGGCCGCTGCGTCAGTTCCTGCTAGGTCACCGGCTGCCGCTCCTCCGCTGCAGCCTTCGCACCCAGCTGCTGCCTTGCAGCCGCCTCCGCCGCCCTCTGCGGCGCCCAAGCCAGCCGCAAAACCGGCTCCCGCAGAGCCGCCCAAGCCGGCAGAAAGTTAGACCCTGGCATACATCGCTTACACGCCGATGGTAGCGTCGGTCGCACCCACGATCGTATCGCCGCTGCCGCGCGCATTCTTGTAAACTAATTACCGCATGGCAGAAACAGCAAAACCTCAATCTTCCTTTGGTGGTCGTTGGGCTCTCGGCATTGTCGCGCTCGCTTTTCTGTTCGTGCTGATGCCGTTTTTGTTTTGGAACGCCACCTGGTTTGGCCGTCCTCTCAACGACAGCCAGATATCAAAAGCGCTAACCGACCACGCTCATCCCCGCGATATTCAACACGCCCTGACGCAACTCGAATTGCGGATTGAAGCTGGAGATCCCGGCGTTCGCAAGTGGTATCCGCAAATCGTCCAGCTTGCGGCCGATCCGGTAAACGAAATCCGTATTACCGATGCCTGGGTGATGGGGCAGGACAATTCGTCAGAGGATTTTCGTCGGGCGCTCTTGAAACTTCTCGGCGACCCTAACGTGATGGTTCAGCGCAACGCCGCCCTTTCACTCGTGCGCTTCAAAGACGATTCCGGCCACGCGCAAATTGTTGCCATGCTCAAACCGTCGGAGATGAACTCGCCGTTCGATGGGAAGCTGCTCGTTCGTCTGCAGCCGGGAGATGTAATCAATACGGGGACGATGGTGGCCCACATTGACTCAGCAGCAGGCAAAAGGGAAGTGCGCTCAAACGTTCCCGGCACTCTGGATCGCTGGCTAGTTGCCAACGAATCAAACGTAACCGCAGGCCAGCCAATTCTTTCTTTATTACCAAGCGAGAGCGCAGTTTGGGAGGCTCTGCGCGCGCTCTTCTTGATTGGTACCACCGATGATTTGCCTGCGGTGGCGCACTTCGCGCGCGGTGCCGATCGGATGGCGCCTCAAATCGCGGAGCAAGCCCAAGCTACCATGAAGGCCATTAACGAGCGGAACCAGCCCCAGTGATTTTTAGCTGGCGCGGTCGTGTTAAATAATATGTTCATGCCGAAGAGTATGCGATGGGCGACTTTGGTGGCCGCTTTAGTTGCCGCGCCGCGGCTCGTCGCCGCTCAGGCGCAACCTATCGATGTTGCAAAGGCGAAGGAGTACTTCGATCAAGCGCACGCACTGTGCACCGCTGATGGCGGCAAACTGTGGGGCAAGAGCTTATGCGGGCCGATGATCCTGGCCGACCCGCGCACGCGCACCGTCGCGGCCGATCAGTCCGATGCCGAATCGCGCCTAAGGCTGCAGGACGGCGTTTACCTCGGAACTCTCCCGGCAGAGGTCAATATCGCCAACACGTCCACTGCTTGGGCGGGAGTGCGCTGGATCATGATCATGTGGCCGCTGCCGGCAAGTCCGACAGCGCGGGCGCGACTGCTGATGCACGAATCGTTTCACCGCATTCAAGATGAGCTCGGACTTCCGGCGTCGAGCCCTGCGAACGCGCATCTTGGCACGCTGGAAGGCCGTATCTGGCTGGGCCTGGAATGGCGCGCTTTGGGACAGGCGCTGGCGCGTCCCGATGCACCTTCGACAGAGCGCAAACGTGCCATTGAAGATGCCTTGCTCTTTCGCACGCGCCGACAAGCGCTCTTCGCTAACGCGAAGCAGCAAGAGACGGCGCTCGAGTTAAACGAAGGGCTCGCGGAATATACCGGGTACAAATTGCGAGGCACGACGGATGCCGCCACCATGGAAGCCGCGATTCAAAGGCTGGTTTCATCGGAAGACGACAGCAGTTTCTCACGTTCCTTCGCCTATGCGAGCGGCCCCGCCTATGGACTGCTGCTGGATTTGGCCGGCGTCAGCTGGCGCAAGAGCCTCACTTCGGAATCGGATCTGGGCGAGATTCTGCAGCGGGCTTACGGCGTGCAGCTTCGGTCAGATATTGCCGGCACAGCCGATCAGCGCGCGGCGCTTTATGATGGCGGGGCGCTGCGTTGGCTGGAACGCAGCAGGAGCGGGAACGTCAAGCAGTCCTTGCCAGCTTCAAACAGCGCCTGATTGAGGGCCCCGTGCTGATGTTGCCTGCGACCGACCAGCTCAACTACGGATTTGATCCCAATGACGTGGTTTCGATGGATGAGAACACAAGCGCCTACACGACACTCCGAGCGAGCGATACTTGGGGAGTGCTTGAAGTGACTGACGGGGCGCTGATCGTGCGCGAGCAGGGCAAGCTTTCGCGCGTAGTGGTGAAATCGCCCAAGGATGCCGCGGGAAAGACGGGCGAGATCACCGGCAACGGATGGAAGCTCACTCTCGCGCCGGGCTGGAGCATCGCGGCTGGCGCACGTCCCGGCGATTTCACGGTCGTAAGGGGGCCGTGAGCATTCAGCGCGGAATTGGCCGCCATGGCAAACTTTCCGCGACCAAAGCGTCTTACGAGCGTTTACGCAAGATGAGTTGCGGCTATTCTTGGTCTTGGCTGGCTTAACACCTACCCTCTTCGGCCGCCGTGAAAGCGCAATGAAACCGCAGAGCGGCATCTACGGCGTAGGAAAGCACGAGCGCCCGATTTCCTGATCGTCGCTTAGTCGCCAGTCGCGGAGAGCATGGCGCTAATACTCCCTTACTACGTTCCAACCTGAAGACCAGGTTGCCCTGTTTACTTTTTCCAACTGGGTTGAGAAGCGGACGGACTTGACCGCGGACAAAGGCGCAATGGCCTTTAATTCATGACATCTTGCCAGCGAAGAATAGCCTATAGTGCAAAGTTGGAATCCCAATGAATTGCCTGCTGAAAAAATGGCACGGCCGACTTGGCATATTCCTCATTGCGTGTTATTTGTACTTCAGCACTGCCTGCCCGTTCTGAATCTGAATGTCGCTGATATCCGCGGGCAATCTTAGCTTCTCTCGATTTTCAGGAGACGCCATCATCTTCTCCACGGCCGCCTGAAGCGTGGATTGCGGCAGCGGCAGCGAGCCAAGTTTTCCCGCCACCGGTTCGAATTTTATATAGCCGCTGTCCGCGCTCAGATGCCCGTCCAGTTCCAGCGACAAATCCTTTCCGTGATAATCGAAAATAACGTAAGCCTTCACCAGGTCGCCGTCCATATCCACCTTGACGTCCTTCACCGACGATTGCACTTGCTCCAAAGTGGCTTGGTCTCCGCCGGGAAATGCTGCGGCTGGATCGTCCGGAGGCACAGCGCTACCCACCGTTGGAACATTATCCATGCTCGCCGCCTGAGGTGGCGCCGGTCCGGGCTTGCCTTCCAGCTGAAGATTCTGCGCCAAATAAGAATTGAGTTCGCTGCGATCTAGCTGCACTTGGCTTGGTTGCCCCGCGGCCTTCGCTTTATCGGCGGCCTCAAATTTCTGTTCGGCGCTCGCTGCCGCGTTCGCATCATAGGGAAGATTCGGAGCCGGCGATGTATGCAGAACCAAAATTAGCGTTAGCGCCAGTGCTGCTACGCTCGACCACTTCAAAATCTCATAAAGTTTTTTGTAGAGTGCCGGATCAGCCATAGCACACCTCCGCCTGACTAAGCTTAGCAGGCGAAAGCAAATCGCTAAGGGACAAGCTGGTTTGCGTTCCTGGCAGGGAACTGGCCGAAAGAACAGGTCTGCGAGTCTAGAAATGTGACCCGGACACTTTCGCCGACAGGATTGTTTGTCAGCATGGATTATTTTTTCTGTCGTTCCGCGCCGTATGCAATGAGCGTAGTACAGAATCCCCGCCACCGATTTGGCGTCGCGGATTTTTCCGGTGCGTATCCGGGATTCAATTTCGCGCAAACTAAATATCCGCATTTCGATTTTCTCGTCCGCCTCCGGCTGCGCTTTCCCCAGCTTCAACCCTGCGGCCAGGAAAATCACCATGTTTTCGCTAACGAAGCCGGGGGTAGGGAACAGATCTAGAATCTTTCGCATCCGCCGAGCGGTGTACCCGGTTTCCTCCAACAACTCGCGGTGCGCTCCCTTTTCAAAACTCTCCCCGCGTCTTTACTCCCGGCCACAAGTTCCCAGAGATATTGCCGCACGGAATGCCGATATTGCCGAATCATCAGAATCCGCCCGTCCGGAAAAACCGGCAGGACCACGACCGAACCCGGATGCGTAACAATCTCGCGAGTAGCCCGTACACCTCCAGGCTCAATAACCTCTTCTCGCCGAACGCCAAACACGCGTCCCTTGAACATGACTTTACTGCTCAAAATCCTAGCCAAAATCTTTTTCTTACCCACGTGATCTCCCGTAACCCATCGCCAGTCCACCAAGCGACTTCGGTCGAAAGGTTTTAAGTGTAGCGTCGCGGCACTGTCAGTTGCTGCAAGATCGCACTATCAACCCGAGCTTTCACACATGCCCACAGCCTTCCTTGCCGCACTACTCACGGTTGCATATACTACCCATCGAATCCATGCCCATCAACACAGTCATTGTGGACGACGAGCGCCCCGCGCGCGACGAACTCGCCTTCCTACTCAAGGGTTTCCCCGAAATTAACATCGTCGCACAGGGAAAAAACGGCCTGGAAGCCGTTGCCCTCATCAAGGAGCACGACCCTGACCTGGTCTTTTTAGACGTGCAGATGCCAGGTCTCGATGGTTTTGGCGTCCTGAAAAAGTTGGTAGAA
This sequence comes from uncultured Acidobacteriota bacterium, assembly GCA_963731535.1. Lineage (GTDB taxonomy): Bacteria > Acidobacteriota > Terriglobia > Acidiferrales > UBA7541 > Palsa-295. The sequence continues at coordinate 132,044 of CAVSWI010000012.1, read as the reverse complement.
CGCAAGCTTCGTATCCCACAAATAGTTTTCGCCACCGCCTACGACAATTACGCTATCCAAGCCTTCGAAGTAAGCGCAGTAGATTACGTCCTGAAGCCTTTTGATAAAGCCCGCATCGCGAAAGCCATTCAGCGCGCAAAGAAAATGGTGGAAGCGCACACCTCGCCCGTCGAGCGCTTGGAAAATCTTGTCGGCCAACTTTCCTCTCCGCAAAGGGCTCCCCAACCCGTAAAGCTGCTGGTGAAATCGCAAGCCCGCATGTTCTTGGTGGACGCACAGGACATGATCTACGCCGCGATTCAGGATGGAACCATCACAATTTTCGCTCGTGACTTCGAAGGCGTCTCAAACTATCGCACCATTGAAGAGCTGAGCGCCTCTCTCGACTCCGACCGTTTCTGGCGCCCGCACCGCTCCTATTTAGTGAACATCAATCACATCAAGGAAGTCGTGCCATGGTTTAAATCCAGCTTCATGCTGAAAATGAACGACAAACGCGCCAGCGAGATTCCCGTATCGCGCGCGCAAACAAAACGCCTTCGCGAACTGTTAAAACTATAGGAGCTTCTTCACATGCCATTCTTAAATCCATCATCAGGTTTTCATACGACGCCGAGCCAGGTACCACGCGTTGCGCTACTCTTCCTGGTTCTTCTCTCCGTCTCCATTTTCCCGCTTCCATCGCACGCGCAAGCCGCCAGCGCTCCAACATCGAACGCAACAGCTCCAACTGGTTCGATCACGGGCAAAGTTTCCGAAAAACATGGCGGACCGTTAGCCGGAGCGCGCGTAAGCGTCTCAAATGTAAAGACCGGCGTCGCCTCCAGCGTAGCAACCGACGTAAACGGCCAATTCACGGTGGAAAACCTGCTAGCGGGCCTCTACAAGGTCACCATCACAGCGGACGGCTGCGTCCCCCAGGAAGACAAGGTCACGGTCAAGCCCGGCCACAAATCAAAGCTGTCCACCACGTTAAAACCGATAGAGCCACAAACCCCAGCTCCAAACTAAGCCCTCAGATTTCGCCTGTTTCCGAGTGCAGCACGATTCGCGCGGCACTTCGATGTGCAGCGAGGTTGTGCTAGCATCGCAGCGTAAACATTTTCGATGGATTTCTCACTCAGCAGCGACCAGCTTTTAATCCGCGATACCGTCCGCCAGTTCATGGAGACGGAAATGCGTCCGATTCTGCGCGAGTACGAGCGCGAGGGGAAATTTCCCGCCGAGCAGCTCCGCAAGCTTGGCGAACTCGGCTGCTGCGGCATGCTCGTTCCCGAAGAATGGGGCGGCGCGGGAACCGATACCATCAGCTACGCGCTGATGCTCGAGGAAGTCGCGCGCGTTTGCGCATCCACCGCTGTCGCTCTCAGCGTCACCAATTCCGTAGTCGGTGTCCCCGTCTGGAAATTTGGCGACGAAGCCCAAAAGAAGAAGTACCTCGCGCCTCTTTCGCGTGGCGAAATTCTCGGCGCGTTCTGCCTCACCGAGCCGCAAGCTGGTTCCGACGCCGCGGGCGTACAAACCCGCGCCGTGCGCGAAGGCGACCATTACGTTTTAAACGGAACGAAGACCTGGGTCACCAACGGCGGCGTCTCTGGCGTGTACTTGGTTTTCGCCAAGACCGATCCAGACGCCGGCGCCCGCGGCGTGACCGCATTTTTAGTTGAACCGACATTCCCCGGCTTCCGCATCAGCCGCTACGAAGAAAAAATGGGCCTGCACCTTTCGCGCTCGGCCGAAATTGTTTTTGATAATTGCCGCGTCCCCGGTGGAAATCGCCTTGGTGAAGAAGGCCAAGGCCTAAAAATCGCGCTCGAATCCCTCGATGGTGGCCGCGTCGGCATCGCCGCACAAGCGCTTGGCTTGGCACAAGGGGCCCTGGAAGCCGCCGCCCGTTACGCCAAACAGCGTCGCACGTTCGGAAAGCCCATCGCCGAATATCAAGCAATTCAGTGGATGCTCGCGGACATGCAAACCGAAATCGAAGCCGCCCGCGCGCTTACCCACTACGCCGCGTTTATGCGCGATAAAGAATCCCGCGAACCCGGCTCTCGGCGCCTTGGTTCCTACGCTTCGCGCGCAAAATTGTACGCCAGCGAAATGGCAAATCGTGTGGCCTATCGCGCCGTGCAGGTACATGGCAGCGTCGGCTATTCGCGCGAAACGGACGTCGAGCGCTATTATCGCGATGCTCGCGTGCTCACAATTTACGAAGGCACCAGCGAAATGCAGCGTATCGTAATCGCGCGCGATTTATTGCGCAGCGCGCCCGCCGGCGCTCAAACTCGCGCCGCAGGAGTCCGCCAGGTTGGCTAAGCTCAAACGAGTCCTCAGCGGCATGCGCCCCACCGGTCGTCTCCATATTGGCCACTACTTCGGGGCCCTCTCGAACTGGCTGAAGCTTCAGGAAGAATACGAGTGTTTTTTCTTCGTTGCCGATTGGCATGCGCTCACCACGCACTACGAAGACACATCTTCCGTCGCCGAAAATACTTTGCAAGTCGCCACCGATTGGCTCGCCGTTGGACTCGACCCCGCGAAATCCACTCTGTTCGTCCAATCGCAAGTGCTCGAACACGCCGAGCTGCACGTGCTCCTCTCCATGATCACGCCGCTTAGCTGGCTCGAACGCGTCCCAACCTACAAAGAGCAAATCGAAAATCTAAAAGACCGCGACCTCGGCACCTACGGCTTCCTCGGCTATCCTTTGCTTCAGTCCGCCGACATCGTCATGTATGGCGAGCCAAACCAGGAGTTACTTGTTCCAGTCGGCGAAGATCAAGCTCCTCACGTCGAGCTCACTCGCGAAATCGTCCGGCGATTCAATGCGAACTTCGGTCTCGAAATAAAGGACGATCTGTCTCAGCAATGGGAACTGCTAAAGAAATTGCGCAGCCGCCTTCCCAAGGAAGCGATCGATCGTATGCTTCCTTCCGACCCCGACGCTTTCGCGCGTTTCAAAGTAGCTCTTCGAAAGCATGTACTCGAAGTTGGCTTCGCGAATCTAATTGATGAAGTTCCGGAAGCTAGCGATTACTTGAAAATGAGTCAGGTCCTCCGCGAGCCCGCCTACCTCGCTGCTGAGACGCCGCGTCTCCCCGGCCTGGACGGCCGCCGCATGGCCAAGAGCTACGGTAACGCCATCTGGCTAAGCGATCCGCCCGCCGAAATTCGAACAAAAATCCTGAAACACATGGTCACCGATCCGCAACGCGTGCGCCGCACTGACCCCGGCCGCCCGGAAGTCTGTCCCGTCTTCGCCTATCACAAATTATTCTCGCCGCCCGATGTAATCGCCTGGTCCGACCAAGGCTGTCGCACCGCAAGCATCGGCTGTGTGGAATGCAAGAACGCCATGGCCGACAACCTGATCAAATGGATCGAGCCCATTCAGACACGCCGCAAAGAATTTGAGGCCCATGCGCAGCAAGTTTGGGATATCCTCGATGCCGGTTCAGATAAGGCGCGCAAGGCTGCCCAGCGAACCATGCAGCGCGTACGCAACGCCATATTTAAGTGGGACGATGCGCGGAAGGCCACGAAAACATAGTTCATGTTTGCGCTGAAGTTCGAGGGGTTTTGGCGCCGAGGCTTTTGCGAAATGGTCAAATTTTAAGGCCCGGACACAATGGTCATCCCGACGAGCGCAGCGAGGGATCTGCTCTTTCTGTTGATCTTTGGTCGAGGACGGTGGAATGGCGTCACCCTATCGCATTAATCTTCCCGTCTACGAAGGCCCACTCGATCTTCTGCTCGATTTAATTCGCAAGCAGGAGATGGACATCCACAACATTCCCGTCGCAAAAGTTACCGAGCAATATCTCGATTACCTTCACCAGCTCGAAAAACTCGACATCGACGTTTCCGCTGATTTTATTTACATGGCCGCTTCGCTGATTCACATCAAGTCGAAAATGTTGCTGCCACCCGATCCGCTCGCTGGTCCGGAAGAGCTGGATCCGCGCGATGAACTCGTGCACCGCCTGCTCGAGCATGAAAAATTCAAGAACGCCGCCCAACTTCTCTACCAGAAGCAGCAAGTGGAAGATCACGTCTGGTCCCATCCCGACCGCACGCTGTACGCCGGCGATGAAGTCCAAGGCGAGTTAGTCGTCTCGCTCGTCGATCTCGTAAAAACTTTCCAGCAAATCCTCGAACGCAAAAAAGACGTCAAGAAGTTCGAGCTGCACCACGAAACCGTAACCGTCGCGCAAATGATGGACCGCCTACGCCAGCGTCTTGCAGCCAACGACGAGCCCCTATCCCTCATCGATTTCTTCGAAACTTGCGAGACGCGCAACGCCATGATCGTCGCCCTGCTGGCCGTCCTCGAAATGGTGCGTATGCAAGCCGTGATGCTCGTGCAGTCAGAACTTTTCTCCGATATTCGTTTGCGCAAACACAAAATGTTCGACGCCGTTTTCGCCGGCCCCGATGCCATGTCACAAATTGAGGAGCAATATCTCTGACCATGAGGCCACAAGAAATTCAAGCCGCACTGGAAGCCATCATTTACGCAGCAGACGAGCCGGCCACGCTCGATCAAATCGCGAAAGCCTTGGGTGTGGAGAAAGCGGAGGCTCGCGCTGCGCTCGATCTTCTCGTCGCTAACTATCAGACCGACGACCGCGGAATTGAAGTCCGCAAGGTTGCCGGCGGCTGGAAGTTCTACACCAAAGCGCAGCATCACGACGTCGTGCGCAAATTCATCAAAAGCCTTCAGCCCCCGTTGCGTCTCACGATGCCCGCGCTGGAAACTCTCGCGGTCATCGCCTACAAACAGCCGGCTACGATTCCCGAAATTAACGAGATTCGCGGCGTAAACGTCGGCGGAGTTATTAAGACGCTTCTCGAAAAGCGGTTGATCACCACTGCAGGCCGCAAAGAAGTGATTGGCAGGCCGATTCTGTATCGCACTTCAAAACAGTTCCTGATGCGCTTTGGCCTTTTCGACCTGGACGAGCTTCCCAGCCTGAAAGAATTTGAAGCCCTGGCGCAAGCCGCCCTCGGTGACGACACCGGCATCGCCCCGACCGAGCCCGAAGATTCTTCCGTGGCACCGGCGGCATCCTCAGAATCAGGGACGGGAACCGAAGCCGCCGGCCGCGTTCTAGATGATCCAATCGAAGCTGACGTCACGGCAGCCTCCGCGGAACTGCACAATGCAAGTGCCGGTAGTTCCGAAAGTACTTCCAGCGAAACCGACAGCGTGCGAGCCGCGGCAGCATCGGGCGGAAAAGGCTCGTTAGAACCCGGAAGCTAGCCTCCAAAATTATTCAAGTTCGACCCGCCAGCTTCAGCTTTGGATCTCCAGTTCCGTGCTAATCTGTAAGCTCGATTTCGCGTCGAACTCTATGCTCGAAAGACTCCAAAAAATCATCGCCCGCGCCGGAATTGCCTCTAGAAGGCACGCCGAGCAACTCATTTCTTCGGGAATGGTTACCGTCAATGGACGCACCGTAACAGAGCTGGGCTCCAAGGCCGACGAATCGCGCGATCACATCAAAGTAAACGGTAGGCTACTGCGCCCCGAAAAAGAGAGAATTTATCTTCTCCTGAACAAACCGCCGGAAATAGTTTCCACCCTGAGCGATCCGGAAGGTCGTCGCGCTCTCAGCGATTTGCTCCACGGAGTGACCCAGCGCGTTTTTCCCGTAGGCCGCCTCGAATATCACGCGATGGGCCTGGTTTTCTTGACGAATGACGGCGATCTCGCAAACCTGATGTTCAAGGCCCGCCAACTCAAGCAGACCTACAATCTGAAACTCAAAACTCTACTCACCTTTGAAGAAATCGAAAGCCTCTCGCGCGCGACTGGCGCGCACATCGTCCGCCTGAAAGGGAAAGACGCCCCCTGGTATGAAGTTACGCTCTGCGAAGCGCGCAACGACGCCTTGCGCACTCGTCTTTTCCAGACCGGCCACGCAGTTGAAAAAGTGAAACGCGTCGCAATCGGAAATCTTGCGCTTGAATCGCTCGCTCCCGGACACCATCGCGCCCTATCGGACGCCGAAGTGGCCACGCTTCTGCGTTTAGTTCAGCCAAGTTCTGAAGCCATTGCCATACCGCGACGCCCGCGCATCAAGCGGCGGCCGTTCACTCCGAAACCAAAACCAGGCAAATCGCAAAGGCCAATCCTCAAAGCGCAACATGCCGGAAACCACGTCGGCGCGGGAACTTCCGCCGTGGCCGATCCCCAGAGCAAGCGCGAAAGCAATTATTCGCCACGCGGAAATCGATCCGCCTCGAACCCGGCAGGCCCAAGCCGCCCGATGCGAGGTTCGTTAGATCGTCGCGATCGTTCGAGGCACGCCCTGCCTGTGCGGCCGAAGAAAAACCGTTGAGGCGCGCCTAGGCATGAGCAATTTTATTAACGATCTAGTTCCGGTGTATATAAGTGAGCTTGCGCCTTATGTTCCGGGAAGACCGATTGAGGAGGTTGAACGCGAATTGAACATGCACGCCATCAAGCTCGCGTCCAACGAAAATCCGCTCGGCCCTTCGCCGCGCGCAATCGAAGCCGCACAAAAAGCGCTGGCGGGGTCCAACCGCTACCCGGATGGCAGTGGCTTTTACCTCCGAGAAGCTCTCTCAAAAAAGCACGCCATCTCAGTGGACAATATAATCCTGGGAGGCGGTTCCACCGAGCTCATCGACCTTTCCGGGCGCATCGCATTAGTTCCCGGCGATTGCGGCGTCACCTCTTACGGTTCTTTCCCGCTTTACCACATCGCAATTCGCGCCACCGGTGCCCGCTATTTTGACGTTCCTATGCGCGAATATCATTTCGACTTGGAAGCGATCGCTCAGGAAATGCCCGAAGAGACCAAGCTCATTTTTCTGGCGAATCCGAATAATCCTACCGGAACGATGTTCACCGCCGATCATCTCGACGCCTTTCTCGCGCGCATCCCGGAAAATATCCTTGTCGTGCTCGACGAGGCTTATTGCGACTACGTTGACGATTCAAACTATTCTCGCTCCGTCGAAATCGTCCGCAGCGGCCGCCATCTCCTGGTGCTGCGCACTTTTTCTAAAGTGTATGGCCTGGCGGGACTTCGCATTGGTTACGGCATCGGTCCCGCACCGCTTCTGGCGGAAATGAACAAGATTCGCGGCCCTTTTAACACTTCTGGTATCGCGCAGGCAGCCGCGTTGGCAGCGTTGGACGACACCGATCACGTTCGCCGCTCCGTGGAATCTAACCGCGCAGGCCTCACGCTATTAACATCGGGGCTGACGAGACTCGGAATCAAATTCGTTCCCTCTGTGGCAAATTTCCTGCTCGTAATATTTGGAATCGACAGCGAACCCCTGGTGGAAGCGCTCCTGCAGCACGGCGTGATCGTCCGGCCCATGCGTTGGATGGGTTTTCCGTCAGCGATTCGTGTAACTGTTGGAACGCACGAAGAGAATCTGAAATTTCTGCAAGCCCTTACGGAAGTACAAAAAGCCGGCGTACCCAAGTCCGCACCGCACGCACACTCGCTTCTCGATTCAAACACCTCGGCGATTTAAATGGCTGATCCCGCGGACAAAGTACCCTCCGCTCCTAATCCAGCCGCGAACGCCGCGTTCGCAGGCATGTCCGAACCAGACGTCATCACGCAGATATTGAATTCCAGCAAAACGATTGCGGTGGTCGGACTCTCCAGTAATCGCATGCGCGCCAGTTTCCACGTAGCCGAATATCTGCAATCTGTCGGCTACCGAATCATTCCAGTAAATCCCAACGAAACCGTAGTCCTTGGCGAAAAAAGTTACGCGCGATTACAGGACCTCCCAGCTTCAATAGATGTTGTGGATATCTTTCGGCGCCCGGTGTTTGTCCCGGAAATAGTGGAAGCCGCTATTCAGATAAAAGCGCATTGCGTGTGGATGCAGGAAGGAATCGAAAATGCCGAGGCGGCCGAACGCGCCAGGCATGCTGGGTTGTTTGTGGTCATGAATAAATGTATGTTGAAGGAGCAGGTCAGAAGATCCCGCGGCCTTCCACGCTAAAGGAAACCCGCCTAATGCAAACTGTAAAGCAACAAACTTCGCTTTCCCGGTTCCGTCACCGCTACCAATTCGCCGTTGGGAGAAAGCTCGAAATCGTGAAATACCAGATCGTGCAGAACTGGCTCGAATTGTCCGTCGTACACACCCACCCACGTTAGATTGCCGGATTTAAGCGGGTCTCCGCGCTTCAGCAAAACGCGCCGGTCGTCACGTCCCCATTGGAAAACGCCAATGGCCACTTTCACTTGCACCGGTTGCGCAGTTGGGTTGAGCAGGTCTCGCACTTCTAGCGTATCTCCGTCGCGAAAATATCCAGCCTTCTTTCCCGAGGTCGATACCGCAAAGCCGCCCACATATTCATCCACCGGCACCACCGGTGTCCTCGTTTCTGTCGCCAGATTCAGCCGGACAAGCATCGGCGAGGTCAGAACTCTGGTGCTCTCCTCAATGGCAAAGGCTTGATTGTTTTTCGTGTCCCATGCCAGCGCCGCGAAAGTATGTCCTTGAAAAAGCGGTTTGCTTTTTCCTTGCGACGGGATCAGCGTATTCAACTCGTTAAAATCTGCACCAGTCTTGGTGACGTACACCAACGTTTGTCCGTCCGCAAGCCAAGTTGCGTTGTACCCATCGTTGAGCAGCCCGTCCTTCATTCCCTGAATTGGGATTTGATGTCCCTCGTCATCCATCAGATAAACGGCCACCATTCCGCGCGGCGCTTGTGTTTCCTCTTCGTCAAGCTGCTGATCCCTCGTTCCTTTCGGCGGCACCATTTCCGCGGTTTGCATCATCACCGCAATGCGATGTCCGTCCGGTGACCATGCAAACGACTGCACCTGGTAGTTCAACAACATATCCGCAAATATCTTTTCGCCGTCACCGATTTTCTTCTGCTTTCCCTCAGGAGAAGAAATCCACAAGTCGTCGCGTTCGACTCGTGCTTTTTTGAACTTGCGCATGTGCTGCACGGCATAGACGATCCGATTATCCGCCCCGATCGCAAAGGCTTGAACATCTTCGTCAATCTTCACCAGCGCTTTGCCTTGAGAATAAGAGAGCAGAGGAACGCATAGAGCAAGCACGAGCAAGATGAACAGGAAACGTGAATTCACAGTGAATTGAATGACACCTTGCCGTCCTCGCGCGCTCATCCTTCGTCCTTTTCATGCGAGCGCCTCGTCTTGATGCGCCGGATTTCTTCCATCCTCTGCTGGATTCGCGCTTCGAATCCCTGATCGGTCGGATGATAGTACACACGATCAACCAGACTTTCTGGCAGGCAAGTCATATCCGTTACTTTTTCTTCCGAGTTATGCGCGTACTGATAGCCTTTTCCGTATCCAATGTGCTTCATCAATCCCGTCACCGCATTTCGCAAGTGCAAGGGGACAGGTTCGGCAATCGTCTTTTGCAGATCTTCTTGCACCTCGCCGTAAGCCGTGTACACCGCATTCGATTTCGGCGCCAGCGCCAGATATACAGCGGCCTGCGCCAGCGCGAGATTGCCCTCCGGCGGACCCAGAAATTCAAATGCTTGCATGGCCGCCAACGTGACCTGCACCGCATGCGGCTCCGCTAGCCCTATATCTTCGCTTGCCATTCGCACAAGCCGTCGCGCCACATACAACGGATCTTCGCCCGATTCCAGCATCCGAGCCAGCCAATACAGTGAAGCGTCCGCATCTGAGTTTCGCACCGACTTGTGCAGCGCAGAAATCAGGTTGAAATGTTCTTCGCCCGATTTGTCGTAAAGCAGAAACTTCTTCTGCAACACGTCTTCCAGACGGGCTTGCGATAAAACGCGCCGGTTCTCGGCGTCCGGCGTCGTGCCCATCACCAGCGCTTCTAATGTGTTGTATGCCGAGCGTGCATCCCCATTCGCCAAAATAGCGATCCGGTCCAAGACGTCTTCAGGTGTCTCCACTTTTTCCTTGCCCAACCCGCGAATTGGATCCGTCAGCGCTCGCCGCAAAAGTTCAACAATCTCGTCGTTCGAGAGCGCCTTCATCACGTAAACGCGCATCCGCGATAGCAGCGGAGCGATCACTTCAAACGAGGGATTCTCCGTGGTCGCTCCAATCAGCAAAATATTTCCAGCCTCCACATGCGGCAGAAAAGCATCCTGTTGCGCGCGGTTGAAGCGATGTACTTCGTCCACAAAAACAATCGTGCGCGCCCCGTAGCGCCGGGCGCTCTCAGCTTTCGTCATCACTTCCTTTATTTCTTTTATTCCGGCAAGCACCGCGCTGAAGGGAATGAAGTTTGACCGCGTGCTCTTGGCAATAATTCGCGCGAGCGTAGTCTTCCCGCATCCCGGTGGACCCCATAGCAGCATCGAACTCAGATCGTCACGTTCAATCTGCGTGCGCAGAGGCTTCGCCGGGCCAAGCAGCTCTTGCTGTCCAATAAATTCATCCAGAGTGCGCGGACGCATGCGATCCGCAAGCGGACGTCCCGCCTGCGACTCCGCTTCCGGCTCTGGTTCGAGTGTTTTAAAAAGTCCCATACGGATTTACGCACCGCGCCGTTGCCGCGCCGCTTCAAACAAAATCACCGATGCAGCCACCCCCGCATTCAGCGATTCCACATCGTCGCTCATCGCAATCGAAATCCATTCATCGGCCGCGTGTTCCACTTCACTGGGCACACCCGCTCCTTCGTTGCCGATAAAAATCGCGCAAGCGCCACGCATGTCCGCCATGGCTCCCTCGAAATGTGCGTCTTTCGCGCTAGCCGCTTCAGTCGGTTTCGCTCCGGCCGCAAGTATCCGCACTCCCACCATGCGCATTTGCGCCAACAGCACGGGCCCCGCAACACCTCGCAAGCAGCGGCAAACGCAGTGCCGACCCCGCAGATGCTCGCAATGCTTTCGGCGACCAGGGATCCGCCGTCCCGCGCGTCGCTACAACTCCCGACGCACCAAACGCCTCCGCCGAGCGCACAATCGTTCCCACGTTCCCCGGATCCTGCACTCCCGCCATAACAATCACTAGCGGAGCATCGCTGCGATACGCTCCATCGCGATTAGCCCGACCACGCAGCACGTCCTCAAAACTCCATTGGCGCGCGAGAAATTGAGCGGCCACACCTTGTGGCGTCTCAGTTCCTGCGACGCTTTCAAATAGTTTGTCGGTGGTCCTGAAAATTCGCGATCGGGGAATCCCGGACTCGCTTTCACTAGCCGCGCGCAATATCCGTTCCAACTGACGTTCGCCGGTCTCGCTTACCAACAAAGCTTCCGTTTCGAGCCCTGCGCGCACTCCTTCTTCCACCAGTTTCGGCCCTTCCGCAGCGATCGGCTCGCCCTGTTGAGGTCCAGCTCCGCGCAGCGCCGCCCGGAATTTCTTCAGCCATTTGTTGTCGCGGCTGCTGATTAGGTCTGTCTGCGCTAACCCCGCCGCGGTTGTCGCAGCGCTTCCGCTAGAAGTATGGCGTGAACTCTCCCGCCCGCTATCTGCGCGCTTATCCAAAGGAAATTGTTGCGCCATGCAACAAGCGTAACAAACGCCCGCTCCGGCGTAAACCCGCCCACCAATTTCCACGGCTTGCTTGCGCGCCCATCCCTGTGTTAGTTTCCCAAAGCATCATGGCACAACGCCGCGAGTGAACATTGCCCGTCGAAGTTCTTAAAATATCTTCCAAGGCCCCGGAAACCCGCGTGGTAGACTACGCCGCCGGCTTCATCAAACGCGGCGAAGTTGTCGGCATTCCCACCGACACTTTTTACGGCCTCTCCGCCGACCCGTTTAATCTCGCCGCCATTGAAGCCGTATTCCAAGCCAAAGGCCGCCCCGAAACAAAAGCGCTCCCTATCCTGGTGAATTCGATTGAGCAGGCAGTTTCGTTGATTCGCGATGTCCCGGATGTGTTTCTTACCTTGGCGCACAAATTCTGGCCCGGCGCGTTGACCCTCGTTGTGGAAGCCACGCACCGCCTCCCGCTAAAAGTTACGGGAAACAGCGGCCGCGTCGCGCTGCGTTGGGCCAATTCGCCTATCCCCACCGCCATCATCGACGCTGTCGGCGGCCCCATCACCGGAACCAGCGCGAATCTTTCCGGCTTTCCGTCCTGCACAAACGCAGCCCAAATTGTGAAACAGCTCGGCAACCGCCTCCCGTTGATTCTCGACGCAGGCGATACCGGCGCCACAATGGCATCGACTATCGTGCGCATCGATGGCGACGATTGGACGCTGGCTCGTGAAGGCGCGCTTCCCGAAGAAGAAATTGCTAAAGCTCTTGAATGCGGCTCGTCTGCATAAACGCTGGAAATTTCCTATTTCAGTCTAGCGGTATCCAGAAACTCGTAGTCCCCGCCCGGCGGAATCAGCACATCAGTAAGTCTCTCGCGATGCACGCAAACATTATCCGGATACCACAAGTTGATGTAGGGCTCGTCGTCCGCCACGATCTTCTGAATCTGCCATAAAATCACCTTCCGCTTTCTCCTGGTCCATTTCCACGCGCGCGCTGTCCAGCAGGGCATCCAGCGTCGGATTGCGATAGCGCCCTCGATTCGCTCCATCCGGCGGAATCTTTTTCGAACTGAAAACATACTCGAAAATGTCCGGATCGTTGTTCGCTCCCACCCACCGCAGCGTGTAAAGCTGAAAACTCCCGCGCGAAATGTCCGAAAAGAAAGTGGCAAATTCGAGCGGCCTTAAATCCAGCGCAACGCCCACGCGTTTCCATTGGTCCGCAATCGCCGCGCTGGTCAGCCGAACAGACTCATCGGTCGAAGTTTTCAACGCAAGATGAAATCGCACGCCGTCGGCCTCGCGTGGAAACCCCGCAGCGTCCAACAACTTTTCAGCACGCCCGGGATCGTAGTCATATTGCGGGACGTCCGCATCGAATGCCCAATGATTTGGCGGCAGCAGACTGCTAGCCAGCCGCGCCTGCCCACGCAGCAGATATTTTACCAATGTCGCGCGGTCCGTCGCGTAAGCCAGCGCCTGTCGCACCTCGCGATGCGCAAGAATCGGATCTTCAAAATTGAATGCCAGGTAAGCCAGCGGTGTGCCAGGCTGCTCGTCCACCACCAGTCCGCGTTCCTTCGCGAGCGTGGCCGACATGTCCGGCGTCAGAGAGTTGATTTCCACGTCCGCCGAGCCTTTGCGCAACTCCAGCGCACGAACGATCGCGTCCGGCACGATCCGAAAACGAATGCGTTCGATTTTCGGCGCCACTCCAAAATAATCAGGATTGCGCTCCAGAATAATTTCCTCGTCTCTTATTTGGCTTACCAAGCGGAACGGCCCGCTTCCGATCGGATGTTGCGATACCCCTGCAGGCGAATCTCGCGGGACGATTCCAATGCTCGGCCGTGCAAGTCCAAAAAGAAACGACGCATATGGCTCGCGCAAATGGAACACAAAGGTATAGGCGTCCGGCGCCTCGGTTGAAGTAACCAGTCGAAACTGGCCTCGCTTGGGAGTTTTCACCACTCCGGAAATAATCGTGTCGAAGGTAAACTTCACGTCCGCCGAAGTAAGTTCGCGCCCATCGTGGAATTTCACTCCGTGGCGCAGATGGAACACATAGGTGAGCGGATCCGGCGTCTCCCAACGCTCAGCCAGGTCCGGAATCACATTCATCTGCGCGTCATGCGCCACTAAGCTCGAAAAAATCAGTCCGTCGAGATGAGCCGAGTAGGCGTCCGCGCCAATGCGAGGATCCAGATTTGTAGGCGCGGCCTCCATCAGAAAAACCAAAGTATCCGGATCCGATTCCTGCCGCAAGTAAGAGCAGCCAGCTGGAATCAGTAGCGTGAGTAATGCCAGAACAGCCAGGCGACGGCGCAGTTTATCGCGCGCGCCCATGAACCAGCTTTCCAAGAATGGCGGGATGATCAGCGCCCGTTGCGGAGGGCAAATTGTTCGGCCGTCCATGAATACTTTCGTACGCCAAAATCGCAAACGCCAAAGCCTCTTTCGCTTCAGGCTGAATCCCGAAATGATCGGATGAAACGATCGAAAATCCCCGGAGAATTGCGGCAAGGTAAACCATCATCAGCGTATTCCGCGTGCCTCCGCCAGAGACGATCAACTCGTCCACCGGCGTTCGCGGCAGGATAAACTTCTGAAACGCATTTCCGATCGAAAGGGAAGTAAAGATTGTCGCGGTGCGCACCACATCGGCCGGCTTGGCCCGATTTTTTTTGCCCCAGACCAATATTTTCTCTGCGTACGCTCGCCCGAATTGTTCTCGACCGGCCGTTTTCGGTGGCTCCTTGTGAAGATAAGGATGCTCCATCATTTCGTTCAGTAGTTTCGGCAGCATCCATCCCCGCAACGCCATTTCCGAATCTTTATCGTAACGCGCGCGGCTATGCGTGAATTTCTCCACCAAGGCATCGACGATCATGTTGCCCGGGCCGGTGTCGAATGCAAAAACGTCCTTCGGCTTGGCCCCAGCCGGAATCACCGTGACGTTCGCGATTCCGCCAATATTTAAGGCCACGCGATTCCGCTTCGGGTGCCGATACAATAAATAATCAACGAACGGAACCAGCGGAGCGCCCTGTCCTCCAGCCGCCATATCCGCCGGCCGAAAATCTGCGATCGTTGTCACTCCAGTGCGCTCGGCAATCACGCTGGGCTCCCCAATTTGCAGAGTAGAAGAAATTCTCGAATGCCCGACAAAGGAAGACGGCGCGCCCTGGTGATAGATCGTCTGCCCGTGCGAACCAATCAACGAAATCTTTCGCATGGGCACTCGCCAAGCCTTGCACCCAGCAAGAGCGGCCTGCGCAAATTCTTCACCCAACGCAAAATTCAACTGGCTGATTTCCGCCGCGCCGACCTGCTCGCCTGCCGCGACGCGCAAAATCGCCTTGCGCACCAGCGAAGAGAAGGGAACGTGGCGGTGCCCTTCGAGTTTTATCGAAAGCTTGGGCGGCCTCCCGGAGATGCGTGCAAGCGCCACGTCGATTCCGTCGGCCGAGGTCCCTGACATCATCCCCAGCACCAGCATCGATTGTCCGCGCTTTCTCATGAAAGCTGTTTTTGCAATGCCGCCAACAGAACCATCGCTTCCAGCGGAGTAAGCTTGTTCAAATCCGCTCCGCGCAAAGCCTCCAGCACCGATCCGTCGAGCGCGGTGAAACTGGTTTGATGCGCTCGACGATCCGCCTCATCACTCGCCGCACCAGGTGAAAGTTCCTCGGTCAATTTCTCTTCTTTCTGTTCGTGACGTCGCAAAATCTCCCGCGCTCTTGATATCACGCCCACTGGCAAGCCCGCCAGCCGGGCCACTTCGATCCCGTAGCTCTTGTTCGCGCTGCCAGGTTCCACGCGCCTGAGAAAAATAATTTCGCTTCCCGACTCTTGCACCGAAACGTGAACGTTCTGCACGCCTGGCAACAATTGCTCCAGCTCCGTCAATTCATGATAGTGCGTCGCGAATAGCGTGCGAGGACGTGTCCCGGCGTGCAGCGCTTCCACCACCGCCCACGCGATCGATAACCCGTCAAATGTCGACGTCCCGCGCCCCACTTCATCCAGCAGCACCAGACTCCCGGCCGTAGCCGTGCTAAGAATTGCAGCCACCTCGCTCATTTCCACCAGAAATGTTGAGCGCCCTCGCGACAGATTGTCAGACGCTCCAATGCGCGTGAAAATCCGATCCAGCAGCGGCAGTTTCGCCTGCGCCGCCGGAACAAACGATCCCATCTGCGCCAAAATCGAAATCAATGCCACTTGCCTAAGATAAGTCGATTTACCCCCCATATTCGGTCCGGTGATCACCAAAAGAAATTGTTTTTCGTCGTCCAGATACAAATCATTCGGCACAAATCTTTCGCCGCGCTCTTCCAGCAATCTTTCGATCACCGGATGCCGGCCCGCGGCAATCATTAAGATTCCTCGCGAACGTTCGGCCTTCTCTTTCCGCGCAACATGAATCCCGATATCGCGAATACCTTTGCGAGGCACCTCAGCTTCCGTGAATTCCGGACGCGTGTAATTCCGCATAGCAGCAATACGCGCCAGATTCACAAGCACGTCGAGTTGCGCGATGGCATTTGCTGTGCCGCGAAGCCTGGTCGCTTCCCGCGCGATCGTTTCGCGAATTTCGCCGTACAACCGCCGCTCAATTTCCACCATGCGGTCTTCCGCCGAAAGCACTTTCTGTTCATGCTCTTTCAATTCTGCAGACGTAAACCTCTCGGCGTTAACCAGAGTTTGCTTCCGGTCGTAGTCCGCTGGCGCTAAATGCAGGTTCGTCTTCGAAATCTCAATGTAAAAACCGAATACCTGGTTGTAACGTATCTTTAGCGACGGAATTCCAGTGCGCTTCCGCTCGCGTTCTTCCATCGACGCGATAATTTGCCTGCCGCGCGTTGTAACCTCGCGCAATTCGTCAAGTTCAGCATTAAATCCACGCCCAATCACTCCAGGATCGCTGGGCAGGGCAGGCGGGTCGTCCGCGATTCCGCGAGCAATGACCTCGCGTACGTCAGCCATCTCATCCAATTGGTCGCAGAGTGCCAGCAGCCGCCGGCTAGCTGCCGCAGCCGTCCCTCCGTTAGTTTCACCTGTTTCCGCCCCCGCGATCAGACGCCGCAACGCCGGAATTTTGTCGAGCGACTGCCGCAGAGCCAGTAAATCGCGCGGCGTCGCTGCCCCCAGCGTTACGCGGCTAGTCAGCCTCTCAAGATCGAGAATTCCCTCAAGCTCCTTATGCAGTTCCTCCCGTAGCACAGTCTGCGATTTCAGTTCGCCAACCGCATCGAGCCGGTCGTTGATTTCCGCGAGCGAAATCTCCGGGCGCAAAATCCATCTTCGCAGCAGCCGCGCCCCCATTCCCGTGCACGTCTGGTCAATCGCTTTCAAAAGTGTCGCCGAAACATCGTCGCCCGCGGCAGGTTCCACCAGCTCCAGATTCCGTATAGTTACCGAATCCAGGAGCATTGCATCCTGCTGTTCGTAGTAGGCCAGCCGATCCAGATGTTCGAGCCCGGCACCGGCAGGACGCAGCGAAGGAATCGCGACCATATCTTCGGGATGGCCAGCGCTAATCGCAGACATTTCCCGCAAGTAATGGACGATAGCTCCCGCCGCTGCCGTAGCCTGCGGATGCCCCTGCAGTCCAAAGCCTTCCAGCGCGACCACCCGAAAATGTTCTTCCAGCACGCGCGTCGCATGATCGGTTTGAAATATCCAATCATCGAGACGGGTTTCCACCGCGCCAAGCCCATCCATCTCCGTCGGAATAGCAGTAGGAAAGAGCGTCACCGGGCGTGGCAGAAGGATTTCGCGCGGGCGCAGCACGCCAAGTTCATCCCGCAGACGCGCCTCTGCTTTCTCCCCCGAAAATTCCGTAGTGCGAAATTCGCCAGTCGAAAGATCCACGAACGCCAGGCCTATCCGAGGTTCCGCTGCCGTTTTATTTTGCGAAGCGCGTTGCGCCGCACCCGACACGGCAGCTCCCAGCGCCATATTCGAAGCGCCGACCGCGCCTTTACGAGCCACCGCCGCAAGATAGTTATTTTCTTTCGGCTCGACCAGACCAGCTCCACTTGCCGTTCCCGGCGTAAGTACGCGAACCACTTCCCGTCGAACAAGATTCTTTCCGGGCCCCGGCTCTTCCATCTGCTCGCAAATTGCTACTTTGTGTCCGGCCCGAATTAGTCTCGCGATGTAATTTTCCGCCGCATGATAAGGCACGCCGCACATCGGAATCGCGTCGCCTTTTTCTTTGTTGCGCGCCGTCAGCGTAATTTGCAGGATTTTCGATGCCACCACCGCATCTTCGAAGAAAAGCTCGTAAAAGTCTCCGAGGCGGAACAACAGCAGGGCAGCCGGATGCTGCTTCTTCAACCCACGGTACTGCCGCATCAACGGGGTAGTCGGTTCGGTCATGGATGCAGGCCGCGCCACGGACGGATGGTGGCAGGGCCGAGGTGGTAAGCGATTATCTGGCCCCCGCGCGTGTTTGGCAATACGTTCCTCGCGTTCAATTCGCTGTCGTTGTTTTATACTGAGCCGTGCCCGCGAAAATCAGTTCGAAGCGCGAAATCGAAATCAAGTTAGGCGTAGACAATCTCCCCGACATCCTTGGCCGTCTCCGCAAGCTAGGCGCCGTATCGCGAGGCCGCGTCCACGAACGGAACACTCTGTTCGACACCCCCGACTCCGGCTACCGACGCTCCGGTCGCCTGCTCCGCCTCCGCCAGCAAACCCCAGCCCCGGGCAATAATGTTCGCGGCGGCCCAGCCTCAGCAATCCTCACCGCCAAAGCGCCCCTTCGCCCCGGTCCCCAATCGTCCGCAGTTACCAAAAAGCGCTTGTACAAAGAAGTCCAAGAGAACGAAGAGCCCATAAAGGACCCTCGCCGCCTGTCGCAGGGGTTAAGGGGTCTAGGTTTCCGCCCCGGCTTCCGTTACGAGAAATATCGCGCCAGCTTCCACCTCAACTCTCTCCACATCGACCTCGACGAGACCCCCGTTGGCACCTTCCTCGAGCTGGAAGGCAGTCACGCCGCGATCAATCGCACCGCCCGCGCCCTCGGTTTCACGCCCCGAGACTACATCCGTTCCACATATTGGACTCTCTACGCCGCCGATTGTCGCCGTCACCACCGCAAATTGCAAAATATGTTGTTCACCCCGCAAAAATCTCGCTAAATCTTCACTCTTCGCTTGACAAACTTAGCATCTGCATTTACTAGTCGAAACGAGCAGATGTGCATCGGAATGGAAGAGCAGCAATCCAATTCGGAGCCATGGAGTAGGGCCCTACCCGGAAACCCAGGTGCGTCGCGGCCCGATTGCAGCACCCTCCAGCTCGTGGCAACGCAGCGGACCCATCACGGCTCCGCTGGTGGCGCTTTTACGCAGTCAGCAGCTCGCAATAGCAGGAAGGCGAAGCCAGGCCTAAACTAGCTTAGGGGTTTTCCCGTTTGCCCGAAGCCGGTTTCAGCGCTGGCTTCGGGCTTTTTTTTGTGCCGGACTGAAACGCTGGGCACGAGCCCGCCGCTCTGGCCATCGTTCGACAAGGAGTCACCATGCTTCACGCAACCGAACTTCTCGGCGCTGAAACCTACGACTCCCACGGCAATTTCGTGGGACGCATTAAAGAAATGTTCGTCGAACCCGGCGACCAGCCCAACCGTGTATCCAAATTTCTGTTAAGCCGCGGCCAATACCGCCCACTCATCGCCCGTTACGACCAGATCGGCATTATCAGCCCTGGACGTGTCGCTCTCACCACAGACGAATCCGCATTAGAACTTTACCAGCCCAACGAAAGCTATCTATCCATCCGAAAAGATTTGCTCGACCAGCAAATCATCGACACCAACGGCCGCAAAGTCGTCCGCGTAAACGATATCGACCTTGCCGACAACCGCACCAACGGCAACACCGAGCTGCGCATCACTCAAGTTGACATCGGCCTGGCTGGCGCGGTTGGCCGCCTCCTGCAGGGAGTTGTCCCGCCTATGGCCATCCGCAAAATCCAGGCCAAGCTCCCGCCGCGAAAAATTCAGTGGGAATTTGTCAACCTCGTCGAACCCGATCCGCTCCGCCGCGTAAAGCTGCGTCTCTCCAGCGAGAAACTCGCCGCGCTACATCCCGCCGATCTTGCCGACATCATGGAGCAGCTGTCGCCCGACGAGCGCCAGGGCATCATCGCCTCCCTCGACGAACAAACCGCCGCCGAAACCATCGCCGAACTCGACAAGCGCCTGCAAACGCAAGTCGTCGAAAACCTCGAACCCGGCCGCGCCGCTGACATCATGCAAGAAATGAATCCTGACGAAGCCGCCGACTTGATCGCCAGCCTGGAGCCCGGCAAATCCAAAGAAGTTTTGGACGAAATGGAGCATCGCGAAGCCAGCGAAGTGCAAGAGTTGATGCGCTTCCACGAAAATACCGCCGGTGGCATGATGACCACCGAAATGGTTGTGGTCGGCGAAGACGCTACTCGTGGCGAGGTTGTGGACTATATCCGCTTCCACGAAATCGGCGTGGACCAGATTGACAACGTGATTCTCATCAATCGCGACGCCGCTCTCGCCGGCACCGTGCCGCTCGGCAAACTGCTTCTGGCCGACACCGAGCAGCGCATGTCGGAGCTAATCTCCGAGCCGCTGCTTTCCGTCACTCCCGATACCAAGGACAAAGAAGTCTTCGAGCTCTTCGACAAGTATAATTTGCGCAGTCTCGCGGTTGTCAACGAGCACAAACATCCCGTTGGCGCAATTACCGTGGATGACGTAGTGAGCAGAATGCGCGCCAAAATCTGAAGTGTGTGCGCGGACATCCGTGTGAGCATGCACATCCATGTTGAACGCCTGGGTCACAGTAGCAGCGAAGCCTTTAGTCTTGCGGTTCCAGTAGCTAGTTTTGACGGTCGCTTGATTTTTGCCGCAACAGTTGTGATCTCTGTAGCAAGGGTTGTTTGATTCTTTGCAGCCACGGTTGTTCGTCTTGGCAGGTCGTGTTTTTGGCCGCGCTATAAGCGCATAGAGAACATCCGAAAAGTCTTAGAGCATCGGAACACGGGGAGAAGCTTTAATCTTTACCCTCAAAGTCGCTGCGATCTTTGCAGCCAGGGTTGCTTGAATCTTTGTGGGTTGTGGCTTTAGCCGCTGAAGTACAGCTCATGTAGTGGACTCGCAAATTCTGAAACCGCAGCGGGAAGAGGAAGGGCAAAGCTAAACGCGATGAACGCTCGGGCCACAGTCACGGACGCGCTGGCAGCGTGGAAAAAGCGCGGCACGAACCTCAACCGCCGCTCGTATTTCTGGCGCAAGCGTATCGCTGTGTTCCTCGCCGTCGTCGGCCCCGGACTCATCACCTCCAACGTTGACAACGACGCCGGCGGCATCAGCACTTATTCGCAGGCCGGAGCGCAATTCGGTTACACGCTCCTTTGGTCTCTGATTCCCATGACCATCGCGCTCTACGTCAGCGAGGAAATGTGCGCCCGCATGGGCGTCGTCACCGGAAAAGGCCTCTCCGATTTAATCCGCGAGGAATTCGGCTTCCGCTCCACGTTCTTCGTCATGGTCGCCGCACTTTTCGTGGACCTATTCAATACCGTCGCGGAATTTTCTGGGGTAGCCGAAGCATCCGAAATCATGCATGTAAGTCGCTACGTATCAGTCCCTCTGGCGGCCATTGCAGTTTGGCTCCTGGTCGTTTACGGAAGCTATCGCATCGTGGAGAAAATTTTCCTGGTAGCTTGCGGTTTCTATCTTTCTTACGTCCTCTCCGCTTTCCTGGCCAAGCCCGACTGGATGCTAGCCGCCCATGAACTAGTAATTCCAACTCTGCATTTCAACGCTCCCTACCTCCTCATGCTCACCGGTCTGGTCGGCACTACCATCGCGCCGTGGCAATTTTTCTATCTGCAAGCAGGCTTCGTGGAAAAACGAGTAGGCCCGCGCCAGTACAAGCACGCCCGCATGGACGTGCTAGTCGGCAGCATTTCCTGCATGATCATCGTTTTTTTCATCATCGTCTGCTGCGCTGCCACCTTGAATGTTCACGGCCTCACCAACATCACTAGCGCAAAAGAAGCCGCCCAAGCCTTGGTTCCGTTGGCAGGGAAGTGGGCTGGTTGGCTTTTCGCCTTCGGACTTCTAAACGCGTCATTGTTCGCCGCTTCCATCCTTCCGCTTTCCACCGCGCACGTAATCTGCGAAGGCTTAGGCTTCGAAGCCGGCCTCGACCGCAAATTCAAAGAAGCTCCCGCATTTTATTCGCTTTACACCGCGCTCATCGTGGTCGGTGCTGGCATCGTGCTAATTCCGAAAGCTCCGCTTTGGAAAATTTTGATTTATTCGCAGGTAGGAAACGGCATCTGGCTGCCCATCGTCTTGATCTTCATCTTGATCCTCATCAATCGTCGGGACTTAATGGGCGACCACATAAACACCTGGGGCTTCAACGTCGTTGCCTGGACCGCCAGCATCATCATGATCATCCTCACCCTGGTGCTAATCTATACCTCGGTCGTCCCACAAGCGGGCTCCGAAGCCGGCGCCTTCATCCACCGCCATTTCTTCTAAGTTCCACTCGAAACTCCAAGCACCCACAAAAACACGTTGTCCCGAGCGGAGTCCCGCGCGTTTCTGTTTTTCCCTGGTTTCCGCGGCGCGGGGCGCGGTTCGAGGGATCTGCCCTTTGCTTTTGTTATTTTCGGAACTTCCGTCCTGTTTTAATCCCAGCTAGCCACCGCGCTTCATTTAATTCGGGGGTATCCAACGTCCCACCGTCTTCTTGTATTCGATATAGCGTTCTCCAAACCGCTTCGTTAGTCCCGGCTCTTCAAAACACACCGCAACAATGTGAAACAAAAGAAATAACAAGCACGAAAACACGAGAATTGAGATTGAACGGAGATATAAACCCAGCCCCACAAACAAAAAAGTCCCACCGAGTGACATCGGATTTCTCACATACCGAAACGGCCCTCTTGCCACAAACTCCGTCGGAAACAACCGGTCCCCATGCTCTTCCAGAATTCCTACCTTGCCCAGAATTCCGCCACACCACAAAAGCAGTCCGCCTCCCGTCGCCAGCAACACGATCCCCGGGATTCGCACCACATCGGGCAACTCAAAGCCAAAATAATGGTCGAACACCTGAAGATGTAAAACGCACCAAATCGTCAGCGATATCGCCGCAATCACGCGCACGAGCGTCCATATCAGCGGAGCGCCTCTCTTCATCGGAATTCGTTCTGGGGTAAAATACTAGGATGAGCAGAAAACTACGCACTCATATTTTTAGGCGCGGAGCACGGCTCTTCCTGGCAACGGTTTTGTGCGCAAGTCTCTTTGCCCCGCCTGCCGACTCTCGACAGCGGGATCCGCACTATGAACTTCGTAAGTCAATTGTCCCGCAGTTAACTTCTGTCGCCCCACTCTCTGATGACCGGGGCGGAACAGCCGAAAGCAACATGGTTATTCCCGCCGGAACCATTTTGCCCGTGCGTCTAAACTTGACCATTTCGACTGACAAATCCCGCCCCGGGCAAGCAATCACTGGCAGAGTCATGCAGAATATTTCCTTGCCGCAAGGCGCCACAATAAAAGAAGGCAGTAAGGTAATAGGTCACATCGTCGAAGTGACCCTTCCCAATTCCGCCGCGCCAGCTCGCATCGCCTTCCAGTTCGACCAGCTTATCTCTTCGCATCGGACAATCCCCATCGCCACCGATCTCCGAGTGATCGCTGGTTTCATGCGTCTAGACGAAGCTCAAATACCCACGCTGGGCGCCGGAGAGAGCGAGGTCTACCGCTGGTTGACCACGGTGCAAATCGGCGGCGACGTAGTTTACGGCGATGGCGGCCCGGTCGTTGCTGGTGACGACTCCCATCAAGTTGTGGGGAAGAGAGTCGATGGCGGCGTCCTAGGCCAGGTTAGAGCGAAGCCCGGTACAAATTGCCGGGGCCCCCTGGAAGGCAACAACAACCCGCAAGCGCTGTGGCTATTTTCCAGCGATGCGTGTGGTGTTTACGGCCTCGCGCACATCAGCATCGCACATGCCGGCAGGACCAATCCCGTAGGCCGCATAATCCTAGCTTCTGACAATGGCAAATTAAAAATCCCGAGCGGAACAGGTATGCTTTTGCGAACCATCACCGCCGGCCACAATTAGGATTCGTTTCCGTTTATCCGACTTACCGCGGGTGAGATCGAGTCATCGTGATAGATTATGTCTACCGGAATCACCATGACTGGGGTCGCACGTTCCTGCCTTCCATCCCTTCTTCTCGCGTCTGTTTTAGCTGTCCCTTTCGGGCTCGTCCCTCAGAACCTACCACAAACGCAAACGGCTCCCTCCCCACAATTGACCGCCGCCTCCCTGCAGCAACTCCTCGAGCACGATGACTACATTGCCTACTCCGAAGCGATGAAGCATATGGATCCTGCCAGCCTCACCGAATCACAGCGACAATACTTCCTTGGCATGCTGGCATTGCGAACGCTAGGATAATCAAAAAATATGCTCGCCGCATTGCGAACCTACTAATTTAAAGATACGTTCATTCTATGCCAGCGCCCTGCATAGACTGACCCATTAGCAAGCCCGCTCGCCTTGCGTGTGTCTTCACCGTGTGTTAGTTTTTCTCGCTGTCTATCCTTCGAGCGAACCCTAGTGAAAGCCACTGAACTGTTGAAGCCTGCGAACGCCGAGGAAGCAGCCTCGCTCGATAAAATTGATTTGAAGCGCCTTCCGCAGCACGTCGCCGTCATCATGGATGGCAACGGCCGCTGGGCTCAGCGTCGTCACTTGCCGCGCATCGCCGGCCATCGCGCCGGTGTGAAAGCCGCGCGCGAAATAATCGAAACCTGCGCGCGCCTGAAGCTGTCTTATCTCACCCTGTACGCTTTTTCTCTTGAAAACTGGCGCCGCCCCCAAGCCGAAGTGGATTTCTTGATGCGCCTCCTCCGCGAATATCTAAAACGCGAGCTTCCTACCATCCATAAAAATAATATCCGCCTCCTCGTCATCGGACGCTCCGAGCAGCTTCCCGAAGCCGTGCGCAAAGACATCGAGCACGGCATGCGCATGACCGCTCGGAACACCGGCATGAAGCTTGTAGTCGCGCTAAATTACGGCGGACGCGCCGAACTTGTCGACGCATTTAACGCCATCCTCGAACAGGTCCGCTCCAATGGTATGTCCGCTTTCCAAGCCGACGAGCAAACCGTCTCCGAGCATCTTTACACCGCGGGCCTGCCCGATCCCGACTTGCTAATCCGCACCAGCGGGGAAATGCGCGTCAGCAATTTTCTTCTCTGGCAAATCGCTTACGCCGAAATTTACGTCACCGAAACCCTCTGGCCCGATTTTTCGCGCGCTCGCCTTCTCGAAGCCCTGGTCGATTTCCAAAAGCGCGAACGCCGCTATGGCGGACTCAACGCCCCCCAGGAAGCTTCGATGCCATCCAAGTCCGCCAAGCGTTCCCGCTGGACGGGGCGAGGCTAACGCCGAATGCTCCTGCGCATTCTCACCGCCCTGGTCCTCATTCCCATCGTCGTCGCGCTGGTCTGGTGGGGACCACATTATCTTCTCGCCGGTTTGGCCGGCATCGTCGCCATCCTCGCGCTCGTTGAATTCTTCACGCTCGGCAATCGTGTCGGTCTTCGCTCCTATCAAAAATGGACTCTCGTTTGCGTCGCCGGTTTGTTCTACGCGCAATACTCGCAGGAATTTGTCGAGACGCACGCGATTGGCGAGGGAATTTCCCTGGTTCGCAGCGCGCAAGGTGGCGTACTGTCTGTTGAAGCCATCCTCCTGATTTTCGTTTTCGGCTGCGTCTGTATCGGACTACTTACCCGCCGCGCCCTACACGAAGTTCTTCCTTCGATCTCGATTAGCTCGGCAGGACTTCTATTCGTTGCAATCCCATTCAGTTACTTAGTCCGCCTGAACGACATTGTGCCCGCCGGCCGCCAACTGGTTCTTTTCACCCTCTGCGTCATTTGGGCCGGAGACATGCTCGCCTATTTCGTAGGCCGCGGTTTCGGACGCGTCCCCATGGCCCCCGCGCTCAGCCCGAAGAAAACCTGGGAAGGCGCCTTGGGCAACATCCTCGGCTCGCTGCTTGTAGCCGTCGTCTTCGCGCGCTGGATGCAGGTTGAAGTAGTCACTCTGATGGTCATCGCCGGAATCGCAAATATTGCCGGACAAGCCGGTGACCTGATCGAATCGGCCTACAAACGCGCCGCCGCAGTAAAAGACTCCGGCAAACTTCTACCCGGCCACGGCGGCGTCCTGGACCGCGTCGACAGCCTAATCCTAGCCGCCCCGGTCGTCTGGATCCTTTACCAATGGCTAGGAAAGCCCGGCTAGTGTGTATCGAAATAGATTTGATTTCGACACGTTGCGGTTTGCTTGTAACTGCCGTGACAAACTCGATGCGCAATTCCCGTAGAATCGTGCCGGATTTCGTAGCGCCGGGCTTTAAGCCCGGCATCTTGCTGCTTGCTTTTACGTTGTCAGCCCGAACCGAGTTGTTTGCGGACGCTTTGAGGGACCTGCTGGTCGCATGGTCGGCGTCTTTAGCCGGTGACGGAAAGCAAACGTCTCACGTGCAGCAACGTCCAAGCTACCTGCGCATTGCATTGAAGTATCGTTAACGATTTTTCATCTGGAGCTAACATGTCGAAATCGCGTAGAGAATTTTTCACCGAAGTCGCCTTGGCCGTCCTGGCCGTGTCCGTCCCGTGCGCAGCCCAGGAACAAAAACCCGACGCCCCGGCCGGAGCCCCTCCCGCTTTCGGCACCGCAAAACCGGTCGGCCCCGAAGTATCATCCGCCACTTTCGCCGAAGCAGAAAAACTCGTGCAGGTAGAATTCACCGAGCCTGAGCGTGCTCAAGCAGCATTCAGTTGGCGCGTCAGTATGGCGCCTCTTTACGAACGCCGCACTGGACCGCTCAAAGTCACCTTAGAGCCGGGACTCGCCCCCTATTCGCAATGGAACCCAATTCTGCCCGGTCAGAAAACACTGCCTGCCAGCGACCAATTCATCCGCAGCAAAGCGGATCCGGGTCCGCTGCCCGCAAACGACGAGGACATCGCCTTCGCCACCGTCACTCAACTTTCGCGCTGGGTCGAACAGCGCAAGCTAACTTCCGAGCGCCTCACGAATCTCTATCTCGACCGCTTGGAAAAATTTAATCCCGAGCTACGCTGCGCCGTCACCATCACTCGAGAATTAGCCTGGGCCCAGGCGAAACGTGCCGACCAGGAAATCGCCGCCGGAAAATATCGCGGACCCTTGCATGGCATTCCCTGGGGCGGCAAAGATCTTCTCGACACCGCAGGCATCCCCACCACATACGGCGCCGAACCTTTCCGAGATCGCATCCCCGCAAAAGACGCCGCCGTAGTCGCGCGCCTCGGCGAAGCCGGCGCAGTACTAATCGCAAAGCTAAGCCTCGGCGCGCTCGCCCTGAATGACATCTGGTTCGGCGGCCAAACAATGAATCCGTGGCTCCTCGAAGAAGGTTCGTCCGGTTCCAGCGCCGGTCCCGGAGCCGCCACCGCAGCAGGCCTGGTAGGATTTTCCATCGGCAGCGAAACCGGCGGGAGCATCGTCTCTCCCTCGATGCGCTGCGGCATCACCGGTTTGCGTCCGACTTACGGACGCGTCGCACGTACTGGCGCCATGACCCTCTGTTGGTCGCTCGACAAACTCGGCCCCATGGCCCGCAGCGTGGAAGACACTATGCTTGTCCTCCAAGCCATCTCCGGCCCCGACGCAGGCGATGTCTCAAGCGTCCCCAGCAAACTGGATTTCGACGCCTCTGCCTCCGTGCAAGGCCTGCGCGTCGGCTATTTCCCCGAATGGATGAAACAAAATCCAGCCACCGACGTGGACCGCGCCGCCCTGGAAACGATAAAAAAAGTCGGTATGTTCCCTGTTGAAGTATCGCTTCCCAACTGGTCCTACGACTCTCTCGACCTGATACTTTTCGCCGAAGGTGCCGCTTCCTTCGAAGAACTCACCCTGAGCCACGCCATCGACCAATTAAAAGTTCAAACATTTGACGCCTGGCCCAACCTCTTCCGCCAATCTCGCTTTCTCTCCGCCGTCGACTTGGTCCAAGCCGACCGCATGCGCCGCAAAGTAGCCCAGGAAATGGCCCGCATTTTCTCCGAAGTGGACATTCTCCTGGTCCCGTCCCTTCGCGACGAAATGCTCACCATCACAAATTTCACCGGTCACCCATCGCTCACTTTGCGCGCCGGTTTCGTGGAAGTCTCGGAAGCCCGCAGCGACTGGGCCCCCGACCCAAGCCGCCCCCTGCCAAGATTTTCGCCCCCGCGCCGCGTCCCCCACGGCGTAACCCTAATCGGCCGCCTCTTCGACGAAGGCACTCTAGCGACTGCCGGTCTGGCCCTCGAACGCTCCTTCCAGGTAGCTAGCGAGCGCCCTCCCGGCTTCTAATCGATTTGCCAGTGGGAGTGTATTAGTTCGGCCAGAGAGTTACGGTAGCCAGGAAATAAGCTCGTGCGCATTCGCATATTTCGCCAAACACCCATAAAATAGAGGCACATGAAAAAGATTGCGATACTTGGCTCGACCGGCTCCATCGGCCGCCAAAGCACCCAGGTAGTCGACTCTCTTCCCGGCGAATTTCAAGTCGTCTCTCTAGCGGCCGGCTCGAATATTTCTCTCCTTGCGGAGCAAATAAAAAAATACCACCCGCAATTAGTTTCCATGGGTACAGAAGCTGGAGCGCGCGAACTTTGCGCCACCCTAAAGAAAAATCGCACAAGTAAATCCGCAGCTCACTCCGATCCTGAAATACTTTTCGGCGCAGAAGGCATCGAGCGCGTAGCCATCCATCCCGACGTGGAACTGGTAGTCTCAGCGGCAGTCGGCGTAGTAGGCCTACCCGCCACCTACAAAGCCATCGAGCAGGGAAAATCTATCGCACTAGCCAACAAAGAGGTCCTGGTAGCCGCCGGCGAAATTGTGATGGCCGCGGTGAAGCGCCACAATGTCGCTCTCCTTCCCGTTGACAGCGAACACAACGCCATCCACCAGTGCCTCCGCGCAGGCCAGCGAAGCGAAGTAAAACGCCTTGTCCTCACCGCCTCAGGCGGCCCCTTCCGCAATACTCCCATCGCAAAAATGAAAAAGGCGACGCCAAAACAGGCTCTCGCGCATCCAAATTGGAAGATGGGAAATCGTATTACGATTGATTCCGCCACCCTGATGAATAAAGGCTTCGAGGTGATCGAAGCGCGTTGGCTTTTCGATGTGGGGCTCGACCAGATTCAGGTTGTGATTCACCCGCAATCCACAATTCATTCAATGGTGGAATTCGTGGATGGTTCAATTCTGGCACAGCTTGGAGCAACGGACATGCGCATGCCCATTCGTTATGCGCTAACCTATCCGCAGCGGGTACCGTCGAATGACTGTGCCCTCGATTGGTTCACTTTGCGCAAGCTTGAGTTTGCGGAAGTTCCGGCGCGGAAATTTCCGTGCCTACAGCTGGCGAAATCAGCGTTGAAACAAGGTGGCCCGCTGCCGTGCGCATTGAATGCGGCTGACGAAATCGCCGTGGCGGCCTTTCTTGATGGCAAGCTTTCGTTCCCCGGCATCGCCGCTGTAATCGAACGCGTGCTCGAACGTATGCCGCGTTGCGCGTTCAATAAAATTGACGACGTGCTGGGCGCCGACGCCGAAGCGCGACGGCTTGCGCGAGAAGAAGCCGGGCGCAGAAAAAATTAAACCGAGGTAATTGATGGCAAATTTTCACAACGCGCTGGTTGCAATCGTTTCGGTCACCCTGGTCCTGGGCATCGTGATATTCGTCCACGAGTGGGGACATTTCATCGCCGCAAAACTTTCCGGCATCCGCGTGGATGTATTTTCCTTCGGTTTCGGCCCGCGTGTCTTCGGAGTGAAGCGCGGCAACACGGACTACCGCCTCAGCGCGCTGCCGTTCGGCGGCTACGTGCGCATGGCCGGCGACAATCCAGTGGAAGAGCGCACCGGCGCCGATTACGAATTCCTCTCCAAGCCGCGCTGGGTCCGCATGATCATCGCCATAGCCGGCCCCATAATGAACATCCTTCTTGCATTCGTTCTGTTCTGGGGAATTTTTTGGCTGGTCGGCCTTCAGTCGGATTCTTACCTCCGAACGCCCGCGCAAGTTGCCGCAATCCCGCAAAAAGAAGCAGGCGCTTCAGGCGTTCAACCCGGCGATCGCATTGACGCCGTGAACAGCGTTCCAACTCCTACTTGGGATAAAGTCCTCACCCAACTCGAAAATGTAAAACCAAACGACTCGGTCACCCTGAAAGTCGATCGCAACGGGACCGAACAGACGCTTAACACGAAGGTCCCGTTAGGCGCAAGCGATCTGGATGAAGTTATCGGTTATCCGCTAACTCCTGCGATTGCGGATGAAATCGGAATCGGCACTCCCGCGGAAAAAGCGGGGCTGAAAGCCGGAGATAAAATCGTCGCCATAAACGGGAAACCCATCGTCACCTGGCAACAGTTAGTCGAAGTTGTGCGCAACTCCAACGGTCATCCGGTCCAATTTACCGTGCAGCGCGAGGGGCAAACCTTGAACTCCAATATCACTCCCGTTCAAGGCATGGACGCGGACGGAAGCATGGTCTGGCAAGTCGGCGTGGCGCGACAAGTTCAAGCGAATTACCAGCGGCAGCCGTTTTTTCTCGCCGCGAAAGAAGCCGGACTTCAAACCGTATCGGGCATGAAGCAAATTGGCGAGGTTCTAGCGGGTTTGTTTACCGGTCGCGTGAAACTCGGGCAATTGCAGAGCGTCGTCGGAATCGCCCGCCAATCCGGCCGCGCGGCCAAACGCGGTCCGGTCGATCTGATCGTTCTGACCGCCGTGATCAGCTTGAACCTCGGCCTGCTGAATCTGCTGCCGATTCCGATCCTGGACGGCGGCCACGTTCTCATGTTGCTCATAGAAGGATCTCTGCGCCGCGACCTGAGCATCGCTGTAAAAGAACGATTCGTCCAAGTGGGCTTGGTCTTCCTGCTAGGCATCTTCGCCTTCGTAATGTACAGCGACATTTTCAAGCTGATTCAAAGCCAAAATATTCACCCATAACAAGACACCCATGGACGGAACTGTCACCGTGATTGCGCACATCCGCGCGAAGCCGGGCCAGGAATCTCGTGTTCGCCAGTTTCTGGAAGCCTTGCTGGCTCCCACACGAGCCGGAGCGGGTTGTATCAACTACGATTTGCACCAGTCTCAATCAGACCCCGCTCTCTTCGTGTTTTACGAAAATTGGAAAAGCGAAGCGCATCTGGAAGCGCATGCACGTTCAGCCCACATTCAATCCTTCCGAAAACTCACGGTCGAGATTCTTGTCGCGCCTGTAGAAATCACGAAGTGGAAACCTATCCCCTAACCTTCGCAGACACCTTCATCGCCTCCCTCGAGTGCGATTTTGGTATAATGTCAATTAACCCAATGTCCGCCACACCCGCACATCGCGTATCCACCGGCGAACGTATCAATCACGAAGCGCCCGGCCGACTTCAGAGCGAACTCGGAGCGCGCGGCATTCGCCTCACGCGCCAGCGACGTGTTCTGTTGCAAGTGATGGAGACCGCGCGCCGTCATTTGGACGCGGGCGAAATTCTCGAGCGTGCGCAGAAAATCGATGCCGGAATCACGCGCGTCACCGTGTATCGCACACTCGATCTTCTGAAACGCCACGGCTTAATCGACGAGCTTGATCTCCTGCACCTCCGCGGCGACCGCCATTTCTACGAAAGCCATGGTCCGCGCGACCACATACACGTAGCCTGCATGGGCTGCGGAAAAGTTCGCGAGTTCGAAAGCGAACTATACGAAGAATTGAAGCGCCAAATTTCCCACGATTGTGGAATCGAAATCAGCGTGTCGCGCACGGAAGTAGGCGGCCTCTGTCTCGACTGTCGCAAGCGCCGCACATCCGTAAATAGCTGAAAGCTATTGCCCGCTTTTACTATATCTTCCATTCCGCCCTCCCCGTACAAATACATCACACTTTCCAATCAGCAGCTTCCAAAAGTGACTGGTTATATTAAGCTGTGGGCATTGTGATGAAGCCTTTGTTCTTTGCACTCTCTGTTCTGTTTACATTCGCCGGTCAGACTGCGCAGAAGTCTGCCTGGCAGCCATCGCCCGGACATACGCAAGTTCCGATATGGCCGGGGGCCGGGCCCGATGCGCCGCCCGTCCCGGGGCCGGAGGAATATGTGACCACGAGTACCTCGGTGATTGCCGGCCGGCAAGTGTATGCAGTGCAGAGCGTCTCGCGGCCCACAATGACGGTCTATTCGCCGACGGGAAAGAATACTGGCATCGCGGTGGTCGTCTTTCCTGGCGGCGGCTATCAGATTCTAGCGATCGATCTCGAAGGCGCGAGGTCTGTGACTGGCTGACCTCCAAAGGAATCACCTGTGTGCTGTTGAAGTACCGCGTACCGGATTCCGGGCCGCACTGGGACGAGCGATGTGATTGCCAAATCGATCCCAAATCACCGACAGCGCTAGAAGATGCGCAGAGGACGGTCGGGTTGGTGCGCTTTCACGCCGCAGAGTGGCACATCGATCCGCACAAAATTGGAGTTCTTGGATTCTCGGCAGGCGGACATCTGGTAGCGGCGATGAGCGCGCGTTTTCAGCAGCGTTTGTACCCGGCTGTCGACGCAGCCGACAAAGAAAGCTGCCGCCCGGATTTTGCCGTGGCTCTTTATCCCGGCCATCTGTGGATTGATGATGCGAAATTCGAGTTGAACCCGGAGATTCATGTCAGCGACAAGACGCCGCCCACGTTTTTGCTGCAAGCTGAGGACGACCCGGTGGACAATGTGAACCATTCGCTCGTTTACTACATTGCGCTGAAGAACGCTGGGGTTCCCGTAGAGATGCATTTGTACGCGCACGGCGGCCATGCGTTCGGCCTGCGGCGCACGAAGCTTCCGATTACGGCATGGCCTCAGTTGGTGGAGACTTGGCTAGGCACCATCGGAATGATTCCCGAGGGATTCGCTTTTGAGGCGCAAAAATAAAAACCCGAAAACATATGGACATCAATCCCACTGGATCAAAGTGACTACGCGCCAATGAAAATCCACTTCGCGCGATTCCTCGCCTTGGTCCTAACATCTGCGCTAATCGTTCCAGGCCTCGACGCCCGAGAGCCCATCTACGCCCGGAGAGCCATGGTGGTAGCCGAAGAGGATTTGGCCACCGAAGTTGGCGTCTCAGTTCTTCGTTCAGGAGGAAACGCCGTCGATGCCGCCGTAGCAGTCGGCTTCGCGCTTGCGGTCACCCATCCCTACGCGGGCAATATCGGTGGCGGCGGATTCATGCTCATACGCATGGCCGATGGCCGCACCACCTTTATCGATTTCCGCGAAAAAGCTCCGGCTGCCGCGACTCACGACATGTACTTGAACGCGAGCGGCGTCCCAACGCGCGACAGCATGGTAGGCTGGCGCTCTGTCGGTGTTCCCGGCACGGTCCGCGGCCTCGCCCTAGCAAATAAGAAATACGGTCGCGAACCGTGGGCTGAACTGGTGAAACCCGCCGTGAGTCTCGCGACGAACGGCTTCCCAGTTTCCAAATGGCAGATGGACTCCTGGCATCGCTCCTCGCCTTTGCTTTCGCAGTTTCCTGAATCGAAGCGCATTTTTCTGAAAGACGGCGACTACTACGACTGGCAGGAACTTTTTAAACAACCTGAACTCGCCAGAACCCTCGAGCGCATCGCCCAGTTGGGCGCCGCTGATTTCTACGACGGAGAAACCGCGCACATTCTCGCGAGTGAAATGGCGAAAAATGGAGGCCTCATCGCCCTCGCAGATTTGCATAATTATCAGGCGGTCGAGCGAACGCCGCTGGAAGGGGACTACAAGGGCTATCAGGTCATCACCTCTCCGCCCCCAAGTTCAGGTGGCGTCGGCCTGCTGCAAATGCTGGCCATGTTGAACGGCACCGGCTACCAAAAATCCGGCGCCGGCTCCGCCGTGAGCTATCACTACATAGCAGAAGTGATGCGTCGTTACTTTGCTGACCGCAGCAAATATTTGGGCGACCCAGATTTCGTGAACGTTCCCATCGCCGGGTTGCTCGCGCCCGCATATATCGAGTCACGACGAGCAACAATCAGTGCCGACCGCGCCACCCCTGCCGAACAAATTGTCCCTGGTATCACCGCAGCTAACGAAGGTACCAACACCACGCACTACAACGTCGTTGACGGGGAGGGAAACGCAGTCGCCGTAACCTACACGCTAAACAATGGCTACGGCAGCGGCGTCACCGTCCCCGGCGCAGGATTCTTGCTGAACGATGAGATGGACGACTTCGCCGCGAAACCCGGCGAGCCCAATATGTTCGGACTCGTTCAAGGTGAGAGCAACGCCATAGCGCCCGGCAAGCGTCCTCTTTCTTCCATGACTCCGACGATTATATTGAAAGACGGCAAGCCCTTTATGATCCTGGGAGCACCTGGCGGTCCAGTGATTATCACAGCAGTGTTCCAAGTGATCCTCAACGTAATCGATTTCGGAATGAACCCGCAAGACGCCATCGATTTTCCGCGCATTCATGATCAATGGAAACCGGATCGCCTCGACGCGGAATCGGCCATTTCTCCCGACACAGTTGCGCAGCTCCAGCGCATGGGCTATCGAACACAAACAGCAGACCCGAATGAAAAGGCCAGAGTAGAACTTATCTTGATCAGCGATGGTTGGTTGCAGGGAGCAGTGGACGGCCGAGGCGGCGGTGGAAAAGCGGAAGGTTATTAAGTTTCTTTAATTCGCCGGCAAAGTTTGGAAAATTTCGGGCTTACTAGAACGGCATCGATCCGTATTCCGCTTCAAACTCTGCCAAGGGCACCATATCGATCGCGTCCCACGGACATCCTTCCAAAAACGCGCCGTCAGGCCCTTTACTGGTGCAGAGTTTGCAGCCGATACAAAGCAGGGGATCAACGAGGATTTTTCCAAAAGGCTCATGCTCCGGGTCCGGAACCCAGAACATGCATTCCGCCACCGGGCAATAATCGACGCACGCGGGAGAGCCAGAGCAACCCGTGCACATGTCGTTGATCACTGCGACGATGTGTGGTTTGCGTTTCCGCCGAGTGTTGGTTCCTTCCGAAATCGGTTCGTACTTGACGACCTCGCCCTTTACAAACGGCGCGACTTCCGGAGTTATCTCAGCCACTCGGCCTCCCGGGACTTGGTTACTGCCCTCATTTTCGTCCGACAGGGCAGGGAAGTCAATCGCCTACCATGGGACGCAGTGCCTCACTTTGAATTGCAATAGATGGTTTCGCGGATTGGCCTTATAGCCTAAAATTTATGCAGTGCCAGTTTGCCGAAGCTTTCACAAAAGTCTTAAGAGCGACGCCGGCATCGGACGCTGGCCTCGGTCGATCCTATCCGGAGGCTCAAAGAAATGTCTGGATTTGCGGGAAGCGCTAGGAAGGACCACCTGGTCGCACTAGCCATTGGAATCGTTGCGGGAGCGTCGCTGGGAGCGCTGATGCATAACTTTATTATCGGCATCTGCATCGGAGTGGGTGTTTGCGTAGCCTGGGAACGACGCAACCGCCGAAATTCAATCTGAAGCGCTACTCGTCGACGGACATAGGCAGGGCAGGGAAGTCCATCGCCACGAACTTGTTCTTAACATCGTCAGGGTAGAAGTGCCTGTGCCTCTTCCCAAATTTGCCTGAACACATTTGCCGCCGGCTCCGCTTTCGCCAGCGCCGCCGACTGTCCAGCCCAAGCCTGCATTCGTTGCAGGTCCCCTTCCTTCTGAGAAAGAGCACGCATCGCAGCGGTAAGCCCACGCTGCACCGGGTAAGGCGCAGGTAACGGCGCATCTTCAGCCATCGCCGCGCGAACATAATTTGTCGCCATGCTTCGTCCCGCGCGCCCACTGAACGCTCGCGTAACAACAGTTTGTTCCGGTGCTGTTTGGCTGAGCGCGTTAGCCCAGGCAGGATGAATTTTCGCTTCCGGGCAACGCAGAAAGCCCGTCCCAATCTGTGCTGCGCTCGCGCCCAGAGTAATCGCCGCTGCCACTCCACGCGCGTCAGCAATACCTCCCGTGGCGACCACTGGCACTTTTACCGCGTCCACCACCGCCGGCAGCAAAGCGAACAATCCCACCAACTTTCTTTCGGCATCCGCCGGGTTGAACGACCCGCGGTGTCCGCCAGCTTCCGCTCCTTGGGCAGCAATCACATCGGCGCCTGCCGCTTCCGCCGCGCGCGCCTCAGCTACGGTAGTGATATTCGCGATCCATGCAATCCCGCGCTTTTTAAGCTTCGTTGCAAATTCGGGAGGGTAAAGCCCCATCACCGACGAAACCGCCGGCGGAGCTATCGCTAATAGAGCCTCGCACTGTGCCGCAAAATCAGGAAGCGTGGTGTCCCCGGCTTCTGACGGAACAAGAGGTCCCCAGGACGAAAGAAATTCACGCACGCGCGCTTCGTGCTCCGCGTCACGTCTAGGCGCGGGCTCCGGAATCCATAGATTGATTTGGAATGCGCGGTTGCTGCCGCCGCGCACCTCGTTGGCCCAGGCAGTTATTTCCGCAGGCTGCATCAGCAGCGCTCCGCAGGCTCCCAACCCTCCCGCGTTTGCGATCGCGATGGAAAGAGAAGGCGCGCTTGCTCCCGACATCGGCGCACGTAGCAGGGGCGCACGCAAAGAAAATCGCGCGCAGAAAGCATCGATACGATCCTTGGCGAGCCGCATTGATCCCTCCTGATAGCAGCAAGCGTTACGGGAGGATGACTAACCGCGGGCGCCCTTCTCGCTGCCAGGCGCTCTCGATATCGGCAAGCGGAACACATTCTGTGTCGATCCGCAGTTTCCCGCTGGCGCCGTACGCCAACACTTGTTGAAGCGCGTCCATCAAGATTTCTGGCGCTGGCATTCCAGCGGTCCCCAGGACTGTCAGCGGTGCGCTTCGCAGCACGGCGGCCGGAAGGGAAATGGCCGCGCCCGCCGATTTCGCCCACCTAACGAGCCGAGTTTCCGATCCAATAGCCGCGAATTCATTCCGGGTAAGAGCGGCAAGCAACGCCTCCGTCGGTGGTCCCCACAAATAGTCGATCACAACTTGAAATCCCTTGTCGCCTGCTTCGCGCGCAAAAGCTTTCGTCAGTTCATCTCCGAACTGGTCGAGCTGTATGCTCGTATCAGCTCCAAGTTCAAGTAGGGAATTCAATACTTTCTCGTTTCGTCCGGCAGCGATCACTCGTCCAGCGCCCAATATCTTGGCGATTTGAACCGCCAGTTTTCCCGTAGTTCCGGTCGCACCCAGAATCAAGACCGTCTCGCCCGGAGCCAACTTTGCGCGCTCCTTCAGCGTAAGCCACGCGGACACCCCTGGATTAGGCAATGCCGCAGCAATTTCGTCACGCAAGCCTTCCGGCACCGTGAAGCATTGCGCGCGCCGCACCACCGTGCGCTCCGCCATCGCTCCATACGGACGCCGGGGCCCGGCAAAAAAAAGCGCGATACCTCCATCATCAAGATAGCCAACTCCGTCGAGCCCGCACACCGCCGGCAATTCGCGAAAGCTCGCATAATGCGTCCCGGCAGCTATTTGTTTATCGACGGGCTTCAGCGCCGCAGCACAAACTTGGACGACTGCTTCACTTTCTGCAGGAACCGGCTCGGGGAATTGTTCGAAACATGGAGTTTTACCAAGAGTATGCAGGACGGCAGCGTTCACCTTACTTGCCCATGGTGCTGATTAAATTGTCGGTGAATTCCGTGGTGGTTGCCGCGCCCCCAACATCGTGCGTCAGCGATTTCCCTTCGCGGTAAACTTTGAACAGCGCATCTTCCACACGTTTTGCTGCCTGGATTTCATCAATGTGCCGCAGCATCATAATCGAACTCATCAGCAGCGCCGTCGGATTCGCAATATTCTTACCCACGATATCCGGCGCCGTTCCGTGCACCGCTTCGAAAACCGCCACCGTCTCGCCCATATTTCCGCTGGGCACCACGCCTAGCCCTCCCACAAGCCCCGCTGCCAGGTCGCTCATTATGTCGCCATAAAGATTCGTCAGCAGAAGCATGTCGAACTGGTTGGGGTTCAAAACCATCTGCATGCAAGCGTTGTCCACAATAATTTCTTTGTACTCGATTTCGGGATATTCCGCGGCCACTTTGCGCACAGAAGTCAGAAAGAGGCCGTCGGAAAGTTTCATGATGTTCGCTTTGTGCACCGCGTGAATTTTCTTTCGTCCAAACTTCCGCGCATATGCAAACGCGAACCGCGCCACACGTGTGGACGCACGCTCCGTAATAATCTTCAAACTCTCCACCACGCCGGGAACCACCGTATGTTCCAGACCGGCGTACAAGTCCTCGGTGTTTTCGCGGACGATCACGATGTCCACATTGTGAAATCGCGATTGCACGCCTTCCAGATTCTTCACCGGTCGCAAATTCGCGTAGAGATCCAGCGCCTTTCTCAGTCCAACATTGATGCTCGGAGCGCCAGTGCCCACCGCAGTCTCCATCGGCCCTTTCAGCGCTACTCGATTTTTGCGTATGGATTCCAGCACACCGGCATGCATGAAATCCACACCCCGGCGCTCCACTTCCGCACGCGAGGCAATTTCTTCCCATTCTATTTCCACCCCCGCCGCGGCCAATATTCGCTTAACCGCCTTGGAGACTTCCGGACCGATCCCGTCTCCGGGAATCAAAGTGATGGTGTGTTTCATGTAGGGTACTCATTTTAGGGAGGACTGCACCCTGCATCAACCTCGAATTATGAACACCCGAGCCCCATCGTTCCAGCGGAGAAATGCCGCAAAATCCGATAGTTAACCTAACCGCAGCACCCCTCGGAATCCAATCGCCTATAGCCGGAATCTGATATAATGTCCTTGGAATCGTAACGCATGATTGATTCATGCGAAATTTGTGGAGGCTTTGCGAATGGTTCAACTAACACCAGTGGCAGTTACGAAAGTTAAAGAAATTCTGCAGCAGCAGACTCCCTCGCCGGCAGGCTTGCGTGTAGCCGTGGTTGGCGGAGGCTGCTCTGGCTTCAGCTACCACATGGCTTTTGAAAATCAAGTGAACGAGAACAGCGACAACGTGTATGAATTTGAAGGCTTGAAGGTTCTCGTCGACCAGATGAGCGAAATGTATCTGGAAGGCGTACAGATCGATTACATCGAAACGATCGAAGGCTCCGGCTTCAAGTTTAACAACCCGAACGTGAAGAGCACTTGCGGTTGCGGCAGTTCCTTCAGCGTTTAGTAGCTTGTGCGCGATCCCGCTATTGTCACTCCGAATCCCCGGCCGCAGTTTGGCCGGGGTGAAGAACCCGCTGTCTCCCTAAAATTGCTCGTCGTTGTTGAACATGACTGTTCCGGCTCGTATGCTGGCTCAGTTCTATGATCATCGCCCTGGCCCAATTCAATCCGACCGTTGGTGATTTTGAAGGCAATTCCGCGCGCATTCTGGAACTGGCCCACGAAGCCCAATCCCGCGGCGCTGAACTGGCAGTCTTCTCCGAGCTCTGTCTGTGCGGCTATCCGCCTCAAGACCTCACCGAACGTCCCGCGTTCGACGAACTCAACCAAAAGGAATTAGTTCGTTTGGCCAAGAAAATTCCCATGCCTACGCTGGTAGGTTATGTTGGCGGAGCCCAGGACAACACCGGGAAGCCGGTGGCTAATTGCGCCGCGCTCATCGCAAACGGGCAAATTCTTTTCGAGCAGCGAAAAATGTTGCTGCCCACCTACGATGTATTCGACGAGTCGCGCTACTTTCAACCTGCGCATACCCAGCACGTTTTTCCCTTCAACGCGGAAAAGCTCGGCGTCACCATTTGCGAGGATTCTTGGAACGATGAGCGTTTCTGGAACCAGCGCCTCTACGATCGCGACCCGGTAGCCGAAATCGTCGGGAAGGGAAGTACTCTACTTCTGAATCTGTCCTCCTCGCCATACACGATCGACAAGCGCTCCCTGCGTCACGACATGCTGCAAACCATCGCCAAAGAATATCGGCTCCCGGTCGTGTACGTGAACCAAGTCGGCGGTAACGACAGCCTCATTTTCGATGGCTCCAGCGTCGCCTTCATGCCCGATGGCCGCGTCGCAGCGCGCGCAAAATCCTTCGAAGAAGACCTCGTGCTCTTCAATAGCGTTACCGGTGAAGGAGATATTCGCCCGCCAGTGGAAAACGAGCTCGAAACCGCCTATCGCGCCCTTGTCCTCGGCACACGCGATTACGTTCGCAAATGTGGATTCAAGAAAGTCGTGATCGGCTTAAGCGGAGGCGTTGATTCAGCTCTGGTCGCCGCCATCGCTACCGACGCGCTGGGCCGCGAAAACGTTCAAGGCGTAGCGATGCCCAGCCCGTATTCCTCCAAAGAAAGTATGCGAGACGCGCGCCAGCTAGCAGAGAACCTCGGCATACAATTCTTGGTGCTCCCCATCAACGACACGTTCGACAGCTACCGCAAGACCCTTGCCGCAGCTTTCGCCGGCACCAAAGAAGACGTAACCGAAGAAAATATCCAAGCGCGCATCCGCGGCAATTTGCTCATGGCCCTCTCCAATAAATTCTGCTCCATGGTGCTGAGCACGGGAAATAAATCGGAGACGGCGGTTGGATATTGCACGCTCTACGGCGACATGGCCGGCGGCCTAGCGGTGATTTCAGACGTGCCTAAAACAATGGTTTACGAGCTCTCAAAATTCGTGAATCGCAAAAGGGAACTGATCCCCGTAGAAACTCTCACCAAGCCCCCCTCCGCGGAACTTCGCCCCAACCAAAGGGACTCTGACACCCTGCCCGACTACGATGTCCTGGACCGTATCCTCAAAGCCTACGTCGAAGATCTTCGTAGTCCCGAGGAAATCGCCGACCATTACGGCTTCCCCCTGGCCCTAGTTCGCTCCGTAGCCCTCCGCGTCGATCAAAACGAATACAAGCGCAAGCAAGCCCCCCCCGGCCTCAAAATCACCTCCAAAGCCTTCAGCGTAGGCCGCCGCTTTCCCCTAGCCCAAAAATTCTCTGTCTAACCGCGCCTTAAATCGGTGCGCTACGCTGCCTTAATCGGCCATAAACTTTTCGCGACAATTAGACTCGCCCATCGATCGTTCTGGAGTAGCCTAGTTTGCTTTAGAGACTTAAATGAAGCGCCGGGGCCTTCGGGCTAGCATCTTTCCTGTGCCACTGAACTCCCAGCAGCGCAAACGCGACCCGACGTCGGCTACTGAATTGTGACTGTTTTCTGCCGAAGCCCCGGCAATTGTTGTGGGATTACGTAGCTTTCTTTGAGACTTAAATGTATCGCCAGGCCTTTAGCCGCGTACCGGCCCCAGCGCAACGTCGCCACGACACGAATGGGTACTCCCACATGAATTTTCTTTTGGCGCTCCGCCCGCGAGGAACTACAATCCGTTGTCTTTATCGACGCCCAAATTAATTCTCGTAGATTCAATTCCCTG
Source organism: uncultured Acidobacteriota bacterium (assembly GCA_963731535.1). Classification (GTDB taxonomy): domain Bacteria; phylum Acidobacteriota; class Terriglobia; order Acidiferrales; family UBA7541; genus Palsa-295. The sequence continues at coordinate 91,065 of CAVSWI010000012.1, read as the reverse complement.
GGGAGCGAAGAGAAATGTTCCAACGCGCAATAAGCCGTGCATTCGCCGCAATCGTTCTAGCCGCCCTGACCTTAGCCATTCCGGTTGCCGCGCAAACAACACAAACTCCCGCGCCGTCAGTCGCGCCCTCTCCTGAACAAGTCAAAATCCTGCAATCGACAGAAGCCTTCGTCCGAAACCTATTCGCCTGGGGCCCCGATATCAAAGTCACCCTTGGCCCCTTGACGCCATCCGTCTCCCCAGACTTCTACAACGTCCCGGTCCACCTAACAATAAACAACCAAACTAACTCGGGAACGGTTTACGTCAGCAAGGACGGCAAGACCTTCTTCCGCGGCGATATCTACGACATGTCCGCAAACCCCTTCGCCGACAATCTTGCCCACATGAACATCGAAGGGAACCCCTCACTAGGTCCCGCCAACGCCCGCGTCACCATCGTCGAGTTCAGCGATTTCGAGTGCCCACATTGCCGCGACCTCTACCGCACCCTCAAGACCCTAGAGCCTCAATATCCGCAAGTGCGCGTAGTCTTCAAAGATTTCCCGCTAACCCAGATCCATCCCTGGACGGAAACCGCCTCGATCGGCGCCCGCTGCGCCTACATGCAGTCGCCCGACGCCTTCTGGCAGCTCCACGACGCCATCTTCGAAAATCAGGATTTAATCTCAACAGAAAACGTCTGGGAAAAGCTGACTGGATTGGCCAAGGCCGCCGGCCTGGATACCGATGCCTTCAAAGCCTGCATGTCCTCGCCCGAAGCTCAAAAAGCCGTAGACGCCAACAGAGCCGACGGCATAGCCGTAGGCGTCACCAGCACCCCCACAGTCTTGGTCAACGGGCGCATGCTAATCGGTGGCGACAAACCAACCGTAGAACAATACATAAACTACGAACTAGCCAAGCCCCCACAACCCACCCAACCCACCCCCACCAAGCCCGACCCTGCCAACCCGGGACCCCAATAGCCACTCCCGAACCTCAACAGTACCCTAGCCACCCAGCAATACAACATAATACTAATTCCCACACTTTGTACTTTATTTGACTGCGGGGGAGAAGAACGGCAGGATGGCGTTAGTGAGGATCATTAAAGGTTTCACTTCAAGGGGAAAGCGACTCTGCACCGAATAAAAACGTGGCGGATGCTATTTGAATTTCGGAGTGAAACTACGGGACTTCTGCAATCTATGAGATTCGCAAAAAAGTCTGGCGCTTTGTAGGTAAAGGCACGGCGTCAAAAGTACCCGCCATGTTTGCTGATAGACGATTCCCTACTGCGGTCTGGTTATTCCCAACGAAATACTTTTGCGGAGAGCGCTGTGCAAACGAAGAAGACTACGGCGAGTGCCGCTACATCGCCCTTGTGCGCGGACCACGCGTCGCCCTTCCAGATGCCCTCGAGTAGCGACACTGCATAAGTGATGGGCAGGGCCAGGGCTACCGCGTGAAGAACCGGCGGCATCGCATCAAGCGGCGTGAAGAGTCCCGAGATACCGATCATCGGATACAAAATCGCAGCGCCGATCGGCTGCGCAAAGCGCGCCGTAGGAACGATGCTGGCGATGAGAAATCCGATGGACAGGATGCTCAAAGTACTGATCAACAGCGCAATCGTAAAACCGAACCATGGAACATGAATGCCGATCGGGTAGTACCGTTTGCCTGCAAGCACCATCAAGGCCAGCGTGGCGGCCGTGAGCGCCAGCTTGACGATTACGTGCGCGGTAAGGATTGTCTGCGGGCGCAACGGAGTGGCGCGAAGCCGTTTGAGGATTCCTCCTTCGCGGTAGATCGAGACGATGGTGACCAGCGATATCACAGAGCTGACCGCGATCAAGAGAGCCGCGAGAACGGGCAGGCCCACGCGAAGAAAACCACTGGTGGCGAGCGAGGGCGCGGGCAGGTTTCGGCCAGCTACGCGCCCAATCACGAGGAACACTACGACGGGAAAGCCGATGGTCCCGAAGGCGCCAAGCGGCTCGCGCAGGAACACCTTGATCTCGATCCAAGTTAGTTTCCAGAGTCCGCGCAACATTATTTCCTTAGTCGCGAATCGAATGACCGGTCAGTTTGAGAAAGACGTCCTCAAGATTCGGGACGATCATGCGAAAGTCGGTGACACGCATACGGTTCTCGGACAGGCAGTGGATCACTTCGGTCACCAGATCCTCGCCCCGGCCGCGAATCGTGAATTGCATGTCGCTGTGCACCACGGACTCAATTCGCGGGATCGCTCGGAAGCGGTCCTCGGCTGCCAGGTCATCGGTGGCTAATACGACGGTTCGTTCAGGACAGTGCCGATCAACGAGCCTCTGTGGCGTGTCGATGTCGATGATTCGGCCGCGCTCGATGATCGCCACGCGATCGCACAAGCGTTCCGCTTCCTCCATCAGATGCGTGGTCAGAAAGACGGTCTTGCCGCGTTCGCGGATGCCGCGCACTAAATCCCAGATCGCCCGTCGCGCCTGCGGGTCGAGTCCCGTCGTTAGTTCGTCGAGAAACACCACGCCCGGATCGTTGATCAGTGCAAGGGCAATGAATAGTCGCTGCTTCTGGCCGCCTGAGAGATTCATAAACCAGGCGTCCCGCTTGTCGCCAAGACCGAGTTGATCGAGCAAGCGTTCGCCGTCGATCGACTTCTTTCGGTAAAGCGAAGCCCACAGATCAACGGCCTCCCACACTTTGATCCGCTTCTGAAGCTGCGCCTGCTGAAGCTGCACCCCGATGCGCTCCTGCAGTTTGTACACTTGCCGGAAGGGATCAAGGCCCAGGACTGAGATAGTGCCGCGGTCGGGCGTGCGAATACCCTCGATACACTCCATCGTAGTGGTCTTTCCAGCGCCGTTGGGTCCGATCAAACCAAAAATCTCGCCGTCGTTGACCTCGAACGACACTTCGTCGATTGCCACAGTTCGGCCGTATGTTTTTCGGATTCCGGAAACTTGGATGACCGGCCGAGAAGTCCTTAGGTTGATCATTCGACGACCGCAATTCTATCAGTTAAGCCCGATTACTCGGTGCAGCGAGTCCCGGCTTCTTCTCCGGTTGGACAGGAGCCGCGAACTGCCGTGACTTGATTCGTGTCGCACCCTAAGATTATCGTCCCAGTGCCCACCTCCGACGCGCTTATCGGCCAGACCATATCGCACTACCGCGTCATGGAAAAGCCTGGCGGTGGTATGGGCGTTGTTTACAAGGCTGGCGACACTCGTCTCGACCGCTTTGTCGCTCTGAAATTCCTGCCTGTGACCCAGCCCAAGACCGGCAATCTCTCGAACGTTTTCGTCGAGAGCCCAAGGACAGACAGCGTCCGCTCTGAATCATCCCAACATAAAATATTCTGTACAACGCAGCTTGCACCTACGGACTGCTGAAGATGAAACCGGAAGCACTTGATGCGCTCCGGCCCTCGGTCGAAGCTGGCTATGCCAACACAGATTGGTGCAAGCAGGACCCGACCTTCAAATCCTGAATGACGAGCCGGAATTCCAGAAAATCATTCGCGCTGGGGCTGACAACGCGAACGCGCCTGACTTCGAATGACTTCTCGGGTTGCTACGACGCTGATTGTTCGCTGAGGCCGACGAGCTTCCGGAATTCGGGGTTGTCGTGGAGGAGGTCAAGATCGGTATCTTTGGCCGCCCAGTCTTGGTTGCTGTACCCAGCGGCAAACGATTTCTTGAGCGTCTCGAGCGCCTCGGCCTTCTTTCCGAGAACGCCGTAGGTGCAAGCGGCGTTATAGAGAGTGCTGGGATCGCCTGGACGAAGGGCCACGGCGGTCTGCAAGTGCCGCAAGGTTTCGTCCTCGTGTTCTTTGAAATTTGCGAGTTGTGTAGCCAGCAAGATACGGGCCCGCACGTCTTCCGGCACGATCTCGAGTTGTCGGCGGAGGGCCTTGATAAACAGCTCGATCAGGCGCTCGGCCTCCTTTTGCTGTCCAAGGTTTACTAGGCAGTGGACGTAGGGGATGTAGGTATTGTAATCGCCGCCGTTGGCTTCGACGGCCCGCTCCGTCAGAACCGCGGCTTCTTTGAAATGCCCGGACGCGAAATATGCCCGGCCGAGAATGTCCCAAGATCCTTCACAGTCGGGTTTGCGCTCGACGGCGCGCAGAGCTAGCAGCGCGGATTCCTCGTATTTCTTCTGCGCATAACAGATGCGGGCGTGCGCTACCAGGACTTCCGGCAAGTCAGGCGCGAGCGCAGTGGCCCGGTCGCAGGCAGTCAGTCCTCGTTCAATCCATTTCGGGCTCTGTTCGTGAATTTCATAAATGAGACCGCACAGGTACGCGATTCCCGCATGCGCCAGCGCAAAATTCGGATCGAGTTGTATGGCCTGTTCGAACATCTGCAGGCCGTATTCCATATTGTAGCGGCGCGTGTAACTCCTTCCGCGCAGATAAAAATCATAGGCCTGGGGGTTTTCCGTGGGCTTGCGCGCAATGGTTTTTTCTTCCTGCGGAGTCAGCGTAATGCGCAACGCCTGCGCGATGCTTCGCGCAATTTCCTCCTGGATGGCGAACACGTCTTCCAGTTGACGATCGAAACGCTCGGCCCATACCGAATGCCTGGTGGAAGCTTCCACCAACTGTGCGGTGATCCGCACGCGAGTGCCGGCGCGGCGGATCGAACCTTCCAGCACGTAGGCGGCGCCAAGTTGCTGTCCCGCCTGAAGCGCGGTGACCGGCTTGTCACGAAACGCGAGCATCTCCGAGCGAGGAAAGATTTCCAGTTGCTTGATTTTCAAAAGCTCGGTAACAATGTCTTCGGTAATCCCATCGCGAAAGTATTCGTCCTCTTTCGCGCCACTCTGGTTTTCGAAGTACAGCACGGCGACTGACTTTTGTGTGGCCTTCGCAGCCGCCGCGGAAGTTCGTGCCGAAGAAGATTCTCCCGGACTGCGCACTCCCTCAGCGCGTCCCGACGACTCGAGGCTGCGCTTCAGCCGTCGCAGATCGGTTTTCAACTCCGACGCCGTCTGATAGCGAAAATCGAGATCTTTCTCAAGAGCCTTGAGAATTGTTTGATCGAATTGGGTAGGCAGATGGGAATTTAAATTCGACGGCGGTTCCGGCGCGACGTGCAGAATCCCGTCGAAGATGGCAGCGGAGGTCGTGCCAGCGAAGGGCGGTGCACCGGTACCCATCTCATACAGCACCGCGCCGAACGAAAAGAGATCGCTGCGCGCGTCCAGTTCCCTGCCGAGGGCTTGCTCCGGAGACATGTAGGCGACGGTGCCCATCGAACTGCCTGGGCTGGTCAGTTCCCGCTCATTGAGTATATGCGTCTGCGTAAGCATGGACGTAGCACCAACTGATTCGACGGTGCGTTGGAGGGCCGGCGCTAGTTTCGCCAAACCAAAATCCAGAATTTTTGCCTGCCCGCGTTCCACCACAAAAATATTCGCGGGCTTGATATCGCGGTGGACGATACCCTTCGCGTGCGCCGCTTCCAGACCGTTCGCGATCTGAATGCCGATCTCGAGAAGTTCCGATACTTCAATGGGCTTCCCGGAAATGCGGTGCTTCAGAGTTTGCCCTTCGAGCAATTCCATGGCGATGAATGGGCGGCCTTCGAACTCTCCCACGTCGTGAATGGTGCAGATGTTGGCGTGATTGAGCGCGGATGCTGCGCGCGCTTCGCGTCGAAAACGCTCGATGGCCTGAGGGTCTTGCGAAGTATCGTCAGGAAGGAATTTCAGCGCTACGCTGCGGCCCAGGCGTGTGTCCTTCGCTTTATACACAACACCCATTCCCCCACCGCCCAGTTTTTCCAGAACGTTATAGTGGGAAATGTTGCGGCCTATCTTGGAAGAAGTATCTGGCACAGGCCGTGCATTGTACGTCAGCGGCTAAATACAGGCAATCGAGCGCAACAGCCTGCTCAGGAGAATTCCGCGCGCTCTGGCACGCGGCTACGGGAATGGATATGGCGTAGGCCGAAACGAGTTGCATGGAGAGGAGGAGGTCGCGCGGGGGTGATGCGCCACACGTTTGCGGAGGGATTAAGGTCCAGCCGCCACGCTAAAGGCCGCTGCTACAACAGCACGTCAGGAAGCGGTGCCGGAGTGGGACGACGCGGCAAAAGATTTTATCGCGGCAGCTTCATCCTTTTGCACATCGAAGATTTTGTGCAACATGCTTCGATGCAGCATTTCTTCGATCTTCGCGCTGGGATTCAGAAGTTTGAGCTGGCCGCCCGCTTTGCGCACGGCGGAGTGGCTTCGCACCAGTTCGCCGATGCCTGCGCTGTCGATGTGATCCACCTCAGCCAGACTCAACAGGATTTTTTTATTTCCGCGCGTCAGCAAATCCTGTACCGCGTCGCGAAGTATTACGTTGCCTTCGCCCAGCATAATTCTTCCGTGTACTTCCAGGACCGTAATCCCATCTCCGGCTGGCCGCGAAGTAGCGCGCATTTTCTTTTCAAGCGGCTCGGGTGCCGCGGCGACGCCGGAAATTCCCATGCGATCGAGGATGCTGCAAGCGGTTTCGGCGATTTGGCTCGACTCTGTACGCACTACGATCAGCGAGCGATTGCGTTTCAGAATATTTAGAAACACTTCCGCATCTTCAGCAGATTGTTCGTCTTTAAGAACCTCGGCGTCAATGTTCTTGGTCAGCTTCGCGCCAGCCGCCTCACCAGCTTTTTTGCCAAGAAGGCCAAGTAGCGCGGCAGCCCCGGCGCCTAAAGCAAAAACCTCGCCCATACCAGGAATTAGAGCGAGCGATGCAGCCACCATTCCCGCGCCGAATCCCACAGCCCCGCCCGCTATGCCCCCTGCAAATCCGCCAATTTCTTTCCCGAGGATTACGGCTTCGCTTTCGGAGCGCGTGAGGTAAACAATGGCGTCTTCCGGCACTCCGTTTTTCAGCAAATACTCCAGCGCGTGTTCGGCGCTCTCTCGCGAACTAAATACTCCGACGGCGGTCTCCAAATGAACTCCCGGTGGCACGCAAATTTCGGCTGAGCGGGCGACGCTCGGACCGCATGCAAGCCCAAGCAAATAAAATTGTACACCCGCTTGCCTTTGTGTGGAGACTCACTGAGAAAGTGCTACATGGCCAGATCGATGTCGCTTACCGCTGCGTGCACGAGTTTGTAAAATCGAAGGCGCCCCACCGATAGCGTGAGGACGTTGCTGCCGTCCGAAGCCCAGGGTGGTGGAGGAATCGAGACATCATAGTATGACGTGGCCCCGCGGTGATGTCCTCGTCGTTGCCTACGCCACAGCTTCACAGATGCAGTTTCTCAGAGGCGAACGATAACAAACAAAAGCGCCGGCAAGGTGGCGGCGGTACGAAGAGGTTCCAGTGAGTTGAGTGCTTACGATTTTCCCGCGGCAGCTCGCTTCTTGATCAGATAAACGGAGAGGAAGTAAGCTACAAAGCTGGCGCCGAAAACAATCCACATCAACTTAAAATTCAGCGTAATAGCGAAGACTAGCTCTGCGGCTGCGAATAGCCAAATTAAACTCTCGCCGGCAACCGCCTGGCCCCAACGCGGCTCTTCACCTGCAGATGGAATACGTGGCGTGAACGCAGGCCAGAACCGCGGCACCGCCTTCAAATAAGCTCGATACGACTCGCCTTGCGCGCCCAGTAACCCGTGTTCCTCGCGCAAAATTAGCCGGTACATGAACAGCCACATCGCCACGACCATAAATATCCACCCAGCGCGGCTGGCCAGCAATCCAATACCAGCGGCCATAGGAAGATTCGCGAAGTACAATGGATTGCGAACGTAGCGATACGGCCCGTCGGCGACTAAGCCTTCGGAGTGCTGCGCCTGGTCATGAACAATTTCCGTTTTTAAATATGCGGTGGCCCAAGTGCGAAACGCTGCGGCCAGAAAAACCAGCAGGGCGCCGGCTCCAAAAGTCATTCGCGCCAGATTATTTCCGTGATCGCTGTTGGGATCCACCGACGGCGCGACAACATGCAGCAACCACAGTGCGGCATTCGTGCGATCAACTGCATAGAAGGAAAACCCCAGCCAAAAAATCGCACCGATCAACCAGAAGCGCTGCTCAAACTCGAATTTGGTGGCGCGCATGTTCGAACAAAGCCTCTTCAACAACACGACTGTCTTTTCGGATCGCGGATCGTGTCGCCCTGTGTATCACGAACCGCTGTTCGCAGTCGACCGCAAATCTCCGAGAAGTTCAGGTCTTCTAGGGTTCGAATCCGCTGCTTGCGAATCTGATAAGCTAAAACTCATTTGTAATACGCTTGTGTGCAGTTGCTTATTTCAAGCACGGGGTTTCTGCTATGCGCGTCGCGGCGATTTACGACATCCATGGGAATCTTCCCGCACTCGAAGCTGTGTACCAGGACATAAAACAATCGAATGTGGACCTCGCAGTGGTGGGCGGAGATGTTTTTCCCGGCCCTATGCCGCGGGAAACAATTTCATTTCTCTTCGATTCCGGCATTCCGACGCAATTTATCCACGGCAACGGCGACCGCGAAGTACTCGCTCAAATGAGTGGCACCGAAACGGAGTGGTATCGATCCTCACCACAGCAATGGCGCGCCCCTGTGCGATGGACGGCGCAGCAGCTTGATCCAGTTCACGCACAGTTATTGGCGAACTGGCCCAAAACGATCAATGTCACTATCGATGGCTTAGGCGAAGTTATGTTTTGTCACGCAACGCCACGAAACGATACAGAGATATTCACGCGGCTGACGTCTGAAGATCGTCTCTTACCAATCTTTGGCGGACTCAACGTTCCGTTGGTCGTTTGCGGCCATACGCACATGCAGTTTGATCGAATGACCGGAACCACTCGTGTTCTGAACGCAGGCAGCGTCGGGATGCCGTTCGGAAATCCAGGCGCTTATTGGCTTTTGCTCGGGCCTGGCGTAGAGCTTCGGCATACAGATTATGATTTGGCGCAAGCTGCAGAACGAATTCGTCACACAAATTATCCGCAAGCAGAAGAATTTGCAGCTCGCAACGTTCTCCAGCCACCATCGGAAGAAGAGATTCTGAAAGCCTTCTCTCGCGCCGAGCTAAAGTGAAAGCTAGCGTCCTGAAGCTTTCCGCGTTGGGGACGCCCTCTTAGTAAAAGCGGTCTCGGCCGCACGAAGGATTGGAAAAAGTGCGGCGGCAAAAAACGCGGCGGCGGCTGTTGTACCTCGATGATAATGTCCCCTTTTGCCCTCGATAGAAATGTCCCCTTAAATGGATCTCCGAAAGGAGATCCGATTGGGGCGGACGGAGATGAGCACGAGGGAGTTGGAACGGGTGGAAGTTCTTGCGCGGATTCGGAGCAAGCAACTGCGGATCATGGATGCGAGCCAGTTGATGGGTGTGAGTTACCGGCAGGCGAAGCGGTTGTGGAAGCGCTATGGGGAAGAAGGAGCGGCCGGTCTGAAGCACCGCAACGCAGGACGGCGCTCGAACCACGCACGAGAGTCGAAGTTTCGGAAGAAGGTGCTGCAGTTGGTGCGGGAGAAGTACGGCGGGGCGGTGGGCGAGCGATTCGGGCCGACGCTGGCTGCAGAACACCTGGCTTCGGAGGACGGGCTGAAGACCGATGCGGAGACGTTGCGACGTTGGATGCTGGCGGAAGGATTGTGGAGTCGGGAGCGGAGGAGGAGGCGGCACCGCCGTCGGCGCGAGCGCAAGGAGCACTTTGGGGAGATGGTGCAGATGGACGGGAGCTTTCACCCTTGGCTGGAGGAGCGTGGAGCCGAGGGCTGCTTGATCGACATGGTGGACGATGCGACGAACACGACGTGGGCAAAACTGGGAGAGCAAGAGACGATCTGGGCGGTGGCGGATGGGCTGCGCGCCTGGATCGAGCGCTACGGAGTACCGCTGGCGCTCTACGTAGACTGGAAGAACCTGTACAAGCGGAGAGCGACGCGGAAAGAGTGGCTGCGGGGAGAGGAGCCCGTAACGCAGTTTGGGCGCATGTGCGCGAAGTTGGGGATCGAGCTGATCGCGGCCAGCTCGCCGCAGGCGAAGGGACGAGTGGAACGGATACATGGAACACATCAGGACCGGTTGGTGAAGAAGCTGCGACGGAAGCAGATCAGCAGTCACGCTCAAGCGAATGTGTATCTGGAGCGGGACTATCTGCCGGAACACAACGGGAGGTTTGCCAGAGTGGCGGCACAGCCAGAGGACTATCACCGGCGGGCGCCGCGGGCGTCTGAACTGGACCGGATATTCCGATTGGAGAAGGAGCGGACGATTAGCGAGGACTGGGTGGTGCGGTACGAGAACCGCTTTTTCCAACTGGCGGGCCGGCATTACGCGCCGGCCGAGGGCAAGGTGATGGTTTGTGAAGGGCGATATGGCAGCATCACCATCGAATATCGAGGGCGGGCGCTGGAGTGTCGGGAGATTGCGGCACCGGCCGGGCCGAGCGAGTACGCCGTGAAAATCGTAGGGGAGCGCGCTAGTAGGCCGCATACGAAGCGGAAATGCGCACCGGCTGCGAATCATCCCTGGCGAGGAGCGATCCTGAGGGCGCAACAAAAACGGGAGTTAAAGGCGGCCGTCGCGGAGCGGGCGTCGTTGGCCCGGCCCTCCGCTTCGCCCCAAACGCTCCGCCCTTCGGGCTCCGCAGGGCTGCGCTCCGGACCAGGCCAACAAAACCGGGATGCCATAGGTCGAGCGAGATGAGAATCGTCGCTCCTGGTGCTTCCTAGCGAGAGATTTGTCGAGGAAAGCCCAAGCAGAAGAACAAAGCAGCGAACACAGACCACAAAAAGGGGACATTTCTATCGAGGTAAGACAGGGGACATTTCTATCGAGCTTTGACAAACGCGGCGGCGGCGGCTTGACTTCATCGGGCCCCTCCGTTACTCTCCGCGCAACACCAGCACGAGTTGCGAGATTTCTTGCCGAATGTAATTAGCACGTCGGCCCAATCAACCAGGAATTTCGATTACGTTACTGCCGAGGAGGTCGGCATCCATGAAAAAACTGTGTAGTTTTCTGTTGGGACTGTCCTTTGTATTAGCAACCGCAGGCGTCGCCGTAGCCCAGGATAAGCCGGGCGAAATGCATGCTCCGCCGCCGGTTCTCTACATTAACCGCGAATTCATCAAACCGGGAAAGTCCGGAGCGGTGCACGAACGCAGCGAAAGTGCTTTCGTGAAAGCCATGAGCAGCGCGAAATCGAGCCAGCACTACCTGGCGCTCAATTCACTGAGCGGCAAGCCGCGCGCACTTTTTCTCTCGGGCTTCGCGTCATTTGATGATTGGGAGAAACAAAACTTAGCCGACATGAAGAATTCCACGCTATCCGCAGAACTCGACCGCGCGGCACTGGCTGATGGCGAACTGTTGGACGCTTATGATCAGAGCGTCTGGGTTTACCGCGAAGACCAAAGCCTGAACCAAACCGGCAACCTAGTCGGTATTCGCTATATGGAATTTGAAGTTTTCCAAATTAAGCCAGGCCATGAAGAGGATTGGAACGCTGCCGTCAAATTGGTGAAGGACGCTTATGCCAAAGGCGTGTCGTCCGCGCATTGGGCCATGTATGAGAACGTTTATGGCAGAGAACAGTCTGCGTTTCTGGTCATCACGCCGCGTAAGTCTGCGTCGGAAATTGACCGGGACTTCGCAAACAGCAAACAGTTCATGGACGCGATGGGACCAGACGGAATGAAAAAGCTCAACGAGCTTTCCGCCGAAGCCATTGCCTCCATCGAGACGAACATCTTCGTCATCAGTCCCAAGATGAGTTACATGGGCGAAGATCTCGCTAAGGATGACCCGGACTTCTGGGGCAAGAAGCCTGAATAAGCTGTTTCCGTAGGGGCGCAGCTCTCACTGAGGTGGGTATGCTGCGCCCCTACGAACCTCTCGTAACTTGCGGCCTTCGCGAGTGTGAAATTGCGAAGATGGAACTAAATCGTTTCGCATCCTGCGACGAATCCATCTGACCGTGATTTAATTCCAACATGTTTCACACAAATCCAGAACCGAAAGAACTAATACCCGAGTTGGACGCTCTCGCCGCCACGGCAACTTCCTCTTTGGAATTAATGAACGGGATTGTCGTGCTGCTCCACAAAAATCTGCTGAAGTACAACTGGGCTGGCTTCTACATGATTCAAAAAGAAGCTCCGGGAGAGGACGTCTTGATCCTCGGCCCATTCAAAGGCTCCATGACGCCGCACACGCGCATCCAATTGAACCAGGGCATATGCGGCGCGGCTGCCTCCAGCGGCAAAACGGTTGTGATTGACGATGTCAACGTCGATTCGCGCTATCTAGCCTGTTCGCTGGAGACCAAGTCCGAGATCGTCGTGCCAGTTTTCGTGGCAGGAAAAGTTGTCGGCGAGCTGGATATCGACAGCCATTTCCTCGCTGCCTTCGCCGCCGACGAGGACCGCAAACTCTGCGAGCACGCCGGAAGACTCCTCGGCAAATGGATGGAAACCCACCCCGGTACATAAACCGCGTCTCTATCTTTTACAATTGACGCGGACGCGTATCCACCAAGAAAGAGCGAACTGGATTCTTGATTCCCCGACGCTACAATGGTGCCGCTGATGTGTACGCGTTTGCCGTCTTCCCAAGTGTCCACAAGCGGAAATGTGAGTGCCATTGTTCCTCCCAATCTGAATTTGTTGTTTTCTGAATGGCCATGCGTGGTGTAATTAAATGCTATGATTTAGGGCAGTACCTGTGCGCAGAACGAAGCCGCCATATTTCGACTGCAGGCAGACCGCGTAGAGCGGCGGCGCACAACCCGACGGCCTTCAGTTGAATCCTAAGCGTCGAATATAAGGAGAGCTTGGTGCGACGATTGCGAATCGCTTGTGCGGTAACTGTGTTGGCGTTGCTTGGATTTGCAGTCGCGTTGAAGTTGTCTGCGGCGGCCAGCCCTGCTCGTGACGGAAGAAACGGCACTACTACTTCTACTTCGCAATATCCTTCGACAAAAGAAGACGCTAACGCAGCTAAGAGTGGCTCGGCACCGGAAGCGGCGACGCCTGCGCAGGCCAACGCGAATGCTCCCATAATCGTTGCGACGAATCTTTCGGCGCGTTCGCTCGCCGTCGAGCCGCAACCGCAAAGCTCCATGAACGCAGTCAGCGCAGAAAATTCTTCCGCGTCGCAATCCGCACTCCTTTATCTCGCAAACGCCGAGAAAGGGAACAGGATTTTCACGTTGGCGGCTGCCTTCAACCCGCTCGGCTCGGCGAATCCTCTTGCTGCGAGCAGTAAGCTCGCGCTGTTTGCAGGGCAGGTTTCACCGGGCTCCCTGGGCGATGGAGGCGCGGCTGCCAGCGCGGAATTCGATTTGAAACTCGATTCGCTTGCCATGCGTAGCGGAGTAGTGGTCGCGCCTGACGGAACAATTTTTGTAGCCGACACTCTAAATGGCACGATTCGCACGATCGCCGGACCATCCAGCTCCGAGCCCGGAATCGTTCGCAGCGTGGTAGGACGTTATGGTCCGCGCCAGAATTTTGAACTTATCGAGCCGCTTGGCTTGGCCCTGGATCGCGCCGGTAATCTATATATCGCCGACCGCGGCGCAAATGCTGTGCTGATGCTGCATTCCGCTGCATCCGCTTCACCGGGCGTGCTGGAAATTCTGGGGCACGTGGTTTCGCCTACGAGCGTGGCCGTCACATTGGACGGCAGAAAAGTTTTTGCGGCTTCGGCTGATACTGGAAGCATCGTTGCTATTAACACGACGACTCGTTCGATTACTTCCGCGGGAATTTCTTCGTCGAATGTAGCCGTCGACACCCAACAACGCACCAGCGTCACGAAGATTATTCCTGCTGGCATTGCTGTGGACGGCGCCGGCAATCTTTTCGTGTCTTTTTCCGGTGCTGGTACGGGACAAGATCAGATACTGCGCCTCGAGGCGGCTACTGCAAATGTTAAGACCGTTGCGCGCGGATTAAGCTCGCCCGGTCAAATCGTTTTCGATTCGAACGGAAATCTTTTCATTGCGGACCAGGGCACACGCAGACTTCTCGCTCTCCGCAGCGCAGGAGTGCCGGCGAATGACGTGACGCTAAGTCCTCCGACGAATCAGACACCGTACGGGCCGGAACCAGTGGCCGGAACGTCCCCCACCCAAACTTTCACCCTCACAAATAATTCCACCGGAACGATTACGCAAATCAGTTCCGGATTCCAGGGTGCGGATCCCGGCGACTTCACCGTGCTGAATACTTCGTGCACCGGCACTTTGCTCGCAAACACCAGCTGCACGCTGAATGTCGCGTTCACTCCGCAAGCAACCGGACCGCGCTCAGCTTCTTTGGCCGTGACCTACACCAGCGCTGACGTGCAAAATACTTTGACGTCAGCCGTGAGTGGAACCGCCGACGATTACGAAATCACGTTGGCGAGTGGCGCTATGCAACAAATTACAATCGCGCAAGGGTTAGCCGCCACTTATCTATTGCAAATTGTTCCACACGAAACGTTCAGCGGCACGGTAACGCTGCTCTGCCCGTCCGGATCGGCATTGCCCGCGGCGACGACTTGCGGAATTTCTGCTGGCACCACAGTCACCACGCCGCTAGTTCCCATGCTCATGGTAACCGTTACGGCGGGCACTCCGGTGCCGTTCAATGTTACGTTTCAAACCAAAAGCACCGCCACGGTAACGACCACGACCACCACAACCACGATGATTCCCGGTTCCGGCGTTTTCGGTCGCGGCAATGATATGAATTGGCCCGGCGCGACACAGCGCAATTCTGTAGGCCTCCTTGCCTTTTCGTTGCTCGGTTCGTTCGGAGTGTTAGCCGCGATTCTTTGCGCGATATTTGTATTTTCCGCTTCCGGCTCTGGTGCCAAACGAACAATTTGGGTTCTCGCAGTCTGTGCGATTTTTGCTGTGGTCTTGAGCGGATGCCATCACACCAGCACTACCGGAATCGTGGTTACTCCGAAGGGCACGTATAATTTCACCGTTCAAGGCACAGCGCAAGGCGCTACGCGTGGATTCTCCGTCACCACGGTTGTCGATTAACAGTAATTCGCGGCTGGAAAAACGGCGGCAAATCGCCGCTCCTCCAAACCGAGTCGCACTTATTTTGGAGTGCGGGAGCTTGCTCCCGCTGTATTGCTCGCCGACCTTCACTGGTTTGCTCCGGACGCACATAACGATTGATCAGATTTTCTGCGGCAGTTTGTGCCGAGCCGAGTAAATCGGCAGCGAGTGCACGCGGCTGATTTACAAATTCAGCGGATTGAATTTCATCAAGCCCGATATGATTACCGAAGCCACCCGAAACGCCCACGCCGCGGCCGACCGCTTTGCACTGGATTCAGGCAGCAAAGTGGGATCCATACGCGAGGCAAACTAGGGCGTCTTCTCGATATTGGCCGCGAACTCCGGAAGCGCATCCGAAGAACCTGGCTTCGATAATTCCCTTCCGGACGGTAGTGTTATGAAAACTGTTCGCGTGGTTAGTTCCGTAGATTATTACTTGGAGAAGTAGACCGAGCGACGCAGCGCCTGCTAACAATCCCTAGCTGTCTTTGTCCGCGGTTTTCGGATCTTGCGCTGAGCGAATCTTCCAAAGAGTCTGTTGCATAATTCCCAGCCAGATTACGGCGTCGCGAGCGGGCAAGTTCAGGCGACGCACGAGGCGGCGTATTCTTTCTTCAGCGTCGGCCACGCGACGCATTTCCAAAAAGCCGCTGGCATGCAGCACGTCGAGCAGTTTCGTGGTGAATCGCTCCACATCACCCGCAGCAGCGCGCGGAAGTTTCTCCGGCAGCCGCCCAGTCTTCGCATCGCGAATAATCTCGTACAGGCAGACAGCCACAGCCTGCCCCAAGTTCATCGAAATATTTTCATCAGATGTGGGAATTCGCATCAGCCAGTGACAATGGCTCAAATCTTTATTCGACAGGCCAAATTTCTCCGAACCGAACAGTAGAGCCACGCGACTCGTTGCTCGGATTCGCTTGCGTATCAGGCTCGCGCCATCTTCTAGACGCCGCAACGGATGGTGCAGTTGCCGATGTCGCACCGCGGTCGTTCCCACTACCAGCGTACAATCCGCCACAGCGTCAGCCACGCTCTTAAATTGCTCGGCCTCTTCCATCACAGATGACGCGCCCACGGCAGATCGCGCCTCGCGAAACGCCTTTTCGTAAGGATTCACTACGCGCAGGTGATGAAACCCGAAATTGCTCATGGCGCGTGCGGCCGCGCCAAGATTCAGAGGATTGCGCACGGACACCAGAACGATCCGCACTCGGTCGAGTTGCGCCGCCGTAGCCAAGGGCGTTCATTCTAAATCAGCCGCGGCAGGTTCTTGCAGGAAAGCTTCACTATGATGGGAAGACTGAAAAATTAGCTGGCCCGCGAGGACGAAGCCGCTTGACGAGTATCGCTCGCATGCGTCGATGCTTTGGCACGCAGAACCAGCACCGGGCACTCCGCTTCTTTCACCACTTTTTCGGCTACCGAGCCAAACGCGATTTTGCGCCACCCGGTCAGGCCATGCATGGCGATAATGATCATGTCTGCGTTTTCGTGCTCGGCAATTCGTATCAATTCCATGCCAACGTCATTCGCCTCACCCAGTTGCGTCCGCGCCTTAATATTCTTTTGCGCGAGCATGCTGGCAAGTTCCTTGATCTGGCGCTCGGCCTCTTCTTTGAGGTTTTCGTCGTACTGTCCTTCCTTGAAGATGGATACGTTCCTAGGTAGGTCCGGAATAGCCGGCATTATATGTACGAGCAATACCTCCGCGCCCAGACGCGAAGCCATACTCGCGGCCACTTCCAGCGCCGCGCGCGACGAATCGCTGAAATCGATCGGAGCGAGAATCAGTTTTGGCGGCAACATGGCGTCGTAGTTTCCTCTGTGTCGCCATCCTACCAGACCAATTTAAGGCAATGTTACGCCTCTGTTGCAGTCCCATGAATTGTTAGTCGCCTCAGAGCCTGAACTGCGAAATAGAGACATTTGTACTCTTGTGCGGCTTTAACCGCCGTGGAATAACCGTCCGCTCAGTCGTGTGCTGCCAGTGGGGGTACGGGACACGCCTAAGAACCGTTGGGGGCTGGGGACAGCCTCAGAAGTTCGCTTCCACCACGCCTTCAACCACCGCCGCGTTCGTCGCATGGAAAAATTGTTCCTGCGCCGGAGTGACTCCATTCGACTTATTACGGACCACAGCCCCGCTGTTACTTGTATTCGCAGTTCCCAACAAAGCACCGCCACTCCGAGCGGAGTGCCGCGCGCTTTTGCCTTGCCCTGGTTTTCAGGGGCGCGGGACGCAGTTCGACGCCCGCCTGTCGGCGAGACAGGATCTGCTCTTGCGATTTAGCGCCGCCAACAGTGTTGGACGCCGAACGAGCGGCGATCGCTGGAAATGTGACACCGGCACTCTGCGCCAACTGCGACATCGCTCGAGCGAGCGACGGGAACACAACCGGACTAGATCAGCCACCGCATGCGCGAGCTGCGCATGGTCTTCCGGACGACGCGAGAAAAACAGTGCATCCATCCGATTCAGGTCCGCGAGCGTTCCGGTAGCCGCGCGGGCCGCTTCCGGTGTTGCAAACGCATCGCGATACGATCTCGCGTCGTGCCAGGCTGCTCGCAATTCCGCATTCGCCTCGAACGCCCCCTGCAAACGTGCGGGCTCGGCCTCTGGATCGGTTGCAGTAAGTGGTTGAGCTGCCACGAGCGTCGGATCATCACCGCTCGCATCGTCGCCAACTTTAGTCTCGTTCTGTGCGGCTACTCGTTCCCTACCAGAAGTCTCTTTGCTATCCGAATCCTGACTCTGATGCTGCGCCGCTACCATCGCCCTCAGTCCGACCCTGACTCCCAGTCGAATCTTTTCGCCGTATATTCGTGGTCAGCCCGAGAATCTCGTCGTCTGTTAGGTTCGAACTCTGCCGTGTAGGTGTCGTCGCTGCCGTCCTCACGTCCGTATCCGGGCGCTGGTCTGCAGAGCTGTTCTGGCGTTCTGGGGTGGTGGCCAGGCTGGCTGCCATAAAGGTTTCTCCAATGTTATCAATAGGATTCTCCCGCTTGACATCCGAGAGAAGGCACAGCTAAACTTTTTGGCGTTGGGAGTGCTGGAGTTTCGATTTGGTACGGTGGGGTGGATTGTTCAGCAAATCAGTAACCTACGAACTTTTTTGCCGCGAAGTTCGAGTTCCGCGCATCAAAACGGAGAGCTGTCAATTTTCGGGTACGGAGAGCCATGAATAAGATTCTGATCATTCAGCCGTCGCACTATGTTTCGAAAAACGACCGAACCGTATTCAAATCGCGCATGCGTGCGCTCGTTCCGCTCACCCTTCCTTATCTAGCTGCGCTAACTCCCAAAGGCTGGGACGTCACGTTGGTTGACGAGCAGCTTCAAGACATCGACTTTGACGCCAAGCCGGATCTGGTGGCCATCACGTCCTGGACCGTTCACTCGATCCGCGGCTATGACGTAGCTCGAAAGTTTCGCGACCAGGGCATCCCCGTAATTATGGGCGGGCCGCACGTCTGGTTTCACCCCGAAGAAGCTTCCAAACATTGCGACGCCATCGGCATCGGCGAAGGTGAGCCGATCTGGTCGAAAATGCTGGAAGACGCGGCTGCCGGCAATTTGCAAAAAGTCTACCAAGCGCCGCAAATGAAGAGCATCGCCAACCTGCCGTTGCCCCGCTGGAATATGCTGGACCTTCGCAAGTACGGTCCCTTCAAAACTTTCTCGTTGATGTCATCCCGCGGCTGTCCGATGCAGTGCGAATTCTGCTCCGAGCGTTTGTATCTTGGCGGCGGATTCCGTGTGCGCCCTGTAGAAGACGTGATTGCGGACATTAAGCACACTGGTTCAAAGAACGTTTTCTTCGGCGATAGCGATTTCGGCGGCAAGCGCGCCGCAGCGATGGCTTTGATGGAGGCCATGATTCCGCTGAAGCTCCGCTGGTCCGCGCTTTGGACGTCATTTCTTTGCTATGACGACGAATACATGGACCTGGCCCAACGCAGTGGGTTGCTGCACGTGAACATGGGGATCGAGAGCATCAACCGCGACACGCTCAAGGGCATGAACAAGAATTTCAACAAGGTGGATCGCTACAGCGAAATGCTGGCGAACCTACGCAAGCGCGGAATCAGCTACTCGCTGAATTTTATTTTCGGATGGGATACCGAGCGACAGGGTGTCTTCGAAAACACCTTGGAATTCCTGCACAAGGAAAAAGTTCCGGTGGCCTACTTCAATATTCTTTGCCCCGAAAAAGGCACCATGTTCTTCGAGAAAATGAAGGCGGACGATCGCATCCTTCGCCTCGAAGACATTGGCCGCTTCCCCGGAGAGTTTTGCCACATCAAGCCGAAGAATTTCACGGCAGAAGAGATCGAGAAAAACGTTCAGGATATGTACCTGAAGTTTTACAGCTGGAAATCAATGCTGAAACGCCTGCCACCGCCAGTGACGCAGTCGAACATCGCGTCCTGGGTGGTTAACATCTCTCAGCGAAAACTCGCGCAACGCTCGCAAGGCGAAAACAACAACAACTTCGACGCGTTCTAGCTCGTTGTTTATTGCGGGTGGGTAGCGCTGCCTTCACGTGGCGTTACTGGTCTTTGTTTCCCTCAAATAAACGCTACGCTACACAGCCGTCGAAAAGATGGGGTGTGTATTCCAAGAATGCAACCCACCCAATTTTGTTTCAACCTTTCTAATACTCACTGCTCGCATGACTTACACACCTTCGCCTGCTCTTCACGTGCGCAATGTCTCACATTGAAACGAAGGTACTATTCCCCGCGTGGTCGCATCTCTGTACATCTATTATATATACCAGCGGGAAATCAAGCCGCCATGAACGGTCCGCTGATAGTCGAACTAGGCATGGATCCCGGTGAATTCAAGGTGAAGAAATGAGCACGACTCCCGTTACTTCCGCAGACGCCAAAGCAAAAGCCGCCGCAGAAAATGCCGCGCAGGTCGAACGTCGCCGCCGCAAACGCGCGAAAATTTCCGCGCAGGTTCATGTGCGCGCTGTCGATTCCCCCGAACCTTTTGAAGAAGTCTGCAAGAGCATTGACGTTTCGCGCGACGGCCTGCTCTTCACTGCAGCGCGCGGAGGCTATTGGAAAGGCCAGCTTCTTGATATCACGTTCCCTTACGCAGCGGCGGCCGCAGCGTTTAATACAGCGCAACGCGCGGAAGTAGTCCGCGTAGCGGAACACGGCTCCGGGCAATACGGAGTAGCCGTACAATTCTCCGCATCGAAACCCGCCGATAGGAATGCAAACCAGCCTGCCACCAAGGGCGATCCGTTTGCCGCGGGCGATCCCAGCGCGAGAGGCAACGCGGAACAGAAGAAACAACCATCGGTCGTGCTCGCCGTCGAATCCGATCAGCGCACCGCCGACGTCATGCGCAGTATCCTCGGACAGGATGGCTACACCGTAATCGTCGTGCCCACAGCGCAAGAAGCGTTGGAAGTTTTGCGCACCACTGTCCCGGTCTGCTTCCTCGCGGAAGTGGAAGGCGGCGAGATGAGCGGCCACGATCTCTGTTTGATCATTAAACGCAACGATCGCCTGGCGCGCGTCCCAGTAATTTTGCTCACACGCGCAGCGCAACCCGCCGACTACGCCGCCAGCCATCAGCTTGGCGCCGTCGTCTGCATGGCCAAGCCATTCAAGCCCGAGCGCTTACTGCATGTCGTTCGCCTAGTAGCGCCGCCGCCGCAAATCAAAAGCGCCTACGGCTCCCGCCTTTCCAGCAGCGCCATCGAACGCACCTTGTAACTCGTTTCGTTCATCCACCATTCACGGACAGTTGATCGTGAACGCGACGGCTCCCTCCGAGTCGCGTCTTCTGGCGCTCAATGACTTCCCAAATTGGAGTCTTCCCGGAAGGATTGAAAATGCTTGCGATACAGGTCTGTCTATCTCAACTTCCGCTTGCACGACCGGCACAGTGTTCGCCGGTGCTTGCGTGTGCCAATAAACCGCGGCGGGATGCTCAAATCCCCAATCGATCGCTATCCACCGAGGCAACCACGGCTTCCAATCAATCTGCTCCGCGCGCACAACATGTTTAGCGCAATCGAACCGATAAACGGGAGGGTCCTCCCGCCCGCGCGCAGGGCGGCTTTGGAAGGTTCCAGGACGCGAATGGATTCCTTCACCGCATCGAGAAGTGTTTTTTCGCTGCCTTCTTTTCCCGTAAGTCCATCGATTATCCCCGCCAGAGTGTCCGCCACTTTCAATTCGTCAAGGCCCGCTACGCGCCTCGCTTCTGCAAGTTTCTAGTGCTGACGCGTTGGCCCACACTTAGTTGATTTCTTCGCTCGACGCGGCTCTTGCGCGTTGGGTTCTACATTCTGAGAAACTTTCATTGGATGGGTAGCGGGACACGCCCTTCGTCGAGACGGTTCGAGTCCCGCAGGCGTCGGTTTTTCCGCTGGCGCGGACATGTCCCACATGGTTGAAACTCAGTGCATTCTCGCGTCGTTCCGGAACTGCGAACACAGCTCAGCTACTCAGTAAGAAAGATGGAAGGAAACGATCTGATTGCTTGAATCTAAAATCGGAAAGCTTCAGTTATTTGTTTGGTGCTGAATTGCCTGGAGCATTGCTTGGAGCGGTAGATGCTGGATTATCCGGCAATACTTGCGCGAACGTCATGCACTCGTACGGATCAGACTCGGCATTGGCCCCCGGCATTTTCGCTGATACGCCGAACCGATGCGGCCCGGCGAAGAAAGCGCGTTTCCGTGGAGCGGACCCCGTAATTTCGTTCACCTTTCCCTTGGCGTTTGGCGGCACAGGGATGGAAAACAGAAAAACCGGTTTGCTTGCGGACACTTCATAGACATTGAATTGCAATATGCACTTCTTGGTGACCCTCGCGGAGCATGGCGGAAACTTGGAAAAATCGTAATTGAAAGTCACGGTGACGGTGCGCATCACCGATTGAGGAGGCTGCGAAGACATTTGTGCATCCGGCAGCGGTGGCGGAGCCTGCTTGGAGGAAAGCGTCGGCGCTGGCGGTTTTGAGTCGTCGCCCGATTGCGACCGCCCGAAGGCGGGCCTTAGCGTTGCGATCGCGGCGACAAGCACGACGGCCGCCACAAAAGTTTTGGCGCCATACGTAACCTTCACCGGCACACAAACAGCGGTCTCGCGATCGCGCAAATCGTATGACGTGCGTGCAGCCCGCATGCATATGACGTTAGCATTCGGTTACGCTTTGCGGGAATAGTTTTTTGCCAAAAGACTTGTGACTGTCTGTGAGTCCCCGGCTAGAACTATCCTAGAATTTGCACGCTGACACCGGAACCTCCGGTGATCGGCACAATTCTCGCCCGCACAAAATTGACGCGAACAGGGGTAGCCACCAAGTTGTCCCCTGCGACGGTATCCGCTGGTTTCGTAGCGCCGGGCCACTAGGGAAGGTCACCCGTAAACAGACAAAGCAATATTGCCGCGCTGCAAATTGTCAAGAGCTGCCAACGTCTGCGCGAAACGCGAAATCGCTTCATTGCAAGCCTCAAATTGCCCTGGATTTTATGCCACCGACCAGAGAAATCTCCGCAACTTACCGTTGAGCCGTTAGCTGTCCGCGTTTTGAAGTACAATCGGCCATGACGGCGCTTTAGCGATTTATTAAGCGCACGCAACGTAACAAGTGAACGTAATTCACCATGTTTGACGAAGCGCCGGTACAAGAAATCAACGTGCGCTGCTGCATCGTGGGCGGCGGCCCTGCCGGCATGGTACTCGCCTATTTGCTCGCGCGAGCCGGCGTAGAAGTTTTGGTCCTCGAAAAACACGCCGATTTCCTGCGCGATTTTCGAGGCGACACGATCCATCCCTCCACTCTCGAACTCATGTACGAGCTCGGCCTGCTCGACGAATTGCTGAAAGTTCCCCACGACGAACTTCGCGAGCTAGCCGCTGAAATCAATGGCGTGAAGTTGATCGTCGGCGATTTCACGCACGTGCCCGGGCACTGCAAATTCATTGCCTTAATGCCCCAGTGGGACTTTCTGAATTTCATGTCTGACCACGCCAAGCGCTATCCCGAATTTAATCTGCGCATGCAAGCCGAAGTGACCGACGTGATCACCGAAGGCGATCGCATCATCGGCGTGCGCGCCAAAACTCAACTCGGTCCCGTAGAAATCCGCGCCGAACTGGTAATTGGCGCGGACGGGCGTCACTCCGTCGTCCGCCAGAAGGCCGGTCTGGAGGTAGAAACCTTCGGCTCGCCCATCGACGTTTTGTGGATGCACATTTCTCGCAAGCCAGGCGATCCGCCGCAAACGTTCGGCCACATCGATTCAGGCAGAATTCTCGTGATGATCCAGCGCGGAGAATATTGGCAGTGCGCTTTCGTCATTCCCAAAGGCGCCTTCAATGCCATACGCGAAAAAGGTCTCCCCGCATTCCGCGAAGACATCGTTCGCCTGCAACCATTTCTGCGTGGCCGCGAGCAGGAATTAAACACTTGGGACGATGTTAAATTGCTCACCGTGATCATCGATCGCTTAAAAAAGTGGCATCGCCCCGGCTTGCTCTGTATCGGTGATTCAGCGCACGCCATGTCGCCAATCGGCGGTGTTGGCATCAATCTCGCGATACAAGACGCAGTCGCTGCTGCAAATATTCTCGCGCCCGCATTTCAGCGCGGCACAACTCCAGGAACGATTCCCGTAATTGACGCGATTAGCGAAGCAATTTCGCCCGCTAAGGGCGCCCTTCCAGCCGCAATCGCGATGGGACTCGCACCTGCGTTAGCAGACGCGCCGGCTGCGGGCGTCAATGCGACTTCTAATCCGGGACTTTTCCGCAGTGGAGTGGACGAGGCCAGCCCACGACCTGGAAGCAGCGCTGCTAGCGTTGCCGCACCCGCTCGAGCGAGCGGCACGCCTTCGCAAGAACCAGCCTATAGTTCCGTCACAGAAGATGATCTCGCCGCCGTGCAGCGCCGCCGCGAATTTCCCACGCGCATGATGCAACGCATACAAGCGGCCATTCAAAATCGAGTAATCAGTCGCGTGCTGTCCGCAAATAAGCAGATAGAAATTCCTTTAGTTGTAAAACTCTTGCGCAGCTTCCCTGTTCTGCGCCGAATTCCGGCTTATATCGTGGGCATCGGTTTCCGCCCGGAGCACGTTGAGACGCAAGATGCCAGTGCGCAGCAAACAGACGATTGAGCCAGACATGACCACGACGAATTCCACACCTCCCTCGCAACCGGGTACACCGAGCGACCACCTGGCCAACGAACGCACGTTCCTCGCCTGGATACGCACCAGCATCAGCATCATCGTGTTCGGCTTCGTGGTAGCAAAATTTGGAATCACTTTGCGCGAGTTCCTGCGCGTTTCCGGAAACGCTTCCCGCGAAAGCGGAACCTCATTGATGATCGGCCTGGGATTTATGGTGATGGGAATTCTGATGGCGCTTGCGGCCGGTTTCCGCTACCGGACCACCATGCGTCGTTTGGAAACGGGAGATTTCAAACCGGCAGGAACGATCGTTACCGTGTGGGCCATGATCGCCGCCCTGTTCGGAGCGATCCTGGCCGCATATTTAATTTATACCGCGCGAACTCTGTAAGTAGATTCTTTCACCGCGTACTGTAGCGAGACTCTTCCGCTTTTATACACATTGTGGCTGGTCAGCTTCAGCTTGGCGTGCTTGGCGGGAGGAGGAAGCAGCGGAATTCCTTCGCCGAGTAACACAGGGATCACCTCAACCTCAACTGTATCCACCAGGCCTGCGCCGAGAAAACTTTGAAACAGCGAGCCCCCACCGAACAGCCAAATATCTTTTCCCCGTTTTTCGCGAAGGGTCGCCGCAGTTTTTTCGCAGTTCTCCGCCACAATAGTTACCTCGGGATACTCGCTCTGCTTCAGCGTGCGCGAAAAGACGATGGTTTTCATGCCCGGAATCGCGGTGTTGCCGTGCTTCACCATCACCTCGAACGTCCGGCGCCCGATTAGCAATGTGTCAAATTGCTTGAAGACCGTGGCAAAATCCACGTCCGGATCCGTTACGATCCAGTCGAACTCGTCTCTCGGCCCGGCGATATAACCATCCAAACTCATCGCCACTCGATAGCGGATTTTTCGCATGCCCAACCTCCCGCGCAATTCTATCCCTGAAGATTATCGCGCAGGTCACTAAACGCTGGCGAGCAACATTTTCGGGCCGGCCGGGTTCAGCATATTGCATTCTCCGAGCGCCAGCTCCAGGAAGTGATGACCGATTTCTGAATCAACCACTTTAACGTGTATCTGTATACGTTAAAAGACAGCTTTCGCGCGAGAGCCGAATCGTTCTAGCGCAACGTTTCTGCGAAGTGCAAGCTCCCTCAAGTTCCTATAAATGTAGTTATAAATCTGCAGGAGTGACAAAGGTTACCAATCCACTATCTGCGTGAGGAAGATCCGCTAAGTGCTTCACCCAGGGCCATTTCATATCCCGAAATCAGGTCGTCTACCGAAGCGTTAACCTCCTGGTCGATCTGTTTGCGCGCAGGGTCAGCATCAAACCACGCCAAACATTGCCGAATCCCCTCAGCAAAAGTAGTGGTAGCGGAATAACCCGGCACAAAACGTTTGATCTTCGAGTTATCAAATACCACACTCACCGATTTATCTCCGAGCAACGTCCCTCTCTTTTCGGGAATTCGCGCTGCGATGTAATCCGACGCGATATGCACTAAGTTCGGTTCAACACCCACCGCCGCGCCCACCGTGCGAAATATCTGGTTCCATGTGAGAACTTCGTCCGACGTGATGTGGAACGCTTCCCCCAGTGCTCTCGGCTGACCGAGCAAACCAACCAGTCCCTTAGCGAAATCCGCATTGTGCGTCATCACCCACAACGACGTTCCGTCGCCCGGCACCGCCATTTTGTGTCCCCGCAGCATTCTGTCCACCGCGGTGTACGATCTCTGCCAGCTATTCAGCACCAGCGGAATCAGCGTCTCGCCGTAGGTAAGCGATGGGCGCACAATCGTCACGGGAAAATCTTCCTCTCCATACGCCCGCATCAGCCGCTCTTCGCAGGCAATTTTATTTCGCGCGTACTCCCAATACGGGTTGGCCAGCGGCGTAGACTCGGTTATCAGATAATGCGCCGGAGGTTTCTGATACGCGCTCGTCGAGCTGATGAAAACAAACTGCTTCGTGCGTCCGCGGAAAAGTTTTAGATCGCGCTCGATATCGGCAGGCATAAACGCAATCCAATCCACCACCGCCTCAAAAGATTCACGCTCGAGCTTCTGCGCTAGTCCAGGATCGTTAACGTCCGCACTCAGTGTCTTCACGCCGCGAGGGAGCTTCTGCGGCATCCTTTGCCCGCGCGTCAGCAAAGTAACATCCATTCCGCGTTCTGAGGCCAACGCGGTGCAAGCCGAGCTGATAATTCCGGTCCCGCCGATGAATAGAATTTTCATGCGAGAATTGTCTTACGAACCTCTCTTGTCCTTCGCTCCTCCATCCTCCACACGAACCGATTCGCCACTCGGCGTCGATACCCAACGATTTCCGTTCATGTCGAGCCATTCGCCGGCAGGCTGGTCGCTCTTC
Source organism: uncultured Acidobacteriota bacterium (assembly GCA_963731535.1). Taxonomy (GTDB): domain Bacteria; phylum Acidobacteriota; class Terriglobia; order Acidiferrales; family UBA7541; genus Palsa-295. Next base: position 64,522 of record CAVSWI010000012.1, on the reverse strand, counting down.
GAGTCAGACCCCAGCCGCAATACATTTCCGTCCAAATCTTCCACCTGCATTTCGTACGCCCAGGGATAGTTCGTCGGCGCGTGGCGCACTTTGGCTCCGGATGCTCGGTATTCGTTGAACAGCGCTTCCGCGTCCTCCACTCCAATCCACACCCAAGAACCCGTATGCCCCTGATCCCCTTCGCTCAGGAAAATATGGCACCTTCCGCGCGAAACAGACGTGAATGGACCCGGCCCTTCCCAATCCTTTTTGAAACCAAGCTTGCTAACGTAGTATTCGACGCTCGCCTTTAAATTCTCCACCCGCAAAATCGGCGTCACTCCCTCGAACCCAACTACACTCTTCTTACTCCTTTCATCCATAACAAACTCTCCTTTCATCGCGTAATTGAGCGCGTCGTCGAAATATTGCCGTCGAGAATCGCCAAATCCCCACGCTGCAACCAGCAGTTCCTGCATACCGCGCCTTAGGTTTGAGTGTAGCGCCGGGGTCTTCAGCCCGGCAGCTTTCTGTCAACTCAGCTTCGACGTTGGGCCTTTCTTCTTCCGCGCCGCGACATCGAACCTCCGCGCGCACGTTTAAGCAGAAAGTCTATAGTGAAACCCAACCGCCGTATCCGCGTGTCCATGCCCCGGGCAGAGTCAAACCAATCCACGATATGACGCCGATGCCCGGTCGTAAGCTCCTCGAAAAATTTTCGTGCCTCAGGATTTTCCTTCAACGCAGCACGAAGATCCGCAGGCACTGTCGGCTCGCGCGATTCGCAGTCCAGCCGCAGCGTCACGCTGACCTCATCCCCCGCATCGGCCCGCGCAGCCTTTCGCAGTGCAGTGTTAAGTTGCATGCGATACCGTCCGCCACCCGCGGGCACAAGGGTAACGCGCGCCTCTTGCCCATTCACCGTAGCGACTACGGGAATATATTTCGTTCGCCGCGTTTCGAGGTTTCCGTCGGAACGAGCGCTGCGTATGTGCCGCTTTTCGTTTCCACTCTCCGCAAGTTCCTTCGCCAGCGAACGCGCCACTTCGTCCGGCACATCCAGATGCCGCATCATCCATAATTTATATATCGTCCCAACAAATTGCCGCGGCGGCTTGGATTTACTCTTCGCTTTCATCTTCAATCCAATTCTGTTCCGTCATTCGCGCGAACCATAAAATCTTACCGCGCAAGACTCATCCGACCGGAATTGTATATCAGGTTTTAAGAAGCCAACATGTTCGGACAGTCCAGCAGGTTTCAGTGCACAGGAGGCAGCGAGTAGTCGAACTCGTAGGAATGTTTGCCGTTCTCGATGATTACCGTGAGCTTGCCGGTGAGCCCAACCAATTCGCCCGTGCCCGAATCCGGCACCACCACAATATTTTGTTGAGGAGTGCCGCGCGTCAACGTCCCGTTGTGCTGCAAAACAAAACTTCCCTTGTGTCCCTTCAACGTTCCAGTCACTCGCTCGATAGCGACGTACCCCGCCGAGCCTTTCACATCCGTGCCCGCGGTCAACATCGTACCCTTGGCACTAGCTTCCAGGTCGCCGTGATATTGCTTCTCGAGAGAGTAGCTGCCCAGCGTCGAGCCTTCCGCCGTATCGGCTTCTCCCGATGGAGCCAGCTTCACCTCAAATGTCCCGCTCGCGTGTTCCGTCACAATGGCCCCCTGGGCCGAAACCACACTGATCGAGCGCATCCGAATATAAGCCAGCAGCAATACAAGACAAACAGAAAACGCAAACACAGCGAGGATCTTCCAACGTCCTGCGCGAACCCGCGTCCCCATCTCATTCGTGTTGTCTTTGGCTGTGCCCGATTGCATGCGACAAAGCATACGCGACTCCTCGCCATTTAGAAACACCTGCCAATTCTCAGCAGAGCGCAGTTGCCGTCGCGGCATGGCTTAGCAGTAATTCGCAACTCCTGGCAGGCCTTGGCCATCGTGTACGCGAATGCGGCTATCGGCACCGTAAGTGGCGGCTTCCTCCCACCGGAGTGAATGGCACCACTAACACAATCACCGCTTCCCGCAGTAAGGTGTAAATGTAGCGCCGGGGCCTTCAGCTCGGCACCTTGCATAGTTCTCGCCATGACAAACCGTGGAGCCCGCAGGGCTTCGGGGGCGCTGCCGCGAGATAGCGAGGAATTCGTGATATTGTGCACGTTCGGTGGATTCAAAGCTCGCTACAGGAATGGGAGGCAGCTTGAAGAGACACGCCGTCCTGATTCTTGCGTTGCTGGCAGTGCTGACTTCTTCAGACGCCGGAGCTACGAAGTTCGTGTTCACTTGGATGAACCCCAACTATTCCGGCGCGCATTTCAAAAATATCCTCGTCCTCGGCATCAACGGTAAGGTAGAAAACCGCGCCGAATTCGAGGATCGACTTTCAGCGGCGATCACCAGGCCTGGAATTGTGGCCATCCCCAGCTATTCGCTTATCCCTCGACCGAATTCGACTCCACTCGATATGACTCAGTTGAGGGATGTCGTGCGTGGGCAAAATATTGACGCAATATTAGCTTCCCGGTTGATCAAGGTGAGGACCAGCGTCACCGAGATTCCGGGCCAGGTTTACACTCCCTACCCGTACTACAATACGTTTTATGGCTACTACGGCACAATCTACCCGGTGGTTTATTCCCCTGATTATTTGCGAGTGGAAAGAGCGGCGCAAATCGAAACGAACTTCTATTCAACGGCCGATCCTGATGGGAAGCTTATTTGGACCGGAACTAGCGACACGGTCGATCCTCGTTCTCCCCGAAAGGCCATCGCTGCAGTATCCAAACTCATAGTGCAGCAATTGGAAATAGAAAAAATTATTTAATCCGCACTTTTTCGATCAGCGCAAACTTTGCCGTTACGCAATTTCGTGAGCGCGTGTCGTGTGCGCCGTCAACGACGGCCAGTGATTTCGCAAAGGACGCACGGAAGTAGCCGGAAGACGTTTGGATGCACGCCTTTCTGAGTTAGTTTCATAGTTGGGGGCGGCACAGAGACTGAAGTTAACACCAGTTGCCAAGAACTAGTTCATGAACTCCGTCACGATCTTGTTGCACGACGCAGGGCCAAACGGCTGTGCGAACAAATCAAGGCTCTCGAACAAGGTTCGCAGACCATAATGAGTTAGAGGATCTTTGGATTAAATTTACGTCGCGGACACGGTTAGTTGCGTGTTCGCTTGTTTTTGCAGGGGCACAGCATGCTGGGCCCGCTGTAGCACGAGCGACGACCGGGCATATGTCAACAATTTGTCAACAACGCAACACATAGCCCTCCCACCAGGAAACCAATTGATGCGACATCGCGTCCAATCAGTTAGAATTAAGTAACAGTCCGTCAGAGATTTAGCACGGCGGAGGGCCCCAAAATGACTCAACTAGCCCAGCAACCCATAGCATTGAGTTCCAGCCTCACAAAACTATTCTTAGCTGTCTCATTCGCAGCTTTCTTAGCCTTAGCGCCAGCCCCTGTTTTCGCGCAACACGGCGGAGGCGGCAGCAGCGGCGGAGGCGGTGGTTCGCATGGAGGCGGTGGTGGAGGCGGCGGTTCCCACTCCAGCAGCGGCGGTGGTCACGCGAGTACGGGAAGCTCTCATACCAGCAGTGGTTCGCATCCAACTTCTGCCAGCACTGGCGGCAATCCTGCTAATCCAAACGGCGGCGGACACTGGTGGAATCCATTCCACAGCAATAGCGGAAGCGCAGAAGCAAAGTCCGGAACGAATTCAGGTGCCAAAGGCACCAGCGACGGAACTACACGTTTCGCTGCCACAAACAATGTTTGGCAGGATCCACCGGCATCCAACGCGCACGCGACCACAAATTATTACGCCGCCGCGAATCGCAACGCCGCATCTTCTGCCGTCAAGCCAGTTCGCAGCACGTTCGCAAATAATCCGCGCGCGACCAGCATCTCGGAAGGACGCTTCCGTCATCATCCGATCATTTTTTATCCCTACTATCCTTTCGGCTTTTCGCCGTTCGGATACGGATTTGGATTTGGATATGGCTTTGGATGTGACCCGTTCTTCGGATGCCCTCCAGGCTTCGGCTATGGTTTCGGCTTCGGATATGGGCTTGGCTACGGTGCAGGATTTGGATATGGCGGCGACCTCGGCTATTACAGCGGCGCTCCCGATTATGGCGGGTCGGACCTGAACTTCAACGCCACCACGCCTTCCTCATCGCCTGAAGATATGGGCTCTCCGGAAGGCAATGCCGGCGATTGGCAGGATGCGCCCGGCGATAATTCGCAGTCGAATAATCCAAACGCGCAACCATACGCCGTCCTGATTCTGCGCGACGGTTCTAGTTACGCGGTCAGTGATTACTGGCTCGCCGGTGGCAAATTACATTACGTAACATCCTACGGCGGCGAAAATTCCATCGACGCCAATCAGCTCGATCTGCAGCGCACCGTAAACGAAAACGCGCTGCGCGGAATCACTTTCACACTGCGCCCTGCGCCGGGCGCGAACGCGCCTGCGGACCAGCAGAACCCGCAAACAGCGTCGCCCGCAAACAGTCAGCCCACGCCAGCGCCCGACCCCCAGTAGAATCGAACGCGCAGCACTCTGACAAAACATTCCGCGCAATCGTCTCCGGCGTTCCCGCTATGGTAGTCTTTTGAAGCCTATGCCCAACCTCCGCGTACTCATCGTTGACGATCACGAGGCCGTCCGAAAAGGTGTCGCTGGCATCCTTGAATCCCGTGGTGATATTGAAGTTGTCGGCGAAGGATCCAACGGCGAAGAAGCCATTCGTAAGGCCAAAGAATTAAATCCCGACCTGATCATCATGGATTTCACCATGCCTGTGCTCGACGGCCTGGAAGCAGCCAGACGAATCCTCAAGGTCTCTCCCGACATGCCCATACTCATGTTTTCCATGCACAAGATGGACGCACTAACTGAAGCCGCCAAACTCGCCGGCGCACGCGGCTTCGTCACCAAAGGTGAGTCGGCCGAAAACCTGCTGGCAGCCGTGGACCGCGTAGCTCGCAAAGAGCCTTTCTTCGTCCTCGTTTCCTAGCCGCTTTCGTTGGGCATTCTTGAGTCTTCGTTTAGACGCCTACTTTCGTCACAATTATCTATAGGGGCGCAGCATGCTACACCGGCAGTTTTCGTGTCAGCGTCTGTTACAAGGTAATCGTTGGCCTGCTTCCCTCCAAAATGGTCACGACGACGTGCGGTTTATTTTCATCCCGAGCGAAGCGAGGGACCTGCTGTTTGGTTTAGATGCGCCAACAACACGATCCAGCCCGGATCGCCCGTTATCATTCGGCCACAGCCAAAACTAGCCAATCCCCCGCCTCAGTAAAATCAGGCTAATCTTTCAATCAGAGGCTGACCCGAATGCACCCGCGGACTGCTTCCCTCTTGCTGTTGGCAACTTCCGTGCTTTCGCAAACGCCGAGCGCGGATGTAATACCCGTCGGCGCTGCCGGCCACCACATCGGAGAATCCGTAAAACTTTTCCTGCGCCTGGAACCCGATGCCCGCTCCGAACTGGAAGTCTGCGACCAGCATCCCAACGAGATCCAGTGCGTTCACCTCCTGGACGCCGTGGAAAAAGGAAAGCGCGCCGAAATTTCCACCGCTGTACCCGCAGACCTGGACCATGCGGATTCCAGCGACACTTACAATTTCGTAATCGATGGCGGAAAACTTGTAAAAATCACGCTGTCAGTAAACGACGTCGCTGAAGTAATGACAACATATGGCAAGCCCACCACCGATACCGTAACCCAGCATGAAGGCGCTTCCGGCGCCAAATGGGAAAACCGTCGGTGCGTGTGGGACACCCCGGCCGGATTCATAACGCTCGACGCGGACAACAATCCCCGCCTGCAGGATCACCGCCCGTTGTTAGTGCTTGAATCCCGCGAAGAGCACGCCCGCGGAAACCCCAGCGCACCCGCGCTGAAAGCGCCAACATCGCAACCGGCCTCAACGGATGTTCCTGCGCAGCCACCTTCTGCGGCCGCTGCTCCCTCGCCCAACACCGCGCCGTCGCCAGGCATGACAGCTGCATCTACTTCCCCGCAATCGCAAAACTGAAAACCAAGCGCTCGAGGGAAGGCACCTGAATCAGCCGCTATGCGATACCTTTCTGCTCCGTCAAGCAGCGCAGTTCGCCTGCTGCTGCGGACATGCTGAATGGCGGTTAATTGGGGACGACCTGCTCGCCATCATTCGCACGATTTCTAGATCCGCTTTCGTCCTCCCACTTTGTAAACGGTCCCGGCAGGGTCTTTGTAGCGGCCTCTTTAGCCGGGCGCTTTTAAACGTAATCCCGCGGTAAAAAAAAAGGCCGGCAGATTTGACCTGCCGGCCTTCGACCCTGCGGTGTTGGGATTAAAACTTACCTGTGGCCTCCGCCACCATGACCGCCGCCACCGTGGAATCCACCTCCACCACCGTGAACCGCGCCACCATGGAAGCCTCCACCACCGCGAACTGATCCGCGAAATCCGCCACCGACTTCACCGCGTCCGCCGAACCCAGGCCGACCTCCAAACCCGGGCCGTCCGCCAAAGCCAGGACGTCCGCCCCAGAATCCGCGTCCGCCCCAACCCGAGCCATACCACGGACCAGCTCCGATGAAGATTCCACCGTTAAACCAGCCAGGCCCGTAATACCCGTAAGGCGCGCACGCGTACGGGTAATATCCATAGTAGCCGTAAGCGCACGCCGGAGGACCGGCAGCATACCCAGGCTCGACTCCGATTCCAACCGCGACCTGTGCATGGGACGCCGGTGCAGCCGCTGCCAAACAGGCACCGACTATCGCTATCATTATGATGTATTTTGCGTATTTCATATTTGGGCCCCTTCTGAGCCCCTACAACCTTTCTTTTTAATGCCTTTCAACGCTTCCTAATCTCTGCGTCTACCTACTTAAACACCGAAGCTGCCAGAAAGTTGCGTTTCCCATTTTCTTCATTATCAATGCCCTTCCATTCCGACAACTCATCACGCCCAATTAGATGCTGCTCCCCGCTCCAGCACCAACGAGCGCAAAACGTCGAAGGTTTACGTGTGCACCTTCTCAATCTGTCCCAAGGTTTAGCTGTAGCGCCGCGGCCTTTAGTGCCATCAGGTTTCTAGTGTGTTACATTCCCGCCCGAAGCGCGATGCAAGTCGATCCCATGATCGCTCTGCGCTACAAATAAACGGTTGTCACAAAATAAAATTTGCGCGCATTGTGCGTACCGTGGGTGCCTAAAACACACCCTTCACCGGTTTTTCCTCTAACTGTCCTACACTGAAGATTGTATTCCGGGGATCTACGACCATGCGCTTAAATCCTATTTTGGTCAGCAACCGAAACCACACGCTTTGCCCGAGGTGCGATGCAAAAGCTGCGTGTTCTGATTGCCGACGACCACGAAACAGTCAGAAAAGGTGTTTGCGCGATTCTAACTTCTCGAGCCGACATCGAGATTTGCGCCGAGGCGCGTAACGGCGAAGAGGCCGACCGGCTGGCCAAGGAGCTAAAACCTGACATTGTCCTGATGGATTTCACCATGCCGGTGATGGACGGACTGGAGGCCTCGCAACAAATCCTTCGCACCTTCCCCGAAATCCCCATCCTGATGCTCTCTACGCACCGTTTGGATACTCTAGCCAACGCTGCCAGAGAAATTGGCCTCCGCGGATTCATCACCAACAACGAGTCCGGATCCAGTTTGCTGAAAGCCGTCGATAAAGCGATGCGAAACGACCCTTTCTTCGTTTTCGCCTAGCCGGATCATCGGTAACGGAAAGTCGTTTCGCTAACCTCGCCCGTTCTTCGACCAACCTCCAAGCTTTAACGCCACACTCGTACACGCACTACGCAATTCGTCCGCAACTTTCCTGTCGTCTAACGCCCGTGCCACCACCATGCCTCCAACGCACAAAGCCGCCACCGCTTGCGCCGTCACTCGCCGCTGCCGCCTGCCCTCATGCGAGCTGCGCTCCAGCACGCTTACCATCGCCTTGAACACAGTTTCAAAAGCACGCTTCGCACTCTTGCCGCCGCGCGTTACATAAGAAGGCAACGCCGCCATCGGACACGAATTCTCTACGTCGTCAAAATGTTGCTGTGACAAATACGCGCGTACCACTTGCGGCCCCACATTCGACGACGCCAGATCCACCTTTACGCCTTCCCAACAATTCTTCCAGTTCGGATCGGTGAAAAAACATCCCAACACTTCGCTGTACAAATCACTCTTGCTGCCGAAGTAGTTGTAGAACCCGCCATGCGTTCGTCCCGCGCCGGCCATGATCTGCGCGATAGAAACATTGTCAAATCCGTGGCGATTGAACAGCCTCCGCGCACTCTGGACGATCTTCCCCCTCACCTCCGCGCGATGCCCAACGGGATATGGCATAGGCCCTCCATCATTCCTTTACGTACGGTATTGTGCCCGCATCATCGCATTTCCTCAAAATATTATCTTGAACATATTTTAGTCCGATGGTCTGATGCACACGCATCGAAGCAGGCAGAAGCCCAACAACAGGAGAAGAAACACAATGAGCGAGAACACTAAAGGGATCGAATTTACGAATTCACCAAGCCGCCGGAAATTGCTCGCCGGGGCGGCCGTGACGTTGGGCACCCTGGCTACGTCTTCCTCGCTCTACGCAAGGCCCCAGCAGTCCATGACCGAAAAGCAAAGCCGCGGCGAAGACGCAACTCGCACATCGATTCATCAGGAAATCGATCTGAAAGCCACCCCGCAAAAAATCTACGAAATCCTGCTGGACTCTAAACAATTCGCCGCCTTCACCGGCATGCCCGCGGATATCAGCCGCGACCCCGGAGGGGCTTTCTCCATGTTCGGGGGCATGATTGCTGGACGCAACGTAGAACTCGTCCCCAACCAACGAATCGTTCAAGCCTGGCGCCCCGCCAGTTGGGACCCCGGCATTTATTCCATCGTCAAGTTTGAACTAAAGGACGATGCTTCGCAGACCAAACTAATCCTCGATCACACCGGCTTCCCCGAAGGCGATTACGCGCACCTGGACCCCGGCTGGTACATACGCTATTGGACCCCGCTAGAAAAATACTTGGCGTAAGTCTCTAGCGTTCCAGATGTAGATGTAGCGCCTGCCTGCAGGCCGGGCTATTCTGCTCGTCGTTCCCTCAGTTTTTCACCGATTAGCAATTTGTTTGCGTTGCATCACAACAATTCTGTGCTATCCGTTCCTCCGGCGAATACAAGGATTGATGTATGGCCTCGATTGCGCGAATATGTTTCGCTGTATGCAAGCCGGTCTGTGGTTTTCCGGCACCCACTGGGCGCAGTTAAAACTTACGCCGCCTAATCCGCGCAGCCCCACGTAGGTCTTCATGACCGGGGTAAGCGACGGAGACCGGCCAGGAGGAAGCGAATGCGTTTGAAGTTTGTCGTTGGTTCGGTATTGCTCGCAATCCTAATGATGGCAGTGCCGAATACGCTGCACGCACAAGTGCACGTCGGTGTCGCCATCGCTGTCGCACCACCACCGCTGCTGGTATACGACCAGCCGGTTTGTCCCGGTGACGGCTATTTTTGGACCCCGGGATACTGGGACTACGATTACGACGCAGGCGATTATTTCTGGGTTCCCGGCACTTGGGTTGAACCGCCCGAAGTCGGCTTCCTCTGGACTCCTGGATGGTGGGGATGGGGCGGCTCCGGCTTCATTTGGAACGCCGGTTTCTGGGGTCCGACAGTAGGCTTTTATGGCGGCATCAACTACGGCTTCGGCTGGTTCGGCACTGGTTTCTACGGCGGACGCTGGGAAGGCGGCCATTTTTTCTATAACACGGACGTCTGGCACGTAGGCGGCGGATTCCACAATGTTTACAACGAACATGTGGACATTCATAACGATGTCCACCTGAGCTATAACGGCCACGGCGGAGTCGACGCTCGTCCAACTCCGCAGGAAGAAGCCGCAGCTCGCGAACGGCATGTCGGTCCGATAGCCGCGCAAACCCAACATAGGGAAGCCGCACGCTCCGATCCGCAACAACGCTTTTCGAATAACCACGGACATCCAGCCACACTTGCAACCCCTAGGCCCGGCGATTTCCACGGCAACGGCGCAGCGCGCAACGATACCAACGCCCGCGCCGAGAACAATGCCTCACGAACCTACACTCACCCGAACGATCTGCCCGCAGCAGAACGCCCGGCTGCTCCGAACACCGGCAACGCCAAACTTGACAAACAATATCAACAGCAACAGGAAAAGCTCTACAACAAGCAGCAACAAGAGCGCCAGAAGTTGCAGGCGCAGCAGGACAAGGAACACCAGCAAGCCCAGAAACAGCAGGCCAATCAGCAGAAGCAGGAGCAGATGGAACAGCGTCACGCGCAGCAAACGCAACAACAGCAGCAGCGTCACACGCAGCAGACGCAGCAATTGCAGGAGAGGCAGTCGGCTCCGCGCGGAGGTGGTGGCGGCGGTCACCCAAAGTAGATTCCCGCACCTGAAGCAAACGGGCGAAGCATCTGTCCTGGCAGCCGCTTCGCCCGTAATTCTTTCGGTCGAGTGACTCGCGAGAGGCTAGCTATTTCTTGTTTCTATTTCCCCCTGTAAGAGGCCTTCACAACCTTCTCTGATTCAGACACGGTTTTGCCGTGTTCCACTCTGAATCGTTTTTCCAGTTCTGCTTCCGAACCAAATCCCGCAGAACCTTCCAACGAATTCAGCGCCTCTACCAGCACATCTACATCCTGTGGACTGCCAGCATCGCAAATCAGTTCCTGCAAATACTTTTTCAACGTGTCTCGATCTGAATCGATTGAATAAAGTTTCATGGCGTACCTGCTCCTTTTTATGAAGGACTCCCAAAATGAATCGTCTCCGTCGATTACTTCGCCGGATGTATCAATTTGGTTTCGTAAAGATGGAAAGCAGACTGCTTTCCGAGAAGGAGAGAGGTTTACGTCCGATGAACGCAGAGCAGGTGCAGATAATCGATCGATGATTGAGCTACCGGATCCGAAAACGAAAGCGCAAGAGGAGAGATGGGCGCCCGAATGCTGCCATCTCTCACGAAAATCGCGGCTGGCGTCGGTCCAGATTTCGCCGCGGAGTTCGCTGAAGCTACTTCCTGTTTCGCCACCACCAGCGTGAAGTCGTTAGAAGTATCATCTTTCAGTTGCAGCAGCTCCGGGAATTCAGCCAACGCCAGCCCGCCGAACAAAAGCGCTACCAGCACCGCAAGGCGCAGCCGATTCCGGGTTGAACGACCTGAACCCATCACCCCACATTTATACTGCGAACCCGCCCATAACTCAACGTAATTACGCGCAAATCTCCCTTAAACAAACGGTTAGCTAGGCTTGGTTTTTCACCGCCCACTAAACACTCCGGCATCCCGCCGTGTCCCGCTCCAAAAAAGTTCTGCGCCTCCGGTGCGCTGACAATCCACGGAGGCGCAGCTCTTCACCGCAAACTGTGGGGCTCTTTCGTACACTGGTCCCAAAGCATCCGAATACCGAAAGAGACTTTTGCAGGGGCACAGCATGCTGCGGCCGCTGCGACATCGACAGTCGTCTGCCTACTGCAGCGGAAACTGCCAGTCCAACAACGTGCTAACGTTATCGTCCACCGCTGCAAAATGGGCGATATTGTCTTGCGTCTCCACCGCCAGTCCAAACGACCCGCCGAAATTCGAGTCCACCGATATCTCCTTCACAAATCGTCCGGTAGTCGTGAACTCTACCAGCTCGCTTGGTTGCGTCGGATCAGGATTAATCGAGTCGTTGTTGGCCACGATCAGGTCTCCGTTCGGCGCTATGATCATGGCAAGGGGTCCATGCAGCCGTTTCATGCTTGAGTAAATAACTTTTCCCCGCCCGTTATCGCTCGTCGCACTTCCCGCTCCCGAGACCGAAAAGATGGCATTGTCCGCGCTGGAAGCCACATACAACACATCCAGCCTCGGGTCGTACACCAAGCCTGTCGGCGCATCCACAAACGTCACCGCATCGCACTGATGCAAATATCCCGACGCAATTTGCGTGAAGCCGTCCACCGTCACGCCACTCGAGCTGACCACCAAGTCCACCCGCACGATCGTCCCGGTCAATCCGTTCGCCACAAAAAACTTCGCTTTGTCTCCTTCGTCGTACAGCGCCGAATCCCACGGCCCGTTTATAAACTCCGGCTCTGCGATCGCCGACACTTCTTGCCCGCTGCTATTGATTACCAGAATGGATCCCGACCGCGCGTTCCCGCAAGTTCCGTCCGGCGAAGGGAAATTCCCTACCAGTACAAATCCCTGGCGCAAAATATTCAACGCGGTCGAAAGCCCAAGCAGTCCTTTCCCTTGGAAGAATACGGTCACAGGAGTGCCGAGCGCCGCGGGTACGTCCACGATGGTCGTGCCCGTCCCCTGAAGATTCCGCCTGTCATTAAAGTTGGAAACCAAAATATCGCCAACCGCCACGGTCCCGGTCGGAAACCCATGCGGAACAAACGCCACGCCATACGGATTCACATCACCATTCGGAGGCACCGTAGAAACTGGATGAACTTGCGCCGGAAGAAATGGCTGCGCCAAATCGCTGTCCTGCCCGCGCGCCACTCCCGCTGAAGCCAACAAAGCAACCACCACTGCAATCATCATCGCCTTGCCTAACCAACTCCACACCGACCTTTCAGTAGTCGCCAAACTATTTTGTGTGCGGCTTGAATAACCAAAATCGGACCGGCAACGCCGTCCGAAATCAAACATTCGCTGGGTCGAAAGTTTCACACTGCTCATAAAAAATCTCCTTGGAGTGGCAGTCTTATTTGCAGTGGCAGTTTTGCCCGCGCTCCCACGGCTTCCACACGTCCGCGCAATATATCCACCACGCAGAATTGCTGTGTCTGCGCCATGTCTCCTAATTGTCACTTTTTTGTAAATTCCGGCCCGTTGGTCCTTCGGCTTTTTTGTAGATTCCGAGATGCTGACTCTTTAGCGGCGACCTTCAGGCCGGCGGGTTTACTTTGGAGTTTTCTGCAGATTTGAAGGTTTTTCCGATATGCCCTGTTACCGCTTCGTAGTCACCGGTTTCGCAACGACCCATTTCGGCGCAACCGACTGGTAGCTAGTCTTCACCAGCTCCGCTACTTCGTTCCAATCCACCGCGCCCCGATCCAGACGCAGCGCAACCCATCCCCTCGGCCCGACATAAGCTGGCATATAAAATCGCTCAGGCTGCGCCGCAATCAACGCTCTGTTATCCCCCGGCAGCACTCTTGCGCAGACGGAAACAATACCGTCGCCATGATGATCGTTCAAAAAATACACAAACACTTTCTTGCGGACGCGAAATCCCGCGTGAGTGCCCATCAGCTCACGCGTAGTTCCCGGTAGAGCCAAACAAATCTCCGTCACCCGCGCCAGCCGAGGCTCTTTGGCCGCCTTCTTCATTGATGCCTACAGCCTCGCCAGCCAGCGGCCGCGCTACTACGCTCCCACGGACGCTGCCTGCGCCCTCTCATCCTGCTTAACGAAAACTTTGCTTGCCAGCTCCACCACCTGCTTCAAGTGCCACCACTCGCGCTCGCTCATCTGCGCCCCATCGCTGCTTGCGTAATAAATGGACGCATAGCTGTTCGCAGACAGCGGCACGCGAATCACTAAACTACTCTTCTGCTCCGACAATTGATTTTCAGCCACGGCGATCCTCCCCCAAGTCAAGATCGGTAAGTAGAAATACGTACGACGGCGCTCATTCTCTCTCGTTTGCCATCCCGCAGCAAGAGCCTTACAGCTAGAACGCGATCATTAGGGTTCGGTTATGCCGCTCACCTCTTTAGAGGCTATGGCATTAGACGTGGACCAAAAGGAGATTTAGGACCAGCGCGGCAGATTCCCTGCTAGACGACGGTTTCCAGCTTGAACTCTAATTTGTTCCCGAAATGGCAACCGTATTCGGCCGAGTCCCGTCGCTCTCGTAAATGTTCAGCGTTGCTTTAGACGCTTGTCCGCTCCCCGCAGCCGGCGTGAACCGCACCGAAATCGTGCATGATTGCCCTTTGTTTAGCATTACAACGCCATTCATACATGTGCTAAATACCGGCGGCCCCCCACTATAAGGCACAATGCCAAAACTTGCGTCGCTGGAACCGGATATCGTAGGCGACCCAACCGCGACCGGCATCGCCCCGCCATTAGTAACCGTCACCGATTGAATTTTGGTCTCCGGATTCGTCACTGTGCCAAACGCCAGCGGTCCGCTGATTTTCATTCCCGCGCCGTTCCCTTTCAACTGCGCTGTCTGCGTGCCACCGCTGTCAGTCACGCTCAACTCACCCGTTTCCGCCTCGCGCTCCGAAGGAGTAAATATCACCATGTAAGTGCAACTCGCATGTGCCTCCAGCGAACCCGCGCACTGGCTTTCCGGTATCAACGCAAAATCCGCCGCATTCGTCCCTCCGATTCCCGCGCTCATCCCCGTAAGCTTCGAATCGGAATGATTCGTCAACGTAATCGTCTTCTTCGGACTCGTCGCCCCATTCACTTCTGTGTCAAAAGCTGTAGTGCTCGGAGAGAGCGACGCCGGCGAAGTCCCCTTTCCGATCAGCGTTACCATCTGCGGGCTCGATTTATCTGAATCCGTAATCGTCAACAAACCTTTCGGTGCGCCCATCTGCGTAGGCGTGAATTTAATTTCAATCGCACAAGTTGCATGGGCAGCGACTGCGCCCGTACACGTCGAGTTTGACACGGAAAACTCCCCGTTATTAATGGCCACCGCACCCGTCGTCATTGGCGCGCCATCGATCGTCAGCGTTACCGTCTTCGTCGCGCTCGTATTTCCCACCATGGTGTCGGGAAAAGTAATGACAGTCGGCGCCACGCGCACGCCCGCGCCCGCGCCTGGAGAGTTCGTCTTATCCTCTTCTGGCTTCCGCAAGTTCTGGTCCTGCGCATTAGCAGCCTGCTGGTCGCTTTCAACACCCGTTTGATTCGGACGCGCGCCGGTACCTCTCGGATTTTGCTGGCCCTGCACGCGCGCCGTAGCGAATGAGCAAGCAACTGCTAGGACTAAAAGAGTGCGAGCGGCGACCGTAACTCCGGCCTTGAACCCGCAGCCACCGCGTGGGTTCAGTTTTACAATTTTTCTGGCAGCTAATTCAGGCGGTTGCCGAAGACGTGAATTGCCGCTAGTCATATCGCAAGGACAATCTGTAGCATTTATGGTGAAGGTGCCGCAACGCGGGGATAAGCCTCGGCGCATCCTCGCATCACGAACATTGTAACTACTTCTCGAATACTCTCTCCACCTGTCCAACTTTCTTCTGAACCTTGCCGGCCGCTTTTTCGTCCGTCCCTTCATTTTCCAGGTTCGGATTATTGGTCGCTCGACCAACCTTCTCTTTCACTTTACCTTTCACTTCGTGAAGCTTGCCCTCTGCTTGATCCCTGCTGCTCTGCTTCATAATTACCTCCTTGGCCGATTTATGTTGCAAACAAAATTAGATTCACACGCCAACGCCGGTACGCCTTTGTACGGGCGCAGTATGGTGGGTCCGCCGCAAAAAACTTGGCACGACTTCATCTGTCGCAGTCTTCACACAGCCGCCGGGGAAAAAACGTCAGAACCGCACAGCCCCAAGCAGGTACAGCACCAGCACGATAAGCAGCACCGTGCCCAGGATCCCGAGCCCACCGCCTGCACCCCACCGCGAATAGCCGTAGTAACCGCCGCCACCGCCGAACAATAAGATCAAAATGATGATGAGCAATAGCATCGAAGTCTCCTTTTCGTTTTCTTACACCGGCTACGTGCAAGTTTTTGTAGTCTTAGGGCCTTTCCGACGGTCCTACGCTAGCAATGGCAAGAGCGCGGAAATGTTCAATACTGCACAATCCCGCATGTTCACTTTTTTCCACGATTGCGAATCTGACCGCCCTGTGTCGCAACTGACGACAAAAGCAGCACTGTTGATGCGCAATCCACGCAGCGTCAAAGACCAGCCGGCGCACCGACCCGGGAACATCCATCCTCGACTTGCCGTCCACCGCGTCCATGCCGCCGCCTCCCGCGCACGCTCGAAAGCGCACGGTACAAAGAGTGTCGGCTACTGCACCGAGTTACAATTTCGTCGGCTGCAAAATCCTGTATAAACGCCGCGTCAACTACCTTACGCCCAGCCCAAAAGGTGTAAATGTAGCGCCGCGGTCTTCAGCGCGGCAGCTTCCCCGCAGAGTGCTCCGCCCCCCCCGCCAAGGGGGACCTAAAGACTCCCCTTAACAGTAAGGGCCTCAAACCTCCGAACAATCCGGTTGATTACTGACTAATGGGTGTGTATCAGAGCAAACGCGGAACCGCCAGGGAGGCCATCAACTCAATTCAATCAATGAAATCGGTCTTTCTTGTAACACGCGCCTTAGCTCAAGTGCCGCTCACATAAGATTTCTAGTATTTACAAATCGCATCAGGAAACAGCGGCCGCACCTTCCCCACCTTCTGCTTCAGAAAAGGTGCGGCCTTTAACCTCATGTGTTTTCCGCTTCAGACTTTGCTCTTTTTCCTGAGGGTCTGCCTTACTGCTTGTCGTATACATCACGATGTGGACGGCCTTCCCATCCGCAGTCTTCCCCGTCTCGGTCACTGTGCGGGTCCTTTCGTCCGCCGATACCACCACGTGTACAGTCGCAGCCGGCTTTCCGCCCTGTTTGATGGAGCCAACGAGCTTGGTCGGCGACGGGTGTTTGATCGATATCGTGTCGCCCATCGGATTTCCGGTGACAGGAGCGTCCGTGCCGTCCAACTTTGCGGTGAAAGCCATCTTCGTTGTCTTCCCGTCCGCGGCAGTGGTTTCGCCATTAGCCGCACCCGCAAAATATGCAAGCGCCGCCAAATGTCAGCCTTTGCACCCAGGACTTTACCTTTGTAGCGGCCGCCTTCACGCGCCGGCCTTTCGTTTCCTTTCGTTGAACTTCCCTCACCACAAACTCGCCTTCGCCAACCTTGACACCTCACCGCGACCTTCCTATACTCCTCCGCACCAGCCCAACATTCCTGGGGGATTCCATGTCCAAATTTTTCCTAGCTTTTTTCCTGATTGCAGCTTCCGCAACTCCAGCCTTGGCGCAAGACGATGGAAAAAATCATCAGCCCACACTCACCCCGCAAACCAGCGGCACCACCCAACTGCTGATTGCTGTTAGCCCGGTAGATTCGCGCGTCGTCTGGGCCGCCGGAACGGGCGGCACCTACGTGGTCACCACGGATGGCGGAAACACCTGGAAAGCCGGAGTCGTCCCGGGAACCGAGAGTCTGCAGTTTCGTGACGTACAGGGTGTCAGCGACAAAATTGCCTACCTGATGTCCATCGGGAATAACACCACAGATTTTCGCATCTACAAAACTGAAGACGGCGGCGCCACTTGGAAGAAAGAGTTCACCAATCATACCGTGAATGCCTTCTACGATTGTTTCGCGTTCTGGACGCCCGACCGCGGCGTCACACATAGCGATTCTGTGAACGGCGTATTCCCCGATATTCGCACCACCGACGGAACTACCTGGCAGTCCATCTCCGCTAATATGCCACCGGCGTTATCCGGCGAAGCCTCATTTTCCGCGAGCGGAACCTGCATCGCAACCGAGGGACATAAAAATGCCTGGATTACCACCGGCGGCTCAACCATCGCACGGATTTTAGCCACCAGGGATGGCGGCGATACCTGGAACGCGTACGACACTCCGCTTTACAGTTCGCCCAGCGCGGGCGGAATCTCCGTAGCATTCCGCGATCCTTGGCACGGCATCCTCGCTGGCGGCGACTTGTCCAACAATAGTTCCGCTCAAGTGGCAACCTCAGACGATGGCGGCCAAACCTGGAATCTTACGACTACGCCTCCCGTGCAGGGTGCCATTTTTTGCCTGGCTTTGGTTAGCGGAAGCGGCCACGACGGCTATGCCGTTGGCTATCAAGAAGACCAAGGCTCAAACCAAGGGTCTAACCAAGACGCGGACCAAAACCGGGGCCACCACCACAAGTTCGATCATGCCGTGGTAGTTACTTCCGAGACGCAGCCAAATTACACTTCCGGAGACGCAGCCTGGACCCCCGATGACGGTCAAACCTGGTTCCAGCTTCCCGGAGTGAGCGGCTACTGGGCCGTCGCTTTTGCCGATCCACACGCAGGCTGGTTCGTCGGCAACAACGGCCAAATCCTAAAGATCAGTTTCTAGGATTCTGCTGCTAGTACCGTCGCGTGCTGAGGATGGGGAAAAAAATTCCGGGAGCCCGGCGAAGCCATCTTCGCCGAACTCCCGGACAGCCATCGATGCAGTATCCAAACTATCGCACTGGCTACTTACTCGCGGATACTTTCGATTCGTTCCAGGGCGCATTTTTCTGCAACACGGCTACCAAGTGGCGTCCTGATTCCGGGACCTCGATGTGTCCGCCTAACACGATTTCCCTTGCTGTGAGATGCCTGCCATAAACGTCCGCAGTAGCATCGTCGTCTGGACGAAGTGTGGAACCTTCCAGTGAAATGCCGGCAAACAGGCCGCGCGTGCGCGAATAGCTAAGAACTTCAGCGCGCATGTAGGCATCCGTGTCAGCCGTAGCGTCGCGACCCACAGGTCCAGCCGCAATCGACGCATCACCGCCCAACTTCACTTTGCTCTCCAGAATCGAACTCGCACCTCTGTCGTTCATGATCAGCAAAACGAGATCGGTAGCTTGTCCGCCGATTTGAAATCCAATACTGCCGCCTTCCAGCGCATACATTGCTGGCGCGCCCCACAGACCTCTAAAATCTTCACCGGTTCTGCAAACCATCGCTCCGCGACCGTAGCTTGCGCCCACTACGAACGCTGCCTTCAGCACCGACGGGAAAACAATCACGCATTTCGCTTTGTCCATCACCGATTGAGGAATATTGTCCGGGATGTTCATAATTTCCTGCATCACATCCCCGGAATTTTCCAGCCGCTTTTGTTCTTTGTTCTGTGCATAAACCGCTGTGCTTGCAATGAGCCCCAAACACCCAACGGCAATTAACCTTCGTATCATCGCGGACCTCCAGAATCAGTATTGCGGCTCCGGAAGTTTGGCTCCTCCGGAACCTTTTGGGGATGATTAACTAATCTCTATGCGCTTGATGCGCTGCCTCTGACGAAATGCAGCACTAGTAATATCAACCCCACAACCAGCACGATGTGAATGAAAGAGCTGGTCACGTGAAATGCAAAAAATCCCAACAGCCAAAGAACGATCAGCACCGCCGCAAGTAATCCAAGCATGTTTGCCTCCTCGAGGTTGAGAGCGAGAACCCTTCCCTTTCTCGCTCCCCGAACGCGTCAAGCCCTTCCCGTGTAAGCCCGCGCATCAATCAGCCTAACCAATGAGGACACACCCGTCTGTGCTGTTGTGCACACTTTTGCGTTTAGATTAAAACTGCCTCGGTTAAATCGCCACTGTTAACCCACATAACGAATTGCTTCTGTGGAGAGTTGCACGGGAGTCCTGGCCCGATCGGGACGCCCGAGTCGAGCCTTGTACTAGCTTTCCTAGCGCGGGCTTCAGCCTGCCTACCGTCAGGCACGACCAGCATCTTTCTTTTGACCTTTTTACGATATGATCCCGCTTGCCCTAATCAGCGAATAAAATGAGAGGCGCAAACCAATGCTATTTCTCCTGCTAGGACTCGTCAGCATATCCTGGGCCGGCTACAGTCTCATCACCGGAAAGGGTTACTACAAAGGCTGCCCACCCGGCGGCTGGGATCGTTCCGAACATCCCTTCAATTTTTGGGCCCCCACGCTGATCATCCTAGCCATCGGTATCTGCATGCTCCTGGTCTTCCTCGGAGTAATCCCGCTGCCTTCCCACCCGCTCTCGCGTTGACGCTTCTCGCCCTTGTCCGGTATTCAATCCCTCGCGAAAATGTTATCGTCATCAACGTTAGCTCGCACCGCTAGCAAATTTCTCGATCCCATCGGCAAGAACACAATAGGCACCAGCCGCGTCGGCAAACCCAAATCGTTCGCGGCATCATCGTAAACAAAAACTTTGCCATTCACTCTCCGCAATTCCTCTACCTCTATGTATTTTGATTTTGTTTCTCAGGAACTTGCAGGGGCGACACAGTATCACGCATTTGCGAGTGCGCAATGACGCGCCCCGCGATTGTTCACAGGCGAGTAAAACGTCGTTTTCGCCCTACAGGAACCTTTAACACATATCTACCGCATGCACCCGATACCACTCAAAGCCCAAAACCGATCATGATGCGCGCGTCTTAGGAGACATAGCGACTCATGAAACGGCCCCTAGGCGTAACCCTCATTGCTATCCTGACAGTCATCGTAGCGGCAACACTAGCTTTAAGCTGTCTCGCCTTCGCGTTCATTGCTGTCATGACCATGACCGGAGATGGTTTTGATCCAGCCACCACCGCAATCACCGGCATGGCCATCGGAGGCAGTGTTTCGCTGGTAATTCTGGCAGGTGTTGCCGCAGGTTTGGCAATGGCCTTGTTTGAACTGCGCGAATGGGCCTGGAGCGCATCCATCGTCTCGATTGCCTTGGGCACAGTATGTACAGTACTCGGTCTGTTCGCCTTCCGCAGATTTCTCCTGATGCCAGTCGGTTTATCGCTTCTTTGCCACCTGCTGGTAGTAGCCATCGCCGTTTTTATGCTGTCCTATCTGTTGAAGCCCGCAGTAAAGCAGGCGTTCACTACCTCGAACGCTTAAGTCTTAACATCTGCGAATTAAAATACTTTTTTATGATTTGCCCGGAGCAGAATGAAAAGGATCCGGCTCATCCGCATTTAAATCGTCTTCAGGACTAGCAATGTCCAGATTCACCACCACCGGCTCTTGCCCGCTGCGCACGATTACCGCTTCCACCGGTTCATCCTTCTTCGCGTTCAATTCCTGATGCGGCACATACGGAGGAACGTACACGAAATCTCCTGGTCCAGCCTCGTCCACAAACTCTAAATGATCTCCCCAACGGAATCGTGCCCGCCCACGAACAACATAAATCACCGTTTCTAGTTCACCATGATGATGCGGCCCCGTTTTCGCATTCGGATGCACCACCACAGTCCCGGCCCAAAGTTTATTCGCTCCTACACGAGCATGCGAGATAGCTTCCGCCCGCGTCATGCCGGGAGTCTGCGGCGTGTTGCTGTCCAACTCGCCGCTCCGTATGATGCGCAGCCCATGATTTTTCCAGTCAGGTTTCTCGTCGCTGTTCGCATCCGATCCCATGCTTCCTCCTGCAGCTGAATCTTTCCTCTGTTGACCATATCTAATAGTTTTAGCACGCGAACTGAGCAGCATGTGCAGAGGAAATGTAATTGCAGCCCTGTCGTCCAAGCTCGTCAGGCAGCCGCGACTTATACTTGTATGACTCGCCAAGCTGGAGTACCTTAGCCCTGATTTGCGCGCATCTCTCTGAAGTTAAGAAAAACCCAAAACAAAATGGAACTTTCCAATCGCGGGTTGATTTAAAACCGCGCACTTTTTCGCTGACGTGCTCGCGACTGGATTCCGACAAACCTATTGTTCGGCGCCGACGGAAAGTCCGCGCTCCATTGGAATCCGTTGTAACCATATCTCGAACCGATACGCATCTCCAAAGAGGAGGAACAGATGTTTAAGTACACAGTCCTTTCGCTAACAATCCTGATTCTTTCGATTCTGGCGCTGGTTGTCCCGGGAAACAGTTCTCCAGCTGTAGGGTCCTGGCAGATCGACCCCGGCCATTCTGACGCGCAGTTTGTTTCCGACGGAACCACCGATTTCGGCAAGACCAAGATTATGTTCACAGTGGGTTTTGCCAGAGTCGCCGGAGTCGTAAAACTAAATGGCAGCGATTCCGCGGACTCTTCATTTGATTTCACCACCTATTCGGCATTGTCCAAGGCGCCCCCCATGGACGAAAACGGAACCGTTAAGGCCCAGTGGCTGGGCACTTATGCCAATCACACGCTCGTATGTTTTCATTCCAAAGGCGTCAAGCAGACCCCGGACGGCCGGCTTGAAACCACTGGGAATCTCGTTCTAACTCGCGTGGATCGCAACGTAGACGCGACGCCTAGCGAAGCCTACGCCGGTCCTGTGTACGGCCCGCCCATGATTCACCGCATGATGCGCGAGGCTACCTTCATTTTCGACACTCCGGCTCCCGGCCGCAGCGGCGGCGCGTTCCAGACCTCGGGCAGCACGAAAGTAGTCGGCGAAGATTTCCCTCAACTGGTGAAAGCCGTAACCACCACGTACTGGCCGCCCGTGGTTCAGGATGAAAACTGCCAAGTCCCGGACCCGAGCGAAGCGTATAGCGGCGCTCAGTGCACTGGAACGTTGCTCGAAAGTCGACCACTTCCCGAACCGCCTCACGCTGCCAACGCCGAAGATATTGGTGCCAACGCACAGAATTTCAATACCGTTGTCGGCCAACATCTCACCATCCTAGTACACATGCGCCTGAGGCCAACCGCTGGAGCACAAGCAACGCCCGGCAAGTAACCCGCTTTGATGAGATGAGGGCGGCGCAACCCGCCCTCATCCACTTTACTTTTGCAGTCAACCAACGATGTGATCCGTTTGGAGTGCGGCGGCTTGCCGCCCCTGTGCCTTTCATTTGATTTTTTTCACCTGGTCATCCCGAAATCGGTGCAGTGTGCGGATCGCCTTGAGGGACCTGCTTCTTCTTTACGCCTCACGGCGCCATCCCTTCGTCCATCCATTTCTTGAACAGCGCCACCCTATCCGCCGGCCAAGCCCCGTCGCAAGGCATCTTCCCACCCATCACAGCCGCAAGAATATGCTGCGCCTTCGCTTTCACATCCGCGTACGACGAAAGGTCCAGCCCATATTTTTTCATCGACGCGACATCAGGATTGTCCCGAAACAACGGTCGTATATCGTTCGCGAAACTAAGCGCCATTGCAATCCTCCATGGAAACTCGGGTTCCCCGAGTGTATCGCGACCGGCCGCGAAAGTGATGTGCGAAAGATTGGCGACTACTTCCTGAAAAATCTATATGGATAGAAATAACAGAAATTTCTTGAACGCGGGATGCAGCGCGAGGCCTAGCCTCATCGCTGGTAAAGGGATTCGCCGATCAACCTTCCGCGCCCGGTACTCGCTCCCAGTGATTATGGTTTGCGAGCCAGCAGACGATCCAAAGACGCTGCGCCCGGACCGGCAATTAGCGGCGCTCCCAGGTAAAGCACGATCAGCTCGCCGTGATCGCTTCCCCGCCCTTTGCCAAAGAACGCGAACTGATGCACGAACGCCCACGCGACGAAAATATTTGCAAAGCAAGCAAAACAGCCCACCTGGTCCCAAGCCCAACCACCAGCAAAATTCCGCAAACGAGATCGGAAACAAACGCGCACAGAAACGAAGCATGCGACCCAATTCCGATAGGACTCGGAAAGTACGCCATGAACTGTGCCCAGTGCGTCGGTTACTTCTCCCATCCATGCCGCAAGAACAACGTTGCCCCCGTCCACACGCGCAAGAAAGCGATCCCCACCTCCGGCCGTTCCGGCACGAACGGCATACCCAAAATATTCCTTACGTTAGTCATCGTGAGCCTCCGCTCAATACAATGATGCTTGGACCAGGTATGAGTCTTACGAGTTTCGGTTATATCCCCACGTATGCGCTCACCTGGAGTCAGCGAAAAAGCCGCTCGATTCTCAGATGACCTGCGGAAAAGCTACTCGCGTCAAACCGATGATATGTCGTTTTGTGCGGAATGGAGGGAAAAACGCGATCAGCAGTGGTGAATTGGCGCAACAGTATTGCCACTGCGACCGGGCGCAAGGCATCGGTAGGCGGTTCCGCTCGGCCCAGGCGTAGCCCGGTAGAAACAGACCGTCTCTTCTGCTGACGAGGTGGACGAGGAATTCTCAGAAACGCGTCCTGACGACCCTTCGGTCTGCGAAGCTCCGATAGCCAGTTGGCGGAGTTCATAAAGTGTTTCTAAACCGCCGACAATATGGTGACTCCCAGTTAGAACCACACCGGCGAGTAAACCAAGGTTGTGGGAAAGCACGCGCGGACTCCGGTTTGCGCACATCTGACGGGCAGGGAAACCATAGTCGCTCTGCACTAGCAGAGGCAAAATCAAAACCAACGCAAATCCCAGCATTCGTTGCTGCCGTTGCGTGTGCGCCATCGCTTCGACTCCTGTCAGCTCTTCTCCCGAGATTAGACGGCATGCCCGTGAAAAGGTCGTCAAGGATTTCCTTTTGCGGCCCAAGCATTAGCTGGAAACAAAGGAGTTATCGGTCGCCGAGTTCTCGTTAACGGAATTTCAACAATGTTCCGGGTTCCTGCAGATCTTAACGTTCTTACATCTAGATCCGACTCTGCGCATCGGATATACGAGATTTCGGTAGTCATAAGGGTCAAGATAGTGGAACCACTGGAGTCGTGCTTAATATGATTCTAGAAAAGCTAAAGGAGACCCATGTCTAAACTAAGCAAAAAAGTAGCGCTCGTCACCGGCGGCTCGCGTGGTATTGGCGCCGCGATCGCAAAGCGTCTGGCCGCCGATGGAGCGACGGTTGCCATTACCTACTCAAAAGACGCAAATTCCGCCTCGAAAGTGGTCAAAGCGATTGAGCAGGCTGGTGGAAAGGCCATCGCATTTCAAGCGGACGCCGCAAACGCCGAAGCAGTTAAGAGCGCAGTCGAAAAGACAGTCGCCGAATTGGGCGGTATCGACGTGCTTGTCAACAACGCTGGCACCGCCTTTCCGAAGAAGTTTGAAGACGCCTCACTCGAAGAGCTCGACCGCGTGATCGACATCAATGTCCGCGGCACAATGATCGCGACGCAAGCTGCGCTAAAGCACATGAATAACGGCGGCCGCATCATCATGATCGGCTCGTGCGTGGGCGAGCGTATGATGACGCCCGGTTTGGTGCCCTACTCGGCCACCAAGGGCGCCGTCAAGATGTTCAGTCAGGGATTGTCCAGAGAAGTGGGCAGCCGGGGCATCACCGTCAACAACATCCAGCCAGGCCCGATCGACACAGACCTGAACCCCGCTCGAGGTGAGTGGGCCGTGCCGCAGAAAGCCGCCACAGCGCTCGACCGCTACGGCAAAGTTGAGGAAGTGGCGGCGCTGGTCGCGTTCGTCGCCGGCCCCGAAGCGTCGTATATCACCGGCGCAAACCTAACCGTTGACGGCGGCACCAACGCCTAACCGGCTCGCCCGTACCAATGTCCGCAAGTAATACAACGACGTCAGAAGCGAAGCGTTGTAATGTTCACGGAGACTTCTCTGAAGGCTTAAGCAAATAGGGCCAGGAGATATTTCTTGAGACCGTGCAAGAGAGCGGGACACTTGGCCCCGTCGCTCAATATTCTGACCACGCTCATCTTAATCGTTCTCTTTGCCATCCCGGTGTCGGCCCAGACCCGGTCGGGTCCGCCCCAGGAATGTCGCACCAAACAACTGAAAACAAGTGCTCCTGTTCCGCCCGATGGCGGACTGTCAAGTTTTGCTTAGCCCTACGAAGCAATAAATATTTCTTCAGAAGGTTTGCAGTCTTACCGGTGTGCCTCGCCTGCGCATCCTCGATGACCACGGCCGCGAACTGAAAATTTCCGCGCCAATTGTCCTGCGATGTTTTTCAGATCGAAGCACATCGAAACAGTTTCGTTGTCTCCCGGCAGCTCAGCTCACTTCCTGGTCGGCGTGACGATCATCGACGCTCCGGAGCACCCCTGCCACTACACCTCAGATCATGCCACTGAGGAAACAGAATTTCGTGGCTCGATTCTTTGCACGCCTGCAGTTGGAATCTTTGAAGAGGCAGCCTTGTTACCGCGAACCTTATTTTCGCCAAAGCCGTTCCACAGATACATAGTCGCGTAAGCCCGCCATGGCCTCCATGCCTCTGACCGCCGTTCAAGCTCCCGAGAACTCGTCAAATTCAACGCGCGCAGTAGCCCCAAGTCCCCAGCCGGAAATGCATCGGGCTCACCGAGCGCACGCATGGCAAGGTATTGCGCCGTCCAGGTCCCAATTCCCGGAATCTCGCAAAGCCGCGCCAGAAAAGTATCCGCCTCCACAATTCCTTCAAACCGGATTCGCCCTTCACACACAGCCCGCGCCAAACTTCGTATCGTTCCGGCTCGCGCTTTAGTCAGACCAATCGCGGAAAGATCGGCATCCGCAAGAACCTCCGGAGTTGGGAAAAAATGCGTCAGTTTGCCCGCCCCACTGAACGGTTTTCCGAATTTTCTCGCGATGCGTCCCGCGATCGCTGTCGCGTTAACCACACTAATCACTTGCCCCACGATCGCGCGCGTAGCCAGCTCGAACCCATCCCAACATCCCGGCACGCGCAGCCCCGGCGCACCGCGAACTCTTTCGGCCAACGCCGGATCGCTTTTCAAAGTGCGCGCGATGTCCACCCAGTCCGCACCCAAATCAAACATGGCGCGTATCCGCTCCACGATAAAAAATAGCGAACATGGATCCGGAAATTGAATGCGCACAGCCAACGCATCCATTCCCTCCTGAAGCGAAACTTCAAAATGTCCGTGCCGACCGTGCAACGAAATCGACCGCCGGTACTTGCCCTGTTCAACCGCTTCCACTCCCGGAATCGCACGCTTCGCCAAAAATGCCAACATGCCGTTCCAGTGATAGGGTGCCCGGAACCGCAGAAGGAAAAGATATTGGTTTTCCGGCTGCTCCGTCCGCGTGCGAACCAGTCGCCGAATCCTGGTCGGCGTTCGGCCATACGTCTTCTGAATTGCCGCATTAAATCTCCGTACGCACCCAAAGCCGGACGCGATAGCAACCTGGCTCATCGGCAAATTCGTCTCGTCGATCAGTTTCTTCGCAAAATGCAGACGCCGCGTATGCGCCACCGCAGTCGGCGTCGCCCCCAGATGTTTCAGAAATAATCGCCGAAGGTGCCGCGACCCAATTCCCAGACGTTCTGCCAACGCCTCCACGCCTCCATCTTCCAGCCCCGTCTCGCCGATCAACCTCAACGCGCGTGAAACTGTGTTGGACGTTCCGCACCATGCCGGAGTAGCCGGTGACGCTTCCGGCCGGCATCGCAAACAAGGACGAAAACCCGCCTCCGCCGCCGCAGCAGCAGTCGAGAAGTAACGCACATTTTTCTCTTTCGCGGTTGGCGCCGGGCATATCGGACGGCAGTACACCCCGCTGCCTTTCACTCCAATAAAGAATTTCCCGTCGAATCGCGCATCGCGCGACAACCTGGCTCGCGAACAAACTTGCCAGTCGAGAGTCATGTGTCTCCGCGTTCAAGCATAGTCGATTCATCGACAAAAAGTGGACGTTTTCGGACCAGGTTCACCCCTCCGCATTGACGCCCGAAAACGTCCACTTTCGCCCATAGCAACGTCCGCAAACGTCCAACTTCGCTCCGCCAAAAAATTTACTGTGTCTCCGTAGGGCGGCCGGCCACCCACCCAGTAGTTAGGCCGGCCACAAATTTGTCAGACGCCGAGGAAATGCGCGACCGGTAGTTCGACCAGTTTCATTACAAAAAAAGGAGCCAACATGAAATTCAAATTGACTACATGTCTCACCGCGATGCTTCTCTTATTGGCCGCTCTAGTATTCCCCTCTCGGCTGTCTGCGCAAGACAAGCGTGACCACTACCGCGTATTTAATCTCGGCAATCTCAGCGGAACAGCCAGCGAAGGAAATACCATCAACGACATCGGCTGGGCCATTGGCGCCGCCGACCAGTCAGGAGACATCACCGAGCACGCCACCGTCTGGATTTATGGACTGCGCTTCGACCTCGGCACGCTCGGCGGTCCCAACAGTGACGTCCAGTGGCCCAACAAAAACAATCACGGCCAGATCGCCGGCTTTTCCGAAACGGCCGCTCTCGATCCCTACGGCGAGTCCTGGAGTTGCACCGCCTTCACTCCCACAGGCATCCCCACGGGACATGTCTGCACCGGATTCGTCTGGCAGTTTGGCGTAATGAATCCGCTGCCTACTCTCGGCGGCAACAACGGATTCGCCTCCGGCGAAAATAATTTGGGCCAGATCGTCGGCTGGGCAGAAACGCAAGTTCACGATTCCACTTGCGTGCTGCCGCAAGTGCTCCAGTTCCTCCCCGTTCTTTATGGGCCCAGTTTGGATCAGATCACCGCGCTACCCACTTACGTTCAAAATGGCGTCCCCGATCCCGACGGCGCTGCCACCGCCATCAATGACAACGGCCAGATCGTCGGCATCTCCGGCACTTGCGACACTTCCGTCGGAGCCTTCACCGCCGCGCACGCGCTGCTTTGGGAAAACGGCAGCGTAGTTAACCTTGGCAATCTCGGCGGTCAGGGCTGGAACACTCCCATGGCCATCAACCATCGCGGCGACACCATCGTCGGATTTTCCGATCTGCCCGGCGACGTAGTTGGCGGCGTCCTCTCTCCAAATTTCCACGCATTCATTTGGACTAAGAAGACAGACAAAATGATCGACATCGGCGTGCTCCCCGGCGACAGCCTCAGCGAGGCCTTGGACGTCAACGATCAAGGCCAGGTGGTCGGCGTTTCGCTCCCCTCCTTCCACGCCTTCATTTACGAAGATGGCAAGATGTTCGATCTCAACTCCCTCATCCCGAAAAGTTCGCCACTGCTTTTGATCGGTGCCAACGGCATCAATGAAAAAGGCGAAATCACCGGTCAAGCATGCATCATCTCCGACGGCGGCTGCCCGCTAGGCGCGAATATCCCCGCCTTCTTGGCCCTCCCCAGTTACTGCGCATACGGAGACGCCACCGCCGACGCCAATGTCGACGCGAGCGCCGACGCCTCCTCGGAAACCACCAACCCCGACGCCGCGAACATCACCGTGTCCGCAGGCGTTCGCCAACAATTAATGCGCAAAATAGCCCTAGGCCACTTCGCGCCAGAAAAAGTAAAGCCGTAGCCAACACAACTTGCGATCGTTCGAGGGTGCGGATCCAAACCGTCCCACCCTCGATTTCGCAGAAACAATTTTTCGTTCGCTTTGGACAAAACCATAATGATCAACGATCAATTCCAGCGGAAGACGCCCGATCGCCTCAAAGGTCTAAATGTAGCGCCGCGGCCTTCCGCGCGGGATCTTGCCTATTCCTCCGCTGTAGAGGCGCAGCAGGCTGCTCCCGTCGCAACCACTTGGCGATACCATTTGGGTGGCTCACATCCAAGAGGTGAAACATGAGCGAACGCAAACTCACGTTTTCTAAAAATTCCGCATGTCCCGCTCGCTCTCAAAAAGGGGGGACTTAAATGATTCATTGTCCTCTGTGGGTAAAAGCCGGCGTGATCTTCATCTTGGTCCTCTTGGCAACAGCAGAACGCTTGCCCGCTCCCCGGCTCTCCTCATCCCCGTCCCCGCCCTCACCCCCCTGCTCCGCGCCCGAATATCGCCAGTTCGATTTCTGGCTTGGTGATTGGGACGCCTTCGACGCCGACAACCCTGCCACATCAGTCGCCCGCGTCAAAGTCACTAGCATTCTCGACGGCTGCGTCCTGCATGAAGACTACCAGGACGCAAAAGGCTCCCACGGCGAAAGCTTCAGCATTTACGACGCAACCAGAAAAGTCTGGCACCAAACCTGGGTCACTAACCACGGCCGCCTGCTCATAATCGAAGGCTCATTCCAGAGTGCCGAAATGTTTATGAGCGGCATCGACTATCCCAACGGAAAAGAACGCCACATCCGCGGCACATGGAAACCAATCCCCGGCGGCGTCAGCGAAATCGCCGCAACCTCCACCGACGCCACCAAGACCTGGTCCCCCTGGTTCGACCTGGTATTCCGCCCACACCAACCCTAACCGCCCGCGAGATTTTGCTTACAGGTGTAGATCTAGCGCCTGCCTGCCGGCAAGCAGGCCCAGCATCCTGCTTCTAATTTATTTGCGGAGTTTTTGAACGAAGAGCGGCCTTCTTTTGCGCAGCAACTTCCCTCTAGCTGTCCTTACGATGTTTCTTCCGAAGATCCGGCCAGAATTCTTTGATCAGGTACGTGGCCACATCCCACCCAATCTGCGTAGTCCACACCCCCGCCACATTCCCAAGTCTTCGCTCCGATTCCGGATGGTAACTATACGTCGAAATCGCCGCCGCCATCCCTGCGCCAAACACTTCCGAATAATTGAACTGCCTCTGCCCCGCGTCCGATCGCGTTATCACAACGCGCCCCACCGCGTGCCCCACTCGCCGCCAGAATCCTCCGCGGCCCAGTTGGTAATAGCGCGGATCCTGATGCAGCATGGAGGGCAACACCGCGCTCGACATAAAATTCTCCACTGCATTATCCGCGTACGAAGTTCCATACCTTTTCGCGTAACCCTGCGCGCCCTGCCCGTATGACGGGTTGCTATCACTCGCTTGTCCGAGCCCAGCCACAAACCCAATAAGCACAAACTCCGACGGATCGATCAGCGACCGCCCCACCACCTTGAATTTCTGTCCCGCCGTAAGCGGCGGAATGTTGTCCGCATTTTCCACCGTCAGAAAATTTGGCAACGTCCACAAAATCCGATCCTTCGAAGTCCCCTTCTCCGTCTGGTGCTGAAGATTCTCCCGCTCCTTCGCGCTCAATTGCGAATGGGACGTATCCTGCGGCCCCCGCTCTGCCGGGGAGGCTTGGACCGTGACTTGTGGTTCGGAGGGCTGTGTCGTTCCAGGCTGGTCGGGAGTTTGCGTCGTACTCTGCCGTTCAGAGGCTTGGTGTTGTGAGGCTTCCTGCTGATCGCTAGTGCGCGACGCCCGGCCGAGCGGCGCCAACATCCCCATACCCAACGCGAGAAAAAATATCGTCGCCCTGCTAACTCTACGCGTTGTTTTCTTGCTCGCCTTCGCTACCGCAGTTTCTTTGCCATTACCGATCATGCGCCGGCACCCACTGCTCCAAAATCTGCCACCCGTTTACAGTTTCTTAAAAAGATGCACCACTTCTTTGGTCGGTTCAACCTTGGTATACAGCACCACTTTGTCCCCGGCCTTCGCCGTGTACTTGGTTGTATCCACGACTCCGTGCGCGGTTTCTACCGTCGCTTTTTCGCCGATGTGGACGGTCTTCTCCGTAGCGTCGGCCGACTTAACGGTCACGTCCTTTCCGCCTTCGCCCACTTTTGTCACCGTACCCTCGGTGACCCTCCACGTTCCCTTGCCTGCATCCTTCAGACCGACCACAGTATCTTCTGTTCTCTTGGTGGTGTAAACCACAACGTGAGTCCCTTCCTTGCCCGCCGAACGCCCTTTGCGCCGTCATATGTCGTCTTGCCCGTAACTTTGAATACCTTCTCCGTTCCGTCCGCCATCCATCAAAAACAAATCGATGATCCTCTTATTCGCGTCGACGATTTTCAGCTCGCACTTCGCCTTCACTCACCCAAAATCCCACGATCATCCCGAACTATCCAGATAAATTACATTCGTAAGATCAAACACAACCCGCTTGGCCTCCGAAATCAGCGGACGCACAATGCCCTTAAGCATTTCGGACGTTCCCGAAGTGATTCGGCCCGTGCAGTGAACGATTGTTTCCTCGGGCTTTTTTCTACTTCGATTTCCAAATCGGGGGAAGGAACAGCACCGGTGAGAGACATAACGCCTCCTTGAACCATCAGATTCCCGGGAAGTATAATGGCCGCAAGTCTAACCCAAATATTACTGCCTAACCACGCCTTTCAATTCGCTGCAGCGTCAGCCGCCTCCCAGGCATATCCGTGATCTCACATCGTCCACACACTAGAGAAACGCAACTAATCGGCCATTGAGCGATCTCCTGCCATCTTCTCAACCGGAGTGGTATCGTGAAGGTCGAGCGACCCTGAAGATGCTATCGGCTCCCCGTCTTGCGCTGATTCCCACCGGCACGGAACTGACTGCTGTTCTCGTGGTAGTGTGTTTCTCCGCAGGCCTGAATGTTTACGCCACCGTAGCGATGCTCGGCCTGCTTTCGCGCGCCAATCTTTTGGCGCTCCCGGGCTCCCTGCACGCAGTTCAGAACTGGTACGTGATCGCCGTGTGCTGTTTCCTTTTTCTTGTGGAACTGGTTGGCGACAAAATCCCCATCTTCGATTTGCTCTGGAACGCGGCGCACACTTTCGTTCGAATTCCAGTCGCAGCTTTGCTGGCCTACGCCGCGACTTCCGGTCTCCCCGCGCACAAGCAGCTTCTCGCCACACTCTTCGGAGCCCTCATCGCTTTTCTCGCCCACGGAGGAAAAATGGCCGTGCGAGTCTCCGTCTCTCATTCCCCCGAGCCATTCTCGAACATAACTCTTAGCCTCGGCGAGGATGCCGCCGTCATCTTCTTAACCTGGCTAGCAACCCAACATCCCTACACCGCCGCAGCCATAGTCGTCGTCTCGCTCGCTATCATCGTATTCGCCATCCGCGCCGTCCTACGCGCATTGCGAAAGCTCTTCACCGACGCCGACCGCATCCTCGCCTAACTCGCACGCATTTCACCGCTGCCATCATTCGACCCTCATTTATTCGTCGAACTTTTCGGCCCTCTGGGGCAGCATCCAACCGCGCATCGCCCACAGCGCGGCCGTTTTTGTAGGGGCGCAGCATGCTGCGCCGGCTCGAACCCCGGCATTCACCGATCTCATATTCTCCGACTTTAGAATTAAATGTAACGCCGCGACCGTCAGCGCGGCATCTTGCCGGGACCTGCTTTCCGAGCCGTTAATGTAGCTCACCTCTTTAGAGGTGAGGCTTTCCACTTTTCGGCCTCGCCACAATTGAAACTCTGGGAGTGCCGCAAACTTGTATCCCAGAGGGATGTGGGTTTAGAAGCGATCAAACTCAGGTGGTTTCTCTGGCAGGATCAGCCAACGGTCTCTGAGTGCCTTGCACAAAATCTAGTGGCGGAATTCCAGTCCTGAGTCTTGGCTTAATGCGGTATCGATAGCTGTGGCCAACTGTGTTACGCCGTCAGGTTTCGAAAGCACGGCGTCAATTCCGATCGCGGAGCTCAAGTACTTCCCGATGTTCTCTCCAAACATCGTAAACAGAATCACGTGAATTTCTGGCATCTCGCCCTTCAGCACCGACGCTACTTCCGCGCCATTCATCTCCGGCATGGCCAGGTCAAGAAGAACCAAATCCGGCTTCAGCGTCATCGCTTTCTGCACCGCTTCTCGGCCGTTGACGGCTTCTCCGCAAACCACTACGTCCGTCCGCGTCGATAGATACCGTTTCAGAATAAGCCGAACGACCATGCTGTCGTCCGCTATAAGCACGTGCTTGTGGGTGTCCGGTCGCACGACATAAATTTACCCCAGCGATGTCCGGGAAAGGAATACAATGTTTAGTGTAGGACACCTGATAACCAAGGGCTTGCTTCAGATAGCGTCAAGGCCGCTTAACTGCGCGCAAAATCGTCATCTCTCACCGCGGCCGCGTCGTAAGTGCCGCCTCCTTCCAAAGCTTCTCCCAATGCCACACGCCCGGTGTTGTGTAAAGCACCCGATACCCTACTTGGTGCGCCAACATCAAAATCTGCCCTCGATGATGTGCCTCGTGCGAAAACATATACGCGAACATCGTCCCACCCGCAGGCCACGTTTGCGCCCAACTCCCGCGAGAAAACTTCGTAACGCGCCGATTCGGAGCCGCCGAAAGCGCATCCGTCAACATGCGCAAACACTGCGCCCCGCTTTTCCTGTGCGCCGCCGCAGCCTGCCTCATCGTGCAACGGTCCGGATCCAGCGGTGCCGGACACTTCAGATGCGGAGCCGAATTCTTCAGCCATACCAGACGGCTGTTGTGCAGATGCGCAAAGATGGCCGCAATCGTCCGCCCGTTGCCTCGCCCGCCCGGCGGTTGCGCTCGCCAAGCACGCGGGTCAAGTGACGCGAGAATGAGCTGATTCATCGCATCATTGCTCGCGTACGTTTCCAGCAAGGTGTCGCGAATTTCGGCAAGCGCGGCCTGCGATTGCATTGTCATCGAGCGCCCCCATTTATCGATAGTGATTTTCGTATATTAGCAAAACGAGCAGGAGAGAGTGCCGTGTCACTTAGGAGCTTTCGCCCGTAGTTGTTCCGGCTTTCCTAGAATGGCGGGAATCAATTTATTACCAAGGTCGCGTCTATCCAGCAGCGTGTACGCTTCAAAATTGTCAGCCAAAACATTCGCTTCCGCATCTTGGTAAATAGAAATCACCAATAACCGCGATGCAGCGGAATTCAGCAGAGATTTAACTTCGAGAGGAGAGAGGTGCGCGTCATCCGGCAAATGCAAATCCATTACGACGACTCGTGGCTTTAGATCGTTCGACATTTGTACTGCTTGCGGAAAATTGGCAGCCTCGCCCACAATCGCAATTTCAGCGTGGGATTCTAAAATCCGCCGGATCGATTGCCTTTCCAGGTCCATATCACCAACGAGGAGCACCTTGATTGGCATGGTTCCCTCCCCGACTGCACTACAAGCACGCGGCCGCAATTATAATGCATTTTCCATAGGAGGAATTAGGAGCGCCAACAAGCCGCGGTCCGTCTGAAGATTTAAATGTAGCGCCGCCCTGTCCTAAGCGATTTGCGAAGGAGGCCTTCAGCACGGCGTCTCGCCCATCGCTGGCCCCTTCCGCACGGCACCAATCTCAAGCCCTACCCAATCTTCCGTGGGGTCCGGAGGTTCCGTGATCCTCTCCGCGGACCTAGACGGGGACGGGAATGTGGACCTTATTGCCGCACCTACCGATTTTAATAGGAGTTCCCTCTTCTTTGTGTACTTCGGCAAAGGAGACGGCACATTCCCGACCCAAAGCACTTTTGATATTGGTTCCCGCCCGGGTTATCTCCTCGCGGCCGACCTGAATGGCGACAAGCTCCCGGATATTATTGCCGCGGACTTCACAGAAGCTGCTGTAAGTGTTCTCCTCAACACATTTACAGTTACGGCCGTACAGCCCGATTTCACGCTCAGCCCGGTGGCACAGAACCTGACCATGAAGCGCGGTGGGCAAGCGAGCGACGTGTTGGCAATTGAGGCGCAGGGGGATTCTCAGAGAACATTTCGCTGGCATGCTCGGTAGCGGGTCCTGCGCAGATGCCCACTTGCGCAATCTCACCCGCATCTGTCGCTCCCGGCACCAATGCAACGCTCACCGTCAAAACGGCTGCGCTGTCAGCCTTACTAGCCTCATCGTTCGAGCAGGGAACGATCTCGTATGCCTCGTGGCTTTCGCTCGGGCTGCTTGACTGTATTTTGGGAACAGGCTTCGACAAGAAACGACGGAAAATGTGGGCGCTGTGTTTCTTGCTTATGGGTACGATTCTGCCGGCAGCGTGCGGCGGAGGCAACGGCTCACTGCAACAGCAGGTACAGACCTACACAGTCACAATTACGGCGACTTCGGGCGCGATCCAGCACTCCACGCAAGTAATAGTGACGGTCAATTGAGCGACTGCGGCACTGATACATCAGCGACAAGCCGTGACTCTCACCGCTGGAAAGGCGGATTACCTCGTCCTGAATTGAGGGAAGCGGCCATTGCCTGTTCACAGGGATAGCTCACCTAAGGTGCCCTTTCATTAGTCGTACATCCAGAGTGCAGAAACCATTTCGTTTCCAACCTGGGAATTCCGGCATCAGGAACTCTTCCTGGGCATTGCCGCTAGCCCCTGTTGAAACCCCGCAGACGCTTTTCGGCACGATTACCAGAGCTGTGACTTAGGGAGCGAGCGATAGGTTGAACTCTGTAAGCTCTGCCACGCCAAAACCGGCGAAGAAAGTTCTAAGATCGTCCCCTAGGGCGCACCATTCTTCAATAGGTCCGAATCTAAAATTGCAGCTACAATTAAAGGGGACAATATTTAAGGCGGCGCACCATGAAAAATCGCAATCATGCATCGGTCTTAACCTTGGGATTAGCCTTGATCTTCCTCGTCGTGCCACCTTTGTTCGCAGCGTTGCTTCCTGCGAGCGTGTTCGCGCAAGCCAAGCCCGCGACGGGCGCTGACATCGTCGCGCGCGTGAACAACGACGTCATCACGCTCTCCGATTATCAGAAGGCCGAACAGCAATTGCGCGACGAAGCGGCGCACGGTTGTCAGGGTTGTCTGCAGGACCAGATTGACGCGCAGTTCAAACAGCAGGAGAAGGATTTGCTGCGCGGGATGATTGACCAGGCGCTGATGGTGCAACGCGCCAAAGACATGGGCATCAGCGTCGAATCAGAACTGGCCAAGCGTCTCGACGAAGTGCGCAAGCAGAACGGCCTCGCCACCCTCGACGATCTGCAAAAAGGTGTCGAAGCTTCCGGCCTCAGTTGGGAAGATTACAAGACCACCATTCGCAACGGGTTGCTCCAGAAGGAAGTGGTGCAGCGCGAAGTCGGCTCGCGCGTGGACATCTCCAATGACGAAGTGAAGCAATATTATGATGCGCACCCACAGGAATTCACGCTGCCCGAGCGCGTAACGCTGTCGGAAATTTTGGTGAGCACCGAAGGAAAAAGCCCGGAAGAGTTTGCTGCGTTACGCAGCAAAGCGGAGGGCCTGCGCACGAGCGTTCTCAATGGCGACGATTTCTATCAGGTCGCGCGGCTTTATTCCCAGGGCAGCACCGCGAAAGACGGCGGAGCTCTCGGGACTTTCAAAAGGGGAGAGCTCGCGCCACAGATCGAAGAGGTTGTTTTCCAAATGAGCAAAGGCCAGATCAGCGACGTGATCCAGACCCGCACCGGATTCGAATTCCTGAGAGTCGACGATCACCTGCAGGCGGGATTGCAGTCCCTGGACAAAGTGGAAGCCGACATCCGCAACACCATCCACGCGCAGAAAGTGCAGCCCCTCTTGCGCGATTACCTCGCCGAACTCCGCGAACAAAGCAACATCACCGTGAAACCTGACTACAACGACAGTGCCCTGCTGTCCGGCGCGAACGTCACCTTGCCAGACAAGTCTCACCTGTAAACGTCAGTCGGCCTTTTCCAATACCTGGTAGTAGTGTTACCGCGCCGAAACGGTGAAGTCGATGTTGTCGCGCTTTTCGTCCCTGCGAAGCGCAATAGCGGTCGCCGCGGAAAAGTTGTGTACGTCGGGATAATACAAGGATGCCGTGGGTGGTCGGCCGCCGCCAGCCTCGTTCGACGACAGCGCGCCCAGGCGAATTCCGATCACGTACTGGCCCGCGTCCAACGAGTCGTAGCTGACGTATCCATTTGCATCCACCCGCAGTGTAGACCACCAGGAACTGTCCAACGTCACGCGTAGCGTCTGACGCAGAGCGGCTTCGTTCAAGTCGGATTATCGTACCTGTTTGGTAAGTGCGTTAATCACACGGTTGGGCGGTCAACGACTAAGCCCAAGAGAAAAGCGCGAGGCCTGATCCGATTCGCTCGGCGCGTTCGTCGTCACGCGCTTTGAGAATTCGCGGAGTAATATTTCCAGCCACTCGTCCAGCGAGGCCGATGGCGGCATTGGTGAAGACAAGGTTTGCTCCTCGATTCGCTTGGGGATAATACAGATTGGACAGTGCCGCTGAACTCAAGTCGCCAAGCACATAGGAATAGTTGGGCTCAGTTCGACCACTATCGCTGCGTGTGATAAATGCGGAGCTGACCGCATGCACGACGCGGGACTTAACCGAGCCGGAGCCCTGGTAGTAGTAGCGTGGGTCCTGATGAAACAGCGAGGGGAAGACCGCGTGAGTCAGGAAGTCACTGCTGCGTCCGTCCGCAAATTTTGCACCAAACCGTTTAGCATATCCCGCGGCACCTTGCCCGTACCCGGGATAGGTGTTCATAGCCTGCTCGATACCGGCGCCGATGCCGACGCCGACCATGGAAACCGGATCGAATGTGCCCCGTGCCGCCATTAAGAATTTCTGCTTCACAGTGAGTGGGACTGCCTCGTAAATGTAGCTGGTGTAGAAATTGGGGATGATGCCGATCAGACGTTGCTTCTCCGCAACTTTAATTTGCTCAGCGGCGATAAACTCGTCGGGATGGACCGTCATCTCTGTGTTTGCCGTTGCAACGGATAACGAAACGTTCGGAACATCGTAGGTCTGCTCCACCGCGACGACGAACTCTGCCGATGTAAAGGGCGCAAAATCCTTGGCGTTGATGATCACGAGGTAGGAGCCGGAAGGAATTTTTGTAAAATTAAATTCGCCGTTCATCCCGGACAGCATCGTGTGCAATTCTGTTCCGTCCTCATGCATTAAGCTCACCTCTGCACCGGCAACAGAGGCTCCGCTCACGTCGAGCACGGTACCTGCCACGTTGGCTGACCGGTCCGTACCCGTTGTCTTGGGTAGAAGTCCCTCCGGGATGGAACTGCCCCGATCTGCCAGCCCGGTAGTTTGTTGCTGAGCGAACGCACTCGCAGGAACCAGACACAGCAGTAGTGACGCACAGGCGAGAACAGTATAGAAACGGGGGCCAGGGACCCTTCTCAAAGCGCTCTTCCAACCATGAGACGAAGCCACCGTGTGAGACTCAGTCAGGCCCGTCCGGATCGCGCGGAGGGAAGTAGCCGCACACATCACCAATTCACAGTAGGTTTGCTCTCGCTTATTCAACTTTTATCGCGGATTACACCTTTCAAATTGCACCGCCGGGCTCGTCTGCCTTTCCATTAGCGCATAGAGAGAATTGGAGATTCTGTACCCTATTGCACACTTCTCGGCTTGGGAAAAATCCGGCGGCCAACTCCCCGGTAAGTCGGATAGCCGGTCATGCCCGGTAAATGCGTTACCAGCAGCCGGTGGGTAATGTGCGGATGGTCACGTGGCGGGCGGAAAGTTCGGTGAGCAATTGCGCTACCGCTGGAGAGGTTTCACCGTCGCCCGGGACGATTACTGCCCATTCCAGGTTCTCGCGAAATTCTTTTGACTTAATCTGCCAGTGGCCGAAAGACGAGGATCTTGCTTCACCGATTTAAATGATGGACCAGTGACGCGCTAACTCCAATGCGGTGGCGTCGTCGGGTTCCGGGCCGGACGGAATGAAGTGGTTGTTTCCATGGACCAGGATGCCGACCATTCGTTTTCAAGCCTCCAGGCGGGGATCGGGAACCGGATAGCCGATTGCAAAATGATAGACGACTCGTCCTTGCTCAGGAGACAGGTCGAGATACCGGTTCACTCGGTCATCGAAAAACGCACCGATGCCTGTTGCTCGTAGGCCGAGCGCCTCGGACGCAAGATACATTCGTTGACCAATAGCGCCGGCCTCGAAATGCACGTATCGATATCCACGATCGCCGAAGCTGCGGGCAGCACTCTCAAAATCGCCAATCATGGAGAACGCCACGCAAGCGTTGCCCGCCAGGTCTTGACCCAAACTGAGAGATGCCGCTGCGAGGCGTTGGTCCCCGTCCTTGATTTTCTCCAACTCTGCGTGCTCCGGCCAGTAGCGATAAACACCCGGCGCCAAGCTTTCAACGCGATGGACGTAAAGATACAGTTGGACGAAACGCCCTGTAGCAAAATCGGCGAAGAGACTCTCCTTCGTGGTGGAGAGTAGAGTCGCAAGTTGCGCGAAGGAGATCGACTCGTCCCCTCCCCTGAAGTCGAGAGCGGAACGTCGGGTACGAACGACGTCGCCGAAACTAAGGCTCGTGGAAATATAAGGCGGCAGGCTGATTTCTCCGCGTCCGGATGAATTCGGCTGGACCAGCGAGGGGATGGTGGATTCCGTGCTCAGCTTCGTAGCAGCCTGAATTTGTTCGATCAATGGATAGGGTACTTGCTCCTCTGACAACCGGTTGGGCTGACCTCCAAACAAAATGGTCTCGACTGGCTCCGGTATTTTCACGGGAATGGATGGGCCGCGCAATTCGACGATTAGCATGGGCCACTCGTCCTCAGCCAGGAGACAGCGTTCCGCGACTCTGTCATCCGGGAAATGGCCAAGCGCAAAACTTTCGCACCCGATAGATCGAGCAGCGAGCGAAAGGGACTGCCAACCATGGCCGATGTCGTGCAAGCAATAGCGATAGGCGCGGTCGCGGTATTTCCAGGCTTCGCGCCAGGCAATGCTGGTGAGAATGAAAATGAGCGGGGCAGAGGTGTGGATCAGTTTCCCAGCGAAATCTCCGATGGCGCGTTGTTCAGCCATGTGGGATGAAGGACGGTAATGATAGAGGCCATCGTCCCAACCGGCCAATCCTTGCGCAAAAAAATGAAATTCGGTGGGATGGAGATTGCCGGAAGAGGGATTTACGCGCAGAGCGTAAGTATCTCCGGTGGACGGGACTCGCTTGGACGCGCTAATCGATGCGGAATAGAACATCAACTGCGAAAGGAATTCCGCACCATCGCGAGCCAAAGTATTCCCTGTTTTGCCCTTGAGTGCTTCGAGAGCTGAAATCTGTGGAGAAGGCGGGTCGGCCGGCAAATCCAGGACGGGAACGCCTTGATAATGCCGAAAGGGATTGGGCATATTGGCCCAATCGAGATAGTGCGGATTCCGCCGCAGCGATTCGACACTGTGCTTTGTGAATTCATGGTATTCGCGCCAGGTCACGTGTAACGCCAAGCCTGGGGACACTTTACTGGGAAACTACTCATTCTCGTATAGTTCGTTTTTTGTGCGCGCTGAGCATGGCGACCTCCGGCGCAGCGATTGAGTGTGTGCAGCGCGGCGACTTGGGGCCCGGCGCGATTTGTTCCCCAGCTATAGGCCTCGGAGATGGACTGCCCTTGGCCCTTTCACCCGATGGAAAGTGGGCGCTATGTGCGACCCATACTTCTTCGGCGCAGCTCATCCTTCTGCCGACCAAAGCTGGAAGAGAAAAGGTCATGACGAATGAGGTTTTCCTTGGGCAATTGCAGCGGCCCAAACGATTTTCTTGAAGGCAATTAACTGGCCCTGGGGCCTTATTACGTGCGGACTTCTGATCGCTGAGGTCGTGCATTTGCGCTGCCAGCAAAAAGTCTGGATGATCTCCTTTATCGCAGCGTCTCTACTCGGTTCCCTCTTCGTTCAAGCCGTACGCTTGGCCGTACTTTAACTCACCGGAAGGCAGGGCGCTCACGGCTAAATAAACAATTCACATAATCTTCGCGTTCAAACCTGAAATGCAGTATTTACCCGATGGGCTATCCCGTAACGCAGACTAATAATTTATTTGAAGGCTCGCTATTATGGCGATAAAGCCTTTTAAAACGTATGGAAAGGAGCCTTAACAATGTCGGAGAGAAATATGAGACCAAGCCGGGAAGAAATCGCTCGAAGAGCCTATGAAATTTATGCTTCTCGCGGCCGAAACAATGGCGGCGATATAGACGACTGGTTGACCGCCGAACAAGAACTGCGTGGCCAGCAATCCAGCTCCTCACAAACCAAAAAGCCGGCCCTCATCGTCACCGGAACGGTAATGGAACAAACCATGCTGCTAACGGAACAAACCCCCCAGCCGGAAGTGCGAGAGAACGCGGCGAGGGAGAATACTGTGCGGGAAAATGCCGTGCGCGAAAATGAGACTCGTTTTAAGTTGCCGCGCCACTTTTCGGCCGCAAACCCCTAAATCGGCGAGCGCCAATCCTCCGCGAGGTGTCCTGGGGCCGCCCGGTTGAAGATTTAAATGTAGCGCCGCGGCCTTGAGTGCGGTACTGGTGTCCAGTCCGAGCACGATTGGAACCTCGCAGGATTGCCAACTTTTCTACGTCGCATGCAGAAAAGGTTCCGGGTTTGAATCGATTTTGAATTCGACCTGTCATTCCGCGTGGAGTCCCGCGCGCCTTTTCTTCCCCCTGTTTTTCAGGGGCGCGGGAGTGGGGCCGCCCAGGGCCACGGTTAGTCGAGCCTGCGGAGGGTCCACGAAGTGGACGGAATATGTTCGAGGGATCTGCTTTTTCTTTTGCCGAAGCGCATGGTAGCTTTATTTCGACGCGAGCCTTTTATCCTTCGACACGTTTCCAATACCGACTCAAAATGTTATCTTCGCCACATGCGAAAACTCATAACGCTGGTCGTTTTGTTCTGTGCTGTTGGTTTCGGAGCAGCTCAAGAAAAATCCTCACAAACTCCGTCGTCCATCCCCGACCTTGCCCAACTAAAAGCTATGTCCGCGCGCTTCGCCCCCACTCCCCTTCGCGTGGACACTTCCGCGCTCTCCGCCGGCGACCAAAAAGCTCTCGTCAAACTCATCTCCGCCGCCCGCATCGTAACCATAATTTACATGCAACAATTTTGGAGCCACGACCTGGCTACCTACCAGCAGCTCCGCCACGACCGCACTCCGCTCGGCGTCGAACAAAAACATTATTTCTGGATCAACAAAGGGCCTTGGTCTGAAATTGACGAGTGGACTGCCTTCCTTCCCGGCGTCCCGGCGCGAAAACTTCCCGGCGCGAATTTTTATCCCGAGGACATGACCAAAGACGAATTCGAAGCCTGGGTAAGAACTCTTTCTCCGGAACAAAAAGAACAAGCCGAAGGATTTTTCACCGTCATCCGACGCGGCTCCGACCATCAGCTAAAAATCGTCCCGTACAACGAGGAATATCGAGGCGACCTAGACCTCGCCGGCAAACTCCTCCGCGATGCTGCCGCGTTCACCGACAACGACAGCCTAAAAAAGTTTCTCACTACACGCGCCGACGCCTTCTCTTCCAACAATTATTACGATAGTGACATGGCCTGGATGGACCTGGACGCCCCCGTGGACGTCACCTTCGGGCCCTACGAAACCTATCTCGACGAATTCTTCGGCTATAAAGCCGCCTTCGAAGCCTATATAAATGTTCGCGACGACAAAGAAACCGCGCGTCTCGCCTTCCTCGGCAAACATTTGCAGGACATTGAAAACAATCTCCCCGAAGAACAGGAGTACAGAAACCCCAAGCTAGGTGCCCTCGCGCCCATACGCGTCGTCAACGAAATCTTCTCCGCGGGTGACGGCAATCACGGCATCGCCACCGCCGCCTACAACCTGCCCAACGACGACAAAGTGGTTCAGCAAAAAGGCAGCAAGCGCGTGATGCTGAAAAATATTCAGGAGGCAAAATTCCAAGCCACTCTGATTCCAATTTCGCGCGTGGTCCTTTCTCCCGCTGATCAGAAATATCTCAGCTTCGATCTTTTCTTCACACACATCGTGGCCCATGAGCTTTGCCACGGCCTCGGCCCGCACCAAATTAAAATTCAAGGCCGCGATACCAATCCGCGCATGGAGTTGAAAGAACAGTACGCCGCCTGGGAAGAAGAAAAAGCCGACGTCACCGGCCTCTTCGCTCTGCAATATTTAATGACCCAAGCCGACCACGGAAAAATCACCATGCCGCTTCCCCACGGTCCCGAAGCCGAGCGCAGACTTTACACCACCTATCTCGCGTCCTCCTTCCGCACCATGCGCTTCGGCCTGCAAGACGCGCACGCCCGCGGCCAAGCCATGCAGTTCAATTATTTTCTTCTGAAGGGCGCCTACATCGCGAACCCCGACGGCACTTTCAGCCTCGACCTGGCAAAAATGAAAGACGCGGTCGCCTCTCTCGACCACGACCTGCTCACTCTGGAAGCCACCGGCGACCACGACGGCGCCAAAGTAATGATGGACCACCTCGGCGCGCTAAGTCCCGAAGTTCAAAAAGCCCTAGCGCGCCTGAAATCCGTCCCCACCGACATCGAGCCCATCTTCGA
The DNA here is from genome assembly GCA_963731535.1 of uncultured Acidobacteriota bacterium. GTDB lineage: Bacteria > Acidobacteriota > Terriglobia > Acidiferrales > UBA7541 > Palsa-295. The sequence goes on along the minus strand of CAVSWI010000012.1, from coordinate 20,930 downwards.
AACCGCCGACAGCATCAACAGCCCGCACTGAGAAACCTTATGCCCGCGGACCGATCCAAAACTTCGCCTGAGCCAGATGGCGCTGGAGACGAAACCCCGCTCGACGAGAACGCGCTAGGCTACAAGAGTATTCGAAATGTCTTCCTGGAAAGATTCCCCGAACTTTGGGAGTGCATCGAGAAGAAGTATGCCCCGCATTACAACTTGAAAACACAAATCCCCGGAACCTACCCACTCTTCGAAGAAATTCTCAAGCCGCGAGTCATTGAACTATTGGAATCCGGCGCAGACGACGACTCGCTAAGACGCATTTTCTCTTTCTACGACGAGATGGCGCGTAGTCAGGACGAGGAAGTTGTAAACCTTCTCTGGAAATCCATCCTCGAGCCTCTCGCATCGGACAAAGAGCTGATCGCCAAAGCCTGGAAATATATGGGAGAAAAAACCAAAGCCCTGGCGCGAGAGATAGCTATCCTTCGCGGCTGGAAAGAAAACATAACGGTCGAGGGCCGCACATGAAAATAAATTATCGGTTACAATTTGCGCCTCGATTAGGCGGAGGGAAAATGTCATTCAATAAACGCTTCGCTCTGTTCCTTGCGATTATGTTTTGCGCGGTTGTACTGTGCGCGTCTGCGACTTTAGCGCAACAAACACAACAGAGCACGCCCCAAGCGAATGGCACGATCAAGCTGGAGGTGGTTGTCACCGAGAAATCAGGACCGCCCGTTGGCGGCCTTCAGCAGCAAGACTTCACCGTGCTCGACAATAAATCTCCGCAAACCATCACTTCCTTCAAGCCCGTCACCGGTCGCGAGGGCCCCATCGAAGTTGTCGTGGTGATTGACGCAGTCAACACCGTCTACACCACCATCGCCGTCGAGCGCACCGGCATCGACAAATTCCTGCAAGCCGAAGGCGGACACCTGGCCTATCCCGTCGCGCTAGTTCTTTTCACGGATAAAGGTACGCAGATGCTCGGAGACTTTTCGAGCGACGGCAGCACGCTCAGCGCCGCGCTCGCTCAGGCCGACGCTGGTCTGCGCACCAACACCCGCTCAAGCGGCTTTTACGGCGCGGTCGATCGCATGCAGCTTTCCGTGAAGACATTGAGCCAGCTCGTTGCTAAGGAAGCTCCGCGCCCGGGACGCAAAATTATTCTTTGGGTTTCTCCCGGTTGGCCGCTGCTCTCCGGCCCGCGTACGCAGCTTTATCCCAAGGACCAGCAAAGCATTTTCGCGAACATCGTCGCTCTCTCCAATGAAATGCTTCAGGCGCGCGTAACGCTCTACAGCATAAATCCTCTCGGCAACAGCGAATCTGTCGGTCGCGCCAATTACTATAAGGATTTTCTGAAAGGTGTGAGCAAGCCTAGTCAGGTAGCGATTGGCAATTTAGGACTTCCCATACTCGCGATTCAAAGCGGCGGCCTGGCTCTAGCCTTTAACAACGACATCGGCGCCATGCTCCAACAATGTGTCGCTGATGCCGCTCCCTATTACGAAATATCGTTCGCTCCGGCGCCAGTGGACCAGCGCGACGAACTCCACCTGGTGGAGGTTCAAACGGCCAAGGCCGGTTTGACCGCGCGCAGCCGCCAGCTTTACTACGCCCAACCCGTAACTGCGAAATAAAATAAAGGACACAAATCCGATAATGTTTGCCGGGAGAAAAAAGTAAAGCCCATAACAATCGCGCTCTTGATCGCGCTTCTCGCCTGCCCCGCATTCTCGGATGAAACCGCACGCGGCTGGCTCTGCGTCGCTCATTTGACTGCTAAACCGTCCTCAAATTTATTTATTCATTGTTCCTCGGGAAACTTGTCGCTGAGAATCGACGCGCAGCAGCCTGTCCAGTGGCTCCGCAAAGGAAGTCTCGAAATTGAAGATTTTGATTTGACAGAAAGCCATCTCGTCGTTGCAATGTGCGATGGCAAGGTAATTCAATTATTCCGGTTTAAGTTCTCAACATTCAAGAAAGACCGCCTTTGTCTCGCTTATACAGACTAAGTACTTCTCTCCATAAATACGATAACGTATTATGTGGCGCTTGTCGCCCTCTCCGTTATACTGTTGCCGGGAGGGCATCAATTTGCCACGGAAAAGTCCGTACAGGATCGTGCTCACCAAGCAGGAACGAGAAGAGCTGGAGCGACGCGCCAATAAATATACGTTGCCGTATTTTATGGTTGCTCGCGCCAAGATGATTCTCCTCGCCCAGCAGGGCCTCTCCAATGATCAGATCGCCGACCGGCTCAGCACCCGACGCGAAATCGTCAGCCGCTGGCGAAAACGGTTCTTCGAAAAACGACTGGCCGGGCTGGAAGACTTCGAACGCCCGGGCCGGCCCCGGGTTTTTCCCCCCAGAGCTGGTCGTGCAGGTTAAAGCGATCGCCTGCGAATTTCCCAGTCGGGTGGGCGCGCCTCTTTCGCGCTGGAGTGTGGCTGAACTCGGTGCCCATGTTCGCGCCTGCGGATTGACGGCCTCCCTCAGTGACACTACCCTCTGGCGATGGCTCAACGAGGACGCCATCCGTCCTTGGCAGCACCGCTGCTGGATCTTTCCGCGAGACCCGGATTTCGAGGCCAAGGCCGGACGCATCCTGGATTTGTACCAACGTCTCTGGAAGGGCCGTAAACTCGGCCGGGACGAGTTCGTCCTGTCGGCCGACGAGAAGACCAGTGTGCAGGCGCGGCACCGAAAAGCAAAATCTTTGCCCCCACAACCCGGTCGGCCGATGAAAATCGAGCACGAATACGAGCGGCTGGGAGCCTGGGCCTATCTGGCTGCCCTGGATGTCCACCGGGCCAAACTCTTCGGTCGCTGCGAAGCCAAAACCGGAATCGCGCCCTTTGACCGCCTCGTCGATCAAGTCATGAAACAGCATCCGTATCGCCGGGCACGAAGGGTTTTCTGGATCGTGGACAACGGTTCTTCGCATCGAGGTCCCCGCGCAGTTCAAAGACTCCAGGACAAGTATCCCAACCTGGTGCTCGTTCAAGGACCCGTCCATGCCAGCTGGCTCAATCAAATCGAGATTTACTTCTCCATCCTGCAACGCAAGGCCCTGACGCCGAACGATTTCTCCTCCTTGCGGGAGTTAGCAGAACGCTTGCTCGCGTTCGAGAGGCATTACGAAAGTATCGCCAAACCTTTCGAGTGGCGCTTCGCCCGACAGGATCTCAATCGAATGCTGCACAAGCTCGACCTTCCTGCAGACAAAGCAGCTTAAGAAATACGTGACCGAACATATGAAACGCTGCATAAGTGAAATGAGGTGGGAACCGCGGTGCAAGTGCAAGTGAGGAGTTGCTAATCTTGCTTCTTGACGCGGCTCAATGCGCGATGGCGCCATTTGCCGAGGTGCTTGTTCAACACATTATCGCGATCCAGAAAAGACAGTACCGGCGCGCTTCGCTTTTCGATGCGTCCGCGCGCACGCTTCAAACGCGCATCATCGTTAAAAAGTTCCAGCGCTGCGTCGAGCGCATCGATCGCTCTCGAACGCCTTCCGGCCAGTTGGTACACTTCCGCCAAATTTAGATGGAACTGCACTTCCGAGCGCTTCAGTTGCACCGCAATCTCGCAAAGCTCCGCGGCTCGATCCCACTTGCGTTCCGCGCGTGCAATGCAGAGTCCAAGGAAAGAGAGGTAGTAGGGGTTGCGCTGTTCAAACTCAAACGCGTTTCGCAAACGCGAAAGCGCCTGCTGCGGATATCCATTTTTCAGTAGCGCGACGCCTTCCTTGAAATCAGCGATGGCATCGGACGGCGCGATCGTTGCTTTTTCAGTCATCAGAACTTGCCTGTGTTCCCGGCGGAAATTTGTTGCCCAGTCATCACTCTAGAGAAATCCGCGACGAAAAGTCTACTGGCCTAGCGCCCACCCGTGACCGAAATGGTAACCACCACCGCGCCACTCAGCCTCGCCGCCGTATGGCGCCGAAAGCAGGCCCGGGTGCTCGGCGTGCATTCCGAGTGGTGCTATGCAGTGCAGCGCACGCTTCCGCTTTTCGTAGCGCCGACCTTTAGGACGGCATACTGCTTTCGCGCAGATTCACCATAAATGCAAGATCCCGGGCCTGCCTGGCCTGCCTGCAGGGAGGCTGAAGCCCGGCGTTTAGGAAAACCGATGAGTGCCGCACCGGCGCGGCAGTGTCAGCACTAAAGCACGAGGCCATCCCAGACGCCGCCATACCTAATTGCGCGAACCATTTCTCGCTCGTAAAGCCTCTGCGGGAATTCGAGTTCGATCCGGCTTGACGCGTCGAGCGATTTCGATTGTTCGGCCGAGAGCTCGAGATCCAAACTAGCGAGATGGTCCTGGAGTTGAGAGAGCTTCCGCGCGCCGATGATGGGGATTACCGGGACCGCTCGATAGCGCAACCACGCGAGCGCTACCTGGGCCATGAGCCAAACAGGGTTCCACCATGGTCCCGGTATTGGGTGATTATTTTAAGACCATGGGAGGACGCATCGTTTGCGGCCGTGAATTCAACGACGCTGAAGTGCGTGCGGACGCCAACGTTGCTGTCGTCAACGAACGATTTGCCGCGGAATTTGGTTCACCGGCAGATGCTATAGATCATGAGGTCACTATCGGGAAGAGTACGCGGTGGAAAATTATCGGCGTGGTCAGAGGAATGGATTATATGACCGAAACTATGGACACCGCGCACTCAAATCAGATCTTCGTTCCCGCGCATTCCCCGGGTGGATTCGTTTCCACATTCGTGGCGCGGGTAAATGGCCGAACGGAAGATTGGCCGCTTGCCATCCGCGACACAATTCGGTCCGTGGATACGCAGGTTCCCATATTCGGCGTGAAAACAATGGAACAGCGCATGACCGATGTCGTCGCGCGCCCGAAATTTTACTGCAGGGCACTTCTGTTCTTCGCGGCATTCGCGTTGTTGCTGGCGGTGATTGGTATTTACGGCGTCGTTTCCTATGCGGTTGCGCGGCGGACGCGTGAAATGGGTGTACGACTTGCGCTCGGCGCCACGCCCGTCGGGCTTCGCGGAACGCTGCTACGCCAAGGCCTACTTACTGTTGCAGTCGGTGCGATTTGCGGAATCGTCGGCGCCATGCTCACCGGACGCTTTCTCGCGAGCTTCGTTGCAGGAGCGAAATCTGCCGATCCTGCTACCTTAATTTTATCGATTCTGTTTATCGCGCTGATCGCGTCGGCAAGCATTTGGGTAGCTACTCGCCGTATTACGCACCTGGATATCATGGACATCCTTCGTATCGAATAGTTTCTGAACCTCCTATGATTGCTGTTTTTCGTCGGCGAGTCTGTATAATGCGACCGAACAATTTCACGCGACTAAACAATGGCGCTTCCCAGCGGCACAAAATTAGGGCCTTACGAGATTGTCGCGCCGATTGGCGCGGGCGGAATGGGGGAAGTATTTCGCGCCAAGGACACGCGCCTGGGCCGCGACGTCGCGATCAAAGTTCTTCCTGAAACAGTTGCGAAAGATGCCGACCGCTTGCGGCGCTTCGAGCAAGAAGCTCGCGCGGTCGCTGCGCTGAATCATCCCAACATTCTCGCGATTCATGACGTTGGCGAATACAACGGCTCGTCTTATCTCGTCTCCGAGCTTCTCGAAGGCCATTCGCTACGCGTCGAAATGAACAATGGCGCGCTGCCCACGCGGCGCGCTGTGGAATACGCGGCGCAAATCGCCCAAGGTCTGGCTGCCGCGCACGATAAAGGCATCATCCATCGCGACCTGAAGCCCGAAAATGTTTTTGTCACACACGATGGCCGCCTGAAGATCCTCGATTTTGGTCTCGCCAAGCTAGCCAAACTGCACGCAGCCACGGACGATAGCGCCACATTAGCTTGGGATAACGCGCAACAGGAAACCACTCCCGGCGTTGTGCTGGGCACCGTGGGATATATGTCACCCGAGCAAGTGCGCGGTGAACCTGCCGACGCGCGCTCCGACATTTTTGCTCTCGGAACCATTTTGTACGAAATGCTTTCCGGCCAGCGCGCATTCCGGCGCGACACTTCTGCCGAGACGATGACGGCTATCCTGAAAGAAGACCCGCCGGAAATCAGCACGACGGGCAAGCCTATTGCTCCCGCGATCGAAAGAACTGTCCGTCGCTGTTTAGAGAAAAAACCGCAGCAACGTTTTCAGTCCGCGCGCGATCTGGCATTCGACCTGGAAGGTCTTTCCGGAAATACCGGGACCAGCGGACCACACACAGCGTCGGCGCCTTTTGAAAAACCACGACGGAATTGGTTGATTCCAGTGGTTGCCGGTTTGTTCGTGGTTCTCGCCGGCCTGGGAGGTTGGTTGATCGGGCGCGGCACCGGATCAACCATTCCGCCTTTCTACCATCAGCTCACATTTGAACGCGGGTTGGTTTACGCCGCGCGATTCGCTCCCGATGGACGCTCGATTTATTACAGCGCAGCCTGGAAAGGCCAACCGGTTCAAATTTATTCGACGGTCCCGGACAGCCCCGAATCGAGACCCTTGAATCTGATCAACTGCACATTGTTTGCAATATCCGCTTCCGAGTTGGCCATCTCGCTCGATTGCAAAGATCGCTATATCGGAAATTGCGAGGGCACTTTGGCTACCGTGCCTGTCGCCGGTGGATCACCTCGGGAAATTGCCGACCATGTCCATTCCGCGGACTGGAGCGCCGACGGCAAAGAGATGGCGGTGATCCGCGATGTAGGCGGAAAGTATCGCGTGGAATTTCCCCGCGGGAACGTGATCTACGAGAGCGTGCACTCGCTGGGGTACGTGCGGATCTCGCCTCGCGCAAACGCGGTGGCATTTGCAGAATTCCTCAGCGTTGACGGCGATGCGGGATGGGTGGTCGCCCTGGACCGGAGCGGAAAGAAACTTATCTATGCTGGACCTTTCATCAGCGTGGAGGGGGTGGCTTGGCCGCCATCGGGCGAAGAGGTTTGGTATGGGGCCACACTGACCGAGGGATGGGCCGATGCCATCCATGGCACTTCTCTTAAGGGCAAAGAACGAACCGTTCTTCGGCTGCCCGGCATGCTGCGGCTGCACGATGTTTCGCGTGACGGCCGTATTCTACTCTCGCGAGAATCGTGGCGGAGCGGGCTGCAATTTCGGGGACCAGGCGATTCGAAAGAACGCGATCTTTCCTGGCTCGATTACGCGCAGTTAAGAGATCTTTCAGCGAATGGCACGCAGATCGCGTTCGATGATTGGGGTTCAGCGGCAGGCGCCGAGGGTCTGGCTTACTTGCGAAAATCCGATGGGTCGCCGGCAGTGAAGCTAGGCGAATGGTCCTCGCCTGTTCTTTCCCCAGACGGTACGCGCGTATTAGTAACCGAAGCTAGCTCTGTAGGCCAAGGCTTGTATCTTGCGCTGCTCCCGACGGGAGTGGGAGAAATGCAGAAACTGAAGTCCGAAGGAATTCGACAAGTTGGCCCCAAGGGATTTATGCCGGATGGAAAGTCAGTCTATTTCGCCAGCGACGATGGCCATAGCTGGCGAATGTATCTTCAGGACCTGGCGGGCGGTGAGCCGCGAGCCGTCACGCCGGCGATTTCCGTGAAGTCTTCACACTTTGAAACTCAATTGGCCTCACCCGATGGGAAATTTATTTTCGCCCCAGACGTAGACGGAAAGGGCGGGCTCTATCCCATTTCCGGCGGAGAGCCGAAGGTAGTCCCAGGCTGGGTAGCGCAAGATATTTGGATTACGTGGGCCGCGGATGGACACTCCGCGTATGTGTACCACGACCAAAAAACATCAGCACCTGTGTACAAACTGGATCTGGCAAGCGGAAAGCGAGAGCTGGTGACGACGCTCGCGCCGAGCGATCCGGCTGGCGTGACGGCCGTTTTGAACGTCCGCATGACTCCCGACGCGAAAACTTATGCCTACTCCTACGACCTCGAACTGTCGGACCTCTTTATTGTAGAAAACGTCCATTGATCCTAAGCCGAGGAACTTTTCTTAATTCCCCAAGCCCCCTATACGATTTGCTCCGATCAGCAATCCAAGAGTCAGGCACGCGATAAGGAGTTCCCCGACAGGGCCGACGATGAAAGGACGTACCCCTGCTTGGACATTTGGCGAAAGTTCGTGCGCAACCCAACGCCGGCGAACGTCAGCAGAAATGCCCACCTTGAAAGATTCCCAAGCATGCGATTTGCGGTTTGCTAAACGCGTGGAAGCCGACTAGCAACGACATAAAAAGAAAACCGAGAACAAACTTCGGAAACTTCTTCCACAAGAACGCCGCTTTGTTTGTAACTTCTTTCGCCTGCCCTTGCCCGGCCCAGTAAATCGCGTAGCCCAAAACTGTCGGACCTCTTTGATAGTAGAAATCGTGCGGTAATGGCAGGTTCGTTAACCGCTGCTGCCCGACGAGCCTGACGAATAAGTCGGCGGTCTGAGGGCGCACCCACCTGGACATGCCGGGATAATTCGGGCATTTACATGCAAAAATTAGGCACTCTATCGCCCGTCGTCGTTGATTGCAGGCGCCCGCTGTCCGACTACACCCTACCCGCATCAAGGTAACCGCTCTTTTTTCATTGTGATACGAGTTTACACTTGCGCCCCCTCCACAAATCAATTACGGCATAATTCGTGCAAGACAAATGTCGAGTAAGTCGCTAGACTTAGTGGTCTTAGTCGCGGTCTTAGGCGGTTTACAACTAAGATGAAGCTGGACTACTCATCCGATAAAGCCCGCAAAGACCTGCTCGCGGGTGTGACCGTGGCGGCCATTTCCCTGCCCCAAGCCATGGCTTACGCGCTGATCGCGGGTGTCGATCCGCGCTTCGGGCTTTATTCTGCGATTGTGATTACTCTGGTCGCCTCGATTTTCGGCTCGTCTTCCCAGCTGATTAACGGACCGACCAACGCCATCTCGCTCGTCGTCTTCAGCGCGCTGGCATTTTTCAGCACCGGTTCGCACATGGAAGCGTACCAAGCTATGTTTTTGCTCGGAATCATGATTGGGTGCATACAGATCCTGATCGCAGTGTTCAAGCTGGGTGACTTGACGCGTTACATTTCGGAATCCGTGGTGATCGGATTCATGGCTGGCGCGGGCACGCTGGTAGCCATCACGCAAATTGGTAACCTAACCGGAATGCAAGACCGCGGCACTGGATTGCAGCACGTTCTTTACCGCACTTGGATCACAGTGCGCGACGGGCACATGAATTCGCGCGCGTTTGCAATCGGACTGTCCACCATCGTGCTGGCTGTTGCGCTCAGATACCTGGTGCGCAAATATCGGTTGCCGCAATTCGACATGCTGGTGACGCTACTTATCGTCGCAGGTGTCGCTGCGTGGTTCGGCTGGTCGAAGCCGGGAATCGACGGCAAAACAATTATTACAACAGTGGCCAGCATCCCGCGCAATTTACCTACGCCCCATATTCCGCAGATACAATTTTGGTGGATAAAACAGATGTCGGGCAGCGCGCTGGCCATCGCGTTCCTGGGACTGCTCGAAGCGCTGTCGATTGCGAAATCCATCGCGAGCACAACGCGACAGAAGCTCGATTACAACCGGCAGTGTATGGCCGAAGGCTTGGCCAACCTAACCGGCGGCTTCTTTCAATGCTTGCCAGGGTCAGGATCTTTAACCCGTTCAGCAATCAACTTCCAGGCTGGCGCGATAAGCCGTATGTCGGGCGTGTTCGCGGCCGGCACTGTCGCGTTGGTGGTAGTCGCTCTTGCGCCACAGGCGCGGTACATTCCCAAGGCTGCATTGGCTGGCCTGCTCGTAATCACTGCCGCAAGGCTGGTGGATTGGAAGCGGCTGAAATATGCGATGCGCGCTTCGCGTTTTGACAGGCTGCTGGTTGCGGTCACCGCTTTCTCCGCCATATTCATCAGCGTTGAATTCGCCATTTTGATTGGAGTAGCGCTGTCCATACTTTTATTCGTTCCGCGCGCTGCGGTTCTGAGCTTTTCGGAATTGACGGTCACCAATGACCGCGTCATTCGCGAGCGCTTGCCCAACGATCCGGTTTGTACTTCCCTGCTTCTTTATGACTTGGATGGCGAGCTGTTTTTCGGAGCAGCTCCGGAGCTGGGCCGTCTGTTCGATAAGTTGAGGAAGCGCACAGAAGACGGAAAAATCCGCTTCGTCATTCTGCGAATGAAACACACGCGCAATCCCGACATGGTTTCCATGGAGCGTTTCGATCATTTCCTGCACGAAATGGAATCGCGCGGAGTGACCGTGCTGCTCTGCGGCGTTCGCCACGGATTTGCGAGCGTGATGGAAAATCTGCGCTTTCGAGACTGGCTGCCCGCCGATCGCGTTTTTTACGAAGAGAAACAAACTTTTTCCGCCACGCTCAAGGCCGTGCACCATGTTTACGAGCTGCTCGGAGAGAATACCTGCGAACATTGCCGTCGGAATGAATCGTCCGGCTCCGAACTGCGCGAATTGCACTATTTGGTCTAGACTGCAAACGAATTCTCGAATTTCTGACCGCATTAATTTTCAGGGATCGTCGCGCATGATGCCAATCGACTTGCCCGCGCACGGTCGAAATCTATACGTTATATCGGCCATGGCAATTTTAGCGTGGCGAATTATTCCATGGTCTTTAGCCCAGTAGGAGCCGGCAGGAAAGTTGGATTCATTATCGTCGAAAAACTTTTGAACCATGTCGTAATCGAGGATATCTCCGGCCTTTAGATTCCAAATCAAAGCATTTTCGACAATTCATACCGGGGTCCGCTCGGAAATCAATGAGTCCCACGATATTGAAGGCCTTCGTCAACGTGTGCGGTGATCGCATAACGCCCATCGTCTCCGCCAACCGGTGCCGCCTGCACAATCATTTTCACTTGGGAAGATCCCTGATTAAACCAGGGATGCAGCAGCAACTTGCGGACGTCGTCGAGCCAGTCGGAATCGCGCTCGAACTCCTTATCCTTCAGCGAGGCCATAACTTGCTGAAGTTCTGCGCCGGTCAAATAGGGCCTTCAAAGGCCACGCTGTCGACGTAATTCTTCGCTCTAGATGACCCGCTAGGTGGCTCACCAGCCGGCCGGAAGATACGATCGCAGATTACACCCGGGGCGGCACAGCAGTTCTCGAATGTTGGAAACTGCGCACTCACTGCGGCAGCGCCAAGGCAAAGCCACGCGGTCACAAAGAACGCGACCGGACGAAGCGTCTTTACGGGCATATCCAAAATATAGTCCCGATACTTTGCCGACCGCAAGCAGTCTGAAAGTAGGAAAGAGTGTCCTGCCTAGATATGCATCTAATGCGCCCCGCCATTCGTTGCCGGACAGCGACGCGCAGTTTCTATCGAGCTAATTAGCGGGTTGCGCTGCCTTGCTGTCAAACGCGCGATCGATCCTGACGAACCAGAGACACTCGCCCTTCGCGCTGCATGCGTATTGATGCCTCTCATTGCTCGGAACTTGAGCGTAGCCACCGGGTCCGAGAATTGCCTGCGGCATGCTGGCCATCTCAACTTTCAGTTCGCCTTTAATCACAATCAACTCTTCGGCCGCCGTATGAAAATGCCACGAGGCCATGCAGCCTTTCTCCATCTTGACCAACACGGCCGAAGGGCCAGTGGAAGGATTTCCCGCCTCGACCGCTGTACTAAGACATGGCAGGTCTGAAGCGGAAGCAAAATTCGCGTTCTGCAAAGGGTGAATGATGGCCTCGCGTGGAGAATCGGAGGCGGCGGACGCGGCGGCGATAACCAGCAGCAGGCCAAGGGAAATCGCGCGCAGAACGACGCTCCACACACTGCCGAGACCACTTGTTGTTGGCTTCATGATGAACTCCTCGGCGGCCACTGCCCGCGCGCTTGGCCGACCGCGAAAGAATAGCAGAATTTCGCCACGTCGGATTAGGATGCGTTTTGCCGGCTCAAGCCTGTAAACTATTCACCGAACAATTCTGCGGCGTGATTCCCTTTCTCCATCTCGGACCGGTGACCATCCCAACGTTTGGCCTGATGGTGGCCTGCGCCATGCTTGCCGCCTTTTTCATGCTACGCGCGGACCTGATACGCCGTGGCCTCGTTGCGCCTGCCCACAATCTTCCCGTCAAACGCTCCGGCAAGCCCGCCGCTGATATCCGCGCAGCCGCAAACGCCGAAGCGGAACTGTTGATCGCAATTCCCTGCCTGGCTGGAATCGTTGGAGCAAAGCTGTATCACGTCCTCGAGTCGCCGGCAGATTTCTTCGCGCATCCGCTCGACCAGCTCCTCAGTCCCTACGGCTTCGCGTGGTTTGGAGGTTTGCTCGCGGGATTCGCAGCCTTCGTCCTGGTTGGCCGCCGCCAAAAAATCCCGCTCCTAACATTGCTCGACGCCGGTTCGCCCGCCGCCGCTCTCGGCTACGGCATCGGACGCATCGGTTGCTTCCTTTCCGGCGACGGCGATTACGGCATTCCCACTTCTCTTCCCTGGGGCATGAGCTTTCCAAACGGTTTGGTCCCCACCACGCAGCGCGTCCATCCCACGCCGATTTACGAATTGATCGTCGCCTGCGCAATGGCGTGGTGGCTATGGAGAATGGGCGCGCGGCAGAGCCAAGCCGGCCGCCCGCCGGACGGCGCAGTATTTGCAGCGTATCTGATACTTACGGGCTTGGCGCGTTTCCTGGTGGAGTTTATCCGCATCAACCCGCGCTCGTTTCTAGGAATGTCCAACGCTCAGGCCGCCGGCCTCGGCTGTGTCATCGCCGGAGTGATCTTGTGGTTAGCGAAGCGCGAACGCCGCTTAGTTTGACGATGGCTGTGTCGCCGGCTTGGAGTCCTTGTCGTTTTCTTTGTGCAATCCCGCAATTTCGTCTTGCGCCCTCTGCGTAACTTTCCCGACCATATCCTGTAGTATTCCCGAAGACGCTTTCAGAGAGTCAGACATAAGACTCGGCATATCCTTGATCAGTTTTTGACCTATGGGACTGGAATAAAATGCAATTAATTGGTCGATTTCGCCCTTTGTGAAAAGTTTTTGGTACACAGGGATTATCGCTTGCAGAAATTTTATGTATTGGGAAGGTCTGGAAGATATCTCCCATCATTTTATCCATTCGATTGTGAGCGTCCGGTGGTAAATTCGGCGTCTTCGCCAATTGATCATGAATCGGCCTGCATTGCGCGCCGTTGCTCGAACCTTGGCAAGGCGAATTCCGAGCAATCCGTTCGATACGATTGCCCTGCACGACGCCGGATCCACCTCGGTCGGCAACTCACAAATACAAAAAAGATGCGCCGGAGCCTCGCAGCCATTATTTCGCCACGCATAAGAGATTGGTCGCGCGAGGCGTGCATGCACATCGCGGCCAGCGACTCTGCATCAATCGGCGGAGGACCGCGCAGTGATCGAGCGCATGTGCAATGCGAGGCATGTTGACATGATCGTCGCAACTGTTGCGTGCACATATCAGCAGCCAGTTGGGCACACACCCAAAGAAATGTGCGCGCTTCGATAACCCGGCACTGACGCCAGCGCGTTCAAAAAATCGCCGGATTCCGCGACGTTTACTTCCATCTGTCCCGATAGCTCGCTCTCCGCGTCCAAGCAGTCTTCGAGTTCGCTGCCAGCGGAATCCTTCCCGCGCACCCGGAATTTTTCCCTTCTTGGCGGCGCAATCTGAAATGCTCGGCATCGTACCTTTGGGATTGGCGCGAGCTTTGCGTCGGTCGCTGGGCTTGCGAATACTCGATCTCCCGGTGGAGTTGCCGCCTCTCACCATGTCTCTGGTTTGGCACGAGCGGCATCAGCATGACGCGGCGCACCGCTGGTTCCGCGAATTCGTCGCTCCCATTGTTCGAGGATAAGAATCGATCTGCACCCACGATTCGACTGGCGCGAGATCGCGGCTGACGATTCGATGTACGCCGATCAAGATTTAACCTCCTCGATTAACGTGGGATGAAGCTCCCTGCGGGCAGTGGTGCTGGAGCGATTGGCGCGGCGGGGACGGGACTGACGAACTCGCGGAGTTTTTGCCATTGCAGGAGCGCGAACAGCACTACCTGCGCAGCCAGAAGGGCCAGCGACAATATCCATAGGCGCGAATCCGCGTACCAATCGGCAATGTCAAGCGACGAGACACCGGCGGGGATCAGCGCGGCAGAAAACGGCGCAAAGTTGGGACGCAGAACTGCATGAGCCACGCCCAGAGCTACGGCGACGCAGGTGTAAAACACAATTAAAAACAAAACAGCAACGACGAGCGGACGGCGCGTTCGTCGCAAGGCCATCCATTGCAGGTAGAGCAAATCGCGCGCAACCCACAGCGCCATAAATGCGATGTTCAAGGTTGCCAGCCCCCAACTCCACTCTTCGGGCGCAGGCCTCCTGTAAATCAGAATTAATTCGATGATCGCAATCCCTACAACGATCATTCCTCCCAACAAATAAGGAGCCGGCCAGAGCGCCGCCCACAAACTCGCTGCGCTTTCTCCCATGGTTCGGATTCTGCGCCGCACGCGTTCGCGGTTGCGCAATAAAACGAAGCCGAGCAGAACGAACACCCAGAACGACCCGCCAATCAGACTTCTTTCTACATCCAGGGGTGGAAGGGGCTTGAAGCCCACCACCACGTTCTTAAGAACGACGGGCACACCGATTGGAGATTTCCAATTGAAAAACCCGACGATCAGGAACTCCAGAAACATGGCGAAGCCGAACGCCTGTGCCGGTGAATACAGTTCATAAACGGCCGGGTCGCGCTTCAAGTTGCGCACAATCGCAAGCATAAACCACGCTGTAAAGAGGAAATAAATAACCATCAGAACGATGAAGTGAGAGACCGAAAAGCCGAAGAAGAGGTCTTTAACTCCTGGGCCCGCATTGGATTCGATAATTGCGACCGCCGCAAACGGATTGAGCTGATGAAACATCCAATTGGAAGCGCCGCCGGACAAGTCACCGGAGGTGAATGCAACTAATATCAGGAAGGGCAGAATCGCTATGGCGGAAACGCCTCGGCCCAACGCCATCGAAATCAGAAGGGCGAGAACGTGGAAAGCGAGGCAACCGACGAAAAGAATCAGGTACGCTTCGGCGACCAGTTTGATGTGGACGTGGTCCTGAAATGCGCCCACAAGTGCGATAGGCATCAGGCATAGCACGACGAAATACATCAATACTGGCGCTCCGAAAAGCTTCCCCATTCCGAGCTCGAAAGAGGTGAGGCGCGTGACGCGCTGGTAGTCGAAGGTGTTCAGTTCTTTTTCGCGGTGAACGGAAAGAAGCTCGTAAATTCCGCCGCCGATTAGCAGCACCACTATTTGCAATATCAGAACGAACTTAAGCATTCCAAAAGATTCTTCGGTGGGCACCGTAGTCGTGATTGCGTTCTCGTAGTAATACCAGACGGTCAGCGAGACGGCGGCGCAAATCACGATGGCGGCGATGGCGCGGCCGGGGCGCAACTGGATGCGAGCGTTGCGCTGAAACTCCGGGTTGGAAATGAAGGCACTCACATTACTTCTCCGCTGGAAATTCGCGAGTACAGACGCTCGAGGGTCTCCACTACTTCCTGAACTTCGCAGACGGGGGCGCCTGCGGTTACCACGTCTTTGACTAGCTCGGCGAGTTCCAGATCTCCGCCATCCAGGGCGAAATTTGCGCTGGCTGGCTCGGACACGATTCCGGTGACTCCTTTTCTTCCCGCGAGCCACAGCGCGAGACCAAAGCCGGGCTCTGCCAGACGCACGCGATAACGGCGAACGCTTTTGCCTTCGCGCATCACTTCTTCCAGCGTGCCGATGCGCAGCAGCTTGCCTTTCTCCATGATTGCAATGTTGGTGCAGATTTCTTCCAGGTCGGAAAGAATGTGCGAGGTGATGAAAATAGTTTTTCCGGCGGAGTGCAAATCTTTCAGCAGAACTTTCAGCTCCACGCGGGCTTTGGGATCCAGGCCGGCGGCAGGCTCGTCGAGAACCAGCAGCGGAGGATTGTGGATGATGGCGCGTCCAATTCCCAGGCGCTGCTTCATGCCGCGCGAAAGGCCGTGGACGTATGCGTCGCGCTTGGTTTCCAGATTCATCAGGCGGAGCACTTCGTCCACGCGCGGCGCGATGGTGTGCCGCTCCATTTTGTAAGCGCGGGCGAAATAGTCGAGATATTCCCAGACTTTGAGGTCGTCGTAGAGCGAGAAAAAATCGGCGAGGTAGCCGATGTTGCGCTGGGCTTCTTCAGGCTGAAGTTGAACGTCAATTCCCTTCACCGTGATGCGTCCCGAAGTGGGCACTTGCAGGCCGCAAACCATTTTCAGCGTGGTAGTTTTTCCGGCGCCGTTGGGTCCGATCAGTCCGAATAATTCTCCGTCGGCGATGTTGAGGTCCAGGCGATCCGCGGCGACGAGTTCCCCGCCCTTTTGCGAAAGGAGGTCGTACTGCTTGGTCACCTGTTCCAGCTTGATCATGAATTGGGCGCCATGTTGCGCCTGCGGGGCGGAAGTGTCAATGCCGGGTGGCTGCGGCGCGTTTCGATGGACGTTCGTGTTATGAAAGCGGAGTTTCCAATTAAGCTCGACTGGCTGGGATGTGATTACGTTCGGGACAGACTCGTCGCTAACCACGGGTCCTGGCTGGGATAACGTGACTGGCCTGGATACGCCGAATGGTGTGACGTTCATTGATCAAGTTGTAAGAGCGGTCAAGTAAACTCGCGGGGATGTGCGTTCTCGGTGGGTCGCCCACGGGGCGACCCGCCTTTTTTAGATCGATGTTCAATTGTTCGCACGCCTCATAGGCGTTCGAGTACTGTAGAGTGAACAACACTGCACAGTTTACTCGGGCCGTCGCGAGGCCGGCGTCGTTATGACATCAATCAGGACTTTGAGTCAAGACCACAGGTCTTCTGCGTCGCAGAAAGCCCAAACCGCTTCCCTTCGGCCATAGACACCACCCTTGAAAGCAGATTTATACCAGAGGGTGTTGCATCGACCTGTTGAGACCACCGCGTCTACCAGGACTTTCCCGAGCTTGCGGCACTTGCGCGTGCATTAGCTCCGATACTATCTTGTTCCGTCGGTGCTCTCCGCCACGCTCTGATTGGCGAAAGCAAGTTATGCGACAGGGAGATTGGCATGACAGTTGAATCATGCATACCGGTAATTCCAAGCGCAGACCTGGAACGGAGCCTGCGATTATGGGTGGATGGTCTTGGTTTCAATATGGACTCGGAAATGCGAGCCGACGGTAAGCTGATCTTCTGCATGCTTCGTAGAGGCGACTTGTCCTTCATGCTCAACAGGCGAGCTGGCACATCGAACAAACCGGAGAACTATGAAGGTATTCGGCTTTACTGGGCACCGTCGGATATTCGTGAGACAAGAGAACGACTGATGCGGCTGGGTTACAAGGTGTCCGAGTTCGAAGAAAGGCACTACGGGCAAACCGAATTCTTCCTGACCGACGACGATGGCTTTTCCCATTGCTTCGGGGTAGCGACGCGAACGTAGAAAACGCGGTTCTTGTTGCTGTCACCCTGAGAAGCAAATCTGATTGTCGTCTGTGTCTAGCACGACAAACGCCGACGCCCCCCAAGGCTGTTTCCTCAATGGATGGGCGAACTTTGCGCCAGCAGCTTTGTATTCCGCAAACAACCCTTTAACGTTTCTACGGCCCAGAAGGCCAACAGCAGGTGCTCCCGCTCCCTGATGCCGTCGGCGAGGACCGGTTCGTGGACGAACCGGAGTGTAGACAAGCACCACCGCGGCTCACGCTTGGTATTGCGGGCAGCGGTTTGGACCGGGATCATCCTTATCACAGTCCCGACGATTCAGTACGGCGGGTATTTCCTTTTGACCTCATTGACGGATAAGGGCAGCGGATATATGGACAATCCACTGCGCCAAAATTTCTTCCGGGCAGGACACGCCCACGCGGGAGTCATTGTGATTCTTTCGTTGGTTTGCCAGATACTTGCGGATGCCGCGATTCTTCCCTCACCGCTAGTCTGGTTCGTTCGAATCGGAGTCCCGCTTTCAGCGATTTTGATATCCGCCGGGTTTTTCTTTTCTCTGCTGCCGCCGACGGCCACTCAACCTAGCGAGGCAGTCTCTTTGATCTATGTCGGAGCCGTCATTCTCGCTCTGTCAGTGCTTACTTTAGCGATTGGTTTGATTAGAATTCCTGCCTAGAGACAACGCATTGAAGCCTCGGGCGGCATGGGCTCTTTAGGCGAACTGGCGCCTAGCCTGCGGATCGACGCTGATTACAGTGGCATCCGGA
This sequence comes from uncultured Acidobacteriota bacterium, assembly GCA_963731535.1. GTDB lineage: Bacteria > Acidobacteriota > Terriglobia > Acidiferrales > UBA7541 > Palsa-295. Next base: position 2,721 of record CAVSWI010000012.1, on the reverse strand, counting down.
TAACGACGAAAAACTAGCCATGCAAGAGGCCCTTTCTGCATCGGTAGTGCTCCGACGAGAGTGGGGCTCTACTCATTAAACAGGCAAATTGTTTATACTGTCGCTGATTAGCTCTCAAGGTCGAGGCATGGCGTGGCGGAATTTTGCTGTAGTACGATACGAAAGGGTGGGCCACCCGACTTCAGAAGCTGCTCGAAAAGAAAGCCTTTCGGTCCGGAAGAAGTCAGACAAAATAGAGGATAAAAACGCGTGGGAGGGTTTTAGTTTCCATGAGCGTCGGACCGATGGTATCGTAAACGCGGTATGGCAAACGGCAACAAGCTCAGTCTTAGCGTTGGCACTGTCTCGACTGAGACGAGCGGGCTTTCAACGAGATGCCCTCTTTCTGTGCGGCTTCTTGTGTTGTTGGTATTTCTTGGATTCGCCGGCGGCAACGCGAGGGCGAGTGGAGATTCTCAGAATTCGCGAGCGACTTCCGTTGGGCCGGGCCTTCCGTTTGCAATCGCCGATTTCGATGGCGATCTTCTTCCGGATTTAGCCAGCATTCAGGCGGGGGCAAACCACTCCGGCTGTACTGATTACCGCATTCAACTTCAACTTTCCGTAGTCGGGCGACAATCTCTGCGGCTAGTTGGCCCTTCGGGCGGCCTGTTCATCGAAGCGCGCGATGTCAACGGGGATCATACTGTAGATCTGATTGTTTCAACCGCCTGGCACCGACAGCCATTAGCGATATTTCTCAACAACGGCCGTGGCGTCTTTTCACGAGCTGAACTATCGGCTTTCCCCAAGGCATTTATCGAATCGAACGAAATTTGGACTTCAAAATCGGAGCAGGCAAGAGCTGCCATCGGTGCTCGGCAGAATTCTCGCACCTGGACCGGCCTCGCACAAAGGATCCAGCCGTATCTGCAATCGAAAGCGGATCCGATTTCAAGTCCCCGCCGAGGATTTCGTTTTGATTCCTTCTTAATCTCACACGCAGGGCGCGCACCACCCCTCGAAACTCTCCGCACCTAAGCTAATCGTCCTTATTGGCCGTAAACCCTTGGGTGGCTAGTTCTGTAGGTCCCTTGAAGGAAGCAGTACTCATCCTTCTACATGCCCTAAACATTGTTCGGTTCCGATGCGAAGAGTGCGGAAGCGATTCTTCCGTGGGCGAGAACTAGCAGTCATTAAGTTTAGGTGCCTATTTGAAACGTATGACTGACGATTCTTCCAAATATAAAAGGGCGCATGCACGAATCCCAACTCCACGTGGCGTTTGGGTGTCTTGGCGCGATACCACCCGACAAGACGTCTCGCGCGTGCGGGAAATTGGTTTTGGAGGTCTGTTCATTTTGACCCCCAACCCAATGGCGGTCGGCACTGTTCTCACTCTATTGCTTTCAGTTCCAGAAGGTGAAATTCGTACTGGCGCAATTGTGCGGAACACATTCCCCGATGAAGGAATGGGGATTGAATTCAACGAAATAAGTCAGGAAGCGTTTGTTCGACTGGAGGCCCTCTTATCCCGACTGCGGATTTCCATGCAATCGGAGGGCGCGAAACCGGTCTAGGTAACTATGGAAATCCCAAGGTGCTGGCACACCCTCGACTTAGGGATGTGAATTGGAGGCGCACAATTGAAAGACCTTATTGAGGCGATCGCAAAAGCGTTAGTGGACAAGACCGACCAAGTTCAGGTTCGTGTGATCGAAGGCGAACAGGTCATCGTGTTTGAGTTGAAAGTCCATCCCGACGATCTGGGGAAAGTAATCGGGCGGCAAGGACGCACGGCCAAATCCATCCGCACGCTGCTGGGCGCGGCGGGAATGAAATTCAAGAAGCGCTTCACGCTGGAGATCCTGGAGTAGTGTGCTAGATCCCAGTCTCCATTGGTGGCGACTTATTGGGACGTCATTTTGTTCCGTGCCGGGTTAGCGGTGACTACAGCCTGCGGGAACACGCGATGTCTAAAAACACAGAACGATTGAAGCGAGGCGACTTGGTACGACTGAGAAGACGCCCGACCGGAGCTATCGGAGTGGTTTGGCAGATTCAACCAAAGAATCTCTCTTCAGTCATCGTGTGCTGGCGCGAAAGCGAGACCTGTCAGAAATGGCAGGCTTATGATCCCGATGACCTCGCGCTCGTGTCTGGCCACGAGGTTCCACGGTACGCACTAGCACTTAGGAAAAGCCTGGGACTCTAATCAAGACTGGAGTGGGATCAGAAATAACCCCCGTACTCCGCTGCTTCTCCGCTGCCGCGCGCATTCCAACTTCTCTGTCCTCGTGATAGGATTCCGATCGCGCGAAGGGCGCATCCGGTCCGCGGGAAGGACAGAAGTCCACTTGATTGCGACAATTCGTTTTCACGAACTAACTTTCTGCCCATAAAATTGCGGACATCGGGCGTACGAAAGGAAGTTCGTCATGCCGGTAAAACGCCTCCCATCGAATCCGAATCTCGATCATCTGAAGTATCAAGCGAAGGATTTGCTAAGAGAAGGCACCGCCCGCGGTCCGCGAGCAGCCCAGCGAATCAGGGAATTTCACCCACATTTCCTCTGGGCTACGGACGATGCAATCTTCTACGCCCCTCTTAGCCTTAGTGACGCGCAGCTTACAAGTTGTTTTCGAGGGCGGAAACTACTTTCGAGATCCGACGCTGTTGGAATTCGTCGCTGAGAATCCGGTTCGTCACGGCACTCTGCCGGCGAATATCGTTGAGGTAACG